>NZ_CP060828.1:3888750-5197500 GCF_014489635.1 Streptomyces roseirectus | reverse complement strand
TCGTCGAGCGTCGGTTCGCCGGGGGTGTCGGGGTGGTCGCCCATGCCGGTCAGTATCGCATGGGGCTGTTGGCGTTCAAGTTCTTCGAGGTGTACAGTTTAGCTCGAAATTTTATCTTCGAAGTCTTTGTTGCTAAGTGCTGGACCTAGCAACCATCTGAGAGAGGTGAACGTGACCAGGGAGAAGGGCGCGGCGATGCGCCGGATCCACGTGGGCAACGCACTCAGCGCGTTCGGGCTCGGCTTCACCGTCCCCTACCTGTACGTCTACGTGGCGCAGGTGCGGGGGCTCGGGGCGGTGACGGCGGGGCTCGTGCTCGCCGTCTTCGCCGTGGCCGCGCTGATCGTGCTGCCGCTCGCCGGTCGGGCGATCGTGCGGCGTGGCCCGCTGCCGGTGCTGCTCGTCGCCCTGGTCGCCGCCGCCTTCGGTGCCCTGGCGCTCGGTCTCGCCGCGAACGCCGTCGCCGTCCTGGCCGCGGCCTCGCTGCTCGGCGCGGGGCAGGCCGTGATGTCGCCGGCGCTCGCGACGATGATCGTGGACTGCTCGACGACCGAGACGCGGTCGCGGGCGTTCGCCACGCAGTTCTTCCTGCAGAACCTGGGTCTGGGCGTCGGCGGGCTGATCGGCGGGCATCTGGTCGACACCTCGAAGGCGTCGTCGTTCGTGCTGCTGTTCTCGATCGAGGCGGCGATGTTCCTGCTGCTGGTCGTGCTGATGGCGACGGTCCGGGTGCCGCACGCCCCGCGGGTGACGGACGCGCCCCGGTCGGCGCGGGCGAGCTGGCGCGAGCTGATGAGCAACCGGGCGATGGTGCAGCTGTCGGTCCTGGGCTTCGTCCTCTTCTTCGCCTGCTACGGCCAGTTCGAGTCGGGGCTGAGCGCGTACGGCGTGGAGGCGGCCGGGATCTCGCCGTCGGCGCTGGGGACGGCGCTCGCGGCGAACACCGCGGTGATCGTCGTCGCGCAGTTCGCGATCCTGCGTTTCGTGGAGCGGCGGCGCCGGTCGCGGGTCATCGCGGGCGTCGGGCTGATCTGGGCCGTCGCGTGGGTGGTGGCCGGTTTCGCGGGCCTCGGTCACGCGAGCCCCGAGGTGGCGACGGCCGCGTTCGTGTCGACCTACGCGCTGTTCGGGCTCGGCGAGTCGATGCTGGCCCCGACGGTCGCCCCGCTGGTCGCGGACCTCGCGCCGACCGGCCTCGCCGGCCAGTACAACTCGGCGTTCGCCCTGGTGAAACAACTCGCCCTGGCCCTCGGCCCCGCCCTCGGCGGCCCCATGGGAGCCTCCCTCCACGCCCCCTACATCGTGACCTTCCTCCTCTTCTCCCTGGGCATCACCTGGCTCGCCCTGAGGCTCGGCCGCCACCTGACCCCCACCCAGGACCGGCCCTGGCTCACCCGAAACCGCGTGGTCGCACGGGGCGGGACCCCGGCGGAGTCCGTCAACGCCTGACGGGGACGAGGGTGCCGGCCGGCGCCTCGCGGCCCACCCCCCTGTCCGAAAGGGCCGTCGCATTCCCTGCGGCGGCCCTTCCCCGTGTCCTACGGCAGGGCGAACTCGCACCAGACCGCCTTGCCGCCGCCCGGGGTGCGGCGGGCGCCCCAGGTGGTGGCGAGGGAGGCGATGATGGCGATGCCGCGGCCGGATTCGTCGGCGGGGTCGGCTTGGCGGCGGCGGGGGAGGTGGTCGTCGCCGTCGGTGACTTCGATGATGAGGCGGCGGTCGGTGCGGCGCAGGCGCAGGCGCATGGGCGGGGTGCCGTGTTGGAGGGAGTTGGCGACCAGTTCGCTGGCCGCCAGGACGCCGTGGTCGTGGAGGTCCGGGGGGAAGCGCCAGCTGGTGAGGACGCCGGAGGCGAAGGCACGCGCGCGGGGGGCCGCTTCGACGCCGCCGAGGAGTTCGAGGGCGGCGTTGCGGAAGAGTTCGCGTTCGGGGCCGGTGCGGCTGGGGTGCTGGAGGACGAGGACGGCGACGTCGTCGTCGTGGTCGGCGGTCACGCCCGCCGAGCGGACGAGGCGGTCGCAGACGACCTGGGGGGTGCCCGTGGCGCCGGAGAGGGCGTGTTCCAGGGCCTCGATGCCCTCGTCGAGGTCGGCGTCCCGGCGTTCGACCAGGCCGTCGGTGTAGAGGACGGCCGTCGAGCCGGGGCCCAGGGGGATGGACGTCGAGGAGTGCATGAGGCCGCCGGTGCCGAGCGGGGGGCCCGTGGGTTCGGGGGCGCGGGTGACGGTGCCCGACTCGTCGCGGACGAGGATCGGGAGGTGGCCGGCGGAGGCGTAGACGAGGCGGCCCTCGTTGGGGTCGTGGACGGCGTAGACGCAGGTGGCGATCTGGTTGGCGTCGATCTCGGAGGCGAGGCCGTCGAGGAGTTGCAGGATCTCGTGCGGGGGGAGGTCCATGCGCGCGTACGCGCGGACGGCGGTGCGCAGCTGGCCCATGACGGCCGCCGCGCGCACGCCTCTGCCCATCACGTCGCCGATGACGAGGGCGGTGCGGCCGCCGCCGAGGGTGATGACGTCGTACCAGTCGCCGCCGACGGCCGCCTCGGTGCCGCCGGGGTGGTAGACGGCGGCGATGCGCAGGTCGTCGGGTTGTTCGAGCTCCTGGGGGAGGAGGGAGCGCTGGAGGGTGACGGCGGTCTCGCGCTGGCGGCGTTCGCTGGCGCGCAGGCGCTCGGCGGCCTCGGCGTGGTCGGTGACGTCGACGGCGAAGATCAGGACGGCGTCCTTCTCGCCGCCGTCGCCCTCGGCGACCGGGGTGCAGGTGAACGTGTAGGAGCGGCCGTCGGGCGCCTTGCGGGACTTGAGGGTGCGCGGGCGGCCGCTGCGCAGGGCCTGGTCGAGAAGGGGGAGCAGGCCGAGTTCGGAGAGTTCGGGCAGGGTCTCGGCGGCGGGTTCGCCGGGCGCGCGGGTGCCGAAGGCGGCGGCGTACGCGTCGTTGACGTAGGCGAGGCGGTGGTCGGGGCCGTGGACGAGGGCGACCAGGGCGGGGACGCGGTCGAGGACCTCACGGACGGGGAGGGTGTCGACGGGCTGGCGGGCGGGCGGCTCGTCGGGGTCGGTGAGGTGTTCGGCGCGGGCCGCGGGGACGGAGCCCTCGCCTCGCCGGTCGGTGGTGGTGGCGTGCGGGTGTTCGGCCCGCGCGGCGGCGCGGCGCTGCGTTCCGGGGAGCCGGGCGCTCCAGCGCGTGAAGTTCACGAATCCTTGCCTCGTGTAGTGGTGGTCGGCCGGCTCCGGGGCGGCCGTGCGGCGGGGGGACGCGCCGTGTGCCGCCTGTGGGACAGAGGTCGGTGGGAGGTCGTCGGGGTTGCAGTCTGGCAGTGCGGGCGCCGGGCCCGGTATTCGTTCGACGCCGGGGCGTGCGGCGGAGTTCCTGGATCGGGTGAGGACTACTCCTTCGGGTTGTCCTCGTCGTCCTGGTGACCGGATTCCCGGTGTGGACCGGTGTGTTCATCTGAAGGCTTTCCACCGGCGGCCAGTTCGAACTCCGCGCGCGGATGTTCGAGGGAGCCGAGGGAGACGATCTCCCGTTTGAAGAGCCCGGAGAGGGTCCATTCGGCGAGCACGCGCGCCTTGCGGTTGAAGGTGGGGACGCGGCTGAGGTGGTAGGCGCGGTGCATGAACCACGCGGGGTAGCCCTTGAACCGGCGCCCGTACACGTGCGCGACGCCCTTGTGGAAGCCCAGGGAGGCGACCGAGCCGGCGTACGCGTGCGCGTAGGGCGTGAGGGGCCGGCCGTGCAGGGAGCGGACGAGGTTGTCGGCGAGGGTCTTGGCCTGGCGGACGGCGTGCTGGGCGTTGGGGGCGGTGTGGGTGCCGGGGGCGGCGGTGGTGTCGGGGACGGCGGCGGCGTCTCCGGCGGCCCACGCGTGCGTGGTGCCCTCGATGGTCAGCTCGGGGGTGCAGGTGAGGCGTCCCCGGTCGGTGCGGGGGAGGTCGGTCGCGGCGAGCAGGGGGTGCGGTTTGACGCCGGCGGTCCAGACGATCGTCCGCGTGGGGAAGCGGGAGCCGTCGCTGAGGACGGCGGTGCGGTGGAGGCAGGAGTCGAGGCGGGTGTTCAGGCGGAGGTCGATGTTGCGGCTGCGCAGTGCGCTGATCGTGTAGCGGCCGAGGTCGGGGCCGACCTCGGGGAGGATGCGGTCGGACGCCTCGACGAGGATCCACTTCATGTCGTCCGGGGTGACGTTGTGGTAGTAGCGGGAGGCGTAGCGGGCCATGTCCTCCAGTTCGCCGAGGGCTTCGACGCCCGCGTAGCCGCCGCCGACGAAGACGAAGGTGAGGGCGGCGTCGCGGACGGCGGGGTCGCGGGTGGAGGAGGCGATGTCCATCTGCTCGATGACGTGGTTGCGCAGGCCGATGGCCTCCTCGACGGTCTTGAAGCCGATGGCGTGCTCGGCGAGGCCGGGGACGGGGAGGGTGCGGGAGACGGAGCCGGGCGCCAGGACCAGTTCGTCGTACGGCAGTTGACGGGGTCCGGTGCCCTCCTCGGCGGTGGCGAGGGTGGTCAGGGTGGCGGTGCGCTCGGCGTGGGTGACGGCGGTGACCTCGCCGATGACGACGCGGCAGTGCGGCAGGACGCGGCGCAGGGGGACGACGACGTGCCGGGGGGAGATCGAGCCGGCCGCGGCCTCCGGGAGGAACGGCTGATAGGTCATGTACGGGTCGGGGGTGACGACGGTGATCTCGGCCTCCCCGCGCCTCAGTTCATGCCTCAGCTTCCGCTGGAGTCGCAGTGCCGTATACATCCCGACGTAGCCGCCGCCGACAACGAGAATGCGCACACGTTCCTTCACCACCCCATGACGCACCGGGCGCCGGAGTTTGTCCACAGTCCCGGCGCGCAGCGGGGCGCGCGCCCCGGTGTGGCCGGGGCCTGCCAGGGCTGTCGTACGCGCGCCAGGCGTGCAGGTCAGAGGAGGTGCGCCGGGGTGAACAGGGGTGTGCGCGCCGGATACACACCCCGTGTACTCCGTTCGGGCGGCCCTCCACGCGGAACGTGCCTCTTCTGAATTGACTGCCGCTCAACTATGTTCGTGTGTCGACGGGGTGTAGGGATGCCTGTCCGGTGCGTGTCCGTCGGGGACGGGGCGCGGCGGTCGGCCGCCCGAGGGGGGAGGTGTTCCGCCGGACCCGCGACACGCGGGGGCGGGCACGCTGCCCCGGGTTCCACACGCCCCGGCATTCAATGGCGGGGAAAGTCTCCGGGGGGAGACGACATTTACCGGGGGATCATTGATGCACATTCAGGACTCGCAATGGTCTACGGCGTCCGCTCTCGCGGGCGGCGCCATGATGAGCGCGGCGACGCGCGGACGCGGGGAATCCTCGCGGACGACGCCGTTGCGCGTGGACGCACAGCGCAATCTCGAACACGTTCTGCGGGCCGCCCGCGAGGTGTTCGGGGAGCTCGGTTACGGGGCTCCCATGGAAGACGTCGCACGCCGGGCCCGCGTGGGGGTGGGCACGGTGTACCGGCGTTTCCCCAGCAAGGACGTCCTGGTCCGGCGCATAGCCGAGGAGGAGACGTCCCGGCTGACCGAGCAGGCGCGGGCCGCGCTGGGTCAGGAGGACGAGCCCTGGTCCGCGCTCTCGCGGTTCCTCCGCACGTCCGTCGCCTCCGGCGCGGGGCGGCTGCTGCCGCCGCAGGTGCTGCGGGTGGGGGTCGCGGAGGAGGAGGCGCGGGTGCCCCAGCAGCGGTCCCAGCCGGGAGGCGGGGAGCTGCGGCTGGTGCCCGAGGAGGTGCCGGTCTCGCCGCTGGACGATCCCGGGGTGGCCGCGCTGCTCGATGTCGTCGGGCAGCTGGTCGACCGGGCTCGGGCCGCAGGTGAGCTGCGGGCGGACGTGTCCGTGTCCGACGTGCTGCTGGTGATCGCGACGGCGGCGCCGTCCCTGCCGGACGCGGTGCAGCAGGCGGCGGCTTCGGCCCGGCTGCTGGACATCCTGCTGGAGGGGTTGAGGTCCCGGCCCAGTTCGCTGTAGCGGGTGCGGGTCCGTGCGGCCCCCGTACCTCTTTCGAGAGGTACGGGGGCTGTGACTCGAAAAGGTGATTCTTCGGCGGGCCGGTTCTAGTACAGGGGAGCGGGCCACGGCCACGGACGGGTGGAAGAGGTTTCCGAGGGGAGTCCGGGTTCATGCGGGTATGGCACGCTAGGCCGGTGTTCGGGACTGTACGGGCTGGCGGCGGGGGCTTTCCGCGATGAGTGTTGACGGGCGGGACGAGTCACTGGACGACGGTGAGGCGCTGGCCTCGCCGCAGGTGCCCAGTCAGCGGGACCGGCGGGACGAGGGCGTCCTGCCGCCGCTCAGGGAGCTGCCGCCGGCCGACGCCGAGCTGATCGGCTCGATGCGCGCCGGGGACGACTCCGCGTACGAGGAGCTGTACCGCCGGCACGCCGACGCCGTGCGCCGGTACGCGCGCACCTGCTGCCGCGACGGGCACACCGCCGACGACCTCACGGCCGAGGTGTTCGCGCGGATGCTCCAGGCCGTGCGGGGCGGTTCCGGGCCCGAGCACGCCGTCCGCGCCTATCTGCTGACGTCCGTGCGGCGGGTCGCCGCGCAGTGGATCCAGTCGGCGAAGCGTGAGCAACTGGTCGACGACTTCGCGGTGTTCGCGGCGCAGGCGGCGGGGCGTTCCGAGGGCGGGGACGACGACACGCTGGAACTCGGCGCGGACGTGCGGGCCATGCACGAGGCCGAGCAGTCGATGGCGATGCAGGCGTTCCGGTCGCTGCCCGAGCGGTGGCAGGCGGTGCTGTGGCACACCGAGGTCGAGGACGAGTCGCCGAGCGAGGTCGCGACGCTGTTCGGGCTGGACGCCAACGGGACGCGGGTGCTGGCGTCGCGGGCCCGGGAGGGGCTGAAGCAGGCGTATCTCCAGGCGCACGTGTCGGCGACGCTGACCTCCGACGAGGAGTGCAGCCAGTACGCCGACCAGCTCGGGACGTACGCGCGCAAACGGTTGCGGACGCGGGCCGAGCGGGGGCTGCGCAAGCATCTGGAGGAGTGCGCGAAGTGCCGGCTGGCGGCGCTCCAGATCGAGGAAGTGGCCAGCGGGATCCCGGCGGTCGTGCCGGTCGCGGTCATCGGGTGGTTCGGGGCGGCCGGGTACGCGAAGGCCGCCGCGCTCATCGCGGGTGGCGTGGGAGCGGGGGCCGCTGGTGTGGGTGGTGCGGCTGCCGCCGCGAACGGTGGGGCGTCCTCCGGTGGGGCCGCGGCTTCCGAGGGGCTGGGGGCGCCGGTGAAGGCGGGGATCGCGGCGGGGGTGGTGGCGGTGGCCGCCGCGGCGGTGGCCTTGGCGCTGGTGGGCAACGACAGCGCGGAGAAGACGCCCGCGGCGCCGGCGCCCTCTTCGGCGCCGGTGGTGCGGGAGGAGGTCACGCCGACGCCGTCGCCTTCGCCGTCTCCTTCGGAGGAGCCGGAGGTGGTGGTGCCGGTCGTGGAGCCGACTCCGACGCCTACGCCGACGCCAACTCCCGTGCCGGTGAAGCCGGTTCCGGTGCGGCCGAGTCCCAAGCCGACGCCGACTCCCACCCCTGCACCTACGCCCACCCCCACCCCCACGCCTTCACCCACTCCGCCGCCGCCCGCCCCCGCCGTCTATCCGCTCAACGAGCTGACGTACGACACCAACGGCGACGGAACCGGGCCCGAGATCCGGCTCTTCGAGAGCAGTTGGGTCTGGCAGCGGGACAACCTCTCCATCGCCGGGCAGCCCTACAGCGGGGTGACCGTGCGCGCGGGGTCCTCCGTCACCGTCGACCTCAACCGCACGTGCACCTCCTACGACGCCCTCGTCGGCATCGACGACTCCACCCTCCGCCTCGGCCAGGCCCACTTCGCCGTCTACGCCGACGGGGTCCGCCTGTGGCGCTCCGGGCTCGTGAAGAACGGCGACGCGGCGGTGCCTGTGCATGTCGATCTGCGGGGGCGCAAGACCGTCCGGCTCGTGGTGGAGCCGCACACGCCGTTCGACGAACTGGCGTTGGTGGACTGGGCGGAGTCGCGGTTCCGGTGTTCGTGAGCAATACAGCTCGGACCCGATAGACGCGGATCCACAGCACGTGGCCAATGCCAGGTACTACGACGCGGCAGCGTGCGCCAGGAATACAGGTGAGGTCACGACCTCCGTAACAGAGGTCGGTCTGGGCCGTGATGCCGTTCAGGGCAACGGCCATCAGAGCACTGCTAGGACCCTGCCACAGGCAAAACCGACGCTCTGGGCAGCGACCTTGCGAGCCTCACGGCAAACGTCTCGTTCCTACTGAACAGGCGCAAATAGGTCTCGGCTCAAGCGCAACAGAACCACGGCAGGTATCCAGTCCCGCAGACCGCGCTCGGCCGACCAAGTACCCCTCCGTTGGACAAGCGGCTTCGCCGAGGCGGAGGCGAACCCCGATGCAGACAGCCCTGTCCGAGAAAACACTATCCAGCCTTCCAGCGGTTCGGAGACCCTGATTCCAAGGATCGTGATCACGCCATTACAGGAAGAGCCTCTTTTGCATACTTGCGCAGTCATGAAAGTGGATGGCATCACTCGCAACCAGGATTCCAGCCCGACAAATAAGACAAAGTCGCCCTCATTTACATCAAAGGCGGAACTATTTAATGACGGGCCGTCAAGTCCAGACCACAATTAGGGCTCCTGAGCCAGGACTTCACATGGTCCACTGTTTCAGCCACGCCGCAGAACTGCCTTGCTTTACGTTTTCCCTGCCTGTGAGTGTTGCCCCGCACCACTGATTGAATCGTTCTAGTGGGAGGGAACAGTCGTGAAGAAGAACGTTCGCCGCCTCAGCGCGCTGGGAACCGCTACTGCCGCATGCGCGGGTCTCCTGGTCCTGGGGGGGACCGCCTCAACCGCTCACGCGGACACCCGCTGCACCTGGGGCACCATCACCATCAACGGCAACCCTGGGGCTGAGGCTCCGAGTAGAGCGTCGGGTCACAGCCATGACACGGGTAACCACTACGTGGGAGCCATAGCCAACACGGGTGGCAACCTGGTCGTCGACTGGTGGGCTGACAACAACGGTGGCGACGACGGTGACACCAGGGACACTTACTACGGCACAAGGATCTGCTGACCCATTACGAAGGCAGTCCGCCGCCTGGGCGGGACCGGAGTTCCGGTCCCGCCCAGGCGGCTCCATTCCTCCAACGAAGGCGAGCAACATGGCGCACAATTTTCATGTCCGCCTGGGCGCGGCCCTCATCACTGCGGTGTTTCTCACCGGGTGCGCCACAACTGACTCCGGGCACGATGAGAAGGAAGAACACGGGACGCAGACGCAGAACCCCTTCGAAGCAATGGGCAAGAACTTGCCTCAGGGGAAGCCCGTGTCATACAGCAAGCTCGCAGTCGGCACGTGTTCCAACTACTGGGGAGAAGTGACCGCAAGTCAGCAGATCGGCACCGTCGACTGCACCGACCCACACCTATTGGAAATCGTTTCAAAAATAGTCCTCAAAGGTGACGCGAAATCCCCTTACCCAGGCCAACAAGAGCTGGTAAATCAGACACGAACCGCCTGTGAACCCACTCTTGAACCGGTCGTAGCAGCGGCACGAGGCACACGGATCGCTCTGTATCTCATGGCGTATGACAAGCAGTCATGGGCTGAGGGAAACCGGACAGGCTACTGCGCAGTCGCGTATTCTTCGCCTACAGCCGGGAAGGTCCAGCAGTGAGTGAGTTGGTTCGGTTCGACGGAGTCGTCAAAAAGTTCCGGACGCCTCGCGGGGGCCGCCAGACAGCGTTGGATGGATTCTCCATGACCATCCCTCGCGGATCGCTGGTCGGGCTGCTAGGGCCCAACGGATCTGGTAAGACGACTGCGTTGAAGGTCCTGCTGGGGTTAGTGCGGGCCGATCAAGGCACGTTGCGCGCCTTCGGGCATGACCTTCCGCGTGACCAGCGGTTCGTGGCGCGGAAGATGGGAGCGATCATCGAAGGGCCGGCGTTCACTCCGTCACTCACCGGGCACCACAATCTTCGGCTGCTCGGTGAACTACACGGCGTGAAAAAGAGGTTGGTGGACGAAGTCCTTGACCTGGTCGGGCTCGCGGAGGCCGCGCATCGGTCATACTCCGGCTACTCGCTCGGCATGAAGCAGCGTCTGGGGGTCGCTGCCGCGTTGCTGCCCTCACCCGAACTTCTCGTTCTCGACGAGCCTATGAACGGGCTCGATCCCGAAGCAGTCCGGGACATGCGAGAGTTGCTGGTGCGGTTACAGAGAGAGCGAGAGATGACGGTCGTGGTGTCGTCACACATCCTCGCCGAGGTTGAACTGGTCTGCGACAGAGTGACGATCGTCAGACACGGCCGGGTGATCTGTGATGACAGTGTCGAGACGCTGCTCGCGCGAGGGCCGGCGCGGACGGTGCTGCGAGGTCCGGAAGTTTCATCTGCGCGAGAACTCCTTGATGCACACGGCTACTCGGTAATTCCGGCAGCAGGTTCAGAACTGCATGTCAGCACTTCTGGTCCTAGCTCTGAGGTGCTTCGGGTACTTGCCGAGCACGGAGTCTTTCCGGATGAAATTCGCCGAGAGAAAGCTTCACTGGAGGACGCTTACATCGAGGCAGTACGGAAGGCGGACGAAGAGCGAGCACAGATAGTTGACACGAATAAACTGTCGACTAGGGGGCGCCCTCATGCGAGTTAAAGCAGAGGAACTTCCAATTTCCCGTACCCGTCCCCTTCCCTGGCTTTATCTCCTTTCCTCCGAGTTCCACCGACTCGCCGCGCCCCGAGCCGCACGCCTGACCGCGGCCCTTCTCCCCGTCGCCGTTCTCCTCTTCGGCCTCTCCAAGCTCCTCCTGCACGACGGCGACACAAGTGCCGCGTGGCGTACGGCGGATGAGAGGTTCACGCGGTTCCAGGAGGACGCGGCACGCTACGACCTGCCCACCAACGCCGCCATCACGCCCCGCTTTTTCTACGACGACCCCCGCTACCTCATGGAGCCGCTGGCGTACGGCGATCTCCGTACCCTCGTCACCGCGCTCGCGGCGGCGGCCGTGCTGTTCGGGATCTTCGCGGGCGGCTCGGACTGGGCGTCGCGGATCATGCTGACGCTGGCGGCGGCGGAGCCGCGCAGGGGGCGGTTGTTCGGGACGCGGGCGCTGCTCGTGACGGGGTTGTCGATGGCGGCAACTGCCGTCGCGGGGGCATTGGTTGTGCCCTTGTTGCTGCTGGCCGCGTGGACGACGAACGGGCTGTCCGGGCTCGACGGCACGTTCTGGAACGTCCTCGCCGGCATCTACGTGCGCGGTGTCCTCCTCGTCGGCGTCCTCGCGCTGCTGGGGTACTCCCTCGCGATGCTCACGCGCCGCACCTCGACCGCGCTCGCCGTCGCGTTCCTGTACCTCGCGAGCGCGGACCGGCTCTTCGCGGGGCGGGGTCCGCGGTTGGCCGAGTACGACATGGGGGGTCTGGTGCACGCGGTGCTCAACGAGAGGCCGGTGATCCCGCTGGCGCGGTCGGAGTGTTTCGCGGGGCCGGGGTGTGAGGCCGTCCATGTCGATCTGACCATCGTGGATGGGCTGTTGGGGGTGCTGATCTATCTCGTACCGATCCTCGCGCTCGCGCTGTGGCGGTCCACACGGACGGACATCGGCTGATGAACTCGTACGCTTCTGTGCCTCTTCCTCGGCTCCTGCGGGCTGAGCTGCGGCGGTTGTTGAGCCCACGGGCTGTCCGACTCACCTTGTACGCATTGCCGTTGCTGCTGGTGGGGTTCGCCGTGCTGGCGTTCTTCTCCAACGACACCGATATCGCCGGGGCTTGGCGGGACGCCGCCGAAGCACATCGCCGGTACACCGCGCAGATGGCGGGGTTGGCCAACGCGGAACCCCTCTCGCCGGGCTTCTTCTACGACGATCCCCGGTATCAGATGGCCAAGGCGTCTTTCGTGGACCTGCGTTCGGTGTGCACCGCGCTCGCGGTCGCCGCGCTCGTCCTCGGGGTGTTCAGCGGGAGCCGGGACTGGGCGACGCGAGTGATGCTGACGTTGACGGCGGCCGAGCCGCGTCGGGTGCGGTTCTTCGTGGTCCGGGGTGGGCTGGTGGCGGCGGTCTCGGCGGGGGTGACCGTACTGTCGGCGGTGCTGCTCGTGCCGTTGCTGCTGGTCGTGGCCCGGTTCCGGGGGAGTCTGGAGGGGACGGACGTCCACTTCTGGGGTGTGCTGGCCGTCATCGTCCTGCGGGGCGCAGCCTTCGTCGGGCTCACCGGGCTCCTCGGGTACGGGCTCGGCATGCTGCTGCGCCACCCCGGCCAGGCCCTCGGGCTCGCCCTCGCGTACCTCGTCGCCGCCGGGGCCCTCCTCCAGGACTACCTGCCGTCCCTCGCCGAGTTCCACCTCTCCGGGATCGCCTTCGCCGTCCTCGACGAACGACTGTTGATGGCCACGGAGAAGACGGACTGCACCGGCGACCTCGCGTGCCTCGCGATGCGGGAGGGGACGCCTGCGGGGGTGGCGTTCCTGGGGCTGGCTTGTTATGTCGTGCCGGTGGTGGCGGTTGCCGTGTGGCGGTTTGTTCGGCGGGATGTGGGTTGATGGGTGAGGCCGGGCAGGGGGTGTGGTCGGGGCGGGTGGGTGGTGAAACTGGACTGCTCTGTACGGACGTTCACCCCAGGAGGCATCACCATGTGGTCCAGCGTCATAGCCGTGGCCGGTACGTTGCTCGGTGGCCTGCTGGCCGGGGTTCTGCAGCGGCGCGGGGAGAGGGCGGCGCGGGCGGAGCGGAGGGAGGAGGCGTTGCGGGTGGCGCTCGGGGAGCTGGTGGCGGCGTTGGGGGATCATCGCAGGGCGCTGTGGTACCGGGAGGAGCTGCGGCTGCGCGGCGCCGGTGACGAGGCGCTGCGGGCGGCGCGGACGACGTCCCAGTCGACGAGGTCCGCGCTGACGGCCCCGCTGGTCTCCGTCTCCGTCCTGGAGCCGTCCCTCTCCGAGCCGGCGCGCAAGGCGGTCCTCGCGGCGGTCGAACTGCGCAACTCCCCTGATCTGGAAGGGCTCGCGGCGCGCCGGGAGGCGGCGATCACGGCGACGGACGAGCTCGTCGCGGCGGCGGGGAGGGCGCTGGCGGGGAGCTGACCGTCTGAGCTCCCCGCCCCGGCGGACGTCAAGCGGGCCGGGCCCAGCCGCCGCCGGGCCCGCCGTACCCCGGGAACTCCGTGAACGGGGCGCCCTCGTACGTGTACGGGTAGTCGACGCCCAGGGTGGCCAGCGCGGCGGCATGGCGGCGTTCTCGTTGGAGGTGGTGTTCGCGGAGGCGGCGGGCGTTGTCGGCCTCGGCCTGGCGGCGGAAGATCTCCGCGGCTTCTTCCTTGCTGGGGCTGGTCCAGGGACGGGACCAGGGGCTTTCCGGGATGACGGGGGTCGCGGGGGCCGTGGCCGTGAGGTGCGCGGCGCTGTGACGGCCGGGACGGCGACGGGGCATGAGGACGCGGAGGGCGCACGAAAGGGCGCGCACGATAAAATCGCGCAAGGTTGATTCAGCTTTCTACGGAGCTGCTTCAGCTAGCCCCGTCGGATCGTTGCCGCGATCCTTCGGGGCGCTTTCGCGTTGTGGGTAGTTGTGATCACAGACCGTAGGGCAAGGTCCACAACTGGAGAAGAGAATTCCGAGGTTTCATCCTTAAGGATGAACTCCCCCGTAGTACTTGAGAGCTACAACCCCCGTGCAGGGCAGGCTTCTTCGGAGTGGTCGAGCCACCGGAGCCTTCAACTGGCCCACCGGATCGGAAGGTTGGTACTCCGCCGTTGAACCGCAAGAAACTGGACCCCGACAGTTCCCCGCACGCCGAGTTCGGGGCGCAACTCCGCAAGGTGCGTGAGGAACAGGGGCTCACGCAGGAGGAGGTGGCGGACCGCGCGGGGTTCTCCAGCTCGCACATGTCCGCCGTGGAGACCGCCCGCAAGAAGCCGACTCTTCAAGTGGCCCGACTGATGGACAGGGCCCTGGGGACCGGGGACATGTTCGAACGTCGGTGGCGGCAGATGAACAACGGGGGGCTGCTGGAGGGGTTCCCGCAGATGGTCTCGCATGAGGCGAAGGCCGCCGAGATCCGGCTGTACGAGGTAGGGGTCATCCCCGGCCTGCTCCAGGCACCTGAGTACGCGGAGGTCTCCGCGTGGAGTGCCGTGAAGCGGGGAGTGATCACAAGTGCGCAGGCAGAGGAGCGGATCGCGCTCATCGCGCAACGGCAGGCGTCGCTGCTCCGGCTTCCCGCGCCGCAGATCTTCGCGGTGCTGGACGAGAGTTGCCTCCGTCGGCCCATGGGTGACCCCAGGGTCATGAAGGCCCAGTTGGATCGGCTGCTGGAGTTCGCGGAGCTGAAGAACACCCATCTCCAGATCGCCCTCTTCGACATGGGCGAGCACCGGCCGGTCAGCCTGCCGATCACTCTGCTGACCATGCCGGACCGGACACTCGTGGCGTACGCCGAGTCCGCCCTGCGAGGCCATCTTGAGCGGGACAACACCTACGTCGTCCCCCTGTTGACGGCCTACTATCAGCTACAGGCCGAAGCGCTTTCCCAAACGGATTCCGTGGCCATGATCAGAGAGTTGCGAAAGGGCACCCCGTGAACACCGAACAGCCTCACTGGATCACCTCCTCGTACAGCGAGAACGGCGGCCAGTGCGTCGAGGTCGCCACGAACCTCGCCGCCATCCACGGCACGGTCCCGCTCCGCGACTCGAAGAACCCGGCGGGCCCGGCCCTGAGCGTCCACGCCACCGCCTTCGCAACCTTCCTCACGGGCGTGAAGACGGGAGAGTTCAGCGCCTGATCGAGGGCCCTGCCCGCTCACCCCCCGGACGACAACGCCCCCCGCCTCGGCGCGATCCCCGCAGGCACCGCGCGCGCACGCGCGGGTGTCCCCGTCCAACACGTCCCCCGTCGCGCCAGCAGCCGCCGCAGCCACAGTTCCAGGGAGACGAGGTCGGCGAGTCCGGCCAGGGGCAGCGGCTCGCCTGCGGCGGCGTCGCGGACCGCCTTGCGGACGACTCGTGCCTCGACCAGTCCGGCCTCGGCGAGCAGGGGTGTCTCGAAGAGGGAGAGGACGCTTCCCGTGGCGGATCTCAGGCCCGCGCGGGCCGTCGCGGTGGCGGAGCCCGGTGTGGGGGTGCCCCAGCCGGGGGGCAGCTCGCCCACGCCGGAGGCTTTGAGGACCCGGCGCAGGATCGAGGCGCGTGCGCCCGGCTGTACGCGCAACGTTTCCGGTAGCGCCTGGCAGGCGCGTACGACCTGGTTGTCGAGGAAGGGCGCGTGGAGCCGCTGGGAGCGGATCTCGGTGGCCTGTTCCAGGACGCGGAGGTCGGAGGCGTGGCGGGCGAGGGCGGCGCGGGCACGGTGGTCGCCGGGTCTCTGTCCGGGCCCGCCCGCGCCGGAACGGGACGTGGCGGACTGGAGGCGAACCGATACTTCAGCAAGGGCCTCGCCGGTGAGCCAGCGGGCGGCGGGCCCGGCGGGGGCCCAGGTCAGCGCGGCCAGGGATGCCCCGACGGCTCCGGGGACGTCCTCGAAGCGGCGGGACAGGAGACGGTCGGCCAGGGATTCGAGACCGGCGGCGTAGGGCGTGCGCGCGAGGCGGCGGGCGGCGCCGTACACGCGCGCGGGCACGAGGACGGAGCCGTCCGCCTTGGTCAGCGCGGCGACGGGCCGGACGAGGTGACGGCGTTTGCGGTCCATGAGGAGGTCCGCGAGGCGGGCGGGGTTCGCGTCGAGCGCCTGCCGGGCCCCGTGCCCCGTGAAGTGGTCGGCGCTGCCCGCTGCGAGGCGGGCGCGGTGCCGGGCGGCCAGGACGAGGGAGGGGCCGGGTTCGTCCGTCAGAGGGCCGTCCAGGGCCGCGTAGGGGAGCATGTCGGCGTCGCCGGTGACGACGACGTGGTGGAGGCGGGGGTTCGCGGCGAGTTCGCCGGCGCGCTCCAGCTCCTCCTGCTGACGCCGGGACGTGAGGTCGTTGAAGGTGACCGCGAGCAGGCGCTCGCCCGCGCCGGTGCCGTGACCGAGCAGCGTCCCCGGCATGCCGGGCAGGCCGGCGGCGAGGAGGGCGAGCGTGCCGGACGCGGGCCCGCCCGTGAGGTCCGCGCCGATGCCGGGGACGGGCATCCCGCGCGCGGCACGCCGCTCGGCGGGCCCCATGCCGGGGACGGGACCGGGGTCCATGTCGGGCACGTGCCGGGGTGCCGACAGCCGCGTCCGGACGGCCTCGACGAGCGCGTCCCGCACGCCCTCGACGGCGCTGTCCGAATCCATGGGGGCGGCGGCGACGGCGAGGGAGGCGACCGGCTCGTACCCGACGACCTCACGCGCGCCCGCGCGCAGCACCAGCGCGTGCCCCGGGGGCACCCGGCGGACACCGTCGTAGGGCGTCGAATCGAGGAGGGCGGCCGGTACGTCGGGGGCGGCGAGCAGCGCGGCGAGGTGCCCGAAGTCGAGGTTGGCCTCGACGAGGTCGGCGAGCGGCAGCGCGGCCGTCGCGTACGCCGTCCCGCCCGCCCAGGGCGTGTGGAACACCGGGCGCGCGCCCGCGAGGTCGCCGCAGACGGTGACGCGGCGGTCGACCTGGACGACGGCCGTGTAGCTGCCGGGCCAGGTGGTGAGGTGGCGCAGGGCGCCCCCGCGCGCCGTCAGCAGCCCGATGCGCAACTGCTCGTCGCTGGCCCCGCACAGGCCCAGGACGGCGATCCTGGTGCGCGCGTCGACGCGGACGACGCGGATCTCGTCGGGGCGCCAGTCGCCGACGGCCCACAGGGGGTCGGGGTCGCCCCACAGGAGCTGCGAGCCGACCGGCTGGACGACCTCGCCGTCCAGGCCGACGGCGCCGCCGCCGTCGTAACCGCCGTAGGGGTCGCCGAAGCCCGGGGCGGACCCCGCGGCGGTCATGCTCCAACCCACCAACCACCGCATCGACGCCTCCACAGGCTGTGGACAACCGGTGCACCGCACGAACCGGTCACCATGCTGCCACGAAGAACGCGCCCATGAGGGAAGGCAGATCGCCTGAGAGGCCGGGCAACGCGCCTGTGCGCGCGTGCCGTTGCCGAGGTGGGTACCCGCGGGCACCTCGCACGCACCAGGGCACACACCCGGTACGCGCTCCCGCGTGCGCCCCCGCGCCCGCGACGTGAATGCGCCCCCGATACGCTCCCCCCGAACGCCCTGTGCGCCCTCGATTCCCATGGTCGGGGGCTTGATCACCCGGCGTTCCTAGGGGCGTTTTTCGGCCAAATACGCAGCCGAACTCGCAGCGTGCGCACGGCTGTTGGAAAAGCCGCGCACACGCTCCGTACACAGCCCGCACGACCCTGTGCGAGCGCGCGATCCGGGAGGCGGGGTTCGCCCCCCGGACCGTTCCGCCGCCCGCGGGGATGTAGGCGGCGGTGTCCCCCAGCCCACTGGATCCAGTACAGCGGGCCGACCCACGCACCATCCATCGAAGCGCTCCCGGGGTGGCCGGAGAAGAGCGCACACGCAGGCGCACGGCCACACAGCGGGAGCACATCGCGACGGACCGCTACGGAGCCCGCACTTCCGTACGGGCAACAATCCCGCCAACCGGAACAATGCCTCTTAACGCTTGGGATGCGGCGAACTACGCTGGGTTTACGAATGCCGCGTGGTTATGCCAGCGCGGCAGCCGTCTGTGTCGAGGGGTGGCGCAATGTCCAGGGAGCAACGCGGGCCGAACGAAAAACTCGGCGCCGTTCTCGCCCTCGCGGGAATCAGCAACGCGGGGCTCGCGCGGCGTGTCAACGACCTCGGCGCACAACGCGGGTTGACGCTGCGCTACGACAAGACCTCTGTGGCGCGCTGGGTGTCGAAGGGCATGGTCCCGCAGGGCGCCGCGCCCCACCTGATCGCCGCCGCGATCGGCCAGAAACTCGGCCGGCCCGTCCCGCTGCACGAGATCGGCCTCGCCGACGCCGACCCCGCGCCCGAAGTGGGCCTCGCGTTCCCCCGGGACGTCGGCCAGGCCGTCCGCTCCGCGACCGAGCTGTACCGGCTCGACCTCGCCGGCCGCCGCGCGGGCACCGGGGGCATCTGGCAGTCCCTCGCGGGGTCGTTCGCCGTCAGCGCGTACGCGACACCCGCCTCCCGGTGGCTGATAACCCCGGCCGACAGCACCGTCGCGCGCGAGGCACCCCTCGCCGACGGGGCGGGCGCACCGGTCAGAGTCGGCCACAGCGACGTCCGCAAACTCCGCGAGGCCGCCGAGGACGCGCGCCGCTGGGACTCCAAGTACGGCGGCGGCGACTGGCGTTCGTCCATGGTGCCCGAGTGCCTGCGCGTCGAGGCGGCCCCGCTGCTGCTCGGCGCCTATTCCGACGAGGTCGGGCGCGCGCTCTTCGGGGCCACCGCCGAACTCACCCGCCTCGCCGGGTGGATGGCCTTCGACACCGGCCAGCAGGAGGCCGCCCAGCGGTACTACATCCAGGCGCTGCGCCTCGCGCGCGCGGCGGCCGACGTCCCGCTCGGCGGGTACGTCCTCGCGTCCATGTCCCTCCAGGCCACCTACCGGGGCTTCGGGGACGAGGGCGTCGACCTCGCGCAGGCCGCCCTCGAACGCAACCGGGGCCTCGCCACCGCCCGCACCATGAGCTTCTTCCGCCTCGTCGAGGCACGCGCGCACGCCCGCGCGGGGGACGCGCACGCCGCCGGGGCCGCCCTGCGCGCCGCCGAGGGCTGGCTGGAGCGCGCGCGGGACGGCGACAGCGACCCCTCCTGGCTCGGCTTCTACTCCTACGACCGGTTCGCCGCCGACGCCGCCGAGTGCTACCGCGATCTCAAGGCGCCGCGCCAGGTGCGCCGGTTCACCGAGCAGGCGCTGTCCTCGCCCACCGAGGAGTTCGTGCGCTCGCACGGGCTGCGGCTCGTCGTCTCCGCCGTCGCCGAGCTGGAGTCCGGGAACCTCGACGCGGCCTGCGAGCAGGGGGTGCGGGCCGTGGAGGTCGCCGGGCGGATCTCGTCCGCGCGGACCACCGAGTACGTCAAGGACCTCCTGCACCGGCTGGAGCCGTACGGGGACGAGCCCCGGGTGGTCGAGCTGCGGGAGCGGGCCCGGCCGTTGCTGATGACTCCGGCGTAGACGTTTGAAGGCGTTGTCAGTGGCGCAGTGCACTATCGGAGGCGGAGGTGGTGCTCGTGGCCCGTGGGGGTTCGTACGACTGTGATGTGCTCGTCGTCGGTGGGGGGATCGTCGGGCTCGCCACCGCGTACGCCGTCGGTCGCGCCGCCCCCGGGACGCGGGTCGTCGTCCTGGAGAAGGAGGACGGGCCCGCGCGGCACCAGACCGGGCGCAACAGCGGGGTCATCCACAGCGGGATCTACTACCGGCCCGGGTCGCTGAAGGCGCGGTTCGCCGTGCAGGGCGGGGCCGAGATGGTCAAGTTCTGCGCCGAGTACGGGGTGGCGCACGAGGTCACCGGGAAGCTGATCGTCGCGACCGACCGGGCCGAGTTGCCCCGGCTGCACGCGCTCGTGCAGCGCGGGCGGGAGAACGGGATCTCCGTGCGGGAACTCGGGGGCGCGCAGATCCAGGAGTACGAGCCCGAGGTGCGGGGGCTCGCGGCGATCCATGTCGGGACCACCGGGATCTGTGACTACGCCGGGGTCGCTCGGGTCCTCGCGGAGGCGTCCGGGGCGGAGGTGCGGTACGGGGCCGAGGTCGTCCGTGCCGATCGGCGGGCCGACCTCGGGGTCGCCGTCCAGACCTCGCGTGGGGACGTCGTGCGGGGGCGCGTGCTCGTCAACTGCGCCGGGCTGTACTGCGACTCGCTCGCCCGGCTCGTGGGGGACGAACCGTCCGTGCGGATCGTGCCGTTCCGGGGGGAGTACTACTCGCTGACGCGGACCTCCCTCGTGCGGGGGCTCGTGTATCCCGTGCCCGATCCGGCGTTTCCGTTCCTCGGGGTGCATCTGACCCGGGGGATCGACGGGGGTGTCCATGTCGGGCCCAACGCCGTTCCCGCGCTTGCCCGGGAGGGGTACGGGTGGGGGGTCGTCCGGGGGGCCGAACTCGCCGGGACGCTGGCCTGGCCCGGGGTCTGGCGGATGGGGCGGCGGCACTGGCGGTATGGCGCCGGGGAGATACGCCGGTCCGTGTCCAAGGCGGCCTTCCTCGACGCGGTGCGGCGGATGTTGCCGGGGGTCGAGGCCGAGGATCTGGTGCGGGCCGAGGCGGGGGTGCGGGCTCAGGCCGTCCTGCGGGACGGGGGGCTCGTGGACGACTTCCTGATTCAGGAGGGGGCTCGGGCTGTGCACGTGTTGAACGCGCCGTCCCCTGCGGCTACGGCCTCGCTGCCGATCGGGCGGGAGGTGGCTCGGCGGGCGGTGGATGTGCTGCGGGCCGCGTGACGGGGTTTTCTCGCCCCCGCCGCCCCTACCCGTCCCATCCCTTCGAAGGGGCTCCGCCCCTTCCACCCCGCCAGGGGCTCTGCCCCTGGACCCCGTTCGGCCCTTAAGGGGCCTCGGGCGCAAGCGCCCGGCCGGCGGGGGGGGGGGGGGGGGGGGGGGGGGGGGTGGGTGGGAAGGGGTGCTGGAGAGGGCTGGGGTGGGTGGGAAGGGGTGCTGGAGGGAGTGGGTGGGGAAGTGGGGGGGGGGGTGGGGAGGTGATGTGGGGTAAGGGGTGCTGGAGAGGGCTGGGGTGGGTGGGAAGGGGTGCTGGAGGGAGTTGGGTGGGTGGGGAAGTGGAGGCTGTGGGTGGGGGTCGGGCCTGGGTGGGGCCTGGACTCAAGTGTCGGGCGGGCTGGGGCCGGTGGAGAGGTGGGGCTTGTGGGTGGGGGGCGGTTCTGGGTGGGGCTCGGGCTCAAACGTCGGGCGGGCTGGAGAGGGCTGGGCGAGCCGGCAGGTGCTGTTTCGCAGGCCGGCAGGTGCTGCTGCGCGAGCCGGTATGTGGCGCACCCCGTAAAATCGGCTCACTGTGTCTGAATCCCTTAATCCCAGTGAGCCCCCGTCCTCCGAGCACCGGTCCTCCGACGACGTCGCCGCCGCCTTCGCGCGGGCGCGGCGGGTCAGGGGGGAGCCGCGGTTTCCTGATGGGCCGCAGGCGGATCCTGCGGGGTCGCACTTCGAGCGGCGGATCAGGAGTTTTCAGCCGAGGCGGAGCAGGGTCACGGCGGGGCAGGCGGAGGGGTTGCAGAGGTTGTGGGGGAGGTGGGGGCTGGATATCGACGGGCATGCCGTCGATCTGCGGGAGCTGTTCGGGGACGAGCGGCCGGTCGTCCTGGAGATCGGGTTCGGGATGGGCGAGGCGACTGCGCAGATGGCCGCGGCTGATCCTGCGACGAACGTGCTCGCCGTGGACGTCCACACCCCTGGGCAGGGGAACCTGCTGAACCTCGCCGAGCAGAACGGGCTGACGAACGTCCGGGTCGCCAACGGGGACGCGATCATCCTGCTGCGGGAGATGCTGAAGCCGGACGCGCTGGACGGGCTGCGGGTCTACTTCCCGGACCCGTGGCCGAAGAAGCGGCACCACAAACGGCGGCTGATCCAGCCGGAGTTCCTGGACCTCGTCGCGACGCGGCTGCGGCCGGGCGGGGTCGTCCACTGCGCGACGGACTGGGAGCCGTACGCGGAGCAGATGCTGGAAGTCCTCGACGCGCACCCGGAGTTCGAGAACACGCGGACGGACGGCGGTTTCGCGCCGCGTCCGGAGTTCCGTCCGCTGACCCGTTTCGAGGCACAGGGCATCGAGAAGGGGCACGTGGTGAACGACCTGCTGTTCCGCCGGGTGGAACGACGCCCTTAGGGAACAACGCCCTTGAGGACCGGCGTCCTTGAGGGCCGGGAGGGGCGGCGCCCTCAGCAAACGGCGCCTCAGCGAGCGGCGCCCCCGGCGAACGGCACCCTCGCGCACCGGCGTTCGGCCCGTCGCGGCGGAGCCGTTCCCTCGTTAGGGTCAATGACGTGTCGACCAGTGCCGTGCCGCCCCCGCCCGCCCCACACCCCCAAGAGCTGCGCCCCCGCTGGTGGAAACGCCCCGCCGTCCGCTACACCGCCCTGATCGCCCTCCTCGCGGTCTCCGGCGTGATCATCCTGGCGCTCGTCCGTGAACAGACCGGCACGCAGGGCCTGTTGGTGGGGCTCGGGCTGGCCGTCTTCCCGGTCCCGATCCTCGTCACCGCGTTCAGGTGGCTGGACCGGACGGACCCCGCGCCCTGGCGGAACATGGTCTTCGCGTTCGCGTGGGGCGCCTGCGCGGCGACGCTGATCGCGATCCTCGCGAACACGTTCACGACACAGTGGATAGCGAACACGACGGCCGATCCGGACGGCGCGGACACGCTCGGCGCGACGCTGATAGCGCCGGTCGTCGAGGAGACGGCCAAGGCCGCCGCCGTCCTGCTCGTCTTCCTGTTCCGCAGGCGGCAGTTCACGGGGCTGGTGGACGGCGTCGTCATCGCGGGGACCACGGCGGCGGGGTTCGCGTTCACCGAGAACATCCTCTATCTGGGCTCGGCGTTCGGGACGGACCAGTTGTCCGGGGACGGCGGGGTCGCGTCGGTGACGGCGGCGACGTTCTTCGTGCGGGTGATCATGTCGCCGTTCGCGCATCCCCTGTTCACGGTGTTCACGGGCATCGGCTTCGGACTCTCCGCGCTCACGCCCGAACGCCGGCGCGCCCGCCGGGTCCTGCTCCCCCTCACCGGGCTGGTCCTCGCGATGGGGATGCACTCCCTGTGGAACGGCTCCGCGCACTTCGGTCCGCTCGGGTTCTTCGTCGTCTACGGCGTCTTCATGGTGCCGGTGTTCGGGCTGCTGACCTGGCTCGTCCTCTGGACCCGCCGACGTGGCCTGCGGCAACTCCGCGAAGAGCTGCCCGTATACGTCGCCGCCGGCTGGCTCTCCCCCGCCGAGCCCTTCGCCCTCTCCTCCATGCGGGCTCGCCGCGTCGCCCGCGAGTACGCGACGCACTACCTCGGCAAACCGGCCGCGAAGACCCTCGCGGAGTACACCTCCACCGCCACCGCCCTCGCCCAACTCCGCCGCCGAGGCCGCCTCGGCCACGCCCCCACGGATTTCGTCACCCTCGAACACCACCTCCTCACCACCCTCTGGACCCTCCGCCCCACCACCCGCCCCGCCCTCGAATACGCGGCCCACACCACCACTCCCCCCACCCCAGCCCCCTTCCCCTGGCACCCCCACCCCACCTGGCAACACCCCCCGGCCTACGGCCTACCGACGG
Source organism: Streptomyces roseirectus (assembly GCF_014489635.1). Taxonomy (NCBI): domain Bacteria; kingdom Bacillati; phylum Actinomycetota; class Actinomycetes; order Kitasatosporales; family Streptomycetaceae; genus Streptomyces; species Streptomyces roseirectus. The sequence continues at coordinate 5,174,301 of NZ_CP060828.1, read as the reverse complement.
GGCCATATCCCCCGCAGTACGGGGGGTACCGGGCGTAGGGGCGGGCCGGAGACGGGCTGAGCTGCGAGGGGCTGGAGCAGGCGGAGTGATGCCGGCTGGGCAAACAGCCAGACCGGGAGGGGCCGGAGCGAGAAGGTCGCATGGCCGGAGACGGGCTGGGCCGAGAGCAAGAACCGAGCCGCGCGGGAGCGGCAGGACCGAGTCTGGAGGGGCCGGAGCCGAAGAGGCCGGGGAGAGAGTCAGGTCGAGCCCGAGCGAAGAGCCGGGCTGGAGGAGGCCGGGGACGGGGTATGCGGGGGGGGCGGGCACAAGGGCGAGCCGAGCAGAGAGCCAGGCGGTAAACGCCGCAGGCCAAGCCGCGCCGGGAGAGAGGCCGGAGTGGGGGAACCGTCCCGGTCGGGGCCGGACCGGAAAGAAACCTGAACCGGACGGGGCCACGGCAGGAGCCGACGTCGGAAAGGGCCCGGAGCGAGAAGCGGCCAGGCGCGGAGTGGGCCGGAACGAAGCAGGCCGGAACGAAGCAGGCCGGAACGAAGCAGGCCGGAACGGAACAGGCCAGGCGCGGAGCAGGCCAGGCGCGGAGCAGGCCGGAACGAAGCAGGCCGGAACGAAGCAGGCCGGAACGAAGCAGGCCGGAACGAAGCAGGCCGGAACGAAGCAGGCCAGGCGCGGAGCAGGCCGGAACGAAGCAGGCCGGAACGAAGCAGGCCGGAACGGAGCAGGCCAGGCGCGGAGCAGGCCGGAACGGAGCAGGCCGGAACGAAGCAGGCCGGAACGGAGCAGGCCGGAACGGAGCAGGCCAGGCGCGGAGCAGGCCGGAACGGAGCAGGCCGGAACGAAGCAGGCCGGAACGGAGCAGGCCAGGCGCGGAGCAGGCCGGAGCTGGGGACATCAGCGCGGGGACACAGAGCCGGGGGCCCAAGGCCCGGGACCAGATCCTGAGAGGTCAGCGCCGGAGGGGAACAGAGCCGAAGGGCCCTGACCAGGACCGGGCCGAGAAGACAGAGCCGCGCCCCAGGACCCGAGGCGCGACGCCGCAGGAGCCAGGCCCGGAGCGGGACGGAGGCCCAGTGGCCGAAGACGGCCCAAGCAACCGCCCCCGAGCACCGACGCCCGCACCCTCAACCGGCCTCCGGCCACAGATACGGACGAGGCTCCCGTGCCCAATCCCCCGGCGTCGAGGCCCCTCCCGACCGCACGCCCCCAGCGCGAACCGGTCGTAAATGCGCCGGGCCCAGAGCATCAGAAACCGCGCCCGGCATGACGTACCCGTCCACCCCCGGCCCACGGCCCCGCCCCCTGCAACGCCCCGAACCACGCAAGGCGGGCACCCCCGAGCCCCCGACGCCGCCCCGGCGAGCCCACCCCGGGACACCGCCCCGCGAACCGCCGTGGCCCTCACCTCGACGCCCCCGTGCGCCGCAACCCGGCGTCCAAGCCACCGAAAGCGATGCCCCGGCACCGGTTCACGAAGCGCGCCCCCACTCCCTGAACTCCGCAGCGAGGCGCCGAAGCCGCCAGGAGCCATGCCCGGCACCGGCTCATGAGCCACGCGCCCTCACCCCTCAGCCGCGCCCCCCTCTGAGCCGAATCCCGGCGCCGAAGCCGACGAAGGGACCGGGGTGATGTCCCGCTGGCGTACCGGCGTGGAACCGGTGGCTCGGCAGGGCGGCCGGCTGGGGCCGGCGGATCGCATCGGCGCGCTGATGCCGGTGAACGGCACGCGTCGCGGCTGGGCAGGCGTGCCTGCGGCAGCCGCCTCGGCTCCGGGCGGAGGCCGACGGCCCCGCACAGTCACACCACCCGGCGGGACACCACCGGGACCGGGCCCCCTTGAAGCGCGGCCCGGCGCCGAAGCCCCGGTGGCGTCCCGCCGAGTGGTGTAGAGCCCTCCGGAGCGCGCTCGCCGAGCGCCCCGCGATCGCCGGCTCGGCCGAAGCCCGCGCCGCCGCGTGAGCCGGTCGGCGCGGCGGGGGCCGCCCGGCCCTGGACCGACGGGCGGAACTCGGCCGCGACCTGCGAAGCCGTGACAGCCGAGCGGCTGCACCACTTGGCGGGACGCCACCCAGTCGCCGGCTCCACGCCGGTACACCACTCACCGGGACGTGATCGAAGCCCCCGTCTGCTCCCCCGCACGCCGAAGCCCCCCCTGCTCCCCCCTTACGCCGAAGCCCCCGCCCCGCTGCCCCTTACGCCGAAGCCTCCGTCAGCCTCCCGATCTCCGCCTCCGTCAGTTCCAGCTCTCCCACCGCGAGCAGGGCGGGGAGTTGGGCGACCGTGCGGGCGGAAGCGATCGGCGCCGTGATGGTCGGCTGGGCCGCGAGCCAGGCGAGGGCGACGGTGGCGACCTCGGCGTCGTGCGCGGCGGCGATTTCGTCGAGGGCGGCGAGGACCTTGCGGCCCCGCTCGGTGTCGAGGTGCTTGCCGGCGCCGCCGGCGGCACGGGCGCCCGAGACGGTCGTGCCGGGGCGGTACTTGCCGGTGAGGAAGCCGGAGGCGAGGGCGAAGTAGGGGACGGCGGCGAGGCCGGTGTGGGAGACGACGTCCTGGAGGGGCCCCTCGTACGTGTCGCGGGAGACGAGGTTGTAGTGGGGCTGGACGGCGACGTACCGGGCGAGCCCTTCGCGGTCGGAGAAGTCGAGGAACTCGCGAAGCCGCTCGGGGGAGATGTTGGAGGCGGCGATGTGCCGCACCTTGCCCGCCCGCACCAACTCGTCGAGCGCGCCCAGGATCTCCTCGACCGGCGTCTCGGGCTTGTCGAAGTGCGTGTAGTAGAGGTCGATGTGGTCGGTACCGAGGCGCTTCAGGGACGCGTCCGCCGCCGCTTTGATCGTGTCCGCGGACAGCCCCTGGAACTCGGGGTGCTGGCTGACCTTGGTCGCGATGACGACGTCGTCCCGGTTGCCGCGCGAGGCGAGCCACTTGCCGATGATCGTCTCGGACTCGCCACCGCTGTTGCCCTCGACCCAGGCCGAGTAGACGTCAGCGGTGTCGACGAAGTTGCCGCCCGCCGCGGTGTACGCGTCGAGGACGGCGAAGGAGGTCTCCTCGTCGGCGGTCCAGCCGAAGACGTTACCGCCGAGGGCGAGGGGGAAGACTTCGAGGTCGGAGGAGCCGAGCGGGCGCAGAGTAGTCATGATCTACGTCAACACCGGCCCCGGACCCACGAATTCCGCCCGTCACGCAAAGAACTCACCACGCGAAGAGCCCGTCCGAGCACCCTCAGATCGTCAGGCCCTTGCTCCGCAGCCAAGCCGCCGGGTCGATCCCGCTCCCGGACCCGTTGACGTGGACCTCCAGGTGCAGGTGCGCCCCGGTCACGTTCCCCGTCGCCCCGACCCGCCCGATGACGTCCCCGGTCCCGACCCGCTGGCCGACGCTGACGCTGATGGACGACTGGTGGGCGTACCAGATCTCGGTGCCGTCATCCAGCTTGAGCTTCGTGAGGTAGCCGTAGGACCCGGCGTACCCGGCCTCGATGATGGTCCCGCTGTGGACAGCCTTGAGGAGCGTGCCGGTGGGCGCCGCGAAGTCGAGCCCGGTGTGGTACCCGGACGACCAGAGCGCCCCGGACTGCCCGAACGTCGAGGTGATGGTGTACGAGGACGTCGGCAGCGCGTACTGCTTGGCCAGCTCGGCGAGCCGCGCCTCCTCGGCCTTGCGCTTGGCGGCGGCGTCGGCCTCTTCCTTGGCCTCTTCGACGTTGGCCTGCGCGGCCTTGGCGGCCTTCGCGGCGGCGTCGGCCTCGGCGCGCTGCGCGGCCACCTTCGCCTGCTGCTCGGCCTGCGTCGCCTGCGACTCGGCCTGCGCGATGATCCGGTTGCGCAGCGCCTCGGCGGCGTCGGCGGACTCCTGCCCGGCCTCGCTGACGATGCTGGCGATCGGCGTGGCCTCGGGCGTCCGGTCGTCGTCGTCGGAGACGAGGGAGCCGACGCCGGGGATGTCGTCGACGGAGATGGAGACGGGCGCGTTGCCCGTGTTGGCGCTGGCCATGCCGCCCGCGCTGACGGCGGCTATGACGCCGACGCCGAGGACCGTGGAGCTACGGGCGAATCCGCCGCCGGCTCCGGCGCGCTGCCTGGCGACCCGGTGCTTGCCCTTGGCCGGGACGGAGTCGGCCGTCGGGTTCCACTCCTCCCAGGGGCCCTCTTCCTCGACGCGGTAGCCGCCGAACCCGAAGGTCGGCTGGGCAGGGGCTTCTGGGGCAGTCCGGTTCGCCACGCGGGCGCACTCCTTTCCTTCCGCCGCCTACCGGGTTAGCTGACGGGTTCGGAGCGGGAAGGTCTCCTACGCGCGTAAACCGGCCGCTCGTGAGCGGTGGCGTCCGCGTGATTCACCCCAAGGTGGTGGTTCCCCGGTTCCCTTACGGGATTCGGCGCGTGCGCACGGAGCCGCCCCTGATGACGGCTGGAACAACCGTGCTGCGTTATCGAACGTTAATCGACCCGAGTACCCGTTTCCAAGCTGTTCCTCTTGATCGACAAACATTTCTGGCCCGGAATTTTCGGGTCAACGGTAGGGAAAAACGGGCGAGTTGGGGCGGTGATGCGAACCTCGCGATACGCAGAGTGACCGCCGGGGACAACAAAAGGACCGGGACCCTGTTTCCAGGATCCCGGTCCTTTTTCAGTAGCGGGGACAGGATTTGAACCTGCGACCTCTGGGTTATGAGCCCAGCGAGCTACCGAGCTGCTCCACCCCGCGTCGGTGAGATAACTATAGGCATACGCCGAGTGGAACTCCAAACCGGTTCCGTCCTACCCCCGTCATACCCCCGGGTTACGGGCGTGCGTCAGGGTCTCCCAGGCCACGAACAGGTCGTCCGTGCCGGCGGGCCGGTGCCGCTCCACGAGCCGGTGCGCCGCCGGGACGGACTCGCCGAGCCGGCCCTCCAGGTGGTTGACCAGGACCTCCAGGTCGGGGCCCATGTTGCGGTCGACCTTCCCGCCGCACAGCCACGCCGGGGCCTTCTCGCCCGCCTGGTAGCGGGCGTGCAGCTCGGCCGCCGCCTTCAGCCGGTCCTTGGTCTCGCCGTACAGGTCGACGCCCTGGTGCCACGCCGTCTCCGCGATGTGGGCGGCGGCGGCCAGGGAGTAGCCGGCGTGCTTGAAGTTGCGGCAGGTCTCCTGGGAGACGCCGTCCTTGAACGTCGTCTGCCCGAACCAGTACGCGGTGAGCTTCGCCGGGTCGTCCAGGCCCGCCTTCGCGGGGGCGATCGGGATGCGGCCGTCCTTCTCCAGGTAGAAGTAGGCGGGGACGCGGGCCCGGAAGCGGCTCAGGGCCTGGTCGAAGACCTTGTGGTCGTTGGTGAAGACGCCGATGCCGATGGCCGCGTCCGTCATCGCGAGGTCCCAGTTGCCGTTGTAGTCCGGGACCTCCCGGGTGACGGCCGGGAGGTAGGCGTCGCGCAGCATCGCCTCGAACCGCAGCACCCGGTCCTCGGGCCAGCCCCCGCCGGGCGTGTGCCGGACGATCTCCGCCGCCCTCGCCCACGTCGAGCCCGCCCACGCGGTCTGGAGCCCGGCGTCGTCCTCGGTGTGCCGTCTGATCCGCGCCGACCAGGCGTCCATGATCTCCCGCGCCTTCTCGGCGTGCCGCGGCTTGCCGGTCACGCTGAACAGGAGGGCCTGGGTGTAGGCGGCGATCGCGTCCTGGCGCTCCTCCACGCAGCCGTGCGCGGGGCGGTTCGGCTGGTCGCCGCCGGGGCAGTCGACGCTCTCGTACGGCTCCGGGGCGTACTTGTACGAGCCGTACTTGCTGTCCCTCATGTCCAAGTAGGCGCCCAGCCACGGCTGTTCACCGGCGTGCACCTTCTCCCGGACGGCGTCCAGCTGCGTCCTGGCCACCAGCACCCCCGGGTGCGTGAACGACGCCTCCGGGGGGAGGGCGCGGGCCATCCGGCGGGGTTCGGGGGTGGTGGTGGAGCAGGCGGCGAGCGCGAGCAGCAGGGCGGCGGCGAGTACGGGTTTGGCTGACCTCATGTGGGCAGCGTGGCCCGGACCGGGGTGGTGCGCAGGTTGGGGTGGGCCGGGCGGGTCAGGGCTCCCCCGGCTGATCAGAGCAGGTGCCCGTTCGGCGCCTTCGCCCGTCCCTCGTACTCGTCCAACAGCAGCACCTCCACCCCCGCGTCCCTCAGCAGCCCGTTGCCGTCCGCGTCCTGGACGAAGGTGTCCGGTTCGATCCACGCCGTGACGACCCGCCGCACCCCGGCGTCGAGGATGAGCCGCGCGCAGGGCGCCGGGCGGGAGGCGCGGCGCGCGCAGGGTTCCAGGCTGGAGTACACCGTCGCCCCGGCGAGCCGCGGGTCCGCCGGGTCCAGCTTGGCGAGGGCCGCCTCCTCCGCGTGGACGACGGTGTCGTCGCCCTCGCGCGAGTGCCCGCGCGCGATCTCCGTCCCGTCGGCCGCGACGACCACCGCGCCGACGCTGAAGGCCGTCTCCGAGGGCGGACACAGCGCGGCGAGGTCGCAGGCGAGGGAGAGCCAGTGGTGGTCGGCGGGGGTGACGGCGGGGCGGTACGTCATCAGGACCACGTCCTCGATCTGCCGGGTGTCGACGAGGGTGAGGCGGCCCGGCTCGTACGTGCCGGGGCCGAAGAGCCGGGGTGCCTTGGGGTCGCCGACGAACAGCGGGGCCAGCACCAGCTGAAGTTCGTCCGCGAGGCCGCGCTGGAGGAGCTGGGTGTGGATGGTGCCGCCGCCCTCGACCATCAGCCGCCGGACGCCGCGCGCGTGCAGGTCGGCGAGGAGGCGGTGCCAGTCCAGCTCGGGGCCGAGGGGGACGACGTCGGCGGTGTCCCGGACGGCCGTGCGGGCGCGGGCCGCTCCGCCGTCCGTCGTGTAGACGAGCTTCTTGTCGCCGGTGTGCCAGAAGTTGGCGTCGGGGTCGAGGTCGCCGGAGGCGGTGACCGTGACCTTGAGGGGGTACTCGGGGCGGCCCTCGGCGCGGCGGGCGGCGCGGCGGTCGGGGGAGTTGACCAGGAGGCGCGGGTTGTCGGCGCGGATGGTGCCGGCGCCGATGAGGATCGCGTCCACGGACGCGCGCACCTCGTCGACGCGGTCGAAGTCCGCCGGGCTGGACAGCAGCAGGCGGTCCTTGCCGGTGTCGTCGAGGTAGCCGTCGAGGGAGACGGCGGCGGAGAGGAGGACGTACGGGTAGGGCATCGGCGCGGTCTCCCCCGGGGATCTTGGTTCAAGTTTGAAACAAACTTACACTGGTCGTATGACGACCCGCTGGCTCAACCCCGACGAGATGCGTGCGTGGCGCGCGTACATCTCAGCGGTCTTCCTCCTCGAGGACACGCTCGACCGGCAGCTCCAGCAGGACGCCGGTATGCCGCACCTGTACTACTCGATCCTCGCGAACCTCTCCGAGGAGCCCGAGCGCCAGTTGCGGATGACCGACCTCGCCGAGCGTACGAAGATCACGCGCAGCCGTCTGACGTATGCCGTGACTCGGCTGGAAAAGGACGGTCTGGTCCGGCGCGAGCAGTGCCGGTGGGACAAGCGGGGGAGCATCGCCGCGCTCACCGACGAGGGGCTGGCCATCCTGGAGCGGATCGCGCCGGGCCACGTCGAGACGGTCCGCTCGGCGGTCTTCGACCAGCTCACGCCGGAGCAGGTGGGCCAGCTGGAGGAGATCAGCCGGCGGATCGCCGGGGCGCTGGAGGGGCAGCAGGGGGGCGGGGAGGACGTGCCGTGGCGGCGGAGGTCGTCGGGGGCGGGGTGCGAGGGCTGAGCCTCTGCCGTCACAGGGCATGCATCACAAACCTGTTGCTTCAACTTTAAAACGAGGAGTAGGGTCGGGACCCGTCACCTGCTTCAAAACTGAAGCAGATAGTCATGGCACCCGCACCGGACCCCGGAGACCCGCATGACCGACTTCCCCGCCGCCACGCCGCGCTCCCGTGTCCGGGTCCCGCTGCGCTTCGCCGACGGCTACGGCGTCGACGCCGAGATCGTCACCTTCCACGGCCTCGCCGACGGCCAGGAGCACATCGCCGTCGTCCTCGGCGACCCCGGCACCCGCACGCCCCTCGTCCGCCTCCACTCCGAATGCCTCACCGGCGACGTCTTCGGCTCCGCCCGCTGCGACTGCGGCCCCCAGCTCCGCGAGGCCGTCGAGCGCATCGCCGAAACCGGCGGCGTCCTCCTCTACCTCCGTCAGGAGGGCCGGGGCATCGGCCTCTACAACAAGCTCGACGCGTACGCCCTCCAGGACCAGGGCCTCGACACGTACGAGGCGAACAAGGCGCTCGGGCTCCCCGAGGACGGCCGCGACTACACGGCGGCGGCCCAGATGCTGACCGCCCTCGACATCTCCGGCTTCGACCTCCTCTCCAACAACCCCGACAAGGCCGAACAACTCCGCACCCTCGGCCTCACCATCCACAACCGCGTCCCCACCGGCGTCTTCACGACCCCCCACAACGTCCGCTACCTCCGCGCGAAGGTCCTCCAGACCAGCCACACGCTGCCGCTGGCGGAGCTGAACGCGGGCTGAGCCTCCCTCCGGGTCCCGCGCCCCGTTCACGCCAAAGCCGGCACCCCCTTCACGGAGGTGCCGGCTTTCGAGGTCCAGGGCGTCAGGCGTGCCCTGCCGGGATCACGACTTCTGGCGGCCGATCGACATGTCGCCCTTGCGCGGGGCCTTCACGACGATGGTCTTGGTCTTCTTGACGCACGGCGGCGCATACCAGGTCTTCACCGAGGTCAGCTTCCAGCCCACCTGGCCGAGAACGGCGCGGTACGCCTTGCTGGTGCTGTTCGTGTCGGTGACCGTCTGGGACCCGGTCCACGTCCACGAGTTGCCGACCTTGACGTCGATCTTCACCTTGGCCTTCGCCACGATGATCTTGGCCTCCGCCTCGTACCCGCCGGTGACGTCGAACGTGAAGGTGTGGGAGCCCGACACCTCCCACTTCACCGACTGCCGGGGCAGGAGCCACGTCGACTGCGGCTCGTCCTTGTCGACCAGGAAGTACGGCTTCCCCTTCACGGTGTACGTGGCCGGCTGGTTCACCTCGGGGCAGACGGAACCGAACGGGGACTTCGACGGCCTCTCCTCCGGCTCGTCCCCCTCGAACGCGAAGTCGGTCTCGCCGTCGGCACCGACGACCGTCCCGTCGTTCATGACGATCTTCGTACCGTCGGCCGGTACGGGCTCGTCGTCCGCCGCCGCGGCACCCGCCCCGGACGCCGTCAACAGGACGGTCGCGGCGGTCAGGACGGGCAGCGCGGTGCGCGTCAGCACGTTTCTCATGGGTCCCCCGTTTCGATGAAGCTGGTCGCTTGGTCAATCGCTTGGTCACAGGCGGATGGCATGCACACGCCGTTGCCGCCTGCCTGTGATTGTTGGGCACCAGGGGACGGGAAAACCTCAGAGAGACCTCAGACTTTGGCCGGAAAGCGCCGGAGAGTGCCTGAATTCCGGTCAACCAGAAGGGACTTGAGCCGCCACACGCTCACAGCACCAGCCCAGGTGGGACACGCCGACGCCCCCGCTCAGTACCCGACCGCCTCCCTCAGCAGCAGCACCCGCCCCCGCCCCGCCTGCGGCTCCGCGTTGAGGATGAGCAGGCGGTTGACGGCGCTGTCCTGGCCGTAGGCGGCCCGGGCGCGGACGTTCTCCAGGGGGAGGGCGTGTTCCTCGACGCGGCGGAGGGCCGTCGGGAGGTCGGGGACGACCTTCTGGGCGCCGATGATCCAGACGCGGTGGCCGGCGCCGCCCGCGTTGGCCGGGAGCTGGCTGCCGCTGCCGGACGCGAGGACGAGGGAGCCGGTCTCGGTGACGGCGGCAACGCTGTTGACGACGTAGTCGGGGCTCGCGAGGAGCCGACGGAACTCGTCGCCCTGGGCGGCGCGGTCGAGGGCGAGGAGCCGGGGCCTGACGGCGTCGTAGCGGCCGGTGGCGTTGATGTCCTCGTCGATCCCGGACAGCCGCAGCGTCTCACTCGCGCCGGTGAGCACCCCCGCACCCTCGGGCAGCAACTCCTTCACACGGGCCCGCGCGGCCGCGACGTCGTCCAGGATCTCGACGTCGAAACCGTTCCCGCGCAGGGCAGTTGCCGTCCGCTCCAGCCGGGCGTCCGACGCGGGGGCGCCGAAGTCGGGACCACCGTCGTCCGTCTCCGGCGCCGCTCCCGTCAACGGCGACGTGTCCAGATACCGCACCTCGTACTCCCGCTCGGCGAACCTCCAGCCCTCCTCGGTGCGCTGGTAACGGTCGTGGTAGACGGCGTAGTTGATGCCCTGACGTCCGTCGAGCGCACGGGCGATCTCGTGGATGTAGGCCCGCCCGGTGGCGGTGTCCCCGTCGAGGACGACGGTCCCGGGGTGGGTGTTCTGGACGAAGAAGTCCCACTGGCGTTGCAGCAGTTCACCCCCGGCGAGGATTTCCGCGCGCCCGACCTGCTCGACGGGGATGTTGGGCATCCGCAGCACCCCGTCGGGAAGGAAGAGCGCGGCGAGCCGGGCCCGGTCGCGCATCATCGCCGCGTCGGTGAACTCCGCGCGCAGGGCCTCGATCTCGACCCGGTCAGCGACGGCCTGGAAGTCGTTCATGGTGTCTCCGTCCGTAGGTGTCCTCACCGGTACGACAGAGCGGCCCCGCGAAATGTGAGCCGGCGCCCTCACAATCCGGCGCCCCGCGGTGTCGTAAGTGGGGAGAGGGCTCACGGACGAACGGGGAAGACCATGGCGACGGACGAAACGGACCTCGGCGCGATCATGAGCGAGCGGCGGAAACTGCTCAACCTCGGCTACCGCCTGCTCGGTTCGCTCGCCGACGCGGAGGACGTCGTCCAGGAGACGTACGCCCGCTGGTACGCCCTGTCACGGCAGCAGCAGGACGCCGTCGAGTCCCCCGGCGCGTGGCTGACGACCGTCGCGAGCCGCATCTGCCTCAACCTGCTCGGCTCGGCACGGGCGCGCAGGGAGACGTACGTGGGCGCGTGGCTCCCGGAACCCCTGCCCGAGCCCACGCCCGACGCCGACCCGGCCGACCGCATCACCCTCGACGAGTCGGTGACGATGGCCTTCCTCGTCGTCCTCGACACGATGACGCCGGCGGAGCGCGTCGCGTTCGTCCTGCACGACGTCTTCCGCTACCCCTTCGCCGAGGTCGCCGAGATCGTCGGCCGCACCCCCGCGGCCTGCCGCCAACTCGCCACCTCGGCCCGCCGCCGCATCCGCACGTCCCGCGCCCCCGCTCCCCCGTCCGCCGAACAGGCGTCGACGATCCGCCGCTTCAGGCTCGCCTGGGAGGCGAAGGACATCACCACCCTGATCACCCTCCTCGACCCCGCCGCCACCGCGACAGCCGACGGCGGCGGCCTCGCCGTCACCCACCTCGCCCCCCTCATCGGCGCCCACCACATCGCCCACGCCTACGCCGAGATCATCCACCACGCCGGCCACTTCACCACCTTCGAGGAACACCCCGTCAACGGCCTCCCCGGCCTCCTCGCCCACCAGCACGGCACCGTCGCCACGGTCTACGCCTTCGACATCACCGCCGGCCGCATCCACCACATCTGGGCCATCCGCAACCCCCAGAAACTGGGGCCGTGGCAGCAGCGGACGGCGCACTAGGAAGGCCGCCCCCTACTGCGTCGCATCAGCGGCGCCATTCCCCGGGCGGCGAATCAAGCACCCATCCGTAGACAGGCGGCCGGACATCGGCCGGGACGATGTGCCAGCAGCCGGGAAGATGCGCCTTGCCGCTGGAGTGGACAAGAATCGCCGCCCCGGGCCGGGCCGCTTCCAGCCGGCCCGTCCAGCCGGACTTCCCGAGCGAACACCAAAGCGCCCCGACCAGTCGAACCCGGTCGGGGCGCTTCACGGCGGGGCGATGGGGTTCCTCGCCCGCCTTCGGTAGGCCGTGTGGGACTCGAACCCACAACCAATGGATTAAAAGTCCACTGCTCTGCCAATTGAGCTAACGGCCCGAGGCTGATGTTGCCACCCCGAGCATAGCCGCCCGGGGCCGTGTCGCCGATCGGGTAGGGGGGACACGGCCGTGTCCGGGGGCGGAATGGTCAGAGATCGGCGGATTCCTGGGGGGTGTGGTCGGGGTTGAGGAACCAGTGGCGGGCGGAGGTCAGCCACCAGGTCGCGGCGAAGCCGAGGACGACGAGGACGGCGACGGGGGCGTAGTTGAAGGTCTCCCAGGTGACGGGGGAGACCTGGGGGAGCATGAAGAGGACGGTGATGGCGAGGACCCAGGTGACGGAGACCGCGCCGATGACGCCGGACCAGCGGCCGAGATGCCAGGGGCCCCGGTCGAAGTCGGCGCCCTTGCGCACCCGCAGGAACGTCGGGATGACGTACGCGATGTAGAGCCCGATGACGGCGATGGAGGTCACCGCCGCGTACGCCGTCTCGTTGATGAGGTACGGCAAGCCGAGGACCAGCGCACCGCCCGCCGCGAGCCAGACGGCGGCGACGGGCGTCCGGGTCCGGGGGCTGACGGTGCGCCAGAGCCGGGAGAACGGCAGCGCGCCGTCCCGCGAGAAGGCGTAGATCATGCGGGAGTTGGCGGTCACGGACGCCATCCCGCAGAACAACTGCGCGCCGATGACGACGAGCAGGAGCAGCTTCCCGGCGGTCGCCCCGAGCGCGTCGAGGAGGATCTGCGCGGGCGGCACCCCGGTCTCGGAGCCCAGCTGGGCGTCGTACCCCTGGATGGCGAAGGTGAACCCGAGCAGCAGCACGAACCCGGCGATCCAGGACGTCCAGATGGCCCGGACGATGCCCCGCGGCCCGGCGGTGGACGCGTCGTGCGTCTCCTCGGTCATGTGCGCCGAGGCGTCGTACCCGGTGAACGTGTACTGCGCCATCAGCAGCCCCAGCGCGACGACGTACACCCCGCTCCCCCACCCCGTGTTGTTGACGAACTCCCCGAACACGAAGGACGCCGACTGATGGTGGTCCGGCGCGAAGGTGAGCGCGCCGACGATGACGGCGACCCCGAGGACGTGCCACCAGACGCTGACGCTGTTGAGGAACGCGACGATGCGCACGCCGAACGTGTTGAGCAGCCCGTGCAGCAGCAGGATCCCCGCGAAGAGCAGGATCGTCCGCCCCGGCGTCACCTCGAACCCGAACTGCAGGTTGAGATAGGCCCCCAGGAAGGACGCGGCACCGAAGTCGACACCGGCGGTGACGGCGATCTGGCCCAGGACGTTGAACCACCCCGTGAACCAGGCCCAGGCCGCGGCCGACCGCGCCGGCGCGAGGCGGTGCGCCCAGAAGTAGAGGCCCGCCGAGGTGGGGTACGCCGAGCAGATCTCGGCCATCGAGAGGCCGACGAAGAGGGTCATGAGACCGACGGCGACCCAGCCCCAGGTGATGACGGCCGGACCTCCCGTGTTCATGCCGAACGCGTAGAGGGTGAGACAGCCCGACAGCACCGAGATGATCGTGAAGGACACCGCGTAGTTGGAGAACGCCGACATACGGCGGGCGAGGACCTGCGTGTAGCCGAGCTGCGCCAACCGCTCCTCGTCACCGGTGAGTTCCGAGGTGCGCTCGGCGGATATCGCGTCATCTGTCATGTCACATGCAATGCCCTGGCATCGCACGTGACATGCGTCACAAGTGGCCAAGAAGCGCGCACGAAAAGGGCCCCCTCGCCGAAACGAGAGGGCCCTTCAGACATTCAGACGTTCACTCAGCCGTTGCGCTTCCAGCGCGGCTTGTCGTCACGACGGAAGGACGAGCCGGAACCGGCACCCCGGTGGTCGTCACGACGCCCGTACGGCCGGTCGTGCCCGCCGGAGCGGAAGCCCGGACGGTCGTCACGCCGGTCACGGTTGAACGGACGGTCGCTGCCCCGGTGACCACCACGGTCGTCCCGGCGGAAGCCACCCCGGTCGCCCCGGTCGTCGCGCCGCTCGAACCCACGGTCGTTGTCCCGGCGCTCGAACCCACCGCGCTCGTTGTCCCGACGCTCGAACCCACGCCCACCGCGGTCGTCACGGCGGTCACGGTTGAACGGACGGTCCTCGCGGTCGCGACGGAACCCGCCACGGTCATTGTCACGCCGCTCGAAGCCACGGTCGTTGTCCCGGCGCTCGAAACCGCCCTCGCGGCGCTCGAACCCACGGCCACCCCGGTCGTCACGGCGGTCGTCACGGCGGTCACGGTTGAACGGACGGTCCTCACGGTCCCGGCGGAACCCGCCACGGTCACCCCGGTCGTCCCGGCGCTCGAACCCGCGCCCACCACGGTCGTCCCGCTCACGCTCACGCCGCGCGTCCCGCGCCTCGGCGGCAGCCGCCTCCTGGACAGCGGCGGCGACCTCGGCGACGGCCTGCTCCTGCGCCTCGGCGACGGCGGCCTCCGGGTCCTCGCCACGGTCGCGCGCGACCCGGGCGACGAGCCGGTCGGCCTCGTCACGCAGCTCGGCGGCCCGCTTCTGCGCCCGCTCCAGCTGCTTGGTGAGCTGGGCGACCTCACGCTCGGCCTGCTGGGCCGCGTTGCCCGCGGACTCCGCCTGCACCTCGGTCATCGACCGCGCGCCGGTGATCTCCGCGACCTCCGGCTCGAACGCCGACCCGCCCTGGATGATGTGCCGCCCGGCGTCGACGCCCGCGTCCTCCATCAGCCGGAAGATCTGGCGCCGCTGGTGCGGCAGGGACAGCGAGACGACGGTCCCGGTGCGCCCCGCGCGAGCGGTGCGGCCCGCCCGGTGCAGGTAGTCCTTGTGGTCGCCGGCCGGGTCCACGTTCAGGACGAGGTCGATGCCGTCGACGTGGATACCGCGCGCGGCGACGTCCGTGGCGACCAGGACGTTGACGTACCCGTCCTTGAAGTCGGCCAGCGTGCGGGTGCGCGCGCCCTGGGTCATGCCGCCGTGCAGCGCGTCCGCCTTCACACCGGACTCGCGCAGCTGCTCCGCGACGCGGTCGGCGCCGAGCTGGGTGCGGACGAAGATGATCGTGCGGCCCTTGCGGGAGGCGATCGCGGCGGTGACCGGCGCCTTGTCCTTGGGCTTCACGATGAGGATGTGGTGCGACATGGTCGTCACCGCGCCCTGCGCCGCGTCGACCTCGTGCGAGACCGGGTCGACGAGGTAGCGCTTGACCAGCGTGGAGATCTCGTTCTCCATCGTCGCGGAGAACAGCATCCGCTGGCCGCCCGCCGGGACCTGGTCGAGCAGCTCGGTGACCTCGGGCAGGAAGCCCAGGTCGGACATCTGGTCGGCCTCGTCGAGGACGGCGACCTCGACGTCCTCCAGGGAGCAGGCGCCCCGGTTGATGATGTCGCGCAGCCGGCCCGGGGTGGCGACGAGGATGTCGACGCCACGCTCCAGGGCGTAGATCTGGTTACCCATCGACGTACCGCCGCAGACGACCTTCATCTTCAGGCCGACGACGTCGCCGTAGGGCTGGAGCGCGTCCGCGACCTGCATCGCCAGCTCACGGGTCGGGGTGAGGATGACGGCGCGGGGGCGCTTCTTCTCGGTCTGGCCGCCGGCGAGACGCGCCAGCGTCGGCAGGCCGAAGGAGAGGGTCTTGCCGGAGCCGGTGCGGCCCCGGCCCAGGATGTCCTTGCCCGCGAGCGCGTCCGGGATGGTCGCGGCCTGGATCGGGAAGGGGGTGGTGACGCCGTTCTGCGCGAGCTTGCGCACGACACCCTCGGGGAGACCGAGGTCGGCGAAGGTGATCTCGGGGGTGGTGTCTTCGGAGACCTCGACGGCCTCGTCCGAGACGAACTCCTCGGACTCGACGACCGACTCGACGACCTGATCAGAACTGGAAATGGACATGCGTATGCGAAACCTTCCGGAGTCTCGTCGGCACGCGCCCGTCAACTCCGTGATTTCTGCACTACGACCGCCTCTATGCGGTCCGCCACGGCAAAGGAGAGTACGCGCCACACGGCGCGCTCTGCGTTGGCGCCGGGCAAATGGGATCAAACGATCTACCACCATACGCACCTCACCCCCCACTAGGCAAACCGCGCAGGTCAGCTGGGTGCCGGCTCCTGTGCGGACGGCGACGGCTCGGGCTGCGACGGCTCCGGCGAGGGCGACGGCGACTCCACCGGCGGCGTCGGCTGCTCCGGCGACGGCTGCGGCTCCTGCGGCACCGGCGAACGCGTCGGCACCGGCTTCCCCGGCCCCGGCCCACCGCCCCCCGGCTTAGGGGCGGGCGCCGACGGCGACGCGCCCGCCGAGACCGACGCGGACGGCGACGCGGACGGCTCGCCGGTGCCGTCCGCGTGCCCGTCGTGCGGGCCCTTGCCGTCGCCCTCGCGCGCCGGACCGTCCACGTACCGGCCCGAGCCCGCCTTGCCGCCGTCCGGCGCGACGCCACCCGGCCCGCCCGCCGACCGGGACGGCTTCACGGCACCGGCGCCCGCGCCGTCGTCCCCGACACTCATGCAGCCGGAGGCGGCGGCGACGGCCAGCAGCGAGGCGGCCAGCCGGACGGAAACGGAACAGGAGCGCACGGGAGCCTCCGGGTGAGGGGGAAGAAGTCACCCCTCCAACTCCCGCCGCCCGTAAGAGGACACGCGCTCAGCCGTAGCCCAGCGCGTGCAGCCGCTCGTCGTCGATGCCGAAGTGGTGCGCGATCTCGTGGACGACGGTCACCTCGGTCTCCGCGACGACCTCCTCCCGCGTCTCGCACATCCGCAGGGTCGGACCCCGGTAGATGGTGATCCGGTCGGGCAGGACGCCCGCGTACCACTCGCCCCGGTCCGTCAGCGGCGTCCCCTCGTACAGGCCCAGCAACTCCGGGTCGTCGGCGGGTGGTTCGTCCTCGACGAACACCGCCACGTTGTCCATGAGCCGCGTCAGCTCCGGGGGGATCCGGTCGAGCGCTTCGGCGACCAGTTCCTCGAACTCCTCGCGCGTCATCTCCAGCACACGCCCATTGTCAGGTACGCCGGAGCCCTGTGCCGGTCCCTGTTGTGTCCGCATACCCGTGCGCGCACCGGGGCATACGGCAGCAATGTCCCGTCTGCAGGAGTCCCTGATCCGCTGGCGCGGCGCCCTCGGCATGGTCGCCGTCGTCCTCGTCGGCGCCTGGCTGGGCCTGCTGATCGTCGGAAACGTCCGCACCTCGGTCGGCCCGATGGACACGACGATGACGCTGCGGCCCTCGATCGACGGCGGCACGAAGATCAACGTCTCGCCGCTCGGCGCGCTCGCCCTCGACACCCACACCGCGCCGGTCCGCCTCGACGTCAACGTCGACCAGCTCGACCCCGTCCGCTCCCAGGCCCTCGTCGACCACCCCGAACGGCTCTCCGGGCTCCAGGACGAGGTCGCCCGCGACGTCTCGCACGGCGCGCTCGACCTCGTGGTCCGCTCCTACGCGGCGGTCGTGACGGGGGCGACGGCGCTCGGGCTCGCGGTGTACCGCCGGCCGCGCCGGGCGCTGCTGGCCGGGGGCCTCGCGCTGTCCCTGCTCACCGCGTCCGGCGCCACCGCGTTCGCCACCTGGAAACCGGAGTCGGTCCTCGAACCCCGCTTCTCCGGGCTCCTGTCCTCCGCCCCCTCCCTCGTCGGCGACGCCCGCAGCATCGTCACCGAGTTCGACGTCTACCAGCAGGAACTCGCCCGCCTCGTGACGAACGTGACCAAGCTGTACGACGTCACCTCGACGCTGCCCGTCTACCGGCCCGACCCGACGACCGTGCGCGTCCTGCACGTCTCCGACATCCACCTCAACCCCGCGAGCTGGAAAATCGTCGCCTCGCTGGTCGAGCAGTACGACGTGGACGTCATCGTCGACTCCGGCGACACGATGGACCACGGGTCGGCCGCCGAGAACGGGTTCCTCGACCCCATCGCCGACCTCGGGGCGCCGTACGTCTGGGTCCGCGGCAACCACGACTCCCTCGTCACCCAGCGGTACCTCGCCCGGATGCGGGGCGTCCACGTCCTCGACGACGGGCGGAGCGTCACCCTCGCCGGGCTGCGCTTCGCCGGGATCGGCGACCCCCAGTTCACGCCGGACCGGTCCGCGGCGCGCGAGGAGGGGGTCCAGGAAGCCGCCGGGCGACGGCTCGCGGGCGCGCTGCGGCTCGGGCCGCCGGCCGATGTGGCGGTCGTCCACGAGCCGGACGCCGCGCGGGAAGTCGACGGGACGGTTCCCCTCGTCCTCTCCGGACACCTCCACCACCGGCAGACCGAGGTCATGAAGAACGGCACCCGGCTGCGCGTCGAAGGCTCCACCGGCGGAAGCGGCCTCCGCGCCGTCGAGGGCAAGTACCCCGACCCCATCGAGGCGTCCATCCTCTACTTCGACCGCGACAGCCGCCGGCTCCAGGCGTGGGACGAGATCAAGCTCGGCGGGCTCGGCGAGACCACGGCCGAGGTGAGCCGCCACCTCGCCGAGGAGAACAAGCCCGGGGCGCCCCCGTCCCCCTCCCCCTCGTAATCCGTTTTGGCGATCCCTCCAGCCATCCCCTATGCTTCAGACGTCCCCGACGCGCTGACAAAGCGCCCAGGCGGGCCGATAGCCCTCATCGTCTAGCGGCCTAGGACGCCGCCCTTTCAAGGCGGTAGCACGGGTTCGAATCCCGTTGGGGGCACGCAACACCCTGTGCGACACTGTTCGCACAACGCAAGGTCCTGTGGAGCAGTTTGGAGTGCTCGCCACCCTGTCAAGGTGGAGGCCGCGGGTTCAAATCCCGTCAGGACCGCTGGAGTTCCACTCGCTGGTTCTCCTCGGCTGGGTAGCTCAGTTGGTACGAGCGACCGCCTGAAAAGCGGTAGGTCGCCGGTTCGACCCCGGCCCCAGCCACAGCACACACCCTCACCGGGTAACCGGTGGGGGTGTTGTTGTATCCGGAACCTAGGGGGGTTTCTTGAGACGTATCAGCCAGGGGCTGCTGACAGCCGGTGCCGTTCTGCTGGCCGGGATCGGGCTGCCGGGGACGGCGTACGCGGCGGGACCGACGGTCATGGAGGCGCGCAGTCACTCCACCGACTGGTCGGTCGTCGATGTGCGGCTGAACTTCGGTGGGGAGATCGAGAAGGTCAAGGCGAGTCTTCGTCCCGTGGGCAGCGCGGAGGGCGATGCGCCGGTGGCGACCGTCACCGAGTTCAAGGAGACGTACTGGGTCAGCCAGTGGGAGGGCGTCTGGTCGTCGCCGCCGGTGCATCTGGAGACGCTGGGGGACTACACGATCGACGTCGAGGCGACGAACTCGGCGGGCGAGACGACGGTCAAGAAGAACGCCGGGACCCTGCACTACGCGAAGCAGCCGGTGTTCACGGACTTCACCGCGACCCCGTCCGCGCCGACCATCGAGGACAAGCGCGTCACGGTCAGCGGCGGCATGGTCGTCCGCGATCCCAGGAGCCGGGAGACGGTCCCGTTCCCGGACGCCTCCGTGGACGTCAAATCGGGCCAGGGGACGTTCACTCTGGTCACGGACGAGGCGGGCCGGTTCTCCCGAACCAGTGAGGTCCCGGGCGACACCTGGTTCTGGGCCACCTACCAGGGCGACCTGGGCTACGCCGATGCCCCCAGCGTCAACGTCGACCCCCAACAGGCCCCCACCCGCATCATCCTCGACAGGAACAGCTTCCACCCCGTCGCCAACCAGTCGTACACCGTCACCGGCAAGGCCGAGTACCAAAGCGGCACGACCTGGAAGCCCCTGGCCGGTGTCCCCGTCGAGATGGACTACAAAGACAGCAGCGTCTCGCACCCGTCCGAGGCGACCACGGACCCGAACGGCCGCTTCGTCTTCTCCCAGTACGGCTACGCCACCGCCGTCTACCAGGTCCGCTTCCCGTACTACCCGCGCAACCCCTGGATCCAGCAGACGGCGACCGCCGACGTCCGCGTGGCGGTCACCTCGACGAGCCGGTTCACGGAGTTCACCGCACGGATCGACGAGTACGCGCGGCTGGAGATGAGCGGCATCCTGCGCCCCGTCGGCAACCACTTCGACGGCCCGGTCGACGTCGCCGTCCAGTACTCGCCGAACGGCAAGACCGGCTGGCGCACCCAGAAGACCGTGCGGACGTCGTTCGACTCCCAGTTCTGGGTGAAGGACCTGCCCGGCTACACGGACGGCTACTGGCGGCTGTCCTACGCGGGCTCCACCGCGAAGGACATCAGGGGCACCACGAGCGCCGTCCTGCGCCGCAACCGCGTGGACACGCGGATCGCGAACGCCGACGCGTCGCCGGAGCCGGTGCGCAAGGGGCGCACGATCACCGTCAGGGGTGTCCTCCAGGAACGCGCGCCCGGCGCCGCGTGGAAGGCGTACGGCTCACGGAAGGTGCAGATCCTCTTCCGGCCCCAGGGCAAGAAGACCTGGTATCTGATGGCGACGGTCACCTCGAACAGGACGAACGGCTCGTTCAGCAAGGGGTTCCGGGCCCAGCAGGACGGCACCTGGGTGCCGGTCTTCCTCGAACCCGACTACCGGCATTTCGTGGGAGCCGGGACCGAGGACTACGTGGACGTCCGCTGACGGACGCCGGGCGGGGCAGAAGGAGCGAGGGCGGAAGGGTCGGGGGCAAAAGGGTTCGCCAGGGATTTCGGGAGGATGAGATCCTGGGTGGCGTATGTCTACGCAGCCTGCCCCCGCCCTCGGGAACCTCGCTTCCCGCCTCACCGAGCTCTCGTTGCGCGATGCGCACCGGCTCGGCCGCAGGCTTGAGGGTGCGCGGAAGATTCGGAAGCCGGAAGCCCGGACCGCGGTGCTCGCCGAGATCGGGGCGGAGGTGGAGAAGTGCGCCGAACGGATGGCCCAGCGGACCGGAAGAGTGCCGGCCGTCTCCTATCCCGAGCAGCTTCCGGTCAGCCAGAAGAAGGACGACATCGCGGCGGCCATCCGCGACCACCAGGTCGTCATCGTGGCCGGCGAGACGGGGTCCGGGAAGACGACGCAGATCCCGAAGATCTGTCTTGAGCTGGGCCGCGGCGTCAAGGGCATGATCGGCCACACCCAGCCCCGCCGGATCGCCGCCCGCACGGTCGCCGAACGCGTCGCCGAGGAGCTGCGCACCCCCCTCGGCGAGGCCGTCGGCTGGAAGGTCCGGTTCACCGACCAGGTCGACCCGGACGCGACGTTCGTCAAGCTGATGACGGACGGCATCCTCCTCGCGGAGATCCAGACGGACCGCGAGCTGCGCGCCTACGACACGATCATCATCGACGAGGCGCACGAGCGGTCGCTGAACATCGACTTCCTGCTCGGCTACCTCGCCCAGCTCCTCCCCAAGCGCCCCGACCTCAAGGTCGTCATCACCTCCGCGACGATCGACCCGGAACGCTTCTCCCGCCACTTCGGCGACGCCCCGATCATCGAGGTGAGCGGCCGGACGTACCCGGTGGAGGTCCGCTACCGCCCGCTCCTGGAGGACGACTCCGAGGACGCCGACCGCGACCAGATCACCGCGATCTGCGACGCCGTAGAGGAACTTCAGGGCGAGGGCCCCGGCGACATCCTGGTCTTCCTGTCCGGCGAGCGGGAGATCCGGGACACGGCGGACGCGCTGGAGAAGAAGAAGTACCGGTTCACGGAAGTACTCCCCCTGTACGCCCGCCTCTCGCACGCCGAACAGCACCGCGTCTTCCAGCCCCACACGGGCCGCAGGATCGTTCTGGCGACGAACGTCGCGGAGACCTCCCTCACGGTCCCCGGCATCAAGTACGTGATCGACCCGGGCTTCGCCCGCATCAGCCGCTACAGCCACCGCACGAAGGTGCAGCGCCTGCCGATCGAGCCGGTCAGCCAGGCGAGCGCGAACCAGCGCAAGGGCCGCTGCGGCCGTACCAGCGACGGCGTCTGCATCCGCCTGTACTCCGAGGACGACTTCCTGACCCGCCCGGAGTTCACGGACGCGGAGATCCTGCGCACGAACCTCGCCTCGGTCATCCTCCAGATGACGGCGGCCGGCCTCGGCGACATCGAGAAGTTCCCGTTCATCGACCCGCCGGACCACCGCAACATCCGCGACGGCGTCCAGCTGCTCCAGGAGCTGAACGCCCTGGACCCGGCGCAGAAGGACCCGCGCAAGCGGCTCACGGAGACCGGCCGCAAGCTGGCCCAGCTCCCGGTGGACCCGAGGCTCGCCCGCATGGTCCTGGAGGCCGACAAGAACGGCTGCGCCCGCGAGGTCATGGTGATAGCCGCCGCGCTGTCCATCCAGGACCCGCGCGAGCGCCCGTCGGACAAGCAGGCGCAGGCGGACCAGCAGCACGCCCGTTTCAAGGACGAGACCAGCGACTTCCTGGCGTTCCTGAACCTGTGGCGGTACGTGCGGGAGCAGCAGCGCGAGCGCGGCTCGTCGTCGTTCCGCCGGATGTGCAAGCAGGAGTACCTGAACTTCCTGCGCATCCGCGAGTGGCAGGACATCTACACCCAACTGCGCACGGTCGCCAAGCAGATGGGCATCCACCTCAACGAGCAGGACGCGGACGGCGACCGCATCCACGTCTCCCTCCTCGCCGGTCTCCTCTCCCACGTCGGCATGAAGGACGTGAAGGAGACCAAGGACGCCGCCGGCAACCCGCGCAAGGAGGGCGGCCGGAACGAGTATCTGGGCGCCCGCGGCGCCAAGTTCGCGATCTTCCCGGGCTCGGCGCTCTTCAAGAAGCCCCCGCGGTTCGTGATGTCGGCGGAGCTGGTGGAGACCTCCCGCCTGTGGGCCCGCGTCAACGCCCGCATCGAGCCCGAGTGGGTCGAACCCCTCGCCGAGCACCTGCTGAAGCGGACCTACTCCGAACCGCACTGGGAGAAGGACCTCGCGGCGGTGATGGCGTACGAGAAGGTGACGCTGTACGGCGTCCCGCTCGTCGCGCAGCGCAAGGTCAACTACGGGCGGATCGACGCCGAGGTCAGCCGCGAGCTGTTCATCCGCAACGCGCTCGTCGAGGGCGACTGGCGCACGCACCACAAGTTCTTCGCGGACAACAGGAAGCTGTTGAGCGAGGTCGAAGAACTAGAACACCGCGCCCGGCGCCGGGACATCGTCGTCGACGACGACACCCTCTTCGACTTCTACGACCAGCGGGTGCCCGAACACGTCGTGTCCGGCGCCCACTTCGACTCGTGGTGGAAGCACAAGCGGCACGAGCAGCCGGAGTTCCTGGACTTCGAGCGCGCGATGCTCATTCGGGAGTCGGCGGAGGCGGTCACCAAGGCGGACTATCCCGACAGCTGGCGCCAGGGTCAGCTCAAGTTCCGTGTGACGTACCAGTTCGAGCCCGGCGCGGACGCGGACGGCGTGACCGTCCACATCCCGCTCCAGGTCCTCAACCAGGTCACGGACGACGGCTTCGACTGGCAGATCCCGGGCCTGCGCGAGGAGTTGGTGACGGAGCTGATCCGCTCCCTCCCGAAGCCGATCCGCCGCAACTACGTCCCGGCCCCGAACTTCGCGAAGCGCTTCCTGGACAGCACGGTTCCCGTCCAGGAGCCCCTGACGACCGCCATGGCGCGGGAGTTGAAGCGCATGGTCGGCGTCCCCTTCGAGGCGGACGACTTCGACTGGGCCCGCGTCCCGGAGCATCTGCGGATCACGTTCCGGATCGTGGACGAGCGGCGCCGCAAGCTCGCCGAGGACAAGGACCTGGAGGCGCTGCGTCTCCAGCTGAAGCCGAAGGCGCGCCAGGCGCTGTCCAAGGCCGCCGCGGTCACCGCCGAGCGCGAGGGCGGCGAGTCCCTGGAGCGCAAGGGCCTGACGGACTGGACGATCGGCTCGCTGAGCCGCGTCTTCGAGACCCGGCGGGCCGGCCAGCCCGTGAAGGCGTACCCGGCGCTGGTGGACGACGGGGACACCGTCTCCGTCCGGCTCTTCGACACGGAGGCCGAGCAGCAGCAGGCGATGTGGAAGGGCACGCGGCGGCTGATCCTGCGCAACATTCCGGTCAACCCCGCAAAGTTCGCTTCCGAGAAGCTGACCAACGCGCAGAAGCTCGCGCTGTCGGCGAATCCGCACGGTTCGATCCAGGCACTGTTCGACGACTGCGCGATGGCCGCCGCCGACAAGCTGATCGGTGACTTCGGGGGCCCGGCGTGGGACGAGTCGTCGTACCGGAAGCTGTACGACAAGGTGCGCGCGGAGATCGTCGACACGACCGTGCGGACCGTCGGGGCGGTGCAGCAGGTGCTCGCCGCCTGGCAGGCCGCCGAACGGCGCCTGAAGGCCGTCAGCAGCCCCGCGCTGCTCGCGAACCTACGGGACGTCAGGACGCAGCTGGACGGGCTCGTACGGCCCGGTTTCGTGACGCGGGCGGGGCTTCGGCGGCTGCCGGACCTGATGCGGTACCTGGTCGCGGTCGACCGGCGGCTCCAGCAGATGCCGGCCAACGTCCAGCGGGACACCACCCGCATGGAGAAGGTCCACGAGATGCAGGACGAGTACGCCTGGCTGCTGGAGCAGTTGCCGAAGGGGCGTCCGGTGCCGTCGTCGGTGCTCGACATCCGGTGGATGATCGAGGAGCTGCGGGTGAGCTACTTCGCGCACGCGCTGGGCACCGCGTACCCCGTCTCGGACAAGCGGATCGTGAAGGCGATCGACGCGGAAGTACCGTGATCAGGCGCTCACAGAGGGTGAGTTCGACCTGACCACTCACCTCCTGTAGAGTCCTCTTCGCAGCCAGGGGAAAGCACGAATCCCCAGCCGCAAAGCCTGGTCCTGTGGAGCAGTTTGGAGTGCTCGCCACCCTGTCAAGGTGGAGGCCGCGGGTTCAAATCCCGTCAGGACCGCATAGTTGAAGAGGCTCGCGCCCACTGGGCGCGGGCCTCTTTCGCGTGTCCGCGAGCGGGCAGGCGGGTAGACATACAGCAGGGGTGAACTCCTATAGGGGAAGCGGGGGTTGGGGGCAAGGGTGTGGGGGTGTGATGGGTGTCACGAGGTTTGTTCGAAGGATGAGGGGTCTTACCCGCCTCCTACAAAGGGTCAATTTAATATGTGCAATTGCACCCATGCCCGAGCATGTCCCGACGCACAAAAAAAGATCGCGCTGGACCCGGCGGAGTCCAGCGCGATCGACGACACACCCGGTGTGGGTCAGGGGCCTGTTGGGGCAGGGCCCGCGTCGTGTGGAGCTGTGGTGCGGTGAAGCGGTGTTGCGATAAAGCGGTGATGCGGTGGAGCAGTGGACATCACGACCGGTGGGGGGACCGCCGGGATGCCCGGTCAGTGGGCGTCAGGCTTCGCTGCGCTGCTGCGGAATGCCCGCAAGCAGTGCGCGAACCTCGGCCTCGCGGTAACGGCGGTGTCCGCCGAGCGTACGGATGGACGTGAGCTTCCCGGCCTTCGCCCACCGCGTGACCGTCTTGGGGTCGACGCGGAACATGGTGGCGACCTCAGCCGGGGTCAGCAGCGGCTCAGCATCAGGGGTGCGAGCGGTCATGAGCGGCCTCCTCGGGAGAACCGAACCTTCTCGGTTCTTTCCTCTAAATTCTGCACCTTGACCCGCGTTGCCCGAAATGGGCGGACGCGAGTCGAGTCGGTTATAGGACGAACGGCTTGTCCTCGGCACTACAACTACACCATCTGTCCAGCCGCGTCGGCCAAACCGATGGAATTGCCCTCCCAGGTAGTCATCAGCCGCGGAAGCCGATGGACCATGCCATAGCGGACAGTCACACCACTGTGACGATCAGTCACAGCGATGATCAGGAGTCACAAGACCCCCCAAAGCATGTAATGCTGAGACAGAGCCTCCCCCGGGCTCCTTGTCCTATTTTGGCACGAGGAGCGGCGAGGGACGCAAGGGCCAGTTACGTGCGGTCTGTCACGCTTGACACGAAAGCCCGGATCGGGACCAACGTCCCATCAGTTTCCGAACCTCAGGACGAAGTACGGCAGACCGTACGCTGTTCGACAACGTTCGAGCCGTGACGTGCGTCACAGTTGATGACGGATCAGTTACCTGCAACATCCCCGTGACCGACCGGTCAGTTCGCGGAGCGCCGGTCGCGCACGGCCCGCCAGCGCTCCACGAGCCGCCCGTACGCCTCCCCCGCCGCCTCGCCGTCCCCGCGCCGCAGCGCGTCGATGCCCTCGGCGACGTCGGCCGCCGAGTGGTCGACCTCCAGGTCGCCGGCGGGCAGGGTGTGCACGAGCCCGCCGTAGTCGAGTTCGACGAGCGAACGCGGGTGGAACTCCTCCAGCCAGCGTCCGACGTCCGTCAGGCCGTCGATCAGCGGGCCCTCGTCGATCGCGTCCCTGAGGGCCTTCAGGCCCCGCGCGACCCGGCGTCTCGCCTGGACCATCGGGGTGCGGTAGCGCAGCGTGGGGGGCTCGTCGGCGGTGCCCTTGTCCCAGCGCCGCTCGTCGTCGGAGACCAGCACGAACCAGTTCAGCGGGACCTGCCAGGTCGCCGTGCGGATCCAGGGGCGGGCGTCGGGGTTGCGGCGGCGCCAGCGGTCGTAGTCCTGGGCCGCCTGGCTGCGCACCAGCTCCGGCAGGACCGCGTCCACCAGCGGGCGGGGCAGTTCGCCCTCCAGGTCGCCGAGCGCCTGCCAGCCGCGCAGCCGGGTCCGCCAAGGGCACACGCACAGCACGCCGTTCGCCTCGATCACGAACGCGTCGGTGCTCTCGTGCACCGGCACCGCGACCGGCGGCGTGGGCAGCAGGTCGGCGAGCGAGCGGCGCAGCTCGTCCTGGTACGACGGGCGGTGCGGACGGCGGGCGTAGCGCGTCCAGTGCTCCCGCTCGGGCTCCGGGAAAGCGGCCAGGGGCTCGTACACGCGCAAGTAGGCCGCGTACGGGACGGTCACCGAGGACACCTTGGGCACGCCTGCTCCCTCCCCAGCCCGCCGATCGGAAAACCTGCCGGACCGGTCACGAATGAACCCGAAAGCCGTGCAAATCGTCGCACGTGCGTACACCTCCCGCGGGTGATCCCCCACACACCCCCTCCGCTGTCCGAAAAGGCCCTACGCTCATGCCACAGGCCCCGCCACCTGTACGGGGTCTCAGCCCCAACCGCCGCTAGTTACTTGGGAGTCACCACCGTGACCGACGTATCCGACGGCGTCCTGCGCACCCTGTTCCACTCCGATCAGGGTGGTCATGAGCAAGTCGTGCTCTGCCAGGACCGCAAGAGCGGCCTCAAGGCCGTCATCGCACTGCACTCGACCGCGCTGGGCCCCGCGCTCGGCGGGACCCGGTTCTACCCGTACGCCTCCGAGGAGGAGGCCGTCGCCGACGCGCTGAACCTGGCGCGCGGGATGTCGTACAAGAACGCCATGGCCGGGCTCGACCACGGCGGCGGCAAGGCCGTGATCATCGGGGACCCGCTGCGCGACAAGACCGAGGAACTGCTGCTGGCCTACGGCCGGTTCGTGGCCTCGCTCGGCGGCCGGTACGTCACCGCGTGCGATGTCGGCACGTACGTCGCGGACATGGACGTCGTCGCGCGCGAGTGCCGCTGGACGACCGGGCGTTCGCCCGAGAACGGCGGCGCGGGCGACTCCTCGATCCTCACCGCGTACGGGGTCTATCAGGGCATGCGGGCCTCCGCCCAGCACCTGTGGGGCGGCCCCTCCCTGGCCGGGCGGCGGGTCGGCATCGCCGGGGTCGGGAAGGTCGGCCACCACCTCGTCGGCCATCTGCTCGCCGAGGGCGCCGAGGTCGTCGTCACCGATGTCCGCGAGGACGCCGTGCGCCGGGTGCTCGATCTGCACCCCGGGGTGCGGGCCGTCGCCGACACCGACGCGCTGATCCGCGTCGACGGGCTCGACGTGTACGCGCCGTGCGCGCTCGGCGGGGCGCTGGACGACACGACCGTGCCGGTGCTCACCGCGTCCGTCGTCTGCGGCGCCGCCAACAACCAGCTCGCCCACCCCGGCGTCGAGAAGGACCTCGCGGACCGGGGGATCCTCTACGCGCCGGACTACGTCGTGAACGCGGGCGGGGTCATCCAGGTCGCCGACGAGCTGCACGGGTTCGATTTCGACCGGTGCAAGGCGAAGGCGGCCGGCATCTACGACACGACGCTGGCAATATTCGCACGTGCGAAGACGGACGGGATTCCGCCGGCCGCCGCGGCCGACCGGATCGCCGAGCAGCGGATGCACGAGGGGGCTCTCGCGCGGGGTTGGTAGCAGGTCCCCGGAGCAAGGTCGCGGTACCGCCGGGAGGAAAGTTGGAGAGAACTCTCACTCTTCCCGGCGGGTCGCCCGCCAATAAGTGGTTAAAATCGCCACTGACCAGCCATGACGGCATGTCTCACCGAGGCCGGGCGCACGCGCTCGCCACGGGCGACGTACCGTATGGGTGCGGGCTCAGGTACCGTGGGAGCCCTACGGACGGCCTCTCCACGGAGAGTCCGTTCTGGATCATGAACGCGTGTCAAGACTCTGGGGCCGTCGAGCCCCGTCGTTGAGGGGGTCGAGCCATGGGGCGCGGCCGGGCCAAGGCCAAGCAAGCGAAGGTCGCCCGCCAGCTGAAGTACAACAGCGGCGGGACGGATCTCTCACGCCTGGCCGAAGAGCTGGGCGCATCGC
The DNA here is from genome assembly GCF_014489635.1 of Streptomyces roseirectus. Taxonomy (NCBI): domain Bacteria; kingdom Bacillati; phylum Actinomycetota; class Actinomycetes; order Kitasatosporales; family Streptomycetaceae; genus Streptomyces; species Streptomyces roseirectus. The sequence goes on along the minus strand of NZ_CP060828.1, from coordinate 5,145,857 downwards.
CATCGAATATTCCGCCGAACGCTGAGCCGTTCGAGGATGACGACGATGACGATGGGCAGGATGACCCGTACGCACGGTACGCCGAGCTGTACGGGGACGACGAGGACGACGACGAGTCGCCCTCGTCCCAACACCAACACCGTCGTGGCGCGTAAGCGTTAGCTTCCGGCGGTTTGGCCGCACCCGACCCGGTCCGAGGGATCATCGGACCGGGTTTTGTGCTGCCCTCCGCAGGGGGCTCAGCTCGCGTAGTCGCCCACCAGCTCGGCGCCCGTCGTGCGGTCTCCACGGGCCGTGATCTCGCCCGCGACCCACGACTCCACCCCGCGGTCCGCCAAGGTCGTCAGGGCCACGTCAGTGGAGTCCTGGGGGACGATGGCGATCATGCCGACGCCCATGTTCAGGGTCTTCTCCAGTTCGAGGCGTTCGACCTGACCGGTCGTGCCGACGAGGTCGAAGATCGGACCCGGCGTCCAGGTCGAGCGGTCGACCACGGCGTGCAGGGTGTCCGGGATCACACGGGCCAGGTTCGCCGCGAGGCCGCCGCCGGTCACGTGGGAGTAGGCGTGGACGTCCGTCGTCCGCGTGAGGGCGAGGCAGTCCAGGGAGTAGATCTTGGTCGGCTCCAGGAGTTCCGCGCCCAGCGTGCGGCCCAGCTCCGCGATCTCCGCGTCCAGGTCGAGCTTCGCCCGGTCCAGAAGGACGTGGCGGACCAGCGAGTAGCCGTTGGAGTGCAGGCCGGACGCGGCCATCGCGATGACCGTGTCGCCCTCGCGGATCCGGTCGGCGCCGAGCAGGCGGTCGGCCTCGACGACGCCGGTGCCCGCGCCGGCGACGTCGAAGTCGTCCGGGCCGAGCAGGCCGGGGTGCTCCGCCGTCTCGCCGCCGACCAGGGCGCAACCGGCGAGGACGCAGCCCTCGGCGATGCCCTTGACGATCGCGGCGACCCGCTCGGGGTGGACCTTGCCGACGCAGATGTAGTCGGTCATGAACAGGGGCTCGGCGCCGCAGACCACGATGTCGTCCATGACCATGGCGACCAGGTCGTGGCCGATCGTGTCGTAGACGCCGAGGCGGCGGGCGATGTCGACCTTGGTGCCGACGCCGTCCGTGGCGGAGGCGAGCAGCGGGCGGTCGTAGCCCTTGAGGGCGGAGGCGTCGAAGAGGCCGGCGAAGCCGCCGAGGCCGCCCAGGACCTCGGGGCGCTGGGTCTTCTTCACCCACTCCTTCATCAGTTCTACGGCGCGGTCGCCCGCCTCGATGTCGACGCCGGCCGCGGCGTAGCTGGCACCGCCCTCGGAAACAACGGGGGTCTCAGACATGGTGTGACTTTCGTTTCGTCCTGCGGAGGCTTACGGGCGACGGATCGCGTCGACCGCCGCCGGGGCCGCCGTGCCGGCCGCCAGCTCGGTCTCCAGGAGCTGCTTGCCCAGCAGCTCGGGGTCCGGCAGCTCCATCGGGTACTCGCCGTCGAAGCAGGCGCGGCAGAGGTTCGGCTTGGCGATGGTGGTCGCCTCGATCATGCCGTCGATGGAGATGTACGCCAGGGAGTCGGCGCCGAGCGAGGTGCCGATCTCGTCGACGGTCATGCCGTTGGCGATGAGTTCGGCGCGGGTCGCGAAGTCGATGCCGAAGAAGCAGGGCCACTTGACCGGCGGCGAGGAGATCCGGATGTGCACCTCGGCGGCGCCCGCCTCGCGGAGCATGCGGACCAGGGCGCGCTGGGTGTTGCCGCGGACGATCGAGTCGTCGACGACGACCAGGCGCTTGCCCTTGATGACGTCCTTGAGAGGGTTCAGCTTCAGGCGGATGCCGAGCTGCCGGATGGTCTGCGAGGGCTGGATGAAGGTCCGGCCGACGTAGGCGTTCTTGACGAGGCCGTTGCCGAAGGGGATGCCGGACGCCTCGGCGTAGCCGATCGCGGCGGGGGTGCCGGACTCCGGGGTCGCTATGACGAGGTCGGCCTCGACGGGGGCCTCCTTCGCCAGCATGCGGCCCATCTGGACGCGGGAGGCGTAGACGTTCCGCCCGGCGATGTCGGTGTCGGGGCGGGCGAGGTAGACGTACTCGAAGACACAGCCCTTGGGCTTCGCGTCCGCGAATCGGGAGGTGCGCAGGCCGTTCTCGTCGATGGCGATGAACTCGCCGGGCTCGATCTCGCGGACGAAGCTGGCGCCCGTGATGTCGAGGGCCGCGGTCTCCGAGGCGACGACCCAGCCGCGCTCCAGCCGGCCCAGGACCAGCGGGCGGATGCCCTGCGGGTCGCGGGCGGCGTAGAGGGTGTGCTGGTCCATGAAGACGAGGCTGAAGGCGCCGCGGACCTTCGGGAGCACCGCGTGGGCGGCCTCCTCGATGGTCAGGGGGGTGCCCTCGTCGTCCGTCTGGGCGGCGAGCAGGGCCGTCAGCAGGTCGGTGTCGTTGGTGGCCGCGACGCGGGGCGTACGGCCGCCCTCCTGCTTGGGCAGGTCCGCGACCATCTCCGCGAGCTGCGCGGTGTTGACCAGGTTGCCGTTGTGGCCGAGCGCGATCGAGCCGTGCGCGGTGGCACGGAACGTCGGCTGGGCGTTCTCCCAGGTGGAGGCTCCGGTGGTCGAGTAGCGGGCGTGACCGACCGCGATATGACCCTGGAGCGAGCCGAGGGAGGTCTCGTCGAAGACCTGGGAGACGAGCCCCATGTCCTTGAAGACGAGGATCTGGGAGCCGTTGCTGACCGCGATTCCCGCGGATTCCTGGCCCCGATGCTGGAGGGCGTACAGCCCGAAGTAAGTGAGTTTGGCGACCTCTTCGCCGGGAGCCCAGACTCCGAAGACGCCGCAGGCGTCCTGGGGGCCCTTCTCACCGGGGAGCAGATCATGACTGAGTCGACCGTCACCACGTGGCACGGCTCCGAGTGTAGGCGAGGTCGACCACTGGTCCGAATTGGGGATACCGGTCAGTAGTCTCCGGAGTTTGTGTTTCCGCTGGTCAGCGGGGTTCTTTCCGGCTCGGTCGGTGCGGTTTGCCGTACCGGTGAGTGAGGTGTCGCACATCATTCGGGGCCCTCTGGCCTACGACATCACCGGCAGGTAGGGGGTCAGGTCAGCGCGTTCCCCGCTGGCGCTCAGCTTGGCCCCGTCGAGCGCGTCCGCCCAGCTCAGACGGCCTGTCGCGAGCCTGATCCAGGTCAGCGGGTCGGTCTCCACGACGTTCGGCGGGGTGCCTCGCGTGTGCTTCGGGCCCTCGACGCACTGCACGACCGCGTACGGGGGGACGCGGACCTCCGTGGAGCCGCCGGGGGCCTTCTTCGCCAGGGCGTCGGTCAGGAGGCGGGTGGCCGCGGCGAGGGCCTGCCGGTCGTAGGGGACGGCTTTGTCCGGGAGCGCGTCGTTGAGGTCGTCCGTGTGGACGATCAGCTCCACCGTGCGTGTGACCACGTACTCGGCCAGCGGCATCGCGCCCGCGTTCGTTTGGACCAGGCGGGTGCCGGGGTGGGCGTCGAGCCGCGCGGCGAACGTCCTCGCCGTCGCCGCGAGGTCCGCCGGGGCCTCGTCCGCCAGCTTCCTCGTGAACTCGTCGATCGCCCCCGCGTTCGACGCCGTCGCGAACGGCCAGTCCAGCAGCGTCGCCGTGCGCTCCTGCGGCTCCGGGAGCGACAGGGCCCTGTCCACCGCCGTGACCGCCATCCCGATGTGCGCGATCAGCTCCCTCACCGTCCATCCGCCGAGCCTCGTCGGGCGGCCCAACTGCTCAGCCGTGAGGCTCCTCACGGCCGTGTCCAGGTGCGCCAGCTGCGCGAGGATCGCCGCGCGGGTTCTGGCGGGGTCGTACGTGCGGGGGCGTTTCTGGGCGGGAGGCATGGGCGGGAGCCTATGCCCCTCGCCTCAGGGGGCAGGGGTGGTGGGCGCGGGTTCAGGAGTCCCCGGGATCTCCGGCGTCTCCGGCGAAGACGTCGTCTGCCGTGGTGGCCGTGATGGCTCGGTCGAACCAGCGGTCGAGGGTGGGGAGGTCGGTGCAGGAGGTGATGCGGTCGCGGGCGGGGGTGGGGAGGGCGATGCCTCGGCGGGTGAGGAGGTGCAGGATGGCTTCCGCGGTGGCTTCCGCACGGCCCTCTTCCCGGCCCTCTTCCCGGCCCTCTTCCCGGCCCTCTTCCCGGCCCTCGATGCGGCCCTCCTCACGGATGCCCTCCGACAGGGGGGAGACGAAGAATGAGGTGTCGATGGCCACGAGTTCCCTCCAGAGGTCGGCGTACGGGCCCTTGCCCAGGCCCTGAGCGGTGAGTTCGACGAAGTGTTCTGCTGCGGACTCGTCGCGATCCTGAAGGTCCCGGAGAGCCAGCACCAGTGCTTTCAGTATGGCCCGGATCTCCGGGTCGCGGTGGTGCAGGATCGCGGACAGGACGGTCATCGGGATGTCGCGGGCCGCCTGCTCCGGGGTCGTGAAGACCGGGACGTTGTCCGGGCCCAGGACGATGGGCCGCAGAGTGAGCGCGCTCCATTCCTCCGGGCCGATGTCGAACGGCCCGGCGGCCCACTCGGCAGTGGCGCGGTCCTCGCAGACGACCACCAGGACCGGCGGGATCCTGTACTTGGAGTAGAGGTAGCTGAGGTAGTAGGCCCAGCTGGCCGCCTTGTCCTCGTCCTTCTTGCGCTGGGCCTCCACCGCGAGGAGGTAGCTCTCGCTGTCGGAGGTGTAGATGCGCAGCAGGCTGTCCACCCGCCGCTCCAGCGGATGGTTCTCCGTGAGGTCGGTCGGCATCTCCTTGCTGGTGACGATGTCGGCGAACGGAATCCCGTTCGCCCTGGCCACGCGGACGAAGACACCGGGGTCCTGCTGGATGATCCGGTGCATTGCCTCGTGCGGTGAACTCACCATGGCGTCCCTAAGCGGTTACTCAATGTGAACGCCATGATCGTAGGACCGTCTGTCCGGGCAATGTCCGCCATGTGGGTGATGATCACTCGTTCGAGTGAGGGTCAGGTGTGCTGAAAGGTCACTTCTGGGTGTGTGGGGGTGGGGCCGGACAGGAGGGGCTGGGGGAGGTGGCGGAGGTGGAGGTCGAAGAAGGCGGCGAGGTAGGCGCGGGTGATCTCGCCGGAGCGGGCGCCGGGGAGAGGGGCGTCGGGGTCGGTGATGCCGAGTTGGCCGGCGAGGACGGGGAGGTCGGTGAAGGTGAAGTGGCCGGCGTCGGTGACGGTCAGCCAGCGCTTCCAGCCGTCGAGGCGCTGCCAGGCGAGGTCCCAGGTCGCGTTCCCGGGGCTGTGGGTGGACCGGGTGCCGAGCATCAGGAAGGGGCGGGCGCCGAGGCCGGCGGCGGGTACGTCGGTGAAGAAACCGCCGTCCAGGTTCGCGCCGGCGCGGAAGCGGGGGTCACCAGCCATGGCGGGGACCGCGCTCGCGCCGCCGACGGAGTGGCCTGCGACGCCGATGCGCCGGGGGTCGATCATCGCGGCGTAAGGAGAGGGAGTGGCGTGTCGGCTGTGGTCCCCCGTCAATTCGTCCGTCACGAAAGAGAAGTCGCGTGCGCGGATCTCGGTGACCTTCGCCAGCCCCGTCTCCTTGTACTTCTCGCAGGCCACGCACGGCAGGAGGCGTCCGCCGGGGAAGGTGGTGGCCACGGACTCGTAGGCGTGGTCGACCGCTGCGACGACGTATCCGCGGCTCGCGATCTCCTCGGAGAGGAGGGTGAGGGTCGTGCGGGGGAGGGTGAAGCCGGGGGAGAGCAGGACGAGGGGGAAGCGGCCGGGTGCCGGGCGGGCGGAGGTGCGGGCGTTGGTGCGGGTGGCGCTGACCGTCTCGGCGGGGACGACGGTGTCGTAGCCCTGGTTCTTCAGGAGCCGTTCGGCCTCTGCCGTGGTCATGTAGGCGGCCGGGTCGCCGGTGCCGGGACGGGCCGGGTAGGAGAGCGACACCAACAACTCCCGCGCGCCCGCCTCCGGCACCCAGGGGTCCGGCCGGCTGGCGTCGACCAGGTGCAGCGTGTCCCGGCCCACCGCGAACTGGCCTGTGGGGCGCGGCAGTTCGAGCTGAACGGTGGCGGCCGAAGCGGTGGGTGCGGTCAACACCGTTGCGGACAGGGCCAGAAGGAACAGGACGGCACGTAGGAGGAGGGGCGTGGTTCTTGGCATGGGGGGACGTTAGGGCGAGTTGGGCGGGGGAGGAATGGGGGTGGCCGGTGGCGTGGAGGTGGGGTTTTCCGTAGGGGTGCGGAGACCTGACAATTGCCCCTGGAAGGAGCGGAGTTGATGGGTGGGGAAGAGGAGAAGCGGGTGTGGGGCGAGTGCGTGTGGCTGGGTCGGTGTCTGTTGCCGTTGATGGATGTGGAGGCGTGGCGGCGGGACAGCCGGGCGGAGACGTTCCAGAAGATGGGGGTGGAGCGGGGGGAGTACGTGTTCGGGGTGTTCGCCGGGATCGTGTTCCACTCGGCGGTCAAGGACGCTGTGGCGGAGGGGAGTTCACTGTCCGTCGCGACGCTCGACGCCGTTCCGCTGAAGGCGGTCCTGGAGGTGGTCACCGACAGGGCCGACTACGCGTTCCTGATCGGGATGCCGTCCGCGTTCATGGACGAGGCCGAGGAGACCGCCGCGCTGGCGTTGCGGCTGTGCGTGTACGTCCGTTATCCCCATGTCCCCGTGCTGAGACGGTACTTGGCGCACACCCTGCTCACGCTCACGGGTCGCGTGTCGACGCCCGGCCCGACCTGCGCGGACCTGCGCGGCTGGGCGCACGCGGCCGGGGTGCGGCGGGCCTGACGTACGACGAGGTCCCGCCCGGTGAGCCGGACGGGACCTCTCGTTGTGCTCGGATCGTTGTGCTCGGAGAACTACGCCAGCAGCGCCGGGATCGTGTTCTCGTGGGCCTCACGGAGTTCCGCGAGCGGGAGCGTGAACTCGCCCTGGAGTTCCACCTCTTCGCCGTCGACGACCCCGATCCGGGTGGCCGGCAGGCCGCGTGCGCCGCACATGTCGGTGAAGCGGAGCTCTTCGGAGCGGGGGACGGCGACGACCGCGCGGCCCGCCGACTCCGAGAAGAGGAAGGTGAACGCGTCCAGGCCGTCCGGGACGACCAGCCGGGCGCCGAGGCCGCTCAACAGGGCCGATTCCACGACCGCTTGGATCAGACCGCCGTCCGAGAGGTCGTGGGCGGAGTCGATCATGCCGTCGCGGGAGGCGGAGATCAGGATCTCGGCCAGCAGCCGCTCGCGCTCCAGGTCGACCTTGGGCGGCAGGCCGCCCAGGTGGTCGTGGACGACCTGGCTCCACGCCGAACCGCTGAACTCCTCGCGGGTGTCGCCGAGGAGGTAGAGCAGGTGGCCCTCCTCCTGGAAGGCGACCGGCGTGCGGCGGGCGACGTCGTCGATGACGCCCAACACCGCGACGACCGGCGTGGGGTGGATCGCCGCCTCGCCCGTCTGGTTGTAGAGGGAGACGTTGCCGCCCGTGACCGGCGTGCCCAACTGCTGGCAGGCGTCGGCGAGTCCGCGCACGGCCTCGGCGAACTGCCACATGACGGCGGGGTCTTCGGGGGAGCCGAAGTTGAGGCAGTCGGAGACGGCGAGCGGCTTCGCGCCCGTCGTCGCGACGTTGCGGTACGCCTCCGCGAGCGCCAACTGGGCGCCGGTGTACGGGTCGAGCTTGGCGTAGCGGCCGTTGCCGTCCGTGGCGATCGCGACGCCGAGGCCGGTCGACTCGTCGATGCGGATCATCCCGGAGTCCTCGGGCTGGGCCAGCACCGTGTTGCCCTGCACGAAGTGGTCGTACTGGGAGGTGATCCAGCTCTTGGACGCCTGGTTGGGGGAGGCGACCAACTTCAGTACCTGCGCCCGCAGTTCAGCGGAGTCGGCCGGTCGCGCCAGCTTCTCCGCGCCGTCCGCCTGGAGCGCGTCCTGCCACGAGGGGCGGGCGTAGGGGCGCTCGTAGACGGGGCCGTCGTGGGCGACCGTGCGCGGGTCGACGTCGACGATCTTGCCGCCGTGCCAGAAGATCTCCAGGCGGTCGCCGTCGGTGACCTCGCCGATGACCGTGGCGATGACGTCCCACTTCTCGCAGATGGCGAGGAAGCGGTCCACCTTCTCGGGCTCGACGACCGCGCACATGCGTTCCTGCGACTCGCTCATGAGGATTTCCTCGGGCGAGAGGGTGGAGTCGCGCAGCGGGACGTCGTCCAGGGTGACGCGCATGCCGCCGGAGCCGTTGGACGCCAACTCGCTGGTGGCGCAGGAGAGTCCGGCCGCGCCGAGGTCCTGGATGCCGACGACCAGCTTCTCGGCGAAGGCTTCGAGCGTGCACTCGATGAGCAGCTTCTCCTGGAACGGGTCACCGACCTGGACCGCGGGCCGCTTGGAGGGCTTGGCGTCGTCGAAGGTCTCGGACGCGAGGATCGACGCGCCGCCGATGCCGTCGCCGCCGGTGCGGGCCCCGTACAGGATGACCTTGTTGCCCGCGCCGGACGCCTTCGCGAGGTGGATGTCCTCGTGCCGCATGACGCCGATGGCACCGGCGTTGACCAGCGGGTTGCCCTGGTAGCAGGCGTCGAAGACGACCTCGCCGCCGATGTTGGGCAGGCCCAGGCAGTTGCCGTAGCCGCCGATGCCCGCGACGACGCCCGGCAGGACGCGCTTGGTGTCGGGGTGGTCGGCGGCGCCGAAGCGCAGCGGGTCGACGACGGCGACCGGGCGGGCGCCCATCGCGATGATGTCGCGGACGATCCCGCCGACGCCGGTCGCGGCGCCCTGGTAGGGCTCGACGTACGAGGGGTGGTTGTGCGACTCGACCTTGAAGGTGACCGCGTAGCCCTGGCCGACGTCCACGACACCGGCGTTCTCGCCGATGCCGACGAGCATCGCGTCGGACTGGGGGGCCTTCTCGCCGAACTGGCGGAGGTGGACCTTGGAGGACTTGTACGAGCAGTGCTCGGACCACATGACCGAGTACATGGCGAGCTCGGCGCCGGTCGGGCGGCGGCCCAGGATCTCGACGACGCGCTCGTACTCGTCCTTCTTCAGGCCGAGTTCGGCCCAGGGCAGCTCGACGTCGGGGGTCGCGGCCGCGTTCTCGACCGTGTCCAGAGGCGTGCGGCTCATGCGTTGACCAGCTTCTTGAGGATCGAGGTGAAGAAGGGGAGGCCGTCGGTGCGGCCGGTGCCGATGAGCGGTTCGACCGCGTGCTCGGGGTGCGGCATGAGGCCCACGACGTTGCCGGCCTCGTTGGTGACGCCCGCGATGTCCCGCAGGGAGCCGTTGGGGTTGAAGTCGAGATACCGGAAGACGACCCGGCCCTCGGCCTCCAGCTTGTCGAGCGTGTACTCGTCCGCGACGTAGCGGCCGTCCATGTTCTTCAGCGGGATGTGGATCTCCTGGCCCGCCGCGTAGTCGGACGTCCACGCCGTGCCCGCGTTCTCGACGCGCAGCTTCTGGTCGCGGCAGATGAAGTGCAGGTGGTTGTTGCCGAGCATCGCGCCGGGCAGCAGGTGGGCCTCCGTGAGGATCTGGAAGCCGTTGCAGATGCCGAGGACCGGGAGGCCGGCCTTGGCCTGCTCGATGACCGTCTCCATCACCGGGGAGAAACGGGAGATCGCGCCGGCGCGGAGATAGTCGCCGTAGGAGAAACCGCCGGGAAGGACGACGGCGTCGACCTGGTGGAGATCCTTGTCCTTGTGCCAGAGAGCGACGGGTTCGGCGCCGGCGAGGCGGATCGCGCGCTGGGTGTCGCGGTCGTCGAGACTGCCGGGGAATGTGACGACGCCAATACGAGCGGTCACTTGGCCGCCTCCGCGACTTCTTCGACCTTCACGGTGAAGTCCTCGATCACCGTGTTGGCGAGGAAGGATTCGGCGAGATCATGGATCCGGGCGAGGGCGGCCTCGTCCACGGGTCCGTCAACTTCCAGTTCGAATCGCTTTCCCTGACGTACATCCGAGATCCCGTCGAAACCCAGACGCGGCAGTGCGCGCTGCACCGCCTGGCCCTGGGGGTCGAGGATCTCCGGCTTGAGCATGACGTCGACTACGACGCGTGCCACGGGCACTCCCGGTGGTGTGGTGCTTGGGTTCCTGCGGCTGTTCCGGCAGGTGTCTTCAGACTACCCGTACGAAATTTCTACGCGGGTAGAGTTGTAGGAAGCTACGTGATCGCCATCACGATCCGGTATCGGACTGTGGCGCTCGGGAAAAGTTCCGGGAAAGATCCCTGTTCGGCCCCCGGCGGGTATTGCGCAGCTGACACGCGGGGAGATTTAGTCGGCTTCACTTTTTATTACCAGGCGCTGTACCGTGACAAAAAAATTGGCATTTTCAGCCGAAGGGACCGATATTCGTGGCGCAGAAGGTCGTGGTCACTCTCTTTGACGACATCGACGGCTCGGAAGCGGCGGAAACGATCGCGTTCGGGCTCGACGGCAAGTCGTACGAGATCGACCTGAATGAAGCCAATGCCAAGAAACTGCGTAAGGCGCTCGCGCCGTACGTGGAGGCCGGCCGCAAGCGGTCCCGGTCGGGCAAGGCGTACAAGCAGACGGAGGTCGCCCCCGACCCGTCCGCCGTCCGGGCCTGGGCCCTGGCGAACAAGTTCGACGTGCCGGCCCGGGGCCGGATCCCCAAGAAGGTGTACGAGGCGTTCGCCGAGGCGCAGTAGCCACCGGCCGGCTGCCCCCGCCCGCACCCTCAGGAGGGCCTGGGGGCAGCCGACTTGCGTTACCCCCCTGCCGATCGGCTAATGTCTGGAGCACGCCGCCGGGCACGGGAGAAAAATCCAGGCCAGGCAGGTTGTGCGGGTGTAGTTCAGTAGCAGAACATCCCCCTTCCAGGGGGAAGGCGCAGTGTGCAATTCCTGTCACCCGCTCTGCATCGCCGTACCGGTCTGGCTTGTGGATCAGGTAGGGTGGTGCTCGCGCCGATCGGTGGGAGCCGGTCGGATGCAGTGCGGACGTAGCTCAGTTGGTAGAGCGCAACCTTGCCAAGGTTGAGGTCGCGAGTTCGAGCCTCGTCGTCCGCTCAGGGTTAAGACCCCGGTCCATTCGGACCGGGGTATTTTCGTTCCCTCGCGCCCTGCCTCTGTGATCCGCTTCTGACATTTGTCATGCCGGGTGGTGACAACGCGCACTGCCTCACCCCCTCCCCTCACGAGACGCTGAAGGCATGAACGCCATGGGGACGAAAGAACACGTGATCGAGGCGACAGACCTCCGGCGTGTGTACGGGGGCGGCTTCGAGGCGGTCCGGGGGGTGAGCTTCCACGTCGACCGCGGGGAGGTCTTCGCGCTGCTCGGCACCAACGGCGCCGGCAAGACGTCGACCGTCGAACTGCTGGAAGGGCTGGCGCGGCCGGACGGGGGTCAGGTGCGCGTGCTCGGGCACGATCCGTACGCCGAGCGGGCCGCCGTCCGGCCCCGGACCGGGGTCATGCTCCAAGAGGGCGGATTTCCCTCGGAGTTGACCGTCATGGAGACGGCGCGGATGTGGGCGGGGTGCGTCAGCGGGGCCCGACCGATCGGTGAGGCACTGGAGTTGGTGGGGCTGGGCGCCAAAGGGACCGTCCGGGTCAAGCAGTTGTCCGGCGGTGAGCGGCGGCGGCTCGACCTCGCGCTCGCGCTGCTCGGCAAGCCCGAGGTGCTGTTCCTCGACGAGCCGACGACCGGGCTCGACGCCGAAGGGCGGCGCGACACCTGGGAGTTGGTGCGGGAGCTGCGGGACTCCGGGACGACCGTGCTGCTCACCACGCACTACCTGGAGGAGGCCGAAGGGCTCGCGGACCGGCTCGCGATCATGCACGCCGGGAGCGTCGCCGTCGCCGGGACGCCGGCCGAGGTGACCGCCTCGCAGCCGTCCCGGATCTCCTTCGAGCTGCCCCCGGGGTACTTCGTCGGGGATCTGCCGCCGCTCGGGGAACTCGGGGTGACCGGGCACACCGTCGACGGGAACGTCGTGAAGCTGCGGACGCACGAGCTGCAGCGGGCGGCCACCGGTGTGCTCGTGTGGGCGCGGGAGGCCGGGGTGGAACTGGGGCGGCTGGACGTGCGGTCGGCCTCGTTGGAGGAGGCGTTCCTCGGGATCGCCTCGGAGCGCAAGGAAGAGGTGACGGTGTGAGCGGGATCGCCACGACGACGCCGGGCGGGCGGCTGAAGGCGCTCGCGCGGGCCGAGTTCACGCTGCTGGTGCGGAGCAGGAGCACGCTCGTCACGGCGCTGCTGGTGCCGTTGCTGCTGCCGTTCAGCCTGAAGGCGTTCACGGACGACAAGATGCTGAAGGAGACCGGGCTCGACGTCGGGCAGGTGCTGCTGCCCGCCGGGATCGGGTTCGCGCTGCTGTTCGGCGTCTACACGACGCTCTCCGCGATCTACACGATGCGGCGCGAGGAGCTGGTGCTGAAGCGGCTGCGCACCGGGGAGCTGCGGGACGCGGAGATCCTGGCCGGGACCGCGCTGCCGATGGTCCTGACGGGGCTGCTCCAGACGTTCGTCCTCATCGCCGGGTCCATGGCGCTGGTCGACCTCGGCATGCCCGAGGCGCCTCATCTCGCGCTGCTGGGAGTGGTGTTGGGGTTCTCGGTGTGTGTGACGCTGGCCGCGGTGACGTCCGGGCTGACGAAGACGGCGGAGAGCGCGCAGGTGACTCCGATGCCGTTCCTGTTCGTCTCGATGATCCTCTCCGGGGTCGCCGTGCCGCTGGAGGTCTTTCCCGAACGGGCCGCGTCCTTCTTCGAGTTGCTGCCGCTGTCGCCGGCCATCACGTTGATCCGGGGCGGGTGGACGGGCGACATGTCCGGGGGCGACGCGGTGCTCGCGGTCGTGGTCGGGGTGGCCTGGACCGTCGGAGGCGTGTTTGCTGTGCAGCGGTGGTTCCGGTGGGAGCCGAGGCGCTGAGGAGCGGGAGAACATGCGGGGCTGGTGGGGGCGGAAGAGCACGCCGGAGAAGTTCGACACGTACATGCGGTGGTCGTTCGGCTCGTTCGGGGTGATCGAGGTCGGAAGCATCGTGGTCTCCGTCCACCGCCTGGGGCCGACGCTCGGCCCCCTGATGCTGGGGCTGACGGCGCTGCACGCGGCGGGCGTCGTCGCCGTCGTCTTCCGGTCGCTGGACTGGCATCGGGGGCTGCGCGACCAGCCCGTGCGGCTGCTGTACGCGTTCGGCGCGCTCACCGCGCTGATCGGCGCCGTGGCGAGCGTGATCGGCAAGTACGGTCCCGGCAACGACGTGGAGAGCGTCGCCGGCGGGATCTTCGGCGTCGTCATGGTCTTCGGTCCCGGCATCGTCTGCTTCGGGCTGCGGGAGCGGCGGCAGATGTACACGGTCGTCGGCGGATTCACGGGCGGGACGGCGGTGCTGCTGCCGGCGCTGGGGCGGCCCTGGGTCGCCGCGCTGGTCGTCGCCGTCGTCGTGTTGATCTCCTCCGCGTTGTGCGCGGTCATCGGCGTCTTCTCGATCTGGCTCATCAACGCCGTCTACGAACTCGACTCCGCCCGCGAGGCGCAGGCCCGGCTCGCCGTCGCCGAGGAGCGGTTGCGGTTCGGGCGGGATCTGCACGACGTGATGGGGCGCAACCTCGCGGTGATCGCGCTGAAGAGCGAGCTGGCCGTGCAACTCGCGCGGCGGGGGCGGGAGGAGGCGGTGGAGCAGATGATCGAGGTGCAGCGGATCGCACAGGAGTCGCAGCGGGAGGTACGGGAAGTGGTGCGGGGGTACCGGGAGGTGGACCTCGGGGTCGAACTGCTCGGCGCGCAGGGTGTGTTGAGCGCGGCCGGGATCGAGTGCGAGGTGCGGGGGAACGTCGGGAAGCTGCCCGGGGAGGTGCAGTCGGTGCTGGGGTGGGTCGTGCGGGAGGCCACCACCAACGTGCTGCGGCACGGGGACGCGCAGCGGTGCCGGGTGGGGCTCGCCGTGTCCGACGGACGGGTCGTGCTGACCGTCGAGAACGACGGGGCGAGCGGGGCCGGCGGCGGGACGGGCGGGTCGGGGCTCGCGGGGTTGCGGGAGCGGCTTGCCGTCGTCGACGGGACGTTGGAGGCGGGGTTGGTGCCGGGTGGGGTGTTCCGGGTCGTGGCGGATGTGCCGCTGTCCGTGGGGGCCGGGAGTTCTGTCGGTTCTGTGAACAGGGGCGTTTCATGAGCGTGCGGGTGTTGCTCGCCGACGACGAGCATCTGATCCGGGGTGCGCTGGCCGCGCTGCTGTCGCTGGAGGACGACCTCGTCATCGTCGCCGAGGCGGCCACCGGGCCCGAGGCGCTGGCCATGGCGCGGGCGCACGAGCCCGACGTCGCCGTGCTGGATCTTCAGATGCCGGGGGCGGACGGTGTGAAGGTCGCCACATCGTTGCGGGCCGAGCTGCCTTCGTGCCGGGTGCTGATCGTGACGAGTCATGGTCGGCCGGGGCATCTGAAGCGGGCGCTCGCGGCGGGGGTGCGGGGGTTCGTGCCGAAGACGGTGAGCGCGCAGCGGCTGGCCGAGATCATCCGGACCGTGCATGCCGGGAACCGGTACGTGGACCCGGAGTTGGCGGCCGACGCGATCTCCTCCGGGGACTCGCCGCTGACGTCGCGGGAGGCGGAGGTGCTGGAGCTGGCCGCCGACGGGGCGCCGGTCGCGGAGATCGCCGAGCGGGCGTCGCTGTCCCAGGGGACCGTGCGGAACTATCTGTCGTCCGCCGTGTCGAAGCTGGGGGTGGAGAACCGGCATGCGGCGGTGCGGCTCGCCCGGGAGCGGGGTTGGGTATAGTTGGGCTCGCGCTTCGGCGCACTGCGGACGTAGCTCAGTTGGTAGAGCGCAACCTTGCCAAGGTTGAGGTCGCGAGTTCGAGCCTCGTCGTCCGCTCCAGATGAAACCCCGGTCCGGGTTCGGACCGGGGTTTTCTCATGCGCTACTGCCAACTCTGGCCCGTCAGCTTCTCGTACGCCTCGATGTACTTGGCGCGGGTCGCCTCGACGATCTCGTCCGGGAGGGCGGGCGGGGGCTGTTCGCTCGTGCGGTCCCAGCCGGACTCGGGGGACGTCAGCCAGTCGCGGACGAACTGCTTGTCGTAGGACTCCTGGGCGCGGCCCGGCTGCCACGTCGCGGCGGGCCAGAAGCGGGAGGAGTCGGGGGTGAGGACTTCGTCGGCGATGACCAGGGTGTCGCCGTCGAAGCCGAACTCGAACTTCGTGTCGGCGAGGATGATGCCCCGCTCGCGGGCGATGTCGCGGGCGCGGCCGTAGACGGCGAGGGTGGCCTGGCGGAGCTGGGCGGCCGTGTCGGCGCCGACCTGGCGGGCGACCTCCTCGTAGGAGACGTTCTCGTCGTGGTCGCCGACGGCGGCCTTCGTCGCCGGGGTGAAGATCGGGGCGGGGAGTTCGCTGCCGTCGACCAGGCCCTCGGGCAGCGCGAGGCCGCAGACCGTGCGGGACGCGTTGTACTCCAGCAGGCCGGAGCCGGTCAGGTAGCCGCGGGCCACGCACTCGACGGGGAGCATCGTGAGCGACTTGCAGACGAGCGTGCGGCCCGCCCAGTCGGCGGGGGCGCCCTCGGGGACGTCCGTGCTGATCACGTGGTTGGGGACCAGGTCGGCGAGCTGGTCGAACCACCACAGGGAGAGCTGCGTGAGGATGCGGCCCTTGTCGGGGATCTCGCTGAGGATCACCCAGTCGAAGGCGGAGGTGCGATCGCTGGCGACCATCACGAGGTCGCCCGCCTCGTTCTGGTACAGCTCACGCACCTTTCCGGTGTGCAGGTGCACCAGGCCCGGAACCTCGGTGGGTTCGGGCTTTACTACGAAACCGGGCACGGTTCCTCCCCGTGGATCTGTATAAAAGGTGACTCGATTCTCCCGTATACGGTCCGCGCCGGGGTCGGCGGGTCAGTCCCGCTTGCAGATGCGGTCCAGGAGGTTGGCGGTCGCCCGCTGGATGCGCGCGTCGACGTGCCCGGGGCGGTCCAGCGCCGGGGACCAGGCGAACGTGCCCGACGCGAAGACGAGGGCGCCCGAGGGGGCCCGGTACAGGGACGTCTCCTGGTGGCGGCGGACGCCCCTGGCGTCGCCGTAGGGGGAGTGCGCGAGCAGGACGCGCTCCTCGTGCTCCGGGAGGGGTGTGCGGGGGAAGTAGCGGTCGGCCTCGCCGGCGACCAGGCCCTCGATCTCGTCGCCCTCGTGGGCGCCGGTCGCCTCCCACAGCCAGTGGTGGGCGTTGCGGACGGTCATCGGGCGGGGGGCGGGGACGCGGCCGGAGTACTGGATGCCGAGGAGCTGCTGTTCCGGGCGGTCGATCTCGCGCCACAGGAGGGACTTGCCGGGGCCCTTGCGCTTGCGGCAGGTCAGCAGGCGGGCGGGGGCGCCGGAGGGGGACGGGCCCAGCTCGACCTGCCAGTACATGGTGTTCGCCGACAGGAAGACGAGGGAGGTGCCGCTGTCCCGGGCGAGTTCGGCCGTGCGGCGCATGTTCGCCGACCAGTACTCGTCGTGGCCGGGGAAGACCAGGCCCCGGTAGCGGGTCGGGTCGACGTTCCCGGCGTGCAGGTCCCGTGCGTCCGCGTACGCCATGTCGTAGCCGTAGCGCTCGGTCCAGCGGATGACGTCGTACGCGTGGCCGACGTGCAGGGGTAAGCCGGCGCCGGCGTACGGGCGGTCGAAGGAGACGGTCGTGGCGGCGTCGGCCTCGCCCAGGAGGCGGCCCCGCGCGTCCCACGCGTGGTAGAGGCTCGCGCCGGTCCGGCCGTCCTCGGGGTACAGGTTGTACGCCTGCCAGGTGACGTCCGGCAGGAGGAGCAGCAGGTCCGCCGGGCGGTTGTCCCGGACGGTGAACGGGATGTGGGAGCGGTAGCCGTCCACCGTGGTCAGGACGGCCACGTACGCGCCCACGTTCCAGTAGCCCGGGACCTGGAGGCGCCAGCTGAGCCACCAGTGGTGGCAGGAGACCGTGCGGTCCGCCGTGAGGGGCGGGGGCTGGACGATGCCGCTCAGGCGGGGGCTGGTGGTGATCTTCGCGGCGCCCTCGCCGTTGTAGTGGCCGATCCGGTAGACGTCGACGGTGAACTGCTGGGGCGGGTCGACCGTGATGTGGAAGTCGATCGCCTCGCCGGGGGCGACCGCGCCCTGGGCCGTGAAGCCCTTGATCTGGCGGTGCACGTCGTCCGCCGAGCGGGGGGCGCCGGTGGGGAAGGTCCTGTCCCTGGGGGGCGGGACGCGGGGGGTGTGGTGCGGGGGGTGGTCCACGTACCAGGGGACGATCCTGCCGGTGTCGTCGAAGTAGGTCTCGCTGCCCCTCAGCCAGGGGAGGGGGCCGAGGGCGAAGGGGTCGGAGACGGCGTGCGCGAGGGCGCCGGACTGCCAGCGGGGGGTGGGGGTGCCGGGTGGGGGCGGGAGGGGGGTGGGGTCTTCCTCGGGGGCGTAGTCGTCGTCCGGGACGGGGAAGTCGTCCGGCGTGGGCGGGTGTGCGTTCTTGTCCGGGTTCTTCGTCATGGTCGCTCCCCTCCCGCTCGCCCCCGTGGTCGCGCCGTGCGGTCGCGCTCTGTGTCTGTCCTATGTCGGGGGACCTTGCCATGTACCCCGATCGGTCCCAGCACATCACATAACGCGCGTAGGTAGTCACTGTTCGTCGCTAATTGGCCTGAAGAGGAATCCGCGCTTCCGGCGTCAGACCAGGCGGAGGGGTTTCTCCGGACGTATGCCCAGCTCCACGAGCCAGATCCGCAGGGGCTCGGGGTCGCCGTCCTCGACGAGGCTCAGGACGCGGGGGGTCAGGTCGGGGGCCCGCTCGCCGGCGACCAGCAGGACCGGGCCGTCCAGCCAGTCCAGGCCCGGCGTCGCGCCCGCCGTGTCCATCGCCGCGCAGCAGACCATCGCCGTGACGTGGTCGGCCAGCAACTCGCGTTCCGTGCGCGGGGGTTGGAGGGGGAAGAGGGGGAGCGCGGCGTCGTCCCACAGGGCCGCGTCCGGGCCCGGCGTGGCGTCCGGGGCCGTCCGGCGGGGGGTCGCGGCCTCGTCGCGGGCGAGTTCCGCGCTGAGGCGGGCGGCCAGGGCGGAGGTGCGGGGGGAGAGGGCGGGGGGGTCCTCGGGGTAGAGGCCGGCGTCGTCGGGGTGGGGGGAGTCTTCGCCGGCTTCGACGGCTTCGGACGGGGGCGGCGCGGACGTCTGTGCGGGGTCCCCGGCGGCTTCGGAGGGGTCCGGCGTGAACGGCCCCGCGGGCGCACCGGCGTCCGTGTCGTCCATGGTGGCCCGCCCTGTCGTCCCCGGGGTCTCCCCCGGCGGGTTCGGCCGGCGTTCCTCGGCCTCCGTCAAGTGGTCCAGGACCCTCGCCAGCGTCGGGGCGTGGGGGTGGTCGTTGGTCGCCGGGGAGGGGCGGACGCCGAGGGCGTCGAGGGTGCGGTGGAGGCGGGAGGCGTCGGTGCGCCACTTGCGGTCGACGACCTCGTCCGGGTAGTCCTGCCAGGTCACCGGGGACCAGTCGGGGCCGGGGTCGGTGGGGCCGCCGTGGAAGAGGCGGGCGGCGAGGAGGGAGGCCGCCTCGTCGATCGTGCCGGGCTCTTCGAGGAGGTCGCAGGCGGGGCGCTCGCCGAGGCGGGAGGCGAAGCCCTCGGCGAGGCGGTCGCGGCGGGAGAGTTCGGTGAGGGCGGCGACCACGCCCGCGTCGAGCCGGGAGGGCCAGCGGCCCATGCGCCAGGCGGGGAGCGCGACCCGGGTGAGGAGGCGGTCCCAGCCCGCGTACGCGAGGCCCACCTGCTCCTGGGCGACGATGCGCAGGCCGTAGTCGACCGTCTGGGCGCGCTCGGCGGCGGCTGCCGCGACCGCCCGCTCCATCTCCGCCGCGTGTGTCCGGCAGGCGCGCAGCAGGAGCCGTACGACGTGTCCGACGCCCGCGAGGAGCAGGCGGGGGGAGCGGCCTGCGGTGACCGCGACGGCCGCGTCGAGCCCGCGGACGAAGCGGCGGGCGGCGGCTATGTCGGGGTGCGCGGAGGGGCCGGTGCCGGCGACGACGGGGGCGAGGACCGCGCGGAGTTCACCGACGCGCATCCACCACAGGAAGGGCGAGCCGATGACGAGGACCGGTGCCGTCGCCGTCCGCCTCGGGGTGTCGCCGCCCGCGACCTCGTCGCCCCTGGGCGGGGCCGGGGTGCCGTGCGCCCGGTGCGTGCGGTCCTCCAGCCAGCTGTCGCAGTCCGGCGTCAGGGCTATCGCGGAGGGCGCGGGGACGTCGAGCCGGTCGGCGAGGTCGCGGACCATGCGGTAGAGGTCGGGGGCGGCCGACTCCGGGACCGGGACGGTCGGGCTGACCGCCGGGCGCGCGCGGGCGACGAGCAGGGCGATCGCGGCGGTGGCGAGCAGGACGACGACGGCGACGCCGGAGACGATCCAGCGGGCGAGGTCCCAGCCGGGGCCGACCAGATGGTCCGTCCCTCCCCCGGCGAGCAGGATCACGGCGGCCGCCGCCGGCAGCAGGGCCACGCCCAGCGCGCGCCCGCGCATCCGCAGCACCGCGAGGGCGCGGGCGCGCGCGGCCTGCGCACCTGCCTCCACACCGACCGAACCGCCGTTCATGCCCGCATCACTCCCCCTCCCGGCTCGCTCGCTTCCGCCTGCCTCTGCTCACTCCCCCACTGTGGCACCCGCCACTGACATCGCAATGCCGGTGGGCCAAGTGCCGGAACCTCGGCAGGCGCCTGAACACATGGCCCGCACCCTAGTTGGGGCGGCCATCCCCGTCAGCCGGATGGTGCGACGGTCACTCGATGGAATGGCTTTGGGGAGAGGTGGCTGACCGGAACCCGGGGGGCCGGGACGGAAAAGGGCCCCGCACCGTGAGACGGATGCGGAGCCCTTCGGGTTCACCGGGTGCGCCGGGTTCGGCGGGTTCGGCGGGGGGGACGGCGTCAGGACTGCGCCGCCGCCTTCGCCGCGATGTCCGTGCGGTGCTGGGAGCCGTCCAAGGTGATGCGGGAGACGGCCTTGTAGGCGCGGTCGCGCGCGTGCGTGAGGGTCTCGCCGGTGGCGGTGACGGAGAGGACGCGGCCGCCGGCGCTGAGGATGTCGGTGCCTTCACGCCGGGTGCCGGCGTGGAGGACGTACGCGTGCGGGGCGTCCTCGGCGGTGACCTCGTCGAGGCCGGTGATGGGGTCGCCGGTGCGGGGGGTGCCGGGGTAGTTGTGGGAGGCGATCACGACGGTGACGGCGGCCTCGTC
Organism: Streptomyces roseirectus; assembly: GCF_014489635.1. NCBI lineage: Bacteria > Bacillati > Actinomycetota > Actinomycetes > Kitasatosporales > Streptomycetaceae > Streptomyces > Streptomyces roseirectus. The sequence goes on along the minus strand of NZ_CP060828.1, from coordinate 5,125,746 downwards.
GCTCCAGCGCAGGGGGGGCAGGTCGGCGAGGGTGCCGGTCGCGGCGGCGAGCAGGACGCCGGCCAGCGGGGTCTTCAGGCGGGCCAGGACGACCTGGGTCTCGGGGTCGCCGAAACGGGCGTTGAACTCGATGACCCGCACGCCCCTGCTGGTGATCGCGAGCCCCGCGTACAGCAGGCCCGAGAAGGGGGTGCCGCGCCTGCGCATCTCGTCGACCGTCGGCTGCAGGACGGTGTCCATGACCTCCTGGACGAGCTTCGGGTCCGCCCACGGCAGCGGCGAGTACGCGCCCATGCCGCCCGTGTTCGGGCCCTCGTCGCCGTCCAGCGCGCGCTTGAAGTCCTGGGCCGGCTGGAGCGGGACGACCGTCTCGCCGTCCGTGATCGCGAAGAGGGAGACCTCGGGGCCGTCCAGGAACTCCTCGATGACGACGCGCTCGCAGGCGTCCGCGTGCGCCTTGGCCGCGTCGAGGTCGTCCGTGACGACGACGCCCTTGCCGGCCGCCAGGCCGTCGTCCTTCACGACGTAGGGGGCGCCGAACGCGTCCAGCGCCTCGGCGGTCTCCTCCGGCGTCGTGCACACGTACGAGCGCGCCGTCGGGACGCCCGCGCCCGCCATGATCTCCTTCGCGAACGCCTTCGAGCCCTCCAGCTGGGCCGCGTCCTTCGACGGGCCGAACACCGGGATGCCGGCCTCGCGCACGGCGTCGGCGACGCCCGCGACGAGGGGGGCCTCGGGGCCCACGACGACCAGCTGCGCGTCCAGCTTCTTCGCCAGCGCCGTCACCGCCTCGCCGTCCAGGGCGTCGACCTGGTGCAGCTCGGCCACCTCGGCGATGCCGGCGTTGCCGGGGGCGCAGTGCAGGGCCGTGACGGCGGGGTCGAGGGACAGGGAGCGGCACAGGGCGTGTTCGCGGGCGCCGGTTCCGATGACGAGGACGTTCACGGGGTCAGCGTAACCGCTGAGGGTTGGTGGGCGGATTGGCTGTGCGTTCCTCCAAAGCCCGCCCGCCTCTCCCCTATTCGTTCGTGAACTCCTCGACCACCGTCGCGCCGAGCTCCCTGACGATCAGTTCGTGGCCGGACAGGGCCGACTCGTTGAGGTCCGGGTCGTCGTCCTCGGGGGTGTCGTCCTCGGGGGCCACCACCTCGTGGTGGACCGGGGGCGGGGGTGGGGCGGACTGCGGGGCGGACTGGGGGGTGGGGTGCGGGGTCGGCTGGGGCTGAGGGGCCGGTTGCGGGGGCTGGTAGGCCGGTGCCGGGGGCTGCTGCTGGTACGCGGGGGCCTGCTGGGTGGCGTACGCCTGCGGGGGTGCGCTCGGCGGGGCGCCTGAGCCCGTCGGGTCGACCACCGCGTCGATCTTCCACTGGACGTTGAACTGTTCCGCCAGCGCCTGCTTGAGCGCTTCCTCGCTGCCGCTGCTCGCGAACTTGTCGCGGGCGCCCGCGTTGACGAAGCCGAGCTGGAGGGTGGTGCCGTCGAAGCCGCTGACCTGGGCGTTCTGGCTGAGGAGGATCCAGGCGAAGCGGCGGCGGGTCTTGACGGCCTCCAGGATGTTGGGCCAGAGCATGCGGGGGTCGAGGCCGCCGGCCTGGGGGGTGTAGGCGGGGGCCTGGTCGGTGGGGGGCTGTGCGGGGGCCTGCGCCTGTGCCTGGGGTTGGGGCTGCTGGGCGGGGCGGGGGGCGGCGCCGGGGGTGGTAGCGGTGGGCCAGCCGCCGGGTTTGCGGTCCGCGCCGGTGGAGGCGGGGGTGGGCCAGGCACCGGGAGTGGGGGTGGGGGTGGGGGTGGCGGGGGGTTCGACGGGGGGTGCGTACGCGGCCGGGGCTTGTGCCGGGGCCGGGGCCGGGGCGGCGGACGGTTGCTGCGCCGGGGGGGCGTACGCGGGCGGGGCGGAGGGCTGCTGGGCGGGAGGGGCGTACGCGGGTGCGGGGGACTGCGGCTGCGCCGGGGACTGCGCAGGGGGTGCCAGGGGCGCCGGCGTCGTCCCCGTGCCGCCTCGGACCGCCGCCCTCGCCGCTGCCGCGCCGCCGCCCGGGGCGACCTGCATGTGAGCGTCGGAGGCGGGGGCGTAGCCGACCGGGACGCCGGGGGGCGTGTGGGCGGCGGCGAAGCTCGCGCCGCGTTCGATGCGGTCGAGGCGGGCCAGGAGGGAGCGTTCGTCGGAGTAGGCGGCGGGCAGGAGCACGCGCGCGCAGATCAGCTCCAGCTGGAGGCGGGGGGAGGTGGCGCCGCGCATCTCGGTCAGCCCCTCGTTGACCAGGTCGGCGGCGCGGCTGAGTTCGGCGGCGCCGAAGACGCCGGCCTGTGCCTGCATGCGCTCGATGACGTCGGCGGGGGCGTCGATGAGGCCCTTCTCGGCGGCGTCCGGGACGGCCGCGAGGATGACGAGGTCGCGCAGGCGCTCCAGGAGGTCGGCGACGAAGCGGCGGGGGTCGTTGCCGCCCTCGATGACGCGGTCGACGACCTCGAAGGCGGCCGCGCCGTCGCCCGTCGCGAACGACTCGACGACGGAGTCGAGCAGCGAGCCGTCCGTGTACCCGAGGAGCGAGGTCGCCATGGTGTACGTCACGCCCTCGGCGGTGGCGCCCGCGAGGAGCTGGTCCATCACGGACATCGAGTCACGCACGGAGCCGGCGCCCGCGCGCACGACGAGCGGCAGGACGCCGTCCTCGACCGGGATGTCCTCCTTCTGGCACACCTGCCCGAGGTAGTCGCGCAGCGTGCCCGGGGGGACGAGGCGGAAGGGGTAATGGTGCGTGCGCGAGCGGATCGTGCCGATGACCTTCTCGGGCTCGGTCGTCGCGAAGATGAACTTGAGGTGCTCCGGGGGCTCCTCGACGACCTTCAGCAGCGCGTTGAACCCCGCCGACGTGACCATGTGGGCCTCGTCGATGATGTAGATCTTGTAGCGGCTGCGGGCCGGGCCGAAGAACGCCTTCTCGCGCAGGTCACGGGCGTCGTCCACGCCGCCGTGCGACGCCGCGTCGATCTCGATCACGTCGATCGAACCGGGGCCGTTGCGCGCGAGGTCCTTGCACGACTCGCACTCCCCGCACGGCGTCGGCGTCGGCCCCTGCTCGCAGTTCAGGCACCTCGCCAGGATCCGCGCGCTCGTCGTCTTCCCGCAGCCGCGCGGGCCACTGAACAGGTACGCGTGATTGACCCGGTTGTTCCGCAGCGCCTGCTGCAACGGGTCTGTCACATGCTCCTGCCCGATGACCTCGGCGAACGACTCCGGGCGATAACGGCGGTACAGCGCGAGAGACGACACGCCTACGAGGTTATAGGCGCCCACTGACAAACCGGGCCGGGTGGTGGGGTGGGGCGGGGAAGAGGGGCCGCGGGGACGGGGAACGGTGACGACGGTACGGGGCCGTGACGGCGAGCCGGCGTCTGTCGCGCGCGTACGCGAAGACCCCCCACGCACCCGCCAGAGCCAACCTACCCTTGCTGCCTTCCGGCCCTGGGGGAGTTCAGTCAGATAGCGCCGCGTGAGGGGCTGTCCCCCAGCCTACCCGATCCCCCACCCCCTCTCCCCACCCCTCCACCCTCCCCCGAACGAGTTCGCAACCACCCTCCGACGTCATGTAATGTTCCGACCGGAGGATTCGCCTAGAGGCCTAGGGCGCACGCTTGGAAAGCGTGTTGGGGGCAACCCCTCACGAGTTCGAATCTCGTATCCTCCGCCAGTGCCTCACCGGGCACGTTGTCGAAGGGCCCCACCGCTTGCGGTGGGGCCCTTCGACGTTCAACTGAGCCGCTTCAGTTCCTTCACAGCTGCCGGCACAGCCAGGCACAAGCCGGCTGTTGCGGCGAAACCCCCGCCGGCGGACAGCACGACGTCAGTCGTGTCCGCGCCGGCGCGGACCTTGAGCAGGGCTACGCAGAGAGCCACCACGGTGGACAGCAGAGCAGCGATCCCCAGCCACAGGGCCCAGGTGCGTGAGGAGGCCGGAGGCACAGACGTGGACACGGAAGGTTCCTTTCAGAGGGTTGCGAAGGGTGGGAGAGAAAAAGAGGTCGTGAATCACGGGGTGCCCAGTGGTCCGTCCATCAGGAACTTCGCCAGCTCCGCACGAGTCCTGGAAAGCGAGTCCGCATACGCCTGGTGAGCCGCGGCCTGGTCGCGGAGTGTGTTGATCGCCCGTACCGCACGTCGCTGCTGTTCCAGCGGCGGGAGCCGGACCGGTAGATGACCGAGCACGTCACGGCTGAGGGAGGAAGCGGCGGTGGCCGCTGACCGGTTGCTCATCCACTCCATGCGGCGTGGCGACGCGAGATAGCCCAAGAGGTATTCGGGGTCCACCGCGACAGAGTGCTCTCGCAGCCTGAGCCTCATCACGTTGGGGCTCAGCAGCCAGCCCTCCTGCTCCGCGGTCACCATCGCGGGGGCACGCATGGCCCCGGACCGGACACACACGATGTCCTGCGGCCGCAACCAGAACTTCTTGAGCTTCTTCGCCGTCTCCAAAGAGACCCGCTCACCGTCAAGGGCGACGACCCTGCCGTCCACGAGCTGGCGCGGCAGGACAACCGGCACCAGCCCCTGCTCCGAGCGGTCGTTCTTGCCCAGGCGGGTATAGGAGGGCCCCGGCTGGATCTCGCACAGCTCAGCCAGAGTGGTTTCCATCCATGCCGACGGCGGCTCCCCGTGGCGTGCGGTTCCGCTCGCGCCCCAGTTCCAGTCGAGGGCAGCCGCTGCCTCGTCCGCCGTGTCGACGTCGTCACGAAGGCGGACACTTTCCTGACGCGACGCGTCGACCTCGTCGAGAGAGCCTGCTTCTTCAGGGCGCCTGCCGGTGACGTGATCGATGGGACTCAGTGAGTAGTCGACGGCTTCGAACGCGCCTCGCGGGATCAACGCCGTGTACGGCTCAAGGCCACTGCCCGCGGTCGGTCGTACTTGCCGGAACAGCCATGGCACGGCGACGTCCACGATGGCCTGCCGGTCGTCCGCTTCGAGGACGTTCCGGTTTCCTTGCCTGGTACCCAGGTGCCGGGCATCCAGCAACAGGACTTCGGGAGTCGGCTGTTCGGTGCGCCGCAGGAACCACAGGGCCACCGGCACGGGAGTCGCGGAGAACAAGTTGGGCGGCAGGGCGATCACGCACTCGACCGCTCCGCTCTCGATCAGGTTCCGCCGGATATTGCGCTCGGCTTCATCGACCGAGTTGCCGGCCTTGACCGGCATCACGACCGCAGCGCGCCCTTCGTCCTTCAGCTGCGCCATCCCGTGCTGCAGCCAGGCGAAGTTGTCGTTGCCCCTGGGCGGGGCCCCGAACTCCCATACGCCTTCCCTCCGGCCCGATCCGGTGGAGTCGGTCATGTTGAACGGGGGATTCATCATCACCACGTCGGCGAACGGCTCGGCGCGGGTCCTCGCCTCCCATGGCAGGTCCCCGGTGCTGCGCAGTCTCGGCAGCGCCCCGTGCAGGAGCACGTGCATCCCGGCGAGCCGCAGGGTGTCACGGCTGGGCACTTCACCCCGCACCGAGAATCCGGACGTCCGCGCGCCGACGTACTCGGCCGCCGCCGCCAGCATCTCGCCGCCACGGGCGTACCCGTCGTAGACCGACTTGCCACCCTTGTCCGCGCCCAGGGCCAGTTCGGCGGCCAAGCGAACCACCCCTCTGGGGGTGAAGAACTCTCCACTGCGGAGCCCCGCCCGGGACTCGTACTCGTCGAGGATGAGCCGGAAGGCTCCTCGACGCAGTTCCCCCGCCAGCCGCACCACCTGGGCGAGGTCGCCATAGGTCCGGGGCTCCAGCCGGCCGAGGATCTCCCGCATCCCCGGCAGCACCCCGTACCGCCGCAATTCTTCGTCGGCCGCGTCGCCGATCCGGTGCAGCAAGTCCGCGATGTGTTCCGGGCCTGTACCGGCATCGGCAGCGGCCTTGAGGGTGCTCCATCGGGACTCGTTGCCGCGCAGGAAAACGAGGGCGAGCAGCAAGGTCAGGTAGTCCAGCATCGAGGCTGAGCCCCGCACTCGGTCGGAAAGGGGTCCCATGAGTGCGCTGACACTCCGCTTGTCGGCCTCTCCGTTCTCTTCCTCACTCTCCGTTCGGCGGACAGGGTTCGCAGGACCGTTCCGGGCCTGCCAACCGCTCAGGACACGGTCCCGGTAAGTGGCGCCGGGGCTCTCGTCGGGCCGCAGTCGGCCCTGCGAGATCTTCCGGTCACCGAGCCAGTCGAGAACCGAGGAGAGGCGGAAGTACTCCAGCTCACCGGAGCGCGTCGGGACGGGGAAATCCTGATGTCGTCGCGCCCAGTTGGATACGGTCGGCCGTTCCACACCCGCGTACGAGGCGATCTCCGACCGGGTGATCAGCGGATCACGCTCATCCGACATGGCAACCATGTGTTCCCCTTCTGGTGTTGGCCACTGCTCGACCCCTGAACCGTAGGGGTGAGCAACCAGAGGAGTCCAGTGCGCATTACAGGTGCGCACATAGTACGTACGGCTACGAGAGGTTTGGAGCGCAACCAGGATGGCGCCGCTTCTTGGCACACCTGCACTTTTTCCCGGAGATGGCAGCCTTGGCCCTCCGAGATAATTTGGGATAGGGGTTAACAGATGACACCCGTAACGAACCGCCTGGCTGGAACTGGCCGGCTGACTCCAGGAGGAAGCGACACGGGAGAGGTCGCGTGAAAAGGCGCGTCGGTGGGCGCGAGTAACGGCCGTTTCGCGTCTTCGTACTCGGCAGCGAGGCATTGTCCCTGGCCGATGCGTGCGGCTTTTGGGAGGCGGTGAGTGAGGCGCGAGGTCAGGTGGCTCGTGCCAAGGGGTGGGGGTTTCGGCGGGTGCGGGGGCGTAGGGGGCGGAAGAGGACGTACAGGGTGGAGATGACTACGAAGGCCAGGCGGAGGAGGCCGCGGGTGGCGGCGTCGGGGATGGTGAGGACGGGGGCGTAGAGGGTGAGGAGGCCGATCCAGGTCCACCAGGGGATGAGGCGGCGTTGGCCGATGGTGTCCCAGAGGAGGGTGCCGAGGAGGACCGAGGCGGTGTAGTAGGTGTAGACGCTGGGGTCGAGGGCGATGCGGGCGTTGGCTCCGAGGAGGACCACCGCGGGCCAGCGGCCCCGGGCGACGGCCAGGCAGCCGAGGGTGAGGGCGAGGGCGGCCTGGGCGGGGCGGCCCCAGGGCGGGGTGTCGGGGGTGCCGACGCCCAGCCAGCGGAGGGGGGAGGCCGGCTGGACGGGGATGGTGAACTGGGCCGCCGCGTAGGAGTGCGGGGCGTCGATGAAGAAGGGGAGCCAGGCCGCGGCGACCAGGGCGGCGCAGGTGAGGAGCGCGCGGAGCCAGTGGCGTCGGGGGAGGGCGAGGAGCAGGGGGACGAAGGCCAGCGCCGTCGGTTTGGAGTCGAGGGCCAGCGCCAGGAACGCGCCGGTCGCGACCGCGTTGCCCCGGGTGAGTGCGCGGACGGCGAGCGTCGTGAAGAACAGGGCGAGGACGTCGTCCAGGTGCCCGAAACGCACCGCCACCTCGATCCACATCGGGATGAACGCGAGGCCGGCGACGAGGACGCGCTGGCGCAGGCGCTGGTGGTTGGTGCCGGTGCCCAGCATGTGCCAGGCGGCGCTGCGGCCGACGAGGACGAGGATGACCAGGCCGAGGAACGACATCAGGGCGGCGGCGAGGAACTGGCCCGTGTGCTGCGAGAAGGGGTTGAACAGGCCCGCGACCAGGAAGCTGACCGGGCCCATCTGGAGCTCGGGGTGGTGGGCGTAGAGGTTGAGGCCGCCGCCCTCGCCGCCGTAGATCAGCTCGCCGCCGGTGCGCAGGTAGTGCCAGGAGAACCCCCCGTGCGGCTCGACCACCGCGAACCACAGGAGCGTCCAGGCGGCGAGCAGCACGAGGTGCGTCCGCTGACCGATGACCGGCACGTGTCTTCCCTTTCGGTCCCTCTCGCCCCGCGCCGGTCTCGGGACAGCGCGGGGCCCCTACTAGAGATGGCCGAAAAGGGTTGCGGGTTCATGGCCGGAGGGTGCAGGTTCATGGCCGGGGGTGCGGGTGTTCCGGTCTCCCTCCGCTCCCGCCGCGGAACTCCCGCCGTGGGACTACCTCTGCGGTACTCCCTCTGCGGTACTCCTTCTGCGGGACTACGCAAGTCCTCCGATCACCCCACAGAATCTTGAAAGTACAAGTAGCCTGGGGGTGCTCCACCCGACCCCCATGCGGGTGGAGCACCGGAGAGGAATCCGCGATGAACGTCAGGAGTGACCCCATGCCGGACGCCGCCCTCCTTTGCTCACTCGCCCTCGGGCTGCTCGGCGCGGGGCTGGCCGCGTTCGTCGTCTCCTGGCACGGGTGGGGGCACCACCACCGTCCCTGAGGTACTACCTCTGGAGGTCCAGGGGTTCCAAGACCCGGGGTCTACGTCAGCGGGCGTAACCCCGGAGCGCGTCGTGTCCCGTGGGGACGGGGAGCGACGCGGACACCGGGCCCGGCAGCGGAAACACCCCCCGTTCCGCGCCGGGCCCGGTGACACGGCTCGGAAAAATTAACTTGCGCAACTCAAGCAACCTCCCTCCTTTCGGAGGCCCCGGCGGGGTCGCCGGCCCAGCCGAAGCCGAACGCCGTGGTGGCGGTGCTGGCGCTGGCCGGGATCGTCGTCTCGTTGATGCAGACGCTGGTCATCCCGATCGTCCCGGAGCTGCCGAGGCTGCTGGACGCGCCCGCGTCGGACACGGCGTGGGCGGTGACCGCGACGCTGCTGGCGGCGGCCGTGGCGACGCCGGTCGTGGGGCGGCTCGGGGACATGTTCGGGAAACGGCGGATGCTGCTGGTCAGCATCGTGCTGCTGGTCGCCGGCTCGGTGGTGTGCGCGCTGGCCGACTCGCTCGTCCCGATGGTCATCGGCCGTGCGTTGCAGGGGCTGTCCGCGGCGGTCGTGCCGCTCGGGATCAGCATCCTGCGGGACACGGTCCCGGCCGACAGGCTCGCGGGGTCGACGGCCGTGATGAGTGCGTCGCTGGGTGTCGGCGGTGCGCTGGGGCTGCCGATCGCCGCGTTCATCGCGGAGAACTGGGACTGGCACATCCTGTTCTGGACGTCGGCCGCGCTGGGCGTCGTCTCGTTCCTGCTGGTCATGGCGTTCGTGCCGGAGTCGAGGAACCGCGCCGGGGGCCGGTTCGACCTGGTCGGCTCGCTCGGGCTGTCCGCCGGGCTGGTCTCGCTGCTGCTCGCGGTGTCGAAGGGCGCCGACTGGGGCTGGACCTCGGGGACGACGCTGGGGCTCGGCGCCGTCGCCGTCGTCGTCCTGCTGGGCTGGGGCTGGTGGGAGCTGCGGGCCAAGCAGCCGTTGGTGGATCTGCGGACGACCGCGAGGACGCAGGTGCTGTTCACGAACCTGGCGTCGGTCGCGCTCGGGTTCTCGATGTTCCCGATGTCGCTGGTGCTGCCGCAGTTGCTCCAGTTGCCGGAGCGGACGGGGTACGGGCTCGGGAAGTCGATGATGACCGTCGGGCTGGTGCTGGCGCCGCAGGGGTTCGTGATGATGGTCGTCTCCGCGCTGTCCGCGAAGGTCACGCGGGCGAAGGGGCCGAAGGTGACGCTGATGATCGGCTCGCTGATCGTCGCGGGCGGGTACGGGCTGAACATCCTGCTGATGTCCGAGGTGTGGCATCTGATCCTGGTGTCCTGTGTGATCGGCGCGGGGGTCGGGTTCACGTACGGGGCGCTGCCCGCGCTGATCATGGGTGCGGTCGATCCGTCGCAGACGGGGGCGGCGAACAGTCTCAACACGTTGATGCGGTCGCTGGGGACGTCGTTCGCCAGCGCCATCGCGGGGGTTGTCCTCGCGCAGATGACCACGGACTTCGGGGGGCACGCGCTGGCCTCGGAGAACGGGTTCAAGGTCGTCATGGCGCTCGGGGCGGGGGCGGCGGTGGTGGCTTTCCTCCTCGCGATGTTCATTCCGCGGCGGAGGGTGGGGGTCGGGGAGTCGGTGGGTGAGCGGCCGGTGGGGGCGGCTGCGACTGCGGCGGGGGCCGAGGTGTAGGGGGCCTAGGTGCAGGGGGCGCTCGTTGAAGTGACGGGCTCGGGACCTGGTGGTTCCGGGCCCGTTCGGGTTTCGGGGCCGTCCGGGTTTCGGGGGGGGTGCGGGGGTGGTTATTACGATCGGGGCATGGAGTGGCTTGAGCGGGTGGCGGAGCTTCGGCAGTGGTCTCGGCACGGGGTGCGGGCGCCGCACAAGCCGCTTCTGCTGCTGTATGCGCTCGGGCGGTTCCGGCAGGACGAGGACGAGCTCAAGTACAGCGCTGTCGAAGGGGAGTTGAAGCGGCTGCTGGCCGAGTACGGGCCCACCCGTCCGACCACGCCGGCCTATCCGTTCCATCACCTCGTCAACGACGGGGTGTGGGAGGTGCGCAGCGAACTCGGGGACGAGAGTCCCGGGAGCGGGGTGCGGCTGTTGCGGGAGTCGGGGGCGACGGGGCGGCTCGCGCCCTCGCTGCAAGGGGAGTTGCGGCGGCGGCCCGAACTGCTGTGGCAGCTCGTTCAGTTGATCCTTGAGCGGCATTTTCCGCCGTCGCTGCATGGGGAGTTGTGCGAGGCGGTCGGGCTTGAGGAGGCGTTCTCACCGGCGCGGTACTCGTTCGGGCGGCGGCAGCAACGGGATCCTCGTATGCGGGAGTTGGTGCTTGCCGCGTACGGCCATCAGTGCGCGTTCTGTGGGTACGACGGGAAGCTTGGCGGGAAGCCTGTCGGGCTTGAGGCGGCGCATGTTCGCTGGTGGGCGTTCGAGGGGCCCGACTCCGTCGACAACGGGCTCTGTCTCTGCTCGCTGCATCACAAGCTGTTCGACAAGGGGGTGCTCGGGTTCGATGCCGGGTATCGGATTCTCGTGTCGCCGGTCTTCAGTGGGGGGACGGCGGCTGCCGAGGCCCAGGTGACGGGGCTTGCCGGGCGCTCGTTGATCGGGCCTCGGGTGGGGGAGCGGGCTGTGGCTGCGGGGTATCGGGAGTGGCATGTGGAGCAGGTGTTTCGTACGGCCGCGTGAGGGGTGGTCGGGGGCGGTAGGGGGTGGGGGGTTCTGCCGGGGGCGGGGTGCGGGTGCGTTGTGGTTGGTCGCGCAGTTCCCCGCGCCCCTGGCGGCGTCCGGGCACCTGCGTTGGTTCGTTCCGGTCGTTCCGCGATGTTCGACGCGGAGCCCGACGCCGCGCCCGCCCCACGAACCCAGGCGCCAACTCCGCCCAGCGAGCCCAGCGCCAAGACCGCCCTGCGAAACCCGACGCCAACCCCGCGCCCAGCGCCAAACCCGCCCCGCCGAGACCGACGCCGCGCCCTCCCCACGAACCCAGGCGCCAACTCCGCCCAGCGAGCCCAGCGCCAAGACCGCCCCGCGAAACCCGACGCCAACCGCCGAGACCAGCGCCAAACCCGCCCCGCCGAGACCAGCGCCAAGACCGTCACGCCGAGCCCAGTCCAGCGCCAAGACTGCCCCGCGAGACCCGGCGCCAACCGCCGAGGCCAGCGTCGGACGCCGGGCCAGCCCGTCCCCAGCCCGGTGTTGGGCCCATCCCTCGGCGCCGGGTTTTCCGACACCTTGCCTCGTCCCCCTCGCCTCACCTCTCGATGCGGACCCTCTTCTCCACCGTCACCTGGTCGATCTCGGAGACTCGTACGGTCACGCGCATGGTCCAGTCGCCGGGGATGGGGAGGTTGAGGGAGTCGGCGGCCCAGTAGCCGCCGCGGTTGGTGAGGTTGGCTTCGAGGGGGCCGATGTCCTGGGTGGGGAGGGTGAAGGAGATGCGGAGTTCGGGGACGGTGGCGAAGCCGCCGTCGGCCGCGTAGACGACGGCTTCGAGGGAGTTGGCGCCCACGCGGCCGGGGTTGAGGGTGATCTGGACGGTGCCCTGGGCCTTGGTGCCGGGGACGGCGACGCTGAAGGGGACCCGGGTCACGGAGGTCGTGAGGATGCCGGACTCCGCTGCCGGGGTCGCCGCCGCCTCCGCCTCCGCGCGGGCGGGCAGCGTGCCCGTGAGGACCGTCGTGATGACCAGGACGATCACCGAGACGACGACCTCCAGCATCACCGACCGCCGCAGCGCACGCCGGTGCGCGTCCTCGGCCGGCGTCAACCTGCCGGGGTCGGGAAGGGACTTCAGCGGGACGGGGACATCCGTGCGGTCACCCGGTGTCCCGGACTCGCCCTCGCCCGACGGCTTGCGCGCGCCCCTGGCCTCGCCCTCACCGGCGACCCCGTCAGCGTCCGCGTCCGGCGCCTGGTCCGCGCCCTCGTCCGCCGAACCGGCCGACGCCGGGCGCGACTTGACCGAACCCGCGCCCGCACCCGCACCCACACCCGCAGCCACATCTGATCGCGAGCCCGACCTCGGGCCCGGTACCGCCGTCAACGGCTCCGCGCCCCCGGCCCCGGCGGCTCCCACCGTTTCCACCACCCGCTCCCGCACCGCGGAACTCACCGCACTGCTCACGGCATTTCCCCTCGTCTGACTCTCGCTCTCGGCCACCGTCAACCGCCTCACGGCTCCCCGCGACCACGCCCCGACCGCCAGCAGCACCACGACAGCCGCCAGCTTCGCGAGCAGGATCCGTCCGTAGGAGGACTCGGTGAGCGCGGTGAGCGAGCCGAGTCCTCGCCAGGACTGGTAGACACCCGTCACCACAAGGACGACCACACAGGTCGCGGCGGTACGGGAGAAGGCCGTGATCACGCGCGCGGGCACCGGAACAGAACTCCGGTTCAGCACGGAGAACAGGGAGGTGAGACCCCCCAACCATACGGCCATGGAAAGGAGATGAAGCACCGTGGAGGTCATCGCGAGCGGCACCTGGATGCCCGCGGAGGCGTGTTCGGCGGCGGCCCAGGTCAGCGCGAGGCCGACGATGGTGACGGCGCCCGCGCTCAGCGTGGCCCGCTTCGACCACCACTTCTGCCACATGAGCAGCGCGAGGACGCCGAGCAGGAGCAGCCGGGCCAGCAGCGCGAGCCCCGGGCGGGTGGTGAGCGTCCGGGAGAGCGCGGCGGGGTCGAGGATCCCGGCGATGCCGGTGCCGGCCTCGTAGGGGGCCCGCAGCAGGAGCAGGAGGACGCTCGTGCCCGCGAGGGTCCAGCCGCCGACGCGCAGTGGGCGGCGCAGCGCGCGGGTGTCCGGGGGCCGGCAGACGGCGATGAAGACGGCCGTGCCGATGAGGAGCGCGGCGGAGACGTACGCGGCGTAACGGGTGAGCGTGTAGAGGCTGTTGGTGGTCGGGTTCTCCGTCGGGCCCGCGGCGACCGGGACGAGCGTCGCGGACGGCTCGCCGATGGAGAAGGTGAAGGCGCCCGAGACGGGGTGGCTGTCGGCGGAGACGACGCGCCAGGCGACGGTGAACGTGCCCGTGCCCGCGTCGGACGGCATGGTGACCCGCACGGCGTCCGAACGGCCCGGCACGTGGCCCGCCTTGCCGGTCTTCACGCGGCGGTTCTCGGGGCTCAGGACGCGGATGGAGTCGTCCAGGAGCCCGACGGACTCGGTGAATCTGAGGGTGACCTCGCCGGGGACGGTCTTGACCACGCTCCCGTCGGCCGGGTCGGTGCCGGCCAGCGCCGCGTGCGCCGACGCCGGTCCCGGGCCGGTGAAGAGCAGCAGGACCAGCAGCGTGCCCAGCAGCACCAGGCCGCGCCGCACGATCACCCGTCCCGCCGGTCGGCCTTTCTCACCCACGTCGTTCACTGCGCCTCCGTACTGCCCCCTGCGTCCATTCCTCCCTGTACGTACGGCTCGGGTCCCACCTCCGCTCACTGCTTGCCCCACCGGCAACTCCCCCGCCCCGGCCTCTCACGGCCTGCACAGCGCCCCAATACGCTCCGCTTGATCGGGGTAACGCTCCGTGAGCGGGCCGAGTTCCCCGTGCTCGTACTCCTCATAGGTGAATCCCGGGGCCATCGTGCAGCCGAAGAGCGTCCAGCCGCCGAGGGGCCGCGCACCCATCCACGTGCGCGCGGGCACGGTCAGCTGGACGGACTGGCCGCCGAGGACGTCCGGGCCCAGCACCGGCGTCCGCGTGGTGCCGTCCTCGGCGAGCAGGAGCATCTCCAGGGGGGCGCCGAGGTAGTGGTGCCAGGTCTCGTCGTGGGGGAGGCGGTGGAGGGCGGAGTACTCGCCGTCGCGCAGGAGGGCGACGATCGCGGTGCCGGAGGGGCGGCCGTCCGGGGCCGGCGGGCCGGTCCAAGTGCGGTGGAAGAGGCCGCCCTCGCGGGGGATCGGCTCCAGGGAGTAGTGGGCGATGAGGTCTTCCGGCGTCATCCGGGGAAGGCTACCTCCCGCCTCAGGAACGCCAGTCGGGCCGGTTTCGCGGGCAAGTGGACGTCCGACAAATCGACTTCGGGGAGTGTGACGAGCGGGCCCGCCTCGAAGCCCTGGCGCAGGAAGCGGGCGACGGCCTTCTCGTTGCGCGGGTCCGGGTCGACGACGACCCTGCGCCGGCCCAGCGTCAGGAACACGTACGCCGCGTACGCCCCCAACAGGGCCGCCGACCAACCCGGTTGGCGCTCGCCGGGGGCCAGCAGGACGTGGACGCCGGCGTCGCCGTCCTGGACGTCGTAGCACTCGCCCACGCGGTCCGCCGCCGGGTCGTAGAGCTGGAACAGGGCCACCGGGGTGCCGTCCAGCTCGGCGAGGAAGGCGTGGTGGGTGTCCAGGGTCGCCATGTGGGCGTAGATCTCGGTGACTTGGGGTTCGGTGAGGCCGGTCATGCCCCAGAACTCGGCGCGTCGCTCACTGACCCAGGTGTGGACCGTGCGGACGTCGCCGACCGGGTCCAGGGGGCGGATCCGGACCGTGCCGAAGCCGGGGACGGGCTGTTCATGGACGTACATCGTGCTCCTTGCGCAAGCTGTTCCAGTCGGTGGTCACGGGGACGGTGTCTCCCCTGAGCCACAAGGGGAGTTGGGCTCCGTCGGGGACGATCCAGCGGCTGCGTTGACGGTCGGCCAGGTCCCAGACGTAGCGCGCCGCCGGGCCCCGCGTGGCGTGGTCCGTGACGCCGGGGATCGCGGTGGTGCACAGCACGCAGTCGTGGTCGCCGGAGAGGGGCGGCGGGTCGAACGTGTCGTCCGGGAGGGCGCGCCACGGGGTCAGGCGGTGGGTGTCGCCCCACGTTCGCCGGGGGCGGGTCGCGATGTCCTCCAGGGCTTCGCGGACGACGGACTCGCGGTCGATGCCGAACAACTCCTCGGCGCGCAGCAGGTGTTCGAGGGCGAAGCCGATCCGGGGGGTGAGGGCGAGCCACGGAAGGAGGACGTCGGGGTAGGCGGGCGGGGTCCTCAGGTCCGCGAACGCGGGGTGGGCGGCGAGTCTGCGGACGACCTCGCCGCGGAGGGACGCGTAGGAGGCGGCGGCCGTGCTGGTGGCGTCCATGTGGCGGTTCCAGCGCAGGAGTTGGGTGCGCAGGGTGTTCGCCGGGGCGGTGAGGTCCTTCAGCGCCGCGAGGGTGTTCAACAGGGGTTCCGCCGACGCGAGTCGGGTGTCCATGTGGATCGCCGTCAGGGCCTGCGGGGTCCACTTCCGGCGTTCCTGGAGGAGGGTTCTGATGCGGTCGGCCCGGTGGGGTGGGGCGAACTCGACGCCCAACTCCCTCGCCGGGCCCCGCTGGTTGGCCATCACCGCCGCGCCGTCGGTGAGTTCGGCCCTCGGCATCTCGTGCCAGCCCGTCCAGTCGTGGCCGGGTTCCCAGGCCGGGACCACGCGGACGCGGTTCGCCTCCGCTCGGACGGGGACTCTGCCGGCGACCCTGTGCAGGGTGCCTCCGGCGGTGTCGGCCGCCTGGACGACGTTCACCGGCTCGCACCAGTCGTCCAAAGCGGCGTCCACGTCGGCGACGGTCGTCGAGCGCAGGAGTTTCAGCAGCGCGCCGAATCCCAACTCCCCTGTCACGCGCGGCGGATAACGCAGGCTCAACGCCAACGGGGTCGCGTCGTCCAGCCCTTCAGGCCCACCCGCGATCACCGGGCCCCTCGGGGTCTCCAACACCTCGATCTCGACGGGGGGTTCGCCCGCCACCTCGATCAGTTCCGTGTGCCGGGAAACCCGCCTCCACACGCCGTCCGCGTCCAGCGCCTCCACCCCCGCGCCGGTCCTCCTCAACTTCTCCCGGTACACGTCCTGGTAGTCGGCCATCGCGTTCGTGATCGCCCACGCGACCTTTCCCGTGTGCCCGAAGTGCGCGATCCCAGGGACCCCGGGCACCGCCAGTCCGACCACGTCGAACTCGTCACACGCCAGCCGGATCTGCTGATAGATGCCGGGGTCCTCGATGAACCGATGCGGATCCCCCGCGATGAGCGCACTCCCGCTCACGGTCCGACTCCCGTCCAGCACCCACCCATTACTCCCAGAGGTCGCCGGCCCATCAGTCGCGAACAACCCCACCGCCCCCTCCCCCAGATGCCGAACCGCCTCCTCCCTCCAGAGCTTGGCGGGAAACCCGGCGAACAGAATGTGCACGGAAAGCCAGATCGCGAGGGGAGTCCAGGGCTCCCACACGCCGGGGACAAGGCCGACTCGCTCGAACTCGGGGGCGG
Organism: Streptomyces roseirectus; assembly: GCF_014489635.1. Lineage (NCBI taxonomy): Bacteria > Bacillati > Actinomycetota > Actinomycetes > Kitasatosporales > Streptomycetaceae > Streptomyces > Streptomyces roseirectus. The sequence goes on along the minus strand of NZ_CP060828.1, from coordinate 5,109,215 downwards.
GGTATGGGGAGTCGGCGGCGAACTCGGCGGCCGGGCCGGTGCTTTGAGGCTCGGCGGCCGAGCGCGCGGATCCGGCGGAAGCCGGGGCTGCGTCGACGCGCTCGGACTCACAGGCGGGATGAGAGGGCTTGGCTGGAGTCTGGGGGGCGGCAGCGAAACCGGAGGCGGGCCGGGAAGGTTCGGCGGAAGCCGGGACGGCGAACGCAAAGGCCGAGCCGGTGCTTGAGGGCTCGGCGGACGCGCGCAGGGGTCCGACAGAAGCCGGAACCGAGCCGGCGCCAGCGCACCCGGCGGCATACGCGGGCCCGGCGTAAGCCTGGTCCGCACTGGCGTGCTCGAACTCGGCGGCAGCGCGCGGCGGTTCGGCGGGAGCCGGGGTGGTGAGCGGATCCGCCGGAGCGGACTCGGCACGCGGGCCCGCCACGACCGGAGCAGCCTCCGCGTCCCGCCCGGCCTCACCTTCCACGACACCCCTCGGAGCAGCAGCGTCCTGCGCGCCTCCGCTCCCCGGCACATCCCGCGGAGCGCCAGCGCCTCGCACGACTCCGCCTCCCGCAGCACCCTCCGAAGCCCCCGCGCCCCGCGCGACTCCGCCTCCCGCAACACACCCCGAAGCAGCAGCACCCCGGACGCTCCCGACCCTCGGCCCGACCCGCGAAGCCTCAGCGCCCCGCGCGACTTCACCTCCCGCAGCGCCCTCCGAAACCCCCACGTCCTCCGAACCCTCCGCGCCCTGCGCGACCTCGCCTCCCGATACGCCCCCGGAAGCCCCCGCGCCCCGCGCGCCCCCGCCTCCCGGCGTACCCCGCAGGGCACCCGCGTCCTTCTCCCCCGCAACCCCCAACCCCTCGTTCACCCCCGCCACATAAGCCCGCACCCACTCCGCCGTCTCCGGATCCGTCTCCTCCAAGTGCTCGAAGCATCTTCGGGCCGTGTCCATCAGGCGGGCTCGGCGGGCGAAGGTGTCCCAGGGGAGGGCGTTGGGGCCGAGGAAGGTGGCGGAGGTGCCTTGGGCGCGGTGGCGTTCGAGTTCCAGTTGCCAGGGGCGGTCGTGGGCGGTGGTGAGGCCCTGGGCGTGGGCGAGGGAAGCAGGGGTCTGGGTGCGGAGGTGGGGGATGCCCCAGGGGTCGCGGTAGAGGGCTGTGGTCATTCTGGGTAGCTCCCGGGTTTTAGGTTAGGCTTGCCTAAGTTAGGCGTGGAGGAAGCGTACGTGAGGGGTGGAGACGGTATGGCGCAGGGTCGGGGGTGGGAGGGCGCGGTCCTGAAGCTGATGCGGGCGAAGGACTTCACGCTCACCGTGACGGCGAATGAGGAGGTCAGCGAGGGGTACCGGCGGGTGCGTGTGACGGATGGGGGGCTGCTCGCGGCGAATCCGGTGCATCCCACGATGTGGGTCCGCCTCTGGTTCCGGAACGCCGGGAAGCCGCACCAGCGGGCTTACACGTTGGTCGATCCGGACCCGGAAGGCGGGACGTTCGCGTTGGAGTTCGCGTTGCACGAGGGGGCCGCGAGCGAGTGGGCGCGGAGCGCGAGGGCCGGGGAGACCATCGAGGCGACCGTTCAGGGGACCGGGTTCGAGATGCCCGTCCCGGCGCCGACGCACGTCCTCGCGATCGGCGACCCCGCGTCGCTGCCCGCGATCAACTCCCTGACCGACGCGCTGGGTTCCGTACCCGTGACCGTCTGGTTCGAGGGCGGGGAACCGGAGTTGCCGTTCCGGACGGACGTACGCCGGGTCCCGCGCGGGGAGTTGGTCGACCGCGTCAAGCGCGAACTGCCCGACCTCCTCGCGTCGACGCCGTCGCCGTACGTCTGGATCGCCTGCGACACGCAGACGACGCGGACCCTGTCCTCGTACGTCCGCAAGGACCTCGGCGTCGCCAAGGACCGGCTGCACGCGCTCGGGTACTGGCGCGCGAGCTGACGTCTTCGGCGGGATCATCGGGGCATGGACGTCACCCTTCATCTCGCGCAGGATCCCGACGCCGACGAACTGCTCGGGCGGTCCGCGCTCGCGGCGCTGGTCGGCATGCTGCTGGATCAGCAGGTGCCGATGGAGTGGGCCTTCAAGGGCCCCCGGACCATCGCGGACCGGCTCGGCGCCGACGACCTCGACGCCCACGAGATCGCCGGGATGGATCCCGAGCGGTTCGCGTCGGCGCTCTCCGAGAAGCCGGCGGTGCACCGGTATCCGGGGTCGATGGCGAAGCGGGTTCAGCAGCTCTGCCAGTACCTCGTCGAGCACTACGACGGGGACGCCGAGCAGGTGTGGACCGGGGTCACGAGCGGGGGCGAGCTGTTGAAGCGGCTTGAGGCGCTGCCGGGGTTCGGGAAACAGAAGGCCCAGATTTTCCTGGCGCTGCTCGGTAAGCAACTGGGGGTGCGGCCGACGGGGTGGCGGGAGGCTGCGGGGAGTTATGGGGAGGCCAAGGTTTATCGGTCCGTGGCGGATATCACGGGGGTGGACTCTTTGGCCAAGGTTCGGGCATACAAGCAGGAGAAAAAGAAAGAGGCCAAGGGGTAGCGGACCCGAAAAGAGAAAAGCGCTCCCCACTGATTCCCCGTGCGCTCCTCCGAACGGGTTGATTTCGCCGCCCTCATGACTCCTCCCCCGCGCGCCATGGGCATCCCCGTTGTGTGAGTAGTACACGACTTCTTTCGCGCGGCCGGACCTGGCTGCGGGCGTTGGCCGTGGTGCTCGCGTTGCTGGTGCCGGGGGAAGCCTGCACGGTGCCGTGCGTGGCGATGGCCGTCGAGAGTGTGGAGTACGACGTCGTCGACAGCGGCCTGCGGCCGTCGGCGGCGCCGGTCGAGCGTGCCGTGACGGTGTTGCGGCCCGCTGCGCTGCCGGAGGTCCCGGCGGGAGTTCCGGAGCAGGTTCAGGAGAGGTTCCCGGAGACCCGCGTTCCCCCCGCGCTCTCCGCCGTGCGATGTGTGGTTCTGCGGTGCTGATGACGGCGTTTCGGAAAGTCCCGAAATCCCCGAAACACCCCATCTTTCACGCAGAGCGAGGAAACAAAGTCATGCCCACAGACCCTTATGCGGTACTGCGTGCTTTGCTGCGCGCGGAGGCCCGGCGGACGGCGCCGGAAGCGACGGAGTCGGTGATCCGGGAGAAGCGTCCGGAGAACGAGAAGCGGGCCCAGTCGCCGACTGAGCAGAGCCGCTGAACAGAAATGGGGGTGGGCCAATAAATCCGGCCCACCCCCATTTCAGCGCCGCCGCCGAGCCGTCCCGAAAAGCGACCGCGTGATTTCCCGGCCCAATTGCGTCCCGATCGACCGCGCCAGGGATTTGAACATCCCGCTGCCCATCACCTGCTCGACCATCGACGGCGCCTCTTTCTTCCGCTGAGGCTCAACCGCAGCCCCAGAAGCCGGCCTCTGCTCCAGCTTCTCGTACGCCGACTCCCTGTCCACAGCCTGTGCATAACGTCCGTACAGCACCGACCCCGCCACCGCCCGCTCCAAAACCCCCGCCTCGACCGGCCCCATCAACGACTCCGGCGCCCGCAGCCGCGTCGCCGCGACCGGCGTCGGCGCCCCCTTCTCGCTGAGGACGGTGACGACCGCCTCCCCCGTTCCCAGCGAGGTCAGCAGTTCCTCAAGGTCGTACGCGGAATTCGGGAACGTCTTGACGGTCGCCTTGAGCGCTTTCTGGTCGTCCGGCGTGAAGGCGCGCAGCGCGTGCTGGACGCGGTTGCCGAGCTGGGCGAGGACGTCGGCGGGGACGTCTTTCGGGGTCTGGGTGACGAAGAAGACGCCGACGCCCTTGGAGCGGATGAGGCGGACGGTCTGGGTGATGGAGTCGAGGAACGCCTTCGAGGCGCCGTTGAAGAGGAGGTGCGCCTCGTCGAAGAAGAAGACGAGGCGGGGTTTGTCGGCGTCGCCGATCTCGGGGAGGTCGTGGAAGAGGTCGGCCAGCAGCCACATGAGGAAGGTGGAGAAGAGCTGGGGTTTGTCCTGGACCGCCGGGAGTTCGAGGACGGAGACGATGCCCCGGCCGTCGGGGGCCGTCCGCAGGAAGTCCGCGGTGTCGAATTCGGGTTCGCCGAAGAAGTCGGACATGCCCTGTGCCTCGAAGGCCGTCAGGGACCGCAGGATCACGCCCGCCGTCGCCGTCGAGAGGCCGCCGATGTTCGTGAGTTCCGTCTTGCCCTCGTCCGAGGTGAGGAAGGCGACGACCGCGCGGAGGTCCTTGAGGTCGAGGAGTTCGAGGCCCTTGGTGTCGGCGTAGTGGAAGATCAGGCCGAGGGACTGCTCCTGGGTGGGGTTCAGCTGGAGCACCTTGGCGAGCAGGACGGGGCCGAAGCTGGTGACCGTCGCGCGGACGGGGATGCCGTGGCCGATGCCGCCGAGGGCGTAGAAGTCCGCGGGGAAGCCGGACGGGGTCCATTTCTGGCCTACTTCGGCGGCCCTGGCCTGTACTTTCTCCCCCGCCTCGCCCGGCGCCGAAATGCCCGAGAGGTCGCCCTTCACGTCCGCGAGGAAGACGGGGACGCCCTGCGCCGACAGCTGCTCGGCGATCAGCTGGAGCGTCTTCGTCTTGCCGGTGCCGGTGGCGCCCGCGACGAGTCCGTGCCGGTTGAGCACGGGCAGGGGGATGCGGACGGCCGCCTCGGGGTGGGCGGCGCCGTCCCACAGGAGTGCGCCGAGGTCGAGGGCGGGGCCCGTGAAGGCGTAACCGGCCGCGATCTCCGTGACCGCGTCCGGGGTCGGTCCGCTCGTGCTCATCGACTGCCCCTCGTTCCCGGTTTGCCTGGGTACCTGACGTTATTTGCAGCGTCGCACTCCGCCGCCGTGGCTGCGCCCGGAAGGTCTGGGCCGGTAGGCTTTCCGTGTGATCTTCAAGCGCATCGGAAACGGCCGGCCGTACCCCGACCACGGCCGGGAGAGCACCCGGCAGTGGGCGGACGTCGCGCCGCGCCCGGTCCGCCTCGATCAGCTCGTGACCACGAAGCAGCAGCTCGATCTGGAGACTCTGCTCGCCGAGGACTCGACGTTCTACGGGGACCTCTTCGCGCACGTCGTGAAGTGGCAGGGCGATCTGTATCTGGAGGACGGGCTGCACCGGGCGGTGCGGGCGGCGCTGCAACAGCGGCAGGTGCTGCACGCGCGCGTGCTCGAACTCGACTAGATCCCGGCGCGGGCTCTGACGCCGGGCTCCGGGTAGCCGTGTTGACCCTTTCGGGTGCAATCCGTGTGACCGTGCGGTGTCGGATGATCGTTTATTAGTCACGGGCGCGTCGGCGCACTACGCTGCGCTCATGAGCATGCTGACTCCCCCCGGCATGGGCGGCAAGTACCGCATCACAGGCGACAAGTACCCGCGCATGCGGCCATCCCGGCGGCGTGGGCGGCTCGTTGTGGTCGTCGTCGCGTGCGGAGCCGTTCTCGGGGTCGCCGGGTGGGGGACCTTGCAGCTCGTCGACGTCTTCACGGGCGGGGGCGGGACGGCGTCGGCGGCGTCCTCCGGAGGGTGCGCGCCGAAGTCGAAGCAGGCGGTGCCCAGTACGGCGGCCGTCGTTCTGCCCAAGCCCGCGCAGATCACCGTCAACGTCTTCAACGCGACCACGCGCAGCGGGCTCGCCAAGAGCACCGCGGATGAGTTGAAGAAGCGCGGGTTCAAGGTCGGGCAGGTAGGGAACGCCCCGGCCCAGTTCGACAAGAAGGTCCCCGGCGCCGGGGTGTTGGTGGGCCTGCCCACCGCGTCCGGTACATCGCTGTCCGTCGTCGGTGTCCAACTGCCCGGCGCCGAACGGAAGATGGACGCGGCCCGCAAGGACGCGTCCGTGGACTTCGTCATCGGCAACGCGTTCAAGGGGTTGGCCACGCCGGCTGACGCCGCCAAGGCGCTTACCGCGTTGAGTGCGCCTAAGGCCGCCAACCCGGTTGCCAAGAAGGGTTGTTGAGCGGGTGCGGGTAGTCGGGGGCTGGTCGCGCAGTTCCCCGCGCCCCTAAAAAAGCAACCAGCCCCCCCGGCATTACAAAGCGAACCCTTACTCCGCCGCGCCGTACAAGCGGTCCCCGGCGTCGCCCAGCCCCGGCACGATGTAGCCCTGTTCGTTCAGGTGGTCGTCTACCGCTGCCGTCACGACCGTCACCGGGGTGCCCGCGAGTTCGCGTTCCATGATCTCGACGCCCTCGGGGGCCGCGAGGAGGACTACCGCCGTTACGTCGTCCGCACCCCGCTTGATCAGTTCGCGGATCGCCGCGACCAGGGTGCCGCCCGTGGCCAGCATCGGGTCGAGGACGTAGACCTGGCGGCCGGAGAGGTCTTCCGGCATGCGGGTGGCGTAGGTGGACGCCTCCAGGGTCTGTTCGTTGCGGATCATGCCGAGAAAGCCGACCTCGGCGGTGGGCAGGAGGCGGACCATGCCGTCGAGCATGCCGAGGCCCGCGCGCAGGATCGGGACGACGAGGGGGCGGGGGTGCGACAGCTTGACGCCGGTCGTCTCGGTGACCGGGGTCGTGATGTCGACCTGCTCGGTGCGTACGTCGCGGGTCGCCTCGTAGGCGAGGAGGGTGACCAGTTCGTCGGCGAGGCGGCGGAAGGTCGCGGAGTCCGTGCGCTGGTCGCGCAGCGTGGTGAGCTTGTGAGCGACCAGGGGGTGGTCGACGACGTGGAGACGCATACGTCCAGATTAACCGGGGCCACACCCCGCCCGCTCTGGCGTCGGAACCCCGAACAGGGGCACAGTGAGGATGACCGACTTGAACCGCGGTGGTGTGAACTGTGCCGGAAAACCCGGAAAGCGACGAAGAGGGCACCGAGAGTGCGGCCGACCGGCGTCGGCGCCGCGCCCGGTTCCTGCGCGAGCTGGCGGAGGCGCGGGAGCTGCGCGACCGGGTCCAGCCCCGCCGGGCGAAGGCGGCCCGGCTGAGGCACGCGATGCGCATGCGGACGTTCCGCTGGTGACCCGTCGGGCCGGCTTGAGGTAAAGATCACCGGCCCCTCACCGGCCTCAAGCCCCGCCCGTGCGTTGGCCGATGGCAAAGCCGCGTACGATCCGCAGGTGGCAGAAGCGAGTGCGCTGGTCGGTTGCGGGAATCCGCGATCAAAATGCCGGACACAGGGAGCCGAAGACGTCCCCTTGGGCCCTTGTTTCTGCCACGATTCCGAGTGGGTGGGGCTCGGCGCCAGCGCTCTTGACCCACCCGAAGACCTCCGCCGGGGGGACCCCCAACCGGCACACCTTTGACCATCTGGGAGAGTCACGGTGTACTTCGCCGCACTGCTCGCGCGCACCGAAGACGGGTGGGAAGCGAGCGACTCAGAGCTCGACGATGTGGAAACCCTCGCCGATCTGGCCGACCTGGCCCGCGAGTCGTCCGTGGACGACGACACGGTCCTCGTCCTCATCGAGCAGGAGGACGCCTGGTTCGGCGTCGTCCGTGTGGACGGTGAGGACGACCCCCGCGTGTACGTCTCGGACGCCGCGGTGGCCGCCCGCACCTCGTACGGCGAGCTGCTGCTCGCCGACCTGCTCGCCAAGGACCCCGCCGACGACCTGGACGCCCTCGACCTGGACGGCACCGAGGACGGCGAGGAGGACGAGGACGACGACCCGGCCGCCGAAGCCGTCCCGCACGGCCCCCTGGGCGACGCCCGACTCCTGGACGACCTCGGCGTCTCGGAGAAGGAGCTGAAGTCCTTCGACAGCGACGCCCTGGGCGAGATCGCGGGCGCCCTCGGCGCGACGGAGATCCTGGAAGCCGTCCGCTGACCCCCGACCCCGTACGCGACCCCTGGCGTCCCGCGATGCGGCTCGCCCTCGCCGAGGCGGGGCGGGCCGGCGCGGACGTCCCCGTCGGGGCCGTCGTCCTCGCGCCGGACGGCACGACCGTGCTGGCGGCGGCGCACAACGAGCGTGAGGCGGGCGGGGATCCGACCGCGCACGCGGAGGTGCTGGCGCTGCGCCGGGCGGCGTCGGCGCTGGGGGCGTGGCGGCTCGTCGACTGCACGCTCGTCGTCACGCTGGAGCCGTGTGTGATGTGCGCGGGGGCGTTGGTGCAGGCGCGGGTGGACCGGGTGGTCTACGGCGCGCGGGACGAGAAGGCGGGGGCGGCGGGTTCGGTCTGGGACGTCGTCCGCGACCGGCGGCTGAACCATCGTCCCGAGGTGATCGGGGAGGTGCTGGCCGAGGACTGTGCCGGGCTTCTGACCAGCTTCTTTCGTCAGCGCTGAGATCGATTACCAACCGTCCAACGGAATGTTGTAAGGTCTCTCTCGGTAGCGTGTCCGAGCGGCCGAAGGAGCTCGCCTCGAAAGCGAGTGTGGCGCAAGTCACCGAGGGTTCAAATCCCTCCGCTACCGCAGGTGAATGAGGGGTTGGCTCCAATTGGAGCCAACCCCTCATCGCGTTCCGTCTCAGTTTCCGTCTCAGTTGGCCGGTACGGGCACCCCGGCGGCGCCATCGTCACCGTCGTCCGGCTTGTCTCCGGTCGGCTTCCAGATGAGTCCGTCGACCTGCTTGGCCACCTCGTGCCGGACGCTGTCCACCATGTGTTGGTACCGCGCGGCCATGGCCGTAGTCGACCAGCCCATCAGTCCCATGACGGCGCGTTCGGAGACGCCGAGGATCAGCAGCACCGTGGCGGCGGTGTGACGAGCATCATGCAGACGGCCGTCCCGCACCTTCGCGGCGTCAAGCAGCTCCTTCCAGTCGTCGTAGTCCGTACGGGGCGACGTGCCCCGACCGGTCGGGGTGGCGAACAGCCATCCTTCGTCCGTCCACTGGTCGCCGGCAGCCGCGCGTTCGGCGTCCTGCTTGGTCCGGTGGACTCGGAGCAGATCAACAAGCTGTGCGGGCAAGCCGACCGCGCGCCGCCCCGCGCGGGACTTCGTGTCGGCCGTCTCGGGGTTCGTGCGCTGACGTTGGGGGCAGTACCCGGCTTTCCTGCCGCAGGGGTCGCCGCACCCGTGGGCGTAGCGCGGGCGGCGACGACTCCGGCGGACCATCAGGACACCCCGCTCCAAGTCGACGTCCGTCCACTTGAGGCCCAGCGCTTCCCCCTGCCGCAGACCGAGCGCGAGCGCGACGGCCCAACGGGCAGCGTTCCGGCGCCGGTCGGCGGTGGCCAAGAGCCGCTGTACCTCTTCGACGGTGTACGGCTCCACCTCTTCCTCGCGGACACTGGGCGCCTTGGCCAACTGGACGGGGTTCCGTCCGAGGTGGCCGCGCCGTACCGCCTCGTTCAGCGCGGTGCGGAAGGTGCGGTGGATCTGGTGAATCGTTCCGGCCTTGCGGCCGTTGGCCTGCATCTTCCCGTAAAAGCGCTCGATGTGCTCGGGCTGAAGTTTGTCCAGCCGGTGCGCACCGAGTGCCGGAATCAGGTGCTTCCGGACGGCGACGCCGTAGCCGACCATCGTGTTCTCGTTCACCGCGAGGGGCGCGATGGTGTCGATCCAGTGAGTCAGCCACGTCTTGACCGTCCAGGGCTTACCCGGCTTGGCCAGGGTCTGGGCGTCGCGCTGCTTCTCCATGGCGCGGACGGCCTTCACGACCTCGGGGCGGGTCTTGCGCTCGATGTGGCGGCGGTCCGGCTTGCCGTCGTCGCGGATGCCGACGGTCACGCGGCCGTGCCATTTGCCGTCGCTGCCCAGGTAGATGGATGACTCGCCGTTGGGTTGGCGGGTGCGCTTCGTCTTGTCGTTCGGTTCGGTCACGCGTGTGCTCCTCAAGCGGCGGTACGGACGTTGCTACGGCGGCGGGCGACGTATTCGGCGGGGGCGTCGGCGGGGACCCTGCGGAGGTGGCCGACGGTGATGGACTCCAGCTCTCCGGTGCGGATGAGCCGGAAGCAGAGGGTTCGGCCGATGCGGAGTCGGCGGGCGGCCTCTTCGACGGTCAGCAGTACGAGGGTGGGATCGACGGCTTCGGCGAGGCGGGCCGTTTCCATGCGGCGCTCCTTGGTCTCACGGGTGGGGATCAGGGCGCGGGGGCACTGTCGGCCCCCTTCTGAGGGGCGCTACTTCCGCTACCGGTGCTACCGCGCAGGTCAGGGGCCTGTTCGGGGTAGCGGGAAGGGGTAGCGGTAGCGGACGGGTAGCGGGGCGGTAGCGGCCCCGAACGCGGGATGCCGCTACCGCGTTGTCGCTGGTCAGGCCATGTTTTCGGTGCCGGGTAGCGGCGGTAGCGGACTTTCCCGGGGAGGGGGGCAGTAGCGCTGCCACGCGTCCCACAGGTCGGTGGCGTAGTAGCCCTTGAGGACGCTCCCGGCGGTCTTGATGTTGCGGGAGGCGATGGGCTCGTTGTCGCCGGTCATGTACTCCGCGAGCATCTTCGACAGGCGCCGGCTGTCCAGCGGTTTGCCTTGCAGGTCGGCCCACGGCGCGTCGTCGAGGGAGTTGAGGCGGTCGAGGATCGCCACGGTGGGGAGGCGGTCGATGCCGGTGAGGACGTGGTCGCGCAGGTCAGTCAGGAGACGGACCCCGAGACTGCCCTTGTCGTTGGCCTTGGACGCGGTCACCAGCGTCACGCACGCGGCGCGGGCGCGCTCGGGCCAGTCCCCGCCGGCCGCGTCGGCGATGGCAAGGAGTGATTCCCACACGTCCGCCGGCCGGTCGGTGACCCCGTCGGGCATCTCGGGCCAGGCACCCATGACGAACCCCCGGATGGCTTCGGCCCACTGGGCGAGGCGGTCGCGGAGCTTGTGGCCCTCGGCTTCGTGGATGCGGGCCCGGAAGGATTCGACGTTCTCGTTGCGTGCCCGGCGGCGCATCCGGATGATGACGGACCGGGTCATGATCGTGTCGGGGAGGTTGCCGAGTCCGGCGACCGCGACCGCGCAGTACGAGGGGAACGCCTGAACGGTCTGGTTGCCGCCGTCTCCGATGCACCGGTAGGTGACCCCGGTACGGCGGTGACCGGCGTTCAGGAACCCGCGCAGTTCCTCGTTGTCCCCGGCCTTCGGGCCGAAGACGGTGTCGATCTCGTCGAAGAGGATCGTGGGGCGTCCGTTGGGGTTGGCGACGGAGCGGAACAGGGCGGCGGCGGACGCGTTGACCGCCGTCATCGGCGCGGGGACCAGGGTCTCGACGACTTCCAGCGCGCGGGACTTGCCCGATCCGGGTTCCGGGGAGAGGAACGCGAGGCGCGGGGTGGAGTCGAAGCAGTCCAGCAGGTGCGCGTGCGCGTCCCACAGGGCGACGGCGACGTAGGCGGCTTCGGTGGGGAAGACGTTGAAGCGGCGGTGGAACGCTTCGACCTCGTTCAGCAGTGCGGCGCCGTCGATGGGCGTCGGTGTCATGCGGCGGCCCTCCTGTCGGGTTGTGCGGTGGGGGTGCCGGTGCAGGTGGTCTTGTGCCGGCCGTACTCGGTGACCAGGGCGGTGACGGCGCGTTGGCCGGTGGCGGTGCGGGTGTGTCCGCAGGCGCACGCGCAGGCGGCGGTGGGGGTGGTGGCGTAGCGCTTGGACCAGCGGGCGCCGTCGTAGTGGTAGCGGTAGACCGGCGGGGCGCAGATGCGGATACCGGGCCGTTCCGGCGTCGGGTCCGTGATGCTGTCGGTGTGCGGGCGCGGGTCAGGGACAAGAGCTGAAGGGACGCCCTTGCGGGCGACGTCCTTCGGTCCGCCCACGACCGCCGGGAGCGCGGCTGGTTCGGCGTCGTGCCCTCCGTTCGGGGGCGGTTGGCCTTCCAAGGGGAGGGTTCGGGGGGTGTTCATGCCGCCTCCCGGGGGCGGGCCTTGCGGATGGAGCTGTCCAGGGCGCTGCGGATCGTGGCGCGGCACTCGGCGGCGGTGAGTCCCCGCGCTTCCCCCGCCCCTTGGAAGGCCGCTTCCACCACGTGCCGGGGGATGTCGCCCCACGCGACGAAGCGCCCCACCTTGAAGGCGCACCGGTTGAGTGTCGTGTTGCGCTGCTTGTCCGGCGCGGTGGCCACGGCGGCGCATTCGGCTTCGAGGGCGGACAGGGCCGCGCGGCTCCCGTCGACCACGGGAAGCCTCAGCGGGCCCGCAGACGGCTTGGGGTGGGGTTTCAGGATGGTTTGCAGCCATTCGGGCAACGGGGCCGCCACAGAGCCGCTCACGGCTTCGTAGGTCCCGGCGGGGGTGGTGGATCCGGCGGCGACGACGTAGCCGCCCCACGCCCGGGTGTCGATCAACTCCCCGATGGTTCCCGCCGTGTTGGCGAGGCGGACCCCGGCGGGGGCGGTGAAGTACAGGTGCTGTCCGCCGGTCGCGGTCCGCACCCGGTAGGTGTCGGGGACGGCGTGCCCGGCGCGCTCGCAGAGCGCCTCGAAGGTCGCCGCGCCGCAAGGCGCGTCCTGACTGCCCTTGTGCTCTTGGGTCTTGGGCATGTCCAGGTCGACGACCAGGAGCCCGGAGGGGCCGCACGCGATGCCGACGTTGAACGGGGCGCGCTGCCACGCGGCGTGGATGCGGGCGGGGTCGGTGGTGGCGCGCTGTTCCCACTTCAGGTGGCCGGTGGTGCAGGGGCCGGTGCGGGGGCACGCTGCCTCGCCGTGCAGGGCGGGGCGCTTGGTGTCGGGGCGCAGGGGGAAGACGTGCCAGCCACGGCCCGCCGCGTCCAGCGCCGCGTGCAACAGATCCTTGCTCATGCTGCCGCCCTCCCTTCCAGGGCGAGGAACTGGGTGGCGATCCAGTGGGTGTAGGCGGGGGGTACGGCCTGACGGGCTTCGATGCTGGTCATCCAGGTGCAACCCATGGCGTCGGCATACGCGCGTTCGCCCTTGTGCTCGAATGCCAGCAGTCCCTTGCGGTGCCAGCACGGGGCGACCAGGTCCCCGCCGCCGCCCCACGACGTCTCGAACCCCCGGTGCCGGCGGACGTTCAGCCCGAACTGGGTCCCGCACAGCAGGTAGTCCCGCCTCAGCGGTGCTTCCGGGACGTTCTCCATGACCCACGGCAGTCCCGACGCCTCCAGCCGTTCACGGCCGGGGGTCAGGAGGTCGGGGTGGTCCGCACGGCTTCCGCGCCACCCGGTGACACGGGCGAAGTGCTGGCACGGCCACGACGCGTGGACCAGGTCGAACCCGTCCAGCGGGAACGTGAGCGCGTCGGCCTGGTGGAAGGTGAAGGGGTAGTTCGGCTGAGGCCGGTTGTCGACGCCCACGACGTCGAACCCCGCCAGCCAGTAGCCCATGGACAGGCCCCCGGCGCCGCAGCACAGATCCAGCACCCGCAGCCCGTTCGGCTTCCGTAGCGGCAGCACATGCGCGTTCACGCGGCCACCCCCGTCGTGCCGGACACGGTCGGGTGCGCGAGGGCGGCGCGGCCGATGTGCTCGGTGTAGGCGGGCGGGATCGCTTCTGTGAGTTCCTCGCGGACGTCGGTCCATGTGATGCCCATGGCCGTCTGCAACTCCGGGACGGACGGTTTGCCGCCGCCGTTGCCGTACGCGGCGACGTACGGGCCGTCGAAGTACTCGCCGTGCCTCCACCCACGCACCCGACCCCGATGCGGGACGTGCGCCGGCTGCACGACCGTCCACCCGCCGCCCAACTCGAAGTTGCGGTGCCGGATCACCCCGAGCCCGAACATCTCCCCGCACAGGGTGAGGTCCTTGCGGATCTTCGCGCGGCCGTTCGGTTGCTCGATCACGTACGGCAGTCCGGTCGCGTCCAACAGGGCACGGGTGGGGGCGACCAGGTCGACGTGGGAACGTCCCCAGCCGCGTGCGGTGTTGGTGCCGACGGTGAGGGCGCATCCGTGCTGGCACGGCGGGGAGGCGTGGACGAACGCGTACCGCTCGATGGCGCCGGACGCGATGAGGTCGGCGAGGTGGGCCAACGCGTCGCCCCGGTGCTGGGGGAAGGGGTAGTTGGGGCGGTCGGCGATGTCGACGCCGTGGACGTCGAATCCGGCGCGGTGGTAGCCCATCGCGGCGCCGCCCGCGCACGAGAAGAGATCCAGCAGCAGCGGCCGGGGGCCTACTCGCCGGAAGGGGGTCGGTTGGGTCATGCTGGGGGTCTCCAGTTCCCTTGATGGTGCTGGTCTGGCAAGAGCGGCCCCGTGACTTTGGCGAGCTGGGGGCCGCTCTTGGCGTTGCTAGAAGGGGGGTTCGTCGCTGTAGCCGCCGGGGGCCCACGGGTCGCGGGCGTTGTGGCGGCGGCGCAGCCATCGGGGGCGGCGCGGGAGGGGCAGCAGGACCGTGCACCGGTTGGGGTCCCAGCAGTCGCAGGGAATCCATTCGGTACCGGCGTACTCGCCGTTGTGGTCGCCGTAGTCGTGGTGGTGACCGCCCTCGCCCTCGCAGTGCGGACAGTGGGGGCGGGGTGTGTCGGTGAGGGCCAGTGCGCGGTGGGTCGCACAGACGACCTTGATGCGGAGGCGGAGCATGTGCGGGGGTCTCCTAGCCGTGGAAGTGGTTGCGCTTGAAGATGGCTTTGCGAATGTTGACCGTCGTCCCGGCGGGCGTCTTGCCGCTGTGGCCGCTGAAGGCCTGAATGGCGATCCAGCCGCCGAAGATGACGGCGGCGAGGGTGATGAGCTGGGTGATGAGCGCGGTGAGCGCGGTGATGAACGCGGTGAGGACGAACAAGCCCCCGCAGACCGCGAGGAACCCGGCGCCCCCGAGGGCGATATTCACGGCCGCCCGCGAGACGGCCGGTTTCGCGGCGACCGGTTCGGGCTGCACGGGGCTGACGCTGTAGCCGGTGACGACGCGCCCGTCCGGCAGCACGACGCTGGTGACGGTCGGGACACCGTGCGGCTGCACCGGGACCAGGGGCGCCGGATACGGTGCGGCGGGGGTGAGGGGCATGGGCCGGTGGACGTCGACCGGGGCCGGGACGGCGGGCCGGTCGTCCGGGTGTTCGGAGTACATGCGGAATCCTTTCCGGTGGTCGGTCGGGGAGGCGGAGACACCCCCTGCCGGGGACGCTGTGGAGGGGTTTTCGAGGGCCTGAGCTGGGGCGCCTCCCCGCCTCCCCGAAACGGTGTTTTCGCTGATCAACGCGGGGGAGGCGGTCCGGGGAGGGGGTTGGGGAGTTCTCCCCGCCTCCCCGGGCCGGACCGGCTTGCCTCCCCGCTACCCGGCAGCGGAAGCGGAACCCTCGCCGTCGCGGTTGGCGAGCGCCCGGAGGACGTGATCGCGGTGGACGACCATGACCCCGTGCGACTTCTTCGGCTCCTCGCCGTGCTCCTCCAACAGGCTCTTGAGCCGGTCGTTGGTCCACTGGTCGCCGTAGACCTTCGGGTCCAGGGCGTGCAGCCGCTTGAGGACCTCGTTGGTCCGCAGCCGGGGCGCGTCACCGAGGACGTCGGCGACGTCGGCGAGCGCGTCACGTTCCTCGCCCTGGTCGATCGCGCGCAGGGTGGTGACGCCGGAGCGCAGAGCCTTGGCCCGGTCGGTGACGGCCTTGGCGCCGTCGTCGTCGACGAAGTGCGTGCGCACCGTGATGGACGACTGGCCCTTGGGAATGTCGATCCCGTCGGACGCGACCACCAGCGTCCCCTTGTCCAGCCCCTGCCGGAGGAGGTGGGGGGCGGCGCCGCCGTTGACGGCTTTCTCCCCGAGCGCCATGACGGCCTGCGACTCCGTGCCCAGAGCGAGGGCGGCACGGGTGTGGGCGCCCTCGCGGACCAGCTTGGGAAGGTTCTGGTCCGTGGGGTCCTGCGTACCCTCCCACATCAGGACGTCGACCACACGGCCCTGGTTGTGGACCTTGCGGACGGCCATGAAGTACCGGGAGGTGGCCTTGGCACCGCCGTAGGGCTTCTTGTCGTCGTCGACGGCCGGGCACATGAACGCCACCTGCGCCTCGTCAACGATGCCGATAAGCGGCGGGAACACGGCACGGGGGTCGGTCTGGCGGATGCCGATGCGACGGTTCATCTCGTCGACCAGACCCTCGACCATCTCGGTCGCCTTGATCACGTCCTCATCGGTCGGCCCCTGGATGAGCACGGTGGCGAGGCCGTCGAACATGCCCCAGTCGCCGGCGCCCTTGAGGTCGGCGATGCGGAACTCGACCGTGCGGTCAAGGCACGCCCACAGCGCGAGGGCCCGCAGCGCGGCCGTCTTGCCCTGGTTCGACAGACCGGTCACCAACAGGTGGCGCTGATACAGCGACAGGGCGGCGGCGTCCCCGCGCAGATCCTGACCCCACGGCGCCTTGCCTTTGACGTAGTCGGCGGTCAGCGTCTCGTCAGTGACCAGCGGCGACGGCCCGATCGGCTCATCCAGCGCGCCGGAGTCGGCCACCCACAGCCGGACGGTGCGGGCGGCTTCCGGGATCGTGATGAACACCTCGTGCTCATGCCGGGTGAGGTTCTCGGCGAGCTTGCGCCGGCGGGACTGCACCTCGTTCGTCGACACCCCCGAGGGGAGGGTAACGTCGACCTCGACCCCGCATCCAGCGATGCGGATCGGTCCGAGCATGGACGCGCCGGCGTCACCCATCTCCTTGATGGCGTTACGCAGGGCGGGAACCCCGAGATCCCGCAGCGCCTTGACCACGATCGAGGGGGTGATCGGCTCACCCCCGCCGTTGCGGGCGTTCGCGGGAAGTGCCCACGCGGGGGCGGCTTGCTGGCGGGCGCCGACCGACCACAGCGCGAGCAGCGCGAGGAACGGGGCGAGGGTGACCAGCGGCCCCCACACCACGGACACGATGGTGATCATCAGGCGGATGAACTCGACCACGGCCATGAGCGGGGTGACGACGTCCCAGGGGTCCTTGGTGGCGACGGCGAGGACGACCCCGAGCGCGACCAGCGAGCCGATGCCCGTGCCGGTGCCGACGGCGAGGCCCTTCGCGGCGTCGAGGGGGGAGTGCAGCAGGTCCATGCGGCGGCGGTGGCGGGCATCGCGGAAACGCTGACCGCGCTCCTCCCACTCCGCCGCTACCTCGTAGTTCCCCGCCGCTTCCGCCGCGCGGAGCATGCGTTCGTAGCGGGCGGCGGTACGTCCGTCCCACGCCCGCCGGGTCACGATCCGCGCCCCGCCCGCGACGTAGAGGCCGTGGCGGGCGACGACCCGGGCGGCGGTCCGCGTCCGCTCATGCGTCGCGGCGGTCTTCAGGGCGCGGCCGGAGCGGACCCACAGCGGCACGACGGCCGGGGCCGGTTCGGCGGCGGGGGGTACGAGGGTGAGGACCGTCGGCCCGGCATCGGCGCCGTTGTCGACGGCGGCGGTGTCGGCCGGGGCGGGCGGGGTGGTGTCTTTGACGAGTCGTACGACGTTCTCGGACATGCGGAGGAACTCCTCAACTCCCCCCGGAACCAGGCCCGGAGGGGCACGGGAAGACAGGGGAAGGAAGCAGCCCGGCGACCCCGCCCGGACATGGCACGGGCGGGGCGCGGGCGCGAGCTGCGGGACGGGGTCAGTGCCCGTCCCGTTCGCGGTTCTCGGCACGGCTGAGCTGAGCCGGGCCGGTGCGCGGGCCGTCGACCCAGCAGAACGGGCGTGTGCGGTCGGCGGCGGTGAAGACGCGGACGGCCGCACCCTCGGGCCCGTCGGGGAGCGGGGTGACGCGGGCGCCATCGAGGGAGGCCAGCATCCGGGCGGCGTGATGCTCGCACCCCTCGACACCCACCCCGGTCGCGTCGGACACCCTCACCGCGACCAGCCCCACACACGCGGTGGGGTCCTCGGGGTGCGCGGCACCGCACCGCCCGGCGGGGGCGGGGTCGGCTACCACCACGACGACTTCTTCTTGTTCTGCGCGTGCTCGGTGATGATGCGGCGGCGCTCGATCTGCAACGCGGTGATCTCGCCCTGAAGACGCATCTCCGCCGCGCTGGACACGGACTCCAGGCGCTGTTCCGCCCGGTCGGTGCTCCGTCCGCGCAGGACCCGGTACGAGCCACCGATCAGGGAGGTGACGACGGTACGGCGTTCCTCACGGGTCAGCGGCCACATCTCACCGTTGCGGACCGCTTCCAGTTTGCGGATCGCCTCACGGATCTCACGGTCAACCTGCTTCGTGTCGGGCTTGCCCATGACTCAAGTCCCCCTCAGGGAATGGGAGTTGAAGGTGTCGGGGGTGGTGGGGAAGGCGCAGGGCACGCAGGCCCCGAGGGTGGGCGGGATGACGTATCCGGCGTCACGCCCGCAGTCGGGGCAGGTGCGGCGGGCCGTGTTCGCCTTGGCGAGCGCCGCCCACCTCGCCGGGGTCATCGGCCGCACCGGGCGGGCGAGGTCGACCCGGTACAGGTACGCGGTAAGCGGTTCGCGTCGGCGGCGCGGGCGCAGGATCTGACCTGCGACGCACTGTCCGCCGGGGCGCAGTCCGCGCACGCGGAGCTGACGGCGGGTGGCGTAGCCGTCGGGGGCCATGCGCCAGGGAAAGGTGGGGATGCCGAAGCGCTCGCCGGACGGGTCGAAGCAGTCGGCGAGCGTCAACCGCCGGTTCACGCGGCGCCGGCGGCGCGGTCGGCGAGGATCGTGTCCCGCAGCAGCCGCGCGTTCACCGGGGAAGTGTGCAGTTCCCGGCGGATGCCCTCAGCGGTGATCTGCGCGTCCGGCCAGCCGGCCGTCAGGGCCCGTGCTTCGGCGAGCAACTCATCGGCCGTGCGCTTCGCACGCGGCGATCGGGCGGATTCGGGGACACGGCCGGTCGCCCGCCGGGGCCGACTCGACTCCGCCGCGACCGCCCGCACCACCGACGACGGCGCCGGGGACAGATCGATCGGGGCGGGGGCGATCGGTTTGAGCTGAGGGGTCGACTTCCCGAGGTCGACCGCGACGGGATCGGGCACCGGAAGGCGCGTCAGCACTACCGATACCGGCGACGGGCCGGGGGTCGATTCCCGCAGGTCAGCCATAGACCGTTTCCTCACGGTCCCGGTAGATTCCTCCGCATTCGCGCCGGGCGCGGGAATCGACTCGACCGGACCCCACACCGGCAGCTCCCAGGACGCCGCACCGGTCGACGCGACGCTGTGCAGCGCCCTGCCGGTGTCCTGTCGACTGCGGGCCGCTTCCAGCTTCGACCACGACCGCGACAGCTTCCGCGCGGTCCGCTCCTGAACGCGGGCGATGTCCGCGCCGGCCGCCGTGACGGCGTCGAGCCGGGTGATCTCCGTGCCCGCTTCGGCCCGCAGTCGGGCGCGGTCGACGGCCGCGCCGTCGCGGGCCGTCTGCCTAATCGAGCGGATCTGATCGAGCGCGGCCGGGGTGAGCGCGGTGCGCTCCCACAGTCCGTGCACGACCCACATGGCCTTGGCCGCGACCGGCAGCCACGCGACCGCCAGCCACGCACCGACCCTCGATTCGGCGGTCAGGGCGTGGGCGACAAGAACCCCGGTCGCCAGCACACCGAACCCCCATCCGACGGCGGTCACGGTCCGGTTGTGGTCTCCCTGCGCGGCGAGACGGCGTTCGTAGGCGAGGGTCGCCAGCCAACCGCCGTCGATACCGACGCCGACGACCAGGGCGACCGGCCACGGCATCGCTGCACCCAGCCACATCACCACCACGGCGAGGGTCAGCACCATCGACACGGCCGTCATGCCGACGGCCGGCAACTCGGTACGGGCCCTCACCGCGCACCCCCGACCCCGGCGAGAACCCCCGCCACGACCAGCAGCACGCACCCGAGGAACGTGAGGTCGACCGCGCGGCGCAGGCACGTGAACTTCACGACCGCCAGCCGCGACAACCCCGCGACGTCCGCCGCCATGTCCCGCGCGGCGAGCGCGGTCGTGATCTCCTGACCGGTCATCGTGGCCCACAGCGGGAACCCGTGACGGCCCTTGATGTTCGGGCGCACCGACCGCAGTAGCAGCCCCGCCGATGCGACCAGCGCCGCGACGCCGAGTCCTCCGACCACGTAGGCGGGGACGGTCATCGGCATGTCCTTGGCGACCGTCCACACACCCGCCAGGACCGCGCCGACGAACGCCAGCAACAGCCCCGTCTTGGTGTCCGTCCGCGCGATCTCCGCCTTGACCTCGGCGTGCGCGGCCTCAACAGCCTTCAGCGTGTTGTCGCTCATGCCGCACCACCCGGCAGCGTCGTACCGGCGGTGCTGTTCACCAGCGCGACCCGAGCGGCCAGCGCCCGGCGCCGGGCCCGGCGGATACGCCGCACGTCCAGCTCGGTGGGCGTGCGGTCCAGGGTCATGATCTCCGCGTCCAACAGGTCGACGTCCGCGAGGATGACGGGCATCTCCCGCTCGATCGCCTCCAGTTCGGCGGCGGTCGGCTCGATCCAGTCCGCGAACGCCGTAACGGCGTCCGCAACGGTCACGATGGGTTTCATTGGGTTGGTTCCTCTCACGCAGGAAACGGCCTGTCGCGGCTCCCGGGGTGCATCCCGGGAGCCGCTCGCCGTTGAAGTCGGAATGTCCGGCTCCCCTCGACCCCGCCCGTACGGCCAGCGCGCCGAAGCGCGGGCCGGACGGGCGAGGGAGGCAACCGGCCGCCGCGAACGCGGCGGCGAGATGAGGTGTTGCTCTGTCTCCTTCGAGGGTGCTGCGCCCGTATCAGGTAGCGCGGCATGACCTCGTTGTAGGCGTATGGAGACGTGACCTTTCGGTCTAAGCCCTCCCGAATGCCCAGGGTCGGGGGCGCCCTCGGCCCGCTCTGTCCCGGGCCCCTTGCCGTGCACCTCAGCCACCCGAAAGCGACTGAGGATGTACCACACGTACGGGCGAACCGTACGTGACACCACCTCCGACTTGTCTGGAGGAGTGCCGTGACATGAGATTGCCCGACGTTGGCTTTGAGAGTCAAGCCCCCTGGTCTAACTTGTACGGAGGAGTTGGAGAAGGAGAGATGCGATGCCCATGCGACGCGGCATGACGAAGTCCCAGGAAGTGGCCTACGACCTGCGCGAACAGATCCTCTCCGGGGAACTGGGGGGCGGTGAGGTGCTCCCCAGCGAGTCGAAGATGATGAGCCAGTACGGCTACAGCCGCGAGACGATCCGGGCCGGTGTCCGGCTTCTGATCGAGGAAGGGCTAGTCGTCACGGGGCAGGGGCAAGGGAAGTACGTCCGCGAGGACTACCCGCCTGTGGTGTGGAACTGGACGACCCTCGAAAGCCGAAGCCGCCACTCCAACGCGGTTGAGGGCCAAACGGCCGGCGACCAGTGGGCGAGCGCCGTCGCCGAGGAAGGGAAGACACCCCGACAGGACATCACCGTGTCCATCGTGGAACCCCCGCCCCACGTACGCGAGTGCCTCGCGCTGCCGGAGAACGGCTTGGCGGTCGCCCGGAAGCGCATCCGTTACGTGGACAACCGGCCGTACGCTCTGGCCGACTCATACTTCCCTCAGGAACTTGTCACGGGAACTCCCCTGATGGAGCCCCGCGACGTCTCGGCACCCGGCGGCATACTCGCGTCGGTCGGGCTCGTACAGGCCAAGTACCGAGACGAAATCTCAGTCCGTATGCCCAACCGGCAAGAGGCGGAACTACTTGCTCTACCAGCGGCAACACCGATCGCAGAGCACACCAGAACGGGCTATGACGCGGACGGGCGCCCTCTCCGCTGCATGGTCACCATCCTCCCCGGAGACAGGCACAAGATCCTCTATGAAGTCAGCACGGACTGAGTACCTTCGGCCGGCGGCGGCGGAAGACGTTCCCGCCCTGATGGCTCTGCGCACAGAGGCGGAAGCGTGGTTGCGCGGCAAGGACACCGACCAGTGGAGCGACCCCGAGACGGGAGAGCGAGCGATCACCAAGTGGCACAAGAGCATTGACGAGGGACGCGCATGGGTCGTCGTCGACGACCAGGGGCAGGCGCTCGCGACCGTGAGTCGCGGTCCGGTCGACCGGGACTTCTGGACTGACGACGACCGCCCCGAAACGGCGCTCTACCTTTACAAGCTGATCGTTTCGCGCGCCGCTTCCGGACGGCATCTCGGGGTCCGGGTCATTGACTGGGTGTCCCGGCTAGCCGAACTGGAGGGGCGCACCTGGGTGCGCATAGATACGTGGCGCACCAACACCGGGCTGCACGCCTACTACCAGCGGTTGGGCTTCAAGCACGTCCGCACCGAAGCGCCGTCCCACAGGCTCTCGGGGTGGCTTGCCCAGCGTCCGGCCGGGGAGGTCTCCATGCCCGACGACCTCTTGACTGTGCACCCTGACTACAGGTGGCGCGAGGGTGTGGCCGGACGGATCGGAGACACCTACCCGTGAGGTCTAACGCGCAGGTCAGCGCACCCGTCTCCGTCTCAGTTTCCGTCTCATTCATCCCCGTCCGGAGTCGTTCACAGCGGTCCGCGCACCGCGCGGGAGTACGGGAATGAACGGGGCTGAACGGCCTCGGATCATGGGCTGACTAGCACGAACAGACCTCGAAAGCGAGTGTGGCGCAAGTCACCGAGGGTTCAAATCCCTCCGCTACCGCTCGAATGAGGGGCCTCGCCGATACGGCGGGGCCCTTCGAGTTTGTAACTCACACCCACTCAATACGATGATCCGACCGGTGTGAAAGCTACACTCGCCCGGCAACCAAGGGGGCTCAAGTCGCAGGGGAGGCGCGGTGGCGGTGCACGCCAAGAAGATCGCCGTCTACGTGCTCGTCGTGTTCGTGCTGTACGTGATCATCACGGACCCGGCCAAGGCGGCGGACTACGTACAGCTAGGGTTCGAGGGCATATCCAACGCGGCGAAGGCGGTCGGGGACTTCTTCACGTGGCTCGCCGACGGCGCCAAGTAGCCGCCCCTCGCCCGTAGGAGCGTCCGACGAGGACGCAGCGGCGCTGAAGCGGTACGCCGAGCACCCCGCTACGAGTTCTGAGCCTCAACTCCCCCATTCGCCCCTCAACACGGCGTTATGCGGTGCTTGCACACAGTGGTGATGTCTTGTGATGCTATGACCGCTTTTGACGGATGAACGGCGGATGAAGAGGTGGCGTTGACCGTGTCGGCCAGTACTGCGCCACCCCAAGAAGCTGAGGAAACGGTTCCGGAGCCCTCGGAGCCTCCGGAGCCTTCGGAGAAGCAGCGGCGGGGTGCCGATACCCGGGCTCTGACTACCGTCCTCTTCGGGCAGCTCAAGAACCTCATGCCGGGTACGCCGGAGCACCGCCGGGTGCGTACGGCGCTCATCGAGGCGAACCTGCCGCTCGTGCGCTACGCCGCCGCGCGGTTCCGCTCCCGCAACGAGCCGATGGAGGACGTCGTCCAGGTCGGGACGATCGGGCTGATCAACGCGATCGACCGGTTCGACCCCGACCGGGGCGTGCAGTTCCCGACGTTCGCGATGCCGACGGTCGTCGGGGAGATCAAGCGGTACTTCCGGGACAACGTGCGGACGGTGCACGTGCCGCGCCGGCTGCACGAGCTGTGGGTGCAGGTGAACGGGGCGACGGAGGATCTGACGACGGCGTTCGGGCGGACGCCCACGACCGCCGAGATCGCCGAGCGGCTGCGGATCAGCGAGGACGAGGTGCTGTCCTGCATCGAGGCCGGGCGGTCGTACCACGCGACGTCGCTGGAGGCCGCGCAGGAGGGCGACGGGCTGCCGGGGCTGCTGGACCGGATCGGGTACGAGGATCCCGCGCTGGACGGCGTCGAGCACCGGGATCTGGTCCGCCACCTGCTCGTGCAGCTGCCCGAGCGGGAGCAGCGGATCCTGTTGCTGCGTTACTACAGCAACTTGACGCAGTCGCAGATCAGCGCGGAGCTGGGGGTCTCCCAGATGCACGTGTCGCGGCTGCTGGCGCGGTCCTTCCAGCGGCTGCGGTCGGCGAACCGGATCGAGGCATAGCGCTCCCGGGTTCGGGGAATCGTAAGCACGATCGATATGTCACCGTCGTGGGCGAATCGGTTCTACGGCGCTTTTGGGGCCGATTCGGGCTGAGACCTCGTCAGACCCCGTCTGTGCAGGGGTGTTTCGTTAGTCACATGTCGACATGTCACTACAGCGTGTTGCCGACATGTGACATTCTGCCGGAAGCGCGTTTGCCGGGGCTCAGGCTCCGGTATTCAGGTGAAGGCTGGCGTTCCGCCCGGAACATCAGCCGCGACCGTCCCGCGACCCAAAGGGGGTGGCATGTCCGCAGACCAGGGCAGCTCGAAGGTGCTCACGCTCGCGAAGAGCGCGTCCGCGCCCGCCGTGCCCGCCGAGCCGGACCCGCTCGACGACGTCACGGCCGACGTCCCGGCAGACCTCAGCACCGGGCCGTCTCCGGCGCTTCCCGCCCCCACGGAGGCGATCGACACCCGCACCCTGTCCCGCTCCCTGTTCCTGCGGCTCGCCACGCTCGACGAGGACAGCCCCGAGCGCGCGTACGTCCGTGACACGCTCATCGAACTCAACCTCCCGCTCGTGCGGTACGCGGCGGCCCGTTTCCGGTCGCGCAACGAGCCGATGGAGGACATCGTCCAGGTCGGCACGATCGGGCTGATCAAGGCGATCGACCGGTTCGACTGCGAACGGGGCGTGGAATTCCCGACGTTCGCGATGCCGACCGTCGTCGGGGAGATCAAGCGGTTCTTCCGGGACACGTCGTGGTCGGTGCGGGTGCCTCGGCGGCTTCAGGAGCTGCGGCTCGCGCTCACGAAGGCCAGCGACGAGCTGTCCCAGAAGCTCGACCGGTCGCCGACCGTGCCCGAACTCGCCGCGATTCTCGGGGTGTCGGAGGAGGACGTCGTCGACGGGCTCGCCGTCGGGAACGCGTACACGGCGTCCTCGCTGGACTCGCCGGCTCCCGAGGACGACGGTGGCGAAGGGTCGTTGGCGGATCGGCTGGGGTACGAGGACACGGCGCTCGAGGGGGTCGAGTACCGGGAGTCGCTTAAGCCGCTTCTCGCGAAGCTGCCGCCCCGGGAGCGGCGGATCATCATGCTTCGGTTCTTCGCGAACATGACGCAGTCGCAGATCGGGGAAGAGGTCGGGATCTCGCAGATGCACGTGTCGCGGTTGCTCACGCGGACGTTGGCCCAGCTGCGGGACGGGCTCATCTCCGACTGACGTTTCTCCGCAGGGCAGTTGGCCGCCGAGGGGTTCTTCGGCGGCCTTGCTGTTTTTACAGGGTCCTGGCGATCGCGGTGGCGAGGCTGAGGACGCTCGTGGCGGTGAGGAGGAGCGTGCAGAGGGTGAACCTGCGGGTGAGGGGCGCGGGTTGGGGGATCTTCGGGGGTGGGGTCACGTAGCTCGGGGGGACCTGGGTGATCTGGTGGGGTCGGGGGCGGTAGGTCACTCGGCGTGCGCCTCGGTGTGCGCCTTGGTGTGCGCCTCGGCGTGGTGGCGGCGCAGGAGGACGTTCGCGTCGCTGGCGGCGCTGTAGTCCAGCTCCTTGGCGGCGGCCCTGCGGAGGGTGGCGAGTTCGTCGCAGGTGGGGCAGTCGGGGTAGGGGCGCGGGGCGACGCTCAGGTCGATGGCCGGCTCCAACGGGGGGTTCTTCGTGGGGTTGTTGAGGCTCTGACGGTTCGCGGCCTTCACGCCCGCGCGGACGCGCTCGCTGTCCGTCGGGGGGCGGAGGGTCTTGGGGTCGGCGGACCACTCCGTGCCGCCGCCGACGGGGCGGAGCATGGCGTACTTGCCGAGGTGGTCCTGGTACTCGCCGACCTTGTCGGTGGCGGGGTCGTAGAGGAGGGTTCCCGGTTCCATCGGTTATCGGTCCTTTCGCCCAACATCTGTACGGAATGCGGCAGTTGTACTACTCTGCGTATTCCTGGGTAAGACGAGGATGGCCCAGGGGTGTTCGCCGTACAGGTCGAATCGAAGTTGGTGCACCGACTTTGGGGTTCGTGCACCGATCGGGACGGGACGGAGGGGACGGGATGTCACGGAGGCTGCCGGTCACGGGGAAGAGTCAGGAACCTCGGGAACGGTTCAGGCAGGTGATCAAGGAGTTGCGCGAGGCACGGGGCCTGAATTTCAGGCAGTTGGCGGACCGGTTGGGGTGGGACAAGTCGCTGCTCAGCAGGTTGGAGAGCGGGGCGACGA
Source organism: Streptomyces roseirectus (assembly GCF_014489635.1). NCBI lineage: Bacteria > Bacillati > Actinomycetota > Actinomycetes > Kitasatosporales > Streptomycetaceae > Streptomyces > Streptomyces roseirectus. The sequence continues at coordinate 5,083,392 of NZ_CP060828.1, read as the reverse complement.
TCGGTAGCGCGCAGGTCGCGATGGGGCTGGACACGTTCTACGGGACGACGCCGTTCATCTTGACGTTGTGGGAGCTGGCGATTGCGGATGCGGCGCAGTTCCGGCCGAAGTATCAGCAGTACATGAAGTACGAGGCGCAGGCGCTCGCCCTCTGGCACTACGGCGTCATCCGGCCGCCAGGTCTGCTCCAGACAGAGGGCTACGCCCGTGAAGCACTCGCGGCGGGTGGCTTCGTGGGGGAGGAACTGGAGCGGCAGATCGACGCCCGCGTCGGGCGACAAGCGGTGTTGTTGGGAGAGGGCGCGCCCGATTTCCGCACGATCCTCTCCGAGGCGGTGCTGCGGAATTCGCTGCGCGATCCGGCCGCGTGGCGCGAGCAGTTGGAGCACCTGCTGGAGGTGTCGGAACTCCCCAACGTCACCATCCAGGTACTGCCGTTCGGCTCTGGGCAGCACGGTCTGGTCAACACCGACATGATGTTCCTCAAGCTCGCGGACGGGAGAACTGTGGCCTACACGGAGAACGACGTGCGCGGCGATCTGTTCGAGGAACCAAGCATGGTTAGGGGTCTGAACCGTGCCTATGATTCCGTACGTGACTTGGCCAAGAACCCCGTCGAGTCGCGGCAGATCATCATGCGGATGCTGGAGGACGTGCCATGCGAGCCATCAACCTGAGCAACATCACGTGGCACCGGAGCAGCTACAGCAACTCATCCGGCGGCGAGTGCCTCGAAGTCTCCGCCGACCTGCTGGGCACCGCCGACTGGCGTAAGAGCAGCTACAGCAACTCCGACGGCGGCCAATGCCTTGAGTTCGCCCCCAACCTCCCCTCCCTCGTCCCCGTCCGTGACAGCAAGGACCCCTCCCTCGGCGCCCTCCTCTTCACCGCCGGCTCGTGGAACACCTTCGTCGACTCCGTCAAGGGCGACCGCTAACCCGCGAAGAACTCCCCCAGTACCCCGGCGACTTCGGCGGGCGCGTCCATCGCGATGAGGTGCGCCGCCGTCGGGAACTCCACGAACTCCGCGCCGGGGATCCGCTGCGCGTACCTGCGGGCGATCTCCTGGAAGTCGGCGATGTCCAGCTTCCCGACGCCGACCAGCGTCCGCACGTCCAGCCCCGCGAGGTCCCCCTCGCCGGGGCCCTGCGAATACCGGCCCACGATTCCCTGGTGCGCGAGCAACGTCCGCATCGGCGCGCGGAGTTGATCGGCGAGGCCCGCCTCGACCTCGTCCCACGTCCGCGCGGGGCCGCGCAGCCACATGTCGAGGTTCAGCTCGACCGCGCCGTCCACGTCGCCCTCGTCCAGCGCCGTCGTCTCCGCCTCGTCGTACGCGACCATCTCCTCGGACCACGCGAACCCCGGCCAGGGGGCCGCGAGCATCGCCAGGGCGTGCACGCGGGACGGGTGCGCGAGCGTGAAGTCCAACGCCACCCGGGCGCCCCAGGACGCGCCGGCGAGCCGTACGCGTCCGTGTCCGAGGTGGTCCAGGAGCCGCCTGAGGTCGTCCGCCTCCCTGAACGGGCCCCTCGGGGGTTCGGACTCCCCGAAGCCGCGTAGGTCGTACCTGACGACCGTGTACCGCTCGGCGAGCGCCGCTGTGACCCCGTCCCACATCCGGTGATCGGCCACACCGGCGTGCACGAGCACCAGGGGCGGGCCGTCGCCGGTCACGTCGTAGGCGAGGTGTCCGAGGTCGTCGTCGAGTTGCCGCATGCGGGGATGATCTCAGGACCGCTGAGCCTTCCTGCCCTTGGGCAGCGTCCTCAAGCGCCAGGGTGTGAGCGCGTAGGCGCCGAGGCCCAGCGTGAGGAGGACAAGGCTCACGGCCAGGCCGATGGGGTGGGCGCGGGCCGGCTGGACGGTGAAGTCCCACCAGAAGTGGGTGTCGTTCACGCCTCCCCCGCCCCAGTAGGTGAGGGCGCAGAGGACCAGGGCGGGCAGTGCCCAGGACTGCCGCCAGCCCAGGAGGCGCCCACTGATCAGGCCCAGTCCTGTCCACCCGGGCAGCGCCACGGCCATGGCCTCGAGGATCCGGCCCTCGACCTCCACCGCGCAGGCGGAGAGGAAGAGGACCATACTCACCAGCCACAGACCGGTCAGGCGTACCGCCCTGCCCCGGTGGAAGCGGTTCGTCGCGCAGGCTTCGAGTTCCGGCATGGGGCTGTGGAGCGACAGCAGGGGCAGCACACCGGCGAACATGGCCAGCATCCGCCAGCTGGGGGTCGACGCCTCGGTGCCCGTCGCGGTAGGGAGCGGGCTGGGTTCGTGCCCCAGCCACGCCACCGCGATGCCGACCAGGAGCACGGTGAGCAGTACGGCCGCCGGTCCGCGTACGCCGCAGGAGGGAGTGAAACGCCGTCCTCGGCGGTAGCGCTCAGCGGGGAGAACCGGACTGCCGGTGTCGGCCGTGTCAGGCACAGTACTTCTCCAGGACGGACCGGATGGTGTGGCGTGCCCACTGTTCCTGCTCAGCGGCCGGTCTGTCGGCCATGGCCTTGCCCTTCTCTATCGCCGCCGTCTCCGGTCCGGGTACACCGCTCTCGGTGTACGCGGGCTTTCCGCCGCCCGCGAGCCGCTTCTCCAGCCAGCGTTCCAGAGCCAGGACCGATGTGTCACCGGCGCGCTGGTATCTGTCCCAGCCGGCGAAGTCGTCGTCCGCGCAGGCGGCGAACGTCTTCTCGGACATCGCGCGGGTCACGCCGTCGGCCATGGCCCACTCGGATCCACTGTCCATGTCGAAGTCCCCGAGCCATGCTCCCTCCTCGCGGACCAGGCCGTAGGAGTACACCCTCTCCGGCCTGGCCAGCTCCTGAGGCATGCCTTCGGCGCGCGCCAGGACCCGTTCCGCCATGGCGCGGTACTTCTCCTCCTCCGGCCACAGGCAGATCGCGGGCGGCCCCTTCACGCAGAGCATGGACGCGGAGCCGTGACGCGTCGTGATCACGGAAGCCCCGGACAGGTAGACAGTGCCGCCGAGCGCGAGCGACACCGCCGCGGTGGACAGAGAGACACGCCGAACCGACTCCCGGCCCGGAGGGAGCCACAGACACGTACCCAGCAGTACCACGGCCGCCGCGAGCCGCAGCACGATCAGTGGCAGGTCGGTCTGCTCACGCGCTGGGCCGTTCACCACGATCAGGTCGGTCTTGACCGCGAGGTTGACGATGATCCAGGTGAACGCCCCCGCGAGCGGACCCCAGCGACCCGGCAGAAGGCGACCGAGCAACCAGCCCCAGGCGGTCGCGAGGACAAGCGAGACGGCGCCGAGCAGCGCGTACCCGAGATACTGTCCGAACCCCGGTGGCCAGGTACGTGCCGTGATGGTGAAGGCGACGGCCTGCCCGGCCACGTACGGCACGAGCACGATGAACAGCAAGGTGACCAGCCGTGGCAGCTCGGCGCGCGGCGTCGGCCGGGGCATGGACCGTAACGGTTCGGCCACCTCGGGCCGGTCGTGCAGGGCGGCGCTCCAAGCGGCGGCTCCGGCCGCGAAGACACCCACGTACAGGGCCGGCCCTTGCGCCACGGCTCCGGTTTCTCCCCACAGTCCGTGCCAGTAGTCGTCACGGGTGAGGACGAGCACCACGTCCAGGACGAGAAGCACGGGAAGGAGCCGGCGAAGCGGGGTGCACCGCAGATGCAGCCAGAACGTCCTCACAGATGGCGCTCCTCTTCGGGAAGGAGTTCCATGTAGGCGCGTTCGATCCGAGTCGCACCGGGGAAGCCGGCCCGCCCCAACGCCTCCATCTCGGCTGGGCTGCCGTCGAAGAGGACGCTGCCGCTGTGCAGCACGATCACCCGGTCGCAGGCGGCGGCCACATCGTCGATGAGATGGGTACTCAAGAGGACGGTGGTGTCGGTGAGTTCCGACAGAATGCGGCGGAACTGAAGGCGCTGGCGCGGATCGAGGCCCACGGTCGGCTCGTCCAGGAGAACCAGTCCCGGGTCTCCGACGATGGCCCAGGCGATGCCCGCGCGTTGACGCATGCCGCCGGAGAGCCTGGACATGCGCTCATCGCGACGCTCCGACAGATCCACCTGAGTCAGGGCTTTCTCCACCGCGTCGCGCCGACGTTTTCCCGGTACCTCTCTCAACCACGCGCCGTACTCGATGAAGTCCTGGACCTTCATCCCCGCGTCCCAGCCGAACTTCTGTGGCAGATAGCCGATGTTTCGCCGGGCCTGTCGAGCGGTTCGCTCGCTGGTGATGGCGGTGCCGTCGAGTTCGATGGTGCCACCGGCAGGGGGAAGTACCGTGGCCAGAGTCCGCATGAGAGTCGTCTTGCCCGCGCCGTTCGGCCCGAGAAGACCGGTAACTCCGGGTGTCAGCGTCAGATTGAGATCTTCCAGGATGACTCGCGCCCGATATCCCTGACGCAAGGCGGACAATTGAACGTGCATGTGGTCCTTTAGCGGTCGCGGTATATCATCGGGGAAGACCCTCCCGTCCGCAGCTGCAATGCGGACGGGAGGGTCCTTTGGGCGGCCTTTGGGCGGCGCGCCCAAGGCGGTGGTTCGGTCAGAAGAAGTAGGTCTGGCCGGTACTCACACCAAAAGTGCAGTCCGGACCGTCAAAAGTCCGGGTGCTGCCCCTGGAGCGGGACACCGTCAGCGAGTTGTCCCCTTCGAAATCACAAGGGGCGGTGGTCCTGTAGTTCCCCGTCTCGCGGGCTCCACCGCTGCCGCACATCTGGTCGAAGTCGGTGTTGTAGTAACGGCCCCAGCAGTTTTTGACCCTGTTGCTGTCCGTGTACGCCGACGCGTCGGGCGTAACCACCATCGAAGCGCAAACGGCAACGAAAAGTAACGCGGCAGTCGATGCCGCACGAGATCTCAGGCTCGTGGATTTTCCGTGCATTTCCCTTCCTTTTCGCCTTGTACGTTTAGCGTGAGTCACCCCGGGCAAGCAAGGCAAGCGGCCTCCGCCCCTTCATTCCGGACCGGCCTGTTCCGCCAGCCATGTTGGCGGAATAGCGATGCCAATGTCCTGCGCCGATCATTCGATCAAGACATGCGGCGAGGCGTCGCAGGACCTCGTAGGCGTCCTTCGTCAACGCGAACGTGCCTACGGGGGCGAGCCGTCGTCGTACGAGCGGGAAAAGTTTGTCCGGATCGACGAACCAGACCTCGCCCCACGTCGAGTAGATCGCGTCGAACTCCCCTGTTCCGTCCGCTCAAAGCGCTTCGATCGCCCGGAGGATCAGGGTGCGGGCTTCCGCGCCGTAGACGGCCATGCTTCTCAGGTGCTCGAACGCCTTTAGGTAGAGGGCGGTTTCGGAGGGTTGGGTGATTTTGACGTGCGCCGAGACCAGCTCTACGGAGGCGAGCTTGTCGTCAAAGACGTGAAACGTTTCCTTTGCTCCCATCGTCCGCGTTTCTCCTGCGAAGGGGATGATGCCGAGTGACACCTGGGGCAGGGCTCCTGCCGTCATCAGGTAGCCGAGTTGCGCGGCCATCGTGTCCGCGTCGCTGATGCGGTGATGGAGGACGGACTCCTCGATCACGAACACGGCGCGCCGGCCCGGTTCGTGGAGCACTCGGGAGCGCTCGACACGGGCTCGGGCGGCCTCCGCGCTGTCGTCCACCGGGAGTTCGCGGAAGCGGGCCACAATGCCGAGTACGGCGGCCGCGTAGCCCTCGGTCTGGAGCAGGCCCGGGACGAGGGTCGAGGAGTAGACGCGGAAGAGGCGGGTCTCGCGGAACAACTTGGCTGAGCTGCCCTGGAGTTCCTTCAGGCCGCTGCGCATCTGGTGGCGCCACTCCGTATACAGCGACTCGGCTTGGAGGGACTGGGAGATCAGGTCGTCCGCCTGGTACGGCACCCCACAGGCGTCCGTCCACGCGCGGATGTCCTTGGGCGCGGGCGCCGTACGCGCGTTCTCGATCCGGGACGACTTCGCGTGGTGCCACCCGCACCGAGCGGCCAGTTCGGCGACCGTCAGCCCCGCCTCCTTGCGTAGGCCGTGCAGCCTTCGGGCGACGGCTTCGCGGGCGGCCTGTGCGGAAGAGGACGGGGAGGTGGGCATGAGTGGGCTCGCAGTCGCGCCGAGGTGTGCGGGATCGTGCACGCGATTCTCGGTCAACGGGCCGCTGTGTGCGGCTACTTCGAGCGAGTTCCCTCGCAGAGGTGGGCTACTGCACAACCGTGCACAACGTTCCGCGCCGCGCGCTCCCCCTCCCTAACGTCGTGACCCGTCGGCCCTTCAGGAGGTGCCCCTCCCCTGCCCGAACGGACCCCGCCGTGTCGCTCGTCGAGCTTTCCGCCGTCAGCCGTGTCACCGTTTTCTCGTTGGAGGGGTTGGCCGTCGCCTATACGACGCAGTCGTCCGATGCGCGGGGGCTGGGGGATGTCGGGGTGGTCGCGGTGCTCGGTGACGAGTTGAGTGAGGGGGAGGAGTTGTGGCGGCTGGCCGGGGAGTTGGGTGGGCGTAACTCGGTTCAGGAGCAGGCGAGATGGATTCTGACGCAGGCGGGGCGGGCGCGGGTGGTGGGGGGTGGTGGGGATTGGCCGGGGGTGGGGTGGAGTGCCGTGGTGCGGCGGCGGTATGTGCTCGGGGGGTTGTTCATGAACCATGAGGTGCTGGTGACGGGGCGGATGAGGGTGGCCGCGCAACACGAACAGGCCCGTGCCGTCCCGGTTCTGGGTCGGGGGGCTCGGGCCTGGGGTGGAGGGTGGGAAGGGGGCCGGTGGTGACTAGCTGAACGCCAGCCACGCCACCGCCGCGATGATCACGACGGCCGCGACGACGCCGAGGATCAGGCCGGTGCGGGGGCCGGAGGAGGTGTTGGGGGTGGCGGCCGGGGACGACGCCTGGGGGGCGCCCTCGTCGACGAACGCGCGGAACATCTGGGTGCTGCCGGCGGGGTCGTAATTGCCCTGCGGGCCCTGGTTGTTAGCCATGCGTCGAGAGACTAGCGAAGAGGGGGGTGGGGGCCCAAGCGGGGGCCGGGTGAGGGCCGGATGAGGGCCGGCTGGGGGTGCGGTGAGAGCGGGGTGGGGGTCTGCTGGTGGGCGGGGGGTCGTCGAGGTTCACAGGGGCTCCTGGGGTCACCTGCGCGTTTACTCTCGCAATACTTGCCTTTGCCAAGTTTTTGTTGGGCTAACGGTCTTTTTGTTTGCCTGTAGCAACCAAGCGGTTTTACGGTTGCTTCAGGCAACGAAGGCTGGAGGTGTGATGGGCGGGCAGGCGCAGTTCGAGGAGTTGGCGCGTCAGCTCAGCGCTTTCGGGTCGGTCAAGCGGGACCTGGAGCGGGTGCTGCCGGCGGACTGTCCGGGTGGGTCGGCGATGGTGCTGGGGCTGGTCGGGCGGTACGGGGAGATGCGGATGACGCACCTCGCGGAACTGCTGGCCGTCGACATGTCCGTCAGCAGCCGGCACGTCGCGCACCTCGTGGAGCGCGGGTGGATCGAGCGGGCCGCCGACCCCGCCGACAAACGGTCCCGGATCCTGCGGCTCACGCCGGAGGGGCGGCTGAAGCTGGCCGAGCTGTCCCGGCGGAGCGTGGCGATGCTCGCGGAGCGGTTGGGCGACTGGGACGAGCGTGATGTCGCCGAGCTGGTCCGGCTGCTGACGCGGATGCGCGCGGAGTTCGGCGAGTGCAGGCCGGGACGGCAGCGGCAGTCCGAACCCCTACCCGTACATCCCGAGTACGACGTCCCCCGTCGCGGCCTTCCCCCGCCCCCACCCCTGACCACGACCCGTACACCCACGACGACCACGTAAGAGAGAGAAGCGCATGGCTACCACCACACCCCCCGGTGTGCGGGCCCACGGCAAGCACGGGGGCGGCGCGCAGAACCCCGCGCACGCACCCAAGTCGCACGCACCCAAGTCGCACGCCCCGATGTCCCACCGGCAGATCCTGGAGGCCCTGTCCGGGCTGTTGCTCGGCATGTTCGCGGCGATCCTGTCGTCGACGATCGTGTCGAACGCGCTGCCCGAGATCATCAAGGACCTCGGCGGCGGCCAGTCCGCGTACACGTGGGTCGTCACCGCGTCGCTGCTGGCGATGACCGCGTCCACCCCCCTCTGGGGCAAGCTCGCTGACCTGGTCAGCAAGAAGCTGCTGGTCCAGATAGGGCTGGTCATCTACATCGTCGGGTCGGTCGTCGCCGGGCTCGCGCCGAACTCCGGCGTGCTGATCGGCGCGCGCGTCGTGCAGGGCCTCGGCGCGGGCGGCCTGACCGCGCTCGCGCAGATCATCATGGCCGCGATGATCTCGCCGCGGGAGCGGGGACGGTACTCCGGGTACCTGGGAGCCACGTTCGCGGTCGCGACCGTCGGCGGCCCCCTGATCGGCGGCGTCATCACGGACACCAGCTGGCTCGGCTGGCGCTGGTGCCTGTACGTCGGCGTCCCGTTCGCGCTGATCGCGCTGATCGTGCTCCAGAAGACGCTGCACCTGCCCGAGGCCAAGCGCGAGGTCAAGGTCGACTGGACCGGCGGGTTCTTCATCACCGCCGCCGTCAGCCTGCTCCTCGTCTGGGTCACCTTCGCGGACGACAAGTACGACTGGCTCTCCTGGCAGACGTACACGATGGTCGGCGGGTCGGTGCTGCTGGCCGCGCTGTTCGTGTTCACCGAGACGAAGGCCAGCGAGCCGATCATCCCGCTGCACCTGTTCCGCAACCGGACCATCTCCCTCGCCTCCGTCGCGTCGATGTTCGTCGGCATCGCGATGTTCTCCGGCACGGTGTTCTTCAGCCAGTACTTCCAGATCGCCCGCGACAAGTCCCCGACGATGTCCGGCGTGATGACGATCCCGATGATCGCCGGCCTCTTCGTCTCCTCGACCGTCTCCGGGCAGATCATCACCAAGACCGGCAAGTGGAAGGCGTGGCTCGTCTCGGGCGGCGCGCTGCTGACCGCCGGGCTCGGGCTGCTCGGCACGATGCGCTACGACACCGACTACTGGAAGATCGCCCTGTTCATGGCGGTCATGGGCCTCGGCATCGGCATGATGATGCAGAACCTGGTCCTCTCCACGCAGAACCAGGTCGCCCCGCACGAACTCGGCGCCGCCTCCTCGGTCGTCACCTTCTTCCGCTCCCTCGGCGGCGCGGTCGGCGTCGCGGCGCTCGGCTCGGTCATGTCGACGCGGATCACGCACTACGCCAAGGACACGATCGCCACCCTCGACCCGCAGTCCCAGATGGCCGCCGCGAAGGCGAGCGGGTCCGGCGCGATCCCCGACATGAACGCCCTGCCCGGCCCCGTCCGCACCTGGCTGGAGAGCGCGTACGGGCACGGCATCGCCGACATCTTCCTGTACGTCGCCCCGATCGCGTTCCTCGCGTTCTTCGTGACGCTGTTCATCAAGGAGGTCCCGTTGCGGACGACGGGCGCGATCGCGCAGGCCGCGGGCCAGACCGAGGCGGCGGAGACGGTGACGGTGACGACCCCGTCGTGGGCGGAAGTCGAGGCGCCGGCCGAGGAGAAGGTGCCCGCGCTCGCCGGAGCAACTGCCGCGCAGGCAACGCCCGTTACGGCAACCGCCGTACAGGCAAGCCCCGTTGCCGCCACCGCCTCCCTCGGCACCGGCGACAGCAACGGCACCGGCACCCCCATCCACGGCCACGTCCGAGGCGCCGAGAACGCCCCCGTCCCCCACGCCGCCGTCACCCTCATCTCCCTCACCGGCCGCCAACTCGGCCGCGCGGTCGCCCAGTTCGACGGCTCCTACGGCGTCGACGCCCCCGGCGCCGGCTCGTACGTCCTGATCGCCTCCGCCGACGGCTTCCAGCCGCAGGCGTCCACGATCGTCGTGAACGGCGAGCCGGTCGCGTACGACATCCTGCTCAGCGGGACCAGCGGGCTCGCAGGCGTCGTCCGCGCCGCCGCGAGCGGGGACGGCGTCAAGGACGCGATGGTCGTCGTCACGGACGTCCGAGGGGATCTCCTCGCGACCGGGACGACCGGGGAGCACGGCGAGTTCTCGTTCGGGGAGCTGGTGCCGGGCGCGGTGACCGTCGCCGTCAACGCGAGCGGGTTCCGGCCGCGCGCCCTGCCCGTCGAGATCGGCACGACCGGGGTGACCCGCGCCGAGGTCGTCCTCGACGCCGGCGCGCACCTCCAGGGCGTCGTCCGCGCCCCCTACGGCCCCCTCGCCGACGCCCGCGTGACGCTGGTCGACGCGGCCGGGAACGTCGTCGGGACCTCGACGACCGGGCACGACGGCGCGTACGCCTTCTCCGACCTCGACAGCGGGGAGTACACGGTGATCGCGACGGGGTACCCGCCGGTCGCCGCCGCGCTGACCGTCGCCGGGCACGGGGTCGACGGGCACGACATCGAACTCGCCCACCCGGGCGAGTGACACAGCAGTGAGCGGGGCCCGTGGCGGGGTAGCCATTCCCCGCCACGGGCCCTTTCCCTTCAGAGGAGTTGTACGACATGGCGCTGAGCGCGAGGATCCGGACGAAGGACGGGTGGGCGGTCTCCCACGCGGTCGTGACGGTGACCGACATGACGGGGACGCAGGTGCTGCGGGCCGAGGCGGACGACGACGGGGTCGTCCGGGACGGGACGCCGCTCGCGCCCGGCGCGCACACGGTCATCATCACGGCCGTGGGGTACGCGCCCTCGGCGTCCACGGCGCTGGTGACCGCGAGCGGGCGGGCGGAGGTCGGGAACGTCGTCCTCGCCCGGCAGGGCGGCAACGAGCTGCCGCCGCCCGGCACTTGGACCGTCGATCCCGCGCACTCGACCGTGGGGGCCGTCGCCCAGCACCTCGGGATCTCCAGTGTGCGGGGGCGGTTCACGGAGTTCTCGGCGGTCGTCGAGGTCGCGCCCGACGACGTCACCAAGTCCCGGGTGGAGGCGGTGATCCGGGCTGCTTCCATCGACACGGGGAACGGGATGCGGGACGACCATCTCCGGTCGGCTGACTTCCTCGACGTCGAGACGTATCCCGAAATCACGTACCGGTCCAGCGGGTTGAGTGTCGCCGGGCCCGATCGGTGGACTGTGCACGGGGAGTTGGGGATGCGGGGGGTCGTGCGGGACGTCGATCTCGATCTCTCGTACCTCGGGACCGGGGGTGATCCGTGGGGTGGAACCCGGGCCGCGTTCCGGGCCACCGCCGAGCTGCGGCGGGAGGACTTCGCGATGAACTACAACCAGGTCGTGGCCGTCGGGATCGCCGCGATCGGGACCACGCTGCGGGTCGAGCTCGACGTGCAGGCCGTGCGGGGAGATCTAGGCTGAGGGCATGGCATCGAACATCGCTACCAACACGGCCGTCTCCCTCGAAGAGCTGCTGGACTTCGTCCGGACCCGGCATCGGGCGCTGCTGATCACCCGGCGGGGGGACGGGGGGCCGCAGGCGTCGCCGCTGACCTGTGGGGTCGACGATTCCGGGCGGATCGTCATGTCCACGTATCCCGAGCGGGCCAAGACGCGGAACGCGAAGCGGGACGAGCGGGTGAGTGTCGTGGTGCTCAGTGATGAGTGGAACGGGCCCTGGGTGCAGGTCGACGGGGTGGCCGAGGTGATCGACTCTCCCGAGTCCGTGGAGCCGTTGGTGGAGTACTTCCGGAACATCTCCGGGGAACATCCCGACTGGGACGAGTACCGGGCGGCGATGGTCCGGCAGGGGAAGTCGATCATCCGGGTCACGCCGGTGCGGTGGGGGCCGGTGGCGACGGGAGGGTTCCCGGCGCGGCTGGGTGTGCCGGGCGCCTAATGGGGTGGGGGGTTCTGTGTGTGGGGCGGGTGCGGGTGATTCGTGGTTGATCGCGCAGTTCCCCGCGCCCCTTAGCGGCGTTGCCGCATAGCCTCGATTCCTGCTAGCAGCAGATTTAGGGCGAAGTCGAAGTCCCTGTTGTGCATCTCCACGATCGTCGCGGTGCCCCTTGCCTCCACCAAGTCCCTTGTTTCCTCCGCCATTTGCGTCATGTCCTCGTTGGATCTGAAGAGTTTCAGGGACTGGCGGTAGTACTCGTCCGGCGTGAGGCCCGACTCTGTGGTCTGGGCCAGGAAGTGGGCCTCCATCGTGCCGAAGCCGTAGACGAACTGGAAGACGGCGGCGATGACGCCGGTGATGTCTTCGGGGGGCAACTCGGTTTTGCGGACGGCGTGTTGGACGGCTCGGGAGAATTCGAGGGAGTGGGGGCCGATGTTGAGGTAGCGGCCGCCGAGGGGGGAGGCCCAGGGGTGGCGGACGAGCAACGCGCGGTACCAGGTGGCGAGTTGACGCAGGCCGGTCTGCCAGTCGTCGGCGTGGGGGAGGGGGACCTCGCCGTAGACCTCGTCGAGGGCGAGTTCGAGGAGTTCGTCCTTCGTCTCGACGTACCAGTAGACCGACATGGCCGTCACGTTCAGCTCCGCGGCCAGCCGCCGCATGGAGAACTTGTCGAGCCCTTCGGCGTCGAGGAGGCGGACGGTGGTGGAGGTGATCCGCGCGCGGTCGAGCCCGGTGGGCTGGCTCGACTTCCGGCGCCGTTCCTTGTCGGCGAGCCACACGCTTTGCCGAGCCACCGGCCCACCTCCTGAATCACGCCGACCGCAACACCTTAAGGGGCGCGCAGGGCTGCCTCACTTCGCGGCTTGCGCCCCGGCGGCCCGCCGCAGCAGCACCCCCGCGACCACCCCGCCCAGCACCACGGCCAGCGCCCCGACCAACTGCCCGTCCCGCAGCCCCTGTTCCAGCCGCGCGGCCGACGTCAGCACCGCGCCGAGCACCGCGACGCCGAGCCCCATGCCGAACTCGCCCAGCATGCCGTTGATGCCGGCGCCGACGCCCGCCCTGGCCGGCGGGATCGAACTCATGAGCGCGTGGGCCATCGCCGGGCTGGCCGTGGCCGTCCCGACGCCGATGAGGACGAGCCCGAGCAGCGTCCCCGCGTAGCCCCGCTCCCCCAGCACGCCGATGGAGACGAGCCCGCAGGCCATCACGGTCATGCCGCCGAGGATCGTCCCCGGCCGCCCCAGCTTCTCGGTGATCCGCGCGGCGACGCCCGTGAAGTTGAGCAGGATGATGACCAGCGCGAGCGGCGCCGTCCGCAGCCCCGCCTCCAACGGCCCGTATCCGAGGACGAGTTGGAGATGCTGGGTGAGGAGGAACAGCGCCCCGCCCATCCCGAACATGACCAGCACGGCCCCGGCGACGGCCCCCGTGAACTGGGCGTTGCGGAAGAAGCCCATGTCGAACATGGGGTAGGGGATCCGGTTCTCCCACCAGACGAACGCCCCGAGGACGGCGACGGCGACGACCCCGCTCACCAGCACCCGCGCCGACAGCCACCCGTGCTCGGGCCCGGAGATGATCGTGAAGACGAGGGACGACATCCCGACGGTCGACAGGAGCGCGCCGACCAGGTCGGGCCGGTCCCCCTGCGGGCTCTTGGACTCGGGGACGAGCGCGACGACGGCCACCAGCGCGCCCACCGCGACCGGGAGGTTGATCAGGAAGATCGCCCCCCACCAGAAGTGGCCCAGCATGAACCCGCCGATGAGGGGCCCCGCCGCGAACCCGAGGGAGTTCACCGCCGCCCAGATCCCGATCGCCTTGGGCTGCTCCTCGGGCGGAAAGATCTGCATGGCGACGGCGAGCGTGGTCGTCGTGAGGAGCGCCCCGCCCACCCCCATCCCCGCGCGGGCGGCGATGAGCTGCCCGGTGGAGGAGGCGAGCGCCGCGACCAGCGATCCGGCGCCGAAGATCACGAGCCCGGCGACGAGCATCTTCTTGCGCCCGTACCGGTCCGCCGAGCTGCCGGCCGTGAGGAGGAGGCCCGCCTGGACCAGGGAGTACGCGTTGATCATCCACTGGATGTCGGCGGTGGACGCGTCCAGCTCCTTGGTGAGGGAGGGGATCGCGACGTTGAGGACGGTGTTGTCGAGGAGGACGGTCAGCTGGGCGAGGGCGATGACGCCGAGGATGAGCCAGCGCCGGGGATGGCCCTGGGTGAGGGATTCGGGGGGAGCTGGTGTGGTCGTTGGCATGTTATACAGCGTATAGGTACTGCCATACAGCGTACAAGAGACGGCCGGAGTGAGGGCGGCGACCCGAAGATCGCCGCCCTCATCAGCGAACCGGCGGTGTCGTCGTCTAGCTGCTCGCCTTCTGCGTGAGGTCGTAGAAGGTGGCCGAACCGACCGTCACCTTCTTGAAGTTGGCCTCTACCCAGGAGGTGATCTGGGACGACGTCCCTGTGCTGGAGCCGCCCATCATGCCGCCGCCGGAGATGAAGTAGTGGATCTTGCCGTCGGTCACGTACTGCTTGAACTGGGCCAGCGTCGGGGAGGGGTCGGTGCCGTTGAAGCCGCCGATCGCCATCACGGGGTCGCCGGTCGCGAGTTGGTAGCTCGCGGCGTTCTGGGCGCCGATGGCCGCTGCCGCCCAGGTGTACTGGTCGCTGTCGGCCGTGAGGAGCTTCTTGGCCTCGGTGGAGACGTTCGCGCCGTTGAGGAGGCCGCCGACGCCGCCCATGCCCATGCGGCCCTCGCCGGTGATGCCGCCGGGGAAGCCCTGGCCCCGGGTGGTGCCGTTGCCGTTCTGGCCGTTCTGGGTCCCGCCCGGCATGCCGCCGAAGTTGCCGCCGCCCGGGAAGCCCTGCGAGTTCCCGTTGCCCTGGCCCTGCCCGGTCCCGTTACCGCCCTGCTGGTTCTGGCCCGGCATCCCGCCGCCCATGCCTCCCATGCCGAACCGCATACCGCCACCGCCGGGCCCGCCACCGCGCCCGCCCATCATCGACGCCCCCGCGGGCCCCGCCGTCACGATCGACCCGGTGTGCCCCTCCTGAAGCGTGCTGATGGTGTACGCCGTGGGCCCGGCGAGTGCCGCGACGATGCTCACCGAGGCTGCCGCCAGGGCGAGTTGACGGCTGATCCGGCCCGCGAAGACGATTCCGAGCGCCCCGGTCAGTCCCCCGACCAGCACGACCCACTTCAGCCAGGGCAGATAGTCCGACGTCCGGTTGAGCAGGACGTACCCCCAGGCAGCCGCCGAGACGACCGCCCCCGCGAGGGTGATCGACGCCCACAGCTCGGACCGCCGTTCCCACAGCAGCCCCGCGCCCATCCCGACCACGGCCGCGAGGTACGGCGCGAGCGCCACCGTGTAGTACTGGTGGAAGATGCCCGCCATGTAGCTGAAGACGACCGCCGTCATGACCAGCGACCCGCCCCACACCAGGAACGAACTCCGCGTGACGGACGTCCTGTTGAGCTTGCGCGTCGCAACGAGCCCGGCGACGAGCAGGATCAGCGCGGCCGGCAGCAGCCAGGAGATCTGGCCGCCGATCTCGGAGTTGAACATCCGGTCCCAGCCGGTCTCACCCCACTGCCCGGTGCCACCGCCGCCGCCCCCGCCGACGGACCCGGTCTCCTCGCCGTTCAGCCGGCCAAGTCCGTTGTAGCCGAAGGTGAGTTCGAGGAAGGAGTTGTTCTGCGAGCCACCGATGTACGGCCGCGAGGACGCCGGCCACAGCTCGACGATCGCTACCCACCACCCGGCGGAGACGACCAACGCCCCTGTCGCGGCGGCGAGTTGACCAAGCCGCTTCTTCAGCGGGACCGGCGCGCACACCCCGTACACCAGGGCCAGCGCCGGCAGGATCAGGAACGCCTGGAGGGTCTTCGCGAGAAACGCGAACCCGATCGCCGCGCCCGCCCACAGCAGCCACTTGGTCCGGCCGTCCTCAAGGGCGCGGACGACGAGGTAGCAGGCCACCGCCATGAGCAGCGCGAGCATCGCGTCCGGGTTGTTGAAGCGGAACATCAGCGCGGCGACCGGCGTCAGCGCCATGGTGGCGCCCGCGATCAGCCCCGCCGCCGGGGAGAACCGGCGCCGCACCGCCGCGTAGACGACGGCGACCGTACCGACGCCCATCAGCACCTCGGGGACCAGGATCGCCCACGAGCTGAGGCCGAAGATCCGCACGGACAGGGCCATCGGCCACAGCGCGGCCGGGGGCTTGTCGACGGTGATGGCGTTGGCGGCGTCCAGCGAGCCGAAGAAGAACGCCTTCCAGGACTGCGAGCCGGCCTGAACGGCCGCCGAGTAGAAGGAGTTGGCGTATCCGGAGGAGCTGAGGTTGTAGAGGTAGAGGAAGAGGGTCGTGAGGAGGAGGCCGAGGAAGGCCGGGCGGACCCAGGCGGGGTCCTCGGGGCGGCCTCGCCAGAGTCGGGTGCCGAGCGAGCGCTTGGTCGTTGGCGTCAACCGCGGCTCGGCCCACGTGCGTTCGTCCTGAAGCGTCGTCATCGTCGGTTCGCCCCCGTGTCCTGCCGTTCGGCCTGCCGGTCCGGGAAGACCCACGCGCGGAAGAGCAGGAACCGCAGCACGGTCGCCGCGAGGTTGGCGACGACGAGGACGGCGAGTTCCGTGGCGTGCCCGGGAGTCGAGGTCGCCGCGTTCAGCGCCGCCAGCGAACCGCTGGTCAGCGCGAGGCCGATGCCGAAGACGACGAGGCCCTGGGCCTGGTGCTTGACCGCGCCGCCCGAGCCGCGCACGCCGAAGGTGAGCCGGCGGTTGGCGGCGGTGTTGGCGACCGCCGAGACCAGCAGCGCGAGCGCGTTGGCGACCTGGGAGCCGCTGAACGTCCGGAAGCCGCTGTAGAGCAGCAGGTAGAAGAGCGTCGACAGGCCGCCGACCACGCAGAAGCCGACGAGCTGCCGGGCCAGTCCCTTGGGTACGTCCATGATCTCGCGGTCGCGGGGGTCGTCACCGAACGGCCTGGTCAGCCGGTCCAGGGGCAGCGAACCGGTGGCCAGGGCCTTCCCTACGCGCCATACCCCCTTCAGGTCGTCGGTCGCCGTCTTGACGATGTGCACGGTGGAGTCGGGGTCGTCGACCCAGTCGACCGGGACCTCGTGGATCCGCAGGCCCGCCCGCTCCGCGAGGACCAGCATCTCAGTGTCGAAGAACCAGCCGGTGTCCTCCACCAGCGGGAGCAGCACCTGTGCGACGTCGCGCCGGATCGCCTTGAACCCGCACTGGGCGTCCGAGAACCGCGCCTGGAGCGAGCCCCGCAGGATCATGTTGTACGAGCGGCTGATGAACTCCCGCTTGGCGCCCCGCACGACCCGCGAGCTGCGGGCGAGCCGGGAGCCGATCGCCAGGTCGGAGTGGCCCGAGATGAGCGGGGCCACCAGCGGGAGCAGGGCGTTGAGGTCGGTGGAGAGGTCGACGTCCATGTAGGCGAGGATCGGCGCGTCCGAGGCCGACCAGACGGTCCGCAGCGCCCGGCCGCGCCCCTTCTGGTCGAGCCGGAAGGACGTCACCCCCGGCAGGCTCGCCTCCAGGTTCTTCGCGACCGCCGGGGTCGTGTCGATCGAGGCGTTGTCCGCGATGGTGATCCGGAAGGGGTAGGGGAACGTCTCGACGAGGTGCGCGTGCAGACGCTCGACGCACGGGCCGAGGTCCTTCTCCTCGTTGTATACGGGGATCACGACGTCCAGGACAGGTGTTCCGGCAGCGCCGGCCGGGAGGTGCACCCGCGCCGGCAGAGTGCCCGGAGAAGAGTCGGTTCGCATACGGACGACTCTCCTCAAGCGCCCTGTCGCACCCATGTGGCGGCGCTGTGCCGGCCCTGTGAGTCCCGTTGCCAGTTCGTTTCCGGCGCCGGCTGAGGCATCGCGGGGCCGAGTGCGGGCAGGTGCACCGTGAACACGGTCCGTCCGGGCACGCTGTCCACGGTCACCGCACCGCCGTGCGCGGTCGCGACGGCCTGGACGATGGCGAGGCCGAGCCCCGTCGAGCCCGTGCTGCGCGAGCGCGCCGAGTCGCCCCGGGCGAACCGTTCGAAGACGTGCGGGAGCAGGTCGGCGGGGATGCCCTGGCCGTCGTCCTGGACGTCGACGCACAGCCAGGGTCCGTGCCGCCGCACGCGCGCGGTGACCGTCGTCCCCGGCGGGGTGTGGGTGCGGGCGTTGGCCAGCAGGTTGACCAGCACCTGTTGCAGCCGGGCCGCGTCGGCGGAGACCAGCGCCGGTTCGTCCGGCAGCTCCAGCCGCCAGACGTGGTCCCGGCCGGCCGCGCGGGCGTCGCTGACGGTGTCGATGACGAGGGGGACGAGGTCGGTCTGCTCGAACTGGAGGGGGCGTCCGGCGTCGAGGCGGGCGAGCAGGAGCAGGTCCTCGACGAGGAACGTCATCCGGCCGGCCTCGGACTCGATGCGGCCGAGCGCGTGCCGGGTGTCGGGGCCGACCTCCTCGCGTCCGCGCCGGGTCAGCTCGGCGTACCCGCGTATCGAGGCGAGGGGGGTGCGCAGCTCGTGGCTGGCGTCGGCGACGAACTGGCGGACGCGCGTCTCGCTCTGCTGGCGCGCGTGCAGGGCGCCGTGGATGTGGTCCAGCATCCGGTTGAGCGCGGCGCCGACCTGGCCGACCTCGGTCTGCGGGTCGGTCTCCGACTCCGGGACCCGCTCACTGAGGTTCACCTCGCCCGTGTGCAGGGGGAGTTCGGAGACGCGGGTGGCGGTGGCGGCGACCTTGCGCAGGGGGCGGGTGGCGACGCCGACAAGGACGTGGCCGGCGATGGCCGCGGCGACCAGGCCGGCGGCGGTGACGCTCAGCTCGACCAGGATCAGGGTGCCGATCGTGCTGTCGGGCGCGCTGGTCGGGATGGCGACGTAGTAGTCGCCGGTGGCGCCTGGCGCGTACTGCACCCGGTAGCTGCCGAGGCCGGGGAGGTCGACGGTGTGGCCCTTGCCGTCCTGCGCGACGTCGACCGCCTTGAGCTGGGCCTCCGTGAGCGTCTTCGCGCTCATGTCGTAGGTGCTGCCGGTCTTCACGCCGACCACGCCGGTGGTGACCGAGCCGTCGCTGACCTTCGCGATCAGGGTGGCGCTGCCGGGTTGGGGGCCGCGGGTGACGAACTCGGTGAGGTTGAGGGTTCTGGTCTGGGGGATGGCTGCGAGGCCGGTGGTGTTCGCGTTGCCGGCGTTGTTGGCGTTGTTAGCGTTGTTGGCTCCCGGGGGGCCGCCGAATGCGCCGGACGCGCGGGCCGCGACCTCGCCGAGCTGGTGGTCCAACTGGTCGTACAGGTGCTGGCGCAGCGCCAGCGTCGTCACCGTCCCGATCACCGCGCAGACCACGGCGATCAGCGCTACCGACGCGACGACGAGCCTCGTCCGCAGCGTGCGCGGCTTTCCCGCTCGTCGCCGTCGCGGACGCGGTCGTCGTCGTCCGCTCATGACGACGCGGGCTTGATCAGGTAACCGGCGCCGCGCCGGGTGTGGATCATCGGCTCCCGGCCGGCGTCGATCTTCCGGCGCAGGTACGAGATGTAGAGCTCGACGACGTTCGCCTGGCCGCCGAAGTCGTACGACCACACGCGGTCCAGGATCTGCGCCTTGCTCAGCACGCGGCGCGGGTTGCGCATCAGGAACCTCAGCAGCTCGAACTCCGTCGCCGTGAGGTGGATGTTGTCGCCGGCCCTCGACACCTCGTGGCTGTCCTCGTCGAGCGTGAGGTCCCCGACGACCAGCACGGAATCCGACCGGCGGTCGGCCGCGCCCGAACGCCGGATCAGTCCCCGCAGCCGCGCGACGACCTCTTCGAGACTGAACGGCTTGGTGACGTAGTCGTCCCCGCCCGCCGTCAGGCCCGCGATCCTGTCCTCCACTGCGTCCTTCGCGGTGAGGAACAGCACGGGGACGTCGGGCAGGTCGCGCCTCAGCCTCCCCAGCACCGTCAGCCCGTCCATGTCGGGCAGCATCATGTCCAGCACCACAGCATCCGGCCGGAACTCCCGCGCCGTCTGCACAGCGCCCATACCGTCCCCGGCGCTCCTGATCTGCCACCCCTCATAACGCAGCGCCATCGACAACAACTCGGTGATCGACAACTCGTCGTCCACCACAAGCACGCGGACGGGGCTCCCGTCCGGCCTCAGCAGTTCGGTGCGCCCCTGGGGCGAGGTCGTGGTCATACTGACCACCCTGTCGACCCCCTCTGAGAACGCCCTTTCGCTTTCCTGTGATTTGCCTGAGAAACGCAGGGGGAGTTCTCAGGGAGTGGGATGGGGGTGGGTGGGATGGCTGGTTCTGGGCTTGCCCGGGGGGGTGGGGTTCTTGGCGGAGGGGGTGGTTTCGGTGGGGGTGGCGGGGGTGGTTCCGGTGGGGGCGGCGGGGGTAGTTTCGGTGGGGGCGGCGGGGCGGAGACAGCAGGACGGCTCTTGGCGGAGGCGGCGGCTCGGCGGCTCGGCGGCTCGGCGGCTCGGCGGCTCGGCGGCTCGGCGGCTCGGCGGCTCGGCGGCTGCGCGATGGTCCTCGGGGGCGGCAGCGGCGGAGGCGCGACAACCCTCGGGGGCGACTGCGGCGGCACGGCGTCCCTTGGCTCCGAAGGGCCGGCGAGAACGCGGGCCTGTGGGAACCCCGCTCGGTCGCGATGGCGGGGAGCGCGACGCCCCTCGGATCTCACGCCCTCGGCGAGAAGGGGGGCTGTGTGGGCCTCGGCCCGAGGAGGGAGCCGGAGCGGGTGCGGTGAGGGGCAGGGCGGCGTTCTTCGGACCCACGCCGCCGGGGCACGAGGCCGGCGGCGAGTCCTGGCCTGGCCGAACGCGGCCCGGTCGGCAGTGGGGCCTGGTCATGGCGCGGCCCAGCCAGGGGCGAGCCCCGGCACACGGCCGAACCGGGGGTAGGCCCTCGTCACACGCAGCCCAGCCAGGGGCGAGCCCTCGCCACACCCAGCCCAACCAGGAGCAAGCCCTCGCCCTCCCAGCCCACCCCGCTCACATCGTGGCCCGGCTAATAACAAGCCCTCGGCCGAACGCGGCCGGCCAAGGGCGAGCCCCGCTCGCGACACAGCACGGCACGGCACGGCAGCAGACGCGGCCCCTCCGACAGCGGCCCCTCACTCTGAACGCGGCCCCGCAACCGCCCCCCGCTCAGAACAACCCCGTCTGCGTCTCCGTCCGTTCGTCGGGGAACGGACGCACCGGGAACATCCCGTTCGCCCCGGCGCTGGTCAGTTCCCAGCCCGTCATCAGGCGGGTGTCGAGGATGACGACTCCGTGCGAGGAGGTGGCGAGGTGGAGGTCGGGCCCGGCGGCGGCCACCAGTTCGCCGGTGAGGGCGGCGGCGGGGGTCAGCTCGGTGATCTCGCCGGTCGCGGCGGGGGCGTCGTCCAGACCGAATGCTTGGACGTGGTCGACGGGGCTGAAGGGCTGGGGCGCGAGTGTTTCCGGCCAGCCGGGCAACGTCAGCGCGCGCCGGTGCAGTTCGGCCAGTTCGGCGCAGCCGGCGTCCAGATCACGCGCGGCGACCGCGCGCACGGCCCGCTTCACCCCGTAGGGCACCCGGTCCCCCACCCGCAGCGCGACCCGCAGCAGTTCCTCGGCGCGGCGCGCGGCCATCAGCGGACCGGCCCCCAGCCAGGTGAAACACACGGCCCCCTGCTCCAGCAGCCGATCGGCCCCACGCTCGACGGCGGTGATCCCCACCTTGACCAACCCGGCCCCGAACCAGGCGAGATACACCCGGTACTCCCGAGGATCATCGGCCTTCCCGTCGGCCGCCACCGACCCCACCCGATCCAGCCGCCCACACTCCTCACACCGCCCCCCGGTACCGCGCGCCCCCACTTCCCGCCGCCCCGCACACCGGTTCCCCCGCGCCCCGACACACACCCTCACCCCACCCTCGACCACCCCGAACGCAACCCTCCGCCCCCACCCCAACGCACTCCCCACACCCCCCTCCCACCGCAACACCGGCCCCCCGGCCACACTCCACCGCAACCCCGCACACTTCCACGTCCGCCCCATCCCCCGAGCGTAAATCCCCCTACTGACAACGCCCCTCTCCCCAATGACCCGACCGGACTCGTCGACACGCTCCACCAGTTCACCCACTCCGCCGGCTCCCCGTCCACCGGACACCCGCCCGCTCCGCAAGCGCAAGCGCGTCTGGCTGGGCGGCGCGGGCCTGTTCCTGGCCGGCGCCCTGATAGCCGCCCCGGCGGACGGCGGCGAACAACGGGTCGAGGCGAAGACCAGCCCCACCGCCACGATCACCGCGACGGTGACCACCACTCCCGCTCCCGGCCCCACGGTCACCAAGACCGCCACCCCGAAACCGGCCCCCACCGTCACCGTCACCGAGACCACCACCGCCGAGCCCGCCGGCACCACCGGCGACACCACCGAAGACACCCCCGGCACCTGCTCGATCGTCTCCAACTCCGGCAACTGCTACTCAGCCGGCCAGTACTGCCGCAACAAGGACCACGGCGCCACGACGACGAACGCGAGCGGCACCCCCATCACGTGCGCGTACCGCTCGAACGCATGGCGCTGGACGTACGCCTGACAGACCCCGGCTTGCCCGGAGGTCTCCCCCAGACGAAGCCAACGCCGGGAGACCGGACCATCCGTCAGCCCTCCATGACGACGCCCCCTCCGGTGTCCCGGCAGTTGCTCAGAGCCGCTTCAGGTTCCGGTCCAGAATCGCCCGGAGCCGGTCCACGTCCGCGGGGTCCTGGGCGCCCCGCTTGGGCAGCACCGCGAGTCCGGCCGCGCGGTCGCCGCCCAGCAGCACGAAGAGCCTGGGCGTCTCCAGGTACTCCCGGAACACAGCCCAGTCCACGGTCATCGACACGCGCTCACCGGTACTGACCGCTCCCCGGTCGTCGGCCACCATGCGGCACCGCCCGTACGGCTCCACAACGCTGAACATCCGGCGGGCCATGGTCCGCAGCCCTCGCAGCGTGCCCCAGGACGCGACCGCCACAACGATCACCAGCGAGACGACCACCCCAGGCAACGGGAGATCACGCAAGACCGAGACGAAAACCACGGCGGTCACCGCCACCAGCGGCGCCTGGCCGCCGACCTGGGCCGCTCTACCGCCAACACAAAACACCGGAGGCCCGGCGGATCTCTCCGCCGGGCCTCCGGCCCACTGTGCACTCGGCAGGATTCGAACCTGCAACCTTCTGATCCGTAGATCGGGCACCTCACGAGGAGGGGCCCCGGGAGCCTCCGGTCTTGGCTGCTCACGGTAGTGATCACCCGCGGCCGTGTGCTGACGTTGCCGTCACCGCTGCCGTCACCGCTGCCGTCACGCCGCAAAGACGAAGCACCCTGACACACCACCCAAACACATGACTCGCCTTTCCGAAGCGCGAGTTGGCGCTAGAGTACTGGCTGCCGGGCGGCAGCCCGGTGGCAGTGGGCACCCGCAAGGGTGCTGGAGGTGGGGCCCCAGTTGGGCCCGTTCTGGGTTGTCCGGTGACGGCCCAGGATTTTGCCGCGCCTCTTCTGTGGGAGAGCACCCATGGGCCTGTGATCCACGTATAGAGGGAAGACCCCGGCCTGCATCCGGGCGCACCACCCTGAGTCGCTGCGCCGGCGTGATCTCAGTTCGTCACCTGTTGGTGGCCGGACTGAGCACGCCCGTTCCGTCCGGCCTTTGTTAGAAGGACGAGACGTTGAACGAGCTCACTCTCGGAACCCTGGCGGTGTTTGGCCTGCTCAGCTTGACCCTCGGCTTCGGCACAAAGCTCGGCCGCGAGGTAGACGAACTCTTCGATGCGTGGCGAAGGCCGGCCGCCCGCATCCGCCGATGGTGGCGTAACCGCCGAGATCGCCAGCGCCGACCCTAGTCACCATCCGAGAAGACCTTTGAGACGGGAAGGAAGCAGTGCCCCGTCTCACTCGCATGCCGCTTCTTCCGGCGAATCAGGTCATCCAGACGGATGCGCTGCTCTAGCACTGCCATGAAGTCGCTCCCGTCCATCGTGATGAACGGGGTGCCGAAGCTGTACACAGCCAGCGCGTCCGCAGTGAATCCGCTCATGCTGACGTACATACCAAGCGTGTTCTTGCCCTTGCGCTCAATGTTGGCCTTGAATACGTCCAACTCTCTGCGCCCAATGGCCTCTTTCCACCACTTTGCCTCAAGCACGTAGTGGTCGGTGTCGAAGAGGAACGCGCCGTCGATCTGCTCGTAGGCCAGGGTGTACGACGCCCGCGGCTCAAAATCGTACAGCCCGAACAGATCGTTTATGAAGCCCTCAAATTCTGTCCCTCTCCTGTGCGGATCGGAGGCTCCGTGCATCGCAAAGAAGCGGTGCTTAAGAGCTTCATGGTCCTCGTTGAACAGCCTCGCCTGCTGCGACTTCTTGACGTCCTCCGCGATGGCAGCCTCATGCTCCTCTCGCTCCCGGATCGCCTCTCGCTGCCTCTCCGTCCACTCGCGCAGAACAGACACGGCGGCTTCGGCTCTCGGCACCATCTCGTCCCGGTCTACCTGCTGCTCCAGGTTGGGAAACCGCTTCATCTCGGCGATGTCCAACATGATGTGGACGGCCAGGTCGCGGTACCGGGCTTCATTGGCGCGCAGCAGATCAACCAAGAGGCCGGAGGTCTCACGCTTGGTCGCACCGAAGTCCAATCGAGCCAGCAGCTCACTGTGATTTATGAGCATGCCGCGCACATACCGCTCGAAGGGCGGCTTGTTCCAAAAGATGACCGTCAAAGCGTCAGCCAGTGCGTTGTATGCACTCGGGTTGATGGCCTTGCTGCGATGGGAACCTGACTGAGACACTTCCCCCTCCTCAATGCATACGATCCACGAAATCAGGACGCACAGGTAAAGAGATCTCCCTCCGGAACCCCGAACGCCCCATGAATGCCTTTGAAGAATCTAGAACCAAGCATTTCCCGACACGAGAAAGCGCCCCGCATGCTTCTCTCGATAAGGTCTTTACTAGCCTTTCCAGACCATTTCTTTCGCATCAGGAATGCAAGAGCAGAGTTGAGGTCATGTCCGCAGCAGTAGTCGGATATATCCTCGACCTGCGCCATGAAACGACTGACACTGCCGATAACATCAGGCACATCCCGCTCGGAAATTCGCGGCTTGCCAGCTCTCTCAATAGCTGAAACGACCAGAGCGGAGAGATCGACTCCATTGCAGTCAGGTTGCGCAACCTTATCGAATGGCGTGCCAGCCACCTTAATTCCCCAGCCTTCGTCGTACGAGAGCTTACGAAGCACACCCAGAGGAAACGCTAGAGCGGACACCGCTTCCATGGGGGAACTCCACCCATGGGTTGCAAGAAATTCCCGAACCCGATCTCTATCACAGAATGCCGAAACGACGCGCCGACAGACGTCGCCCGCGTAAAAGACCGTTGCATCAATATCATATTTGTCTGTAGGGACGGCTAGATCGCAAGGCTTGCGACGCGATTTCCCCCAATCGCGATCGATCAATGCAGCAACATTAGTGAATCCACTATCATAGGCGATCTGAATCGCCTCAATCACCGAATCCTTGCCGTAGCCAGGGATCGTTTCAATGACGCCGTCGTCCAGATGCGGATCCAGGACAGCGCAATCCGAATCCCCTTCGCAGAGAAGGAATCTCTTCGACTTCCCAGGAACGCCGAGGATGATCAGATAGGAGAACAGATCCTCCCCTGTCAAGTACTCCTTCACAGTCGCTCCCGCCCAAATTCGCCATACCCTGGCTCCAGGCCAACAGTTTGCGACCAGTACTTGTGAATAATCTGAGGCGAGTGGGTTGCCACCATAAACCGCGAGGAGGTAATGGCGGCGATCCGGACGATGTCACTCAAGAACTGTTTCTGCCATGCGACATGAAGGGAGATTTCAGGCTCATCGATAAGAACGAGGCTGTTGGGCTCCACATTAAAGAGAAGATCGTACGCCATAACTAGCTCATGCTGCTCACCCGAGGAAAGCCTGTTCGCTCCAATCTCGCGGCCACCGGATGTCGTAATGCGGAAACCAGATCGGTCGAGCCTTAGCTCCTTATAAAGGAAGCGCGAGTTCACAATTTCACGCAACAATTCGACACGATCGAGAAGAGATCGGAAAGTGTCGAGCTTAATTTCGGTGTTGTCCAGGTAAGTCCACAGAACTCGCATCTCCCAATCTTGCAGGGAGCGGGGTGGCAGAGGAAGTTCACCAGAGGTGTCCAAGACTGCAATTTGAGTCAGCTTCTCCCTGGTTTTACTCTGCCGCGAGTACCTGTCCCGAATGGCTTTCTCCGTGATCTCGGGAGACAGTGACGTCTCTGAAACCAGGATCTTCCGGGGGAATTCCCTGTCCAGTTTTTGAGAGACCTCAGAGTTCTCCTCCATAGCCTCACCCAACCGTCGCGAGAAATCTGCAGAGAATTCCAGGACGGTTGGACGGCGAACCCTCTCTCCTTCCCGAACTCGGCGCGCCGGATCATACACGTCGGAATCGATCAACCTTTGCGTTTCAATGAGATGCACCGAGATGGACGAAATAACCTCTTTCATCTCATCCGGCATCTCATCCATTCCAGGAATTTCGATTCTTGGCAAATAGTCGCGGTAACGTAGATACGCCTGCGCTGTAGACAGGACGTCACGTTCAGCCATGTCGCGCCATGAGGAAGCCCCAACGCGACGCAATGGGAGTTCGCGCTCCATTGCGCGTAGAAAGGAGCTAGGGAAGTCCTTGGGAGAAATAGCCTCTGGAGGACTCCAAGGGATTACCCGCCCCCCTGGCTGCTTCAGGAGCATATTGAACGAAATTCCAGAAGACTCATCCTCGCCAAGACCAGGAAGGGCTTCCTGTCCGGGTCGCTCGATAACGATCTGATTCTCATCATCAAACTTGAAGTAGGCGGCTCGGAATGGAATTTCAGCCACCTTCTGCATATCTCCCGAGAATGTCGCATTGATCAGCTCGAGAAGTTTTGTCTTGCCAATTCCGTTCGGCCCATGAAGGATGACAAAATCTTGTTCCGCCGGGAACTCAACCCTGTGGTCAAATCGACCTAGAAGTTGCTCGACCTGCACGTCAACCAGTCGACGCTTGGACTCTTTAGCTCTTGCCAACTGTTCCACGGCCTACCCTTCCAGCACATCGAGGTAGCTAACAGTAGTCAGGCTGGCGCCCGATGGCCCTGTAGACGCCAGAACTGGTGCAGCTTCAACAGCCTGGTTGGGGGACCTCGCCCCCTCGATGCCGGAAGCGTTGCTCACTCTGACCAACAAGCAACCTGGATTGACTTGGCGGTTCGGCCATGTCTGCGATGCTGGAAGCCGATCGAGAGAGGCCGCAGCGATGCAGTGGAAGATCCACGGGGAACGTCCGATCTACGAGAACAGCTGGGTGAACCTGTGGCTCACCGACGTCGAGACGCCGGACGGGAACCGCTGGGAGCACCACGTCGTCAAGCTCCGACACCTGGCCGTGGCTGCCGTGGTAAACGAGCGACGCGAGGTGCTGATGATGTGGCGGCACCGCTTCATCACGGACGCCTGGGCGTGGGAGCTGCCCATGGGCCTGGTCGAGGAGGGCGAGACGCCGGCCGACGCGGCTGCCCGTGAGGTGCTGGAGGAGACCGGCTGGCGGCCTGGCCCGATCGAGCCGCTGATCTACGCCGAGCCGGCGAACGGCATCACTGATTCCCAGCACCACGTCTTCCGGGCCGACGGAGCGACGTACGAGGGTCCGCCGACCGAGAAGAACGAGTCGGACCAGATCGAGTGGATCCCGCTGGCCGACGTGCGGGGCATGATCGACCGTCGCGAGATCGTCAGCAGTGGCTCCTTGGTCGGGCTGCTCTACGTGCTCATGGACGAGGCGATCCGCTGATCTGGCGGGGCAGCACTTCCCGGAGCCGGGACTCGAATGCCACCACGGCCGGTTCGCGGCGGAAGGGTTCTAGCTGTTCGTAGAACTCCCGGAGGTGGCCGGCGACTCGTTGCGAGCTGACGGCCGCTGCCGGGGCCAGGGCGTCCATGGCCGTGTGGCATGCCTCGTCGAGTTTGCCGCGCTGGAGCTGGGTACGGGCGAGCCAGAAGGCGTGGAAGGCGCGGCCTCGGTGGTTCGATGCGTGTTCGCGGCGGAGGGCGTCCGCGATGAGGGGTTCGGCGAGGGCGGCTTCGCCCAGGCGGCCGTGTGCGATGCCGGTGTCCACGATCAGCTTCGGTTCGTCGAAGTAGGCGACCCAGGCCGGATCCGGATCGCCGGTGCTGATCCGGCCGAACTGGGTGTGGGCTTCCGAGATCGCGGTGTGGGTCGCACCGTGGTTGCCGAGGGTGGCGTGGGCGAAGGCTTCTCGCATCGCGAGCATGGCCAGCACGCGCGGTGTCGTCCCTGCGGCCGCTCGGGCCTGGTCCTGGGCGGCCGTGACGAGTGCGAGGGCGTCGCCGGGCTTGTCCTGGTATGTGGCTTGGAGGCTCATGCAGGCGAGGACGTTGGCCATGAACTGGCGGTCGTCGATGGCCTTGGCCAGGCCGAGGGATTCGGTGAAGTAGGCGCGTGCCTGGTGGTACTGGCGGGCGTCGAAGTAGGTCCATCCGGTGAGCCGGGCCAGCTCGGCCGCGATGCTGTGCAGGCCGTCCCGTAAAGGAGCTGGACGCTGCTCCTTGAGGAGGTCGACGACGTAGCGGAGCTGGCCGACGACCGCCGGCCGTAAGGTCTCGCCGCCGTGCTCGTCGTCCCGGCGCCAGTAGTCCGCGATCGACGAGTGCAACGCGTCCAGCGTCGAGGCGCTGAGATCCCGCTCGGCAGCAAGGGCGAGGATGCTGTCGACGTCCGCCCCCGGTAGTCCGGCGACCAGCGGTTCGACGGCTGAGGCCGGTACCTCGGCCGGTTGGCGGGGTGTGACCGTCAGGCTGGGCGGCGTCTCCCAGGATCGTCGTGCAAGGCCGAGCATGTGTCCGGGAATTCGCAGTCCGTCCGAGATCCGTTCGATCACGTCCATGTGCAGCAACTGCCGCCGTCCGGCGATCACCTCGCCCACGCGGCTCGGGGTCAGGTCGCAGCGGCGCGCGATCATCGACGGATAGATGCCTGCTCGTGCCTTGACCAGCTGAAAGATGCGGCCGAAGTCTCTAGCCTGGCATGCCTCGATCATCACTGGGTCCGTGAGCAGGCTGACCGGGAGTTCCTTCGAGCGAGATGGCTCGGGCATCGGGCACGCTCCGGCATGAGGACTACGGATCGCTGCACTTGGTCAACCGAGGGTGATGTTACCCAAGTTGGGTAATCCGCTTGGCCTTTCTGGCCGGTCTCCCAGATCGCGATGCTCTTGTTCCATGGCGAACGGACAGGACGACGTACGAATGACGTTGCGGGTCTCCCGCGACTCCGGCCGGGCGTGGGGGCCCTCGCGGAGGTACGTGTGGGCGAAAACCCGGTAGTCCCTGACAACCCGGGCCGCTTCCCGCCGCGCGTCTGCCCCGGTGCTCACAGCAGGAACAGAACGCCGCCACGTCCTTCCGGATGGTGTCGTGATGCAGTGCTCGCACTGGCGTCGAGTGTCCCTCGGCCTGGCCCGGGAAGCTCCGCTGGCATGAGGCGGGCAAGGCACGACTCGTCGTACTTCCGGACTGCTCGGTGGCCGCCCCGGGGCCCGATGGCAAGTGCTGTCTGTTCGCCGACCACACCATGCAGCGCACCTGGGAAGACGTCCTGGAGGAGGTCTCGTGCACCAGCTGACCACGAGCCCGCACAAGCCCCGGCATCCTCGCTCGCCTCGCAACGAGAGCTGCGGGGACTGCGGTGGCAGTGGCGCCAACTCGTCCGGCAAAGCCTGCGGCACCTGCAACGGACTGGGCGAGATCTACTGCCGCACCGACCGCCAAGAGCCCCGCGCACTGTCCCGCTCCGTGATCTGGAAGGAGGGCCACCGATGGCCCACGCTCTGATCGCCTCCCCGTTCCTCGACGGACACCTGCTCCTCAGCCCCGGAGCGAGGGCCGGGGCACGGCTTCCCGCCGACGACTACGAGGAGCTTCGCCAAGCCGTCGCCGACGGCCGGAGGTTGCCCGCCTGGGCAGTGCAGACAGCCGCCGGCATATGGGGCCTGGACCTGATCGGCCAGCCCGCGCGGGGAACGGTGCTGGTGCGTGAACCGTCTCCGTACGGCTACTGTCGCGCCTCCTGGGAGATCAACCTCGGCTGCAACTTCGGCTGCAAGCACTGCTACCTCGGCGAGCGGCCCTTCTCCGGCCTCGGCTGGGACGACAAGGTGCGGCTGCTCGACATCATGCGCGAGGCTGGCGTCCTCTGGCTCCAGATCACCGGTGGCGAGCCCACCATGGACCCCCACTTCCAGGGCGCCTACCGGTACGCCTGGCAGGCCGGGATGATGCTCACCATCTCCACGAACGGCTCGCTGCTCTGGCGGCCGGACCTCCTCAAGCTCTTCCGGGACTGCCCGCCGTACCGCCTGGTCGTGAGCATGTACGGGGCAAGCGAGGAATCCTTCGACACGCTCACCCAGCGCCGCGGGGCGTGGAAGGCGTTCCGGCGCGGCATGGACGCCGCGCGCGAGGCCGGGCTGCCGCTGCGGATCAACGTCGTGGTGACCGAGGACAACGCCTCCGAGGCCGACGAGATGGCCGCTCTCGCCGACGAGTGGAACGTCGAGAACCACGCGTACACGAACATGACGCCCACGATCTACGGCGGCGGCGAGCCGCTGCTCGCCCAGTCCGCCGCCCACCTGCGGCAGCGCAAACCGTTCGCCGGCTGCAACGCGGGACACACCTTCTTCCACGCCGACCCGCACGCCAAGGTCTCGATCTGCAAGGTCGGCCGCGACGACCAGATCGACCTCATGGCCGAAGGCGTCGACGGCCTCCCCCGGCTCGGCGCCATCGCCGACCGCCTCATGCTTCGCACCGGAGGGTGCGAAGGCTGCGCCCTGTCCGGCACCTGCCGGGTCTGCCGCCCCCTGGCCAAGCACTACCAGGAGGCAAATGCGCCGCTGCACAGCTACTGCCAGCACGGAGACAAGGAGAACGCCTCATGACCCCGCCCGTACCAGTGACCATCCTGTCCGGCCCGCCGGCCTCGGCTCGCCGCGCGGCCCCGCCCGTCGCGACCGCGTCGATCACCGCCGTCCAGGACCTCGACGTGATCGTGGAGAGCGCGGAGTGCTCCTGCGACGCCGGTGACGACAACCCCCACTGACCGACATGATCCGGTCAACTCCGTTCAGGCCCCGGCGTACTCGCGTCGGGGCCTGAGCCCTGACCGGCTCACCGCTAGGGTGCCGCTCATGTTCTTCCGCTGGGAGTGGCTTCGACCCCAACTGACCGCGCCAATCGTGCCGACTCTTGGTCCTGTCCACCCCGATGCCCTGGCCGTCGGCCTCTTCGAGGACACCCTGCGAGCGGCCGGCACTGGGGACTTCCTGCCCTACGACAAGGACCGGCGTTGGGGCGGTGAGAAGGACGAGAAAGTCCTCCGCGAGGACGTCGTCCACCAGCCCGGACGCACCCTCGTTCCCACCCTGACCCGGCGCGGACGCGGCACCGTGAAGGTCTTCGCCTACGGGCTCCACGGCAGCGTCGTGGAGGAGGCCGCCGAGCTGGCCGCCAAGCTCGCCTCCGTACACGACGCGGCAGGCGCCCGGGTCGTACGACCCCTCGGCTCCGACACCACGCACCCGCGCGGCACCCGTATTCAGCTGAAGGACTTCACCGACACCCCCTGCCCCGCCCCGGACAGTCCGGTCCACCCCGTCACCACCTGGCCCGCCTCCGTGCAGAAGACCTTCGCGCCGTTCGCCGAAGAAATGGCCGCCGACGGCCTGGCCTTCCTCCACGCCCGGATGCAGGCCGGCCGGTGCGGCCCAGTCCTCACCGCCGCCGTCGACGACCGCATCGTGGGCGCGATCGGCCCCATGGAGATCCAGCCCGACGCCATCGGACGTCCCCAGCTCCTCCCCCAGTACTTCGCCGTCCTCCCCGCAATCCGGGGGCAGGGACTCGGACGCGTCCTGTGGCAGGCCGCCATGTACTGGGGCCAGAGCCACGGCGCCGCCTACCAACTCCTCCAGACCGAGGTCGACGGCCCTTCCGACCGCCTGTGCCGGGCCGAAGGACTCTCCTCCCTCGGCTTCACCCACACCACATCGGTATAACTCCAGGCCGCGCCGCCTTCACTGGTCGGCTGACCCGTGTTTTGGCGACCTCAGCCATAGAAAATCAGCCACGACGGCGTGCGCCGAACAAGCACCTGCCACGTGCGTCTCCAGCAACCACCCACCGGCCCCAGCCACGCTTCCCAATCCGTCACGGTCTCAGCCACATTGCAGCCTGAGCGCTGCGTCCAGCACCGCCTGACGGATGGACAGTTCGTGCGGCTGGACTCCCAGCGCTCCGCCTTCGACCGCGTCAGGGACATGCTGAGGGGTGACAGCAACGGGCCGGATGATGACGACGGCACGGTCGGCGTCCTCGTAGCCGTCTGATCAACTTCCGAAGGCGGGTGCCGTCAAACACTGCCGTCATGACATACGCCAGGGGCCCTCAGGATTTCTCCTGAGGGCCCCTGGCCTGCTGTGCACTCGGCAGGATTCGAACCTGCAACCTTCTGATCCGTAGTCAGATGCTCTATCCGTTAAGCTACGAGTGCTTGTTTTGTTGTTTCTCGGTGTCTCCGGTTCGGGCCCTTTCGGCTCGTTCCCGGCGACAGGAAGAACATTACATGACTGGCGGCGTCATGTGAAATCCGTTGGGCGTACCCCTTGTGAGCTGGGGGAACGGCGAAGCCCCGGTCGGGAGGACCGGGGCTTCGGGTGGGGCGGAGGCGGAGGGATTTGAACCCTCGATGGGCTTTAAGGCCCAAACCGCATTAGCAGTGCGGCGCCATAGACCGGACTAGGCGACGCCTCCAGCACAACCGCTCACGTGGGTGCGAGTGGTGCGTGCAGATGATGACACAGGTGAGTGCTGTGTCACCAATCGGTGTCCACCGTACTAGGGAGCCGGGGGGCGGGGCAAAGGCGTATCCGGGACGGAGCGGGGAGGGCGGGCTTCCGCACACCTCTCCCGACAGAATCTCCACCCTCGTAAAGGTCCCGCAACCCCTGGTTCGCGCGGGTGTTCGGGAGGGGAGGGGGTTCGTGCGAGGTGGCTCTCATCCGGGGCCCTGGGGCAGACCCCAGCCCTTAGACTCCCTCGCGTGACACCCCGCGGGCCGGTTGGCAAGATGGCCCGAGCGGTCGGCAAGGTGCGGTGACAGGGAGGAAGCGTCTCGTGAGCAGCAGGCCATCCCGAGGCGCTGCTCGCCTCGCGGCGATACTGGACGCCCTGCCGGACGCGTTGGTGCTGGTCAACGCGAACGGAACGGTCGTCAACGCGAACACGATCGCGTTGGAGGCGTTCGAGGCGCCGGGGACCGCGTTGGTGGGGCGCGGGCTGCTCGACCTGTTGCCGGAGTTCGACTCCAAGCTGATCCCGGGGTCGATGCGCAGGCCCGATCACATCGACCCGAGGGGCCGGACCAAGCCGGCCCGGATGACCGCCCGCCGGACGGACGGCGTCGAGTTCCCCGTCGAGGTCACGAGCGCGAACCTGGAGAACGGCCAGCAGGCGTACGACGGATACGGCTACGCGCCCGACGAACTGCTGATGCTCGTCGTACGCGATCTGTCCGGCACCGTGGACACCGAGGCGGAGCTGGCCCGGTCGCAGCGGCAGACGGAGATGATCCTGCGGGCGGCGTCCGAGGGGGTCGTGGGCACGGACACGGACGGGCGGATCGTGCTCGTCAACCCGGCCGCCGCGCAGATCCTGGGGTACCGGGCGAGCGACCTGGGCGGCAAGGAGCTGCACACGCTCGTGCTGCACTCGCGGGCGGACGGCTCGCCGTTCCCGTACGACGAGTCACCGCTGGCCGACACGCTGCGCTCCGGCCGCAAGCACCGCGTCCGCGGGCAGGTGCTGTTCGCGAAGAACGGGGACAAGGTCTCCGTCGATCTGACGACCGCGCCCGTGCGGGACGGTGATCAGCTGGTCGGCGCGGTGATGACGTTCACCGACCGGCGGCCCTACGACGCGCTCGCCAAGGACAAGGAGACGGTCGAGGCCGAGCACACGGCGGAGCTGGAACGCCTCGCCGAGGAGCACGCCTCCGACCTGACCGCGCTGCGCCAGCGGCACGTCACCGAGATCGAGGAGCTGACCGAGCGGCACGCGGAGGAGATCGCGGCCGGTGAGGACCGGTACGCGGCGCTCGGCGAGCGCGAGAAGGACCGCTACGAGGCGCTGGCCGGTCGGCACGAGCAGTTGCTGACCCTCCTCGGACGTTCCCTGCGCGGGCCCCTCGACGAGCTGCGCCGCGAGCTGTCGACGCTCGCCGCCGACGACGCCGGGCAGCTGTGGCCCGAGGCCAACCAGGTGCTGCACCACCTCTCCGCCGGGTACTCGCGGATCACGACGCTCATCGACAACGTCCTGAACTACCAGCTCCTCGACACCGGTGAGGCGCGGGTCAGCCGGACGAAGGTGATGCTGGACGCGGTCGTCGCGGCCGGGGTCGACGGGGCCGTCGAGCTGATCGGGCCGGGGCGCGTGCAGTTCGCGGTGCACGCGCCGCCGATCGAGGCCGAGGTGGACGCGCGGCTGCTCGCGACGGCGCTGGCGCACCTCGTCGCGGACGTCGCCGGGGTCGACGCGACCGGCAACGCGCCGGTGTCGGCCGGCGGGTACATGGACAACACGGTCGTCGTGGCCGCCGCGCAGCGCGGGGAGGTCGTCCGGATCGAGGTCCGCGGGCCCTACGGGGGCGGTGATCCCGTGCACGAGCCGATCGTCCGGGGGATCGTGCGGGCGCACGGCGGGGTGTTGCAGACCGTCGAGGTGCCGGGGATGAGCGGGAGCGCGTACGTCCTCGAAGTGCCGCTCGGGGGTGGCGCCGGGGCGGTGCCGGGGCAGGGCATCGCGCTCGTCGAGACGCCGTCGGCCGAGGAGGACGCCGCCGAGGTGAGCGGACGGCGGCGGGGGCGGCGGAGTTCTGTCGACGCGTTTCTCGACGGCGACGAGGGTGAGGTCGGCGTGCCGCCGGCTAGCGGTGTGCCGTCGGCCGGTGGTGTGCCGCCGACCGGGCGTCGGCGTCGGCGTGGGCCCGCCGCCGAGGAGGACGTCGCTGTCGAGGCCGACGCCGGGTCCGGACGCCGGCGTGCGCGGGGTGGGGACGAGGTCGCCGAGGGTGCCGTCGTGACCGCCGCCGAGCATGCTGCCGGGACTGCTGCGGTCGGGGCTGGGTTGGGGGCCGCCGTGCCTCCGCAGGGTGTGCCGGTGCCGCCCGGTGGGGTGGCCGTCGGGGCGTCCGAGCAGAACGCGTTGCCGCCGGCGCTGCCCTCGACGCCGGGGGCGGGCGAAGTGACGGAGGACGAGCAGGGGCAGCCGACCGGGCGTCGGCGTCGCGCGCTGGCTGCTGCGGGGGAGCGGGCGGCGGCTCAAGAGGCGGGGCCTCGGGCTGTGTTCGCGCTGCCGCCGGCCGAGGCGGACCGGGGGGAAGAGGTAGGGGTCGGGGGAGCGGAAGGGGCTGTTGGGGTGCCGGGGGGTGGTCCGGTGCAGGGTGTTGCTCCGGCACAGGGGGTTGTCCCGGTGCAAGGTGTTGGCCCCGTGTCGGGGGTTGCTTCGGGCCAAGGGGGCGTTCCGGGGCAGGGCGTTGGCCCCGTGTCGGGGGTTGCTTCGGGCCAAGGGGGCGTTCCGGGCCAGGGCGTTGGTCCCGTGTCGGGGGTTGCTCCGGGCCAAGGGGGCGTTCCGGGGCAGGGGGCTGGTTCCGTGCCGGGTGCCTTGCCTGGGCAGGGGGTTGTTGCGGAGGAGGGTGCGGTGCCGGGGGTTGTGCCGGCTCAGGGTGTCGTGCCGGTGCAGGGGGTTGTTCCGCCGCAGGTCGCGCAGGTTCCGCAGGGGGCCGTGCCGCCTCAGGGGGTTGCCGTGCCTCCGCAGGGGGTGGCTCAGCAGGGTGTGGGCCAGCCCGGGGTTCCGGGGCAGGGTGTGCCGGGGCAGCAGGGGGTTGTGGCTGGTCAGGCTGCGGGGCAGTTGCCCGCTCAGGTGCCCGTTCCGCCGCAGGGTGGTCCCGAGTCGCCCGCCGAACACGCCGGACGGCATGACGCCGTCCCCCACGACCAGGCCGACGACCACACCCCGCCGCAGCCGCACCCGGCGAGCGCGCCGACGGGACGGCGTCGCCGGGCCGTCGCGGTACCGCAGGAGCCGGAACCGGCCGAGACCGCCGACGTCATGCCCCCGGCCCAGCCCCAACCCCAGCCCGCGCTCCAACTCCCGTCCCAGTCCCCCGGCGTCCCGGCCCCCGGCGCGGCAGCGATCCCCGGCCAAGCGGCCCCCGGCGTCGCGGCCCCGGCTCCAACGCCCCCCGGCGTCGCAGTCCCCGGCGTCACAGTCCCCGGCCAAGCCGCCCCCGGCGTCACGGCCCCGCCTCACGCCACCCCAGGTTCCACAGCACCCGGCGTCACGCCCCCCGGCACAGCAGCGATCCCCGGCCAAGCAGTCCCCGGCGTCGCGGCCCCGGCTCCAGCGATCCCCGGCCAAGCGGCCCCCGGCGTCGCAGCCCCGGCTCCAGCGACCCCCGGTTCAGCAGCCCCCGGCGTCACAGTCCCCGGCCAAGCCGCCCCCGGCGTCATGCCCCCGCCTCACGCCACCCCAGGTTCCACAGCACCCGGCGTCACGCCCCCCGGCACAGCAGCGATCCCCGGCCAAGCCGCCCCCGGCGTCACGGCCCCGCCTCACGCCACCCCAGGTTCCACAGCACCCGGCGTCACGGTCCCCCCTCACGCCACCGCCAACCCCACCGCACCCGGCGTAACGCCCTCCCCCCAAACCGGCCACATCCCCCTCCCCTCCCAACCCCTCCCCGCGGAAGCCCCCGCCCCCCAGCCCCAACCCCAACCGCTCCCCGCAGAAGCGGACCCCAACTCCACCCAGGGCCGCGCCATCAGCGTCCGCACCCTCGGCCAGGGCGTCCCCTTCACCCGGCAGGCGGCCCAGGCGGCGCAGGCAGTCCAGGCGCAGCAACCGCCGCAGACGGCCACCCCACCCGGCGGCACCCCCAGCGGCGGCAGGCGCCGCAAGCTGGGTACACCGCCGGGCCCGGAGGCCCGTCCGCATCCCCCCGCCGAGCAGCCCATCCTCCCGGCGCAACAGTTGCCGCACCCGTCGATGGCCGGCCAGACCCGCCTCGCGCCGGGGACGGAGGGCGCAGGGCGTTCGTACGCCATAGGCGCCCCCGACTCGAACGCGGCGGAGGGCCCGGAACCGTTGGATGGTCCGGGCGGGGCGATCGAGGTCGCGGATACTCCGCGCCCGCAGCCGATGGACGACGAGCTGCCCCCGGAGCCGCTGGACAACCCGCGGAGGCTGCTCGTGTGGCCCGCCCCGGACGTCACGACGCAGCAGGCGCTCAGCGACCGCGGCTACCGCCCGGTGATCGTCAACTCCCGCGAGGAGGTGGACGCCCAGATCGCCGCGTTCCCGGCGGCGCTGTTCGTCGACCCGCTGACGGGCCCGATCACGCGCACGGCGTTGCAGTCGCTGCGCACGGCGGCGGTCGCGGCGGAGGTCCCGGTGCTGGTCACGGCGGGTCTGGGGCAGGCGACGCGG
Source organism: Streptomyces roseirectus (assembly GCF_014489635.1). Classification (NCBI taxonomy): domain Bacteria; kingdom Bacillati; phylum Actinomycetota; class Actinomycetes; order Kitasatosporales; family Streptomycetaceae; genus Streptomyces; species Streptomyces roseirectus. The sequence continues at coordinate 5,046,067 of NZ_CP060828.1, read as the reverse complement.
GAGGCGGCGTACGGCGCCGACCCGGCCGTCCTGCTGAAGGCGCTCGCGCCGCGCGACAGCGAGCAGCACCCGCCGCGCGTCCTGCTGATCGAGGAGCACGCGGAGATCGCGCTCGCGCTGACGGCGACGCTGGAGCGGCGCGGGATGCAGGTCGCGCGGGCGGCGAGCGACGCGGACGCGGTGATGCTGGCCGGCCAGTTCCGGCCGAACCTCGTCGTGATGGACCTCATGCAGGTCGACCGGCGTCAGGCGGGCATCCTCGACTGGCTGCGCGCGAACGGGCAGCTCAACCGGACGCCGCTGGTCGTCTACACGGCGGCCGTGGAGCAGCCGGACCTGCCGAGGCTGGCGTCGGGGGAGACGGTGCTGTTCCTCGCGGAGCGGTCGACGAGTGGTGAGGTGCAGTCGCGGATCGTGGATCTGCTGGCCCGGATCGGGACGAACTAGGTTCGGTACGGCCCGAGTTGGGGCCCCTGTTCGACGTCCGCGTCGGTCAGACCGCCACCAGTCGCCGGGCCGCCTCCTTGATCGACGCGCGCAGTCGCTCGCGGTCCTCGTCCTCCGCGCCGGTCATGACGCGGCTCATCTGGGGGACGACGGTCATCCAGTTGGCGAGGGCGATGAGGAGGAAGAGGAGGTCGCCGGCGGGGATCGCGTCGGTGACGACGCCGCGTGCCTGGCCGTCGCGCATCGCCTCGATCTTGTGGACGTAGTGCTCGCGGCGGGCGTCCTCGTCGGGGAGGTCGCCGGTGCCGTACTCGATGCCCTCCCAGTAGAGGAGGCGCAGGAGGTCGGGGTGGGCGGCGTGGTAGTCCATGAGGCGGTCGATCCAGCCCTCGATGTCGTCCGGGTCGACGGGGACGGCGGCGGCGAGGTCGACCATCCTGCGGCCCAGGACCTGCGAGAACAGCTCCGCCTTGTTGCCGTAGTAGACGTAGATGAGCTGCTTGTTGGCCTTCGCCTCGGCCGCGATGCGGTCGATGCGGGCACCGGCGATGCCGTGCCGGGCGAACTCGGCGACGGCCGCGTCGAAGATGCGTGCCTTGGTGGCTTCGGGGTCTCTCACTGCCATGGGGGCAGGGTAGCGGGGGCGGTCGCGCAACCGTAACCAACTGGTTGGTTGACAGGGAATGCGGGGGGCTTCCAGACTGTTGAGCTGTCCGCGTGAGCAACCAACTGGTTGGTTGCTGGTTCGGGAATGTCCTTGGACGTTTTTGGAGGGGCCATGTCTGTCGGGTCGCCGGTGTCGGCGCGGGGGCGGGGGCGGGGCGGGGTCCGCGGTGCCGCCGGGGAGCCGGTGTCTCCTCCCGGCTCGCGGCTCCTGCTGCCGCTGATCGCCCTCTGCACGGCCGTCACCGCCGCGAACATCTATCTCGCGGCGCCGCTGCTCCCGCTGATCGCGCGGGACTTCGGTACCGACGCGTCCTCGGTCGCCTGGATCGCGTCCGTCGCTCAATTCGGGTACGCGGCGGGGCTGTTGTTCTTCGCGCCGTTGGGGGACCGGGTCAACCGGCGGCGGATCGTGGGGGTGTTGGCGGTCGTGACGGCCGTGGCGCTGGTCGGGGGCGCTCTCGCCGGGAGCGCGGGGGTGCTCGCCGGTGCCGTGTTCCTCGCCTCCGCCGCCACCGTCGTCCCGCAGTTGCTCGTGCCGTTCGTCGCCTCGCGGGCGCCTGTCGAGCGGCGGGCCCGGCATGTGGCCGCCGTCATCGCCGGGTTGTTCACGGGGATCGTGGCCGCGCGGGTGGTCGGCGGGCTCGCCGGGGAGGCGTTCGGGTGGCGCTGGGTGTTCGCGGGCGCCGCCGCTCTGACGGCCGGGCTGGGGCTGGTGACCGCCTGGGCGTTGCCCCGGGAACGGCCCTCGCGGAGTTCCCTGTTCGCCGGGCTGCTGTCGATGCCCTCGCTCGTGCGGCGGTCGCCCGAGCTGTGGCGGGCGTGCGTGCGGCAGGCCGGGATGTACGGCGCCTGGTCCGCCCTGTGGACGTCACTCGCCTTGCTGCTGACGGGAGTTGAGGGCAGCGGGTCCGACGCCGGGTACGGGATGTCCACCGCCACGGCCGGGCTGTTCGGGCTCTTCGGACTCGCCGCGAGCGTCGTCGCACCGCTGGCCGGCGGGCTGGTCGACCGGTTCGGGGCGGCGCATGTCGTGCGGGGCGCCTACTCGGTGGCCGCCGTCTCGATTCCCCTGTTCTGGTGGGGTGGTTGGGCGCTGCCCTCGCTGTTCGTGGCGGCCGTCCTGATCCACGCCGCCCTGGTCGCCTCCCATGTCGCCAACCAGACACTGGCGTTGACGACGACGTCCTCACCGTCCGTGGCCAACAGCGCGTACGTCGTCGCCGGGTTCGCGGGCGGGGCAACTGCCTCCGCGTTGGCGGGAGTCGCGTACGGGGCGTTCGGGTGGGGCGGGGTCATCGGGGTGGCGGGGGTTTGGTTGGGGGTGGGGTGGGGGGTGACGGCGGTGCGGCGGCGGTAGGGGGGTGGCCGGGGGCCGGGGCGGCGATGACTCGGTCCGCTGGCGGGGGCCGTCCGGGGCTGTGCGGGGGGTTGGTCGTGTGCGTAGGTTTGGCTGGGTGCGTGGGCTTGGCCGTCCGCGTGACCGCGATGTCCGAAGCCTTCGAAGCACGGGTGGACGCTCTGGTCGAGGTACGCCTCGCTCGTCAGGCGGTGCTCACTCGCGAGGAACCGCTCGTTCTCTGGGCGATCATCGCTGAGCACGCGCTCCGTTCGACGTCGGAGACGCCAGGTGTGATGGATGAGCAACTCTGGCGCCTGCTGGCTATGGGTAAGCGCGCCAACGTGAACATCCAGGTGCTGCGGTCCGACGCCCCACCGCACGTCGGCCAGACAGGCACCTTCTCCCTCCTGGGATTCCAGCACGCGGACCTCGACGTCGTGCACACAGAGGCACTGACCTCGGCCCTGTACGTCGAAGAGCGTGACAAGGTCGCGACTTACCGAGATGCCTGGCAGCGGCTGACGTCCGCCGCGCTTTCGGTCGAGGCATCGGCCGAGTTGATCACCGAAATAAGGAAGACAAGCACATGAACCATGTTGACGACGCGTCGACCCTGCCCGTGACGTGGCGCAAGTCGTCAGCGTCCGCAGCCCAGTCCGACTGCGTCGAGTGCGGTGTCGTCGATGACCAAACGGTCGCCGTGCGAGACAGCAAGCGATCGACCGGCCCCGCCCTCCTCCTCGGCCGGCACCAACTGGCCCTGTTCCTCAAGGCCGTTACCGAGGAAGCGTAGGCGTCCGGAATCACAAGCAGGCCCGTGCCGATGGGGCGGGCTTTCTGCCGTGCGACTCCGGAAGCAGGTCGTCAAGCAGCGCGGGGAGCGAGACTCCGAAACCCGTCGGCCAGGGGCCGAACGCCGTCGTGTCACCACTCGTGTCTGCGCGGCGGGATTCAACTCTGTTTCCCGTCACCGCCTTCCTGTCTCGATCGAACCGCCCTGATCACTGCCTGTGCCGCTAGCTCCGGATCTTCGTGTTCCCACACGCGGATGACGAGCCAACCCGCGTCGCGCAATATCTCGTTGGTCTCGGCATCGCGTGCTCGGTTTCCGGTGATCTTCTCCTGCCAGAACGCCGTGCCCTTCTTCGCGGGCCTGTGGTGTTCAGGGCAGCCGTGCCAGTAGCAACCATCGACGAAGACGGCGACACGGACCTTGGTGAAAACCACGTCGGCTGTCCGGCGTAGGTCAGGGAGCGGCCTGACTCCCACGCGGTATCGCAGTCCATGCCTGTGGAGCGCGGACCGCAACAGCTTCTCGGGCTTCGTGTCCCGTCCCTTGTTGGCGGACATGACCGCTCGGGACGCGGCGGAGGACGCCCACGAGCCGGGGGGAACGGTCTCGGTGGTCGCGAGACCCGCGGCGTGCGCCATCTCCCACGCCCGCACCAGGTTCGCGGCGCGGGTATCGGCGTCCACTTCACCGACGTACCGTTCCTGTGTCTGGCCCTCTTGCGACCACCGTAGATAGGCGCGGATGCGGCGGGTGCCGCGGTACAGGCGCAGGGCGATGGAGGCACGCGCGAATCGACCCTCGCCGAGATCGACCGCTCGCGCGAGGCGGCTGCCGGCGGCCCGGTCCTGTTCAGTGGCTCGGGACTCCTTGCTTCCACCCGCTCTCGGCTTCCAAGCCCGATCAGGGGGCATCCGATCCTTCCAGGACCTTTGCCGATCGCTCGCTGCTTCGGTCACTTCCGTTTCTCCGGGTCCTCCAGGGCCCCGACCGACTTGAGAGCTTCGGCGACAGCCTTTGAGAAGGCCGTCCCGAGCTTGACGGGTACGGCGTTGCCCAACTGCCGCATCTGCTCCCCTCGTGGCCCGTCGAGAAGCCAACGGTCCGGAAACGTCATGACTCGCGCGGTTTCCCGCACGGTCATGTAGCGGTACCCATCGCCACCTCCGAAGTTGGAGAAGCTCGCATCGTCGAGCCGCATGACGGATTCCCCGCCCGGCACGCCATGCACGCCCGCCTTCACGGTCTTCGCGGGCCGGTCCAGCAGGTTCGGCGTATGGCCGGTGTACATCCGGGCTCCAGGCCACCCGATGTGATCGGGGACGTCGCCCACGAGAAGCTTGTTCTTGACGGCCGCTTCCGTAACGTACGGCAGCGGCTTTCCCTCGTTCTCGTCGATTCCAGCGATCGCGTCGCGCAGCGTGCGCCACGGTTCCAGCTTCAGCTTCTCCTTGACCTTCTCGTCCTCGTAGTCGAGTGCGGGAAGGTCGGCGATGACACGCTCGCGGACATTGGCCGGAACGTCCTTGTGGCGCGTCCAGTAGGGTCCGCCCTCGCGCATCGAGTGGATCAGCGACTCCTCGGAGTGCGTCTTCTTGGGCATGAACTCGCTCCACTCGACGTCGAGGTCAGCACGGAACGCGACAATGATCACTCGATTGCGAATCTGCGGTACACCGTAGTCAGCCGCGTTGACCTCCATCTCCTTGACGATGTATCGCTCCGAAGGATCAACTGATTCGTTGGCGAGCAACTTCTCAAGGATTTCGTTGTGGTCTTCCCATGTCGCTTCATCATCGCGTTCTACGAATGGAAGCCTCATTTCATTCAGGATGTATTTGAAGTAGGGCTTGAAGGACGGCCGGAGCAGCCCGCGAACATTTTCGCAGATGACCGCCTTCGGCTTCATCTCCCGAATGGCGCGGAACATCTGCGGGAACATGTTCCGCTCGTCTTCCATGCCCTTGTGCGCACCTCCCAGACTGAACGGCTGGCAGGGCGGTCCGCCGGCGAGGACATCGACCTCGCCAGAGACGGCATCGGTGAAGTCGACGTCGCGTACGTCACCCGCGATGAGCGGCCAAGGCTTCGTCGGATCGGCAGGATTCGGAAGGTTGATCCTCAAGGTCTCGCATGCCCGCTTGGCGTACTCATTCACCAGGAGTGGATGGAAGCCCGCAGCGTGCACGGCCATCGCGAGCCCCCCACCACCGGCGAACAGTTCGACGCAGGTACCCACCCCTTGATGTTCTTCTCGCAGCTCAGGCATGAGAGAAGCGTACCGCGGAGTTCGTGATCATGGTGGCATGCCCCGTGATTCACCTCGCGTGTCCTGCGGTCGCGCCAGGTAGGGTGCGCGTGATCAGGATTTTCACAGGGGACGGGGTGCTCACATGGCGGGCGGGTACAGCGATCAGTTCCGACTCAGCATCACCGAGGCGTTGAGTACACAGCTGTACGCGGCCCTGGAACGGCTGGAGCCCGCGCCCCTCACACAGGAGAACCTTGACGCCCTCACCCCTCAGGCCGAAAGGCTCGGTCTCCCCAGCAGGTCCGGGGTGTACCAGCTCTTCCGCCAAGAGGCTGGCACGGAACGCCAGCTCACCTATGTGGGAAAGGCCGACGAACCGCTTCCCGAACGCCTTGGGAATCACCTCTACAAGCTGTCCGGAAGAGAGGGAATTTCCATTGAAGAGATGTCGTTCAAGTGCCTTTTCGTGGAAGAAGACCTGTCCTCCGTCTCTCCGGAAAAAATGCTCATCAAGGAGCACCTGAAAAGCGGAAAGATCGTCTGGAATAATCGAGGATTCGGAAACAACGACCCCGGGCGTAATCGCGATCGGACTACGATCAAGAGTAATCACTTCGATCTCGAGTTCCCCATTGACCTCTCCCGCGATGTGAACAGACTCACTCCGGGTGTCCACTCACTGCACGACGTACTGTGGGAGATCAAGCGCGGCATACCGTTCAACTTCCGCTTCAAGCACTCGGCCGCCTTCAAGAAGCTGATGGTCACTGTCCCTGAAGGGGAGATGACCGTGGACGAAGCGTTTCGTTTCGTCGCAAGGTACCTGCCTGGCAAGTGGCAGATCTGCGCTCTGCTCGGCTGGGTGATCATGTACGACGACAGCCCTACGACGTATCCGAGCGCTCGGCGGTACTACCGACCGGAGGGGGTCTCCAACCAGACTCCGAAGACTCGGAAGCCCGGCAAGGACGAGACGGAAGAGGCCGAAGACGAAGAGGGCGGCGACTTCGATGAGTGACATCGGCCGGTGAGAATCCGTCGGGCGTGGTGCCGCGCGGCCCCTACCGTCTGGCGGTGACCGACTCGGGCGGAGCCGCGTCACGTCTCCCGCGCTGCGGACGGCTCCAACTTCCGTGCCTCCGAGCCGACGTAGGAGCGCGGGACTGACGCCCGTACCCAACCCCCGGAAAAAGTTGCGCAGTTCGCTGGGGTTTGCTTCAACTCGGCGATCTCAGTGCTACGGTGCTCCTCACAACAACAAAAAGTGGCCCCCTCAGGACTCAGAGTGCGTCAACACTCTGCTGAAGGGGCCTGACGACAACCTCTCGCAAAGGAAACCTGTCGCCATGCGCCACTCTATCGCGCATGCCATTCTGGCGTGCCTGCGTACCCTGATCGCGCTGTTCCTGCCCGCAACCGGCAGGCGGCGGAAGTGCTGTGTCCAGCCCCGCGCGGTCGCCGAACCCCAGTCTGGGACCCCCTCCGGGACCCCCTCTGTGATCCCCGAAAGCCCCTGGTCGCGGCCGTGGACGTCGCCGTCGAAGGAGGAGGCCGCCGCGATTTTCCGGCGGCAGGCGGAGGCGCGGGCGCGGGCCGAAGCGGCGGAAGTGCAACGCCAGCGGGAGCGACGGAGGGCGGCGGCCTACGCGGCGGCGGGGCTGGAGTACCCGTACACCTACGAGGGCGCCCCGTTCGGCGCGGAAGCGTTTGCCAATGTGATGCGGGAGACCGCGTAGGGGGTCCGGTGATGACGGAGGGGGACCGGCCCGTCACGGTCCCCCGCCCGGCTCCCCGCCCGGCCTTCCACATGGTCCCTCACCTGCCGATTTGACCTCAGCTTTAATGTGAACGGATCGATCGGCCCTCCCCTAGTGACATACCGCCCGGTATGTGCGCAGAATCAGCCTCAACCAGTTCCGTCGCAGGCAATGTCGCCCGGGAGGACGCCGTGCAGAGCACGATGCAGGACGTACCGCTGCTGATTTCGAGGATCCTGACGCACGGGGCGGTGATCCACGGGTCCTCGCAGGTGACGACCTGGACGGGCGAGGCGGAACCGCACCGGCGCAGTTACGCCGAAGTCGCCCAGCGGGCAGCCCAGTTGGCGCACGCGTTGCGCGACGAGCTGGGGGTGAGCGGCGACGACAGAGTCGCCACCCTGATGTGGAACAACGCCGAGCACGTCGAGGCGTACTTCGCGATCCCCTCCATGGGCGCCGTCCTCCACACCCTCAACCTCCGCCTCCCGCCTGAGCAGTTGGCGTGGGTCGCCAACCACGCGCAGGACAAGGTCGTCATCGTCAACGGCTCGCTGCTGCCGCTGCTCGTCCCGCTGCTGCCGCATCTCAGGACCGTCGAGCACGTCGTCGTGTCGGGGGTCGGGGACCGGTCGGGGCTCGCGGGGACGGCCGTGCGGGTGCACGAGTACGAGGAGCTGATCGCCGGGCGGCCGACGACGTACGCGTGGCCCGAGCTGGACGAGCGCAGCGCGGCGGCGATGTGCTACACCTCAGGTACTACGGGTGACCCCAAGGGGGTCGTCTACAGCCACCGGTCGATCTACCTGCACTCCATGCAGGTCAACATGGCGCAGTCGATGGGGCTGACCGACGAGGACCTGTCCCTGATCGTCGTCCCGCAGTTCCATGTGAACGCGTGGGGGCTGCCGCACGCGACCTTCATGACCGGCGTCAACATGCTGATGCCGGACCGCTTCCTCCAGCCCGGACCGCTCGCCGAGATGATCGAGTCGGAGCGGCCGACGCACGCCGCCGCCGTCCCGACGATCTGGCAGGGCCTCCTCGCCGAGCTGACCGCCAAGCCGCGCGACGTCTCCTGCCTCGGGCAGGTCACCATCGGGGGGTCCGCGTGTCCGCCGTCGCTCATGGCCGCGTTCGACGAACTCGGCATGCGGGTGTGCCACGCGTGGGGCATGACGGAGACGTCGCCGCTCGGGACGATCGCCCGGCCGCCCGCCCACGTCATCGGCACCGACGAGGAGTTCGCGTACCGGCTCACACAAGGGCGGTTCCCGGCGGGAGTTGAGGCGCGGCTCACCGGGCCCGGCGGTGAACGGCTGCCCTGGGACGGGGAGTCCGCCGGGGAGCTGGAGGTGCGCGGGCCCTGGATCGCCGGGGCCTACTACAACGGGCCCGACGCCGAACTCCTGCGCCCCGAGGACAAGTTCAGCTCTGACGGCTGGCTGAAGACCGGCGACGTCGGCACCATCTCACCGGACGGGTTCCTCACGCTCACCGACCGCGCCAAGGACGTCATCAAGTCCGGCGGCGAGTGGATCTCGTCCGTCGACCTCGAGAACGCGCTCATGTCCCACCCCGCCGTCGCCGAGGCCGCCGTCGTCGCCGTCCCCGACGCCAAGTGGGGCGAACGGCCCCTCGCCACCGTCGTGTTGAAGGAAGGCGCCACCGCCGACTTCACCGAACTCCGCGCCTTCCTCGCCGGCGAGGGCGGCATCGCCAAGTGGCAACTCCCCGAGCGGTGGACGGTGATCGAGTCCGTGCCGAAGACCAGCGTGGGGAAGTTCGACAAGAAGGTACTGCGACGGCGGTACGCGGAGGGGGAGTTGGAGGTCACCGTCATCTAGTAACTCCGCCCCCTGCCCTTGGAGCCCCTGGCGTTCGCCGGGGGCTCTCTGCCTGCTGGAGGGGTAGCGACCTCGTCGGCGTCCATGCCATCCGTCGTGTTCCGGATGCTCCGGGACCTCAACGTGCGGCAAGGGAGCATCGAGTACTACGCCGACCCCGGCGCTCCCGAGCCCAACAGTCTGGTCGTCGCCGCCTCCGCGGTGGTGGCCGGCGACCGCGGCCGTATCCTCCTCCAGCGTCGACAGGACAACGGCCTCTGGGCGCTGCCTGGTGGCGGCATGGAGATGGCCGACTCGCTGCCGGGGGCCGCTGTCCGTGAGGTCAGGGAGGAGACGGGGCTGGATGTGGAGATCACCGGGCTCGTCGGGACGTACACCGACCCCCGTCATGTCATCGCCTACTCGGACGGCGAGGTGCGGCGGCAGTTCAACGTCTGCTTCACGGCTCGGGTGGTCGGCGGTCGGCTCGCGATCTCGGACGAGTCGACGGAGCTGCGGTTCGTCCCGCCGGAGGAACTGGCCGAGCTGCCGATGCACCACACCCAGCGGCTACGGCTCCGGCACTTCCTGGAACGCCGTGAGTGGCCGTACCTGGGCTGATGGGGCGGTGAGTGGGGTTCAGTCGCGGGCGAGGACCAGTTCCGCGTCCTCGCGGAGTTTGCCGAGGGCTCTGGAGACGGCGGACTTGACCGTGCCGATGGAGACGCCGAGGACTTCGGCGGTCTGGGCCTCGCTGAGGTCTTCGTAGTAGCGCAGGACGACCATGGCGCGCTGGCGGGCGGGGAGCTTGAGGACGGCCCGCCACATGGCGTCGCGGAGGGCCTGCTGCTCGGCGGGGTCGTCGAGGCCGGGGGCGGGGTCCGGCTCGGGGAGCTCGTCGCACGTGAACTCGTCCACCTTGCGCTTGCGCCACTGGGACGTGCGTGTGTTGAGGAGGGCTCGGCGGACGTAGCCGTCGAGGGCGCGGTGGTCCTCGATGCGGTCCCAGGCGACGTACGTTTTCGTCAGGGCGGTCTGGAGCAGGTCCTCGGCGTCGCACGGGTTCGCGGTCAGCGAGCGGGCGGTGCGCAGCAGCACCGGCTGGCGGTCCTGGACGTAGGACGCGAACGACGGGTATCCCGGGCGGACGGTGGTCCGCGTCCGCCCGTTCGAAGCGCTGGTGCAGACGGGTGTGGTCATGGCTCCACGCTAGGAGGGAGACCGTGTAGTCCGGATCGCCCGTAGGTCCCGAAGAAAAGTCCCCCTCAGGTTGTAGGGGTGGGGCAGACCCCACCTCCTGAAGGTGGAGCGACGGGGCCCGGGTACTACGGGATGACCCCTGGGGGATCATCTGTCCGCCGTAAGGATCAACCCTGAGGTCGGTACCCCGGTACCGGCTGTCACGAGCGCGGTCCCGGCGCCGGGGACCTGGTTGACGGCCGTCCCGCGCAGCTGGCGCACCGCCTCGGCGACGCCGTTCATGCCGTGCAGGTACGCCTCCCCGAGCTGGCCGCCGTGCGTGTTCAGGGGGACACGGTCCGCCGCGACGAACCCTGACGCCTCTCCGGGTCCGCAGAAGCCGAACTCCTCCAGCTGCATGAGGACGAAGGGGGTGAAGTGGTCGTACAGGAGAGCTACGTCGATGTCGGCGGGCGCGAGGCCCGAGTCCCGCCAGAGCCTCGACGCGACCACCCCCATCTCCGGGAGGCCCGTCAGGTCGCCCCGGTAGAACCCCGTCATCTGCTCCTGCCCCTTCGCCGCGCCCTGCGCCGCCGCCGCGACCAGCACCGGCCGGGCGGCGAGGTCCCGCGCGCGCTCCGCCGACGTCACCACCAGCGCCTGTCCGCCGTCCGTCTCCTGGCAGCAGTCCAGCAGGCGCAGCGGCTCGACGATCCAGCGCGACGCCGCGTGGTCCTCCAGGGTGATGGGACGGCCGTGGAAGTACGCGGCCGGGTTCGTCGCGGCGTGCCTGCGGTCGACGACGGCTACCTCCCCGAATACCTCCGGGGTAAGCCCGTAGGCGTACAGGTACCGCTGCGCGATCATCGCCACCCACGACGCCGGTGTCACCAGCCCGAACGGCAGCGTCCACCCCAGCGCGACGCCCTCGGCGGACGGCTCCCGCTTCGTCACCCCCGCGCCGAAGCGCCGTCCCGACCGCTCGTTGAACGCCCGGTAGCAGACGACGACCTCCGCGACGCCGGTCGCCACGGCCATCGCCGCCTGGAGCACGGTCGCGCAGGCCGCGCCGCCGCCGTAGTGGACGCGCGAGAAGAAGGCCAACTCCCCTATCCCGCACGCCTGGGCCACGCTGATCTCGGGGTTCGTGTCCATCGTGAACGTCACCATGCCGTCCACGTCCCCCGGCGCCAGCCCGGCGTCGGCGATCGCCGCGCGGACGGCTTCCGCCGCGAGGCGCAGTTCGCTGCGGCCGGAGTCCTTGGAGAACTCGGTGGCACCGATACCGGCGATCGCCGCGCGCCTGCCGAGGGGGAGTTGGGGGCGGGGAGGCATGGGGGCTCCTGGGGTTGGGGGCGTGTTCGAAGGGGCTGACGTCAGCGGCTCACCGCTCGTCCACACCCCGCGCGCCGTCCGTGCCGACGCCCGCGTCGACGTCCGTCCCGGCGCCCGCGTCACCGTCCGCGTAGGCTTCCGGCGTCGTGCTCAGCACCGCCGTCCCCGTCACATGGCGCCCGAGGCTGTTCTCGCCGGTGATGCTCACCGTGACCTGTGTGCCGTCGACTTGTTCCACTCGGCCGGTCAACCGCATGGTGTCGCCGGGGTAGTTGGGGGCGCCGAGGCGGATGGCGAGTTTGTGGAGGCGGGTGTGGGGGCCGAAGTGGTTAGTGAGGTAGCGGCCGACGAGGCCGTTGGTGGTGAGGATGTTCATGAAGATGTCGGGGGAGCCCTTGGCGCGGGCGGCGTCGGGGTCGTGGTGGACGTCCTGGTAGTCGCGGGACGCGATCGCGCCGGCGACGATGAGGGTCCGGGTGATCTCGACGTCCAGCGGGGGGAGTTGGGTGCCCTCGGACGGTGACGTCATGCCGCCGCCTCCCCGGACCGGAACACCGGCAGCGTCAACTCGTCGTCGTACGCCCGGAATTCGAGCGTCACCGGCATGCCGATCCGGACCTTGTCGTACGGCACGTCGACCACCTCGCTCACCAGCCGTACGCCTTCGGCGAGTTCGACCAGGGCGACGGCGTACGGGGGGTCGAAGGCGGGGAAGCGGGGGTGATGCATGACGACGTACGAGTACACGGTCCCGGCGCCGGACGCCTCCCGCGTGTCCCACTCCGGCGAACCGCACTCCACACAGCCGGGGATCCAGGGGAGGCGGAGGGTTCCGCAGGCGAGGCAGCGCTGGATGAGGAGGCGGTTTCGCCGAATGCCTTGCCAGAAACCGGAGTTGTCACGGTTGATGACGGGGCGGGGGCGGAGGTGGGTGGCCGGAGATGGAGGGGAAGCGGGGCTGCGGGGCGCGTACTTCAGGATGCGGAACCGGTGCGTTCCCACCAACTCCCCGTCCCCGCACCGCACATCGGTCCGCGTCGTGACGAAGTACCCGGCCCCCAGCTTCGTCGTCTTCCGCCCCGACACCGACTCGATCACCGAGTCGAAGGTGACGCGCTCGCCGAGCCGCAGCGGGCGGACGTACTCCTGCTCGGAGTCGGTGGCGACGACTGCCGTGCAGCCCAAGTCGTCGAGGAGGGCGAGGAGTTGGACGTACGCGTCGGTGCGGGACGCCGGTCCGGAGAGGCCGCCCATCGTCCAGACCTGGAGCATGGTGGCCGGGGCGACGGCGTCGGGGCCGGTGTACGCGGGGTTCGTGTCGCCCAGCGCCTCGCACCAGTGCCGGATCATGGCGGCGTCTACGGGGTCCTTGGCGATCCCGGCGACGGCGGCGGGTTCACCTTCGTACGCCTTGAGTTGCCGCTCGTACGCCGCGAGTTGGCGTTCGCGCGCCGCGAGTTGGCGTCCGTCGTCCTCCTCCGGCATGGCACCCTCCACACCCTCCGCACTCCAGAAGGTTTCTGACTGTCCGTCAGATGGCGTGGACTGTCAAGGACGACCCGGCGCCGATGTGCGGGCGCACCGTTGTGCGGGCACGCGGAAAACGCCTGCGCGGCGAAGCCCAAGTGCCTCGCCGCGCAGGCGTGTTACCACCCCAGTGAACACACCCCACACCCGGTCGGAGGGCCGGTGCCGGTGCGCCGGCCCTCCGTCAGGGGGTCACCACCACAGCGGGGCGAAGGTGACCTGCACGTTGTGGTTGCCCTGGTTGATGGCCGTGAACGCGGAGCCGTTCACCTGGGCCGTGTTGCTCTGGTTGCTCGCGCCGGAGCCCACGGCGTTCTGCTGCGTGGTGGACGAGTTGCCGTTGTTGTCGCCGGCCACACCGCTGCCGATGATGCTGGCGACGCCCGCGTTCGATCCGTCGTCCGCGAAGCCGCCGTTGTCCGCCGCCGCGACGCCGGAGAAGAGAGCGGCGGCGAGCGGGAGGGCGGAGACAGCGGCGACGATGCGGGCGGTACGGATGCTTGCCATGTTGTTCCTCCAGAGAACAAGAGACGTACCGGCTTGTGGCCGGGTTTTGCATGAACTACGGCTGTTTCCGGGGCAGTTGGCCGACCGCCTCGGCATTGGTGACGACGTCGCGAGATCAGAGTTGCCCACCGGACCCCCGCGGAACCACCCCGGACGGCACGATTAGCACGCAAGCGTGATGACCAGTCGATAAACCCCTTTCACTACCGTTCTTCGCGAGGAGCCATGTCCCGGGCGCGTCGCGGGGGCGGTTTTCCGTGCGCCGCATGGGGTGAAGCGTTCCGGCAGGCGGGCCGGTGACGGCGTCCTCGGGGCCGTTCCGCGACTGCGCCCCCTCCCGTTCTTCGAACGGGTGTGCGAAACTGGGGGCATGGCCACCACCGACCGGCAGGCCACGACACTGGCCCTCGCCCACGCGCTCTCGGCCGCCGAACGCGGCCTGGCCGTCATCCCCTTGTCCCGCACCAAGCTCCCGGCCCTGCGCTCCCCCCACCGCCTCGACCCGCCCGGCACCCCGCCGTGCCACGGCGAGTGCGGGCGCCCCGGGCACGGCGTGTACGACGCGACGACCGACCCCGCGCGCATCCGCGCGCTGTTCGCGATGGCGCCCTGGGCGACCGGGTACGGCATCGCCTGCGGGCTGGCGCCGCACCACCTCATCGGCGTCGACCTGGACACGAAGGGGGACACCGACTCCACCGCCGCGCTAAGGGAGTTGGCGCTGCGCCACCTCTTCACGATCCCGCCGACGGTCGTCGTCCTCACGCCCTCAGGCGGGCGCCACCTCTGGCTCACCGGGCCGTCCGACGTCGTCGTCCCCAACTCCGCGGGGCGGCTCGCGCCCGGCATCGACATCCGGGGGGCGGGGGGATACCTCGTGGGGCCCGGCTCGCGTACGGACCGGGGGGTCTACGCGACGGCTCCCGGCACCGGTCACCTCCCCCCGGCGCCCTGTCCGCGCGCCCTCCTCCGCCTCCTCCTCCCGCCCCCGCGCTCCTCCCACACCGGCCCCGCCTCCCAACATGGGCACGGGCTCGTCCAGTTCGTCCTCGCGGCCCACGAAGGGCAGCGCAACACCCGCCTCTTCTGGGCCGCTTGCCGCGCCTACGAGAACAACCTCGGCCTCTCACAAGCCCTGTTCGAGGCCGCGATCCGCACGGGACTGAGCCCACGCGAGGCACGCTCGACGCTGGCTTCGGCGGCTCGGTTGACGGGGAGGCGGGGGGAAGAGGGGTGAGTGCGGGGGTGGTTGGGGGAGAGGCACTGTGGAGTGGCGGGACGGGAGCGGGGGCTTGGGGGCGGGAACGCGGGGACTGGGTCGGTCAGTTGAGGGGGAGCCGGTGCGAAGGCGGGGGCGTGCGGCGGTCGTTCGCCGGTGCCGGCGTCCGCGTCGCCGTCAGACGGGCCGGACGCCGAACGCTCACCGGCACCGGGCTCAGAGCCGGACGACAGCCGTTCACCGGCCCCGCCCCGCCCACCAGCCATCCCCTACCCTTCCCCGCATGGCCGAACTCCCTTTCCCCGCACCCCTCGCCGCCGCCCTGGCGCACCCCTTCGACTACTTCTCCGACGGCATCGACTTCATGGCCCTCGACGGGTTCATGTCGGCGTCGGAGACCGCGGAGTGGTTCCGGGCGTGGACCGGGAACCCTGAGGTGGACGGGGATGAGTTCCGGGTGTTCGGGCGGGACGGCACGGGCGGGTACGCGGCGTTCTGGCTGGTCCGCGAGGGGCGTGAACTCGCCGAGCAGCCCGTCGTGTTCCTCGGGTCCGAGGGGGATACCGGGGTCGTCGCGCGTGATCTCGGCGAGTTTCTTTGGGTGTTGGCGGGCGGGCTGGGTCCGTTGGAGGCGATCGACGCGTACGGGGTGGGCCTGGACGGACGTCCGAACGCGGAACTGGCGGCGGTGGCCGAGGAGTTCGCGGCGGGCGGCGCGTGAACCGGACTGTGCCGGGGCGCGTGTGGACCGTCCGCATACCGGTGTGAACCGGAGCGCCGGGTAGCGCGAAGGAGCGCTTTCGTAGGTAAAAGTGAGGACTTCGGCGTACGACGCGCCTAAGGTGTCCGTCCATGTCCCTGACCCGAGTCGTCCTCCTGTCCGGCCGTTCGATCGAGCTCTCCGACATCCGGCTCTCCTCGACGTACGGGGGCATGCTGGAGGGCTACCCCTGCGCGCGCGTCAACGACATGAGGATCAACGGGTTGTTGCGGGGCGCGGAACGCGAATCCCCCCGTACGCCGGTCCACTTGATCGATCCGCCGCGCGAGTACCGCGACGACGGGTCCAAGGGGCCGTTCGGGCCCGTGGAGATCCTGCCCGCGGTGGCCTGCGTGGCCTCCTTCCGCTCGTCCCCGGTCTCCCCCTCCCTGGACCCCGGCCTCCACCGCTCCGCCCTCACGGTCGTCTGGTTCCAGCCGACCCCCCAGGTCCCGTCCGGCACGGACGCGGACAAACGCCTCCGCGCCCTCCCCTGGGAGGGCCTCGCCCGCGACGACGAACTCTGAACACCACGAAGGGGTGCCCCTCACACCGAGGAACACCCCTTCCGGCCTGCGGTGGGTGTGGGATTTGAACCCACGGTGACATCGCTGCCACGACGGTTTTCAAGACCGTTCCCTTAGGCCGCTCGGGCAACCCACCTCGCCCGCATCCCACCTGGGGCGGGGCGGGTACAGCGTACCGGCAGCGGGGGTTTGGTGGAGTGCGTGGGCCGGGGTGGGGGCGGGAGTCCCGCAGGTTCGTCCCCAACCCCCGCTTCCGCCCGGAGACCAGTGGCTAAGGTGACCTCGCTGTCCGACGGGAGGGAGTTGGCGGTATGGAGTCGTTCGCCGGGGTGGTCGAGGCCGCCGGGGGCGGGCTGAGCGAGTTTCAGCAGAACCTTGTCGTCGCCGTCGTGGGGACGGTCGTCGGTGTGCTGGGGACCGTCGCGATCGAGCACGTGAAGATGCGGCGTGAGCCGATGAAGCGGCTCACGTGGGAGGCCGAGGTGCAGAACGCCATGGTCTCGACGGACGACGCGATCCGCCGCCGGCTGCGGCTGAGTTACAACGGGACCACCATCGACGGGCTCAGCTCGATCGAGTTCCGGGTCGAGAACACCGGCAACCGGGTCGTGAAGGACGAGCGGTTGCGGTTCCGGCTCCCGACGGGGACCCAGATCATCGAGGCGGTGCCCACCTCCGCGCCGGAGCGCGAGATGGGGGTGGCCCGGCGGCCCGACCTGGAGCAGGACACGGGCGAGGCGGTCTTCACCATCGCCCAGCTGGAGCGCGGTCAGACCCTGGCGCTGCGGCTCTCCGTCTCCTCCCCCGACATCTCCGGCTGGAAGGTCGTCGCCCACAACGACGAAGGGGACGTCGAGTTCCACGAGCGGTCGGCCGCCCGCAGGAAGCAGGACCGCGAACACGTCCCCGCCTTCTTCACCCTGGCGTTCCTCCTGATCACCGTCCCGCCCCTGGTCTCCCTGCTCGGCGATGCCGGACGGCTCGCCGCCGTCGTCCTGGGCGTCGCGTTCCTCATCGGCGCCGCCCCTCACATCGCCCCCACCGGCCGCACCCTGCGCGACTTCCTCACCACGAGACCGGCCCCGTCCCAGGACGTCCACATCGGGAGGGTGGAGTCGTCGACCTTCGCGATCGGCGATTCCTCCTCCGCGGCCACCACCAGCTACGACCAGCCCTGAACACGTAAGGGGCGCCCTCCCTTGAGGGCGCCCCTTACAACAACTACCCGGTGATCAGCTGTCGCCCGTGCGCGTGCCCAGGGTCAGTTCCACTGTCTGGGTCTTGCCGCCCCGCTGGTAGGTGATCGTCACGCGGTCGCCGGGCTTGTGGGTCCAGATCTCGCCGATGAGGGTGGGGCCGGAGTCGATGACGGTGTCGTCGAGCTTGGTGATGACGTCGCCGGTCTTGAGGCCGGCCTGGGCGGCGGGGCCGCCCGCCTCGATGGAGGAGGCGCCGTTGGCGATCTTGGCGCCGCCGGTGCCCTCTTCGAGGGAGACGGAGGCGCCGATCTTCGCGTACACCGGCTGGCCGGTCTTGATGAGCTGCTGGGCGACGTACTTGGCCTGGTTGATCGGGATGGCGAAGCCGAGGCCGATCGAGCCCGCCTGGCCGCCGCCGAGGCCACCGCCGCTGCCGCTGGACTGGATGGCCGAGTTGATGCCGATCACGTTGCCCTGGGCGTCGAGCAGGGGCCCGCCGGAGTTGCCGGGGTTGATCGAGGCGTCGGTCTGCAGGGCGCTCATGTACGAGTTGTTGCTGCCGGAGCCGTCCGAGGAGGCGACGGGACGGTTCTTCGCGCTGATGATGCCGGTCGTCACCGTGTTGGACAGCCCGAAGGGCGCGCCGATGGCGATCGTGGAGTCGCCGACGGCGACCTTGTCGGAGTCGCCGAGCGTGAGCGGCTTGAGGTCCGAGGGCGCGCTCTTGAGCTTGATGACGGCGACGTCGTACCCCTGCGCGTGGCCGACGACCTCGGCGTCGTACTTCCGGCCGTTCGGGAAGGTCGCCGTGACCTTGCCGCCGTCCACCGCCTCGGCGACGACGTGGTTGTTGGTGACGATGTGGCCCTGGGTGTCGAAGACGAAGCCGGTGCCGGTGCCGCCGTCGCCACTGCTGGACTCGGCCTGGATGGTCACGGTGCTGGGCAGCGCCCGCGCGGCGACGCCCGCGACCGTGCCGGCGTCGCGCTTGAGCGAGCCGCCGCTGTCGGACGCGGAGACGGTCGTCGAGCCGTTGTCGTCGTTGTCCTTGGCCATCGTGTAGCCGAGCGCGCCGCCGAGTCCGCCGGCGACCAGCGCGGCCACCAGGACGGCCGCGACGAGCCCGCCCCGCCCCTTGCGCTTGGGCGCGGGCTCCTGCCCGTACGCCGCCCCCCACGCGCCGCCCGCGCCGGCGCCGCCGTCCGCGTACGACGGGGTCGCCGGGACCGGCGGCGGCCAGGAGCCGTCCACGGCCGTGGGCGCGCCCGCGTACGGGTCCTGCGGCCGGTCCTGGGAGGCGGCGGGGGCAGCGGCAGGCGCGGGCGGCGGCCAGTTCC
This sequence comes from Streptomyces roseirectus, assembly GCF_014489635.1. Lineage (NCBI taxonomy): Bacteria > Bacillati > Actinomycetota > Actinomycetes > Kitasatosporales > Streptomycetaceae > Streptomyces > Streptomyces roseirectus. The sequence continues at coordinate 5,027,401 of NZ_CP060828.1, read as the reverse complement.
CGTCAGGCGCGCCCGCCGGGGCCGGAGCAGGAGCCTGGGCCGATGCCGGAGCCTGGGCCGGCGTCTTCGGCAGCTCGGTCGTCGGTGCCGCCTCGGGCGCGGCAGCGGCGGACGTCGTGGGAGAGTCCACCGGCACGGGGGGTGCGGACGGGGCCGGGGGTACCTCGGTGCCCTCGTTCTCGGTGTTCACAGCTCTTCTCCTCGGTCCACGGCTGTTGTCGTGTGCGTGTTGCCTTACGCTTCAAGCTTTTCCCACTGGCCGTCAGAGCACCATAAGCGGTGCCTGTGGGCGGTGGTCACTCGCGTCAGAACATCTCAGACGCTTCTCAGACGGTTCTCAGACGCACGTCCCGGATCTCGCGTACCCCGCGACGATGGCACCATGACGCGGTGACCCACGCACGCCAGCACCACATCCAGGTCGTCGCCCACCGCGGCGCCTCCGAAGAGGCCCCCGAGCACACCCTGGCCGCCTACCGGAAGGCCATCGAGGACGGCGCGGACGCGCTGGAGTGCGACGTACGGCTCACCGCGGACGGGCACCTCGTCTGCGTGCACGACCGTCGCGTCAACCGGACGTCCAACGGGCGCGGGGCGGTCTCCGCGCTGGAGCTGGCCGAGCTGAACGCCCTGGACTTCGGCTCCTGGAAGACGCGGCGGGCCGCACGCGCGCGGGCGGGCGACGAGGAGGAGCCCGACTGGGAGTTCCGCCCGGAGGACCGGGAGCACACCTCCGTGCTGACCCTGGAACGCCTCCTGGAGCTGGTCGCGGACGCGGGCCGGCCGGTGGAGCTGGCGATCGAGACGAAGCATCCGACGCGTTGGGCCGGACAGGTGGAGGAGCGCCTGCTCGACCTGCTCGGCCGGTTCGGCCTGGCCGCGCCGCCCGCGCCCGCCGAGTCGGCCGTCCGGATCATGAGCTTCTCGGCGCGGTCGCTGCACCGCGTGCGCGCGGCCGCGCCGACGCTGCCGACGGTGTACCTGATGCAGTTCGTCTCCCCGCGCCTGCGCGACGGGCGGCTGCCGGTGGGGGTGGGGATCGCGGGGCCGTCGATGCGGATCGTGCGCAGCCACCCCGCGTACGTGCGCCGGCTGAAGCGGGCGGGGCACCAGGTGCACGTGTGGACGGTCAACGAGTCGTCGGACGTCGACCTGTGTGTGGAGCTGGGGGTCGACGCGATCATCACGAACCGGCCGAAGGCGGTGCTGCGGCACCTCGGCGGGGTCTGAGCGCCCGCACAACGCGTTGATCATCACAGGGAGTGCACCGGCGCGTTCGGTGCGTGTACGGGCGTCAGAAATGCGTCAGCGGACGGACCTCTACCGGTTTCCGGTACAGGCCAAGGGGGCATCCACTCGGTGGCGTGGGGCTAAGGAGGTCTCGGGGGTGGCGTTGGTGGTGGCACAGGAGGTGCCCACGTCGTCGAGCATGGCCGTGGCCCACGGCCCTGCGGGCGTGGGCGAGGCGAGACACCGGATGCGGGACCAGCTCCGCGTCGGCGGGGTCTCCGAGGCGGTCATCGACGACGCCGTACTGATCCTTTCCGAACTGCTCAGCAACGCGTGCAAGCACGGCCGTCCGCTCGGCGACGCGCTCGCGGGCGACGGCGACGTCCGCGCCGCCTGGCGCGTGGACGCGCGCGGGCGCCTGCTCGTGGAGGTGACGGACGGCGGTGGCCCGACCCGGCCCGCCCCGGCGACGCCCTCGGTCACCGCGCACGGCGGCCGGGGCCTCAACATCATCTCGACGCTCGCGCACGACTGGGGCGTCCGCGACGACGTCCACGGCGAGGTCACCGTCTGGGTCGTCGTCCACAACGACGTCCACGACCCCGACGCGCGCGGGGACAGCGACTTCGCGGCCCGCATGGCGAGCCCGTCCCTGGCGGGGCTGGACTTCGACGACCTCGACGACCTGGAGTAGACCGGGGAGGGCCAGAGGCGGCACGCGCGGGCACCACGGCCGGGAGCGGCCTCGGGACGCCCCGATGCGACCCCCGCCGGGAGCAGGCCCGAAGCACCCCGGCGCAAGCCTCACCGCCCGCACCGGCCCCGGCACGCCCCCGCGAAAGCCCGCGCCCCGGCGCAAGGCCCGCCACCGGCACCGGCCCGAGACGCCCCGGCGCGCCCCCGACCCCCGGCACAGGCCCACCCCCTTCACCAGGCAGGCCCTGTCAGTCCGACCGGCTAGGCTCCCCGGGTAGGAGTCGAGCCGTACCGGGAGACAGTCGATGGCCAAGAAGCGACCCCAGACCAAGGCCCAGGGGCCTCAGGCGACCGCTGGTGAGATTCCGGTCGTGGGGGCGCGGGAGCCCTGCCCCTGCAACAGCGGCCGGCGTTACAAGGCGTGCCACGGGCGCGCGGCGGCGCAGGCGGTCACGGAGCTGGTGCACCGGCCGTTCGAAGGGCTCGCGGGCGAGTGCGACTGGGTCGCGCTGCGGGAGCTGGTCCCGGCGGCCACCGCCGAGCTGACGCTGAAGGGCGGCCTGCCGGACGGCGTGCCCTCGGTGACGCTCGCGACGGTGCTCCCGATGGCGTGGCCGGCGCTGCGGCGCGACGACGGCTCCGTCCTGCTCGGCCTGCAGAACGACACCTCCTCCGGTGACGTGAGCCGCGACCTCGCGGACAACCTGCTGCGCGCGCTGGAGGCCGCGCCGGGGACCCCGGTGCAGGGCCGCAGGGCGCCGACGGACGGGCCCCGGCTCCAGGACCTGCTGGATCCCGAAGGCGGGTTCGAGCCAGTTGTGCACACCGGTTTCGACTTCTGGGTGACGGACGCCCAGAACGCGGCGGCCGACGTGGCGGCGTCCCTGGAGCGGGCCAACGAGGCGGTGATCCCGACGGTGAAGCTGGCCGGCGTGGAGTCCGCGTACTGGTGCGAGACGCCGGAGAAGAACCACCTCAGGTGGGTCATGCCGCACCCGGAGGAGCGTCTTCTGGACGCCCTCGCGCGGCTGCACGCGGCGGGCACCGCCGGCCTCGGCGAGGGGACCCGACTGATCGGTTCCTTCCGGGCCCACGGCCTGACCGTGCCGGTCTGGGACCTGCCGAGCGAGGTGCGCGCGGAGGACGTCGAGAAGCCCGCCGCCGAGTTCGCCGAGCGCCTGGCGGCGGCCCTGGCCACGGACGCCCCGCTGACCGCCGACGAGCGTCGCGCGCGCGGCGGTCTGACGAACCGACAGGTCACGCTGAGCTGACGCGCGGCCCGCCCGAACGGGTGACTCCGCTCACAACTCCCGCCTCCCGCAAGGCGGATCGGCGCCGGAAACCGCCGCTCAGCGGTTGTCCGGAAAGCCGATGAAAACAGGAGATCGAATTTGCTTGGAGCCGATCTCTTGTTACGGTTCGAGTAGCCCGGTTGCTGGTGCATCCCCCGTCGCCAGCAACCGGGTCTTTTTCTGCCCGCGCCGCTTCACACTCCGGCGCCCTCCGTCAACTGCCCGCGTCCGGCGCGGAGTTGCTTCCCGAGCGCAGCAGCAGCGGCCCGTCGCCGCGGTGCGCGAACTCCGCGACGGCCGTGTAGTCGGCGAGGCTCCCCCGGGTCCGTTCGCGGGGTGTCTCACAGCTCGTGGGCTCGTCCTCGGCGCCAGCGGCGCACCGCGTCCTGACCGTCCGCCCGTCGGGCTCCAACAGGCTCAGGACGGCCTTCAGGGCACGTCCGGTGGCGTTGCGGTAGTAGGTCCGCGCCCAGGTGTCCTCACCCTGCGTCAGGACGCACGTCTGCGCCTCGACGCCGTCCGGCGAGGCGAGTTCGGGGCCGCAGCGGGCGGCGGTGGCGAGGCCGATGCCGAGGAGGTGCGCGGGGTCCTGGGGACGTTCGCGGGGAGGTTTTTGGTCATCGGGACGGTCGTCGGACCGGCCGTTGGACCGACCATCGGACCGGTCGTCGGACGGATCGCCCTGGGGGACGACCGTCCGCACGGCCTCGTCGAGGACGCTCCCCTCCTCGCCCGCAGGGCCCGCCGACGCGATGGTCAGGGGGAGCGCGACGGCGCACAGGGCGGTCGCGCCGAGGGCGAGGAGGCGAAGGTTCATAGGCGGAAGATAACGAGCACGCGCGCGCGTGCTCGCCCGTCCGCGCCGGGCGGCCCTACAACTCGGGGGCGCTCACACCCGTACGAGTGAGGACGTCGACGACCGTGTCGACGACCGCTTCCACGTCGGGCACCCAGGGGGACGCCGAGCCGGGCAGCGGGGCGCGTTCCCAGCGGATGTCGCCGTGGCCGGAGAGGGAGGGCGGGAGGGCGAGGTAGCCGCCCTCGCCGTGGAAGCGCAGGGAGCCGGGGACGTAGTCCTTGGCGTACAGGAGTTCGCCCAGCTGTTCCATGGAGTACGGCTTGACGAGGATCGCCCAGCGCGCGGGAGCGGCGACGACCGGGCCGAGCCGCATGCCCTTGGCGTCGAGTTCGGCGAGCGCCTGGGCGGCGGCGCGGGCGGGGAGGCTGACGGCACAGGGCGCGGTGCCTCCGGTGGCCAGGACGATCGGGGAGGCCGGGCGGTTGGTCCACCACCAGCGGACCATGCGGGCGTCGGTGGTGGCGGCGAGGAGGCCGGGGTCGAAGGGGTGCGCGCCGGGCACGGTGCAGCCCGGGTCGGGGCAGGTGCACCTCGACCGCCCCTCGGGGTCGGCCGCCGCACCGGGGAGCACGGGCCACTGCCACTTCGTCGCGAAGGTCAGGGCCGCGTCGATCAACTCAGGCATCCCGTCGCCGCGTTGGGACAGAAGCCTGCGTCGCCTTCCGAGGATCTCGCGCATGAGCGCTCGTTCCTTTCCGTTGCACCGCTGGCAACACCGTGGGCCACATCACACCATGTGTCGATCACTTCACTGTGCATACCTGTTGGCGCATCACACCCTTGCACCGAGCAAGAGGAACCCCGAACTGCGTCTCGCGAAAAACTGGGCGTGGCGTGGGGTGGCGAAGTCTGGCGTTTTGCCGTCCCGCGTATTTCTCTCCGCCTCCGCCACGGAGGATGGGGCTCGGTCGTCGGTGGATAGGACGCCCGGGTCGGTCACCAGGTTCCGGGCGGCTCTCCACCGCCCCTGAATCCCTACCGAGTACGTACCCATCACGACCGCTGTGACGCTCTGTGGAGCAAGCCCAGTCGACCTCAATCGCCCGGAACCCGAGGCGGTTTTAAGCCAACTTTGCATTTCTGCCGAAGACTCACTCTCCGCTCATGGACACCGGGAATCCCGATAGGACAATGCTGGACATCCCGTCACGACTGCGTGTAGATGTGGTGACACTGCCGTCCGTGCAGAATGAGCGGAATGACATGGGGGTTTGCGATGCTTTTGAGCAAAACGCACCAGTTCGAGAGCCGGACGCCATGAACGCCCCTCACGCTCCGAAAGTGGCCGGAATCGATTCCACGATCCCCTCGCCCGCACACACTGCCTCGCCGGTGTCCGTGGGCTCTCCCGCAGCGGCCGTCCCGCTGCCGTCGTCCGCTCCCACCTGCGCCGCCGGTCCCGGTGTCCTCCTCCAGGACCGGCTGGCCGGCTGGGTCTCGGACCTCACGACGCTCCACGAGCTCACCGAACGCCTCTGCCGTACGGACACGTTGCCCGCCGCCCTCGACGAACTCCTGCGCGCCGGGGCGGCCCTCGTCGGCGCGCGCCGCGGACTCGTCGTCCTCGCACCGCTCGACGGGCCCGTCACCACCACGCCCCTCGGCCTCGACCGCGCGGACCTCGGCCACCTGGAGACCGTCCCCCGCGCCGCCCTCCCCCACGGCCGCCTCCTCGACGACCCCACCGCCCGCGAACTGACCCAGCCGGACCTCCTCACCGACCCCACCCTCGACCCCCGCCACCGCGAGGTCGCGACCCGCCTGGGCTACGCCGCCACCTACGCCCTCCGCCTGGACGGCGACCCGCCCACCGAAACCCCGGGCACCACTTTCGGCCGCCTGACCGGAAGAAGCGGCCCGACGGAGGGCAACAGGGGGCGCCTGAACGAGAGTTCGGGACCAGGCTCCGCACTGCCGGGCGGAACAGGAACGGGAACCAGGGCCGGACGAGGACCCGAGAACCCCGGCGTTCCCGACGGACCCCGGACTCCGGGCGTCCCCGACCCGTCCCGGGTCCCCGGCACACTGCGTCCGACCGGCGCTTCGGGCACGCCCGGCGCCCCGGGTCGCCCCGGCGTCACCGACGCCCCCGGCCTCTACGGCACCCTCGGCTCCGCCGGCGTTCCCGGCCTGCACAGCGCCCCGGGGGAGCCAAGCGCCTCCGGGGCGGCGGGCGTTGACGATCCCACCCGCGCGCCCGACACCACCGGCGGCCCCGGCGCCCTCGGCCCCGACCACGCCTTCGGCTCCCCCGGCGCTCCCGGCGCCCTGAGGGCTGCCGACGTCACCGGCACTACCGGCTCCCCCGGCGTCTCCGACGCACTCGGCGCCGGCCATGCCCCGGGCTTCCCCGGTGCTCCCGGTGCTCCCGGTGCTCCCGGTGCTCCCGGTGCTCCCGGTGCTCCCGGTGCTCCCGGTGCTCCCGGTGCTCCCGGCATGATCGGCGCCCCGGGGCTGCCCGGAACCGCCGACGTCACCGGCGCTGCCGGCCTCCACGGCACCCTCGGCCCCGCCGGTGCTCCCGGCGCCTTCGGCCCCGGCCATGTTCCTGGTGCTCCCGGCATGATCGGCGCCTCAGGGCTACCCGGCGCCGCCGACGCCACCGGCGCTGCCGGTCCCCACGGCACCCTCGGCCCCGCCAGCACCCCCGGCTCCCCCAGCACCGGCCATGTTTCCGGGTCCGCCGGCGTCTCCGGTGCTCCCGGGGTCGTCGGGTTTCGGGGTGGGACCGAGGGCTCGGCCGTCCCTGGTGTCGGGCTCTTCGGGGCAGGGGGTGTGCGCAGTGGGTTCGCCGGGGCTGTGGTGTGGCTTTATGACGAGGCTGGGGTGCCGGATGAGCGGCGGCGGCATTTGGTGGGGCTGTATGTGCGGTTCGCGGGGGTGCATGTGGGGCGGTTGTTGGAGGTGGAGCGGATGAGGGCGTGTGTGGGGACGGTGGCGGAGGAGTTGTTGCCGGCGCGGTTGCCGAGGGTCGCGGGGATGCGGCTCGCGGTGCGGCACCGGAGTGGGGTGCGTGGGGGTGGGGACTGGTACGACGCGCTGCCGTTGCCGGACGCCGCGCTCGGGCTCGCCGTCGGGTCGGTCACCGGGAGCGGGCCGAGCGCGGTCGCGGCGATGGGGAGGCTGCGGGCCTCGCTGCGGGCGTACGCGGTGATGGAGGGCGAGGACCCCGTCGCCGTCCTGTCCGACCTCGAACTGCTTCTGCGCCTGACCGAACCGGCCCGCGCCGCGACCGCGCTGTTCGCGTACTGCGAGCCGGGCCCGCGGAAGATCACCCTCGCCGGGGCGGGCCACTGCCCCCCGCTGCTGACCGGCGAGCGGCGCACCGAGTTCGTGGAGACGTCCGTGTCGGCGCCGCTCGGCATGCTGTCCTGCTGGGAGGCGCCGAGCGTCGACCTGGAGGCCGCGCCGGGAGAGACGGTTCTGCTCTACACCGACGGCCTCCTGCGCCGCACCGGCGAGCCGATCGACCGCGCCTTCAACCGCCTGCACTCGGCCGCCGCCGGCATCCCGAGGGCCCTGCGGGACGACCCCGGGGCCATCGCGGACCACGTCCTGCGGGCGATGCTGCCCGCCGGCGCGGACGACGACGTCACCGAGGACGTCGTCCTGCTGGCGGCGCGGTTCGATTAGGGAGGTTTGCGGGGATCCGGTCGCCTTCCGCACAACCGTACGATGGGGACGGTCCCGTGCCGTATGGAGGAGGAAGACCGTGTCCGACGAGCTCACCCCGGAGACCCCGGAGACCCCGGAGACCGAGGAAACCGAGGCGATCAAGCCGCGCAAGAACGGGCTGTACCCCGGCGTCTCCGACGAGCTGGCCGAGAACATGAAGTCCGGCTGGGCCGACACGGAGCTGCGCGACCTCGCGCCGCTCCCGCAGGCCGCCGAGACGGCCGCCCGGCGCGCCGCGCTCTCCGCCCGCTTCCCCGGCGAGCGGATCGTCGTCCCCGCGGGCAACCTCAAGGTCCGGTCCAACGACACGGACTACCCGTTCCGCGCGTCCGTCGAGTACGCGTACCTCACGGGCAACCAGACCGAGGACGGCGTCCTCGTCCTGGAGCCGACCGCGTCCGGCGGGCACAGCGCGACGCTCTACCTGCTGCCCCGCTCCGACCGCGAGAACGGCGAGTTCTGGCTCTCGGGCCAGGGTGAGCTGTGGGTGGGGCGCCGGCACTCGCTCACCGAGGCCGAGCGGCTGTACGGGCTGCCCGTCTCGGACGTCCGCAAGCTCGCGGACGCGCTGCGCGGGGCGACCGGGGCCGTGCGGGTCGTGCGCGGGTACGACGCCGGCATCGAGGCCGCGCTCCACGACAAGGTCACCGCCGAGCGGGACGAGGAGCTGCGGGTCTTCCTCTCCGAGGCGCGGCTCGTCAAGGACGACTTCGAGGTGGCCGAACTCCAGAAGGCCGTCGACTCGACCGTGCGCGGGTTCGAGGACGTCGTCCGCGTGCTCGACAAGGCCGAGGCGACGTCCGAGCGGTACATCGAGGGGACGTTCTTCCTGCGGGCGCGGGTCGAGGGGAACGACGTCGGGTACGGGACGATCGCGGCGGCCGGGGCGCACGCGTGCACGTTGCACTGGGTGCGGAACGACGGTCCGGTGCGGGCTGGGGAGCTGCTGCTGCTTGACGCCGGGGTCGAGACCCACACGTATTACACCGCCGACGTGACGCGGACCCTGCCCATCAACGGGCGGTTCGACGCGGTGCAGCGGCGGGTGTACGACGCCGTGTACGACGCGCAGGAGGCGGGGATCGCGGCGGTGCGGCCCGGGGCGAAGTACCGGGACTTCCATGACGCCGCGCAGCGGGTGCTGGCCGAGCGGCTGGTGGAGTGGGGGCTTGTCGAGGGGCCCGTGGAGCGGGTGCTCGAGCTGGGGCTTCAGCGCCGGTGGACGTTGCACGGGACGGGTCACATGCTCGGGATGGACGTCCACGACTGCGCTGCCGCGCGGGTGGAGTCGTACGTCGACGGGACGCTCGAGGCGGGGATGGTGCTGACCGTCGAGCCCGGGTTGTACTTCCAGGCCGATGATCTGACCGTGCCGGAGGAGTACCGGGGGATCGGGGTGCGGATCGAGGACGACATCCTCGTGACGGCCGAGGGGAACCGGAACATGTCCGACGGGCTGCCCCGGCAGGCGGACGAGGTGGAGTCGTGGATGGCTTCGCTGAAGGGCTGAGGTAGGGGGGTGGTGGCCGGGCTCCGAAGGGGGGTCCGGCCATCGTCGCGGGGTGCGGGTGCTTCGTGGCTGGTCGCGCAGTTCCCCGCGCCCCTAAAGGACTTGGCTGCCCCCGGTGGTCAAAGTGCCGGTAGTGCCGGTCCCAAAAGAGGTGTCACACGGCTACCAGCGGGGCGTCCTTGCGCCACTTCAGGATCTTGTCGAAGCTGACTACCGCGCCGCCCCGGCCTGGCTTGTTGCCGATGTGGACGTGGTCGGCGAGCTGTTGGATGAGGTAGAGGCCCCGGCCCTGTTCCGCGTCGGAGGAGGAGACTCTGGGGGTTCTCTGGGCGGTGGTGAAGCCCGGGCCCGAGTCGGCCACCTCGATGCGGCACTTCTCGCCGTCGAGGTACGCCGTGACCCGGAACGCCTCCGATGTGGTGCCTCCGCCGTGTTCGACGGCGTTCGCGCATGCCTCGCTCAGGGCGACGGAGAGGTCGTAGCAGACGTCGGGATCGACGCCGGCGGTCTCCATCGTGCCGAGCAGCAGGCGGCGGGCGAGGGGCACGCTCGCGGCATCGCGCCGCAGATGCAGTGACCACCAGATGCTCATGTTCCAGCCTCCTGGCCGCGGCTCGACATACCGATACCTATTGCCCCCGAGAAGCCGAAGTAAGCGCGAATTCCGCGTGATCCCGCCCATATGGTGGATGCGCGGGGAACCGGAACGGGTGTATTGGCGCCCCAACCACACCAGTCGGTGCCAGTCGTATCAGAAGCTGATCTTTTGGATGCTTTGTGTCCGGCCCGGGACCTTGTGGACCTGACGTCGGACGACGATCGGACCAGTGCGATGATGGGCCCGCCATGAGTGTCCCCCGCCCGCGCGCCGAGTGCGCCGGTCGCGATCTCCGGCTGCTGCGGGCCGCGGTGTTCGCCGCGGTCTGCGTCGTGCTGGCCGCCGCCGGGCACGCGGTCGCCTCCTGCGAGAGCGTCCCGCTGTGGACGCTGGGGGCGGGGTTCCTGGTGATGTGCGCGATCGCCTGGCCGCTGTGCGGGCGGGAGCGGTCGCTGCCGGGGATCGTGGCGCTCCTCGCGGCCGGACAGACCGCGCTGCACACGGTGTTCGGGGTGGGGCAGCACGCCCAGCAGCCGCCGCCGGTCACCCATGACGCCGCCCTCGTGGAGCAGGCCGCGCGGCTGCTGTGCGGGACGACGGCCGCCGCGATCAGCCCGGCGCACGCCTACCGGATCCTCACCGAGGCGCGCGTGTACGACGCCGGCGCGCATCCGGCGGAGCAGATGAGCGCCGGGTCCGCCGGGCTGCTGCCGTCCCTGCCGATGCTGCTGGGGCACGTCCTCGCGGCGGTCGCCGCCGGGTGGCTGCTGCGGCGTGGGGACAGTGCGCTGCTGCGGCTGATCGGGCTCTCGGCGCGCGGGGTCGCGGAGGGGGCGCTCATGCGGTCTCTGCGCGGGGCGCTCACGCTGGTGCGCGCGCTGCTCGCGGGGCTGCCCGGCGCGCCCGGGAAGGGTCCGCGCGCCCCTCGCGCGGACCAGCTCGCGCCGCCCCGGCTGCGGCACACGGAACTTCAGCACGCGGTGGTGCGGCGAGGGCCGCCGGCGGGGGCGTTCGCTCTCGCCGCCTGACACGACAAGCTGTCGCCCCCTGTCTCTCTGGGAGGGGGCGGGTGCTGTCGTGCTGCACGGCGCGCGTTTTCCCGCGCGCCCCCTCACCCGACCTCGCTCACCGTGGAGTGTCCGCAACCATGAAGTCCATGCCAGTCCGCACCCCCCGCCGTCTCCTCGCCGCGTCCGCGCTCGCCGGTACGGCCGTCCTCGCGCTGTCCTCGCCCGCGTTCGCGCACGTCACCGTGGTCCCGGAGGGCACCGCCGCGAAGGGCGGGTACGCGGTCGTCGACTTCCGTGTCCCGAACGAGCGCGACAACGCCTCGACGGTCAAGCTGGAGGTGAACTTCCCCACCGACCACCCGCTCGCGTCCGTGATGCCGCAGCCGGTGGAGGGCTGGAACGTCGCCGTCACCAAGAGCAAGCTCGCCAAGCCACTGACGCTGCACGGCAAGCAGATCACCGAGGCCGTCACCAAGGTCACCTGGACCGCCGCAGGCAAGGGCATCGAGCCCGGTTTCATCCAGCAGTTCCCCGTCTCGGTCGGCGCGCTGCCCGAGGACGCCGACTCGCTCGTCTTCAAGGCGCTCCAGACGTACTCCAACAAGGAGGTCGTGCGCTGGATCGAGGTGCAGGCGGCCGGTGCCGAGGAGCCGGAGTTCCCGGCGCCGACGCTGGCCCTGGCCGCCGCGTCCGGTGACGGGCACCACGGCGGCGGGACGGACGACGCCGCCGCCGCGTCCGCGACGACCACCTCGTCGTCGTCCGAGTCCTCCGACAGCACCGACACGACGGCCCGGGTGCTCGGGATCGTCGGGATCGTCGTCGGGATCGCCGGGGTCGCTTACGGGGTGCTCGCGGGGCGGCGGCGCGGGGCCGCGTCCGACGTCTGATTCTCGCGGGCGCGCGCCGGGCGCCACCGGCGCGCGCCTCTCCTCCGGAACATCTGGGACATTTCTCTATGCGCAAGAAGACGTACGCGACGGCCGCCCTGCTCGCCGCCGCCCTGTTCACCCTCTCCGCCTGCGGCAGCGACGACAAGAGCGACGCCGCGGTCACCGCGGTCTCCGAGGACAGCGGCAACTCGGGGGCGACGATCGTGCTGGACCAGCCCTTCACCAAGCCGAACCTGGTGCTGACCGATGCCCAGGGCAAGAAGTACGACCTGCGGGCCGAGACCAAGGGGCGGCCGACGCTGCTGTACTTCGGGTACACGCACTGCCCCGACGTGTGCCCGCTGACCATGAACAACATCGCCGTCGCCAAGTCGAAGCTGCCCAAGGCGCAGCAGGACCAGCTGCGGGTCGTGTTCGTCACGACCGACCCCGCGCGGGACACCCCGGCCGCGCTCGCCTCCTGGCTCAAGGGCATCGACCCGCAGGTCGTCGGGCTCACCGGCGACTTCGCGACGATCCAGGCCGCCGCCCGGACCGTCGGCATCACCATCGAGCCGCCGCACAAGGACAAGAACGGCAAGATGGTCTCCACGCACGGCACGCAGGTCGTCGCGTTCTCGCCGAAGACCGACGCGGGCTACGTCCTCTACACGGAGGACGCGACCGTCGACGACTACATCAAGGACCTGCCGAAGCTCGTCCAGGGGGCGAAGCCGTGAGGTACGCCGCCATCGGCGTCGGGGCGGCCCTGCTGCTCGCCGGGTGCGGCTCGTCCGCCGACAGCGGGCCGGCCCTGTCCGTCGACGCCGCCTACATCCCGCAGCCCGTCTCCGACATGGCCGCCGGGTTCCTGACGATCCGCAACGAGGGCGGGACGAAGGACGAGCTGACGTCCGTGACCAGCGACGCCGGGCCCGTCACCGTGCACGAGACCAGCGGCGGGACGATGAGCGAGGTCGCCTCCCTCGACGTGCCCGCGCACGGCCGGCTCGTGTTCAGGAGCGGCGGGAACCATCTGATGTTCGAGAAGCTGGAGCGCAAGCCGAGGCAGGGCGAGAAAGTGACCGTGACCCTGCACTTCGCCGAGTCGAAGGACCTGAAGGTCGAGATCCCGGTGGAGTCGGCCACGTACGTCCCCAAGACCGGGAACTGAGGGAGGGAAACACATGCCGTCGGCCACCGCCTCGCGCGTGCGCACCTGGGTGCTGCTGTTCCTGGCCGTCACCGGAGCACTGCTCGCCGGTGCCGGGCCCGCGTCCGCGCACGCCGCGCTCACCGGCAGCGATCCCGCGCAGGGGTCGGTGGTCGCGCAGGCCCCCACGCAGGTGACGCTCACGTTCTCCGAGAAGATCGCCACCAACGCGGACTCCGTGCGCGTCCTCGACCCCAAGGGCAACCGGGTCGACGCGGGCACCGCGAACAACACGGGCGGAACGACGTACGCCGTGCCGCTGCGCAGCGGGCTGCCCGACGGGACGTACACGGTGACGTACCAGATCGTCTCCGAGGACAGCCATCCCGTCTCCGGGGCGTACACGTTCTCCATCGGGGCGCCGTCCGAGACGAGTGTGTCGACGTACGTGCAGGAGGCGGGCGGCGGGGTCGTGGGCGCGCTCTACGACACCGGGCGCTACCTCTCGTACGCCGGGTTCATCGTCCTCGTCGGCGGGGCCGCGTTCGTGCTGGCCTGCTGGTCGCGGGGGAGTTCCGTGCGGGCCGTGCAGCGGCTCGTCGTCGGGGGGTGGCTGACGCTCACCGCGTCGACGCTGTTCCTGCTGCTCCTGCGCGGCTCGTACACCGGGTCCGGGAAGGTCGGGGACGTCTTCGACCTCTCCCTCCTCGGGGACGTCCTCCAGACCAAGGCGGGCGCGGCGCTCGTCTCCCGGCTGCTGCTGCTCGCCGCCGCCGCGCTGTTCATCGCCGTCCTGTTCGGGGCCTACGACAAGCGTGAGGGCCAGGAGAAGCGGGACCTGACCTTCGGGCTCGCGGTCGGGGGGACGGTCGTCGCGGCCGGGCTCGCGGCGAGCTGGGCGCTCGCCGAGCACGCGTCGACAGGGCTCCAGGCCGGAATCGCGATGCCGGTCGACATCGTCCACCTCCTCGCGGTCGCCCTGTGGCTCGGCGGGCTCGCGACGATGCTGGTCGCGCTGTACCGGGCGCCCGCGGAGCATCCCGTGGAGGCGTCCGCCGTCCGGCGGTTCTCGCAGATCGCGTTCGGGAGCGTCGTCGCGCTGGTCGCCACCGGAATCTACCAGTCCTGGCGGCAGTTGGGCTCGTGGTCCGCCTTCACGGAGACGGCGTACGGGCAACTGCTGCTGGTGAAGATCGGGCTGGTGGTGGTCCTGGTGGGGATCGCGTCGGTGTCCCGCCGGTGGACGGGGCGGCTGGCGGAGGCCGGAGTATCGACGGGAACTGAGGAAACGACCACTACCGAGGTCGAGGAAGTCAGAGAGCCGGTTGCCACGGCCGGTGCTTCCGGTGACTCCAAGCGGGCCGCTCAGCTCGCCCGGCAGCAGGCCGCCGTCGAGTCCGCCCGGCAGAAGAAGCTGCGGGACGGGGACGTCAACCGGTTCGGGCTCAGGCGGTCGGTGCTGGCCGAGGCCGGGGTCGCCGTCGTGCTGCTGGCTGTGACGACGATCCTGACGTCGACCGAGCCGGGGCGGACCGAGCTGGACGCGAAGGCGGCCACCTCGGTGTCGGCGAACGCGCCGTCGGACGGGACGGGCGGCGCGCTGACGCTGGACATGAGCTTCGACACCGGCGGGGCCAAGGGCAAGGGTGTCGTGAGCGTGGACATGGATCCGGCCGGGACCGGGGCCAACGAGCTGCATGTCTATGTGACCGACGCCAACGGGCAGCCCTTCGACGTCCCTGAGCTGAAGCTCGCCTTCACGCTCGAAGCCAAGAAGATCGGGCCGTTGCCCGTCACTCCCGACCACATCACCACCGGTCACTGGGCGGCGAACGGAGTGCAGATCCCGATGGCCGGCGAATGGAAGATCGCCGTGACCGTCCGGACCTCCGACATCGACCAGACGACCGTCTCCAAGAACGCGCAGATCGGCTGAACCGTGACCCTTTCGGAGCCCCGTACGACTCAGGAAACGCCCGCGAAGGAGGGGGTGTCACGCCGTGCGCTGCTCGGCACGGCCGGTGCGACCGGGCTGGTGCTGGGCGCGGCCGGCGCGGGCGTCGGCTATGCCGCCGCGCCGGACGGGGCGACCCCGCTGACGTCCGTCGGCGCGGACGAGGTCGCGTTTCACGTGAAACATCAGCCCGGGATCCTCCAGGGCCTCCAGGCGCGGGGGCATGTCGTCGCGTTCGACCTCGCCGCCGGGGCGGGGCGTACGGAGGCGACCGCGCTGATGCGGCGCTGGTCGCGGACCGCCGAGCGGCTGATGGCCGGGGAGGCGTCGGAGCGGGGAGACACCGGGATCGCCCTGGACGCCGGTCCGTCCGCCCTGACGATCACCTTCGGCTTCGGGCACAGCTTCTTCGCGAGGACCGGGCTGGAGAAGCAGCGTCCGGTCGCCCTGGATCCGCTGCCCAGCTTCTCCTCCGACCACCTCGACAAGGCCCGCAGCGACGGTGACCTGTGGGTGCAGATCGGCGCGAACGACGCGCTGGTCGCCTTCCACGCCCTGCGCGCGATCCAGAAGGACGCGGGCAGCGCGGCGAAGGTCCGCTGGCAGATGAACGGCTTCAACCGCTCGCCGGGCGCGACGGCCCACCCCATGACGGCCCGGAATCTCATGGGCCAGATGGACGGGACGCGCAATCCGAAGCCGTCCGAGGCCGATTTCGACCGGCGGATCTTCGTGCCCGCCTCCGGTTCGGAGAACCCCGCGTGGATGGCGAACGGCTCCTACGCCGTCGTCCGCCGGATCCGGATGCTGCTGGACGACTGGGAGAAGCTGAGCCTCGCGGCGCAGGAGCAGGTCATCGGGCGGCGGAAGGCGGACGGGGCGGCGCTGTCCGGGGGGAGTGAGACGACCGCGATGGACCTGGAGAAGACCGACGCGAACGGCGATCTGGTGGTCCCGCTCAACGCGCACGCGCGGATCTCGCGGCCCGACCAGAACGGGGGCGCGGCGATGCTGCGGCGGCCGTTCTCCTTCCACGACGGCATCGACCCGGACGGCACCCCGGACGCCGGTCTGCTGTTCATCTGCTGGCAGGCGGATCCGCTGCGGGGTTTCGTGACCGTGCAGCGGAAGCTGGACCGGGGGGACGCGCTGTCGAAGTACATCCGGCACGAGTCGAGCGGGCTGTTCGCGGTGCCGGGCGGGGCGGAGAAGGGGGGGTATGTGGGGCAGGGGTTGCTGGAGGGGTAGTCGCTGCCGACGGGGTGTGTCGGCGGGGGGTGTGTCGGCGAGGTGTGTCGGCCGGGGGGCCGCTGTCGGCGGGGGGCGTCGGCCGGGAGGCCGCTGTCGGCCGGGGGCATCGGCCGGGAGGCCGCTGTCGGCCGGGGGCATCGGCCGGGAGGCCGCTGTCGGCCGGGGGCATCGGCCGGGAGGCCGCTGTCGGCCGGGGGCATCGGCCGGGAGGCCGCTGTCGGCCGGGCGGCCGGCGGGCGTGGGCTTGAGGTCACGCGGGTTCACTCGACCGTGAGACGCGTGAGCCGGGGTGGTCCAGGGCCATTAGGGTGAGCCCATGCCTGCCAGCTATGCGTATCTCGGTCCCGAGGGCACCTTCACGGAGGTCGCTCTGCGGACGCTGCCGGAGACGGCGACCCGGCAACTGGTGCCGTACGTGTCCGTGCAGTCCGCGCTGGACGCCGTGCGGACCGGCGAGGCCGAGGCCGCGTTCGTGCCGATCGAGAACTCCGTCGAGGGCGGGATCACCACGACCCTCGACGAGCTGGTCGCGGGCGCCCCGCTGATGATCTACCGCGAGGTGCTGCTGTCGATCACCTTCGCGCTGCTGGTCAGGCCGGGGACGAAGCTCGCGGAGATCAAGACGGTCTCCGCGCACCCGGCGGCCCAGCCGCAGGTGCGGAACTGGCTGCGGAAGCACCTGCCGGACGCGCTGTGGGAGTCGGCTGCCTCGAACGCGGACGCCGCGCGCCTGGTCCAGGAGGGCCGCTACGACGCCGCCTTCGCGGGCGAGTTCGCCGCCGCCCGGTACGGCCTTGAGGCCCTGGAGACCGGGATCCACGACGCGGAGAACGCGCAGACCAGGTTCGTCCTGGTGGGCCGTCCGGCCCGGCCCGCCGCGCCGACCGGTGCCGACAAGACGTCCGTGGTGCTGTGGCAGTCCGACGACCATCCCGGCGGGCTGCGCGATCTGCTGGGCGAGTTCGCGACGCGGGGCATCAACCTGATGCTGCTCCAGTCCCGGCCGACCGGGGCCGGTATCGGCAACTACTGCTTCTGCGTCGACGCCGAGGGGCACATCAACGACCGCCGGGTGGCCGAGGCGCTGATGGGGCTGAAGCGGATCTGCCGCGAGGTGCGGTTCCTGGGGTCGTATCCGCGCGCGGACGTGATCGACGCGGGGGATGTGGCGCTGCCGCTGCCGGGGACGTCGGACGCGGAGTTCGTCGCGGCGTCGGAGTGGGTCGCGCGGTGCCAGGACGGGCGTTTCTAGCCAGTCGTACAGGCATATCGCGGTTATCCACAGGAGTTATCCACAGGTGACCTTCTCGACCTGGGGATAAGTCGACTGCGCGGGGGTGTTCAGTCGACAAATCGCCTCACAAGCCCTCGGGTTGTCCACCGGTGGGTCAGTCACTCTTCGTCCACCTGTTTCCCTCGCGCCATCCTTTGGGACGACGCGTTTCCACTCGAAAGTGGATGCGAGGCATGTTTAGGACAGAATCTCGCGGGGTGGAGCCGGGCGGCAGAAAGATCGTTCTCGATATCCACAGATCTTTCGCACACCCTGTGGATAACTTTTCCCGGGGTGTGGATCACTGTGGACAACCGATCCCCAAGTCCCGTTTTCCACAAGGCAGTCGGGTCAACATTGAGCCACTGGTGTGCCTCGCGCCGGGGAGATGTGCGTATTGCCCTTGACGCTTTGGACAATTCCCTTATAACGGCCGATTCGGGGCGCGGTAATAGTCGGTCGTAGGGTGTCCGCCCGCACCGGTAGCCTTGGGCCTGTGATTGACCTTCGCCTGCTCCGTGAGGACCCCGACCGTGTGCGCGCGTCGCAGCGCGCCCGTGGAGAGGACGTCGCGCTCGTCGACTCCCTCCTGTCCGCCGACGAGCGGCGCAGGTCGTCCGGCGTCCGCTTCGACGAACTCCGTGCCGAGCAGAAGCAGCTCGGCAAGCTGATCCCCAAGGCCGCCGGGGAGGAGAAGGCCGAGCTGCTGAAGAAGGCTTCGCAGCTGGCGTCCGACGTCAAGGCCGCCGACGCCGAGCGCGACGCGGCCGACACCGAGACGCACGAGCTGCTGCTGCGCCTCGGCAACCTCGTCCACCCCGACGTGCCCGTCGGCGGCGAGGAGGACTTCGTCACGCTGGAGACGCACGGCGAGATCCGGGACTTCGGCGCCGAGGGCTTCGAGCCGAAGGACCACCTGGAGCTGGGCCAGCTGCTCGGCGCGATCGACGTCGAGCGGGGGGCCAAGGTCTCCGGCTCGCGCTTCTACTTCCTGACCGGCGTCGGCGCGCTGCTTGAGCTGGCGCTCGTCAACGCGGCGATCGCGCAGGCCACGGCCGCCGGGTTCACGCCGATGCTGACGCCCGCACTGGTGCGTCCGCAGTCCATGGCCGGCACCGGGTTCCTCGGGCAGGCCGCGCAGGACGTCTACCACCTCGACAAGGACGACCTCTACCTCGTCGGCACGTCCGAGGTCGCGCTCGCCGCGTACCACATGGACGAGATCATCGACGCGGAGCGGCTGCCGCTGCGGTACGCCGGGTTCTCGCCGTGCTTCCGCCGCGAGGCCGGGTCGCACGGCAAGGACACGAAGGGGATCTTCCGGGTCCACCAGTTCGACAAGGTCGAGATGTTCTCCTACGTCGCCCCCGAGGACTCCGAGGCGGAGCACCGGCGGCTGCTGGAGTGGGAGAAGCAGTGGCTGACGTCGCTGGAGCTGCCGTTCCGGGTCATCGACGTCGCGACCGGTGACCTCGGCTCGTCGGCCGCCCGCAAGTTCGACTGCGAGGCGTGGATCCCGACGCAGGGGAAGTACCGCGAGCTGACGTCGACGTCCGACTGCACGGAGTTCCAGTCGCGGCGGCTGTCCATCCGCTACCGCGAGGGCAAGACGGTCCGTCCGCTGGCCACGCTCAACGGCACGCTGTGCGCGGTGCCGCGGACGATCGTCGCGATCCTGGAGAACCACCAGCAGGCGGACGGGTCGGTTCGGGTGCCCGAGGTGCTGCGGCCGTTCCTGGGCGGGCGTGAGGTGCTGGAGCCGACGGGGGCCTGAACGGGCCGTGCCGTGAAGGCGGGGTCCGGTCCAGTGGGAGTGGCAGCGGGGGCTTGAGATGAGTGAGACGCGTGCTGTGAGTGGAGCCGACCGCACCTTGGACAGCTTTCCGTACAAGCTGATCGCGACCGACCTCGACGGGACGCTGCTGCGTGCCGACGAGTCGGTCTCCGCACGGACCCGTACCGCCCTCGCGGCGGCGACCTCGGCCGGGGCGACGCACATCGTCGTCACCGGCCGCGCCGTCCCCTGGACGCGGTACATCCTCGACGAGCTGGGGTACACCGGGCTCGCCGTCTGCGGGCAGGGCGCGCAGGTGTACGACGCCGGTGCGCATCGGCTGCTGACGTCCGTGACCCTCGACCGGCAGCTCGCGGGGGTCGCCCTCGCGAAGATCGAGGCGGAGGTGGGGCCGCTGTACCTCGCGGCGAGCCGGGACGGGCTCGACGGGGAGGTGCTGGTCGGGCCGGGGTACTCGCCCATCGGCAAGCTGCCGGCGACGCCGCTCACGGATGCGGCGGAGTTGTGGGCCGCGCCGCTGAACAAGATCTACGTCCAGCATCCGACGCTGGGGGACGACGAGCTGGCGGAGGCGGCCCGGCAGGCCGCCGGGGGGTTCGTCACCGTCGCGATGGCCGGTGAGGGGATCGTGGAGCTACTGCCGCTCGGGTTGTCCAAGGCGACCGGGCTCTCGCTCGCGGCGCGGCGGTTGGGGTTGAAGTCGGTCGACACGATCGCCTTCGGCGATATGCCGAACGATCTGCCCATGTTCGCTTGGGCTGCTCGGGGGGTGGCGATGGCCAATGCGCATGCCGAGCTGCGGGCCGTGGCGGATGAGGTGACGTTGTCCAACGAGGAGGACGGGATCGCGGTGGTGGTGGAGCGGCTGCTGGGGTGAGGGGTGTTCGCCGTTGCCGGGTGCGGGTGCGTCGTGGCTGGTCGCGCCCGCGCGGCGGTAGCCGCAAATCGATACAGCCCCGCGCCCCTAAAAAGCCGGGCCAGCGGGCCCATGTCCCGATGTCCCCAGCAGCGCCGGATCACCATTGAACTCACGCCAGCCATGAAACCGGCGCTGCTTCCAGCGGAGGATGCACGGATCGAACGTGCGCGGGTTTTCACCCGACCACGGCTAACTGCGCCGGTGCCTTGCCACTCGGCCAATCCTCCGGGTGGGCGGCCCACGCGAGAGCGACATCGCGTGCTCGAAGCGGCCGCCCCGGGCAGTTCCTCGTGGGCGGACTCGACGGAGTGAGCGACTACTCCGGAGCCCGCGGCGGGCTGCCCTGACGGGAGCGGGACGTACTGCCGTGCATGGACATCGCCCCGCTCCTCTCCCAGTAGACGACGCCGGGCACACCCCCGGCGATGCGGATACAACTACTGTGCCCGCCGGGGGAGTTGATCGCCAACGAATTAACGGCGCCCCGTACAGCGCGCCCCCTACTTCCGCCGCCACCTCTTGCGGCGGGCCTTGCTGAAGAACCAGCCGGCGGGGGGCTCGTCCGAGCGCCAGGGCTGGGGCTCGGGCGCCTCCCGGCTCCAGCGGGCGGAGAGCATGCGCGCACGGGCGGACGGCTCGCTCGCCTCGGCGGACCGTATGAAGTCCTCGTCGAGCACCAGCCCGTCCCACGCCTCGTCCCGCCCGGCCCCTTCCCGCCCGGCCCCCGATGTACGTTCCTCAGCCATCCGGCCCTCCTGGTCGCATCCCCTTTGCGCCAGTGTGCCCGGACGGAGGTGAAACCTCCGTCAAGGCCGACCGGCACCTCACAGGCTCCGCTTGTTCTCCCCGGCTCACTCCTCCCCGGCGAGCGTGAGGGAGCGCAGCTTCTGCCCCGCGTACCAGGTCGCGAGGGCGGTGACGACGACCAGGAGGACGGTCGCCGTGGGCAGCCCGACGTCGGAGACGACGAGGTCGCCACCGGTCACCTCGTGCGCGACGGCGAGCGACCACTGCTGGATGCTGAGCGTGCGCGCCCCCGGCACGAGGGACCCGAACAGCGCCTCCCAGACCAGCGCGTAGACGAGCCCGAAGACCACGGCGTGCCGCGAGACCGTGCCGAGCAGCAGGAAGACGGCCGCGTAGGCGATGGACGCGACGAGCGCGGCGACGGTGTAGGCGACGGCGATCTGCTGACCGTTGCCGTTGAGGACGAACCCGGCGATCAGCGTGGGCAGCGCCGAGAACACCATGGTCACGGCGATGGCGACGATGAGCTTCGTCGAGATGATCACCGGCCGCTTGACCGGCTTGGACAGCAGGTACACCACGGACCCGTCGTCGATCTCGGGCCCGATCGCGCCGGTCCCGGCGATGACACCGATGATCGGCACCATCGTGGCGAGCGCGAGCCCGCCGAGCAGGTCGACCGCGGTCTGGTCGTCCGCCCCGGCGAGGGCGCGGACGATCACGGCGATGACGATGAGCAGCATCGGCAGCGCGCCGAGGATGAGGGCCCGGCGGCGGCCGAGCAGGGCCCGGTAGGTGAGCCGGGCGACAGTGGGGTCGTACATCTTGGCCTCCTACGCCGCGACCAGGTAAGAGAACACGGATTCAAGGGACTCGTCGGACGGCGAGACGGCGAGCAGCCGGATGCCGTGGTCCCGGGCCACCCGCGGCAGCAGGGCGGTGAAGCGGCCGAAGTCGACGGCCTGGATCAGCAGCGCGCCCTCCGCCTGGTCGACCTCGATGCCGGCGGTCGACGGGTCGGCGATCAGCGCCGCGGCGAGCGCGCGGTCGTCGCTGGAGCGGACCAGGTAGCGGTGGGGGCGGTCGGTCATGAGGCGGCGGATGCGGCGGAAGTCGCCGCTCGCGGCGTGCCGGCCCGCGACGATGACCTCGATGTGGCGGGCGAGCTGTTCGACCTCCTCCAGGATGTGGGAGGAGAACAGGACGGTGCGGCCCTCGTCGCCCATGCGGCGCAGCAGGTCCATGAGCTGCATGCGCTGGCGGGGGTCCATGCCGTTGAAGGGTTCGTCGAGCAGGAGCAGCGAGGGGTCGTGGACCAGGGCGCTGGCCATCTTCACGCGCTGGCGCATGCCCTTGGAGTAGGTCTGGATCCGGCGGTCCTGGGCGTACTCCATCTCGACGGTGGCCAGCGCCCGCTGGGCCTCCTTCGCGCCGAGGCCGTGCAGTTCGGCGTTGGCGACGACGAACTCGCGGCCGGTGAGGAAGTCGTACATCGCCTCGCGCTCGGGGACGATGCCGATGTGCCGGTAGATCTCCTCGTTGCGCCAGACGGGGACGCCGTCGAGGGTGACCGTGCCCGTGGAGGGGGCGAGGAAGCCGCCCATCATGTTGATGAGGGTGGACTTGCCGGCGCCGTTGGGGCCGAGGAGGCCGGTGACGCCGGGGCCGATGTCCATGGTGATGTCGTTGACGGCGACCACGTTGCCGAACCAGCGGGAGACGTGGTCGAGGGAGAGCGTGGTCACAGGCCCACCTTCCGGTAGCGGCGGATCAGCAGGCCGTAGCTGGCGGCGATCAGGCCGAGGGTGACGAGGACGTAGACCGCCCCTTCGGCGCCGGACGGGCCCTGCCCGCCGGGGAAGGCGGAGCTCGCGCCGAGGAACGCGGTCTGGATCCCGTCGATCAGGGTGATCGGCGAGAACAGGCCGATCCAGGGGACGGAGCCGCCGCTGGACTGCTCGTGCGCGATGGCCTGGAGGGTGGAGACGGCGCCGTAGGTGATGGTCAGGACGGCGATGACGGCGGCGATGCCGAAGCCGCGCCGGGGGGTGATCGCGGCGATGACGAGGCCGAGGCCGGCGAAGAGGAGGGAGAGGAGGGCCACGGAGACGACTCCCTGGGCGAATCCCTTGGTCTGGTCGGCGAAGTCGAGCTTGGCGAGCAGCGCGCCCACGTAGAGGACGAGCAGCGGGGCGGCGGTCAGCGCGAACAGCGCGGAGGCCAGCGCGGCGAACTTCGCGAGGACGTAGTCGACGGTCTCGATGGGCCGCGAGAAGTACAGCGGGACGGTCTTGAAGCGAAGGTCGCGGGAGACCGACTGGGGCGCCTGGGAGGCGACGTACAGGCTGATGACGGCCTGCATGACGATCGCGTAGCGCGTGTAGTCGAGGGGGAGTTCCTTGGCCTTCGTGGCGACCGCGACGGCGACCATGATGGCGGCCGGTACGAGCATCACGGCGAACAGGAGCATCGGCAGGACCTTGGACTTCACGGAGCGTCCGAGGCCGTAGGCGCCGCGCAGGGACTGCGCGTACAGCGAGCGGCGGGCGTAGGCGCGACCGAGGCGGGGGCCGTCGTAGCCGCGGTAGCCGATGTCGTGGATGCGGGAGGTGTCGCCCGCTGTCTGGTCAACCGCCATGGCCGACGGCCTCCTTGCGCTGCTGGTCGCCCTGTTCGTCGGCGGTGGTGAAGACCTCGGAGATGTGGTGTCTGCGCTGTTCCATGCGGACCAGGCCGAGGCCGAGGCCGGCGACGGTGTCCCGGACGAGGTCGTAGGTCTCCTCGCTCCGCGCGGTCAGCAGCAGGAGGTGGCCGGCGCCGGGGAGGCCCGCGCCGCCGTCCTGGACGTCGGCTCCGCGCGCGAGGAGGGCTTCGCGCAGGGCCTTGGTGCCGTCCGGGTGGTCGTCGGTGTCGGTGACCTCGACCGCGAGGGTCGTGGTGGTCTGGGTGAAGTCGGTGGTGGAGCTGGAGCGCAGGAGTTTGCCGCCGTCGATGACGACGACGTGGTCGCAGGTGCGTTCCAGTTCGCCCAGGAGGTGGGAGGTGACCAGGACCGAGATGCCGAAGTCGGTGTGGATGCGGCGGATCAGGCCCAGCATCTCGTCCCGCCCGACGGGGTCGAGGCCGTTGGTCGGCTCGTCGAGGAAGACCAGGCGGGGGTCGTGGACGAGGGCCTGGGCGAGCTTGACGCGCTGCTTCATGCCGGTGGAGTAGCCGCCGATGGGGCGGTAGCGCTCCTCGTACAGCCTGACGTGCCGCAGGGTGTCCGCGGTGCGTTCGCGGGCGGCGGTGGGCGGGAGGCCGGACATGCGCGCCATGTGGACGACGAACTCGGTCGCCGAGACGTCCGGCGGGAGGCAGTCGTGTTCCGGCATGTAGCCGACGCGCTCGCGG
Source organism: Streptomyces roseirectus (assembly GCF_014489635.1). Classification (NCBI taxonomy): domain Bacteria; kingdom Bacillati; phylum Actinomycetota; class Actinomycetes; order Kitasatosporales; family Streptomycetaceae; genus Streptomyces; species Streptomyces roseirectus. Next base: position 5,003,174 of record NZ_CP060828.1, on the reverse strand, counting down.
ATGGCGGCGCCCTTGGTCGCGACGTCGAGGCCGAGTACTTCGGCGCGGCCCTCGCTCGCGGGGGACAGACCCAGGAGGATCTTGATCAGGGTGGACTTGCCGGCGCCGTTGGCACCGACCAGTCCCGTCACACCGGGTCCGATGTCCACGGACAGCCGGTCGAGAGCGGTCACCCTCGGGAACCGCTTGCTCAGGCTTTCGGTCGCGATCACAGTCACGGTTCGAAGGTAGTGAGGGGGCGGGTAGGCGGTCGTCACCCCGGAGAGCCGTCTTCGCACCCACCTTCAGATGTAGGGGATACCTAAGGGATGCCCTACCTGAGAGGTACGGGCCGGGCCGGAACCCGTGCGCCACCCCCTATTGACGGTTTCTCTAACAAGTGCCAGATTCGGCGGGGTCAAGTTACGGACGCGTATCGCAACCGCACGGCGAGGTGGCATGACAACGGCAGTGACCCTCGGTTCCCCCGCCGGTCTGCGGGGATTCCGCCAGGTGCAGCGGCTCGCCTACGAGTGCGCCGAGGACGTGGCCGCCCGGCTGACCCCCGGCGTGACCGAGCGTGAGGCGGCCCGGATGCAGCGGGAGTACCTGCGCGGGCGCGGCGTCCGCGACTGGTTCCACCTCCCCTTCGCCTGGTTCGGCGACCGCACCGCGTTCACGGACTTTCGTATCCCCCTCCAGTTCTTCCCGACGAACCGCCGTCTGGAGCCCGGGATGCCGTTCATCCTGGACCTCGCCCCGGTGCACGAGGGGTACACCGCCGACATCGGCTACTCGGGGTCGCTCGGCGAGAACCCCGTCCAGGAGCGCCTGATGGACGACCTGGAGGCGCACCGGGAGCTGATCCTCAGGGAGGTCCGCGAGCGCAGGTCGCTGCGGGAGATCTACCAGGACGTCGACCGCCTCATGGCCCGCCAGGGTTACGCCAACCGGCATCGCGCGTACCCCTTCGGAGTGATCGCCCACAAGGTGGACCGGGTCGTCCAACGGCGGTTCTCCCCGCACCTGTTCGGCTTCGGCGTCCAGTCCCTCAAGGGCCTCGTCTCGGACGCCCTGCACGGTCACCGCGACGGCTGGTCCCCGCTGTGGTCGCCGTACCGTTTCTCCGACCACCCGCCGCAGCCGGGCCTGTGGGCGGTCGAACCGCATCTCGGATTCCGGGGCACCGGCGCGAAGTTCGAGGAGATCCTGGTGGTCACGGACTCCAGGGACCAGGCGGAGAGCGCCTTTTGGCTGGACGACGACCTGCCGCACACGCGGCGCTGGGCGGAGGGGAAGTGACGATGCTCGACGGGGCGCGCGAACGCCGGATCAGTACCGGCGGGATCGAGCTGTGCGTGGCGGAACTGGGCGAGCTGGGGCGCCCCGTCGTCGTCCTCGTGCACGGCTATCCGGACACGAAGGAGGTGTGGTCGGCGGTCGCGGCGCGGCTGGCACAGCGGTTTCATGTAGTGCTGTACGACGTGCGCGGGCACGGGAGCTCGTCCGCGCCGAAGCCGCTGCGGGGCGGGTTCACGCTGGAGAAGCTGACGGACGACTTCCTCGCGGTGATCGACGCGGTGAGCCCGGGGCGGCCGGTGCACCTCGTGGGGCACGACTGGGGGTCCGTGCAGTCCTGGGAGTTCGTGACGGTCGCGCGCACGGAGGGCCGGATCGCCTCGTTCACGTCGATGTCCGGGCCGTCCCTCGACCACTTCGGCCACTGGATCAACCGCCGGCTGCGCAGGCCGACGCCGCGCCAGGTGGGCCAACTCCTCGGCCAGGGCGCCAAGTCGTGGTACGTGTACGCGCTGCACACCCCGGCCCTGCCCGAACTGGCCTGGCGCGGCCCGCTCGGCAAGCGCTGGCCGGCGATGCTGCGCCGCGTCGAGAAGCTGACCGACCCGGCGTACCCGACCGCGTCCCTCCCCTCGGACGCCGCGCACGGCGCCTGGCTGTACCGCGACAACGTCCGTGCCCGGCTGCGGCGTCCGCGCGCCGACGCGTACGCGCACGCGCCCGTGCAGCTCATCACCGCGCTCGACGACGCCTTCCTCTCGCCCGCGCTGTACGACGAGTTGGAGACGTGGGCGCCGCGCCTGACCCGGCGCACGCTGCCGGCCAAGCATTGGATCCCGCGCACCCGGCCCGACCAAGTGGCGTCCTGGATCACCGAGTTCGTCACCTCGATCGAGGCCGGGCAGACGCGGACGGTCGCCGCGTCCGGCGTCCACGCGGAGCGGTTCGCGGGTCAGCTCGTGCTGGTGACGGGCGCGGGCAGCGGCATCGGCCGGGCCACCGCGTTCGCCTTCGCGGAGGCGGGCGCGCGTGTGATCGCCGTCGACCGGGACGCCGAGAGCGCCACGCGGACGGCCGAGCTGGCGCGGCTCGTGGGCGCGCGGGAGGCGTGGGCGGAGGCGGTGGACGTCTCGGACGAGGCGGCGATGGACGAACTCGCCGCGAAGGTACGGCAGTCGTACGGTGTGGTCGACGTGCTGGTCAACAACGCCGGCGTCGGTCTTTCCGGCTCGTTCTTCGACACGAGCACCGAGGACTGGCGGCGCGTCCTGGACGTCAACCTGTGGGGCGTCATTCATGGTTGCCGGCTGTTCGGGCGGCACATGGTCGAGCGCGGTGAGGGTGGCCACATCGTGAACGTCGCGTCGGCCGCCGCGTACCAGCCGTCGCGTCTGCTGCCCGCGTACGGCGCCTCGAAGGCGGCCGTCCTCATGCTGAGCGAGTCCCTGCGCGCGGAGTTGGCGGGCAAGGGGATCGGGGTGAGCGCGATCTGTCCCGGGCTGGTCAACACGGGCATCACGTCGACCACGACGTTCGTCGGCGTCGACGCGGGTGAGCAGGAGCGGCGGCGGGCGAGTTCCGCGCGGCTGTACGGGCGGCGCAACTACCCGCCGGAGAAGGTCGCGGACGCGATCGTGCGCGCGGTGGTCCGGGACGAGGCGGTGGTGCCGGTGACGGCGGAGGCGAAGGGGTCGCGGCTGCTTTCGCGGCTGTCGCCACGGGTGTTGCGGGCGCTGGCGCGGTACGAGCCGCGGATATAGGGGAGTTGGCCAAGTAACGTACCGTTAACATGACTTGCTCAAATGCCGCATTCCGCCCGGTAGTTATCCACAGAATCCCCAACCGGCCTGTGGATAACTACCGTTGGTTGTGGATCAAACCTGGTGGCGAAAATTGGGTGCGTGATCCACATCTCTCTCCGCACACTGGAGGGATGACCGACCAACGCACCGTGAGGGTGTCGAAGTACCTCTCCAAACACCTCCGCCATCAGCCCGACCGCATCGGCCTGCGCCTCGACGAGGCCGGCTGGACGGAGATCGACGCCCTCCTCACGGCCGCGGCGACCCACGGCTTCCGCATCACCCGCGACGAGCTGGACCACGTCGTCGCGACCAACGACAAGAAGCGCTTCGAGATCGCCGGCACCCGCATCCGGGCCAGCCAGGGCCACAGCATCGACGTCGACCTCGACCTCCCCCCGGCCACCCCGCCCCCGCGCCTCTACCACGGCACCAACCCCCGCGCCCTCCCCTCGATCCGCACCGAGGGCCTGCGCGCCATGAACCGCCACGACGTCCACCTCTCCCCGGACCTCGCCACCGCCACCCGCGTCGGCGCCCGCCGCGGCCGCCCCGTCATCCTCACGGTCGACTCCGCCGCCATGCACCGCGACGGCCACGTCTTCCACGTCAGCGCGAACGGGGTGTGGCTGACGAAGGCGGTACCGGCGCGGTACATCCGGTTCGGGGAGGCTCGCTGAGGGGCCCTCCCGAACGGACGGTCACTGTTTCACGTGAAACACGACTCTCCGCATACGCTCGACGTATGAGCCTGCACCTCAGCACCGTGATCCTCCCCCACCGCCGCTGGCACGAAGGGGGCCGTTCGGACTGGACACGGGCGGAACAGCTCGGGTTCCACGCGGCCTACACCTACGACCACCTGTCCTGGCGCAGCTTCCGGGACGGGCCCTGGTTCGGGGCCGTGCCGACGCTCACCGCTGCCGCGTCCGTCACTGAGCGGATTCGGTTGGGGACGCTGGTCACCTCGCCGAACTTCCGGCATCCGGTGACGCTGGCCAAGGAGCTGATCTCGTTGGACGACATCTCCGGGGGCCGTATCACGCTGGGCATCGGCGCGGGGGGCAGCGGGTTCGACGCGACCGCGTTGGGGCAGGAGCCGTGGACGCCGCGCGAGCGTGCCGACCGGTTCGCCGAGTTCGTCACCCTGCTGGACCGGCTGCTCACCGAGGACTCCGTCTCCTACGAGGGCGATCACTACTCGGCACACGAGGCCCGCGACATTCCCGGCTGCGTCCAGCGCCCCCGCCTCCCCTTCGCCGTCGCGGCGACCGGCCCCCGCGGACTCCGTCTCGCCGCGCGCTTCGGGCAGGCATGGGTCACCACGGGCGACCCCAAGCTCTACGAGTCCGGCACCCCGGAGCAGTCCGTCCGCGCCCTGCGCGACCAGACGGACCGCCTCTCCGACGCCTGCGCGTCCCTGGGCCGTGACCCCGGTTCCCTCCGCAGGATCCTGCTCACCGGCTTCACTCCCGACCGGGCCCGCCCGCTCGACTCCCTCGACGCCTTCGTCGACTTCGCCGGCCGCCACCGGGAACTCGGCTTCACGGAACTCGTCCTCCACTGGCCGATCCCGGACACGGACTTCGCGGCCGACGAGAAGATCTTCGAACGCATCGCGATGGAGGCTCCGGCACAGCTGGGCTGAGGACGTCCGTCTCCTCCGCGCGCTCTCCCACCCACCCGAGCACCCCCATACGCGAGAATGCCCCCGTGACCTCCGCACCCCGCCACCCCGAGCCCGCGTCCGCACCCCCGGCGCCCCGCCTGATAGCCACCGACCTCGACGGCACCCTGCTGGGGGACGACGGGAAGGTGTCCCCGAGGACGGTGGCCGCGTTGGCGGCGGCCGAGGACGCGGGGATCGAGGTGTTCTTCGTGACGGGCAGGCCGGCGAGGTGGATGGACGCCGTGAGTGCGCACGTGCACGGACACGGCCTGGCGATCTGCGGGAACGGCGCGGCGGTGGTCGACCTGCACGGGGGCCCCGGCGCGCACCGGTTCGTGAAGGTGCGGGAACTCGCGAGGCAGGGCGCCCTGGACGCCGTCCGGCTGCTGCGGGAGGCCGCGCCGGGGACGATGTACGCGGTGGAGCAGACGTACGGGTTCCACCAGGAGCCCGAGTACCCCAAGATGCACATGGAGATCCCGGACTCCCTGGCCCCGGCGGACGACCTCCTCGCCCCGGACGGGCCGGGCGCGCGCGAACCGGTCCTGAAGATCCTCGCCTTCCACCACACGCTGGACCCGGACGACTTCCTCACGCTGGCCAGGACGGCGATCGGGGAGCGCGCCAGCGTCACACGGTCCAGCCCCAGCGCCCTCCTGGAGATCGCGGGCCCCGGCGTCTCGAAGGCCAGCACCCTCGCCCTGTGCTGCGCGGAACGCGGCATCGCCCCCGCCGAGGTCGTCGCCTTCGGCGACATGCCGAACGACATCGAGATGCTGACCTGGGCGGGCCGCTCCTACGCGATGGGCAACGCCCACCCGGCCGTCAGCGCGGCGGCCACGGGCCGGACGTCCACGAACAACGAGGACGGCGTGGCGGTCATGATCGAGAAACTGCTCGCAGAACGGGTGTGACCCTCACCCCAGCCCCACCCCCCGCTCCCCCAACCACGGCACCGGATCCACCGCCGAGCCCATCTCCGGCGTCACCCGTACCTCGAAGTGCAGGTGAGGCCCGGTGGAGTTGCCGGTGGAGCCGGTCTGGCCGATCCACTGGCCGGCGGAAACGCGTTCGCCGGGGTCGACGGTGACGGAGGCGAGGTGGGCGTACTGGGTGAAGTACCCGTCGGGATGGCCGACGACGACCTGGACGCCGAACCCGTCCCCGCAGGCCACGCGGACGACCCGGCCGGCGCCGACCGCGCGGACGGGCGTCCCGATGGGCACGGCGAAGTCCTGGCCGGTGTGGCGGCGGGCCCAGCGCGCGCCGCCGCTGCCGAAGGAGGCGGAGAGCCGGTAGTCCTCGACGGGCGCAACCCACCCCCGCGCGGAGTGGACCGCGCGCCGCGGCAGCCGGACCGCGCCGGGACAGGCCCCGGCGGCGACGGACGCCGCCGCCCGCCCCTGGAGCCGCCACCGCGCCTCCTCCAGCTTGCCCTCGATCTCCCGCTTGAGGACGGCGAGTTCGGCGGTCCTCCGCTCCAGCACCTGCCAGGCGCTCGCCGCCCGCGCCCCGTCCGCCGCCAGCCGCTCCTCGGCCGCGCGCCGCTTCCCGAGCGCGCTCCCGACGGCCAGATTCGCCTGCGCGAGCACGTGCTGACCGCGCATCAACCGGTCGGGATCCCCGTCCAGCACCATCCGGACGGCCATGGGGAGCCCGCCCCCGTCGCGGTACTGGGCCCGCGCGAACCGCCCGAGGTCCGCGCGCAGCCGCCCGAGTTCCCGCAGCTCCCGCGCGCGCAGTTCCTCGTACCGCTGGGCCCTGGCCCGCTGGGTCTCGGCCTCGCGGCGCCCGGCGTCGTACTCCTGGGAGGCGGCGGCGGCCTCCTCGTACAGCCGCGCGACCTGCGCCCCGAGCCCGTCGCCGAAGCCGTGCTCGCCGTCGGCGGCGGCGGGCGCGGGCCGGGCCGCGAGGACCGCCGCGCACAGCAGGACCGGAACGAGCAGGGGGCGGCGGCGAGGTGAGCGCATGTCAGCGATCGTGTCCCAGCCGCCCGGCGGCGCGCCTGTTCACGTCATACGACCGGGGGACAGCGCGTCCGGATGGCCCAACGCCGGATGACGCCCCGTCACCCCTCGGTTGACGCGCCCGCTCAGTACGGGGCCTCCCACACCACCGTCGTCCCGCCGCCCCCGGCGCCGATGCCCGGCCCGTGCCCGCTCGCGCCGCCCAGGGACTCCGCGCGCCGGACGAGGTTCAGCAGGCCGCTGCGGCGCCCGCCGCCGGTGATGCCGACGCCGTCGTCCGCGACGGTCAGCCGTACGCCGGGGCGGCCGTCCGGCAGGGTCGCGGTGGCGTCGACGACGACGTCGATGCGGGAGGCGTGGGCGTGCCGGAAGGAGTTGGACAGGGCCTCGCGCAGGGCGGCGAGGAGGTTCTTGCCGGTGACCTCGCCGACGAGGGCGTCGACGTCGCCGGCGAACCGGCAGCCGGGCGTGAACCCGAGCGGCACGGCGGCCATGGCGACCTCGCGCAGCACCCGCGTCCGCAGCTCGGACGGCGCCTCGCCGGGCCCCTGGCGCAGGGCGAAGATCGCGGCGCGGATCTCCTGGATGGTGACGTCGAGTTCGTCGACGGCCCGCCCGACGCCCTCGCGCACCTCGGGCGTGACGGCCTCGCGCTGCGCGCCGCCCAGTGTGAGCCCGATCGTGAACAGCCGCTGGACGACGAGGTCGTGCAGGTCACGGGCGATGCGGTCGCGTTCCTCGAACACCGCGAGCCGTTCCCGGTCACGCTGCGCCTCGGCGGCGACCAGCGCCAGCGCGGCCTGTTCGGCGAACCGGCGGGCGAGTTCGCGCTCGGCGGCGCTGAACGTCGGGCGCCCGCTCGCGCGGGCCATGCCGAGCGTGCCGAGGAAACGGCCGTCGCCGCGCAGCGGGAGCAGCAGGACGGCGCCGTACTCGTCGGTGTGCGAGGTGATCGAGCGGGGGTCGCTCGACGCGTCGTCGATCAGCGCCTCCTGGCCGTCGAGCAGCGCCTTGACCAGGTCGTTGCCGACGGGGATGACCTGGCCGAGCAGTTCCGAGCGGCCACCGGAGGCGACGGCGACGATCTCCAGGCCGCTGTTCTCGGCGGGCAGCATGACGACGCCGGTGGCGGCCTCGGCGAGGGTGCGGGCGGCCTCGGCGACGACCTGGAGCGCGTCGTCGGGGTCGTCGTCGGCGAGGAGGGCGGTGGTGACGGCGACGGAGCCGTCGATCCAGCGCTCCCGCTGCCGCGCGGCCTCGTGCAGCCGCGCGTTGCCGATCGCGAGGCCCGCCTCGCCGACGAGGACGCGGACGAGGTCGAGGTCGGCGTCGTCGAAGGGACGGCCGTCGGGGCGCGCGGCGAGGCAGAGGCTGCCGTACGGCTCACCGTGCGCGTGGATCGGGACGGCGAGGGCCCAGCCGGAGCCGTCGCCGTCCGCCTCGACGGCCGCGTCCGGGACGCCGAGCAGCGCCATGGCCGTCGCGGGGATGCGGTCCAGGTCGCCGCCGATGGACCGGAGTGCTTCGAGGAGACGGCTCTCGGCCGGGTCGACTGCCATGAAGTGAGGGTAATTTGCCCGTTTTGCTAAACAAAGCGGGCCGCTCTGCCCGAAGGCTGAACGGCCCGCGCTGTCTCAGCGCGCCCCATGTCTCAGCGCGCCCCATGTCTCAGCGCGCCCCCATGTCTCAGCGCGCCCCCACCAGCAGCTCCGCCGCCTCCTCCCGCTCCACCATCCGCCGCAACGGCCCCGCCACGGCGGCCAGCTCGGCGTAGGTCCCGCGCTGCGCGACCCGCCCCTCCTCCAGCACCACCACCTCGTCGACCGCGTCGAGCCCCGCCAGCCGGTGCGTGATCAGCAGCGTCGTCCGCCCCTCGGTCGCGGCCAGCAGGTCCGCCGTGAGCGCGTCGGCCGTCGGCAGGTCGAGGTGTTCGGCGGGCTCGTCGAGGACCAGCACCGGGAAGTCCGCGAGCAGCGCGCGGGCCAGCGCGAGCCGCTGCCGCTGCCCGCCGGAGAGCTTCGCGCCGTGCTCGCCGACCAGCGTGTCCAGGCCGTCCGGCAGCCCGTCGGCCCACTCCAGGAGCCGGGCCCGGCGCAGCGCGTCGCGCAGCTCGGCCTCGTCCGCGCCCTTGTGCGCGAGCAGCAGGTTCTCGCGGACGGTGGAGTCGAAGAGGTGCGCGTCCTGCGCGCACAGCCCGACGAGCGCGCGCACGTCGTCCCCGTCGAGCGCGTACGCGTCGACGCCGCCCAGCGTGTACGTCCCGGCACGCGGGTCCAGGAACCGCAGCAGCGCCTGCGCGAGCGTCGTCTTGCCGGACCCGGAGGCGCCCACGACGGCGATCCGGCGCCCCTCGGTGAGCGTCAGGTCGACCCCGGCGAGCGCGTCGCGGCCCTGCCCCTCGTAGCGCGCGGTGAGCCCCTTGACGGCCAGCGGGAACGGCGTGGCGGGCGCCTGCCGGGGCCGCTCGGGCTCCCGAACCGGCACGGGGGAGTCCAGCACCTCGTACACGCGCTCCGCGCTGCGCCGCACCCGCTGCCGGTGACGCACGGCGAGCGGCAGCCCGAGGACGGCCTCGAAGGCGGCCAGCGGCGTGAGCACCACGACCGCCATCGACACCCCGTCCAGCCGCCCGGAGACGACACCCTGCGCCCCGGCCAGCGCCGCCGCCGTCACGGTCAGCCCCGTCACCAGCGCCGTCAGCCCGTCCCCGAGCGCGGTCGCCGCCGCCCCGCGCGACGCGATCCGGGTGAGCACCCCGTCGGCCTCCCGCGCCTCACCGGTACGCCGGTGCAGGGCCCCGGCGACGGTGAGTTCGGCGGTGCCGGTGAGCAGGTCGGCGACCCGGGTGGCCAGCACCCCGCGCGCGGGCGCGAGCCGCCGCTCGGCGCGCCGCGACACCGCCCCCGTGACCAGCGGCACCCCCACCCCGGCGAGCAGCAGCCCGACGGCGAGCACCGCGCCCGCCTCCGGCAGCAGCCACCCGGTGAACGCCACCGCCCCGGCCGACACGACGACGGCGGCCCCGGCCGGCAGCAGCCAGCGCAGCCAGTAGTCCTGGAGCGCGTCGACGTCGGTGACGAGCCGCGACAGCAGGTCGCCCCGGCGCGTGGAGCGCAGCCCGGCGGGCGCAAGCCGCTCCAGACGCCGGAAGACGGCGACCCGCGTGTCGGCCAGCATCCGCAGCACCGCGTCGTGGGAGACGAGCCGTTCCGCGTACCGGAACACGGCCCGCCCGATCCCGAACGCCCGCGTCCCCGTCACGGCCACCATCAGATACAGCACCGGCGGCTGCTGCGAGGCCCGCGAGATGAGCCACCCGGACGTCGCCATCAGCCCGACCGCGCTGCCCAGCGCCAGACTCCCGAGCAGCGCCGCCAGCAGCAGCCGCCCCCGGCGCGGCCCGGCCATGGCCCGCACCCGCGCGAGCACACCCCCGCGCACCACCCCGGTCGGCGTCTCTTCTCCGCTCTCCTTCAACTCCCCCGGCGTGAAGAAGTCGGCCTGCGTGAGCCCGTGCTCCTCCCGGACGACGACGGCGGCGGACGCCCGGTCCACGGCCCCCGCCCCGGCCCCGGCCTCCGCGAGCCGCACGACCCGGTCGGCCACCCCGAGCAGCGCGGGCCGGTGCACCACGAGCAGCACGGTCCGCCCCTCGGCGAGCCGCCGCACCGCCGCGACGACCTCCGCCTCGGTCGCGCCGTCCAGCGCGGCCGTCGGTTCGTCGAGCAGCAGCACCGGCCGGTCCGCGAGGAACGCGCGCGCCAGGGCGAGCCGCTGCCGCTGCCCGGCGGAGAGCCCGGCGCCGTCCTCGCCGAGCACGGTGTCGGGCCCGGCGGGCAGCGCGTCCACGAACTCCAGGGCCCCCGCGTCGGCGAGCGCCCGGCGGACGGCCGTGTCATCGGCGTCGGGACGGGCCAGCCGGACGTTCTCCGCGATCGTCCCGGCGTACAGGTGGGGCCGCTGGGGCACCCAGGCGATCCGTGAACGCCACTCGGCCAGGTCGAGGCCGTCGAGGCCGGCGCCCCCGATCCGCACCTCGCCCTCGGCGGGCCGGGCGAAACCGAGCAGCACGTTCAGCAACGTCGACTTCCCGGCGCCGCTCGGACCGACGAGGGCGACCGTCTCCCCGGGTTCGACGGTGAACGAGGCGTTCTCGACGGCGGGGACCGAGCGGCCGGGGTAGCGGACGGTCACCCCGTCGAAGGTGATCGCACCCTGCGGGACGGCCGCCGTGCCGGACGCGGGCACCGGCTCCTCCAGCACCGCGAAGATCTCCTCGGCGGCGGCAAGCCCCTCGGCCGCCGCGTGGTACTGCGTGCCGACCTGGCGCAGCGGCAGATACGCCTCCGGCGCCAGGATCAGGATGACCAGCCCGATGTAGAGGTCCATCTCGCCGTGCACGAGCCGCATCCCGACCGTCACCGCGACCAGGGCGACCGAGATCGTCGACAGCAGTTCCAGCGCGAACGACGAGAGGAACGCGATCCGCAGCGTCCGCAGCGTCGCCTGCCGGTACTCGCCGGTGATCTTCCGGATCGACTCGGCCTGCGCCTTGGCCCGCCCGAACACCTTCAGCGTCGGCAGCCCCGCGACGACGTCCAGGAAGTGCCCCGACAGCCGCGACAGCAGCCGCCACTGCCGGTCCATCCGCGACTGCGTCACCCACCCGATCAGCATCATGAACACCGGGATCAGCGGCAGCGTCCCGACGATGATCGCCGCCGACACCCAGTCCTCGGTCACGATCCGCGCGAGCACCGCGACAGGGACGACGACGGCGAGCCCCAACTGGGGGAGATAGCGCGAGAAGTAGTCGTCGAGGGCGTCCACGCCCCGCGTCGCGAGGGCGATCAGCGAGCCGGTCCGCTGCCCGCTCAGCCACCCCGGGCCCAGCGCCCCCGCCCGCTCCAGCAGCCGCCCCCGCAGCTCCGACTTCACGGCGGCGCTCGCGCGGTGGGCGGAAAGCTCGGTGAGCCAGGAGACGAGCGCCCGCCCGACCGCGACGGACGCCAGCAGGAGGAGAGGGGTACGCAGGTCGGAGACCGAGTGGCCGTGCTGGAAGGCGCCGACCACGATCTCGGCGATGAGCATGGCCTGAGCGATGACCAGCAGCGCGCCGACAGCACCAAGTCCGACGACCGCCGCCAGGAACCGGCGGGAGGCTCGGGCGTATTGGAGGAGACGTGGATCGATTGGTTTCACGTGAAACATGCCCTTCGGTCCAGGGCGATGTTTCACGTGAAACATCGCCCTGTCGGACTCAATGCGCTTCAGCGATGTGCTGCGTCCCGATCCGCTTGCGGAACACCCAGTACGTCCACCCCTGATACAGCATCACGATCGGCGTCGCGATCACCGCGCACCAGGTCATGATCTTCAACGTGTAGGGGCTGGACGAGGCGTTGGTGACCGTGAGGCTCCACTCCGGGTTCAGCGTCGACGGCATGACGTTCGGGAAGAGCGTCAGGAAGAGCATCGCCACGGCGGCGACGATCGTGACGCCGGAGAGCGCGAACGACCAGCCCTCACGCCCGGCCTGGTTGGCGACGAGCGCCGCGACCAGGGCGGCGACGGCCACGACCAGCGCGACCAGGCTCGCGCCGTCCCCCTTGTCGGCCTGCGTCCAGACCAGGAACGCGAGCGCGAGGACGGCGGTGACGAGGCCGACCTTGAGGGCGAGCGCACGGGCCCGTTCCCGGATCTCACCGACCGTCTTGAGGGCCGTGAACACCGTGCCGTGGAAGGTGAACAGGGTCAGCGTGACCAGCCCGCCGAGCAGGGCGTACGGGTTGAGCAGGTCCCAGAAGCCACCGACGTACTCGAAGTCCCGGTCGAGCTTCACGCCGTGGACGATGTTGCCGAACGCCACGCCCCACAGGAACGCGGGGAGCAGGGAGCACCAGAAGATCGCGTGCTCCCAGTTGCGCTGCCAGTTCTCCTCGGGCCGCTTGGCCCGGTACTCGAAGGCGACGCCCCGGACGATCAGGCAGAGCAGGATGACCAGCAGCGGCAGGTAGAAGCCGGAGAAGAGGGTGGCGTACCACTCGGGGAACGCCGCGAAGGTCGCACCGCCCGCACTGAGCAGCCAGACCTCGTTGCCGTCCCAGACCGGCCCGATGGTGTTGATGAGGACACGCTTCTCGGCCCGGTCCCGGGCGAGCAGCTTGGTGAGGACGCCGACCCCGAAGTCGAAGCCCTCCAGGAAGAAGTAGCCGGTCCACAGGACGGCGATCAGGACGAACCAGACGTCGTGCAGTTCCATGACGGTGCAGCTCCCTCGGCCTAGTACGAGAAGGCCATCGGCTTGTCGGCGTCACGCGCCTCGCCGCCGATCTTCGTGGGCGGGTTGAGGTCGGCCTCGGTCAGCTCGGGCGGGCCGGCCTTCACGTACTTGACGAGCAGTTTCACCTCGACGACGGCGAGGATCGCGTACAGCGTGGTGAAGGCGATCATCGAGGTCAGGATCTCGGCCTGGGAGACGCCGGGGGAGACCGCGTCGCGGGTCTGGAAGATGCCGTAGACGACCCAGGGCTGACGGCCCATCTCGGTGAAGATCCAGCCCCAGGAGTTGGCGATCAGCGGGAAGGCCAGGGTCCAGATCGCCAGGCGCCAGTACCAGGTGGTCAGTTGAGGGCCGAGCGCCTTGTTCTTGAAGAGGACCAGGTGCGGCACCTCGTCCTCACCGGTCCTCAGGTGCTCGGGCAGCATGAACTTCTTGCGGGTGAGCCACAGGCCCACCATGCCGAGGGCCAGCGAGGTCATGCCGAAGCCGATCATCCAGCGGAAGCCCCAGTAGGCGACCGGGATGTTGGGGCGGTAGTCGCCGGGTCCGAACTTCGCCTGCTCGGCCTTGTTGACGTCGTTGATGCCGGGGACGTGCGAGGTGAAGTCGTCGTTCGCGAGGAAGGACAGCAGGCCCGGGATCTCTATGGCGACCTTGTTGTGGCCCTTGTCGACGTCGCCGTAGGCGAAGACGGAGAACGGCGCGGGCGCCTCGCCGTCCCACAGGGCCTCGGCGGCGGCCATCTTCATCGGCTGCTGCTTGAACATGACCTTGCCGAGGGTGTCGCCGCTGATCGCGGTGAGCAGCCCGGCGACGACGACCGTGATCAGGCCGAGGCGCAGGGTCGTCTTCATCTCGACGATGTGCCGCCTGCGGACCAGGTGGAAGGCGGAGATGCCGACCATGAACGCGCCGCCGGTCAGGAACGCGGCCGTCAGGGTGTGAAACGCCTGGGCGAGCGCGGTGTTCTGGGTCAGGACCAGCCAGAAGTCGGTGAGTTCGGCGCGGCCCTTGGCCTCGTTGATCCGGTAGCCGACCGGGTGCTGCATCCAGGAGTTCGCCGCGAGGATGAAGTAGGCCGACAGGATCGTGCCGATCGAGACCATCCACATGCAGGCCACGTGGATCTTCTTCGGGAGCTTGTCCCAGCCGAAGATCCACAGGCCGATGAAGGTGGACTCGAAGAAGAAGGCGATCAGGGCCTCGAAGGCGAGGGGAGCGCCGAAGACGTCCCCGACGAAGCGCGAGTAGTCGGACCAGTTCATGCCGAACTGGAACTCCTGGACGATGCCGGTGACGACGCCCATCGCGATGTTGATCAGGAAGAGCTTGCCCCAGAACTTCGTCGCCCTGAGGTACTTCTCCTTGCCGGTCCGCACCCACGCGGTCTCCAGCCCGGCGGTGAGCGCCGCGAGCGAGATCGTCAGGGGGACGAAGAGGAAGTGGTAGACGGTCGTGATGCCGAACTGCCAGCGCGCCAGTGTCTCTGGCGCCAAGGCCATTTCCACGTCGTCAGTCTCCTTACGTGCCGTGGTACTGCGGCAGTTTGCCCCTTATGTCACGCACAACAGCGGAGCAACTGGGACACGCTTGTGAACGCGTTCACATTCACAAGCAATTATGGCGCATACCCGTTCGAGACTTGACGGGAGGGGGGGCCTGATTGGTCACAGGCCCCCTGTCCTATGGGTCACAGCCCCCCTGGGGGACCCTCACCCCTCCTTCAGGAACTCCTCCGTCACCTTCAGGAAGATGTCGTTGGCCTCGGTCTCGCCGATCGTGACGCGGGCGCCCTCGGGGAAGGGGCGGACGACGACGCCGGCCTGTTCGCAGGCGGCGGCGAACGCCGGGGTGCGCTCGGCGAGGGCGAGCCAGACGAAGTTGGCCTGGGTGTCGGGGACGGTCCAGCCCTGGGTGCGCAGCGCGTTCACCACGCGCGTGCGCTCGGAGACCAGGGAGCCGACGCGGCCCAGCAGTTCGTCCTCCGCGCGCAGCGAGGCGACGGCGGCGTCCTGCGCGAGCTGGGTGACACCGAAGGGGACCGCCGTCTTGCGCAGGGCTGCGGCGACGGGCTCGTGGGCGATCGCGAAGCCGACCCGCAGGCCCGCCAGACCGTACGCCTTGGAGAACGTGCGCAGGACACAGACGTTGGGCCGGTCCCGGTACAGCTCGACGCCGTCGGGGACGTCGGCGTCGCGGACGAACTCGCGGTACGCCTCGTCGAGGACGACCAGGACGTCGCCCGGCACCCGGTCCAGGAACCGCTCCAGCTCGGCCCGCCGGACGGCCGTCCCCGTCGGGTTGTTGGGGTTGCAGACGAAGATCAGGCGGGTCCGGTTGGTGATCGCGGCGAGCATCGCGTCGAGGTCGTGGACGTCGCCCGGGGCGAGCGGGACCTGGACCGAGGTCGCGCCGCTGATCTGGGTGATGATCGGGTACGCCTCGAAGGAGCGCCAGGCGTAGATGACCTCGTCGCCGGGGCCCGAGGTGGCCTGGAGGAGCTGCTGGGCGACGCCGACCGAGCCGGTGCCGGTGGCCAGGTGGGTGACCGGGACGCCGAAGCGGTCGGCCAGCTCCTGGGTCAGCGCGGTGCACGCCATGTCCGGGTAGCGGTTGAAGGACGAGGCGGCGGCCGTGACGGTCTCCAGCACGCCGGGCAGCGGCGGATAGGGGTTCTCGTTGGAGGACAGCTTGTAGGCCACCGGGCCGCCCTCCGCCGCCGGCCTGCCCGGCTTGTAGGTCGGGATCCCCTCCAGCTCGACCCGCAGCTTGGGGCTCGTCTCGCTCACCGCAGTCCTCCTCGTGGCCACCGCCGGGATTCAATTCTCCTCACCTTATGAGGATTCGGCCCGCTCACGTCAGCGCCGGGTCGGGCCTCGTTGCTCACAGGGGCATCCGGGGCAACAGGGCATCAAGGGCGACGAAACGAGGGGCGCGCCGTACATATATCTACGCGCCGGTGGCACGCGCCGTGGCGCGCATCCCTCGTCCAGGTGAGTTGAGACCTCTTCGAAACATCGGTTGCTCGCCAGGCTCATCAGCGCAGACACCGCACGTATTACTGTTGAATGGGTCAACTACCTTTATTTCTGAGGCAGTTACCTATTCTTGACCTTGCAGAAACGTGCCTGTCAATGCGTGCATATGCGTCCGCCCTACCCCACCTCCTGAGCCCTACTATCGGCACGCCATGACAGCAGCAGGGAAGCACCAGGTGAGCCGCGCGGAAACCTCACGCCGAGGCAGCCGGCCGGGCCGAGCGGGCATCAGGGACGTGGCCGCCGCCGCCGGAGTGTCCATCACGACCGTCTCCGACGCCCTGAACGGCAAGGGCAGGCTCCCTGATGCCACCCGACGCCACGTCCGCGAGGTCGCCGACCGGCTGGGCTACCGCCCGTCGGCCGCGGCCCGCACGCTCCGTACCGGGAAGTCCGGCCTCATCGGGCTGACCGTCACCACGTACGGGGATGAACCTTTCACCTTCACCGAGTTCGCGTACTTCGCGGAGATGGCCAGAGCCGCCACGTCCGCCGCGCTCGCCCGCGGCTACGCGCTCGTCATCCTCCCGGCGACCTCGCGGCACGACGTGTGGTCGAACGTCGCCCTGGACGGGACGGTCGTCATCGATCCGTCCGATCAGGATCCGGTCGTCGGCGAGCTCGTCCGGCAGGGTTTACCCGTCGTCTCCGACGGGCGCCCCGCCGGTCCGCTGCCGGTCACCGCGTGGGTCGACAACGACCACGAGGCCGCCGTGCTGGACATCCTCGACCACCTCGCGGACGCCGGAGCGCGGCGGATCGGGCTGCTGACGGGGACCACGACCGACACGTACACGCATCTGTCGACGACCGCGTATCTGCGCTGGTGCGAGCGGGTGGGCCAGGATCCGGTGTACGAGGCGTATCCGGCGCACGATCCGTGCGCGGGCGCCGTCGCCGCCGATCGCCTCCTCGCCCGCCCCGACCGGCCCGACGCGGTCTACGGCCTCTTCGACCCCAACGGCACGGACCTCCTCGCCGCCGCCCGCCGCTACGGACTGCGCGTACCGGAAGACCTCCTCCTCGTCTGCTGCAGCGAATCCACGGTCTACGCGAGCACCGAGCCGCCCATCACCACCCTCTCCCTCAAACCCCGCCGCATCGGCACAGCCGTGGTCCAACTCCTCATCGACGCCATCGAAGGCGTCCACTCCGACCACCCCGTCGAGCAGGTAATACCAACCGAACTGATCATCCGAACCTCCTCCCAACGCCGCCCACCCCGCACCACGGTCAGCCCCCCACGCAACCCCGAGGGCACGTAACCGGTCCCCTCCGGGGACCCCGGGTTTCCGCCGGAGGCGGTGCCTCGGACGAATCCCCGGGACGGGCCCGGCGGGTCGCCTCGCGGCAGCGTGTCCGGGCGGCGAATCCCGGGCCCGCCACGCCGAGCCGGCGGGTGGCGTGGGTGTCGCCGCGATTAGGAAGGGCCGGGCTGGGTGGTGTGGTCCGGTGGTCGCCTGTCCGCGGTGCAGCCGTTCCCGTCGAACCACGTCGGCGCGGGCGGGGGCGCGAGGGGGCGATTCCTTCGAAGCTGCGTCCAGCCATAGGGGCCGGTTGGGGACGACGGCCTGTGGTGGCCCCAGCGAGGTCACGTCCCGCTGAGTGGGGTGTCGGCGCGGAGTCGGTGACTCGGCGGGGCGGCCCGCTGGGCCAGCGCCCGCGCATCGCGTCGGAGGGCTGGCGCCGGTGAACAGCCCACGCCCTGGCCGGACGGGGCGGTGGGCGCGGCTCCGGCTCCGGCTCCGGGTGGAGGCCGACAGCCTCGCATCGCCGCACCGCCCGGCGGGACACCAACCCCGGCGGGGCCGTGAGCTGTGAAGTTGGCGGCGGCTGATCGGCTGCACGATCTGACGGGGTGTCGTCGCCAGGTGCGTGCGGGTTCGTCCACAGGCTCGGGGCGCGCTGTCCTGCGTGGGTGCTCCGCCGGTCCGGAACCACCTCGTACCCGCGCCGATGCGGCCCCGCCGGCGCGACGTCCGCTCGTCCGGAGCAGCCCCGTCCCGCCTTGTCGTACGGCGTCCGCTTCCCGGTCGGCAACCGTCTCGCCCTACGCTTCCCGCGAGTACGACGTCCACCCGGCCCGCCACGGTCTCGTCGTCCCACCCTGCCGTACGGGCCTCGTGAGCGCGGCGTTCGGCTGCTCCGCGGGAACCCCGTGCCCCGTCCCGTCGTGCGGCCTCGTAAGGGTGGCGTTCGTGAGACCGGCCCCCTCATCTCGACCCCTCTCCCTCAGCCCTCG
The DNA here is from genome assembly GCF_014489635.1 of Streptomyces roseirectus. Classification (NCBI taxonomy): domain Bacteria; kingdom Bacillati; phylum Actinomycetota; class Actinomycetes; order Kitasatosporales; family Streptomycetaceae; genus Streptomyces; species Streptomyces roseirectus. The sequence goes on along the minus strand of NZ_CP060828.1, from coordinate 4,984,895 downwards.
CTCCTCCCTCAGCGCCTCTCCTCCCGCCTCCCCCTCAGCCCTCGCCTCTCGCCGCTCCCTCAGCTCCCTTCCCCCCCTCGGCTCCCTCCGCCCTCTCCAGTCGGCTCCCCCTCAACCCCTCTCCCCCCGGCTCGCGCTCAGCTCCTCCATTCGGCTCCCCCAGCCCCCTCCCCCCTCGCCCCCCTCCCCGGCTCCCCCGTTCGGCTCTCGTCGGAGACCTCGTGCGGAGTCGGTCGGCTCGGGGTGTGCGTGAGGTGTGTGGTGGGTGTGGGTGGGGGCTGGGGGAGGGGTAATTGGGGCGAATGCCGTGATGTGGTGGGGGGTGGAGGCGATTCACCACCCCTGGGTCATCACACGGCCCGATCCGCATTCCTATGATGGGCCCACGACACCGCGGGCCGCTGCGACCAGGCAGTCCGAAGCGGTGCAGATGCGGCGCGATGGTGGAGGGGTCTGATGACTCAGGGGGCCGGTCAGGGACCCGAGGCGGAACGGACGGCGACGTTGCGCGACTTCCGGGTGCCCGCGTATGTCCATGAGGCCGGTCCGTACGACGGAGAGCATCCCGGCAACGCCGTGCCCGCCGGCGAGCCGTACCCCGAGGGGTACACGCCCACGCAGCGGGACCTGCCGGTCATCAACCGGGGTGACACGCTGAGGATGCCGACGGTCGAACCGGTGGCCGCACGGCCGGTGGACGGCGGCGGCCCCGGCCCCCTGTTCGTCGTCGGCGACGTCCACGGCTACCTGGACGAACTTGTCGCCGCCCTTCAGGAGCAGGGCCTGATCGACGCGTCCGGCCAGTGGTGCGCCGGCACCGCCCGCCTCTGGTTCCTCGGCGACTTCACCGACCGCGGCCCCGACGGCATCGGCGTGATCGACCTCGTCATGCGCCTGTCCGCGGAGGCCGCCGCGGCCGGCGGCTACTGCAAGGCCCTGATGGGCAATCACGAACTCCTCCTGCTCGGCGCGAAGCGGTTCGGCGACACCCCCGTCAACTCCGGCGCCGGCACCGCCACTTTCCAGGCGGCCTGGCTCCTCAACGGCGGCCAGAAGTCCGACATGGACCGCCTCCAGGACCACCACCTCCAGTGGATGGCCCGCCTCGACGCCGTCGAGGAGGTCGACGGCCACCTGCTCGTCCACTCCGACACGACCGCCTATCTCGACTACGGCGACTCGATCGAGGCCGTCAACGACACCGTCCGCGAGACGATCACGCGCAACGACGCGGACGAGGTGTGGGACCTGTTCCGCAAGTTCACCAAGCGCTTCTCCTTCCGCGACGAGGGCGGCGCCGACGCCGTCCGCTCCCTGCTCGATACGTACGGCGGCACCCGGATCGTTCACGGCCACAGCCCGATCCCCTATCTGCTGGGCGAAGTCGGCTCCGAGGACGGCGAGGACCGGTCAGGACCGAACGTCGAGGGACCGCACGTCTACGCGGACGGCCTCGCCATCGCCATGGACGGCGGAGTGACCATGGCCGGAAAGCTGCTGGTCCAACAGTTGCCCATGGATAATCGTCCGTTCAACGGGCAGGCGACCGGCATGGAGGACTGATCGCCGACGGCGCGGGACCGGGCCCAATTTCGGCAAACCCCCTGTCACCGTGAGCCGTCGCCGCTCTACCATCGGCTTATCCGTAGCAGGCTCCCCTCCGTTTCTGCCCGACGGCTCGTTGGCATGCGAGCCCCAAGCCCTACGGAGCATCGGGGGATGCACATGAACAGCGTTCCGCAGCACCTGCACAGTGAGGACCGCCAGGAGTACGAGCGGATCCTCGACGAGGCGCTGCGCTCCGCCCCACTGCACGAGGCACCGGCCGGCGCCGGTCGGCGTCTCAACCCGGAACAACTGCGCACCATGGCACTGGGCGCCACCGCGTTCATCACAGCGGCCGCGGCGACCGAGTACCAGCATTACGTGAAGGTCCGCGAGGAACTGCGCCGGCCCGCGCCGCCCGCGACCCGCGATGCGGACGCCGGTGAGCCGGCCGCCCGTGACACGGGGATCGCCACCTCGCTCGGCGAGGCCGTCGCCGAGCCCGCCGGCGCGGGAGCCGTCGCCGTCGCCGCCGCGCTCACCCCCGTCCTCGCCGGTACGGCAGCGGTGATCTTCCTGCTCGTCGGCTATCTGCTGAAGGCGCTCGATCCGGCCCCGGCGTTCGCCGACGCGCTGGTCACCGCGGGCTGGGTGTTCGGGGTGGTCACCGCGCTGGCGATCCTCGTCGCCACCGTCGGACTGCTGCTCACGGCCCTGCGCAACCGGCCCGCGCTGGAGGCCGGGCCGTACAACGCGCAGGCCGAGGAGGTCGCCCTCGCGCGGGAGGCGTGGCGCGAGGCCCTGTTGCAGCGCGGTTTCCTGCCGTACTTCCGCGAGGCCCTGACCGAACAGGGCCCGGCGGCGACCGTCCCCCCGACGCCCCCGCCGTCCTCCACGAGCCGCCTCCCCAAGATCGGCTACGACCGCCCCGGCTTCACCAGCCCCGACGACGGTCCCACCCCCGGCCACCGCCCCAGCTTCTCCAGCCCCGACTACACCAGCCCCGATTTCGGCGGCCCAGAAAACACACCCGACTGACCGCCGACTCCCCCACCGCTCCGCCCCGGCCCACACTCCCGAGAGGGAAGGTGGGCCGGGTTTGTGGGGGGGGGAGGGAAGCGGGTCGGCTTCGAGGGGGGGTGGCGGGGGTGGGGGGGTGCTTGGGGTGCTCAGCCGGGTGCGGGTCCGCTGTGGTTGTTCGCGCCCACGCGGCGGTAGCCGCAGATCAGATACAGCCCCGCGCCCCCTGAAGGGGGTGGTCGGGGCCGTGGAATCAGTGCCGGTGCCGGTGCCGGTGAGGGAAGAACGGGCCGGGGTCCCGAAGAAGCCCGTCACGGGGGACGTGCACGGGGGGTGACCCAGGCTCCCAGGCCCCCGTCGAGAGCCGCCCCCTCGCGGCGAGGGCCCGTGTCAAAGCCCCCGCCTGCTTTCCCCCGGCCCTACGGCACCGGCACCCCGTCCCTCAGACACCCCGGCCCCTTGACCCCGGCACCGGCACCGGCACCGGCACCTCGGTCTATCGGTCCCCGGCCCCGGCCCCCGACACCCCGGTCTATCGACCCTCGGCCCTCGGCACCCCGATCCCTCGGCGCCCGGCACCCCGGCGCCCGGCCCTCGGCCACCCCGGTCCCTTGGCCCTCGGTGTCCCAGACCCCGGCCTCCCGGTCCCCGGCCCGTTCGTCCTCAGTCCGCGATCGGCAGATACACCCGGTTCCCCGCCGCCGCGAACTCCTTGGACTTCTGGGCCATGCCCTCCTCGATCTCGGTCCGGTTGCCGCCGTGCTCGCGGCGGATGTCCTGGCTGATCTTCATGGAGCAGAACTTCGGCCCGCACATGGAGCAGAAGTGGGCCGTCTTGGCGGGCTCGGCCGGGAGGGTTTCGTCGTGGAACTCGCGGGCCGTGACGGGGTCGAGGGCCAGGTTGAACTGGTCCTCCCAGCGGAACTCGAAGCGGGCGTCGGAGAGGGCGTCGTCCCAGTCCTGCGCGCCGGGGTGCCCCTTGGCGAGATCGGCGGCGTGGGCGGCGATCTTGTAGGTGATGACGCCGGTCTTGACGTCGTCCCGGTTGGGCAGCCCGAGGTGTTCCTTCGGCGTGACATAGCAGAGCATCGCCGTCCCCCACCAGGCGATCATCGCCGCGCCGATGCCGGACGTGATGTGGTCGTACGCCGGGGCGACGTCCGTCGTCAGCGGGCCGAGCGTGTAGAAGGGGGCCTCGTCGCAGATCTCCTGCTGGAGGTCGATGTTCTCCTTGATCTTGTGCATCGGGACGTGCCCGGGGCCTTCGATCATCGTCTGGACGTCGAACCGCCGCGCGATCCTGTTGAGTTCACCGAGCGTGCGCAACTCCGCGAACTGCGCCTCGTCGTTGGCGTCCGCGATCGAGCCGGGCCGCAGCCCGTCGCCGAGGGAGTACGTGACGTCGTACGCGGCGAGGATCTCGCACAGTTCCTCGAAGTTCTCGTACAGGAACGACTCCCGGTGATGCGCGAGGCACCAGGCCGCCATGATCGAGCCGCCGCGCGAGACGATGCCGGTCTTGCGGTTCGCGGTGAGCGGCACGTACGCGAGGCGGACGCCCGCGTGCACCGTCATGTAGTCCACGCCCTGCTCGGCCTGTTCGATCACCGTGTCCTTGTAGATCTCCCAGGTCAGCTCCTCGGCCCGGCCGTCGACCTTCTCCAGCGCCTGATACAGCGGCACCGTGCCGATGGGGACGGGGGAGTTGCGCAGCACCCACTCGCGCGTGGTGTGGATGTTGCGGCCGGTCGAGAGGTCCATGACCGTGTCGGCGCCCCAGCGCGTCGCCCAGGTCATCTTCTCGACCTCCTCCTCGATGGAGGACGTCACCGCCGAGTTCCCGATGTTCGCGTTGACCTTCACCAGGAACCGCTTGCCGATGATCATCGGCTCGATCTCCGGATGGTTGACGTTGGCCGGCAGCACCGCCCGCCCCGCCGCGATCTCCTCCCGGACGACCTCGGGGTCGACGTTCTCCCGGAGCGCCACGAACTCCATCTCCGGCGTGACCTCGCCCCTGCGGGCGTACGTCAACTGCGTGGCCGGCTGCCCGTCCCTGCTGCGGCGCGGCAGCCGGGGCCGGCCCGGGAAGACGGCGTCCAGATTCCGCAGCCCGCCCCGCGGCGAGGTGTGCTTGACCCCGTCGTCCTCGGGGCGGACCGGACGGCCCGCGTACTCCTCGGTGTCGCCCCGGGCGATGATCCAGTTCTCCCGCAGTGGCGGCAGCCCCCTGCGGACGTCCGTCTGCGCGGACGGGTCGGTGTACGGGCCGGACGTGTCGTACAGCGTGACCGACTGGCCGTTGGTGAGGTGCACTTGACGGACCGGCACGCGCAGGTCGGGGCGCGAGCCCTCGACGTACGCCTTGTGCCAGCCGATGGACTTCCCGGCCTCGCCGCTCTCGTCGGCCGTGCTCGCGCTGGCCGCGTTCTGCGTGGAGGCAGGGGTGCGTGCGTCCTTGATGGTCATGAGACCTACTCCCTACGCCGGCATTACCCGGTAACAGGTTCAGCGGTCGACGCAGCCGCTTCCGCCCGCCGATGTTTCATGTGAAACATCACTCGAACTCGGTGACGTTTCACGTGAAACACCGCGAAGACGGAGGTCAGCGCCCTCTCAGCCCGGTGCTCCGAGCTCCCGCGTGTGCAAAGGTGCCTCCACGCTAGCGGTATTTGTGGCGCGGTGAACAGTGGGCCTCTGCCGTTCTTGCGATGATCGGTCGGTGACCACGACACCCCGCTCCCCGTTCCCCCCTCCGCCCGAGCCCCCTCGCCGGCCGGGACCGGGAGGCGGCCCCGGCCACACACCGGGCGACCCACAGGACTTCGGGACGGGGGACGGGTACGGGGATGGGGGGCGGGGGTCGGAACAGGGCCGGGGGGCCGGTGCCACTGGTCCGGGCTCACTCGGTCCGGGCTCACTCGGTTCCGGCGCTGCTGATCCCGGCTCGGCTCATCCCGGCGCCGGTGACATCGGCTCAGCCGGCCCTGGCTCGCTCGGTCACGGCGTCGGCGGCTTCGGCTCAGCTGATCCCGGCTCGGCCGGTCCCGGCGCTCCTGGCCCCGGCTCGGTCGGCCCCGGCGTTGCCGGTCCCGGCTCTTCCCGTCCCGCCGGTCCCCCGTTCTCCGGCCCGGCGTCGGGAGGCCGGCCCGCCGGCCGCCTCGGCTCGCTCCAGCGACGGGGCCCGCTGCTGAGGGGCGCCCCCGACGCGCCTCAGCCCCAACAGCGGTACGGCGTAGGCCCCGTCTCCCGCCCGGAGGACACCGGCCCGACGCCCCGGATCCAACGCCCGGCATACGAGAGCGGGCCGGTACCGAGGGTGCCGATGCACGAGAGCGGGCCGGTGCCGATGGCCTCCGCGCACGACAGCGGCCCAGTCCCCCGCGTTCCGGGACCGGCCGACGGCCCCGCACCTCAACTGCCCCCGCACGACAGCGGCCCGGTACCGAGGATGCCCGCGCACGACAGCGGCCCGGTGCCCGGGATGCCCGCGCACGACACCGGCCCCATCCCCCAAGCCTCCGCTCACGGCAACGGCCCGGTCCCCGGTGTCCCCAGCCACGACAGCGGCCCGACCCCCCGCATCCCTGGCCACGATGCCCACGCTCACGCCCACGAAAGCAACACCGAGCACAGCGGCTCCGGACCAGGCGGGTACCCCCACAACCACCCCCCGCACGGCGGCGGTTCCGGCGATTCCCACGGCGGCGATTCGCACGGCGGCGGAGGCCACGGCGGCAGCCACTCGCACGGACACAGCCACAGCCACGGCCCCGCCGCCCCCGTCTCCCGGCACCTGCGCAAGGTGATCGGCGCGGTCCTGATCCCCTTCGCGGCGGCGGTCCTCGTCGGCCTGGTCGTCCTGTGGCCCGGCGGAGCCCCACCGCACGAGCGGACCGGCGTCGGGTTCGACCGGCAGACGCAGCAGGCGACGGTCACGAAGGTCGAGAAGCTGAGCTGCGCCTCGGTGAACGCGGGGGGCGTGCCCCCGACCGGCGACACCTCGACCGCCGAGGGCTCCTCGGCCGTCCAGCAGGCGAACGGCACCTGCAAGCGCGCGACGATCCGGGTGGACACCGGCAAGGACAAGGGCCGGACGTTCACGGAGATCGTCCAGCCGGACCAGTCACGCCAGTTGGAGCAGGGCGAGAAGGTCGTCGTCGCCTACGAGCCGTCCGCGCCGAGGGACCTCCAGTACTCGGTCGCCGACGTCAACCGGCGTTTCCCGATGGCGCTGCTGGCCGGCATCTTCGCGATCGCCGTCGTGGTCGTCGGCCGGCTGCGGGGCGTGATGGCGCTGGTCGCGCTGGCGATCAGCTTCCTGATCCTCAACTTCTTCATCCTGCCCGCGATCCTCCAGGGCTCGAACCCGCTGGTCGTGGCGGTGGTGGGGGCGAGCGCCATCATGCTGATCGCGCTCTACCTGTGTCACGGACTCTCCGCGCGGACGTCGGTCGCGGTGCTCGGGACGCTGATCTCCCTGGTCCTGATCGGCGTCCTGGGCCTGCTGTTCAACGACTGGGCCGCGCTGACCGGCAACACGGACGACAACACCGGCCTGATCCACGGCCTGTACCCGTCGATCGACATGAGCGGTCTCCTGCTCGCCGGCATCATCATCGGCTCGCTCGGCGTCCTGGACGACGTGACGGTCACCCAGACCTCGGCGGTCTGGGAGTTGCACGAGGCGAACCCGACGATGGGCTGGCGCGGGCTGTACCGGGCGGGCATCCGCATCGGCCGCGACCACATCGCGTCGGTCGTCAACACCCTCGTCCTCGCCTACGCGGGCGCCGCCCTGCCGCTGCTGCTGCTCTTCTCCATCGCGAACAGCGGCATCGGCACGGTCGCCAACAGCGAACTGGTCGCCGAGGAGATCGTCCGCACCCTGGTCGGCTCGATCGGCCTGGTCGCCTCGGTCCCGGTGACGACGGCCCTGGCGGCCCTGGTCGTCTCGGCGGACCGCCCGGACACCAAGACCGCGACGGCGACGGCGACATCGGCGCCGGCTCAGGCCCCCGCACGGGGATCCCGGGGCCGGCGCCGCAAGCGCTGACCGGCGCACGCACGAGCCGGGGGCGCACAACCGGCCCCGGCTCAGGCCCCCACCCCAGCAGAACCGTTCCTGCACCAGCTCCGGCCCGCTGAAGCGTTTCCCCCACCGGCGAAAAGCGGCGCGGCCACTCTCACCCGGCGCTCTGCTCCTCCGCCAGGATCCGCCCCAACGCCTCGTCGAGATGGGCGTCGAAGTCGGCGAAGGACGCCTCCTGCCCCAGCGGGACCACCCGGTCCGTGCGGTCGAGGAAGGCGATGAGGGGAGCGGCGGAGGAGCGGAACACCGCCTGGTCCGCGCCGACCTGAAGGCGGATGAGGACGTCGCCGAGGGATTCCGGCTCGGCGGGTGCGACCCGCACGTCCCCCTCGCCGCAGGGCCGCCCCACCCCGTCGATCAGCAGCTCCCGCCCGAACGTCCAGGTCACGGGCGCGTCCCCGGGAAGGTGGAAGGTGAGCCGGACGGCATACGGGTCGTAGGACTCGTATGCCAGCTCGACCGGGATCCGGAAGGAAAGCTCCTCGGAGACGAGGAAGCTCATCATGACCTCTGCCTGAACTGTCTGTACGGACTCGCGCATCGCCTTACCCCGTGTCTGTGCCGTCGACTGGCCGGGAATGTACCTGTGCCACTGCATCGCATCTTGCTGAACGTACACAATGGATCACAAGCAGTGATTTTTCAGATGCTGATAGAGAGCGCGAGCGCCCCCGCCGCCCGCCCGATCTCCCGCTCCAGCTTCCGCACGGCGGGCAGCAGCCGTTCGGCCTGGCGCACCGGCAGGGAGAGCGCGACGGTCGCGGTCATGGCCCCCAGCGTGATGGGCAGCGCCGCGCAGACCGTGCCCAGCAGATACTCCTGCCGCTCGGTGACGGCGGCGGCGCGTCCGGCCCCGGCGAGCCGGCGCAGCAGGCTGTGGCTGTCGCGGACGGTGTACGGCGTGAGGGTGCGCGCCGGGTAGCGGTCGAGGTGGTCGCGGCGCGAGCCCTCGTCGAGCTGGGCCAGCAGGCACTGCCCGATCGCGTGCGCGTGCCCGGTCTCGCGGAAGTCGGCCCACTGCTCGACGGCGGGGGACTCGGGGGTGTCGGCGACGTGCAGCGTCTCGATCTCGCCGCCCCGGTACACGGCGTAGTAGACGGGCGCGCCGATCTCGTCGCGCCAGTGCGCGAGGGTGTCGACGAGCGTGCTGCGACGTTTCTGCGCGGCACCTGCCGAGGCCAGCCGCTCGGCCGCCTCGCCGAGGAAGAACAGGCCCTTGTCGCGCCGCAGATAGCCCTCGTGGACCAGGGTGCGCAGCAGGTGGTAGGCGGTGGGGAGGGCGAGGCCGGTCTCTCTGGCCAGTTGTTTGGCCGGGGCGCCGTAGGGGTGTCCGGCGACGGTCTCCAGCAGACGCATCGCGCGCTGGACGGAGCCGATGAGGGTGGTCGTGGGGTGGGGCTGTTCGGGGACGGCCGCGGGGGCGGGCCGGGGCGGGAGGGTGCGGCCGGGCGGGCGGGAGGGGGGTGCGCCCGGTTCCGCGGGGGAGAGGTCAGCCGTGGCCAAGGGGCACTCCCGGAGCGCGAGGGTGGTCCGTGCGGGGCGCGTCGCCCCGCGTCGAATTCCGGACTCTAACGGCCCCGCGCGGGCCGTTGCCGCGCTGCGCGGGAAACTTCCCCCGCCCGAGGGAACGGGTGCTCCCTGTTACCGGTACCCGGCGCCCCCGGCGGCTCCGGGCGGCCCCGTCGGCGTCACCAGTCGCCGCGCGAGGAGGAGCTGCCGGCCGTGAACTTCCGTACGACGTACACCAGTCCGCCGACCAGCGCGACGAACACCAGCACCTTGAACAGCAGGCCGATCACGAAGCCGACGACGCTGGCTATCAGGCCGCCGAACACGACCAGGGCGATGACCGGCACCGCGACCCACTTCACCCACCACGGCAGTCCCGCGAAGATCTCTCGCATCGCCCTTGTCCCCATCTGTGCTCCGGCCGGCGGCCCTTGCCACCGGCCCTTTTCGGATGTCCTGCTTCGATGCTAGATCTCCGGGGTGCCCCCGCGGGGGCCTCGCACCCCTTGTCCTCCCCTGATCCGTCCCCTAGGGGAAGCGGGGGTTCCGGCGTCCACCGCAAGCGGGAGACGAGCGCGCGCGGCCTCAGCCCTCCGGCGGCCTCAGCCCTCCGGCGGGGAGAACACCACGAGCACCCGCAGGTCCTCGCTGATGTGGTGGAACTTGTGGGCGACCCCGGCCGGCACGTACACCACGCTGCCGCGCGCGACCTCGGTCGTCTCCATGCCGACGGTGATCGACGCGCGCCCGCTGACGACGAAGTAGACCTCGTCCTGGTTGTGCGGGTTCTGTGGATCGTGGGTGCCCGCGTCGAGGGCGTACAGGCCGACCGACATGTTCCGCTCGCGCAGGAACTGCAGGTAGGCGCCGTCGTTGGCGGCTCGTTCCGCCTCCAGTTCGTCCAGCCGGAATGCCTTCATCGTCCTCGTCCCGCTCGTGGCCCGTGTAGGTCGTCGATCTCTCTGGAACGATCACATACATGAAAAATTTCGTAGTCAAGACGATCGCCAACGCGGGCGCCCTGGCGGTCGCCGTCTGGCTGCTGGACAAGATCACCCTGACCGGTGACAGCACCGGCAAGAAGATCGTCACCCTGCTGCTCGTCGCCCTGCTCTTCGGCCTCGTGAACTTCCTGGTCAAGCCGGTGGTGAAGGTGCTGACCTTCCCGCTGTTCATCCTGACGCTCGGTCTGATCACGCTGGTCGTCAACGCCCTGATGCTGCTGCTGACCTCGTGGCTGGCCGACAAGCTCGACCTGAGCTTCCACGTGGAGGGCTTCTGGACGGCCGTCGCCGGCGGTCTGATCATCTCCGTCGTCTCCTGGGCGCTGCACCTGGCCCTGCCCGACGAGGACTGAGCCCGCGATGGCCTACCGCGTCTGTTTCGTCTGCACCGGCAACATCTGCCGCTCGCCGATGGCCGAATCGGTGTTCCACGCGCGCGTGGAGGACGCCGGGCTCGGTCACCTCGTCGAGGCCGACAGCGCCGGTACGGACGGCTGGCACGAGGGCGAGGGCGCCGACCCGCGCACGGTCGCCGTCCTCCAGGAGCACGGGTACGCCACCGGCCACACGGCCCGCCGTTTCGACCGCTCCTGGTTCACCGGGCTCGACCTGGTGATCGCCCTCGACTCCGGCCACCTCAAGGCTCTGCGCCGCCTCGCCCCCACCCCCGAGGACGCCCGCAAGGTCCGTCTCCTGCGCTCCTACGACCCCGCCGCGCACGACGGCGACCTCGACGTCCCCGACCCGTACTACGGGGGCCGTGCGGGCTTCGAGGAGTGCCTTGAGATGGTGGAGGCGGCGAGCGACGGCCTGCTCGCAGCCGTGCGGCAGGAGCTGGAAGGACGTACGACATGACCGAAGGTCCCCTGGGCGAGGGCACGCGCGCGGTACGCGCGGGGCTGCCCGATCCCGTCAAGCACGAACCCGCCCTGCCAGGACCGGTCTTCGCCGCCCACTACCACCTCCCGGGCGAGCCGACCGGCCCCTACGCCTACGGCCGCGACGAGAACCCCACCTGGACGCTCCTGGAGAACGCCGTCGCCGAGCTGGAGGCGCCCGGCGAGGACGGCGTCGAGACCCTGGCGTTCGCCTCCGGGATGGCCGCGATCTCGGCCGTCCTCTTCTCCCAACTGCGCTCCGGCGACGCCGTCGTGCTCCCGGACGACGGCTACCAGGCGCTGCCCCTGGTGCGCGCGCAGTTGGAGGCGTACGGCATCGAGGTGCGCACCGCGCCGACCGGCGCCGACGCGCAACTGGCGGTGCTGGACGGGGCGAAGCTGCTGTGGATCGAGACGCCGTCGAACCCGCGGTTGGACGTGTGCGACGTCCGGCGGCTCGCCGGCGAGGCCCACGCGCGCGGGGCGCTGGTCGCCGTCGACAACACGCTCGCCACGCCGCTCGGACAGCGCCCGCTGGACCTCGGGGCGGACTTCTCCGTCGCGAGCGGCACGAAGCAGCTCAGCGGGCACGGTGACGTGCTCCTCGGGTACGTGACGGGCCGCGCGGGGGAGGCGATGACGGCCGTGCGGCGCTGGCGCAAGATCGTCGGGGCGATCCCGGGGCCGATGGAGGCGTGGCTGGGGCACCGGTCGCTGGCGACGCTGCCGCTGCGGGTGGACCGGCAGAGCGCGAACGCGCTGGCCGTCGCCGAGGCGCTGGCGAAGCGGCCCGAGGTGAGCGGGGTGCGGTATCCGGGGCTGCCCGGCGACCCGTCCCACGAGGTCGCGGCACGGCAGATGCGACGGTACGGGTGCGTCGTCTCGTTCACCCTCGGCTCACGCGCGCGTGCGGAGCGGTTCCTCGACGCGCTGCGGCTCGTGGACGACGCGACCAGTTTCGGCGGGGTGCGCTCCACGGCCGAGCGGCGCGGGCGCTGGGGCGGCGACGCGGTCCCGGAGGGCTTCATCCGGCTCTCGGTGGGCACCGAGGACACCGAGGACCTGGTCGCGGACGTGCTGCGGGCGCTGGCGGAGTCGGCGGGCTGAGCGCGGGGCATGACGGACGGTCCGAACCTCCCCCCTCGTGGTTCGGACCGTCCTCGGCCTTCGCGCCGCCCCTCCCCAGTTCCGCGCGAAGAACCGCCCGAATAAGGCTAGTTGACTCTGTGTCAGTGTCCAATCACAGTAAAGACAGAGACCTATCGGCATATTTATGGTTGGGCGGGAGGGGGCCGGCCGTGGACCTGGCCTTGCTGCGCACCTTCGTGACGGTGCACCGGGCCGGTTCCTTCACTCGTGCCGCCGCGCTGCTGGGCCTCTCCCAGCCCGCCGTCACCTCGCAGATCCGCACCCTGGAACGGCAGGTGGGCCGCCCGCTGTTCCTGCGCCAGGCCCGGGGCGTCACCCCGACGACGACCGGTGACGAACTCGCCCACAAGGCCGCCCCGCACCTCGACGCGCTGGTGGAGATCGCCGAGAGCGGCCTCGACGACGCGTCCTGGCTGCGCACCCTGCACCTCGCGGGACCGCCCGAGTTCACGGCCGAACAGGCCCTGCCCGCGCTCACCGAACTCACCCGAGACGACGGCCAGGGGCTCGCCCTGCGCGCCTCCTTCGGCACCGCCGAGGAAGTCCTCGAAGGACTCGCGGCGGGCCACCACGACCTCGCCATCAGCACGGCCCGCCCGCGCGGCGCGCTGCTGACGGCGACCCCGCTGTGCGACGAGGAGCACGTCCTGGTCGCCGCCCCGCGCTGGGCCGCGCGGATCGACACCGGACGGCTGCGCCGCGCGGGCGCGTCCGCGCTGGAGAACCTGCCCGTCGTCGAGGTCCACGAGTCGCTGCCCCTGGTCGCCCGCTACTGGGCCGCCGTCTTCGACTCCTTCCCGGCCGCCTCCGCCACGGTCGTCGTCCCCGACCTGCGCGCGGTCCTCGCCTGCGCGGTCGCGGGCGCGGGGCTCGCGGTCCTGCCCCGCTACCTCTGCACGGGCGCCCTGGAGCGCGGGGACGTCGTCGCCCTGCACGATCCGCCGGTGCCGCCGCTGCGGACGTACTTCCTGGTCGTGCGGACGGGGACGCTGGCGATGCCGCATATCGCGCGGGCGCACGAGAGGCTGTTGCGGGCGGCGGCGCAGTGGCGGTGAGCGGTCGTGCCGGATGTTTCACGTGAAACCGCCAGGCATGTTTCACGTGAAACCACGAGGCATGTTTCACGTGAAACCATGCGGGCCACATTCCTTCCATGACCGTCCGACCCGTGGTCAAACGCACCGCCCGCGCCGTTCTGCTGGACGGTGACGATCTGATCCTGATCAAGCGCACCAAGCCCGGCATGGACCCCTACTGGCTCACCCCCGGCGGGGGCGTCGAGCCCTACGACGAGACCGTCGTGGAGGCCCTGCACCGCGAGGTGTACGAAGAACTCGGCGCCAAGATCACCGATGTGGTCCCCTGCTTCGTCGACACCGTCGAGCACATCGGCGAGGACGCCAGCGCGACCGGCGTGAAGGTGCAGCACTTCTTCGTCTGCCATCTGGAGTCCATGGACCCGGCGCTCAGACACGGCCCCGAGGTGGACGAGCCCGTCGGCGAGTACGAGATCGTCCGTGTCCCGTTCACCCGGGTCGGGATCGCCTCCGTCCACCTCGTCCCGCTGTCGCTGCGGCACTATCTGGACGGCAACATCGAGGGGGTGCGTGCCATGCACGCACCCGATCTCGGCTGACCCTCAGCCGGCGGCGACCAGTTCGGCCACCGAGTCGTGGCGTATCCGTTCCTTCGGGATGCCCGCGCCGCGCAGTGCGTTCACGCCGCTGCGGATCATGCCGACCGGGCCCGAGATGTACGCGTCGTACTCGGTCCAGGGGCCGAACGTGCGGATGGCGTCCGGGAGCTGGAGCAGGCCGTCCTTGTCGACGACCGGGCGGACCTCCAGCCAGGAGTGGGACTGCTTGAGGCGGAGCATGGTGTCGATGTCGTAGAGGTCGTGGTCGGTGCGGGCACCGTAGAAGACCTCCATCCGGCGCCGGGCGCCGTGCTCGGCGACGTCCTCGACCAGGGCCTTGATGGGGGCGATGCCGGTGCCGCCGCCGAGGCAGAGCAGGCCACTGTCACGGGTGTGGTCGATCGTCATCGACCCGGCCGGCGGGCCCAGCCTGATCACGTCGCCGGGCTGGGCGCGGTGCACGAGCGCGTTGGAGACCCAGCCCGCCGGGACCGCCTTCACGTGGAACGACAGCAGGCCGTCGGAGCGGGGCGCCGAGGCGAAGGAGTAGTGCCGCCAGATCCTCGGCCACCACGGCGTCTCCAGGCTCGCGTACTGGCCCGCGAGGAACGGGTACGGCTGGTCGGGCCTGACCGTGAGGACGGCTATGTCCTGCGTCCTCAGCTCGTGCGAGACGATCTCCGCCTGCCACCACGCGGGGGCGCGCAGTTCGTCCACGGCCGCCGCGTCGATCATCACCTGCGAGATCGTCGTGTACGTCCGCACCCACGCCGCCTCGGTCTCCTTGTCCCACACGGACGCGGCGTACTTCGCCAGCGCCTCGATCAGGCACTCGCCGACGGCCGGGTAGTGCTCGGGGCGGGTGCCGTACTTGCGGTGCCCCCGGCCGAGGTTCTGGAGGTATCCGACGAGCACCGGCGTGTTGTCGATGTGCTCGGCCGCCGTCAGCAGCGCCTTCAGCAGCCGGTCGCGCTGGGCGTCCATCGCGGGCGGGAACAGCGGGCGCAGGTCCGGGTGGCGGACGAAGAGGAGCGCGTAGAAGTACGACGTGACCTTGTCGGACACCGACCCGATGGCGGACATCGTCCGGCGCACCAGCACGGCGTCCGGCGACCCCTCCACGACGGGGGCCGGCTCAGCGACCTCCAACGTCTCGGGCACGAAGGGGCGGAAGGCGTCCGGGATGGGCTGGGCGGGGTCCTGAGGGGCGCTCTGGGCTGTCGGCCGGGAGAAGTCGGCGGCGGGCCGGAAAGCGTCGGGGACGTACGAGCCGGGGGCCTCGGGCTGGGGCTGGGCGGTGTCCGGGGTGGCGTCGTGGGCGAGGGGGGCTTGTGCCGGCGCGCTCTCGGCGGGGGTGTCGTGCGGAGGCGGGGTCTGCGCGGGCGGGTTCAGGTTCGGGGCGAACGGCCGCAGCAGCTCGGCGTCGGGCTGGGGGGTTTCCTGAGGCAACGGGCGCGGGAGGTCGCCCTCGGCCCGGGGGGCTTCCTGAGACAACGCTCGCGGCAGGTCACCCTCAGGCCGAGTGGCTTCCTGAGCGAACGGCCCCGGCAACTCGCCCTCAGGCCGGGCGCCCTCATGAGGCACCTCGTGCGGCAGCTCGGTCTCGGGGCGGGGAGCGTCCTGGGGGAACGGCCGGAAAGCCTCGGGCTGCGGCGAGGGCGACGGGTTCTCGGCGGTGGCCGAGCGGGGTTCCTCCGCGACGACCGGACGCGTCTCCCCCTCGGCGCCCGCGCGGGACTCCTCGGGGAGCGTGCGGTGGTGGTCCTCGGACGGCGTCAGGGAGGCGGGCGGGGTCTGCGGTGGGCCCGTCAGGTGCGCGGTGTCGGTCGGAGCCGGTGCCGTCAGGTGCGCGGCTTCAGCGGGCGGCGGCCCGTTCGGGGCGGTGCGCTGGGCCGGTACCTGGAACGCCTCGGACGGGGCAGCGGACGCGAGGTCGGCGGCCGGGAAGCCGGCGGGCGGCGTATCGCCGGGGCGGCGCGGCGGTATGGGCGACGACAGCGGCGGTACCGCAGTCGCGGGCGCCGGTATGAGCTTGGGGAGCAAGGTGGTCGCGGGATCGAAAGGCGCCGGGGCCGAGGGGGCGGTCACCTGGGCCGACGGCGTGGCTGTTCGGGCGTCGGCGTCCGTGTGCCCGAAGTCGGGCGCCGCGTCAGTGGCCGTCCGTCCGAGGTCCCGCTGCGCACCGGCGTCCGCTTGGCCGAAGTCCCGCTGCCCGCCGAGGCTCTGCTGCCCGCCGAGGCTCTGCTGTCCGCCGAAGCTCTGCTGCCCGCCGGCGTCCACGCGGCCGGAGCCCTGCGTGTCGCCGGATGCCGCCGTGCCCCGCCCCACCGGGCGCAGTCCGGCCAGGCGGCGGCCTTCCGTGGCCTGGGGTTCGGTGCCCGGTGACTCGGAGGCCGGTGGGGTGCCGGGAGCCGACGTCGGCTGTTTGCGCGGCGTGAACCAACCCTCTCCGCCGCCGGACGTGCCGTTGTCGGCCGACGTGGTGGCCGGAGCGTCCATCGTGTGCCTCGCCTCGAACATCTTTTCGGTCGGTCTGCACTCCCTGCCTCGGGAAGTGCCTGCTCCCCCGCAAACGGCTGTGCCTGTCGGTTCGGTTCCGCAGCCGTCTCGCCCACAGGGCAGCATCCCACCCCCACCTGGATGCCCTGGCCGTATCACCGCGAATGCGGGTCCTCGATCTCTCCGTCCCGTTAGGCTGCGTCGTCTCGTTTCAGGCTCAATCGGAGTCGACCATACCGGCCGCAGGGGACCGCACAAGCCCCGCCTGCCCCTCACCTGGGTCTTACCGTGGGGCGTTTCGCCGTTTCACTCAACTACCGGGCGCGGCACATCAATTCGTTTGTTTGTTGGTTTCACGTGAAACATGGAACTCCCCTCGCCCACCGCGGCCTCGTCCGGAACCCCCACTCCGGGCACGTGCCCATGGCATGGCCAAAACCACGTATGTCTCCCGGGAAACGGGTGGACGCCGGGCCCACCGGTCGGACAGCCTGGCCTCCGTGTCGACTCCTTCCCCCACCGCCCTCCCCATCCGCCGCCTGACCCGCAACGACCTCCTCGCGTGCGCGGACTTGTCCGAGAACCGGGGGTGGCCGCGCGAAGAGCACAAGTGGGGCCTCCTCCTCACCGCCGGACAGGGCTACGGCATCGACGACCCCGAGGGCGGCCTGGTGGCCGCGTGTGTCGTCACCGAGTACGGCCCTCAGGAGCGCCCCGACCTCGCGGCGATCGGCATGGTCCTGGTCGCCGAGCGGCACGCCCGCCAGGGCATCGGACGCCGGTTGATGCGGCACGTCCTCGCCGCGCAGGGCACGACCCCGCTGACCCTGCACGCGACGCCGAACGGCCGTCCGCTCTACGAGGAGCTGGGCTTCAAGGCGACCGGCCGGGCCGAGATGCTGGTGGGCCACTTCGTCCCGGCGCGGCAGCGGCCGACGGTCGCCACGCGGGCGGCGACGGCCGACGACCTCGCGGGGATCCTGCGGCTGGACGGGGAGGTGTTCGGCGTCGACCGCACCCATCTGCTCACCCGGTTGCCCGCCTTCGCCGACCAGCTGAGGGTCGCCGAGGCCGACGGCCGGCTCACCGGTTACGCCGCCGCCTGGCCCAACATGGACACGCACGTCGTGGGCCCGCTCGTCGCCCACGACACGGAGACCGCCAAGGCCCTCGTCGCCTCCCTCGCCGAGCACACCGACCGCCCGCTGCGCACCGACGTCGACGTGCGCCACGAGGAGCTGCTGGCCTGGCTGAAGGAACGGGGCCTGGCGGGTGTCGCCTTCAACTCCGTGATGACGTCCGGCATCCCCGCCCTCCCCGGCGACTGGACCCGCCGCTTCGCCCCGCTGACGGTGGCGGCGGGATAACGCCGGCCGGGCCTCAGCGGCGGGCGGCGGCCCACTGCCGCGCCGTCCCCTCCTCCGCGCTCCCGGACCCCGCGACCACGGCGCTCGGCGTGCCCCGGCGTTCCAGTCCGGCCGACAGGACGGCGAGCAGCAGCGCGGCGGCGGCGAGGGCGGCGCCGACCCAGTTCGGGGAGGTGTAGCCGTGGCCCGCGTCGATGACGAGGCCGCCGAGCCAGGCCGCGAGCGCGTTGCCGAGGTTGAAGGCGCCGATGTTCACGGCCGAGGCCAGCGTCGGCGCCCCGTGCGCCTGGTCCAGCACCCGCTTCTGGAGCGGCGGCACGGTCGCGAAGCCCAGGGCGCCGATCAGGACGACGGTGACGGCCGCGAGCGCCTTGCTGTGCGCGGTGACGGTGAAGAGGGCCAGGACGACCGCCAGGGCGCCCAGCGAGACATACAGCATCGGCATGAGCGCGCGGTCCGCGTACCGGCCGCCGACGAGGTTGCCGGTGACCATGCCGAGGCCGAGGAGGACCAGCAGCCAGGTGACGGAGCTGTCCGCGAACCCGGTGACGTGGGTCGCCATCGGCGCGATGTAGGTGATGGCCGCGAAGACGCCGCCGAAGCCGAGGACGGTCATCCCCATGGCGAGCAGGACCTGCGCGTTCTTGAAGACGGCGAGTTCGTGGCGCAGCCGGACCCCCTCCGGCCTGGGCAGGTCGGGGACGAGCCGGGCGACCCCGGCCAGGCCGACCACGCCCAGCGCGGCGACGATGCCGAAGGTGACGCGCCAGCCGGCGTGCTGCCCGACGAGCGTGCCGAGCGGGACGCCGACGACGTTGGCGACGGTCAGGCCGGTGAACATCATCGAGATGGCGCCGGCCTTCTTGTCCGGGGCGACCAGGTCGGCGGCGACGACCGCGCCGATACCGAAGAAGGCGCCGTGGGCGAGTGAGGCGACCACGCGGCCGGCGAGCATCACGGCGAAGACGGGGGCGACGGCGGAGAGCACGTTGCCGGCGATGAACAGGCCCATCAGCAGCATCAGCATCCGCTTGCGGGACACCTTGGTGCCGAGGGCCGTCATCAGCGGGGCGCCGAGCATCACGCCGAGGGCGTAGCCGGTCACGAGGTAGCCCGCGGTGGGGATGGAGACGCCGTAGTCGGCGGCGACCTCGGGCAGCAGGCCCATGATCACGAACTCGGTCGTGCCGATGCCGAAGGCCCCGATCGCGAGGGCCAGGAGCGCGAGAGGCATGGGGAGAGACACCTTCTCTGATGATTGCGTGAGCGGTTTACCTTCACCGACAATACTTGCAGACGCTCTATATCGGCAAGCGCGCACTATTGCGGAGCTGCCCTATCCTGGTGACGACCGCTCTGGGACGGAGGAAGGCCCATGACCGCGACGGACCCCGCGCTCACCGCTCTCGCCCAGGGGTGGTGCGCCCTCTCCCTGCTGCACGGCAGGATCGAGAGCCACATCGAACGCGCCCTCCAGTCCGGACACGGGCTGAGCGTGCGCGAGTACTCCCTGCTGGACGTGCTCAACCGGCAGCACGACGGGGACGGCGGCCACCTCCAGATGAAGCAGGTCGCCGACGCGGTCGTGCTCAGCCAGAGCGCCACGACCCGCCTCGTGACCCGCCTCGAAGACCGCGGGCTCCTGGAGCGCTACCTCTGCCCCACCGACCGCCGGGGCATCTACACGAACGTCACCGAGGCCGGGCTGAAGCTCCTGGAGGAGGCCCGGCCGACCAACGACCGGGCGCTGCGCGAGGCACTGGACGCGGCGGCCGAGGACCCCGAACTGGCCCCGCTCGTCCGCGCCGTGGAGACCCTGAAGACACCGGCCGCCGCCTGACTCCCGGGCCCGCATAGGCTGCCGATCATGGGAGATCTCGAAACAGCCGGCCTGACCATCCGAAGCGCGGACGCCGGTGACCTGTCCGCGATCGTCGCCCTCCTCGCGGACGACCCGCTCGGCGCGCAGCGGGAGTCGCCGGACGACCTCACGCCCTATCTGGCCGCCTTCGACCGGATCAGCGGCGACCCCAACCAGCGTCTCGTGGTCGCCGTCCGCGAGGGGCAGGTCGTCGGGACCCTCCAGCTCACGATCATCCCGGGGCTCTCCCGCAAGGGCAGCACGCGGTCGATCATCGAGGCCGTGCGGGTGCGGGCCGACGAGCGGGGCAGCGGGCTGGGGACGCGGTTCATCGAGTGGGCCGTCGAGGAGTCACGCCGTGCGGGGTGCCAGTTGGTGCAGCTGACGTCCGATGCCACACGGACCGATGCGCACCGGTTCTATGAGCGGCTGGGGTTCGTGGCGTCGCACGTGGGGTTCAAGCTGGCGCTGTGAGCGCGCCGGGATGTTTCACGTGAAACATCCTCGCCGGAAACCCGCCCTCCTGGCCCCCGCCTCGCTCAGCCGATCCCCCGCCACCCCTCCGGGTCCACCCCGCCCGGTACCACCGTCTCGTCGTCGTACGGCTGCCGCGTGAAGACGAACGAGCCGAGGTCGAGGTGGCTCACGGTGCCGTCAGGGCGGCGTACGGGGGTCAGGAGTTCGCCGGCGTAGTACCCCTCCAGGCCGGTCCAGGTGCCGTCGCCGTTGGGCTCGAAGCGGGACTGGCGGCCGGCGCGGGCCAGGGGAGCCAGGGACAGGAGGCCGTCGGCGGTCCAGCGCAGGGCGAAGCCGTAGGTGCCCCAGTACCACTGGCCGACCAGCTCCAGGACGGCCGGCTCGACGTGCTGGAGCGGCTTCCAGGGCTCAGGGATGCGCGGCTCGGCCTCCGCGACGATCCGGACGAGATCGGCGCCCAGAGAGCCGAGCAGGAGCCCCGAGGTGCAGTTGGCGAGGGCGACGGCCGCGACGTCGTCGGCGAGGGAGATCGTGAGGTTGGCGAGGAAGCCCGGCAGCGAGCCGGAGTGGCCGAACAGGAGCCGTCCGTCCTGGTGCTGGAGCTGGAGGCCGAGCCCGTATCCGGAACCCGCGGCGAGGTCCGGGGCCTCGGAGGGCGCCGCCGGGGCCCGCATCTCCCGTACCGTCGCGGCGCTCAGCACCCGGTCGTCGCCGTTCGCCAGGAACACCGCGAACCGCGCGAGGTCCCGTGTCGTCGACCAGAGCTGTCCGGCCGGGGCCATCCGGCCCAGGTCCTCCAGAGGCTCCGGCAGCATGGCGTCGGCCCAGGGATGCACCGCCCAGCCGCCCGCGTGCGGCATCCGGGGGTGGGCGCTCGTCCGGTCCAGGCCCAGGGGTTCGAGCACTTCGCGCCGCAGCGCCTCCTCCCAGGAGACGCCCCGCACCGCCTCGACCAGCGCGCCGAGCAGGGTGTAACCGGGGTTGGAGTAGTGGAACCTGCGCCCGCCGGGGTGCGGCACCGGCCGCTCGCCCAGCACGTCGGCCAGCTCCGGCCGCAGCGATCCCGGCGTCCGTTCCCACCACGGCCCCGGCGACTCCGCCGCCAGGCCGCCCGTGTGCGCGAGGAGTCCGGCGACGGTCGCCTCCCCCACCCCCGTGCCGGGCAGGTGCTTCTCCAGCGGGTCGGCGAGGTCGATCAGCCCCTCGTCCCGCAGCCGCATGACGAGTACCGCCGTGAACGTCTTGGTGATCGACCCGATCCGGTACTGCACGTCCCCGTCGGGCCCGTGCCCGTCCACCGACGTCCGGGACCCCTCCCACACCACCCGCCCGCCCCGCACGACGGCGGCGACGAGCGAGGGCGCCCGCCCTTCGGACTGGGCGACGGCGACGCGGTGCAGCAGCGCGCGCCGGGTGCCGGGCAGCAACTCTTCCTGAGGTGTCGTCATGGACCCCAGTGCATCAGGTCTGTGCCATGTCCACGAAACGTGAATAGTGGCCCTGGAAGGCGACCGTGATCGTGGCCGTGGGGCCGTTTCGGTGCTTGCCGACGATGATGTCGGCCTCGCCGGCGCGGGGGGACTCCTTCTCGTAGGCGTCCTCGCGGTGCAGCAGGATGACCATGTCGGCGTCCTGCTCGATGGAGCCGGACTCGCGGAGGTCGGAGACCATCGGCTTCTTGTCGGTGCGCTGCTCGGGACCACGGTTCAGCTGGGAGAGCGCGATGACCGGGACTTCGAGTTCCTTGGCGAGGAGCTTGAGGTTACGGGACATGTCCGAGACCTCCTGCTGACGGCTCTCGGAACGCTTGCCGCCGGACTGCATGAGCTGGAGGTAGTCGATGATGACGAGCTTGATGTCGTTGCGCTGCTTCAGGCGGCGGCACTTCGCGCGGATCTCCATCATCGAGAGGTTCGGCGAGTCGTCGATGTAGAGGGGGGCGGCGGAGACCTCGGGCATGCGGCGCGCGAGCCGCGTCCAGTCCTCGTCGGTCATCGTGCCGGAGCGCATGTGGTGCAGGGCGACCCGCGCCTCGGCGGACAGCAGGCGCATCGCGATCTCGTTGCGGCCCATTTCGAGGGAGAAGATGACGCTGGCGAGGTTGTTCTTGATCGACGCCGCGCGCGCGAAGTCCAGCGCGAGCGTCGACTTGCCCATGGCGGGGCGGGCCGCGATGACGATCATCTGACCGGGGTGCAGCCCGTTGGTGAGGGAGTCGAGGTCGGTGAAGCCGGTCGGCACACCGGTCATCTCGCCGCTGCGCGAGCCGATCGCCTCGATCTCGTCGAGCGCGCCCTCCATGATGTCGCCGAGCGGCAGGTAGTCCTCGCTGGTGCGCTGCTCGGTGACGGCGTAGATCTCCGCCTGGGCGCGGTTGACGATCTCGTCGACGTCGTCGTCGCCCGCGTAGCCCATCTGGGTGATGCGCGTGCCCGCCTCGACCAGGCGCCGCAGCACGGCGCGCTCGTGCACGATCTCGGCGTAGTACTCGGCGTTGGCCGCGGTCGGCACGGTCTGGACGAGGGTGTGCAGGTAGGAGGCCCCGCCCACCTTGTTGATCTCGCCGCGCTTGGTCAGCTCGGCGGCGATCGTGATGGGGTCGGCCGGCTCGCCCTTGGCGTAGACGTCGAGGATCGCCGTGTAGATCGTCTCGTGGGCCGGCTTGTAGAAGTCGTGGCCCTTCAGGATCTCGACGACGTCGGCGATGGCGTCCTTGGACAGGAGCATGCCGCCGAGGACGGACTGCTCGGCGTCGAGGTCCTGCGGGGGGACGCGCTCGAAGGCCGCGGCGCCGTCCCACTCGCCGCCCTCGCGGCCCCGGTCGTGCTGGTCGTCACGGCCGCCCCGGCCGCCGCCCTCGCCCCGGCGGCGCGTCGGGGGGAGACGATCACTGGGGCCGCTGTCCGCCCACGGGTCGTCCAAGGGCTCGGAAACGCTCACCGAGCCACCTCCTCCCGTCCGCCGAGCGGACCTCGCCGTGCCTCATTTCTACGGCACGGCACTGACAAATGAGAGGCCCAACTCCGGTTGTGGCGCGTCGGATTTGCGGTGGTTTCCCAGGCCGACGGTCGGAGCGGGCGCCGGACCACGGTAGGCCCGTCTGCACCGTCAGCCAATCTGGTTATCCACAGGCCATGTGGACGAAGGCCCGGATGCTGTGGACAACTCCCCGAAACCTGTGCACGAGTCGGTGGACAGTGCTGTGAACAAGCCCTCTACTTTTTCTGCCGACCCCCTCTGACCTGCGGTTTCCTCATCCACTGGCTGTGCAGAAGAAAAACTTCCCCAGTCGGCCCAAGATGACCTCGAACAGCGCACGAAAGGACACGGAGCGAGACGATCAGTAAGGGTCCATACTCGCTTGCGACACTTACCTGTGGACGATTAGATTGGTGTTCATGACATCGGCCCCCACGACCACCAAGGCCATCAGACGCCGGCACGACCGGGAGATCGTCGCGCTGGCCGTCCCGGCCTTCGGCGCACTCGTCGCCGAACCCCTTTTCGTCCTCGCCGACAGCGCGATCGTGGGCCACCTCGGCACGGCGCAACTCGCCGGACTCGGCGTCGCCTCCGCCCTGCTGACGACGGCCGTCAGCGTCTTCGTCTTCCTCGCCTACGCCACCACGGCCGCCGTCGCGCGCCGCGCGGGCGCCGGTGACCTCCCGGCCGCGATCCGCCAGGGCGTGGACGGCATCTGGCTCGCCCTGCTCCTCGGCACCGCCGTCATCGTCGCCGTCCTGCCCTCCGCGCGAGCCCTCGTCGACCTCTTCGGCGCCTCCGCGACCGCCGCGCCGTACGCGACGACCTATCTGCGCGTCTCCGCCCTCGGCATCCCGGCCATGCTGATCGTCCTCGCCGCGACCGGGGTCCTGCGCGGCCTCCAGGACACCAGGACGCCGCTGTACGTCGCCGTCGCGGGGTTCGTCGCCAACGCGGGACTGAACGCCGGGCTCGTCTACGGCGCCGGGCTCGGGATCGCGGGGTCCGCGTGGGGCACCGTCATCGCGCAGTGGGGGATGGCCGGGGCCTACCTCGTGGTCGTCGTCCGGGGCGCCCGCAGGCACGGCGCCTCGCTGCGGCCGGACGCCGCCGGGATCAGGGCCTCCGCGCAGGCGGGCGCGCCGCTGCTGGTGCGGACGCTCTCCCTGCGGGCCATGCTGATGATCGCGACCGCCGTCGCCGCCCGCCTCGGGGACGCGGAGATCGCCGCCCACCAGATCGTGCTGTCCCTGTGGAGCCTGCTCGCCTTCGCGCTGGACGCCATCGCGATCGCCGGGCAGGCCATCATCGGGCGCTATCTGGGCGCCGGTGACGCCGAGGGCGCCCGCAACGCCTGCCGGCGCATGGTGGAGTGGGGCATCGCCGTCGGCGTCGGCCTCGGCATCCTCGTCGTCCTCACGCGCCCCCTCTTCCTCCCCCTGTTCACCGGCGATCCCGGGGTGAAGGACGCCGCCCTGCCCGCCCTGATCCTCGTCGCCCTCTCCCAGCCGGTCAGCGGCATCGTCTTCGTCCTGGACGGCGTCCTCATGGGCGCGGGCGACGGCCCCTACCTGGCGGGCGCGATGCTGACGACCCTCGCGCTCTTCGCCCCGGTCGCCCTCCTCATCCCCACCCTGGGCGGCGGCCTGACGGCCGTCTGGGCGGCGATGACGCTGATGATGACGATCCGCCTGGTGACGCTGTGGCTGCGCACACGCTCGGGAAGGTGGATCGTGACGGGAGCTGTGCGCTGACCGTTTCACGTGAAACATCGCCTGGTTTCACGTGAAACGTCGCCCCCCAGCCCTGCCGAGGCCCGCCGAGGACATGAAAAGGGGCCGTACCCAGCGGGTACGGCCCCTTTCTCAGCTGTTCAAGCCGAGCGCAGCGTCACGCCGCGACAACCTCGATGTTGACCTTGGCGGCAACCTCGGGGTGCAGGCGCACAGCGGCCTCGTGGGCGCCGAGCGTCTTGATGGGCGAACCCAGCTCGACGCGGCGCTTGTCGACCTTCGGGCCACCGGCGGCCTCGATCGCCGAAGCGACATCAGCCTGGGTGACGGAACCGAAGAGGCGGCCGGCGTCGCCGGAGCGAACGGCCAGACGGACCTTCACGCCTTCGAGCTGGGCCTTGACGCTGTTGGCCTGCTCGATGGTCTGGATCTCGTGGATCTTGCGAGCACGACGGATCTGCTCGACGTCCTTCTCGCCGCCCTTGGTCCAGCGGATCGCGAAGTTCCGCGGGATCAGGTAGTTACGGGCGTACCCGTCCTTGACGTCGACGACGTCGCCCGCGGCACCGAGGCCGGAGACCTCGTGGGTGAGGATGATCTTCATGTGTCGGTCACCCTTCCCTTATCGAGCGGTGGAGGTGTAGGGCAGCAGCGCCATCTCACGGCTGTTCTTCACAGCCGTGGCGACGTCACGCTGGTGCTGCGTGCAGTTGCCGGTCACGCGGCGGGCACGGATCTTGCCGCGGTCGGAAATGAACTTCCGCAGCATGTTCGTGTCCTTGTAGTCCACGTACTGGACCTTGTCCTTGCAGAACGCGCAGACCTTTTTCTTAGGCTTGCGCACAGGCGGCTTCGCCATGATGTTTCTCCTGTGTGATCAAGAAGTGGGGGTAAGCCCGCCCTAGAAGGGGGGCTCGTCCGAGTAGCCGCCGCCGCCCTGGCCGCCGCCGGAGTTTCCACCCCAGCCGCCGCCACCGCCGCCGCCCTGGTTGCCGCCGGCGGGAGCACCGCTCGCCCACGGGTCGTCGGCCGGAGCGCCGCCGCCCTGCTGCGAGCCGCCGCCCCAGCCGCCGCCACCCTGGCCGCCGCCGTAGCCGCCCTGACCGCCGCGGTTGCCGCCACCGGCACCACCGCTGGTCTTGGTGACCTTGGCCGTGGCGTTGCGCAGGCTGGGGCCGACTTCCTCGACGTCCAGCTCGTAGACCGTGCGCTTGACACCCTCACGGTCCTCGTAGGACCGCTGCTTCAGGCGGCCCTGCACCATGACGCGCATGCCTCGCTGAAGCGACTCCGCGACGTTCTCCGCCGCCTGGCGCCAGACCGAGCAGGTCAGGAACAGGCTCTCGCCGTCCTTCCACTCGTTCGTCTGGCGGTCGAAGGTGCGGGGAGTGGACGCGACACGGAACTTCGCGACCGCCGCACCGGAGGGGGTGAAGCGCAGCTCGGGGTCGTCGACAAGATTGCCGACGACCGTGATGACGGTCTCGCCTGCCATGGGGAACCTCTCGGCGGGTTTGCTGCTCTGGCTGCTTGCTGCTACTCGAATCCCGGAACCGCTGGAGCCGAAGCTCAGTGGGTCTCGGGGCGGAGGACCTTGGTCCGGAGGACCGACTCGTTCAGGTTCAGCTGGCGGTCGAGCTCCTTGACGACCGCAGGCTCGGCCTGCAGGTCGATGACCGAGTAGATGCCCTCGGGCTTCTTCTTGATCTCGTACGAGAGACGACGACGGCCCCAGGTGTCGACCTTCTCGACCTTGCCGTTGCCCTCACGGACGACGGACAGGAAGTTCTCGATCAGGGGGGCGACAGCGCGCTCCTCCAGATCGGGGTCGAGGATGACCATCACCTCGTAGTGACGCATGTGGAACCCACCTCCTTCGGACTCAGCGGCCACGGTCGTTCCGTGGCAGGAGGGTTGTGATGCGTGCGCCACGGTGCCCCTGGCTGGGCCAGGACAGACACCGGTGCAGACGGTACAGACTACCCGCACACCCGGTTGCGGTTGAAATCCGGCCGCCCCGGCCGTCAATCTGTACCCATCGGGTGTGTACGGCGCTACGATGCGCCGCCTTCCGCAGGAGGTGCCCCATGGCACAGGCATTGCGACCCAACACCGCCGGCTCCCTCTTCGCCACCGACGGCAGGCCCCATCCCCTCCAGGACACGCTGCTCGCGGTGACCCTGGTCCTCGGGATCACGGCCTTCGTCACGGCGATGTTCCACCACCTGCATCTGCTCAGCTCCTGGACCGGCCTGGTGGGGATCTTCACCGGCGCCTACGGGCAGTGGGTCTCCGAGACCACCCGCGAGCGCTTCGGGCTGATCCTGGGTCTCGGCGCCGCCGCCATGGGCTTCTTCCTCGGCATGGCCCACGGCGGACTCTTCGGCGGAGTCATCGGCGGCTGAGGCGGCTGGGGCGGCTGGGGCGGCTGACCGCCGACGCGGAACACCGGATACCGCCCCGCGCGTACGACGCGTAGGGCGGCTACGACACCTGACGGACCGTGACAGCCGTACCCCGGCCCGAACTCAGGTTCCGTACGCCCAGTCGAGGCGCGCGCGGGGCGCAGTAGGCTTCGGCGCTAGAGCCGGAGCCCCTGTACCCATGGGGACACACCAGCCCGAGGAGCGCCCCGAATGAGCCTGACCCTGAGGACGATCAGCCGCGAGCAGCATCTGGCGTACATCCAGAGCCTGCCGGCGGCGAGCCACATGCAGGTACCGGCATGGGCTGACGTCAAGGCGGAATGGCGTTCGGAGAGCCTGGGCTGGTTCGACAAGGCCGGCCAGCTGGTCGGCGCCGGCCTGGTGCTGTACCGCCAGCTCCCGAAGATCAAGCGCTACCTGGCCTACCTGCCCGAGGGCCCGGTCATCAACTGGTACGCGCCGAACCTGACGGAGTGGCTGGAGCCGATGCTCGCGCACCTGAAGCACCAGGGCGCGTTCTCCGTGAAGATGGGCCCGCCGGTGATCATCCGCCGCTGGGAGGCGGGCTCCATCAAGGCCGGCATCCAGAACCCGGACGTGAAGCGGCTGCGCGACATCGAGGCCGACTTCATCGAGCCGCGCGCCTTCGAGGTGGCCGACAAGCTGCGCCGGATGGGCTGGCAGCAGGGCGAGGACGGCGGGGCCGGCTTCGGCGACGTCCAGCCGCGCTACGTCTACCAGGTGCCGCTGGCGAACCGGTCCCTGGAGGATGTCCACAAGAACTTCAACCAGCTGTGGCGCCGCAACATCAAGAAGGCCGAGAAGGCCGGCGTCGAGGTCGTCCAGGCCGGCTACCACGACCTGGAGGAGTGGCAGCGGCTGTACGAGATCACGGCCGTGCGCGACCACTTCCGGCCGCGTCCGCTGTCGTACTTCCAGCGCATGTGGTCGGCCCTCAACTCCGAGGACCCCAACCGGATGCGGCTGTACTTCGCCCGGCACAACGGGGTGAACCTGTCGGCGGCGACGATGCTGATCGTCGGCGGGCACGTCTGGTACTCCTACGGTGCCTCCGACAACATCGGGCGCGAGTTCCGGCCGTCCAACGCGATGCAGTGGCGGATGCTGCGGGACGCGTACGCGCTCGGCGCGACCGTCTACGACCTGCGCGGCATCTCGGACTCGCTGGACGAGACCGACCACCTCTTCGGCCTGATCCAGTTCAAGGTCGGCACGGGCGGCCAGGCCGCCGAGTACCTGGGCGAGTGGGACTTCCCGCTCAACAAGCTGCTCCACAAGGCGCTCGACATCTACATGTCGCGCCGCTGACCTCCCGTCCAGTGCTTCGATACTCCTGACACCTCACCCCCAGAAAGGTCCCAGGTCCGGCCATGGCGCTCACCCTCTACGTCGACACCGCGCGCTGGCGGGCGCACCACAAGCATGTCCAGGACCAGTTCCCGGGGCTCGTCCCGGTCTGCAAGGGCAACGGCTACGGCTTCGGGCACGAGCGGCTCGCGGAGGAGGCGACCCGGCTCGGTTCGGACGTCCTCGCCGTGGGCACGACGTACGAGGCCGCGCGGATCAAGGACTTCTTCGGCGGCGACCTGCTGGTGCTGACGCCGTACCGGCGCGGCGAGGAGCCCGTCCCGCTGCCCGACCGGGTGATCCGCTCGGTGTCGTCCGTGGACGGCGTGTACGGCCTGGTGGGTGCCCGGGTGGTCATCGAGGTGATGTCCTCGATGAAGCGGCACGGCATCAGCGAGCAGGACCTGCCGCAGTTGCACGCCGCGATCGAGAACGTCCGTCTGGAGGGCTTCGCGATCCACCTGCCGCTGGACCGCACGGACGGCTCGGACGCCGTCGAGGAGGTCATCGGCTGGATGGACCGGCTGCGCGCGGCGCGGCTGCCGCTGCACACGATGTTCGTCAGCCACCTCAAGGCCGAGGACCTGGGCCGGCTCCAGCAGCAGTTCCCGCAGACCCGGTTCCGGGCCCGGATCGGCACCCGGCTGTGGCTGGGGGACCACGACGCCACGGAGTACCGGGGCTCGGTCCTGGACGTCACGCGTGTCGCCAAGGGCGACCGGTTCGGCTACCGCCAGCAGAAGGCGGCCTCGGACGGCTTCCTGGTGGTCGTCGCGGGCGGTACGTCGCACGGCGTGGGCCTGGAGGCCCCGAAGGCGCTGCACGGCGTCATGCCGCGCGCCAAGGGCGTCGCCCGCGCCGGTCTCGCCACGGTGAACCGCAACCTGTCGCCGTTCGTCTGGGGCGGCAAGCAGCGCTGGTTCGCCGAGCCGCCGCACATGCAGGTGTCCATCCTGTTCGTCCCCTCCGACGCCCCCGAGCCGAAGGTCGGCGACGAGCTGGTGGCCCATCTGCGGCACACCACCACCCAGTTCGACCGCCTCCTGGACCGCTGAGGGCCTGCCCGCGGCACCGCGCGACACCGAAAGGCCGTACCCGGGAACTCCCCGCGTACGGCCTTCGGCGTACTCCGTCAGGTCTGTTCGCCCACAGCGAACGCCTCCGCTACTCCTCCTTGCCCCAGCTCACCTGCGGCCCCTCCAGCGCCTCGTCCCGCCGCGCCGAGGCGACCGCGGCGCTGAGGACGAAGCGGTCCTCGGCCCCGTCCAGCACCCCGCCGGACGGATCGTCGTCCCCGGCTTGGCGCACCACGTCCCGCTCGGGCAGCAGGATGTCGCGGACGACCATCGCGCACAGGTAGAGCGTGCCCAGCAGGTGGAAGGCGATGGCCCAGTGGTAGCCGTCGGTCGACAGGCCCTTGTGGGCGTTCCCGCTGGTCGTGTACGCGAGGTACATCCAGATCCCGAGGAAGTACGCCACCTCGCACGCCTGCCAGACGAGGAAGTCCCGCCACTTGGGGCGGGCGAGCGCGGCGAGCGGCACCAGCCACAGGACGTACTGCGGCGAGTAGACCTTGTTGGTGACGATGAACGCGGCCACCACCAGGAACGCGAGCTGCGCGAAGCGCGGCCGGCGCGGGGCGGTCAGGGTCAGGATCGCGATGCCGAGGAAGCAGAGCAGCACGAGCAGCGTGGCCAGCGTGTTGACGCTGTCGGTGGTGAGCGGGTCGGAGGAGTTCTGGGCCAGGATCAGCCAGAAGGAGCCGAAGTCGACGCCCCGCTCCTGGCTGAACGTGTAGAACTTCGACCAGCCGTCGAAGGCGAAGAGCATCACCGGCAGGTTCACCACCAGCCACGCGCCCGCCGTCGCCGCGACGGCCTTCCCGAGGTCGCGCCACTTGCCGGCCCGCCAGCACAGCAGGAACAGCGGGCCGAGCAGGAAGACGGGGTACAGCTTGGCGGCCGTGGCGAGCCCCAGGAGGACCCCGAAGGCCACCGAGCGGCCCCGCGCCCACATCAGCATCGCCGCGGCCGTCAGAGCGCCCGCCAGCAGGTCCCAGTTGATGGTGGCGGTCAGCGCGAAGGCGGGTGCCAGCGCGACCAGCAGACCGTCCCAGGGGCGCCGGGAGTGCGTCCGGGCGACACAGACCGCGATGACCGCGGCGCAGGCCATCAGCATCCCGGCGTTGACCATCCAGTACCACTGCTCCTGGTGCTGGATGGTGCCGCTGTGCGGGGTGAGCCAGCTGGCCACCTGCATGAACACGCCGGTCAGCACCGGATATTCGAGGTACTGCATGTCGCCGGCGAACCGGTCGAAGTACGGCACGAGCCCGTCGGCGAAGCCGCGTCCCTGGTACAGGTGCGGGATGTCCGAGTAGCAGGCGTGCGTGTACTGGGTGCTGGCCCCGAAGAACCAGCCGCCGTTGTAGCAGGGCGCCTTCTGGATCAGCCCGAGGGCGAACATCCCGATCGCCACGAGCGCGATGACCCGCACGGGGTTCCACCAGGACGTCCCGAACCGGGCACGCCGTCCGATGGGGCCGCCGATCAGCTCGCTGCCGGCCTCGGCGATCGGGTCTTCCTTGGTGGGTCGCACCGGGTCCGGCTCGTGCACGCTCGCTTGTGTCGGTTCTGCGCTGGGCATGCCGCCATCCTGCCGTACCTGTCCGGGAAAAACCGTGGGCCGCCGCACCTCGTCCGGTGCGACGGCCCTCGTGGTCCGGGGACGCTCTACGTTTCACGTGAAACATCGCGATGTTTCACGTGAAACACCCGAGTCGGGCAAGAGCCCCCGTGCTGCTGTTCGGTGGTGGCGCTATTCGGTGGTGGTGCCCCCGCTCCCGTTCCCACCGCCGAAGAGGCCGCCCGAGTTACCTCTGGACGCGTCTCCCTGGTCGTTGCTCGGTGTCGGTGACGGGCTCACCCCGCTGCCGCCGTTGTCGCCGCCCTCCGTGGTGCCCGAGTCCGTGCCGCCGTCGCTGCACCCGAAGCCGAAGGCGCCGCAGGTGTCGGACGGGCTCGGCGAGGGCGAGGGGCTGTTCTGGCTGGGCGACGGACTCGGCGACTCGCTCGGCTCCTCGCTCTCGGAGGCCGAGGGCGTCGGGGTCGGCGACGGCTCCGGGTTGATGACCTCACCGATGGGCTCCGGCTCCGGGAACTTCTCCTTGGGCAGGCCGTCCATGGCCTGCTCCATGTAGTCGTGCCAGATCTCCGCCGGGAACGAGGCGCCGTGGATCTTCTCCTGGCCACCCGTGCCGAACATCTCCAGGAACTCGCGGTTCTTGTTCGTCTCGTCGTCGTCGTACCGGAACATCGTGATCGCGGTCGACAGCTGCGGGGTGTAGCCCACGAACCAGGCCGACTTGTTGCCGTCGGTGGTACCGGTCTTGCCCGCCACGTCACGGCCCGGAAGCTGGGCCGCGGTGCCGGTGCCCTTGTCGACGACGGTCTTGAGGATGTCGGTGACGTTGTCGGCGACCTTCTTGGTGAAGGCGTCCTTGGTCAGGGTCTCGTGCTTGTAGCTGATGTCCTCGCCCGTGACCTCCAGGACGGAGAACGGGTCCCGCTGCTTCCCGCTGGCCGCGAAGGTGGCGTAGGAGGCCGCCATACGGATGGCGCTGGGGTCGGAGATGCCGATGGAGAACGACGGGAAGGTGGTGCCCGTCAGGCTGTTCGGCTTCAGGCCCGCGCTGACCGCGGCCTCCTTCACCTTGTCCAGACCGACGTCCATGCCGAGCTGCACGAAGGCGGAGTTCACCGACTCCCGCATGGCCTCGCGCAGGTCGACCTCGTAGTTCGGCGGTTCACCGAGGGAGACGTTGCCGTCGTTGGTCTGCAGCCACTCCTGGCCCTTCTCGTTCTTCCAGACGCTCCCGTCGTACTCCTGGATCTTGAGTTTGTTCTTGCCGCTGAACCTGCTCTTGGGGGAGACGATGGTGCGCTCGTCCTGGGCCTGCGAGGAGCCGAGTTTCGGGTCGCGCACGCCCCAGGTCATCGCGGCGGCGAGCACGAACGGCTTGAAGGTCGAGCCGACCTGGGCGCCGGTCTGGTCGGCGTTGTTGGTGAAGTGCTTGGTGGAGTCCTCACCGCCGTAGATCGCCTCGATGGCACCCGTGTCCGGGTTGACCGAGGCCCCGCCGAACTGGACGTGGGTGTCCGTGTCCGGGCGCTGTTCGGGCTTGATGTTGGCTTCCTGGACCGCCTTGACCGACTTTTCGAGCGCCAGGACCTTGTTCTTGTCGAAGGTCGTGTAGATCGAGAGGCCGCCGCGCTGGAGGCGGTCCTGGCTGATCCCGGTCGTCTCCTCGTTCGTCACGAGGTAGGCGTTGGCGAGGTCGACGAGGTAGCCGACCTGGCCCTTGAGGTTGGTGTTCGAGCGGGGGTTCTGCCACGGGGGGAGCGTCGTGAACTTCGCCCGTGTCGCCTGGTCCAGGTGCCCGTACTCGACCATCTTGTTCAGGGTGTCCTGCATCTGGCGCAGGGCCCGCCCCTGGTTGGCCTCGGCGGTGGCCGCCGGGTCGACGGACGGCAGACCGGCCGGGTCGTAGTACGTGGCGCCCTTCAGCATCGCGGCCAGGAAGGCGCACTCGCCGGCATTGAGATCCTTGGCCTTCTTGCCGAAGTACGCCTGTGCCGCCGCCTGGATCCCGTAGGCGTTGCGCCCGTAGTAGGCCGAGTTCAGGTACCCGGCCATGATCTCGTCCTTGGAGACGTTGTTGCCGACCTTGATCGCGACGAAGATCTCCTTCAGCTTCCGGGAGATCGTCTGCGACTGGTCGGCCAGCATGGCGTTCTTGACGTACTGCTGGGTGATGGTGGAGCCGCCCTGCGTCTGGCCGCCGCGGGCCATGTTGAAGACCGCGCGGCCGATGCCCTTGGGGTCGATGCCGCTGTCGCTGTAGAAGCTCTTGTTCTCCTGCGAGATCACCGCGAACTGCATCGCCTTGGGGATCTCGGGGAGGGCGATGATCTGCCGGTTGGTCTCGCCACCGGTCGCGACCATCTGGGTCTTGTCGCTCCAGTAGTAGACGTTGTTCTGCGCCTCGGCGGTCTTGTCGATCTCCGGGATGCCCACGAAGGCGTACGCGACGCTCGCCGCGACCATCAGGCTGCCGAAGAAGCCGAGGCACAGGCCCATGACGAGCTTCCAGGACGGCATCCAGCGCTGCCAGCCGTACTTGTCCTGGCGGGGGTAGTCGATCAACCGCTTGCCGCCGGAGGGCTGACGCCCTCTGCCGCGTCCGGGGCCGGCGGGATCAGGTGCCCTGCGGCGCCCTCCTCCGGTGGCTCTCTGCGCCGCGCGCCGGGCGTCGGCCCGGCCGCCGTACGGCCGTTCTTCTGCTGCTCCCGACTGGTACAGACCGTCGGAAGGGGCCCCTGTGTCGCCTCCCGGTGCCGCACGGCGGCCGGAGGACGAGCCGGACTGGCCGCGCCGGGCCGCGGCACGTCCGCCTCCTTGCGGCTGCGACTGTTTGCGACGGTGCTCGCTCATCGAACGACTACTCCTCGGGCAGGCGCACCCGTGCGCGCCTGGAAACAACGGCGGCTTTTTTCCGGTCCCCCCGATGTACGGACGCGGCCGGTTTCGCATTCATCCGTACGGCCACCGGAGGCGACGGCGCCCTCCGGCGTCACTTGGCTCCCGGTGGTCTGCATGGCGCACAGACTACGCACCGCCATAACCCGTCGAGCTTCGAAGTTCACCCCAAATCAGGCAAGTTGCTTCCAACGTTTCGGTGATGTGATCCCGTTCACCGATCTCCCTCCCCGCTCCCCCTTGTCGGGTCCGGAAGGTCGTTCTATCGTCGTGATGTATCGAGTCGATACATCGGAGCGAGATAACGGGGACGGGGACGGAGGAGGAGTGGTGAGCCGACGGTCCGGAATCCTGGAGTTCGCCGTCCTCGGCCTGCTCCGCGAGTCCCCGATGCACGGCTATGAGCTGCGCAAACGACTCAACACCTCGCTGGGCGTGTTCCGGGCCTTCAGCTACGGCACGCTCTACCCCTGCCTCAAGACGCTGGTCGCGAACGGCTGGTTGATCGAAGAGGCGGGGAGCAACCCCGAGGAAGCCCTGGCCGCCCCGCTCACGGGACGGCGCGCCAAGATCGTCTACAGGTTGACGGCGGAGGGCAAGGAACACTTCGAGGAACTCCTCTCCCAGACCGGGCCCGACGCCTACGAGGACGAGCACTTCGCGGCTCGCTTCGCGTTCTTCGGGCAGACCTCCCGCGATGTGCGCATGCGCGTGCTGGAAGGCCGGCGCAGTCGCCTGGAGGAACGGCTGGAGAAGATGCGCGCCTCGCTCGCGCGCACCAGGGAGCGCCTTGACGACTACACGCTCGAACTCCAGCGCCACGGGATGGAGTCCGTGGAACGCGAAGTGCGCTGGCTGAACGAGCTGATCGAGAGCGAGCGGGCGGGCCGGGACCTCAAGGGTCCCGCCCATGGAGACCCCGCTCGTGACACCACAGAGGGAGCGCCGGGCGTCCTGCCCCGGCCCGGGGAGACTCCCGGTCCGGATACGCCCGGCGACACCACCAAGTGAGGCCCCTGCCAGGGCCTCGCTCAAACACACAGGGAGCAACCGGAATGGGTTCGGTTCGCGTAGCCGTCGTCGGTGTGGGCAACTGCGCCGCGTCGCTGGTGCAGGGAGTCGAGTACTACAAGGACGCCGACCCGGCGTCCAAGGTCCCCGGTCTGATGCATGTGCAGTTCGGTGACTACCACGTCAAGGACATCGAGTTCGTCGCCGCGTTCGACGTGGACGCCAAGAAGGTCGGCCTTGACCTGGCCGACGCCATCGGCGCCTCCGAGAACAACACCATCAAGATCTGCGACGTGCCGCGCACCGGTGTGAAGGTCCGGCGTGGCCACACCCTCGACGGTCTCGGCAAGTACTACCGCGAGACCATCGAGGAGTCCGACGCCGAGCCGGTCGACGTCGTCAAGATCCTCAAGAAGAAGCAGGTCGACGTCCTCGTCTGCTACCTCCCCGTCGGTTCCGAGGCGGCGGCGAAGTTCTACGCCCAGTGCGCCATCGACGCCAAGGTCGCCTTCGTCAACGCCCTCCCGGTCTTCATCGCCGGGACGAAGGAGTGGGCGGACAAGTTCACCGAGGCCGGTGTCCCGATCGTCGGCGACGACATCAAGTCGCAGGTCGGCGCCACCATCACGCACCGCGTCATGGCGAAGCTGTTCGAGGACCGGGGCGTCGTCCTGGACCGCACGATGCAGCTGAACGTCGGCGGCAACATGGACTTCAAGAACATGCTGGAGCGGGAGCGCCTGGAGTCCAAGAAGATCTCCAAGACGCAGGCCGTCACCTCGCAGATCCCCGACCGGGAGCTGGGCGAGAAGAACGTCCACATCGGCCCCTCCGACTACGTCGCCTGGCTCGACGACCGCAAGTGGGCCTATGTCCGCCTGGAGGGCCGCGCGTTCGGCGACGTTCCGCTGAACCTGGAGTACAAGCTGGAGGTCTGGGACTCCCCGAACTCCGCCGGTGTCATCATCGACGCCCTGCGCGCCGCGAAGATCGCCAAGGACCGCGGCATCGGCGGCCCGATCCTCTCCGCGTCCTCGTACTTCATGAAGTCCCCGCCGGTCCAGTACTTCGACGACGAGGCCCGCGAGAACGTCGAGAAGTTCATCCGCGGCGACGTCGAGCGCTAGAGCTCACCCCGGTGGGTCATGTTTCACGTGAAACATGACCCACCGCAGCACAAAAATTCGCTCCTGCCAGGGCTCTGAAGGAAGGTCCCCGGGTCATCCGATCCGGGGACCTTCCCCCATGTGAGGCTGTGCCCATGTCCGTCGTCAGTGATCTACGTGTCCTGCTGCGCCTCGGGAACTTCCGCCGTCTGCTCGCCGTACGGCTGCTCTCCCAGTGCGCCGACGGCGTCTATCAGGTCGCGCTCGCGACGTACGTCGTCTTCTCGCCGGAGAAACAGACCTCGCCCGGCGCGATCGCCTCCGCGATGGCGGTCCTGCTGCTGCCGTACTCCCTGGTCGGCCCGTTCGCGGGCGTCCTGCTGGACCGCTGGCGGCGCCGGCAGGTCTTCCTGTACGGCAATCTCCTGCGCGCGGTCCTCGCCTCGGCCACGGCTGTGCTGATCCTCGTCGACGTCCCGGACTGGCTCTTCTACGCCTCCGCGCTGTGCGTCACCGCCGTCAACCGGTTCGTCCTCGCGGGGCTGTCCGCCGCGCTGCCCCGGGTGGTGGACGCCGAGCGGCTGGTGATCGCCAACTCCCTCTCCCCGACGGCCGGGACGCTCGCCGCGACGGCGGGCGGCGGGCTCGCGTTCGGCGTCCGGATCGCGGTCGCCGACTCCGACGCGGCGGTGGTGCTGCTGGGGGCGGCGCTGTACCTGTGCTCGGCGCTGGCGTCCCTGCGAATGGCCGTCGAACTGCTCGGCCCCGAACAGGGGACGGTCCGGCCCCGGCTGTCGGCCGCGCTGCGGGGCACCGCGCGCGGTCTCACGGCGGGGGTGCGGCACCTCGCCGAGCCGAAGCGGCGCGGCGCCGCCTGGGCGCTCGGCTCGATGACCCTCATGCGGTTCTGCTACGGCGCCCTGACGGTCATGGTGCTGATGCTCTGCCGCTACGCCTGGTCCTCCGACCCGGACGACGGGCTCGCGCTCCTCGGGCTCGCCCTCGGCATCTCCGGCGCGGGCTTCTTCGTGGCCGCGCTGGTGACTCCGTCGGCGGCGGGGCGGCTCGGTCCCGTCCGCTGGATCGTCGTCTGCGCCGCGGCGGCGGCCGTCCTCGAACCCGCCCTCGGGCTGCCCTTCGCCCAACTCCCGGTCCTGGTCCTGGCGTTCGTCCTCGGGCTCGTCACCCAGGGGGCGAAAATCGCCACCGACACGATCGTCCAGTCCACCGTCGACGACGCCTACCGCGGCCGGATCTTTTCGCTCTACGACGTGCTCTTCAACATCGCCTTCGTCGGCGCGGCCGGGGTCGCGGCGCTGATGCTCCCGTCCGACGGGCGCTCAAGCGCGCTGGTGATAACAATCGCCGTTATCTACGCGGCAGCAGCTGGCACTATGTCCCGCTTTGAACGCCAGTAAGTGTCACATAAGCGCTACAGACGTTTTTTGGACACGGCGAGTGTCAGTCGTGGCCTGTACTTTACGTGGGTCTTATCTCGCACCGTGGCGCATTCACGTTCCAGCTGATTCGCATCCGCCGAGACGACCTCGGTCGGCGCCTGCATGCACAACGACGGCGACGACTCCAATCCTGACCTCAACGAGGTCGACTGCTCGTCGGGCAAGGCCCAGTACAAGGTGGTCCAGAAGTTCGACGGCACCAGTGACGACTCGAAGTGCGAGGCCGTCAAGGAGTCCACCATCGCCTACTACCAGATCGGTAAGGGCCACAACGTCGTGCTGTGCCTGAAGGAAGTCTGATCGGACTCTCTCCAAGAGGTTCTGAGGGGCGATGTTTCACGTGAAACATCGCCCCTCCCTCATGTCCTGCCCCTCACCCCTGCGCCGCCCACCACTCCTTCAGCGCCGCCACCGCCACGTCGTGCTCCATCGGCCCGTTCTCCAGCCGCAGCTCCAGCAGGTGCTTGTACGCCTTGCCGACCGCGGGCCCAGGCCCGACGCCCAGGATCCCCATGATCTGGTTGCCGTCGAGGTCGGGGCGGATCGCGTCCAGCTCCTCCTGCTTGCCGAGTTCGGTGATGCGCTCCTCCAGCCCGTCGTAAGCGCGGGAAAGGCTCACGGCCTTGCGGCGATTACGGGTCGTGCAGTCGGAGCGGGTCAGCTTGTGGAGGCGGTCGAGGAGCGGACCGGCGTCACGGACATAGCGGCGGACCGCGGAGTCGGTCCACTCGCCGGCGCCGTACCCGTGGAAGCGCAGGTGGAGTTCGACCAGCCGGGAGACGTCCTTCACCAGCTCGTTGGAGTACTTGAGGGCCGTCATCCGCTTCTTGGTCATCTTCGCGCCGACCACCTCGTGGTGGTGGAAGGAGACGCGGCCATCGTCCTCGAAGCGGCGGGTGCGGGGCTTGCCGATGTCGTGGAGCAGGGCCGCGAGGCGCAGGACGAGGTCGGGGCCGTCCTCCTCCAGGGCCATCGCCTGCTCCAGGACGATCAGGGTGTGCTCGTAGACGTCCTTGTGCCGGTGGTGCTCGTCGCTCTCCAGCCGCAGCGCGGGCAGCTCGGGCAGGACGCGCTCGGCGAGCCCAGTGTCGACGAGGAGCGTGAGGCCCTTGCGGGGGTGCGCGGAGAGGATCAGCTTGTTCAGCTCGTCCCGGACGCGTTCGGCGGAGACGATGTCGATCCGCTCGGCCATCTCCGTCATCGCGGCGACGACCTCGGGGGCGACCTCGAAGTCGAGCTGGGCGGCGAACCGCGCGGCCCGCATCATGCGCAGCGGGTCGTCGGAGAAGGAGTCCTCGGGAGTGCCGGGGGTCCGCAGGACGCGCGCCGCGAGGTCGTCGAGGCCGCCGTGCGGGTCGATGAACCTCCGCTCGGGGAGCGCGAGCGCCATCGCGTTGACGGTGAAGTCCCGCCGGACGAGGTCTTCCTCGATGGAGTCGCCGTAGGACACCTCGGGCTTGCGAGAGGTGCGGTCGTACGCCTCGGAGCGGTACGTGGTGACCTCGATCTGGAAGCCGTCCCTCTGCGCCCCCACCGTCCCGAACGCGATCCCGACCTCCCACACCGCGTCCGCCCAGGGCCGGACGATCTTCAGGACGTCCTCGGGGCGGGCGTCGGTGGTGAAGTCGAGGTCGTTGCCGAGCCGGCCGAGCAGCGCGTCCCGGACCGAGCCGCCGACCAGGGCGAGAGAGAACCCGGCCTCCTGGAATCGGCGGGCGAGATCGTCGGCGACCGGCGCGACGTCGAGGTTGTCTTTGTTGGCGTTCGGCACAACAGAAAAGGGTACGTGGCGCCGGGGGCACCGGGCTCCCCGATTACCGCCCGCAGCGGGCCCGGCGACTTGGTGAAGACGGCCCACCCCATACCTGCACAGGATCCCCGCGCACGGCGGCCGGGCGTTCTCCCCTATATAAGGCCGCCTTTATACAACCTCATTAGGGACGCCCCGCCCGCTCTTCCCGATCTTGTGGACCAGTCCGCGGCACTTACCTTCTGCGCGCATCGTTACCATGCGTGGACGCACATTCCGACGACCACTGACGACGACGAGGGACGGGCGAACGCGTGGCCGAGGCGGCAGACAACCCGAGGTCGACACCCTCACCTGCCCGCCGCCGGCTGCGGCGCACCGGAGCACTGCTCGCGGGGGCGCCCCTGCTGGCCGGGCTGCTGCTGCCCGCTGCCACGGCGGCGCAGGCCGCGCCCGAGGCGCCCAAGGAGGCGGGCGACGCCGGCACGGTCGCCGTCTCCGTCGACGCGCTCACACCGAACGCGCCGGGCGACGGCGACACGCTGACCGTCTCCGGCACGGTGACGAACAACGGCAAGCAGGCGGTCACCGACGCCCACGTCGATCTGCGCGTGGGCGCCGCGCTGACCACCCGCTCGGCGATCGCCGACGTCGCCAAGCGCTCC
The DNA here is from genome assembly GCF_014489635.1 of Streptomyces roseirectus. Classification (NCBI taxonomy): domain Bacteria; kingdom Bacillati; phylum Actinomycetota; class Actinomycetes; order Kitasatosporales; family Streptomycetaceae; genus Streptomyces; species Streptomyces roseirectus. The sequence continues at coordinate 4,944,819 of NZ_CP060828.1, read as the reverse complement.
GACGCCGTGTCCGGCGCGACCGGCGACCCGGTGGGCGGCGCGTACACGGCGAAGTTCGCGAAGCTCACACCGGGCGTGGCCCAGCCGTTCACGATCAGCGTCCCGGTCGACAAGCTGGACCTCGGCGGCGACGGCGTCTACCCGCTGGGGGTCACGCTCTCCGGCGAGACCGCCTCCCAGTCCTGGGACCAGGTCCTCGGCGCGCGGCGGACGTTCCTGCCCTGGCAGCCCGACGCGCCGGACGCGAGCACGAAGACGACGGTCCTGTGGCCGCTGGTCTCCACCGTGCACGTGACGGCGGAGACGGGCTCGAACCAGCAGCAGACGCCGGTCTTCCGCAACGACGACCTCGCCGCCGAGATCGCCCCCGGCGGCCGGCTGGAGCAGCTGGTGGCCCTGGGCAAGGCCCTGGACGTCACCTGGGTGATCGACCCGGACCTGCTGGCCTCCGTCGACGCGATGAGCGGCGGCTACCGCGTCCAGGCCGACGACGACACCACCGTCGCGGGCACCCACCAGGCGCAGGCCAAGCAGTTCCTCGCCGAGCTGCAAGGCGCCGTGAGCGGCAAGGAGGTCGTCGCGCTGCCCTTCGCCGACCCCGACCTGGCCGCCCTCGCGCACAACGGCACGAACGTCACCGGTTCGCTGAGCCAGCTCAAGGCGGCCACCGACGTCGCCGCGACCACCGTCGAGACCGTGCTCCACGTGACGCCGAGCACCGACTTCGCGTGGCCGGTGAACGGCGCCGTCGACCCGTCGATCGTCAAGGTCGCCACCTCGGCGGGCGCCGACAAGGTGATCGCGCGCAGCGACAGCCTGGCGGAGACGGACGGGCTGTCGTACACGCCCTCGGCGGCCCGTCCGATCGGCGGCGGCACCACGGCGGTCGTCGCGGACTACCGGCTGTCGACGGCGTTCCAGGGCGACCTGACGAACGCCTCCTCGGCGACGCTCGCCGTGCAGAACTTCCTCGCGCAGAGCCTCGCGCTGACCCTCCAGAACGACAAGCAGCGCAGCGTCGTCGTCGCCCCGCAGCGGATGCCGACGGCGGCCCAGGCGCAGGCGCTGGCCAAGGCCGTGACGGCGCTCCGGGGGAGCACCTGGTCGCAGCCGCAGGGCCTCGCGGCGACCTCGGCGGTCAAGCCCGACCCGGGCGCCACGACGACGGTGCCGGGCAGGTCGGCGTACCCCTCGGCGCTGCGCAAGCAGGAGCTGTCCAAGGGCGCGTTCCAGGACATCGCGAACACGCAGGGCAAGCTCGACAACTTCAAGGTGATCCTGACCGACGAGTCGCGGGTCGTGACGCCGTTCGGGCGGGCCATAAACCGTGAGATGTCGACGTCGTGGCGCAGCCGGGGCAGCGCGGCGAGCGCCTACCGGCAGGGTGTCGCGAACCATCTGAAGACCCTCACCGACCAGGTCAGGCTGATCGACAAGTCGGAGACGAAGCTCTCCGGGCGCAGCGCGACGATCCCCGTGACCGTGCAGAACAGCCTGGTGCAGGGCGTCGACCACCTGGTGCTGCGGCTGACGTCGATGAACCCGACGCGGCTTGAGATCGCCGGCCACGACTGGGACGAGCAGGCCGTCACGGTCTCCGGCGGGCACAGCACGAGCGTGAAGTTCACCACATCCGCCAACGCCAACGGCAAGGCGACGGTCGTCGCCCAGCTCTTCACCCAGGACGGGCAGCCGTACGGCGAAGAGGTCGTCTTCGACGTGCGGGTCACCGAGATCACGGCGACGGTCATGCTCGTCATCGGCGGCGGTTTCCTGCTCCTCGTGCTGGCGGGCTTCCGGATGTACACCCAGCGCAAGCGCGCGGTGGCCCGAGCGGCGGAAAAGGCGGCGGAGGAGACGGCGGAGGCGGACACCGCGGCGGAAGCGGCGGAGACCGCCGAGGAGTCCCCCGCCCGGTCCGGGGCAGACGACCCGCAGCAGGCGAGTGACGGGACACCGGACACCGCAGCGGAAAGCACGGACCCGTCCGGCACGGGTGAGAGAGTGGACCGTTGAGGATGTCGTGGCCGGTCGGCCCGGGACGATGAGGTGGGGTAACCATGAACGCGCCGTACGACGGTGACCGCGGCCAGGCCGCGGGCGGCTCGGGCCACCCCGAGGGCCCGCCGCCTCCCGAGCACGGCCAGGTGCCGCAGCAGCCCGCCGACACGTACCTCCAGGACGCCTTCGCCCAGGACCCCTACCGCGCGCAGGACCTCACCGCGCAGGACCCGGTCGCCGAAGCGCTCTACGACCGCGCCGCGCACCCCCCGCCGCCCCCCGGCACCTACCCCTCGCAGCCGCTCTACGGCCGCCCCCCGCAGTCGCCGTACGCCCCCGACCCCCAGGTCTGGGCCCAGCCCCCGGCACCCGAGCCGGAGGGCCCGACGCAGTACCTGCCGTACGGCGACGACGCGCGCAGCACGCAGTTCGTGGGCGTGGACGACCTCGTCACGCACTCCGGCGAGGAGCGGCACGAGCCCGACGCGTTCGCGCACCTCTTCCGCGACCAGCAGCAGGGCGGCACCCCGCGCCCCGCGCCGGGCCCGCAGTACCAGCCGCCCGCGCCGCAGTTCCAGAAGCCCGCCCCCGTCGTGTCCCCCGGCCCCGTCGCTCCCGGCCCGGTGGACGACCGGACGATGAACCTCGGCACGACGGTCCCCGAGCCGGCCGCCGCTGCCGAACCCGCCGCACCCGTCGCCTCCGCCCCCGCTGCCGCTGCCGCGAAGAAGGGCGGCAAGGCGGCCGGCCTGCTGAAGTCCAGCGCGGTCATGGCGGCCGGCACGATGGTCTCCCGCCTCACCGGCTTCGTCCGCTCCGCGATGATCGTCTCGGCGCTCGGCGTCGGCCTCCTCGGCGACACCTTCCAGGTCGCCTACCAGCTCCCGACGATGATCTACATCCTGACCGTCGGCGGCGGCCTCAACTCCGTCTTCGTCCCGCAGCTCGTGCGCGCGATGAAGGAGGACGAGGACGGCGGCGAGGCGTTCGCCAACCGGCTGCTGACCCTCGTCATGGTCGCCCTCGGCGCGCTCACCGTCGCCTCGGTCTTCGGCGCGCCCCTGCTGATCCGCCTGCTGTCCGACCCCGTCGCCAGCGACCCGGCGGCCAACGAGGTCGGCGTCACGTTCGTCCAGTACTTCCTGCCCTCGATCTTCTTCATGGGCATCCACGTCGTGATGGGCCAGATCCTCAACGCGCGCGGCAAGTTCGGCGCGATGATGTGGACGCCGGTCCTCAACAACATCGTCATCATCGTGACCCTGGGCACGTTCATCTGGGTCTACGGCACCGCAGCCGACTCCGGCATGGAGGTCACGAACATCCCGCCGGAGGGCCAGCGCCTGCTGGGCGTCGGCATCCTGCTCGGCCTCGTCGTCCAGGCGCTCGCGATGGTCCCGTACCTGCGCGAGACCGGCTTCCGGATGCGGCTGCGGTTCGACTGGAAGGGCCACGGCCTCGGCAAGGCCGTCACGCTCGCCAAGTGGACGTTCCTGTTCGTCCTCGCCAACCAGGCGGGCGCGCTCGTCGTCTCCCAGCTCTCCACCATGGCCGGCAAGGAGTCGCCGGTCGACGGCACCGGTCTCGCCGCCTACGCCAACGCCCAGCTGATCTGGGGCCTGCCGCAGGCCATCATCACCGTCTCCCTGATGGCCGCGCTGCTGCCGCGCCTCGCGCGCTCGGCCGCCGAGTCGGACGCCGGCGCGGTCCGCGACGACATCTCGCAGGGCCTGCGCACCACGGCCGTCGCCATCGTCCCGATCGCCTTCGGCTTCCTCGCCCTGGGCATCCCGATGTGCACGCTGATCTTCGGCTCCTCGGGCACCTCGTCGGCCACCAACATGGGCTTCATGCTGATGGCGTTCGGCCTCGGCCTGATCCCCTACTCGGTGCAGTACGTCGTCCTGCGCGCCTTCTACGCGTACGAAGACACGCGCACGCCCTTCTACAACACGGTCATCGTCGCCGTGGTGAACGCGGGCGCATCGGCGCTGTGCTACTTCGTGCTGCCGGCCCGCTGGGCGGTGATCGGCATGGCCGCCGCGTACGGGCTGGCCTACGCGATCGGTGTCGGCGTCGCCTGGGCGCGGCTGCGCAAGCGGCTCGGCGGCGACCTCGACGGGGCGCGGGTGCTGCGGACGTACGCCAGGCTGTGCATCGCCTCGGTGCCGGCCGCGCTGCTCAGCGGCGCCGCCTGCTACGGCATCGGCCACACCCTCGGGCAGGGCGTCCTCGGGTCGTTCGCCGCGCTGATCGTCGGCGGCGCGGTCCTGCTCGGTATCTTCTTCCTCGCCGCGCGCCGGATGCGGATCGAGGAGCTGAACTCGCTGGTGGGCATGGTCCGCGGGCGACTGGGGCGCTGACCCGGGGTCGAGCGCACAACCATCGTCCGCCGCCGTGTGTCGTGCATAGCGGCGGACTGTGGGCACAATTGGTTCGGCGTCGAACGGCGTGCACGGTGGCCGGACGGCGCGCGATGAATGGGGAGGCAGGGAACGACGGTGGCGGATCGGAGCACGGCTGCCGTCGACGTGGCAGCGAACGGTGGCGACCAGCCGCCGACCGCACAGGCGGACGAGTCCACGGCCGACGGCGTGGCCCAGAACCGGGAGCGGGACACGGACAGCGACGAGGTACAGGGGAGTGACGGGACGGAGCGTCCCGGGAAGACCTCGGCACCGGAGCTGCACAGCGGCCACAAGCTCGCCAGACGGTACCGTCTCGAAGAGTGCGTCACCCGTCTGGACGGGTTCAGCAGTTGGCGCGCGGTCGACGAGAAACTGCGGCGCGCCGTCGGCGTCCACATCCTGCCCGCCGAGCACGCGCGAGCCCGGTCCGTGCTGGCCGCCGCCCGCTCCGCCGCCCTCCTCGGCGACCCGCGCTTCGTGCAGGTGCTGGACGCCGTCGAGGAGAACGACCTCGTCTACGTCGTCCACGAGTGGCTGCCCGACGCGACCGAGCTGACCGCGCTGCTGGCCGCCGGGCCGCTGGAGCCGCACGACGCGTACCAGATGGTCAGTCAGCTCGCCGCGGCGATGGCCGCCGCCCACCGCGAGGGCCTGTCCCACCTGCGGCTCACGCCGGGCACCGTGCTGCGCACCTCGACCGGGCAGTGGCGTATCCGCGGCCTCGCGGTCAACGCGGCGCTGCGCGGCATCACCTCCGACACCCCGCAGCGCACCGACACCGAGGCGATCGGCGCCCTGCTGTACGCGGCGCTCACCCAGCGCTGGCCGTACGAGAACGACGCGCACGGCCTGGCCGGGCTGCCCAAGGACATCGGTCTGATCGCGCCCGACCAGGTCCGCGCCCATGTCCACCGGGGCCTGTCCGAGCTGGCGATGCGGGCCCTCGTCAACGACGGCGCGACCGCCTCCCGGCACGAGGCCGCGTGCACGACGCCGGAGGAACTGGTCAAGGCGATCGGCGAGATGCCGCGCATCCGCCCGCCGGAGCCGGTCTTCGCCGCGCCCCCGGACTACCAGCGCACCACCTACCAGCAGGGCACGTACGGCCGCCCCGCGCCGCACCCCGGCGTCACCCAGCCGGTCCCGACGCCGCCTCCCCCGCTCCAGACCCGCACCGGCAAGGCCATGAAGTGGGCGGTCTCCGCCCTCCTCATCACCGCCCTCGGCCTCGGCAGCTGGCAGCTCGCGGAAGTCCTGCTCGACAAGAACGACGACACCAAGCAGTCCCAGACGACCGACGGCGGCGACAAGCCGAGCGCGGCCCCGAAGCCGGTCAAGACGCTCACCGTCGAGGACGCCGCCGAGTACTACCCGGACGGCAAGCCGCAGCACCCGGAGGACGTGGGGCTGACCTACGACAAGAAGGCGTCCACGTACTGGCGGACGTACACCTTCACCGGCGGCCCCGGCCTCGCCCCGTTCAAGCAGGGCGTCGGCATCGTCTACGACCTCGGGTCCGAGCAGGAGGTGTCGGGCGCGTCGATAGAGCTTCTGTACGGCGGCGACCGCACGACCGGTGCCCTGTACGCGACCGACTCCCTCTCCTCGTCGACGCCGCTCAGCTCGATGACGAAGATCGCCGACAAGAAGACCACCAGCACGGAACTGACGTTCTCCGCCAAGACCCCGGTGAAGACGCGGTACGTTCTCGTATGGCTGACGGCCCTGCCGTACTCGGGACAGGACCAGTACAACGGCGCCGGCTACAAGCAGGCCATAACCAACGTGAAGTTCACGGGCTGACATCTCACCGGAGGGGGAGGAGGCCGATGGCGGAAGGCGCCGGGTTCGACGGTGTGAGCGATCAGGATCTGCTCGCCCGTCATGTGAAAGGCGACCCCGACGCCTTCGGCGAGATCGTGCGGCGCCACCGTGACCGGCTGTGGGCGGTCGCCCTGCGGACGCTGGGCGACCGGGAGGAGGCCGCCGACGCCGTGCAGGACGCGCTGGTGTCGGCGTACCGGGCCGCGCACACCTTCCGGGGGCAGTCGGCCGTCACGACCTGGCTGCACCGGATCACCGTGAACGCCTGTCTGGACCGGGCCCGCAAGACGGCCTCGCGCAGGACCTCGCCGGTCGACGACACCGAACGGCTCGAACAGCTCCTGGAGCCCCACGAGTCCGCCTCGGCGCCGGCCGAGCGCAACGATCTGCACCGCCAGCTCGCCGAAGCCCTCAGCACCCTCCCGCCGGACCAGCGCGCGGCCCTCGTCCTCGTCGACATGCAGGGCTACCCGGTCGCCGAGGCGGCCAAGGTCCTCGACGTCCCCACCGGCACCGTGAAGAGCCGCTGCGCCCGGGGGCGCGCCAGACTCCTGCCCCTGCTCACCCATCTCCGGCCGGGAAACAGCGACGAGGAGAAGCGGCCTGGCGCGAGACGGAACCGGGTGGAGGGGACATCCGTCCCATCAGCAGCGGCCCCTTGCGGCAGCGACGACAAGGGCGACAACGAGCCGGACGGAGCCGGGACCGGCGATTCAGCTACCGCGAAGGGCGGAGGTGGGCGAGCGTGACATCGACGACGGACACGGCCGGGCACCCGGACGTCGCTGAGCTCTCCGACCTCACCGAAGGTCTCCTCCCACCGTCCCGCAGCGCCGAACTCCAGCGGCATCTGGACGGCTGCGCGCTGTGCGCGGACACGCACGCGTCCCTGGAGGAGGTCCGGGATCTCCTCGGTACCTTCGCCGCCGCCGAGCCGGTTGCCATGCCGGACGAGGTGGCGCTGCGTATTGACGCGGCACTGGCGGCGGAAGCGGCGAGTACCGATGTTTCACGTGAAACGTCGGCCTCCCTTGCTTCACCCGACCCCGTTGTTTCACGTGAAACATCGACAGCGGATCGCCCGTCCGGTCGCGCCCGGACGGCCAGTACCGGCCCCGGCCGCAAGAACAAGGACCGCCCCCGCTCCCGCCGCCGCACAGCCGCCGTTCTCGGTGTCTTCACCGCCGCCGCCCTGGGCCTCGGCTCGGTCCTGCTGTCCTCGCTCATGGACGACGGGGACGGCGGCAGCACGAACACCGCGTCGGACACCTTCTCCAAGGGCTCGCTCGCGGAGGACGTCTCGAAGCTCTTCCCCACGCGCAGGTCCCTCCCCTCGGTCTCCCCGAAGGGCGAGGTCGGGATCCAGGGCACCGGCGAGAGCCCGCAGGTGCTGCAAGCGGTGAACGTGCCGCCCTGCGTCCAGAAGGGCACCGCCCGGACGGAGGACGCGCTCGCCGTGAAGGACGGCGTCTACGAGGGCAGGGACGTCCTCCTCGTCGTGTTCCCGCACACCGGGGACACCGGGCGGGTCGATGTCTACGTCGTCGACTCCGCATGCGAGAAGCACCCCTCCGCCCCGGCCGACGTGCTGCTCAAGGGCACCTACGCCCGCCCCTGAACTCCCCCTCGTCCGTCTCCCGGCCGTGCCCTGCGTGTGCCCCCGCGCATGCCCCCGCATGTGCCTCTCCGTGTGCCCGGACACACCGGGAATGCACGCCCCTTAGTATCCGTTGGGTGGGGTGAGAGCGCAGTGATGCTCCCACCGGTCGAACGACGCAGACCAGAGACGAGGAACCAAGCCGTGAGCGACGTCCGTAACGTGATCATCATCGGCTCCGGGCCCGCCGGCTACACGGCTGCCCTCTACACCGCGCGCGCGTCGCTGAAGCCGCTGGTGTTCGAAGGCGCCGTCACCGCGGGCGGCGCCCTGATGAACACCACCGAGGTGGAGAACTTCCCCGGCTTCCAGGACGGCATCATGGGCCCCGAGCTCATGGACAACATGCGCGCCCAGGCCGAGCGCTTCGGCGCCGAGCTGATCCCGGACGACATCGTCTCCGTCGACCTCACCGGTGAGATCAAGACCGTCACGGACACCGCCGGCACGGTCCACAAGGCCAAGGCCGTCATCGTCGCCACGGGCTCCCAGCACCGCAAGCTCGGGCTGCCGAACGAGGACGTGCTCTCCGGGCGCGGTGTCTCCTGGTGCGCCACCTGTGACGGGTTCTTCTTCAAGGACCAGGACATCGCCGTGATCGGCGGCGGTGACACCGCGATGGAGGAGGCCACCTTCCTCTCGCGCTTCGCCAAGTCGGTGACGATCGTCCACCGCCGGGACTCGCTGCGCGCCTCGAAGGCGATGCAGGAGCGCGCCTTCGCCGACCCGAAGATCAAGTTCGTCTGGGACAGCGAGGTCGCCGAGATCCAGGGTGACCAGAAGCTGGCCGGGCTGAAGCTGCGCAACCTCAAGACCGGTGAGCTGTCCGACCTCGCGGTGACCGGCCTGTTCATCGCGATCGGCCACGACCCGCGCACCGAGCTGTTCAAGGGCCAGCTCGACCTGGACGCCGAGGGCTACCTGAAGGTCGAGGCGCCCTCCACCCGGACCAACGTGACCGGCGTCTTCGCCGCGGGCGACGTCGTCGACCACACCTACCGCCAGGCGATCACCGCCGCCGGTACCGGCTGCTCCTCCGCGCTCGACGCCGAGCGTTTCCTCGCGGCCCTCGCGGACGAGGAGCAGGCCGCCGAGAAGACCACCGTCTGAACCCCCTCTCCCCCCGCACGAAGGATTAAGGAGCGCCCCTGTGGCCGGCACCCTGAAGCACGTGACCGACGCCGACTTCGAAGAGGTCGTCCTCAAGAGCGACAAGCCCGTTCTGGTGGACTTCTGGGCCGAGTGGTGCGGCCCGTGCCGCCAGATCGCGCCCTCGCTGGAGGCGATCGCCGCCGAGCACGGCGGAAAGATCGAGATCGTCAAGCTGAACATCGACGAGAACCAGGAGACGGCGCTCAAGTACGGCGTCATGTCCATCCCGACCCTGAACGTCTACCAGGGCGGCGAGGTCGCCAAGACCATCGTCGGCGCCAAGCCGAAGGCCGCGCTCCTGCGCGACCTGGAGGAGTTCATCGCCGAGTAGGGCGACGCTCCCGATGTTTCACGTGAAACATCGACGCGTGAACGTCAAAGGGCCGGCCCATTGGGTCGGCCCTTTCTCCATCGCCCCGAAGGTGTCACAGCGGCCTCAGCGCCGGCTCCTTCTGCACCGCCCCCAGCAGCCGGTCCAGCGCCAGCTCCACGTCCTCCTTCCAGGACAGGGTCGTCCGCAGTTCCAGCCTCAGGCGAGGGTGGACGGGATGTGGGCGGACGGTCTTGAAGCCGACGGCCAGCAGATGCTCGGCGGGGAGCAGACAGGACGGCTCGCTCCAGCGCGCGTCCCCGAACGCCTCGATCGCCCGGAACCCCCGGCGCAGCAGATCCTTGGCCACCGTCTGGACCATCACCCGCCCGAGCCCCTGCCCCTGGTACCCCGGCAGGATGAACCCGGTCATCAGCTGCACGGCGTCCGCCGCGACCGGGCTCGTGGGGAACGCCGTCGAGCGGGGAACATAGGCGGGCGGCGCGTAGAGCACGAAGCCGACGGGCGCCTCGTCCACAGAGACGACCCGGCCGCAGGAGCCCCAGTCGAGCAGGACGGCGGAGATCCACGCCTCCTTCTCCAGGGCCGCGGTGCCCGCCTTCACCGCGGCTTCGCCGCTGACGGGGTCGAGTTCCCAGAAGACACACGAGCGGCAGCGCTGGGGAAGGTCCTGAAGGTTGTCCAGCGTGAGCGGTACGAGCCGACGCCCCATGAAGGCTGTTCCTCGCTTCCTTCGCCCGCGGCGTTGCGGGCGGCTGCCAGAGCGCTTCGCTCCCTGAGCAGACTGCCGACGAATCCGCCGACCGCGCCCAGCCCGAGGCCCGCGCTCACCAGTCCGGTCCGGCTCATCGTTCGCATGGCCCCCGCCTCCCCCTCCGAGGTGCTGCCAGGTGGATGCGCCAACCCGCTCGCATCGTATCCATGAAGCGATGGCCCCGATACGGCCGAAAGGCAAAGAGCGGGTCGTGTCCGGTACTCACCGGACACGACCCGCTCAAGGCACCCGACGGAGACTTACGCCTCCTCGCTACCGCCCTCCACGAGCCCCTTCTGCAGGGCGGAGCCCTCACCGGGGGCGAGGCTGTCGAGAATCCGCTCCAGGTCCTCCATGGAGGCGAACTCGACGGTGATCTTCCCCTTCTTCTGCCCGAGGTCGACCTTCACCCGGGTGTCGAAGCGGTCCGAGAGCCGGGTCGCGAGGTCCGACAGCGCCGGGGAGACCCGGGCACCGGCACGGGGGCCCTTGGCCCGCTGCGGGGTCTGCGGACGGGACCCCATGAGGGTCACGATCTCCTCGACCGCCCGCACCGAGAGCCCTTCGGCGACGATCCGGTGGGCCAGCTTCTCCTGCTCCTCCGAGTCGTCGACCGAGAGCAGAGCGCGGGCGTGCCCGGCGGAGAGCACCCCGGCGGCGACCCGGCGCTGGACGGCGGGCGAGAGCTTCAGCAGCCGCAGGGTGTTGGAGACCTGCGGGCGGGACCGGCCGATGCGGTCCGCCAGCTGGTCGTGCGTGCAGTTGAAGTCCTTCAGCAACTGGTCGTAGGCGGCGGCCTCTTCCAGCGGGTTGAGCTGGGCTCGGTGCAGGTTCTCCAGGAGGGCGTCCAGCAGAAGCTTCTCGTCGTCCGTGGCGCGGACGATCGCCGGGATCGCCTCAAGTCCCGCCTCGCGGCAGGCCCGCCAGCGCCGCTCGCCCATGATGAGCTCGTAGCGCGAGGGCCCCGTCTGCCGTACGACGACCGGCTGGAGAAGACCGACCTCCTTGATGGAGGTGATCAGCTCGTGCAGCGCGTCCTCGTCGAAGACCGTCCGGGGCTGCTGCGGGTTGGGGATGATGTCGTCGAGGGGGATCTCGGCGAAGTGGGCGCCGATCGGCGGGGCCGGCAGCTCCGGCCCGCTCGGTTCCTCTGTTTCACGTGAAACAGGCGCCGGGAGCGTGGCGACCTTCGCCGCGGCCACTCCTCGGTCACCGGCCAGCAGCGGGACCGACGTGGGAGACGTGGAGCCGCCGCCCAGCGCGGCCTGAGCCGGTGTCTTCTCGGTCGGCGCGGCTGGGATCAGTGCGCCCAGTCCGCGACCCAGGCCGATCTTCCGTCGGTCACTCACTGGACCCCCTCCACAAGGTTCGGGTTGTTCTGAGCGCCGATATGGGCGTGGGTGGCCTCGTAACTGAGACCGACGCCCTTCAGCGCGAGTTCTCGTGCTGCCTCAAGGTAGGAGAGGGCGCCGCTCGATCCCGGATCGTAGGTCAGCACCGTCTGCCCGTAGCTCGGTGCCTCGGAGATACGGACCGAGCGGGGGATGCTCGTCCTCAGTACCTCGTCACCGAAGTGGGTGCGCACCTCTTCCGCGACCTGCGACGCGAGGCGGGTGCGGCCGTCGTACATGGTGAGCAGGATGGTCGACACGTGCAGGGTGGGGTTGAGGTGGCCCCTCACCAGGTCGACGTTGCGCAGGAGCTGGCCCAGGCCCTCCAGCGCGTAGTACTCGCACTGGATCGGGATCAGGACCTCGGCGCCGGCCACCAGCGCGTTGACCGTCAGGAGGCCGAGCGAGGGCGGGCAGTCGATGAGGACGTAGTCCAAGGGCTGCTCGTACGCCTGGATCGCCCGCTGGAGCCGGCTTTCCCGGGCCACCAGGGAGACCAGCTCGATCTCGGCACCGGCGAGGTCGATCGTGGCGGGGGCGCAGAAAAGGCCCTCGACGTCCACCACCGGCTGTACGACCTCGGACAGGGGCCGGCTGTCAACCAACACGTCGTAGATGGACGGGACTTCGGCGTGGTGGTCGATACCCAGGGCCGTGGAGGCGTTGCCCTGCGGGTCGAGGTCGACCACCAGGACACGGCCGCCGTGCAGAGCGAGGGACGCGGCCAGGTTGACGGTCGTCGTCGTCTTGCCCACGCCGCCCTTCTGGTTGGCGACCACGATGATGCGGGTCTGCTCGGGTCGGGGCAGGCCCTCACCGGCCCGGCCCAGCGCCTCTACCGCCAGTTGGGCAGCACGACCGATCGGGGTGTCGTCCATCGGGGGCGGTGTTTCACGTGAAACATCGTCCCCCAACGGTTCGGTACGGGGACCGGGGACCGGATCGGTCATCGGTCCCGCGATGTTGGCGTCGGACCGCAAGGATTCACTCTCCTCGACATCAGGCTCTCGATGAACAGAGCCTCCCATGTCCTCGGGGTCATGAACCAGTGAGGTCTGGTCTTCTGTGGAGAAATCCACCTCTGTGGACAACTCCGTTCCCTCATCGAGTGAACCGAGAGGCTTACGGTCGCGGGGTTCGGCCGCGGCGCGGCCACGGCTGATGATGCCGTGCAGCAGGGAGCGACGTTTCACGTGAAACACGATGCCCAGCGCCGACCGCCGAACGGCCGCGACACTCCGTCAGATATGCACTCAAACGCCTTACCTTCGGCGCCGCGCCCGCCCCGTCCGGGCCGCCTTCGCCCGCTTCGCCGCGAACCGCACACCACCGGGGCTCTCGCCGACCTCGACCCGGACGACCGTGGAGAGCGGATCGACGATGCCCTCACCGACGTGGAGGATCGACGTGCCGACCGCGCCGAGCTTGGTCAGCGCGGTCGCCGCGCTCTTCAGCTCCTCCTCGGCGGCGTCACCCTTGAGGGCCAGCATCTCGCCGTAGGGGCGCAGCAGCGGGATGCCCCAGGTGGCGAGGCGATCGAGGGGGGCCACCGCGCGGGCCGTCACCACGTGGACGGGCTGGAGCTTGCCCATGACCTCCTCGGCCCGGCCGCGGACGACGGTCACATGGTCGAGGCCGAGCAGTTCGACGACCTCGTTGAGGAAGTTGGTGCGGCGCAGCAGCGGCTCCAACAGGGTGATCTTGAGGTCGTCGCGGACCAGTGCGAGCGGGATGCCGGGCAGCCCGGCGCCCGAGCCGACGTCGCACACCGTCACGTCGTCGGGCACGGCCTCGGAGAGCACCGCGCAGTTGAGGATGTGCCGCTCCCAGAGGCGGGGCACTTCGCGGGGGCCGATGAGACCGCGCCGCACACCCGCCTCGGCCAGCAGCTCGGCGTACCGGACCGCGTCCGCGAAGCGATCGCCGAATACCTCACGAGCCTCCTCGGGCGCAGGGGGGAGTTCCGCTGCCTCCGTCACGGGGACCGTCCTTCCGTACCGCACCGGCGCACCGAGCGCCGGCCGAAAACCAGGCTGACAAAGACCGGCCCCGTCTGCACGACAGGACAGACGGGGCCGGGAAGACGTACTGCGGAAAATCAGTTGGGGAGCACGACGACGAAGCGCTGGGGCTCCTCGCCCTCGGACTCGCTGCTCAGGCCCGCCGCCTTGACCGCGTCGTGGACGACCTTGCGCTCGAACGGCGTCATCGGCTTGAGCTTGACCGGCTCGCCGGAGCTCTTCGCCTCGGCGGCGGCCTTGGCACCCAGCTCGGACAGCTCGGCGCGCTTCTTGGCACGGTAGCCCGCGATGTCCAGCATCAGCCGGCTGCGGTCACCGGTCTCGCGGTGCACGGCGAGCCGCGTCAGCTCCTGAAGGGCCTCCAGCACCTCGCCGTCCCGGCCGACCAGCTTCTGCAGATCGCGGCCACTGGAGTCGCTGATGATCGACACAGAGGCACGGTCGGCTTCGACGTCCATGTCGATGTCGCCGTCGAGATCGGCGATGTCCAGCAGACCCTCGAGGTAGTCCGCCGCGATCTCGCCCTCCTGCTCCAGGCGGGTCAGGGTGTCTGCACCCTCGGCGGCGGCGGAGGTGGTGCCTTCCGTCACGGGATGGGCTCCTTCTTACTTCTTGGACGGGGACTTGGGGCGCTGCGGGCCACCCTTGCGCCCGGACTGGGCCTTGCTGCGGCCACCGCCGGAACCGGGCTTGGGACTCGCCTGCTTGGCGGCGGGCGGGGTGTCCCGGGGCTCGTCGGACGGCTCGTCGGACTTGCTGAGCGACGTCGTCGGGGCGGACGAGGACGACTCGCCGGCCGTCTTGACGGCGCCGGACTGCCGCTGGGACTTCGACTGGCGCTTGGGCTGCTGGCGCCGGGGGGCGCCGGCGGGCGACGTCGTGCCGTCCTCGTTCTCCACGACCTGGGCCTCGCTCTTGGCGACGGTGCCGTCGGCCTGGGCGGCGAGCCCGAGCTTGGTCAGGCCGTTGATGAACTTGCGCTCGGCCTCGTTGCGGTCACGGCCCTTGGCGACGATCGCCTTGACGACGGCCTTCTCGCCCCGGCGGCGGATCTTGCCGTGGTGCGAGACGTGCTTGGCCAGCCGCTCCAGGTACGCGGCCTGCGCCTTCGAGCCCGGCGTCGGGTTGTTGCGGATGACGTACATCTGCTGGCCCATGGTCCACACGTTGGTGGTCAGCCAGTAGACGAGGACACCGACGGGGAAGTTGATGCCGAAGACGGCGAACATGACCGGGAAGATGTACATGAGCATCTTCTGCTGCTGCATGTACGGCGTCTTGACGGTGGTGTCGACGTTCTTCGTCATCAGCTGGCGCTGCGTGAAGAACTGCGACGCCGACATCAGGACGATCATGATCGCGGTGACGACGCGGACGTCGGTCAGGGAAGCGCCCAGCGCCTCGACCTTGCTCGCGCTGTCCGTGAACTTCACGGCCAGCGGGGCGCCGAAGATGTGCGCCTGGCGCGCGCTCGCGAGGAGGTCGTCGTTGATGACGCCGATCGTCTTGCCCGAGGCGATGCCGCTGAGGACGTGGTACAGGGCGAAGAAGAACGGCGACTGGGCGAGGATCGGAAGGCACGAGGACAGCGGGTTGGTACCCGTGTCCTTGTACAGCTTCATCATTTCCTCGGACTGGCGCTGCCGGTCGTTCTTGTAGCGCTCCTGGATCTTCTTCATCTCGGGCTGGAGCGTCTGCATGGCGCGGGTCGCCTTGATCTGCTTCACGAAGAGCGGGATCAGGCAGATCCGGATGAGGATCACCAGAGACACGATCGACAGGCCCCAGGCCCACCCGGTGTCGGGGCCGAAGATGGCCCCGTACACCTTGTGGAACTGGACGATGACCCAGGACACAGGTGTCGTGATGAAGCTGAACAGGCTGGCAATCGTGTCCACTAATCATGCTCCTTGGGCATGGGACGGGGGCTCTGCGGCCGGGCCCGAAGGGCTGGCGCCTCCGGTGGCCGGTTCGGCGGCGGAGGTCCCGCCCCTGCGCGCACGCCAGGCGTCGCGCAGCATCTCGTGCCACCGCGGTCGTTTACGCGGAGGCACGTGGTCCACACCGCCCAGGGACCACGGGTTGCATCGCAGGATGCGCCAGGCGGTGAGCGCTGTTCCCTTGACCGCGCCGTGCCGGTCGATGGCCGTGAAGCCGTAGTGGGAGCACGACGGGTAGTACTTGCACACCGGCCCGAGCAGCGGACTGATCGTCCACTGGTAGATCTTGATCAGGGCCAGCAGCGGGTACTTCATCGCGTGCCCCCTCCCAACAGCCGTCGCAGGGCGGCATCGAGGTCCTGGGCCAGTTGTGCGTGGCCGACGTCACCCGATCCGGGCAACGCTCGTACGACTACCAGGCTACCGGGGGGCAACAAGGCGATCCGCTCCCGCATCAGATGACGCAGCCTGCGTTTCACCGTGTTCCGCACGACGGCCTTGCCGACGGCCTTGCTCACGACGAAACCCGCACGCGTCGGGGAAGCGCTCTCCCCAGGCGCGTGCGGGTCCGTTGCACCGCTACGAAGATGGACGACGAGAGTCGGGCGTCCGGCCCGACGGCCTCGCCGTACCGCGGTCGCGAAGTCCTCGCGCCGCCTCAGCCGGTTCTCGGTGGGCAGCACGACGGCATGACCTGACCGGGATCAGGCGGACAGGCTCGCGCGGCCCTTGGCACGACGGTTCGCGAGAATCGCGCGACCGGCACGGGTACGCATCCGCAGGCGGAAGCCGTGGGTCTTGGCACGACGACGGTTGTTCGGCTGGAAGGTGCGCTTGCTCACTCGGGGGCTCCAGAAATCAAATCGGTGGTGGCGGGTGCCATCCTGGCTGTCACCGTGCGCCCACGAGTAGCTCTCGTTACGCCCGAGTGCACCGCTTCCCGATCACCTGAAGCGATCTTGGCCCATCGGAGGCAGGCGGCAGCAGCCATCGACAACTCGACCTGGTTACGGTACGCGGGGCTGCGCCATCCGGTCAAACCAGGGGTGCGCGCGAGACACTGTCCACAGCCTGGGGACAACAACTTGAACCGCACCCCGCGCGCTGACTACCGTGACTGGACTCCGATTCGTTCCCATGTCCCCCGCACCACCCGATTTACATCCCGACCCGTCCCGAGATCACACGATCGTGGGACCTTCGAGAGAGCGTGCCCCTGTGGCTGACGTACCTGCCGATCTTGCCGCAGTGTGGCCGCGAGTACTGGAGCAGCTTCTCGGCGAGGGTCGTGGCCAGGGGGTGGAGGTCAAGGACGAGCGGTGGCTGCGGCGCACGCAGCCGCTCGCGCTGGTCGCCGACACCGCGCTGCTCGCCGTGCCGAACGAGTTCGCGAAGAACGTCCTGGAGGGGCGGCTCGCGCCGATCGTCAGCGAGAGCCTGAGCCGGGAGTGCGGGCGGCCGATCCGGATCGCGATCACCGTCGACGAGTCCGCGGGCGAGCCACCGGCTCCGCCGGCCGCGGCCCAGCCCCGGTACGACGAGCCCGAGCTGCCGCCTCCGGCGTACGACAAGCCGTCCTACGACGCTCCGTCCCGTGGTGACCGTGGTGACCGTGGTGACCGTGGTGACTACGAGCCGCAGTACGACGATCCGTACGAGGGCGGGTACGGCCGGCATCGTCCCGAGCCCTCCGGGGAGCGGCCCCTGCCGACCGTCCGGCCCGCGTATCCCGGCGAGTACCAGCGGCCCGAGCCCGGCGCTTGGCCGCGTGGCTCGGAGCGTTCGGAACGTCCCGAGCGGCCCGACCGTCCTGAGCGTTCCGAGCGGGCCGATGAGTACGGCGGGTGGCAGCAGCAGCGGCTCGGTTTTCCCGAGCGGGATCCGTACGCGGGTGCGCCGCAGGAGTCGTACGGGGATCAGGGGTACGGCTCCTCGCCCGAGCGGCGGCCCTCCCCCGAGGCGTACCGGTCCGCGCCCGCCGAGCGGGGTTCCTACGAGGCGCCCTCCCGGCCCGACTACGACCAGCGGGATCCCGTGCGGCGTGAGCTGCCCGAGCCCGCGCACCGGCCCGGCGGGGCGCCCTCGTCCGGTTCCTCCTCCGGTGGGGCCGGGGTGGGTGCGGGTGCGGGTGCCGGTTCCGGTGGTGTCGGTGCTCTCGGTGCCGGGGGGCCCGGGGAGCCGACCGCTCGGCTCAATCCCAAGTACCTCTTCGACACGTTCGTCATCGGCGCGTCCAACCGGTTCGCGCACGCCGCGGCCGTCGCCGTCGCCGAGGCGCCCGCGAAGGCGTACAACCCGCTGTTCATCTACGGCGAGTCCGGGCTCGGGAAGACGCATCTCCTGCACGCCATCGGGCACTACGCGCGGAGCCTGTATCCCGGGACGCGGGTGCGGTACGTGTCGTCCGAGGAGTTCACCAACGAGTTCATCAACTCGATCCGGGACGGCAAGGGCGACAGCTTCCGCAAGCGGTACCGGGAGATGGACATCCTGCTCGTCGACGACATCCAGTTCCTCGCGGACAAGGAGTCGACGCAGGAGGAGTTCTTCCACACGTTCAACACGCTGCACAACGCGAACAAGCAGATCGTGCTGTCCAGTGACCGGCCGCCGAAGCAGCTGGTGACCCTTGAGGACCGGTTGCGCAACCGGTTCGAGTGGGGGCTCATCACGGACGTCCAGCCGCCCGAGCTGGAGACCCGGATCGCGATCCTTCGCAAGAAGGCGGTTCAGGAGCAGCTGAACGCGCCGCCGGAGGTGCTGGAGTTCATCGCGTCGCGGATCTCCCGGAACATCCGTGAGCTGGAGGGGGCGCTGATCCGGGTGACCGCGTTCGCCTCGCTGAACCGGCAGCCGGTCGATCTCGGGCTGACCGAGATCGTCCTCAAGGACCTCATTCCCGGGGGGGAGGACTCTGCTCCCGAGATCACCTCGACGGCGATCATGAGCGCGACCGCGGATTACTTCGGGCTCACGGTCGAGGATCTGTGCGGGACGTCTCGGGGGCGGGCCCTGGTGACCGCTCGGCAGATCGCCATGTACCTCTGTCGGGAGCTGACGGATCTGTCGCTGCCGAAGATCGGGGCGTTGTTCGGGGGGCGGGACCATACGACCGTCATGCACGCGGATCGGAAGATCCGGAATCTCATGGCCGAGCGGCGGTCTATCTACAACCAGGTGACCGAGCTGACGAACCGGATCAAGAACGGCTGAGGTGGGGGTGGGGGGTGTTCCCGTTTTCGGGGACGCCCCCTTTTTTTGTTGCCCGGCGTCCACAGCCTGTGGGTTTCCTCGCCCCCGCCGCCCCTACCCGTCCCATCCCCCAGGGGCTCCGCCCCTTCAACCCCACCAGGGGCTCCGCCCCTGGACCCCGGGTGGGTGGGGGAAGCGGGGGGAACGAGGGCGGGGGGCAAGGGCAAGAGCGGGGCGAGGGCAGGGGCGAGGGTGGAGGCGGGGGCAAGGGCGAGGGCTGGGTTTGGGGGTGGCCGCCAGGAGGCGGGCGGGAGGGGGAGGCAGGGAGGGTGAGGAGACGGGCTGGGAGGAGCGGGGAGGGGAAGGCCGAGGAGGGCCGAGGAGGGAGGGGAACTGAGGGGTTCGCGGGAGCGGGGAGGTGTGCGGGGTGGGCTGGAGTGGGGGTGGGTGGGGAAGTGCGGGTTGTGGGTGGTAGTCGGCCCTGGAAGGGCCTCGTCCTCAAGCGCCGGACGGGCTGTGAGGGGGAGGGGTGGGTAGGGAAGTGCGGGCCGTGGAGTGGAGGCGGGAGGGGTGGGTGGAGGCGGGCGAGGGGCATAGGGCGAGAGGTGCGGCAAGGAGCATGGGTTGAGGGGTGAGGCTAGAGCGATGGGCCAGGGGTGGGGCAAGGAGGGATGGGCCAGGGGATGCGGGGTGTAGGCAATCCCGGGTGGGGCTTGTCTCACGCGCCAGGCACGCCGGATGGGCTGGGGGTGGGGGCGCTCGGCGTCGGCGGGGGCCTGTGCGGAGGCAGGCACGCCGGGTGGGCTGGGGGTGAGGGCGCTCGGCGTCGGCGACGGTCCGTGCGAAGGCAGGCACGCCGGGAGGGCTGGGGGTGGGGGCGCTCGGCGTCGGCGACGGTCCGTGCGAAGGCAGGCACGCCGGGAGGGCTGGGGGTGAGGGCGCTCGGCGTCGGCGACGGTCCGTGCGAAGGCAGGCGCGCCGGGAGGGCTGGGGGTGAGGGCACCGGGGGTTGTGGGAGGGAAGGGGGAGTGATCGGGGCGGGGTCAGGGGATGTGGTGGTCCGTGGCGTGGCGCGGGGTGGGCGGTTGGGGTGGGCGTCGTTGGGTGGTGTCCCGCTGGAGGGGGGTGAGTATGCGGGGCCGTCGGTCTCCGCTCGGCGTCGAGGCGGCGGTCGCAGGCCCGCTTGTCCAGCCGCGGCGCGTGCCGTTCGCAGGCGTCGGCGTGCTGATGTGGTCCATCGGCGGCAGCTCCAGCGGGTCGGCCTGCCGGGACAGCGGGTTCGTGCCGGTGCACCACTCGGCGGGGCGTCAGCTCGTTGCTGTGCTGCGGTGGGTGGGGTTGGGCCGGTTGGTGGGGTGGGGGGTGTTCGAATCGGGGTGGGGTTACGGGGGTTGTCCACAGATTTGGGGAGTAGTTGGCTTCCACAGGCTGGGGACTGTTGAGTTGTCCAGACTGTGTCCACAGGGTGGGGGTGGGGATAAGGGGTTTGGGCAGGTCAGGGGGGTGTGGATATGTGGGAAACAGTTATCCACAGGCTGTGGAGAACTTGGCGGTCCACAGGGTGTGGGAAAAGTTGTCCACCGGGTTTCCCCAGGTAGGAGGGGGTTTTCCCCAGGGAACAGGGGGTTCTCCACACCCTTGTCCACTGTTCGGCAACGTGACGCGCCTAGTCACCGGGTCGAGTGAAAGGCGTCACATGAAGGTGCCGGGTTGGCCTGTGGGAAACGTGGGTAAACCTGGGGACGCAGTTGGGGACAACTGCCCTCTCCCTGTGGACGGTGTGTGCAAAACTTTCCGTTCTCCACAGGCACCCCGAGTTATCCACCGCCTCCATCCACAGGACCGGTGGATAAAATTCGGCCTCTGAGCTGGGAAAACGGGGTTATCCACCGTATCCACAGCCCCTACTACTAAGACCAACTAGAGAGAGCCCGGGAATCGTTTCGAAGCGGGGCCTGTGCACAACTCGCTGTTGGCGGCCCGCCTGCCGCTCATCACGACTTGACCCCGAGGGGCACCAGGTGTCAGTGGGGTGCGTCAGACTGGTCCCCGGTGTCCTTCCCCTCGCCGAGGGCCGTGACACCCAGACAGACGACGAAGGCGAAGCAGGCCGAGAAGCGCCGGCAACAGCAGGAGGCGGCAACAGTGAAGATCCGGGTGGAACGCGACGTACTCGCGGAGGCCGTGGCCTGGGCGGCGCGCAGCCTCCCGGCCCGTCCGCCGGCGCCTGTCCTCGCCGGCCTCCTGCTGAAGGCCGAGGAGGGCCAGCTCAGCCTGTCGAGCTTCGACTACGAGGTCTCCGCGCGGGTCGGCGTCGAGGCGGAGGTCGAGGAGGAGGGCACGGTGCTCGTCTCCGGCCGCCTGCTCGCCGACATCTGCCGGGCCCTGCCCAACCGCCCTGTCGAGATCTCCACAGACGGTGTACGGGCGACCGTCGTCTGCGGCTCCTCGCGGTTCACCCTCCACACCCTGCCGGTGGAGGAGTACCCGGCGCTGCCGCAGATGCCGAACGCGACGGGCACCGTGCCGGGCGAGGTGTTCGCCTCCGCCGCCGCGCAGGTCGCCATCGCCGCCGGCCGTGACGACACGCTGCCGGTGCTGACCGGTGTGCGGATCGAGATCGAGGGCGACACGGTCACGCTGGCGTCCACCGACCGCTACCGGTTCGCCGTCCGCGAGTTCCTGTGGAAGCCGGAGAACCCCGAGGCGTCCGCGGTCGCGCTGGTGCCCGCGAAGACGCTGCTCGACACGGCCAAGGCGCTGACCAGCGGGGACAGCGTGACGCTGGCGCTCTCCGGGTCGGGCTCCGGCGAAGGGCTCATCGGGTTCGAGGGGGCGGGTCGGCGGACGACGACGCGGCTGCTCGAAGGCGACCTGCCGAAGTACCGGACGCTCTTCCCGACGGAGTTCAACTCCGTCGCCGTGATCGAGACCGCGCCGTTCGTCGAGGCCGTCAAGCGTGTCGCCCTCGTCGCCGAGCGGAACACCCCGGTGCGCCTGAGCTTCGAGCAGGGCGTGCTCATCCTGGAGGCCGGTTCCAGCGACGACGCACAGGCTGTGGAGCGCGTCGACGCGCAGCTGGAGGGCGACGACATCTCGATCGCCTTCAACCCGACGTTCCTGCTGGACGGCCTGAGCGCGATCGACTCCCCGGTCGCCCAGCTGTCGTTCACGACGTCCACGAAGCCCGCGCTGCTGAGCGGCAAGCCCGCCCTGGACGCCGAGGCCGACGAGGCGTACAAGTACCTGATCATGCCGGTCCGCCTGAGCGGCTGACCGAGGGTCGCCCGGGGTACGCGCTCACCCGTGCGTTTGAGCGCGTATGCCCACAACTGTGCGCTGACGTCCGGGTTTAGGCTCGTGCGTGGTGCGGAAGCGCCTCTCACGCCACACAGCGACCTAAGGAACCACTGATGGAGCTCGGTCTCGTCGGACTCGGCAAGATGGGCGGCAACATGCGCGAGCGGATCCGCCGCGCGGGCCACACTGTCGTCGGGTATGACCGCAACCCGGACCTCGCGGACGTCCACAGCCTCAAGGAGCTTGTGGACACGCTCCAGGCGCCGCGCGTCGTGTGGGTGATGGTCCCGGCGGGAGCGCCGACGCAGGCGACCGTCGACGAGCTGGCCGAGCTGCTGGAGCCGGGGGACGTCGTCGTGGACGGCGGGAACTCGCGGTGGACCGATGACGAGAAGCACGCCGAGGAGCTGGCGGCCAAGGGCATCGGGTTCGTGGACTGCGGCGTCTCCGGCGGGGTGTGGGGGCTGACCAACGGCTACGCGCTGATGTACGGCGGCGACGCGGCCGACATCGCCAAGGTGCGGCCGGTCTTCGACGCCCTCAAGCCCGAGGGCGACTTCGGCTCGGTGCACGCCGGCAAGGTCGGCGCCGGGCACTTCGCGAAGATGGTCCACAACGGCATCGAGTACGCCATGATGCAGGCGTACGCCGAGGGCTGGGAGCTGCTGGAGAAGGTCGACTCCGTCACCGACGTCCGCGAGGTCTTCCGGTCCTGGCAGGAGGGGACGGTCATCCGCTCCTGGCTGCTCGACCTCGCCGTCAACGCCCTGGACGAGGACGAGCACCTGGACAAGCTGCGCGGTTACGCGCAGGACTCCGGCGAGGGGCGCTGGACCGTCGAGGCGGCCATCGACCACGCCGTCCCGCTGCCCGCGATCACCGCCTCGCTGTTCGCGCGGTTCGCGTCCCGGCAGGACGACTCGCCGCAGATGAAGATGATCGCGGCGCTGCGCAACCAGTTCGGCGGGCACGCCGTCGAGTCCAAGTAACACCCGTCGGAGAGGTCGGCCATGCACGTCACGCATCTGTCGTTGGCCGACTTCCGTTCGTACGTCCGGGCCGAGGTCCCGCTCGACCCGGGCGTCACCGCGTTCGTGGGCCCCAACGGGCAGGGCAAGACCAACCTCGTCGAGGCCGTCGGCTACCTCGCGACGCTGGGCAGCCACCGCGTCGCCTCGGACGCGCCCCTCGTGCGCATGGGCGCCGACCGGGCCGTCGTCCGCGCGCAGGTCCGGCAGGGGGAGCGGCAGCAGTTGGTCGAGCTGGAGCTGAACCCCGGCCGGGCGAACCGGGCGCGGATCAACCGGTCGAGCCAGGTGCGCCCGCGTGACGTGCTCGGGATCCTGCGGACGGTGCTGTTCGCGCCGGAGGACCTGGCGCTCGTCAAGGGCGACCCCGGGGAGCGGCGGCGCTTCCTGGACGAGCTGATCACCGCCCGCGCGCCGAGGATGGCCGGGGTGCGGGCCGACTACGAGCGCGTCCTCAAGCAGCGCAACACCCTGCTGAAGTCCGCCGCCCTCGCGCGCAGGCACGGCGGACGCTCGATGGACTTGTCCACCCTCGACGTCTGGGACCAGCATCTCGCGCGCGCGGGCGCCGAGTTGCTGGCCCAGCGGCTCGACCTGATCGCGGCGCTCCAGCCGCTGGCGGACAAGGCGTACGAGCAACTGGCGCCCGGCGGTGGGCCGCTCGCGCTGGAGTACCGGCCGTCGGCGCCCGGCGAGGCGCACACCCGCGAGGAGCTGTACGGCCAGCTCATGGCCGCGCTCGCGGAGGCGCGCAAGCAGGAGATCGAACGGGGTGTCACTCTCGTCGGTCCGCACCGCGACGACCTCCTCCTCAAACTCGGTCAACTGCCCGCCAAGGGCTATGCCTCCCACGGCGAGTCCTGGTCCTACGCGCTCGCCCTGCGCCTGGCCTCCTACGACCTCCTGCGCGCCGAGGGCAACGAGCCCGTGCTCGTCCTGGACGACGTCTTCGCCGAGCTCGACGCCCGCCGGCGCGAACGGCTGGCGGAGCTGGTGGCTCCCGGCGAGCAGGTACTGGTGACGGCCGCGGTGGACGACGACGTACCTGGCGTGCTGGTCGGGACGCGGTTCTCGGTCTCGGGCGGTCAGGTGGAGCGGGTATGAGTACCGACGAACGGGACGGACGGGGAGTTCCCGGCAAATCCACCTCGCCGCAAGAACTTTCCAGCCCGCCGAAAGAACCTTCCGGCGTCGACCTCGCCCGCGTAGCCCTCAAAGCCGCCCGCGAACAGGCCCGCGCGCGCGGAGCCGCGGCCCAGCAGAAGAAGCAGGCCAGACGCGGCGGTGGCCTGCGCTCCGGCGCGCGCGCGGACGGCCGCGACCCCATGGCGCTCGGCGCCGCGATCAACCGCCTGCTGAACGAGCGCGGCTGGGAGACCCCGGCGGCGGTCGGCGGCGTGATGGGCCGCTGGCCGGAGATCGTCGGCGAGGACATCGGCAAGCACTGCGTCCCCGAGCGCTACGACGAGGACGAGCGCGAGCTGGTCGTCCGCTGCGACTCGACGGCGTGGGCGACGAACCTGCGGCTGCTGGCGCCGACCCTGGTGGCGCGGCTCAACCAGGACCTCGGGCACGGCGCCGTGCGCCTGATCAAGGTGCTGGGGCCCGGCGGCCCCGTGCGCCGTTACGGGCCCCTGCGCGCCCCCGGGAGCACCGGCCCCGGCGACACCTACGGGTGACATACCTCACTCCGTCAACACCGCGCACGCCGTGAGCGTCGACAAGGCCGCCCCCGGCCCCGCCCGGTCCGCCGCCGTGCGCCGGGGGCGCCCCCTTCGCACTCCGCGCGCGGGGCCGTCGTCCGCGTCCGTCGAAACCCGCTCAACCTGCCTGTCGTACAAGGCGGAAGACGGTGTGCGCACCGGTGAATCCGGAGCTGACTCGCCGGTAGCCAAGGGTTGACAGCCGGAAGCGCTGAGTGCCGCTGTGAGCCTCTTGGGCCCCCCGTCCGCATATCGGGAGTCGAGAGAGGCCGGTTGAGGGCGGCACATGCGGACTCAGGTACCGGCAAACCCCCATCACTGTCGGTGCTACCGGTAGACTGGAAGCCAATCCCGCCCCACACGTGGGGACCGCCCGGGACAAGCTGAGCAACGCTGATCAAGGCTTACCAACGCAACATGCCGCAGCCGCTCCGGCAACCTGCCCAGGAGTCTGGCTCGTGCTGTGCCAGAAAGGGCGCTTCGTGGCCGATTCCGGCAACCCCAACGAGAACAACCCGTCCACCGACGCGAGCGTGAACGGCGAGGTCACCGCCTCGTACGACGCGAGCGCGATCACCGTCCTCGAAGGGCTGGACGCCGTCCGCAAGCGGCCCGGTATGTACATCGGCTCGACCGGTGAACGCGGCCTGCACCACCTCGTGTACGAGGTCGTGGACAACGCGGTCGACGAGGCCCTGGCCGGCCACGCGGACACGATCGACGTGACGATCCTCGCCGACGGCGGCGTGCGCGTGATCGACAACGGCCGCGGCATCCCGGTCGGCATCGTGCCGTCCGAGGGCAAGCCGGCCGTCGAGGTCGTGCTCACCGTCCTGCACGCGGGCGGCAAGTTCGGCGGCGGCGGCTACGCGGTCTCCGGCGGCCTGCACGGCGTCGGCGTCTCCGTCGTCAACGCGCTCTCCAGCCGGGTCTCCGTCGAGATCCGCACGGACGGCCACCGCTGGACGCAGGACTACAAGCTCGGTGCCCCGACGGCTCCCCTCGCGCAGCACGAGGAGACGCGTGAGACCGGCACCTCGGTCAGCTTCTGGGCGGACCCGGACATCTTCGAGACGACCGTCTACTCCTTCGAGACGCTGTCGCGGCGCTTCCAGGAGATGGCCTTCCTCAACAAGGGCCTGACGATCAAGCTCACCGACGAGCGCGAGTCGGCGAAGGCGACCGCCGGGGCGGACGAGGCGGGCGCGGACGAGAAGTCCGAGGTCAAGACGGTCACGTACCGCTACGACGGCGGCATCGTCGACTTCGTGAAGTACCTCAACTCCCGCAAGGGCGAGGCCGTGCACGCCACGATCATCGACCTGGAGGCGGAGGACAAGGACAAGGCCCTCTCCCTCGAAGTCGCGATGCAGTGGAACAGCGGCTACAGCGAGGGCGTCTACTCGTTCGCGAACATCATCCACACGCACGAGGGCGGCACCCACGAAGAGGGCTTCCGCGCGGCGCTCACGAACCTGATCAACAAGTACGCGCGCGACAAGAAGCTGCTGCGCGAGAAGGACGACAACCTCACGGGTGACGACATCCGCGAGGGTCTGACGGCGATCATCTCGGTCAAGCTGAGCGAGCCGCAGTTCGAGGGCCAGACGAAGACCAAGCTGGGCAACACGGAGGCCAAGACCTTCGTCCAGAAGGCCGTCTACGAGCACCTGAACGACTGGCTGGACCGCAACCCGGTGGAGGCCGCGGACATCGTCCGCAAGGGCATCCAGGCGGCCACCGCGCGCGTCGCGGCCCGCAAGGCGCGCGACCTGACGCGCCGCAAGGGTCTGCTGGAGAGCGCGTCGCTGCCGGGCAAGCTGAGCGACTGCCAGTCCAACGACCCGACCAAGTGCGAGATCTTCATCGTCGAGGGTGACTCCGCCGGTGGTTCGGCGAAGTCCGGGCGCAACCCGCAGTACCAGGCGATCCTCCCGATCCGCGGCAAGATCCTGAACGTCGAGAAGGCCAGGATCGACAAGATCCTGCAGAACCAGGAGATCCAGGCGCTGATCTCCGCGTTCGGCACGGGCGTGCACGAGGACTTCGACATCTCGAAGCTCCGCTATCACAAGATCATCCTGATGGCGGACGCCGACGTCGACGGCCAGCACATCAACACCCTGCTGCTGACCTTCCTGTTCCGCTTCATGCGCCCGCTGGTCGAGGCCGGGCACGTGTTCCTGTCCCGTCCCCCGCTCTACAAGATCAAGTGGGGCCGGGAGGACGTCGAGTACGCCTACTCCGACCGCGAGCGCGACGCCCTCCTGGAGATGGGCCGCCAGCGCGGCAAGCGCGTGCGCGAGGACTCGATCCAGCGCTTCAAGGGTCTCGGCGAGATGAACGCCGAGGAGCTGCGCGTCACGACCATGGACCAGGACCTGCGCGTCCTCGGCCAGGTCACCCTCGACGACGCCGCCCAGGCCGACGACCTGTTCTCCGTCCTGATGGGCGAGGACGTCGAGGCCCGCCGCGCGTTCATCCAGCGCAACGCCAAGGACGTCCGCTTCCTCGACATCTGAGTCGGTCTCAGCTGACCGCCACAGAAGGGATCTTCACCAGCAATGACCGACGAGAACACCCCTCAGACGCCTGAGGACGGCACCCTGCGCATCGAGCCCGTCGGGCTCGAGACGGAGATGCAGCGCTCCTACCTGGACTACGCGATGTCCGTCATCGTGTCCCGCGCGCTGCCCGACGTCCGCGACGGCCTCAAGCCCGTCCACCGCCGCGTCCTGTACGCCATGTACGACGGCGGGTACCGGCCCGAGAAGGGCTTCTACAAGTGTGCCCGCGTCGTCGGCGACGTCATGGGCAACTACCACCCGCACGGCGACTCCTCGATCTACGACGCGCTGGTCCGCCTCGCGCAGCCGTGGTCGATGCGGATGCCGCTCGTGGACTCCAACGGCAACTTCGGTTCCCCGGGCAACGACCCGGCGGCCGCCATGCGGTACACCGAGTGCAAGATGATGCCGCTGTCCATGGAGATGGTCCGCGACATCGACGAGGAGACCGTCGACTTCACGGACAACTACGACGGCCGCTCCCAGGAGCCGACCGTCCTGCCGGCCCGCTTCCCGAACCTGCTGATCAACGGCTCCGCGGGCATCGCGGTCGGCATGGCCACCAACATTCCCTCGCACAACCTGCGCGAGGTCGCGGCCGGCGCCCAGTGGTGTCTGGAGCACCCGGACGCCTCGCACGAGGAGCTGCTGGACGCGCTCATCGAGCGCATCAAGGGCCCCGACTTCCCGACCGGCGCCCTCGTCGTCGGCCGCAAGGGCATCGAGGAGGCGTACCGCACCGGGCGCGGCTCGATCACCATGCGCGCGGTCGTCGAGGTCGAGGAGATCCAGAACCGCCAGTGCCTGGTCGTCACCGAACTCCCCTACCAGGTCAACCCGGACAACCTCGCGCAGAAGATCGCCGACCTCGTCAAGGACGGCAAGATCGGCGGCATCGCGGACGTCCGTGACGAGACGTCGTCGCGCACCGGCCAGCGCCTCGTCATCGTCCTCAAGCGGGACGCCGTCGCCAAGGTCGTCCTCAACAACCTCTACAAGCACACCGACCTCCAGACGAACTTCGGCGCCAACATGCTGGCGCTGGTGGACGGGGTGCCGCGCACCCTGTCGCTGGACGCGTTCATCCGGCACTGGGTGACGCACCAGATCGAGGTCATCGTCCGGCGCACGCGCTTCAGGCTGCGCAAGGCCGAGGAGCGGGCGCACATCCTGCGCGGTCTGCTGAAGGCGCTGGACGCGATCGACGAGGTCATCGCGCTGATCCGGCGCAGCGAGACCGTCGACATCGCGCGCACGGGCCTGATGGACCTGCTCACGATCGACGAGATCCAGGCCAACGCGATCCTGGAGATGCAGCTGCGGCGCCTCGCGGCCCTGGAGCGGCAGAAGATCGTCCAGGAGCACGACGAGCTCCAGGCCAAGATCAACGAGTACAACGAGATCCTGGCCTCCCCGGTCCGCCAGCGCGGCATCGTCAGCGAGGAGCTGGCCGCGATCGTCGAGAAGTACGGCGACGACCGCAAGACCATGCTGGTGCCCTACGACGGTGACATGTCCATCGAGGACCTGATCGCCGAGGAGGACATCGTCGTCACCGTCACGCGCGGCGGCTACGTCAAGCGCACCAAGGCGGACGACTACCGGGCGCAGAAGCGCGGCGGCAAGGGCGTGCGCGGGGCGAAGCTCAAGGAAGACGACATCGTCGACCACTTCTTCGTCTCCACCACCCACCACTGGCTGCTGTTCTTCACCAACAAGGGCCGCGTGTACCGCGCCAAGGCGTACGAACTGCCGGACGCCGGGCGGGACGCGCGCGGGCAGCACGTCGCCAACCTGCTGGCCTTCCAGCCGGACGAGGCGATCGCCGAGATCCTGGCCATCCGCGACTACGAGGCCGCACCCCACCTGGTGCTCGCCACGAAGGCAGGCTTGGTGAAGAAGACGCCTCTGAAGGATTACGATTCGCCGCGCTCCGGCGGCGTCATCGCGATCAATCTGCGCGAGCGCGAGGACGGTTCGGACGACGAACTGATCGGCGCCGAACTGGTCTCGTCGGACGACGATCTGCTCCTGATCAGCAAGAAGGCGCAGTCGATCAGGTTCACCGCCACCGACGACAGCCTGCGTCCCATGGGCCGCGCGACCTCGGGTGTCAAGGGCATGAGTTTCCGCGAGGGCGACGAACTGCTCTCGATGAATGTCGTTCGACCCGGTACGTTCGTGTTCACCGCCACCGACGGCGGGTACGCGAAGCGAACCAATGTCGACGAATATCGCGTCCAAGGACGTGGGGGCCTCGGAATCAAGGCCGCCAAGATCGTCGAGGACCGTGGGTCACTCGTCGGTGCGCTGGTGGTCGAGGAGACCGACGAGATCCTCGCCATCACGCTCGGCGGCGGTGTGATTCGTACGCGAGTCAACGAGGTCAGGGAGACGGGCCGTGACACCATGGGCGTCCAACTGATCAACCTGGGCAAGCGCGATGCCGTCGTCGGCATCGCCCGTAACGCCGAGGCGGGGCGCGAGGCGGAGGAGGTCGAGGGTGACCTCGACGCCGCCGAGGCCACCGCACCGGCCGGCACGGACGAGGGTGAGTCGCCCTCGTCCGAGTAAGCACCGAGGAGAGAGTCATCGTGAGCGGAGCCACGGGCGCCGGTACGTCCGCCGGTACTTCCGGTACTTCCGGCAGGGAGAAGGAGGGCGGCGGTCGTGGCTCCGCCGCGCAGGCGTCCGGGGGTGCGGAGGCGGATCCGCGGGACGCGCACACGACGCAGCTGAAGGCGATCAAGGCGGACGCGCAGCCGGCGTCCGCCGGGGCGTCCGTCTCCGAGAAGCGCGGCAAGGGGGCCCAGCGGCCCGCAGGCGGGGCCGGGGGCAACTCCCGTGACACGCGGGGCGGTTCAGGGGTTTCCGGCGCTCAGCGGGGCGCCTCGGGGGCGCAGGTCGGGCAGCAGCAGACCGCCTCCCCGCTGCCCGGCGAACGCCGTCCCGAGCAGGCCGCCGCGCCCTACCACCCGCCGCAGGCGTACGGGGCCGAGGGCGGCGCCGTCGACGGTGCCGGTCCCGACGGGGCCGTCCGGCACCCGCGGACCGGGGCGCGTACGGCGCCGCGGGTGCGCAAGGCGCGGCTGCGGGTGTCCAAGGCCGACCCGTGGTCCGTGATGAAGGTCAGCTTCCTGCTCTCCATCGCGCTGGGCATCTGCACGATCGTCGCCTCGGCCGTGCTGTGGATGGTCATGGACGCGATGGGGGTCTTCTCGTCCGTCGGCTCGACCATCTCCGAGGCGACCGGGTCCAACGAGTCCAACGGGTTCGACCTCCAGTCGTTCCTCTCGCTCCCCCACGTCCTCATGTTCTCGACGGTCATCGCCGTCATCGACGTCGTCCTCGCGACGGCGCTCGCGACGCTCGCGGCGTTCATCTACAACCTGTCCGCCGGGTTCGTGGGCGGGGTGGAGCTGACGCTCGCCGAGGACGAGTGAGCTGGGCCAACCGATTTTGGGACTGCCCCGGTCGTGCGCTAACCTTCAGGAGTCAGCGCGCGGGACACACTCCGCAAGCGCGGCGGGGCTATAGCTCAGTTGGTTAGAGCGCATCCCTGATAAGGATGAGGCCACAGGTTCAAATCCTGTTAGCCCCACATCGGCATAGCGCCAGGTCAGACGGCCGGTAGATCTTCGGGATCTACCGGCCGTCTCCGTTTTCGGATCCCGCTTTTGTCTGTTCATGATCAACCATTGTCTGCCGTGTTTGGTTGATGGTTTGATGATCTACGTGGGCTGCCTGCATTCTTCGACGTGTCCGCTCTTCCCTCACCTCAACGAGAGTCTGGCGGGCTGGCGTTCCTATTACTGCGACCACCAGGCCAACTGGCGTGAGTGCGCGCGCTATCAGGTGGCGCTCACCGGTGAGCGGGTGCCCATCACGCTGCTGCCCAACGGACGGCACGCCCGGTATCTGGCACCGACGCCCGAACAGCCGCGGACGCCCGCACAGGGGCCGACGCCCGCGCAGGAGCCCGAGCGGGGCTGGTGGGCGCGGTTGGCCGAGTGGATGAAAGGCAACGCATGACCGCCTACTGGCCCTGGTGGGCGGGTGCTGTCGCACTCGCCGTACTGACCATCGGTTACGCCCTCGCGGCCGGTCGGTCGTTCGGGGTGTCGGGAGCCTGGGAGCGCGTGCTCCACTGGCGGCGCGAAGCCGAAGTGGAGCGGACGGAGGCCCAGTTCGCCGACGAACGGGTCCTGGCCGCCGCCCTCGGCGCGGCCACCGCCGAGCACTTCGGCACCGCGCCCGCCGCGCCGGTGTCCGTGTCCACCCTGCCCGAGCCGCCGGGGGCGGCCGCCGTCCCGGACGGGGCCGTACGCCGCCGGGGCGGGGCGCCGGGCCCGGCCCCGCTGGTCACCCAGGCCGTTCTGCTGGGCTCGGTCTTCGTGGGCGGACTGCTCGCCGCCCTCACCTCCGGGCGGTTCCGGCTCCGCCTCGACATGGGGGCGGGCTACCGGGACGTGGTGACCGGCAACCCGGTCGTCATGGTCGTCCTGCTGTTCGTGGGCGGCGTGCTCGTCGGCTTCGGCACCCGGCTGGCCGGGGGCTGTACCTCGGGTCACGGGCTCAACGGCTGCGGGCGGCTGAGCCCCGCCAGTCTCGTCGCGACGGCCACGTTCTTCGGCACCGGCGTCGTGGTGTCGTTCCTCTTGTGGAAGGTGATCTGATGCGTACCCGGGGCCGACTCCTGCTGGCCAACCTCCTCGTCGGCCTCGCTCTCGGCTTCACCGTGACCCGTATCGGGTTCGGTGACTACGCCGAGCTCAACCGCATGTTCACCTTCCAGGACCTGCGGATGTTCTTCTCCTTCCTCGGTGCCGTCGGGATCATCGTGATCGCGTTCGCCCTGCTGCGGGTGCGCCGGGACGCGCAGCGCGTCCATGCCGGTGTCGTTCCCGGCGCGGTGCTGTTCGGTATCGGCTGGGCGATCTCCGGTGGCTGCCCGGCGATCCCGATCGTTCAGCTCGCCGGCGGTTACCTGCCCGCCGTGATCACCCTCGCGGGCATCGTCGTCGGGGTCAGGCTGGCCCGCTGGGCCGGTGGCCGGGGGCTTTTGCGTGTCGAACGGGGCTCTTGCGGGGGGTGAGCGCACCCTGTCGGCCCCACATCGCGGAGAAGGCGTCTCCCTCGGGAGGCGCCTTCTTCGTGTTGCCCGGGTGGTCGTGGGCATGAAAACGCCCGGTCGCTGGCGACGGGGGATGCACCAGCGACCGGGCTATGGCCAAGGCTAACAAGGCGACCGGGGGCGATGGGGGGTGACTGCGTGGACCGGGTAGGGGATTGTGAGCGGGATCACTCCGCAGGTGTCAAGTCGTGGGCCTGCGCGCGGGCTTGGGCGGCGATACGGCGCAGCGCTTCGAGGTGCGCGGCGAGGCGGGCGCCGCCCTCGGGGGTGAGGGAGAGCCAGGTGCGGGGGCGTTTGCCGACGAAGCCCTTGCGGGACGTCACGTAGCCGGCGGCCTCCAGGGCGGAGACGGTCTTGCTGAGCGTGGAGTCCGACAGGTTGAGCGCGTCGCGGGTCGTCCTGAAGTCCGCTTCCAGGCAGCCGGAGAGGAACGCGGCCAGGGCGAGGCGGGTGGGGTGCTGGACGGTGGGGTCCAGGCGGGGGGTGTCGTCCGCGTGCTCGGGGGTGTGTGCGTGCTCGGGGGTGTGCGTGTGCTCCTTCATGCCGTCGGCCTTGTCCGCTCGCGGTGCAACTGGAGCCAGGTCAGGGCGCCTTGGGCCACGCCGAACACGGCGAGGGCGGCTGAGGGGGTGATGAGGAAGGCCGTCGCGACGGCGAGGGCCGTCGAGATCAGGGCGGGGGATTGGCGCAGCCAGCGTTCGCGGGGGGTGCCGGTCGGGCGCAGGACGACTCCGCCCGCGCGCGCGTGGACGCCGAACAGGGCCAGGAAGGCGAGGAGGCAGACCAGCGAGGCCGCCAGCGTGACGACGTGCCGGCTGTCGGTGTAGAGCGCGAGGCCGGTGAAGCCCGCCGCGAAGAGCAGGCCGGCGACCGGGGGGTGCCATGCGGGGATCCGGCGGGCTCGGGCGGTGCGGGCCGCCGCGCGGGCGGCGTGGGCGCCGGTGAGGGCGGCTTGGGCTGCGGCCGGGGTGGGGTCGAAGGCGGCCGGGGTGGGGTGGTCGGTCGTCATGTCCGCAAGGGTGGCAAGTACTTTCCTTGGTGGCAAGTACTTTCCGGTGCCGGACATGGCGAAGGCCCGGGGCTCCTGGGGAGCCGTCGGGCCTGGCGTGCGGGCTGTACGCGGGTTCGCCGTTACGTCGTGAGTCGTGAGGGGTGCGCTGGGGTCAGCGCTGGAGCGGGGTGTCCGGGGTGGCGGGGCAGTCCGGGGTGGCCGCGTCCGCGTTCGTGCGGGGGAGGTGGCGGCAGTGCGGGGAGCTGCCGTGGGCCTCGGCCCGGATGCGCTGCTTCATCGTCGGCGGGACGGAGCGGAGGCGGGTCCAGTCCCAGGCCGGGGGTTCCGTGTGGGGGGTGGTGGTGGCCGTGGTGTTGCGGGGCGTCGTCGGCTGTGCTGCCGCCGGGGCAGCGCTCGTCGTGATCAGGCCGAGGGTCGCGCACAGGGCCAGGAGGGCGGTGATGACGGTCGTCCAGAGGTTCTTGAGCTGGGTGCGGGCCACGGCCCCTCACTTTCGGGTTGGGCGGATTTGCGTACTTTCCTCATGATGTGTATGTCGGCACCGAAATCGTGGATCCACGGCCGTGGCGTGGCGATGTTCAGATGAACACCACCCGGATGGGCGCATGAGGGCGGGAAAGCGTGGAAGGTGACTGTATGTGGGGGTGTGATCACCCTCAGATCGGAGTGGTGGCCGGGCGTCTACTCGGCGGTACCGAGCGGTAGTTGGGGGCCCGGGGAGGTCACCGATCGGTCTCGGCCGGTGTGTATAGTCGGGCGCCAGAGGTCCCCTACGTCAACGAAGGACGAGGTCGCGCGGTGAAGAAGCTTCTCCTGGTCGCACTGGCCGCCATCGGCGGGCTCCTCGTGTACCGCCAGATCCAGGCGGATCGCGCCGAGCAGGACCTGTGGACGGAGGCGACCGACTCCGTGCCCACGGGTTCGTGACTGCCGATTCCCAGAACTCCATCAGACCCCGGCTGCCGATGCGGTCGGGGTCTTGCGTTGTCCGGCGAGCGCGCGTGAGGGTTTCCGACGGACGGACAGCGGCTTCGGCGTGGTGAGCGAGGGGCGGGCGATGGGATCGGTGGGTGGGTCGGCGGTGCGGCGGCGGTGGGCCGTGCGGCGAGGGTGGGCGGTGCGGGGGTTGGCTCGGGGGAGCGTCGTCGGGGTGGTTGTGGGGGGCGTGCTGGCGGGGCCGGGGGGTGTGGCGCGGGCGGCGGACGTTCCCGCGTACGCGTACGACCGCGGGGCGCGGGTCGTCAACGCGGCGAGCGGGACCAGTGACGCCGAACGGCTGGAAGCGGGCGGGGTGTACCGGAGTTCGCTCGTGGGGCGGGGGAAGGCGTACTTCCGGGTGGATCTGGACGCCTCGTCGACGACGTACGTGTCCGTGACGGCGATACCGGGGGCCGAGGAGGAGTTGGCGTTCAGTGACGGGGTGAAGGTCTTCCTCCAGGACGACAACGGGCTGAACTGCTCCAACGACGCGGTGACCTTCGGGTCTGTCGTCAGTCCGCATCCGGTGACGGCTTGGGGGGTGCGGGAGATCCGGGCGGGGCGGTCGGTCTGTCAGGGGGCGGGGGCGTATTACGTCGTGGTGGAGCGGGCTGGGGAGGGGACCTCAGGGTCGGGGGCCTCGGGGTCGGCTGGGCCTTTCTCCGGGGAGTCCCCTACGGGGTCGGAGTCAGGGTCGGGGTCGGACGGTTCGGAGTCCTGGGGGCTTGAGCTGGCCGTCGTGTCGGAGCCGCCCGTGGGGAAGGGCGGGGCCACCGAGGCGCCCGAGGGGTGGAGTTCCGCGACGCCGGCGCCGGTGGAGGGGGAGGCTCGGCGGCGGCCCGGTGGGGCGGGGTTCGGGACGGCGACCGATCTGGAGCAGGGGGTCTGGCGGGACGATGTGCTGCCGGGGCAGACGGTGTACTACTCCGTGCCCGTCGGGTGGGGGCAACAGGTCTTTGTGAACGCCGAGTTGGGGAGTGCGGACGGGGGGTCGGGGTTCGTGGCGTCCGCGCTCGACGTGACGCTCTACAACCCTGTGCGGGCCAAGGTCGACGATCTGCGGTTCGGGTACGACGGGGAGCAGAAGACGGGGGCGTTGCGGGTGCTGCCGCCGGTGGACCACGCGAACCGGTACTCGTCCAGTGCGGCGGTCGGGGGGATGCGGTTCGCCGGGGAGTACTACCTCGCCGTCCACCTTTCGAGGGACGTGGCGGAGCGGTTCGGGGACGGGGCGTACGGGGTGACGCTGCGGGTGCGGGTGAGCGGGGTGGCCCGGACGGGGCCGGGGTACCGGGGGGAGCCGGTGCCGGCCGGGGTGTTCGGGGGGCGGGCGGGGAGTACGGGTACTACGGGTACGGGGGCGGGGGCCGGGGCGGGGGGTGCCGGGGGGTCTGGCACGGTCTCGGGGGAGACGCGGGCGGGTACTACGGGTACGGGTGGGGGCGCGATGGTCGCCGTCGCCGTCGGGGGGTTCGGGGTGGGGACCCTCGTCCTCGTCGTCCTCGGGGTGTGGTTTCTCGTGGGGCGGCGGGCTCAGGCGCGGGTGAGGGCCCAGAAGCCGATGGCGTAGCAGGTGAGGGCGAAGAGGAGGAGGGGGATGGCGATTCTGGGGGGTGGGCCGGGGCGGGGGGATTTCGCGGGGCGGCCGTGGCGGGCGGTGCGGGGGGTGGGGGGTGGTGGGGTGGGGGCGGCTGTGTAGGTGGCCGTGGAGGGGGTGGCGGGGGTGTGAGGGGCGTGGGGGGTGGTGGGGCGCAGGGGGTATGTGGCGGTGGGGTCGTACGGAGGTGGGGGTGGGGTGGGTGTGGGGGTCGGGTCGGGGTGTGGGGGTGGGAGGTGGAAGCTGCCGGTGTCCGACATCGTGGGGGTGGGTGTCGGGGTCGGGGTGGGGGCCGGCGTCGGGGTACTAGGGGTACTAGGGGGTGTCGCTGGGCCCCAGCCCGTGTGGACGGAGGCGGTGGGGGTGGTGCCGGGCCAGGTGGCGGTGGGGGGTGCGTCGGGGAGTGGGGGGTAGGGGGGTTCCCGCAGGGCGGCCGTGTTCCGGAGGGACGTCGTCGTGGGGCCCTCGGGGGTGAATCCCTTGGGGAGCGGGCCGAGTTGGTCGAAGATCTCGATGGACTCGTCGTCCGGGGTGGGGGGAAGGAGCTCCAGGGCCGTCAGGAGGGCCTTGCGGGCGCCTGTGGCGGTGCGGAAGCGGGAGGCGGGGTCCGGCTGGAGCAGCGAGGCGATGACGTGCCACAGGGGCTCCGGGACGCCCTTGGGGGCGCCGGGGGTGCCGTGCTCGGCGAAATGCTGGATCAGGGCCTTCGCGTCCGGCTTCGAGCCCTCCAGGAGGTACAGGGCGACCAGGCCGACGGCGAACAGGTCGGCCGGGAAGTCCGGGTCGGCGCCCAGGAGTTGCTCGGGCGCGATGTAGCCGGGGGTGCCGACGACGAGGTTCGTGTCGGTGAGCCTCGGCTCGCCCAGCCGCATCGAGATGCCGAAGTCGGACAGGCGCAGGCGCGGGCGTGCCGTCCCGGTCGCCTCCAGGAGGATGTTCGCCGGTTTGACGTCCCGGTGGACGACGCCCTCGGCGTGGACGGCGGCGAGGCCGGCCAGGAGCTGGTCGAGCAGGACGCACACGAACGGGGGCGGCAGGGGGCCGTAGTCGCCGATCAGGTGGACCAGGGAGCCGCCGGAGACCAGGTCCATCGTGAAGAGGACCTTGTCGTCGTCGGCCGCCCAGCTCGCCGGGGCGAGGACGTTCGGGTGGTCGATGCGGACGGCCTGCTCGCGGACGAATCTCAGCAGGGAGTGGGCGTCGCGCTGCTGGAGGACCTTCGCGGCGACGTAGCGTCTGCGGCGGTGGTCCCAGGCGCGCCAGACCGCGCCGACGCCGCCGCGGCCGATCGGGTCGACGAGTTCGTATCGTCCGGCGAAGACCTCACCCATGCCGTGTGCCGCTCCTCCCCCGTGCGGTTGCCCTGTGTGCGGGTTGGTGTGCTGGTGGTGCCGGTTGGGCTTGTTGTGCTGGTCCCCCGTTGATGGTCTGCCCTCGCCTCGGCCTGGGCCGGGGAGGGCTGGTTCCCCCGTTGTGTGGTGCGTTGTGGTGCGTCACGGCTGGTTGCGCCGTGCTGATCCCGTCGTCCGTGCGCCGAACCCCCTTCGGCGGGCGGGCGTCGGGGTCAGTTCTGGTGGGACTGGTAGTGCGTGACCGCGTCCGAGGTGCGGCCGGCGCCGTAGACCCGAAGGAACTCTGCCAGTTCCGGGTGGGTCGGGGCGAGGGTGTCCGCCGCGTCGATGATGTCGCCGGCGGCGGCGACCGAGCGCAGCAGGGACTGGATCTCGCGGACCACGCGCTTGACGGTGGGGGCACCTGAACTGCCCGTCGTCTGCGTGGTGTTGCTGAGCACCGAACCTCCCTGCGACCGCTTGATCTCGTCCATCCGCTGCGTCGCCTCGGCGGCGCTGACGCTGCCGTCGGCGACCTGGGCGGCGAGGTCCTGCAGCAACTGCACGCGCTGCACGACCGCCGGGTTGCCGATCTTCGCCCGCTGACCGCTCATCAGCTGGGACAGCATCGGTGCGGACAGGCCCAACACCCCTGCCAGACGAGCCTGGTTGAGGCCAAGATCGTCGATGAGCTTACGGAAGAGCGCCCCCAGCGGCTCTCCGTACCAGTTCCGCTGAAGCTCCCGCGCTCTCGCGGTCGCTTCCTGTTGTGCGGCATCCATGCGCGTCTCCCCATCGCTTCCCCAGAAAACCGCGGTTCGCTGTAGCGAACCACGTCCGAGCATCTTACGGAGCGTGGTCGTTCGCGGGGACCCCCAATCTTTTTGCGGGATCACCCGGGGGAACCGGTACTCTGGTTCCCGACGTCCGCCGGTGCGTAAGCGCTGGTGGGGGTTGTCCGGGGCCTTAGCTCAGTTGGTAGAGCGCCGTCTTTGCATGGCGGATGTCAGGGGTTCGACTCCCCTAGGCTCCACATCTTTGGACCCTCTCTGACCTGCGGAAACGCGGGGCAGAGAGGGTCTTCTGCTTGGCTGTGTGTGCACCATGTGTGCACGGCACCTGCACGTGCTCGTGTGAGTTCTTCCCGGTGCCCTCCCTAGCGTCCGCCGCATGGCACACATCGTGGAGCGTGAGCGGACGGACGGGGAGACCTCCTACCTCGTCCGCTGGCGGGCAGGCGCGGCCCGGACGGGCAAGTACGAATCCGAGATCTTCAGCGACCCTGAGGCCGCCAAGAAGTTCAAGGACCTCGTCAACGGGTTCGGGCAGCAGTGGCCGCCGGGGTGGATACGGGGGCAGGGGTTCGTCGCCGATCTGCGGTCGGCGGAGGAGATGTTCGAGCCGTTTGCCATGAAGCAGATCAGCTTGTTGACGGGCGTCCAGGGGGACACGCGGGCGAAGTACCGGCGGCTGGTCAAGCAGAACATGTCGCCCTGGTTCAAGAACTACTCCGTGCGCGACGGTGAGGGCGGGATCAGCCGGGAGATGGTCCAGCGGTGGGTCAATGACCTGGCGGAGGGGAAGGCCGCACCGCTCGACCCGCCGGACCACAAGCCCCGTACGAAGTACAAGCCGAAGACGGTCGGCAACCAGCACGGGTTGCTGCACACGATCCTCCAGGCCGCCGTGGACGCCGAGCCGCAACTTCGGGCGACGAACCCGTGTGCTTTTACGCGGCTTCCCCGTCTCGACGGGGAGCAGGTCGAGGAGGAGATGGTCTTCCTCGAACGGGAGGAGTACCGGTGGATCCACGAGTGCATGGCCGAGGACGCGAAGGACCTTGCTGACACGCTCGCGGAGACGGGGGCGCGGTGGGGTGAGGCGACCGCGCTTCAGCCGCGGGATCTGCGCCGTCGTAATGGGCGGCCTGCTCTGCGGGTGCAGCGGGCGTGGAAGCGGGACGAGGACGGGAAGCCGTATCTCGGGGCGCCGAAGACGAAGAGGAGCCGGCGCACCATCGTGATCACCTGGAAGCTCGACGCGATGCTGCGGCGGCGGGCGAAGGGGAAGGCGCCGGACGCGCTGCTGTTCACCGGGCCGGAGGGCGGTCGGTGGGACGCGGGGACGTTCCGGCGGCTGCGGTGGGTTCCCGCGATCGAGCTGGCGGCCGAGAAGTTCGGGCTGATCAAACGGCCCCGGATTCACGACCTGCGCCACTCCCACGCCGCGTGGCTGATCGCCGCCAGGGTGCCGCTGCCCGCGATCCAGGCCCGGCTGGGGCACGAGTCCATCACGACGACCGTGGATCGCTACGGGCATCTCCTGGACGCCCTCGACGACGAGGTCATGGCCGCCGTCGCATGGGCCATGGACCCCACCGCGCCGCTGCCGGGGTTCCTCGCGCAGACCGGACTCGTCGGCGCGGGGGCCTGGCTTCCGCCGCTGCCGCCCCGCGAAGGGGCTGTGCCGCCCGCTTGGGAGAGCGACGACGATGCGCCGTCGGTCCCGGAGGGGCCTGTCTTCGTCGTCACGCTCGACGGCCGCGAAGTCCCCTTCGCCGAACGGGACCACGCGCAGCAGGTCGCGGACCAGTGGAACGACGACCATGCCGGGGAACTGGAGGCGCTGCGTGTTGGCGGCTGGCCGGAGGAGAAGGTCGCCCGCCGGGGAGCGGCCGGGCCCGAGGAGCGTCCTCGGTGGGACGGCGGCGGGTCTGTGTGGACGCGGGTTCCGGACCGGCAGTTCGTCCACTACATCATGGCGTCGTACAACGCGGACGGCTCGCAGGCGTTCACTCCGTTCCCCGCGACGGGGCGGTGGACGTGGGAGTTCGAGGGCGACAGCTACACCGCGAAGGCGGCTGAGTACCGGATCGAGCGGCGGCCTCGCGGGACGATCGAGACGCAGGTGCGCGGAGTCAGCGAGGAAGCCGTTGCGGCGTCGTCGTTGGTGGCGCGGGCGGAAGTGCTCAAGATGTGCTCGCAGGACCTGGAACGAGGTTCTGGAGGCCCGGCCTCGTGAGCTGTCGTGGGTGGCCCGGACGTTGGAGCCGGGCCACCCATCAGACGGGGTACTCGTCGGGGAGTTTCATTCCGGGTTTCCCGTTCACCAGGTTCGGCTTCAGATGGACCCGGCACCCTGACTCCCTGGCCTGGGCGACAAGATCCACAACCCATTCGAAATCTGGAGCGAAGGCCGGTACCAGCTTGTAGTCCGCTCCCACTCCTTGGTTCGTCTCGGTCTGCGCGCCGATGACCACCCAGTCGAACATCGACAGGTCGTTGAAGACCAGGGGCTCGCGGAGGGGTTCGATGGAGAGCCACTTGACCTTCACTCCGTCGATCTCCCGGAAGGCATCCTCCGCGATGCGTACGCGCTTCTGTTCATCGATGCTGGTGCCCACCCAGGCGCTGGGCGGGAGGTCCAGCTTCGTGTAGCGCGCAGGGAACTTAGTGAGGAGCAGGTACTCCCAAAGGGGGTTGGCTGCCATCACGGAGTGGACTTCGAGAATCCACTCGTCGGGCACCCAGCGGCCGTAGAGGTCCGCCATGGAGCAGACGAAGACTCGGTGCCAGGTCGGGTCGTCACGGTGGATCTCGGGGATTCGAGTGTTCGCCGGTGCGGATAGGCGCTCGTGGTGAAACAGAGGGGTGAAGCCGGCTGGGTTGACCTGAGGGAAGCGGAAGGTGATTTCCCTGGCGTAGCAGTACGAGCACCCGTGGAGACAGCCCGTGACAGGGTTCCAGGACCAGCGTGCCCAGGAGATGCCCTCCCCATCGGTATTGTTGAACGTGGGCTTGCCTGCGGGCTTCGGGTACTGCACCTCTTGGCCGTTATGAGTGCGGAGCGTCAGCATGACCGGGCTGGGCTTCTCGGTCGGCGAGGCTTCAGGCAGGGCGCGCATCCGCTGACGGGCCTGCTTCTCTGCCTGGTCGAGGGCCATCTCGCCGGAGCGGACCTTGTCCACTAGCTCAGGGGCGAAGGTCGCTACGGCCTTGGCGCGTTGAACGGCGCGTGGGGAAGCCCCGACGGTGCGTGCTGCCTTCGCGCTGGATTTCTGTTCGGCTGCCTGTTCGGACGTTTGTCGCCGATCGGCGACAAACGTCGAGCCTGTGACCTGACCGTTTACTTGATCCGCTACCCGCCGGGCAACCTCGCGTTGCCGTTCCTTGGCTTCTTCCGAAAATGCTTTCTCGTACTCAAGTGCTAGAAACGCCTTCTGTCCAGCAGTCAACTGTCGGCGAGTGACGTTCTTTGAGACGATCAAGTCGAGGATCATGGACTCGGAGTAGTCCGCCGACAAGGTCTCGAACCTCAGGGGAATGCCGGCGGCCTCGCAGGCGAGGTACCGGTTACGTCCGTCGACCAGAACTGTCCGGTCGTGATTGAGCAAGATCGGATCATGAAGCCCATGAGCCTTGATATCCCTGACCAGGTCCTCGAACTCGTCGTCCTGGATGAGAGGGAAGACGTCGGCGAAGGGGTGGATCTGGTAAGGGCCGAGCGTATTCGCCACGTTCAGTCCTCGTCTTCCCAGAACGCCATCTGCTCGGCCGGAGGGGGAGGCGGAGGTGCGTCCTCGAAGGCGTTGATCATCTGGAGCCGCTGTTCCATGGTCGCGGCCAACCAGTGCTGTTCCTTGCCTCGGATGCCCTTCAGTTCGGCTTTGGTGAGGAAGTGGCGGAAGAGTTCGTCCTGGAACTGAGCGCTGTTGACTCGGTACCAGGTGATCGTGACCTCGTGCCCTTGCTTTTTGAACGCCCGCCGGACGTTCGATTCCGTCTTGCCGCGCCACTTGTCCGAGGTTTCGATCAAGTAGGACCACTGCGCGTCGTCGTTCGCCGCAGCGAGACAGAGGTCGCGAGACGAGGGAAGCGTTCCTTGGACGGCGGCCAGCCGATCGAAGCACTCGATTCGTGTGGGCCGGGCCTTCTTGCCGCGCTTCAGCCCGGTGGCGTTGCACCCCATCGTGGTCAGACTTCGATAGAGCCTCACACCGCGTCCGATCACCTCGTGCGAGAACTTCGATCGCATGGCCCAGCCCGTAACAGCGTTGGGATCATTGATGGCGAAAACCGCATCACCTGATCGCAAGTGCCGGATGGATGCATCCCTGCCGTCACCGTTGATGGCGTGCAACACGGCGCGAGGGGAGCGCCAGCAATTGTCGCCGTCCGGTGAGTAACCGAGCTTCGGAAGCTGGTGACCGAGGTTGGCCACGAGCCGGATGAAGGTCTCAGGGTTGATCTCGTAGAGGTAGATCTCGACGGGAAGTTCCGAGCGGGTCGCCTGGTAAGCAAGGATTCCAGGGGAACAACTCCGGTTCCAGTACTCCCCGTTCTGTCCCGCAGCCGCATCGCCTGCGGTCAGGTCGAACCAAACGAGTCGGCGCGGAGGCTTGAACAGGTGGGGTGATGCCCCTACTTCCTCGCCGATCAGATTGTTCAGCACGCTGTGCTTGGCGGGCGTACGCCAGTCACTTTGACCGACATCGAGCCGTTTCCCCACTCTGCGGATCTCCTTCCGGGACGTTCCCGCGTCCTGCGTACGACCGCGACCGTCCGGGGGGAGAGACCGTACTGCTATAACTCGTAGTAAAACCAACCGAGTTGAGAATATTTGTCCGATGGTGTATGTGGGGCTTTGGTGAATCTCGTGAAGTTGGCCAAGTCTTGAAGGGGCGGCGTAAGAGCCTTGTAAATCCCCTTCAAGACTGGACGGTTGGGACATCACATCGCGGTCTCCGTGCCCATGTGGAAGAGGATCGCGGCGGCCTTGTGGAGGCTGTCCGACAGGGTTCGTGCGCCGTTGCGTGCTTCGCCGAGGTGCTTCAGCGCCTCGCCGGTCGCGCCGTCCGGGGAAGTGGCGTCATCCATGCGGATCAGGCCCTTGACCAGGTGGTGGCGGATCGCGGTGGACAGGTGGTCGAGGGTTTCGGGGAGGCGGTCGATCACCTGCGTGAGCGGCTGGGCGACTTCGCTGACGTGTGGTGGGTAGGGGAGGGTCGTCGGGGTGGAAAGGGCATGGTTGATGCTTCGGATCGCGGCTGCGGCGTCGGCGGCGAGCTGGGCGGCGGATCTCTCCGGCACGTTGTCGTTGTCGAGGGCGGGCAGGGCGGGTTCGTCGGTGATGGGGTGGCAGACGGTCTGCCACTGGTCCGGGAGGTTGCCCTTCGACCAGCCGTTGATGGTGTCCGGCTTGAACCGCTCGGTCGGGTCTATGAGATAGCCGGCCTCCACCAGGCGGTGACCGGCGGAGGCGGCGGGGAACGGCAGGTGCGCGGGGCCGAGTTCGCGGTGGGCGAGGGTGCGAAGGGGCGGCGGTTCCGTGTTGTAGGTGCTGTTCGGCTTGGCCGGGGACACGACCACGACGAACCAGCGGTCGTCGAGTATGTAGGCCAGGGCGCGGTGTCGGGGAGCAGCGGGCACGTTGGTCTTCTCCGAGGGGAGGCGCGAAGGGACGGACAGGAGGTCACCAGAGGCTCAGCGGCTTGCCGGCCGTGGCCGCGGTGTGGATGCGGTGGGCGATCTCCGCCTCGGGTTCCTTGAGGGCGAGACCGATGCGGATCGCGGCGCCGATGGCGCGGGAGCGGCCGGCGGGGCCGCGAAGGTCTGCCAGAGGGCTGGCGGGGTT
The DNA here is from genome assembly GCF_014489635.1 of Streptomyces roseirectus. Taxonomy (NCBI): domain Bacteria; kingdom Bacillati; phylum Actinomycetota; class Actinomycetes; order Kitasatosporales; family Streptomycetaceae; genus Streptomyces; species Streptomyces roseirectus. The sequence goes on along the minus strand of NZ_CP060828.1, from coordinate 4,900,865 downwards.
GCGGCGGCGGGTCAGCCATTCGGTGCGGTTCTCCGCGGGGGTGCCGAGGCGGAGGTGAGCGGGCTGTTGGCAGGAGTGGTTGTCGCAGGTGTGGCAGACGGTGGGGCTGTCGTTGTCCCAGCCCAGGCGGGGAATCACGCCGTGGGCGAGCTGGTAGCCGTAGAGGTGGCCGGGGACGGTGCCCCGCCGGGTCGGGCCGGGGAGGGAGGCCGCGCGGAAGCTCGCGTGGCCCGTGCTGGAGATCGCGCCGAAGAAGAACCAGCAGTCCGCATCCGACGCGGTGCGGTGCACCTTTGTCCAGTACCGGGTCCGTGTCGACTCGTCGGACAGCCAGGCTGACCACTCGACGGCGGGGATGCGCACCGGGGACGGGGTCCCGATCAGCGCGAGCTGTTCGGGACCACCCTCAGGAGGTGCGGCGTGAGCGGGCATGGTGGAGAGCGGGAAGAGGCCGGGAAGCTGATCATCCGACATCGGCTTGGGTGCTGTTCGGGTCGCTGATCTCCACAACAGCGGTTTCCTGGAAGGGGTGTTGGGAGGCGGTGGAGTTTCCCGATCGTGAGCGGTGGGTGCGTGGGCGGCCGGCGCGAGCACGTAGTGCCTCTATGACCTCCTTGGCGCGAGCGGCAGTGACCGCCTTCGCGTCCCGTTCGAGTTCTTCGGCGGGTACGCCGAGGAGTTCGGCCACCAGCTCCGAGTCCTGGTCGTACAGGCGCAAGACTGCCGCAGTGGACTCACGCGCCTTACGGTCGGCCGCTTCCTTGGCAACTGCCGCTTCCGCAGCGGCTCTTCGGGCGGTCAGGACACTCTGGGCAGCCAATTCGCGGGTCTTCATCTGGAGGGTTTCTACAGCTCGTACCCGTCGCCGTAGCTCGGCGGTCGTTACGGCGTCTTCCTGTGTTCTGATCACAAATCGCCTTCCAGCGAAGGATGTTGTCCTTGCGGCGAGCCTGCTGAGGCTTCGGCGATGCCCGTAGCGGGCTGATCGAAGTAGCTGCTCACGGTGCGGACCGTAGACACTGCACCGGGAAGAGCTCACACGGAGCCGAACGGGCGCTCAGTGTCTTTCGAAGCCGTATCGGAACGACATCCACAAGAAGCGGTGCAGCCAGGGCAGTTCGTCGACTGCCGTCATCGTCAACGCGATCACCGTGTGGCCCTGCATATCCGCCTCCTGCTTGGGCGGATTGGTTATGGCTCCTCTGTTCCCAGAGCCCTTCGCGCGGCTTGCTGGAAGGCGCGGTCCGGAGCGCGCTTCGCCTGCCACGACTGCTGAAAACGCTCGGCGTACTCATCGAGTCGGCCGTGCCCTTCCCGCTGGGCCGCCGCGAACCAGTCCATCCCCGCCTTCTCCCATTCGTACATGGCCACGCGTAGTTCCTCGGCTGCCTCCGCAGCGGCTACCGGCCCAGCGACGGCAACGACCGCGACCGCCGTGCTGAACTGGGTCCACGCCTCGTGCACCTCGGCGAAGGCAGCCCGCCACTCATCCGGCGTGGACTGCTCGTTCCAGACGATGTCGGAAAACCGCCACCACGCATTCGACAGCAGTTTCGTGCTCGCGATGCACTCGCCGTATGCCTCCCGACGGGCGGCTTCGCGCCGATGCTCCCGGTCGGCCTGCAACTGCCGTTGCTGCTGGCGCCCTTGACCGAGCACTGAAACCCAGCCACCTGCCGCAGCGCCCAGCGCGCCGACCGCCGCGCCTACCAGTCCCACCACGCTCGCGTCCATCACCGCGTATTAGACCGCGCGTGTCGGAGCCGCAGCCAGCGATTGCGGTCAAGGACCTATCGCAGTCCATCCTCGATCATCTGGCTTCGATCGTGATCGACCGATCGTGGAACGCGTCGCCCAAGGAAGCCGGCATCGAGAGCGCGAGGAGGGCGTGAGGCTTCACGAGCGGTGGTGCGGCGTTGGAGCGGGCCGTCGGCGGGAGCAAGGTCCTCTCACGGGCGGCCTGTTGAATACCTGGGTGGGTTGCTGCGGCTCAAAAGAAATGCCTCCGGCGGGTCCGCTCTCGGAGGGGGAGGGGGTGAGTCGTTCGGCTGGCCCGACGTCGTGGTCGGGGTGGGGTGGCGGTGGGGTTCCCTCCTCGGTCGGTCGTCCCAGCGAAGCGCACCGCGCCGCAGGGGTGCGAGGTCGTACGTCCGGGTCTGGGACTTTCTTCGTTCCTCACAAAGTCCCAGCTTCCGGGCGCTCCACCTCGCACCCCTGCACCACGGCACGCGAGGCAGTGCCGTCCAACCGAGGAGGGAACCCCACCGCAGGCCCGTTGTGGCTGAGGCATCAGCCGAGGCCGGAGGGGAAACCGCAGGTCAGGGGTTGCGCGAGCATCTAGAATATGGTTTAATTAGACATGTCGGGAGGGGAGGGCAACACCCCGCCTGACGCCCCGAGGTTAGTCGGCCTCGGTCACGCACTCTCACCAGGAGCAGATTCATGGGTACTTCCCAAGCGGGCGCGAACCCCAAGTTGGCCACGATCAAGGCGCTACTCGCCAAGGCCGAGGACTCCGCGACCCCCGAGGCGGAAGCCGAGCTTGCCCGTACGCGGGCGATGGAGATGATGGCCAAGTACGGCGTCGACGAAGCCCTGTTGAGCGACGGGCAGCCGTCGCGGGACGCGATCGTCACTCGGCACGTCGACCTGCCCAACCCGTGGTCCATGCCGCGCGCCCGCCTCATGTACTTCATCGCGGAAGCCGTCGGGTGCCAGCCCATCCACATCGGCGCGCGGGGAGCTGGGGTGCGGCGCGTCAAGATCGTCGGTTACGAGTCCGACGTGCAGCGCGCCGAGATCCTTTACGCCTCGCTCCTTCTCCAGATGTTCAACGGACTCAACGCACAGGTTGTCCCGTACGGAGTGCGGAGCGCGCGGGCGTGGCGGAACTCGTGGCAGATCGGGTTCATCGTGCGGGTCACCGACCGTCTCAAGGCGACCGAGGAGGCCGCCCGCGCCGCTGCCGGTGCGGAGACGTCGGCCGCCGGGCGCAGCGGTGAACTTGTACTGGCCGCCCGTGACGCCATGGTCCAAGCCGCCTTCAAGGCCGAGAACCCGAGCGTGCGGACGCAACGGGGGTCGTACAGCGGCAACGGGTACGGCGCCGGGGCTGCTGCTGGAGACCGGGCCGACATCGGCGGAACCCGCCGCGTGGGTGCCGCGACCGCCGGAGCGCTCGCGGCCTAGAGGTCAACTCTGCTGGGGGCGGCGGGCGCCGTCGTCCCCAGCCTGTTGGAAGGGAATCTGATGTCTTTGAGGAATCGCCCCCTGGCTCGCTGGAGATACGACAACGACCAGATGCAAGCCGGTAGGGCGTGGCTGTCGTGCGAGATCTGCGGGGCCGCCGAGGACTTGACCCGCGTTGTCCGACGTCAGTGGCCGTCCAGCACTGTCGGGGCGAGGTACTACGCCCGATGTCCACAGCACCCTGACGATCTGACGATCTTGGCCTGAGTGCCGATCGAAGCCCCAGGAGGTCACTGCATGTCCGCACATCGCCGCCCCGCAACGTCCGCCCGCATCCTCACCACCACCGCCGCCGCCCACATCGAACGAGTCGGCCTCTATCAGGGTGACCACCTCTGGCAGCCCGGACGGATGGGTGACTCGGCGCCCTGCACGGTGCCGCACGCATGGGAGCGAGGAGTCCGCGCCGCCCGACCCCGCTGGTCTGCGCGCGGCGAACCGTGGGACGTCTTCCACCAGGCCCTTGCCGATTCCCTGACGATACTCAGCGATCACATCAACGGCCGCGCCGTTCCGAGCGTTCGGTGGAGGAAACTGCGACTCACTGAAAACGCCTACCGGCGCACTGTGTTGTGGTGTTGGGGAGATGCCCCCGAGCGAACCACCGACGAGGCCGCCGTGATGATCCGTGCTGCCGCAGCCCGGTGCTTGTGTGACGTCGATCACGGCATCTCAGGTTGCCCTACTCCGTAGAATATGGTTTAATTAATTGTGTCGGGAGGGGGAGGGCAACACCCCCTCCCGACACCCCGCCGGGCCGGACGGCCCACCAGAACTCACCAGGAAGAGAAGAAGCGATGCTCAACGTCAAGAACCGAGCCGGCTCCGAGGCGACCTCTGCTCCGTGGTCGACCCTCGCCGTCGCCGAACTCGCCGCGCACCCCGGCAACCTCCGAGACATCGAGACACCGGCCGATCTGCTGGCCGACGTGACCGAGAACGGCGTCAAGGAACCCCTCTACGTAGTCCGGACCCACGGCGACGTGCCGCAGATCGTCGACGGATTCCAGCGCTTCGCCGCTGCCGTCGCCGCAGGGCTGGAGGCCGTGCCGGTCACGCCCCGCCCGGTGATCCGCATCGACGCTCTCACCCCGCACCCGGCGAACGCCCGTGAAGACTTGGACATCAACGCGGCGTTCGTGGAGTCCCTTCGGGCCGAAGGATGCCGAATTCCCGTCAAGATTCAGCGACTTGACGGCGGAGTACTCCAAGTCAACGACGGTAACCGCCGATTCCACGGCTCGAAGGACGCGGGGCTTACGCACCTGCCGTACGAGTGGGACGACGATGACCGCGACGCCGCCGGACAGTTCCTCGACATGATCACGACCGCGCAGCACCGCAAGAGCCTGACGCCGTCGGAGATGAACCAGGCCATGTTCAGCGCGGCCGAGGCGGGCGCGCAGGTCGGCCGTATCGCCCGAGCCGCAGGGGTGCGGCAGAAGGACGTCAAGACGGTCGTCAAGGTCCGCTCCGACGAGAAGTTGAGGGCCGCCGTCGCGGGCGCCAGCAGCTACGCATGGACGTTCGAGCACATGGCCGCGCTCGCTGAGTTCGCCGACGACGCCGGGGCGCTCGAAGCGATCACCGAGGCCGCCGCCGAGGAGGACGCCGACGCCAGCGACGTCGACTGGGCCATTGCCATTGAGCGCACCAAGCGGGACAAGCGGACCAAGGCCGAAGCCCACCGGGCGGAGTTGGAAGCGGCCGGGCAGAAGGTCAGGGACGCCGAGGAACTGTCCGAACGCGCGGTCGCCGTATGGCGGTTGCGCGGCATCAGCGCCGAGGAGCACGCCGACTGCAAGGGGCAGGTGTGGGTGTTCGACGAGCGGCAGGGCGACCGCTACGAGCCCTACTGCTCCGCCCCCGGTCTGTACGGGCACGAGGCACCCGTGAGCGCCAGTGGCGGTGGAACCACGAAGACCGCCGCTGAGGTGGAAGCCGAGCGCGCCGCCCGCGCCGCCGTGAAGAAGGGGAACCTTGACTGGGACGCCGCCGAGGTTCTGCGCCGGAAGTGGATCACTGACCTGATCAAGCGGCGCAACCTGCCCAAGAACATCACGAACGACCTGATCGGGCACGTCAACAACGCGCTTCTTAACGGTAGTTGGGGAATCTGCGATGACTTGAACAAGGAGCCGACCACCGAGATCCTGGCTGCCTTCCTGGGGCTGAACAGCGAGCAGGGCAAGAACCGGGGCGGGTTCGCCGGGCACGTTGCGAAAGACCCCCGCAGGGCACCGCAGCTCCAGTTCGCGGCGCTCGCCGCTGTCCGTGAGAAGTGCGCGTCCCGGACGGCATGGCGGACGGACAGCCAGCGGTCGGACTGGATCCGGAAGCCCACGGGCCGCTGGTTCATGGTGCTGGAAGCCCTGGGGTACCCGCTGACGCCCATCGAGCAGTCCGTGGTGGATGACGAGCCGTACGACCCGGCGAAGAAGAAGCCCCGCGCCGCGATCACATCCGGCGACGGGCAGGGAGCGGAGCAGGGGCGCGGCACCGCCGAGGGGATCGGCGAGCAGGAAGCCGAGGAACCGGCGAACGACGACGAAGCCGCCGCCTGAACTCCCAGCAGCCCGACTCCGGGGGCGGGAACGTCTGCCCGCCCCCGGCCACCCCAGGAGCCCCACAGTGACCCGTACAGCTCTGTTCGAGACGCACGCCGACGACCACGGTTGCGGATGCGTCCCCGCCCCCGCTGAACCCGACTCCGGCACCACCGCCGACCTCATGCAGGCCCGCGCCATCGCAGCCGGACTCGCGGAGTTCGGTGTCGGTCCCGTCCGCTGGTCCGCCGCCTACGACCACCAGGCCGCCGCCGTTGTTCTGCGCGTGGACACCGCACGTGGGCTGTACGCGCTGGTCATCCCTGACCCCGGCCAGTCGTTCCCCGTCCACCACCGAGGGGAGCGCGTCGGAGCGCTGGACTGCCGCCGCACCTACGGCACCGCCGACAGCTACACCGCCGCACTGTTCGCCGCGTTTCTCCGCGACCGCGCCGCACTGGAGATCCCCGGACGGGATGCTTGCCCCAGATCAGAAAGTATGGTTTAATTAAGTGTGTCGGAGGGGGAGGGCAACACCCCCTCCGACACACGGGCCACCACTCGGTCCGACCCCGGCCGCACGCGGAGGGCAATCCGCCCGGCCGGGCGCCCGATTCCTCTCTCACCAGCAGGAGCACCCCTCCAATGAACAGCTCTGTCATGCGCTTCGACGTCCCGGAGACGGCCGAGAGCCACGTGCGTCAGCTTGTCGCGGCCACCAACGCCCGCGCCGCGATCCACGGCCTCAAGCCCTACCTGCTTGAGATGTCCGCGCCGTTCCTCGCGGACTACCGGGACTACGACGGCCGGTTGATCGGCAAGCGGAACTTCGTGACCGTCACCCTCACCGGGGGTATCCCCCGGCATGCCGGTTGGACGGTCGTCGCCCGACTCGACCACGACGAAGAGGGCGAGACGATCCTCAGCACCTTCCCCGGTCTGTCCGACGAACTTGCCGAAGAGGCGCGCGGGATGCGGGTCATCGAGAACTTCTGCCACGGGTGCAAGACCGAGCGCGACCGGACCGTCACTTACCTTGCCCGCCACGAGAACGGCGAGTACCGGCAGTTGGGCACGACGTGCGTCGAGCCGTACACCGGTCTGCCGATCAAGGGACTTCAGGCGTTGTGGAGGCTGGAGAAGATCAAGGACTCCGACTGGGACGGGTTGGGGACGGAAGGAGTCCCCGCCGACATCCGGTTGCCCGTGGACAGGGTGCTCAGGGTGGCCGCCGCCATCGTGGAGATGGAAGGGCGGTTCTACGCACGGTCCGAGGCGTGGAAGACGGTCACGCCGACCGCCGACAGCGTGTCCGCCTACTTCTTCAACCGCAGGATTTCGGAGGCGTGGCGCGCGGACGTCAACGCCCAGCCCGGCGCCGAGGCCACGGCCGCCGCCGTACGGGAGTGGGCCGTGCAGGGGTACGGCAGCACCAACGACTACCGCCACAAGATTGCCCAGTTGGCCAAGGGCCAGACGGTCGGCCAGCGGCACCTTTCGACGCTCGTTTCCGCGATCGCCGGATGGCACCGGGACCAGGAGAAGGCCGCAGCGGAGCGCGCGGCTCAGTGCTCGATGCCGCAGGGGAAGGTGGGGGAGCGGATCACCATCACCGCCACCGTGACGACCGTGATCGAGCTGGAGGAGCGCCACTACGGCTACCACGCCCAGCGCCGCCGTCTGGTGAAGTTCCAGGACGCGAGCGGGAACGTGTACGTCTGGTTCAGCAGCGCAGCCGACGTCCCCGACCAGGGCGGCGAGGTCGAGGTGACCGGCACGGTCAAGGACCACAGCACCTACGGCGAGGTGGCGCAGACCGTACTCACCCGGTGCCGCGTCGTCGAGCACGAAGCCACCGAGGAACGCGAGTTGGTCGCCGCGTAACGGCGCCGGTCGGGCGGGTACCCCCTCCGCCCGACCGGTCCCCCGGCGGGTAGCCGGGACCCGGACGGCATCGAGCCGCCCGCGTCCCGCGCGCCCGCCGCCGGCCGACCTTCCCGGCGTGCGCGGAGGGCCGCGCCGAACCCCATGAAGGGCGTCCCGGAGGGACGGCTCAGCCTGGCCCGGCTCGCAGCCGGCCGGAACGTCCGGACCGAAGACGGCCCTCCCGCACCGCCCGGACGCCGGGCCGAAGGACGTGTCCTCCGGACACGACGGCGCTGTCCGCCGCGCTTCGCGCGGCCTCAGGCGGCACCTGTCCGTCGAGGCGGGGACATACTCCGCCTCCTTCTCTGCCGTCTGGCATTGGGCAAAAGCCCCCTCTGTACTGCTTGCGGGCGCTACGGTCACCTCCATGGAGACCCCGCAGCCTCGTAGTGACGATCCGGATGCTGACCGTGCGGAGTTGACCATCACGATTCGCGTGAGCGGTCGAGCAGCGCAACATCTCCGCCGTGGTGCTGCGGTCCGGCAGAAGCCCATTGAGGAGATTGCTGCTGACTGCGTCAACGACGAGATTCGCCGCCCTGTGTACGACATGCTCTACCGCAGTGGTGAGGACTACGCGACTGCCTTGGAAGGACTCGCGAAGCGTCTTGCACTCATCGTTCGGGACCTCGGCGCCTTGCCGTCCTCAGCTGCCACCGAGGTCATCGCCTTGGCAGCGGCGGAGCAGGGCGGTCCGCTGCCCTACGAATGGCGCGAGCGGGTGATCAACCAGCTCGCCGGGATGTGGCAGGGCCGTACCACCGAGTTCGGTAAGCGGCCGGACGGCTCCTTCGGCCCGCTGGACAACATCAAGGTCGACGCCGTTGTCACCCCCGCACAATGGGATGCTCTAGGCCGCATCGGCCAACCGGGCAGTCTCGGGTCAGGCGCCCAGAAGGCACTGGAAGCAGGAATCGCCGTCCTTGACCGCTGAACTGCCCGTCCCGGTGGCCCCGGCCCTGGCGAGACCGCGCAGGCGAACCTCACGCGCATCACTCACCAGAGCGATCTGCCCGCTTGCGGTCATGCTGGGCGCCGGCGCAAAGACCTTATGCCTCCGGCGGGTCCTCTCTCGGAGGGGGAGAGGGCTGGTTGGGCGGGTGCGGGAGCGTTGTGGTGCGGGTGAGGAAGGCGGGGTTCCCTCCTCGGCCTGACACCCGGGGGGCGTACCAGGAACCCGGGCACGGCGTCCAGGCCGAGCCGCTACGCGGTCGCTTCGCGAGCCAGGACACCGCGCCCGGAACCCTGGTCCGGCGGAGCTGTCCGACCGAGGAGGGAACCCCGCCGAGGCCCGTTGTGGCCGGGCCCGGCGGAGCGGGTACGGGTCCGGCCGTGAGAAAAGAGCAGGTCAGCGAGTGTAGAGCTTGACCCTACCCAAAGAGCATGGTTTAATTAATTATGTCGGAAGGGGTTGCCGCCCCAGTCGCCCCGGGTTGAACCGGTCCGGGGTCTCTCACTGGAAGGACTGGCTATGGGTAACACTGTGTCGAGCGACGACTCGACCGCGTCTGAGAGTGCCGACCGTGCTCGGGAGGTGTGGGAGGTCTACTGCGGCTCGGCCAAGGATGCGGTCCACTCGTTGATCGTGGACCTGTTGCACCTGGCCGACGTCGATGGCCATCCGGGCGGTGGCCGTTACGCAGCCGAGCGGGCGGTGGAGGACTACGGCATAGAGCGGTTCGGCCTCTTCGAGGGCGTGCCACTTCCGCCGCGCACCCGCGCCTTTGTCGCGGAGGTGTTGCCGGTCGGATATCAGGCGTGGGTTGGAGTGGGTGAGGGGGGTGAGCCGCGCGAGGCCGGGTCGTCGCTGACGCGTCTAATGCAGGCCGCTGACCTTGCCACCGGCGAACTCGGCGGATTCTTGGAGGATATGGCGCGAGGTGAGTGCGTCACCGCCGACGACGGTACGGCGTTCCGTGTTCGTCGTAACCCTTTCCATTCCGCGGCGAGGGTTGCCCGCGACGCATAAATATGGTTTAATTAAACATACCGGAAGGGGGAGGGTGCTCCCCCGACTGGCACTCCGCCGGGGTCGACCGGCCCCGGCGGAACCTCTCACCAGGAGAACCGAGAAATGCCCCGCAAGCCGAAGATGACCGATGAAGAGCGCCGCGCCTACAGCGCCAGGATGCGCGGCGAACTCGAAGCCGTGATGGATCGCGCGTACGGCGCGATGGTCACCAGTGAGGAGTTCTGGGCCACGGTTATGCGTACGGCCGCAACCCTGGCGGACCGCAGCCCCGTCAACTCCATCGCGATCGCCGCCCAGTGTCCCCACGCCACCCGCGTACTCAGCTCCGGGGACTGGCGGAAGGCTGGACGCTTCCCGGCCAAGGGGTCCACCTCCATCCGCATATGGACGCCCATTACGCGCCGATCCGAAGGCGCGCAGGATGCCCCCGCCGACGGTGGACGCGGGGAAGGTGTTGGCGATGTTGCCGAGAGGGGGGAGCGGCGGGTGTCGGGTTACAAGGCCGGGCCGGTGTTCGACATCAGCCAAACCGACGGCGACGCTTACGAGTTGCCTGCCGCCACTCAGCTCGCCCCTGAGGTCGTTCGGGATGTCCTGGTCGGGCAGTACCGGGACTGGTACCGCGAGGACCCCGAGCAGGCTGGAGGGTTCAACTTTGGCCAGGAGACCCCCGACGGTGCCGTCCGCATCCTGCTGTACGGCCACGCGTGGCGCCGCATCGCTGAGGCTGACGCCCCTGTCTCCGGTCAGCATGTGGCCGAGGTCGCCTCAGCGGCTCACGTCGCCGCACTGATCCTCGGAGTCGCCCCCGGACCGGCCGTCATGCCGCCCCTCGCGGGCGTCATCACCCAGGACAGGAAACCCCCGATCCATGAGTCCGCCGTCCGCGTCATCGAAACCGGCCGCGCCATCGCCGCCGCTGTCGAGCGCCACCGCGAACTTGCCCACGCTGGTTGACCTTCACCCGGGAATATGGTTTAATTAAACATGTTGGGGGGGAGGGCAACACCCCCGACCAACACCGCCGCCGGGGCCGACCCGCCCCGGCGGAACCTCTCACCAGACAGGAAACGACATGCTCACCACCCAGCAGGCCCCCACCGTCCGGGACTTCCCCACCGCGACGCTCGTACTCGCCGGACCCTGGCACCGGGGCCGCCAGTTCAACACCCTCCCCGCCGTCGTCGTCTGCCCCTTCGGCGGGCCGGAGTTCGCGGACAGGGCCACCATGGCGGTCGTCTGGTACTTCACCCTCGGTGCCCCGCAGCCCGGTCACAGCGTCCAGGCGATGTTCCCGCACGAGCTGACCCCGATCGACGACACGCTGACCACGATGCACCAGGACGCGTTCCGCGACATCGTCCGCACCATGCGCCAGGGTCGGTTCGCCTACGACGACGGGGACGCACTGCGCGCCGCCGTCCGCCACGCGTGGCGCGAGCGGACCGGGCTGGCCGACCCCGCCTCGCGGCCCACGCTCCACCTCAGCTGACCACGGTCCCACCGGTCCGGGGGAGGGCAACACCCCCGGACCGGCAGGCCCTCAGTACCGGAGCGGACACCCCTTCGGGGCGGCAGGACAGGTCCGGTGCGTTCACCGCCGCCGGTCGCTCCGTCGACCGCCGACGGGCACCGGACCGTGAAGGACGCGCCCCGCGGGGGCGCGGCAGCCCCTGCCGCCGCGCAGGGCGCGACGGCCCGCGACCCGCTCGTCCCTCACGGCCCGCGCCTGTAGTGCGGCCCGTCTCCCATGCAAGGTCCGTCCTGCGGACAGACCAACTCCTCACCAGAAAAGACCAGTTCAGTGACTATCGAGATCACGCACACCCGCCGGGAAGGGACCCTGATCGAGGGCACGGCACGGGGCGATGGAACAGCGGAGATCCTGAAAATCCGCGAGTACGGCAGGACCGGCCGCCAGCCCTTCCGCTGGAGCAGGAACCTCGGTTGCTGGTACCTCCCGCACAGCCGCGACCATGCGACCCACACCCCCTCCCTCGAACTCCTCGCGCAGCGACTCCGAGATGCCGGCTTCGAGGTCACGCTGAGCGTCGACAACGCCGACCGCAGGAGCTTCGGCGAGGCCGAGCAGGACCGGGAAGAGCGAGCCCAGGAACGAGCCGAGCGGTTCGGCGGGTACGCGGGCACCGCCGCCCGGAACTCCGAGACCGCACGGGCCTCGGGCCGGGAGATAGCCGACCGCATCCCCTTCGGCCAGCCGATCCTGGTCGGCCACCACTCCGAGCGCCGCGCACGACGGGATCAGGAGCGGATCGACAACGCGATGCGCAAGAGCATCAGCGAGCACGACCGCGCCCAGTACTGGAGCGACCGCGAGCGGGCCGCCGCCAACTACGAGCGGTTCCGCAAGGACCCCGGCCGCACCCTCCGCCGTCTCGACAAGCTCCGGGCCGACCTCCGTGCGGTCGAGAAGTGGCAGCGCGGGGAGTCCGCCAAGGGGTACCCCCGCAACCCGGCGGACCCGGAGCTGGTGACTGAGCACCAGGAGCTGACCGAGGAGATCGAGCACTGGGAACAGGTCATCAAGGACGCCGAGGCCAAGGGCTTCAAGGTCTGGTCGAAGGCCGACTTCCAACGCGGTGACTTCGTGCGCTGCCGAGGCACCTGGTACGAGGTCCTGCGCGTCAACCCCAAGTCGGTGACCATCCCGCACATCCACAACGGCGTCGGACAAGCGGTCGTCCGAGCCGAGGACAACCGGCTCGACGGGTGGACCTGGACGGTCCCCTACGACGACGTCTCGGGACGCAAGAGCGCCGACGAGATGCGGCAGACGCCCACGACCGGCGCCGCGTAACGACCGTCTACCCGCACCGGCGGCCGAGCACCGCCGGTGCGGGACCCCTCTCTCACCAGAACAGGGCACCACCATGACCACCCCACTCCTCGAACGACCCGCGCCCGTCACCAACACCGACGCAGACCCGGACAACCACCGCACACCCGAAGACGTCGAGCACCCTCCCCTTCAGACCACCCTGCCCTACCGCATCGGAACCCCGGACATCGAATGCCGGTACCCCGTGATCATCGGTGACGACCTCGTCATCGGCCGCGCCCACAGATGGCACCGGGACTGGTGGGTCGACACCAGCACGGGAGAACACAACCTCCGCCGCCCGCCCGTCGGAGTCCCCGGCATCGAGCTGGCCGCCGCCCACCTCGCCCAGGAGTACGCCACCGGACGCATCACCACCGTCCCCCTGGACCACGTACGCGCCGAAGCTCCCCAGCCACTTCACGGGCCAGTCCCCCTGCTGCACCCGCGGATGCCCGCCACCGACCGCAACATCCAGAGCGCGCGGACGGCGTTCGCCGGACTCGCGGCTCACCGCTGGCGAGCGGTACTCACCGGGTTCCCGGGCTCCGACAACCACTGGTCCCTCTCCTGCGAACTGTGCCCGCGGGAGGGCCCGGAGTTCCGGAGCCACCTGCGAGGACGCAACGGCGCTCCGCCGAGTGCCCACCGCCACGAGGGCGGGTGCCTCGGCAAGGACCGGGTCCGCGAACTCATCCCCGCCCACCAGCAGTAGACCGACCCCGGAGGCGGCGCGCTGCCGCCCCCGGCCCCGAAACGGACGTCACCATGCCGATCCACTACAGCCCCAACAGCGTCGTCATCGCGGACACCCCGGCCGGAATCCTCGAATGGGCCGCCTGCCACATCGAACACGTCGGCATTCACCAGGGCCCCCGCCTCTTCGCCGGCCCCGGCCGCACTGCCACCCTGCCGTGCTGGCCGCGCGGAGCCCTCGAAGTCGCCGCTGGACACGGACGGGGGGCCGCTGGCCGGACGTACGACTGGGACCGCATCCACCGCGCCCGCGACCAGGCATTCGCCCTGCTTGCCAAGCACCTCACCGGACTCCCCGTCACTGCCGACGAGCCCGCCGCCGCGAAAGCCCTGCACCGCGAGGTCATCGACCGATGGAGCGCCGAGCCCGGCCGCACCGCCACGGAGGCCGCCCGTGCGTTCCGCACCGCCGCCCGCGCCCTGTTCTGACCCGCACCCAAGTTTCCCGAAAGCCAGCACGATGGACGAGACGACAGAATTCCGCAGCACCATCAGAACACCGAGCCGCCGAGGAGCGGCCACCCCCAGCCGGGACGGCGTCCACCGGATCGCCGTACCTCTCCACCCCCGGCTCAGCGCCTCCGAACTGGTCCGCGTGCTTCTCGCGGCCCCGGCGGAGACTGACTTCGGCACCCTCAACTCGGTGGAGGTCCGCTCCCTCACAACCGCCGCGCTCACCCAGCACGGCTATGACGTGCTGGACAGGTCGTCGTACGACCCTGAACACGACCGCCACCAGGACGCCCGCCGCGCGATCCGCCGCGCGTACGGGCCGAGGTTCCTCGATGCCCCGGACGCACAAGCCGTCCTCGCCGATCCCCTTCGCGAGGTCCTGCGCGCCACCCGCAGTGAGGAACCGTGACCGAGCCGACCGGGGCCCGAGCGCGACAGACGTACTACTGGCGGGTGCGCAACGCACGTACACGTGCTCCCGCAGAGAGCGCCCCGCGAACGTGGCACATCCAGCCCGGACACCCCGGCGGCGCGTACTGCGACCTCGGGCACGAACTGGACCCACCCGCGCACCACACCCCCACCCTCCTCACCCGAAGCCGGCAGTCCGGGCGCCGGGAGCAGCAGGAGTTCCGGGGCGGATGCCTTGCCTGTGACTGGGAGGGCCCCGTCCACCGCGGCGACGGATACGGCGACGGCGACAACGACGCGGTGGAGGACGCTCACGACCACGCGTTCCCCGGGTGGCGGACGCTCCCGCCGATCACCAGGGTCAGGGACAGGTGGGAGATCCCGCAGAGCCGGCACCGTTGGGTCCAGCTCACCTCCCGGTACCCGGAGGGGTGGGTGGACCAGGGCGCACCGCTCGTGGTCTGGAACCGCCACCACCGCGAAGCCCACGCTCCGCCGCACGCACGGCGCCCGCGCTACGAACTCCGCGTCGACCGACCGCCGAGGAGCCGAGCCGAGGCCCCGACGGACCAAGGGGCGCTCTTCTGATGGTTGCCGTCCCTCGAACCAGAGCCCCGCCCTGGCCGCATCAAAGGTGGTTTAATTACTCGGCTGTCAACGGAGCAGAGCAACCTCCGGCCGGCCTGGGCATCGCACCAACCCGGACAACGAAATGACGGCCAGCGCACAAGGGCAACAAGGCGCTGGCCGTCGATGTCTCTCACCAGAAAGACCCGACCATGCTACGCGACCGCCACCCCGACTGTCCCCAGCCAGGCGACATTGCCCAGCTCAAGAGGGGTAACAGCATCAGCGCCGACGACACCGACAGCTTCGTCATCGTCGAGGACTTCCCCCCGACCGGCCGGCACCTCGTGCTCAACCTTCCCGTCGGCCACCCCGGCCGCGCCGACTGGGCCGCCGCCGTTCCTCTGCACGAGATCGCCACCCTCACCAGACTTGAGCCGACCGGCACGCGTACCTGGACGCCGGCCCCGGACGACCTTCCATGACCACCCCGAACAGGAGACCAACGTTGGCCCCCGATACCGGCCGCACGCTCTACTCACGAGCCGACCTGCGCAAGGTCCACAACATCAGCGAGTCCACGCTCCAGAACCTCTGGACCGACCGCGAGAACAACGGGCACCCGCCCGTCACCGCGACCCTCGACGGCGTCATGCACTGGGACGGCGACACCTGGGCGAAGTGGCACCACGAGCTTCAGCGTCGGCGGGCCGCCGCGAGTACCACGAATCCGCCGAAGCTCGACGGTGACCCCGAAGAGCTGGTCGGCCCCGCCGAAGCGGCGAAGATCTGCGGGTTCGCCGACTCCACCACCGTCTCCCACTACGTCAAGAACCCCCCGGAGGGCTGGCCCGAACCCGACGACTGGGACATCCTCCCGACCCGCCGGCGTCCGAAGTGGAAGCGCTGGAGGCTTTGGCAGTACCTCGCGGACCGCAAGGGTCGCGGTCACGCGGGCGGGCGGCCCAAGGGGCGCCGCGGGCTGGCGTACCCCTACCAGGGAGATGAACGGCTTGCTCTCGCCCGGCGGGTGCTCGCGGAGAACCCTGGGGCGAAGAACGCCGAGTTGATCGGGCAGTTGCAGGAGCTGTCGGAGAAGGAGTCCTCCCGGACCGTCTGGCACCTGATCCTGAAGTCGGCTCGCGAGAACCCCGAGGAGTGACCGTGCCCGAGAACCGCTGCCCGCGATGCGGCGGGCTGCTCGGTGAACGGCCTGCGCGTTCCCGGCTGACGGCAGACCGCGAGGTTCTGATCTGCACGCCGTGCGGGACCGACGAAGCGGTCCGCGAAGCGACCGGCCGCTCACCGATCCCGTTCGACGACTGGCCCCTCCGGGCGGGCTGACTCTGAGGCAGCATGCCGGGAAGCTGGGTAGGGCGGGCCTGCTGGTCCGCCCCACTGGGCCATGAGGAGGGGTTCGGGGTGAGTTCAGCAGTTGATGCGGATGGAGCCGACCCGGTCGCCCAGGGAGCCGAGGTTGACGGCTCCGCCGATCGCGATGCTCGCCAGGTAGCCGGTGTAGTTGGTGGTGTCGTAGAGATGAACCGTGCCGTTGCCGCGGTTCTGTATCGATCCCAGGTTGTTGTTCCAGACCGTTCCCGAGAAGGTCCAGCCACCGCAGCTGGGGGCGTTCCACTGGGAACCCGCACCGCTGGCCCCCGTCCAGTAGCAGGAGTAGTTGGCCGGGCAGTCGAAGGCGGGGGGCGGCGCAGCGGACGCCGGCGTCGTCCACGTGAGTGTCGCCACGGCGACGGCGGACAACGCCACGATCGCTTTCTTCATGGGTTCCTCCCTTGAACTTCCGGAATCTCCCCAACGGTGTCAGCGACAGCACGTCGCTGACCACGCAAGCAGCACGCAACTGACCGGCAACTAGCTCGCCGCCGCCTCTCATCGTCAGCGGTAACAGTTCGATGGCGATCATCCGGAAAGCCCCAGCCTTCAGAGTGCTGCTTAGGCACTCTGACCAGCCCTTTTGGAAAGAGAGGACCAAGGTATCGTCGCTTCGCGACGATACAATTGGCCAAGATGACCGGATCTGGTCGGTTCTTGAACGGGAGGTGGGCGGGCCGGTGGGGTGGGTGACGATGATCGGTCCGTCGGACGGGCAGGTCGAGTACCGCCTGACCGGAGGTCACGGGTGCGGGAAGGCGCCCACCGTCGACGCCGCTCCGCTCATCGCCGTCATCGAGGCCAAGGCCGAGGAGACCGGAACCTCCGTCGCCGCGCTGCTCGGCGCGACCGAGGCGAAGAAGGCGTTCTTCCGCGCCCGCACCCAGATACGCAACGCGAAGACCGCGAGGTTCGCCGGGTTCGACGCCGTCGAAGTCGCCGCAGCGGCCGGTATCGACGCCCGCACGCTGTACGGCGAGGAGGTTCTTCCCACGCCCGCCGCCGACGGCCAGGTCGACTACCACCTCGACGCGAGCGAACGCCCGTTGGTGTGGATCGGCAAGGGCCTCACGGAGTTCGACATCGCCCCCGGCAGCGTGCTGTCCCCCGACCAGTTCCCGGCGGCCCGCCGCCTGATGCGAGGCGAAGACCCGCGTACAGGCCGGACGTTGGTGGAGCCCAAACTCGCCGTCGCCCCCGCCGCGAAGCTCCCCGCCGCACCCCTGGTCCGCGCGATCCGCCGCACCGCCGCCGAACGCGGCGTGACACCGGCCTCTCTGCTCGACTCGAAGCGCAAGAAGGACGCTTTCGGCCGGATGGAACGCCAGCTCCTCCGCTTCGGCGAAGCCCACAAGGTCCCCGCCTCCACCCTCATCACCCTCGCCGACGCGACCGGCATCAACGCCGTCGAGCTGTACGGCGAACAGCACCTGGAGCAAGCCCTCCTCGCCGAGGCCGGCGGACGCCTCGACGCCCGCGCGCTCCTGCACGCCGTACAGAACAAGGCCCGCGAAACGGGCCGGCAGCCCACCGACCTCTTCGACTCCGCGTCCATGAAACGCCGCTACCTCCAGACCGAGGCCGAAGCCGGACGGCGCCTGCGGGACCTGCCGATGGCGGTCCGCGAGGCCGTCGCGATGGCCAAGGCCGCGGGCCTCGATCCCGCCGAGGTCTGGGACGCCGAGGAGATCAAGGCGGCCCAGCGGGAAGGCCGGGTCGAGGTCGGCAACCGGGGCGCGGACGTCACCCTGGACCTCCCGAAGTCGCAGTCGGTGTTCCTGGCCTACGCGCCGCAGGAGATGGCCGACGAGGTCGAATCCGTCATCGTCGCGGCGGGACGCGAGTCCGTGGACGCGCTGGAGCGCTGGACGGCGTACGCGATGCGCGGCCGGCACGGCGATGGCGAAGAGGCCCGCACGATCGGCACGAGCGGATTCTCCGGCTGGATGATGATCCACCGCGCCGCGCGCCCGGTCGGCGGTGCGCCGTACGGCGATCCCCACTTCCACCTGCACTTCACCCTGGCCAACATGGTCAAGGGCACTGACGGACAGTGGTCCACCGTCGCCGCCGGAGGCCGTGACCTGCACCGTCACGCCCGCGCGACGCAGGCCCTGATGAATGCCCGCGTACGACGCGAACTCGCCGACCGCTACGGCATCCGTTTCCGCCGCGAAGTACGTACCGGCGCCTGGGAGATCGCCGCGATCCCCGAGCCCACCATCCGCCTCTTCAGCAAGCGCGACAGCCAGGTCCGCGAACTCCTCACCCGCCTCGGACTCGACTACGACAGCGCCACCCTGCGCGAACGCACCGCCGCCTCCGCCGTCTCCAAGGCCGCGAAGAACGGCGAGGCGGCGGGGGCCGCGGACGACGTCCTGCGCGCGTACTGGCAGGCCGAGGGTCGCGCCGCCGGAGACGACCCCGACGCCATCACGACCGCCGCCGTCCACGACGACGCACCGGTGTCGAACCCGAACCTGGACGAGCTGTGCGCGCTCGTCTTCGACCCGAAGACCGGACTCACCGCGCACTCCAAGGAGTTCACCCACGCCGCCGCCATCGCGGCCGTCCTCGACGCCCTCCCCCACGGCATCGGCACCGCCGACGAGGCCGAGCACCTCACCGACGCGGTACTCCGGCACGCCGGTTACGCGGTCCAGCTCAAGCCCAAGGGCGCTCAGCACTACACCCACGCCGCCCGCTACACCACGGCCGACATCGTCGCCGCCGAGACCCTGATCGTCACCGAGACGACCCGCCGCCTCAGCGAACAGACCGCCCGGGTCAGCACCGACACCGTCGAGATGACCCTGTCCGCAGTCGAGGCCCAGCAGGGCTTCGCGTTCTCCGGCGAACAGCGCGCCGTCCTCGATCGGCTCCTGACCGCCGGGCACGGCATCGACGGCGTGATCGGCGTCGCGGGCGCGGGCAAGACGACCATCATGGACGCCGCCCGCCAGGCGTGGCAGGCACAGGGACTCGTCGTCGCGGGCGCGAGCACGGCGGCCGTCGCCGCCGCCAACCTCAAGGCCGAAGCCGGCATCACCTCCCGCACCCTCGCCTCCTGGCTCACCGGCATCCGCGCCGACGGCCCCGGCCTCACCGGCGTGGACGTCCTGGTCGTCGACGAAGCCGCCATGTGCGACGACCGCGACATCGCCGAACTCCTCGCACACGCCGCGAAGACCGGCACGAAGGTCGTCGGCATCGGCGACCCCAAACAGCTCCACTCACCCGGCGTCGGCGGCCACTTCGCAGCCGTCCACCACCTCGTCGGCGGCCTCACCCTCACCGAGAACTTCCGCCAGAAGGACGCCGTCGAACGCCGCGCCCTCCAGCTCTGGCGCGACGACAAGCGCATGGAGTCCCTGCGCACCTTCGCCGCGACCGGCCGCGTCCATGCCCTTGCGGACAAGGACGAGACGCTTGCGGCGATGCTCACCGTCTGGGCCGACAAGCGGATCGCCTACGACGACGACCACACGGCCGTCCAGCAGTTGCTGATGCTCGCCGCGACCAACGAGATCGTCGACGAACTCAACCTCGGCGCCCGCGCCCTGCGCAAAGCCAGCGGCGACCTCACCGGTCCCGAACACACCTACGCCCTCGCAGGCGGAGGCGAACTCGTCCTGTCGATTGGCGACCAGGTCCTCCTGCGCGCCAACGACTACCGGGCCAGGCGCACGGGCGGCGCGAGCGAGGACGTCCTCAACGGCTTCCGAGGGATCGTCCGCGCCGTCGACGACGAACGGCGGGTACTTGTCGAGTGGCGGGAGAAGACCCCCGACGGTCACAGGGACCACGCCGAATGGGTCGACACCGACTACATCGCGCAAGGCGGCCTCAGCCTCGGGTACGCCATCACCGGCCACAAGAGCCAGGGCCTCAGCGTCCAGGAAGCCCTGGTCTACGGCCCCGGCGCGCAGGCGAACGCGCTCTACACGATGCTGTCCCGCGACAAGAAGGAGTCCCACCTCTTCCTCCCGCTGTCCGTCTATGAGAGCGACGCCGACCGCGCCCGCGCGGGGGAACCGGAGAGCGAGCGGGAGCAGTTGGACCGCGCGGTCGCCGGGCTCATCCGCGAGATCGAGTCCGGGACCGAGGAGCGGATGATCCTCACCGAGCTGCCGTCGACCGCCGTTCCCGCGCACATCCGTGAGGCCGTCGCCGATCTCCCTGTCCCGCGAGCACCCGGAGCCGCCGAGCCTTCCCACGACGATGCCGAGCCGGAGGCCGCGAACCTGAGCAGCCGCAGAACGCCGTCCCCGTCATCGGAGGTCCCCGCGCCGACCGCCAACCGCCCGTACGCGCACCTGAGCAACAACGCCCTGCGCGACGCGATCCGCAAGGCCACGACCGCCACCCGCACCACCCGAACGGCAGCGGACCGCGCGGAGGCCAAGGCCGCCCACGCTGAACAACAAACCGCAGCCGGGGCCGGTCCGGCGGTGCTCGCTTTCGAGCGACACCGTCACGACCTCCTCACCCGGGCGGAGGCGATCCGTGAAGTCCGCGCGATCACCGACGCCGTGGCCCAGCACACCGCTGCCCAGGAGGACGCAAGTGAGCGACTGCACCAGCTTGATCAGCGATTGGCCGCCGTTGGTCGGTTCGGACGTCCCGTTCTACGAGGGCAAGAACGGGTTCTCGTCGAGGCTGAACGCGTCACTGTTCACGCGTACGAGGCACAGATGACCGGAGAGCTGAACGCGTTGAACAACCGCCTTCGAGAGCGGGCTGTTGTCGCCGGACCTGACGGAGAACACGAGGGCGTGTTGGAGGGTGCGGCGGTACTTCAGCGTGACTCTATGACCCTGGTGCAGGGTGCTCAGGAGAAGGATGAGCAGGCTGCTGTTCGGCTTCGACGTGAGGCGACCAAGGCCCGAGGGATGGCTTCTGGGGCAGTACACCGGGAAGAGCGTCTTCGCCATGAGTTGGAGAACCGAACCGGCTCTGAGCCAGATGGTACTGGCAGCAGGCTGAACCGAGAGCGGCAGCGCGGGACCGGGGTAGCACATGCCCGCGAGACGTACTCCACTTCCCTGTCTACCTTGGAATCAGATATCCCGCCCTCTGCTCAGGAACTTTGAACGCCGTACTCTCCCAAGAGATAGAGGCCGTCGGATAAATTGCTGTCAACGGTGTGGCCTGCATCGAGACCTATAGGCCGTTCAGGAATTTGAGTAGTCCCATAAATGCGATCCCTAGGGCGATGGCAGATAGGCGCATCGTCCATTTGACTGGAAAATTAATCGCTCGCCGCGCCGCGGCCCAGTGCTGATATAGGGCGTAAATCGCCACATCGAGAAGGGATGCAACGTAGCCTAGCAGCAAGATGTACGGCGTGGATTGATGGAGGAAAACTGTTAGTCCTGGGAGAGACGCCCCGTCGGAATCCAATTGAGTTCCCCAGGCCAACACTGGGCACGCGAGTGTCCAGATCGACATGATCACTGCCCAAACTTGTGAGGGCAGTGAGGATTCAGTGGGCCTCGTAATTTGGCCGACGCCTGCCAAGACGGGTTGACCGGCAAAGTAGTTGTTCTGCTGAATTCCGCCGAATGTGGACGGGGCTTGGAATAGGTTGTGATGAATATCCTGAGAGGTGGGTTCCCTTCTGTTCTGAGAATCCTCTTCGCTGTTGTTTTCGAAGTTCTTTTGCATGTCTCGCCTAGTGCATGTTGATGATCTGAGTACCGCCCATCTGGGTCGGTCCGGTGAACTGGTTGTTGTGGATGTTGAATGACCTTCCGGTCTCCAGCGATACCAAGGACTCTCGGAGCTGCTGTAGGAGGCGGTCGTCCGAGTTGGCGAGGCGCTGAACGTGTTCTTGCACGGTGCCCTGCAAGATTGCGGGATCTGTCCCATGGAGGCAATCAAGATCTTCGATACGGAGACTCGAATTTCTGCGTGATTCCAAGAGTGCGCTCAGCCGTGGACGCACGTATGCGTAGGCGTCACTCATCAGTAGAGCGGTAAGTGCAGTGGTGACGCTCTCCATCAGGAACTCTGGGTCCGGCATACACACCTCTGTCGTCTCAGATGGATCAATATCTACGAAGGATCACATGCTGTGTCGGCAAGATCGAGCAATAGCACTCCTTCGTGTGGGTTTCTCGGTGACCTCCTTGTCGAATCAGCCGTTCGTCGGACATGCTGAGGGGTTTTGTTAGGCGGCTACCGGGTTTCATAACTAAGGCCCTCGCGTGGGTGGTCGCGAGGGCCAAGCGCTTGTCGAACAGCGCGGTGTCAGGCCCTGGTCAGCCAGCGGTGGCGTTCGGTGTCGGTGACGTGGGTTCGTTCGTGGTTGAGTTCGAGTTTGGCTAGGTGGGCATAGTGCTCGATGACTTCGGTAGTGAAGGTGTCGTGGGCGATGGCGCTGTCCTCGAAGTCGGCGAGGGCGTCGTGGAGGGTGGAGGGGACGGGGGTGCCGGGGGCGGTGTAGGCGTTGCCGGTCTGCGGCGGGCCGGGGTCGAGTTCTTGCTCGATGCCGTGGGTGATGGAGGCGAGGGCGGCGGAGAGGGCGAGGTAGGGGTTGGCGTCGGCTCCGGGGACGCGGATTTCGAGGTGGAGGCTGTCGTTGTGGCCGACGACGCGGATGGCACAGGTGCGGTTGTCGTGGCCCCAGGTGAAGGTGGTGGGGGCGAAGGAGTCGGGGGTGAAGCGTTTGTAGGAGTTGGTGTTGGGGGCGTAGAAGGGGGCGAGTTCGGGGAGGGCGGTGAGGAGGCCGGCGATGGCGTGGCGGCCGGTGGTGGAGAGGGTGCCGGTGTCGTTGAGGGTGTTCGTGTCGCGGGACCAGAGGGAGATGTGGAGGTGGAGGCCGTTGGCGCGGCCGGTTTCGGGGGCGGCCATGAAGGTGGGGGTGAGGCGGGTGCGGGCGGCGATGGTGCGGACTGCGTGTTTGAAGAGGAGGTGGTTGTCGCAGGCGGGGAGGGCGGGGCCGTAGGGGAAGGTGACTTCGACCTGGCCGGGGCCTGCTTCCGTCTTGATGGCCTCGACGGGCATTCCGGCGCCCGCGAGGGCGCGTTGGAGTCGTCGGGCGAAGCGGCTGAAGAGGGGGGAGTGGTCGAGGGCGTAGTCGAGGTTGTCGGTCGTCAGGGGGCGGCCCACGGCTTCACCGGCCGCCGTGCTGGTGCCCTGGTAGAGGACGAGCTCGGTCTCGATGCCGACCTTGGGGTGCAGGCCGTGGCGGGCCAGGCGGGACAGCTGGTGCTGGAGGATCTGGCGGGGCGCGATGTCGAGGAGGGTTCCGTCGGGGTTGAGGGCGTCGCCGAGGACGATCGCGGTGCCCGGCTGCCACGGGATCATCCGCAGGGTCGTGAGGTCGGGGCGTACGCGGAGGTCCTGGTAGCCGGTCGTCCAGGAGGTCAGGGCGAAGCCGTCCGCCGGGTTCATGTCGACGTCGGTGGCGAGGAGGTAGGCGCACATGTCGGCGCCGTGGTCCGCGATCTGGTTGAGGAAGTGCTGGGCGCCGTACAGCTTGCCCTTCAGCCGCCCCTGGAGGTCGGGGAGGGCGAGGGACACGGTGTCGATCGTGTCTGCCTTCACGAGGTTGCGCAGGTCCGTGAGGGAGATTCCCTTCCCGGAGCGCCCGCTCGCTTCGGGGACGGTCGCGGAACTGCCGTTCGTTGTGGGGGTGTTGTTGATCGTCATCACACGACTTCTTCCTCGTAGGCCGACGCCGAGCGGTCGGAGCTGTGGGCCGGGACCTCGTAGGAGCTGCCCTGCTTGCGCCACCAGACCGAGGCCAGGAGCAGGACGACGGCCAGGGCGACGGGTGCGTAGTTGAAGGTGTCGACGGAGACTGGGGCGGTCTGGGGGAGGCAGAACAGGACGGTCACGAACACCACCCACATCACCGCGACGACGCCGACGATCACGCCCCAGCTGCCGAGGTTCCACGGGCCGGGCCGGAAGCGGTCCCGGTTCTTGACGCGCAGGAAGATCGGGATCGCGTAGGCGGGGGTGATGCCGATGACGTTGATGCTGGTGATCGCCGCGTAGGCGACGGGGCTGTAGAGGCTGGGCAGGGCGAGGAGGGCGGCGCAGACGACGGCGAGGAGCACGGCCTTGCGCGGGGTCCCGGTCCGGGAGTCGATGTCCCGCCACAGCGCCGAGCCCGGCAGGGCGCCGTCACGGGAGAACGCGAACACCATCCTCGACGCGGCGGCCGTCTCGGCGTTGCCGCAGCACAGTTGGGCGACGATCACGACCAGGAGCAGCAGCTTGGCCCCGGTGAGGCCGAGGGCGTCGAGGAAGATCTGCGCCGGCGGAACCCCCGTCGCGCTCCCGACGGTGCCCGCGTAGTCCTGGATCGCGAAGGTCAGCCCCGCGAGCAGGACGAACCCGGCCAGCCACGACCAGCCGATCGCGTGGATGATGCCGCGCGAGGCGGAGACCTGGGCGTCGGTGGTCTCCTCGCTCAGGTGCGCGGAGGCGTCGTAGCCGCTGAACGTGTACTGCGCCAGGAGCAGGCCGAGGAGCGCGACGTAGACGGGGCTGCTCCAGCCGGTGTTGTTGACGAACTCCCCGAAAACGAACTGCGGTGACTGGTGGTGGGAGGGGACGACAGCGAGCGTGCCGACGATGACGAGGACGCCGCCGACGTGCCACCACACGCTGATGCTGTTGAGGATGCTGACCAGCCGCACCCCGAACCAGTTCAGCGTCAGGTGCAGGGCGAGGATGCACAGGAAGATCACCATGATCTTTCCCGGCGTCGGTGTGATCCCCCACTGGAGGTTGAGGAACGCCCCCGTGAACAGGGCCGCGCCGTAGTCGATGCCGGCGATCGCACCGAGCAGGCCCAGCAGGTTGAGCCAGCCCGTGTACCAGCCCCACTTCCGGCCGCCGAGCTGTTCCGCCTGGTAGTACAGGGCGCCCGACGTCGGGTACGCCGAGGTCACCTCGGCCAGCCCGGCGCCGACGAACATCACCATCGCGCCGACGGCGACCCAGCCCCACAGCATCACTGCGGGGCCGCCGGTGTTCATCCCGAACCCGTACAAGGTCATGCAGCCGCTCAGGACGCTGATCACGCTGAAGCTGATCGCGAAGTTCCCGAAGGGGCCCATCCTCCGCGCGAGGACGGGCTTATAGCCCAGCTCTCTCAGGTAGGCGTCATCGGACTTTCGGTGTGCCACATGGCGGTTGGGACTCACAGGTCTACCTCCGGGGTCGAGAGAAATAAGCGGATGGTCAGGTTCATGCCAATGGAGAGCGGGTGTCATGAGGACGGCCCGGCGCGTGCCTTCCGGCGCGCGTAGGCGAGGGATTCCGCGTGGGCGCGCCGGAGCAGTGCTTCGCCGGTATTGGGTCCCGCAGCTTGGTCGTGCACGGTTGCCCAGGGTTCGCGGGACGCGTAGGGATCCAAGGCCGCGAACACCTCGGCGGCTTCCTGGTACTTGGTGCCGGCCCACAGGGCGTAGGCGAGAAGGCTCAGGTCGGCGACCGACCGCATGATGGGGGACGTCTGGTGGAACCAGTGGTGGAAGGCGTTCAGGGTGTAGGCGATTATCGGCGTTTCCGCCCACTGGCGGCGCCACAGGAGATCCCCTCGGGAGTGCCGCCGCTGTTCGACGAGCGCGTACGCGGGGAGGAGCAACAGCGGTGATCCGACGGGCTGTTGGGAGACCAGGCTGCGGCCGAGGTCGAAGACCGCGGCCTGGGAGGCGGCCCAAGGGGCCTCGCGGGCGAGGAAGAACTGCATCAGCCGGTGGTACGCCTCGCGGTTGTAGGGGTCGCGCTGATTGACCTGGTCGAGGAGTCCCCACGGCCCGGAGGGCATCATCAACTCGGGAGCGGGGATGCGGTGTTCGTGGTACTGCTGGCGTGTGTCGATCTGGGCCAGCGCGAGGAGGCACACCCAGGGCACGGGATCGTGCGGTGCGCGGCGGGACGCCGCCAGGACCCTGCGCCGGGCCTCCGCCTCGAACTCCCAAGTGTGTGCGTGCCGTTGACGGTGCGCGCGCAGAGCACGTTCGACCGCGACACGGGCGTCCATGAGGTGGGCGTCGTAGTGGTGGGGCTCTTCGTGCAGCCACACGCCGACCACGTCCGACCGCGCGGCGGCCACGGCCAGGAGCTGTGTGCGTGACGTCCGCAGTGCCCAGTGAGTTCCGGTGGCCAGCAGCAGTTGCCGTGCCGTTCTCCAACGGCCCGCCTCCAGCTCGACGAGGGCCACGCGCAACGCGTCGTCGTGGCCGGCCGGGTGGTACACGAAGCGCATCAGCGTGCCTTCCCCTGATGAGAGCAGCGGAGGCGGCGCGGCGCAACGGGCAGTGGTGCCTGACGGGCGGATTCGGACGTCGATGTCATGGGGGACCTCGGGCAGGGGGGAGGGGTGTCAGAGGCGGATCTGGCTGATCGCGTCGGCGACGCCGGTCACGAGGTTGCCGATGCTCGGGGCCAGGGAACTGCTCGCGAGGAAGAACCCGAAGAGCACGCAGGTGATCGCGGGGCCGGCCTTCACCGAGTTCCCCCGGATCAGGACGACCACGATGACCCCGAACAGCAGCGCGAAGGAGATGTTCAGGGACATCAGGGGGCCGTCTCCTCCGCCGTACCGCGCTGCTCACCGCGCGCCTGGATCAGTGCGCGGCGCAGTGCCGGGGGCAGGGTCAGCGTCCGGGGGCCGCTCGCGGGGACGTACCAGTGCATCCCCGGCGGCTTCGTGGTGTCGGCGGGCGGTACGACGACGTGGCAGTTCTGGCCGAGGGCGACCGTCCCCGGCTCGCTCCAGGTCGACGCCGTGCCCACGGGGACGAGGAAGTACAGCCGGGGCTCCGCACCGCCGAAATCCATGATCACCGGGCCGAGGGGTTCGTTGCGTGCGCGGAGGATTTCGATCGCGCGGCTTCCCACGGCTTCCTCGGCACGGACGACGTCCCACCACACGCCCACGGAGCACAGTTCGGACTCTTCGCCGATGGGCATCCAGCGCGGCGGACGGGCGTGGGGCGCGGGATTGACGTCGGACATGGAAATGGCCTCCTCACCACTATGTGTGAAGAGACCATTCCATTCAGCGAGTTCGGTGCGCGGACAGATTGTCCGTGGGGTCTGCTCGCCAAGGGCCTTGACAAACAGTCACGTTGGGCTTAGGCCGGTCCAACTCGCAAATGTCGACAGCTCGTTGGACGGGTGCGACTCCACCCTGAGCAGTGCCGCCGTCGTCTCCCGGACGGACGGGTGGAACCGGGTGTGGTTCGGGGCGACCTTTCGCGCGCGCTTGAGGTCGGCGAAGGAGCCGGCCCTGTCCCCGACGGCCAGCTTCGCGGACGCCACGTCGATGAAGTGGTGGCTCGACCGCTCCCCGACGGTCGTCACCGGCGGCGTCCACTCGCCGCCGGAGGCCGGAGCCCACTCGGTGAGCCGGGCGAGTGCCTGCTCGGTGTCGCCCATGTCGATCATCGCGTGAACCTCGTGGATGCGGATGTTCGTCGGACCGAAGGACATCTCGTACGCCAGCGAGTCCCTGTTGCCCGCCAGCGCCGCCACCTGCTCGGCCTCCCGCAGGTACGCGTCCGCGCGGTCCGCGTTGTTCTCCCGCGCCTCCAGGACCGCCAGCTTCAGCAGCAGCGCGCCGTCGATCGCGAGGGCGTCGTCCGAGAACGAGCGCTCGGGCTGGAGCCGTTCCAACTCGGTGCGCAGGTGCAGGAGTTTGCGGCGGGCTGTCGTGTAGGCGCCCTGGCGGAGCATCGCGCCCGAGACCAGGTAGCCGGCCGTGAACTGCATCAGGGGGTCCTCGGAGCGGTCTGCCGCCCAGCGGACCCGCTCCAGTGCCGTGCTGGACAGGTCGTGGTGACCCATCTTGTGCGCCAGGGAGTTCACGGCGCGGTAGACGCGGGCGAGGTGCCAGAACGCCTTGCTCCGCTCCTCCCCCCGGCTGTTGAGGGCCACGTGCGTGAGTTCGGTGATGATCGGCGGCAGCAGGGGGCCCATCGGCGCGTACCGGGCGTCGCGGCGCAGCGTCGTCACCTGGTCGACCTCCGAGGCGAGCACGGCGAGCGACCGGGGCTCGATCTCAAGGTCGTCGGGGCTGTCGTAGCAGAGCAGCAGGCGGCGGAGTTCGGGGATGACGGCGTGGACGCGGTCCTCCGCTTCCGGCTCCCCGTAGTACGGCTGGCCGGTCAGGACCTCCGGGCCGAAGCGCAGCGCCTTGGCGAGCGCCAGGATCAGCGACGGTGAAGCCTTCCGCGCGCCGGACTCCAACTTCTGTATGTAGCTCGGGGAGACGGCGACCTTCTGCCCCAGCTGGGCGGCGGACAGCTGCCTCGTCTTGCGTGCCGTACGGAGGTGGGCGCCCAGCGTCAGGTTTTCACTCATCGGTGGATCTATCCCTTCGCGATGGAGGACTCGAATCAGGGTACGGAAAGGGGGTTGTCCCGTGTCCATGGTTGCCGAGCGTTAACGGGATCGACAGCGGGGCGCCGGGCGGGCGGAGGTTGTGGATGCCGAGGAGAGGGCTCACATCGCTTGTTCGCGAAGCAGTTAAAGCGGTGCTATTAGTGTGAAATAGGTCAGTTTTAGGAAAGGTTCGCACGCCGGTAGTCAAGGGGCTGCGAGAAACTGCCTACGGACAGATTGTCTGCATCTCCGGCCTGCCCTCGCGGCCGACAAGCTCAATTCGGCTACACACAGTGGTCGTTCAGAGCGGCCGGATGTAGGTGACGGCCGTCGTGGAGCGGGCGGTACGCGTGAAGCCGGTTTTGGCCAGGACCCGTGCTGACGCGTGGTTGTCGGGGTGGTGTTTGGCGGTGACCGAGGTCAGGCGCAGGACCGTTGCCGCGTAGCCGAGCATGAGGGTCACCGCCGTGGTCGCGTGGCCGTGGCCCCAGGCGTCGGGGCGGAGGATGTAGCTGAGGGCCGCGGTCGTCCCGTCGGAGCGGAGTTTGACCACGCCGATCAGGTCCTCGGTGTCGTCGATGCCGAAGCAGTACAACACCCTTGGTAGCGCGCGTTGTTGGGCCGCGTGTGCCGTAAGCCATGCGGCTGCCGAGGCGGAGGTCATGGCTGGTCTCGGCAGGTGACGCACGGACGGCTCGCTGTAGACGCGCTGGAGGGAGGGCGCGTCGTCCGGGCGTAGCTCGCGGAGGGAGATCACGCCTGAACGTTGAGCAGGACCTGCGCCAACTCCACGGCTGTCGGGCGGTGTTCGGGAAGCGCGGTGAGCGCGGGGCGCAGGGCGTTGTGGAACTCGGGCCAGGTGGGCGGGGACAGGGGGATGCCGCCGTCGGCGATGGCGTCGCGGATGCCGTCCTGGCCTGCGGCCTGCCGGTCGAGGCCCGCGGCCTCGTAGTCCAGGGGCCAGGCTCCCGACGCGCAGGTCCACAGGGCTCCCGCCAGGGCGTACGCGTCGCTGTGCCGGGTGGCCAGGACCGGTTGCTTGTCGCGGGCGGCGACGGCGAGTTCGGGGGCCATCAGGTGCACGATGCCGCCCCGGTAGCCGTCGACGGCGCCGTGGGGTTCTGGGCGGGACCAGGCGAAGTCGATGAGGCGGACGCCGACGGGGGTGTGGATGCCGTGGGCGGGCTGGAGGTCGGCGTGGATCCAGCCGGAGGCGTGCAGGTCGGCGACGGCCCGGCACAGTTCGACGGCCGCGCGGAGGGCAGGCTTCCGGTCGCCGTCGCCC
This sequence comes from Streptomyces roseirectus, assembly GCF_014489635.1. Classification (NCBI taxonomy): domain Bacteria; kingdom Bacillati; phylum Actinomycetota; class Actinomycetes; order Kitasatosporales; family Streptomycetaceae; genus Streptomyces; species Streptomyces roseirectus. The sequence continues at coordinate 4,871,118 of NZ_CP060828.1, read as the reverse complement.
GCTCGCGCCGCCGTGAAGGTCTTCCAGGTCGAGGGGCCGTCGTGCCAGGGCGTGACCAGCCACGCCCCGTCGTCGTACCGGCCGGCGGTCACCTCGTGGCCGGGGAGGGCCGTCAGCATCGCCGCTTCCCGGACCGTGACGCTCACGCCGTCGTCGTAGCCGGTCTTCACCGCGACCGCGCGGGTGGGGCCGGTGGCCTTCCAGACGGCCGAACCCCGCCGGTTCGTCAGCTCCTTCAGCTCTACCGGGCCTCCGCAGGCGGCTTCCGCTGCCGCGCGGGCCTCGGAGGGACAAGGAGGGAACGCGACCATGCCTTTACCGCCTGCCAATCGGGAGAGAGCTGCGCGAAGACGTCGCGTCCATCGTCCTCCGCGACGGCGAGGGCGTCCGCGAGATCGGGTGTGTCCGCCAGAAAACGTGGGTCACGGGCGCGGACGGCTGGGCGGACGGGGAGGAACGAGTACGGCGGAGGAGGGATGGGGCGGTCCTCACGATCGTGCCGTTCCTCGCCGTGGTGGAACTTGCCGACCATGAGGCCGACGGGCCCGTACAGGTGCTTCAGCGCCCAGTGGGGCCAGTCCAGGAGACGGCCCGCGATGGTGTCTCCGAGGAGGACGACGTTCTCGCACACCAGGGCGCCGTGCGGACGGGCCGCGAGCGGGCGGACCCACTCCGCCGCCTGCACGCCGGCGTGGAACAGGCCCGCCTCGACGAACTCACGGTCGTCGCTGGTGACTTCGTAGACCGTCCACATCGTCAGACCGCGACGTACCGACGGCGCGAGGTAGGGGCAGTGCGCCGACACCGCGTCCACGTACCCCGAGATGTCCACCGCGCGCGGCTCGGCGGTCTGCGCCTCGACGAGGCGGAGCGCCCCGGCGGGGGTCCGGGGCGCTCCTGTTCGTGGGCCGGTCGTCATCCGGCAACGGACGGCACGACTTCGCCACCGGGAAGGGGCGTGCAGTCCCACTCGGCGCGTACCTCGCCGCTCTCCCGGTAGCGCGCCAGGGCCTGTTCGTCGAGCACGCCGTCGGCGTCGGTGAACCACACCTCCGGCAGCGGGCCGAACATCTCCTCGTAGGCGCCGACCCACGAGATCTTGCCGACACCCTTGGCCTCGACGTGACCGACCAACTGACCCGCGTGCTGAGCGCAGAACTCCGCGTACCCGGGGTCGTTCAGGAAGCGGTGCCACTCGGCGTCGACCGCGGCCGAGAACATCTTCGGTGTGGGCTGCTCGGTGGCGAACTGCCGGGCCGAGACCTCGAAGAACCTGCCCAGCTCGGTCCTCGCGGGGGTTTCTGTGGAAAGCACGCCGGACTCCTCTCATCTGACGGGAGCGTTTATGGACGGGGGTGCCGGGAACCGCTCGTGGCGGTTCCCGGCACTCGACGAGGTGAAAGCGGCACCGACTTTCCGGACGGCTCGCGGCGCCGCCAGGAAGATCGCCACCCCGTCGGCCAAGGACCCTTCCAGTCCGCGAGGGCCGGTGCGCGGACAAGTTGTCCGCACGTTCGGGTGCGGGAAGCCTTGACAGACCGGCGTGGTGCGCTGCTCAGTCGGAGGAGCGAGGTTTCGTTTGAGATTCAACTGCCGTTACACACAACGAAGTTGACCCCGTATCACATGCATGCACCTCGCGCGGTGAATCGCGTGAGAAGCACGCGGACAGTCTGTCCGTTCACGGGCCGTGCCGAGTGGGAGCCTCACTGCACGGCCACGCAGGGCCGCATCGTGGGGATCATGTGGCCCTGCGTGGCTGATGGGCTCATCCAGGGATTTTCGATTTCCGCTCGGCCCCGGAGGGCCTAATCCGGTCCCGGTGATCTCGGGTCGATGACAAGCTGAAAGTCCGTCATATCGCTTGCCTGAAAGCTGAAAGGGAACCGATGACCCAGGAGCAGGAACACCCGGTGGAGCGCACCCTCGTACTGCTGAAGCCGGACGCGATGGTACGTGGCTACGCCGGGAAGATCATCTCCCGGTTCGAGGACGCGGCACTGAAGATCATTGGCGTCAAGATGAAGCAGATGGACGCCGAGTTCACGCGCAAGCACTACTTCGACCTCGAAGAACGGCTCGGCCCCGAGGTCTACAACCTCACCGCGACGTTCATGCAGCAGAGTCCGGTCATCGCGCTGGTGCTGGAGGGCGCGGACGCGGTGGCCACCGTGCGGAAGATCGTCGGCAGCACCTACCCCAACGAGGCCCCCGCCGGCACGATCCGCGGCGACTACTCCCACTACAGCCGGGCCGCCAGCGCGGCCTCCGGCAAGGCGGTCGCCAACCTCGTGCACGCGTCGGGCAACAAGGAGGAGGCGGAGATGGAGGTCGGGCTCTGGTTCGAGAAGGACGAGCTGCACGACTACCGGACCCTCGCCGAGCTCTTCACCTACTGACGGCCGTCTCGTCACCGGCGGGCCGTCGCCGCGTTGAACACCACCGGGACCACCGGATGAGAGAGGGCACCATGACCAGCGAAACCCGCGTCGCTTCCGTCGAGGAGCTGGAGACCTGCTTCCAGCGGGAGTTGGGCACCGACCGCTGGACGGCGGCCGAGACGGCGTACGCGTTGGCGGTCCGGTACCGCGACGCAGCCGAGTGGAACACCTCGCGTGAGTGGGTACAGCAGTGCCTGCGCCTGCTGGAGGGGTTCCCCAGCGACACCCTGGAGCAGGTCGCCACCCGGCGCGTGTCGGTGGGCGGGGTGCCGCTCCCGAACTACCTGCACGACGGCGTCGTACGGGACCGGTTCGGCGACATCGCCTGACAGTCCCTCGTCCGCGCCGCCCTATCCGAATACCGCCACCCGCCGGACCGCCAGGCCCCACCCCTGGCCGGTCCGGGCGGGTCACCCATGCCCGAAACAAGGAGGTTTCCGTGCCTGTCGAGATCGAGATGCGCGCCCGCTTCAGCCAGGAAGTCCACGAACGGCTCGTCGCCCGGCTGGAACGCGACGGCGATGACCTGGGGCACGACGACAAGTACATCTACTTCTACGTGCTGCCCGACCAGTTGCTGAAGGTCACCGACAACATCACCACCGACACCGGGAAGATCACCCTCAAGGGCGGCAAGATAGGCCAGGGCGCGGCCTTCCCGGAGACGGAGATCCCCATCGGGCGCGACGACATCGCCGCCGCCGTGCGGATCTTCAACGCGCTGGGCTTCGAGAGCACGATGCACGAGGCGTACAACGCGCGCCGCAACTTCCGCTTCGGCGGCGTCGAGATCGCCGTGAAGTGGAGCGAGGCGTGGGGGTACCACGCCGAGTTCGAGGTGCTTCTCGACGACGAGCCGAGCCCGGCCGAGGTGATGGCGGCGCACGAGCGCATCGCGGCCGTCGCCCGCGAGCTGGACGTCATCCTGATGAGTGAGAGTGAACTCGCCGAGTTCACGGCCGCGTTCGAATCCGCGCGGCAGAACTCCGACGCCGAGTCGTGACGGGGGCGCGGATGAGTACGACCCCGAGCCTGGTGGAGCTGGCGGCGCGCAAGCAGCTCCCCCGGCATCAGTTCACCGATGCCGCCACAGTGCGGTGGATCGCGGAACACCGGCCCGACGAACTCACGGACGGCACACCGAGGTTGGGCCCTGCTGCCCGGCGGCTTCTCGTGCGTACGGCGATGCCCGTGGCGTGGCTCGCGGAGCCCCGGCTGCACGATTCCCTCCACGGTGTGCGGCACGGGATGCGTACGGCCGCGCTCGCCGCGCTCCTCGCGCAGGCCGTCGGCCTCGACGAGACGGACGTCACCACGGCGATCGTCGCCGCGGCCGTGCACGACTGCCGGCGCCTTCATGACCAGGACGACCGGGGACACGGCGCGCGTGCCGCGCGCTGGCTGACGGTTAACGCCGAGGACGTGTGGGGGCGCTTCCGGCTGGAGATGACTCCGGCGGCCGTGCGGCAGGCCGCCGTCTCGGTGCGGCTGCACGAGGTGCCGTACCCGGACTTCACGCCGGACGACGAAGCGGACTACGCGGGAGCCCGGGTGATCGCCGACGTGGTGAAGGCGGCCGACGCGCTCGACCGGTACCGGCTGCCGAAACTCACGTGGTGGCCGGACGCCCGGCACGTGCGCGTGGACGCCTTCGAGGAGCTGATGGCCGTCGCCTTCGACCTCGTGCTGTGGTCCGAGGCCGACCACGTCACGGGCACCGACAGCACGACCGCCGTCCTGAAAGCGTTCGCACGGCGGGAGTTGATCTGATGGACTTCCTCGACGCGTACCACTTATGGGCCGACGCCCACGAGTTCTACGGCGCCTCCGTCCTCCCCGGCGCTGCTGAAAGCTCAGGGCCGACGGCCGCGTGGGAGACCCGGCTCGCTGAAGAGGCCCCCAACGGCGCCCTGTTGCACAGCAACGCCCTCTTCGACGCCCTCAGCAACAACACCACCCTGCATCTCCTGCACGTCACCCATGCTCTGGAGGAGATCAGCGAACACGGGGTCCTCTACCCCTCGGGCGGATGTCTCGTCGGCAGCATCTACTGCGCCCCGCTCACTCCCACCGGCGAGGGGCTGCGGATGCACAACCTCGCCGGGTACGTCCTCAACCGCGAGGCCCCCGCGTTCCTGAGACGCGTCGGACGGCCCGGCGCGACACCGACACCGCTGGTCTTCGAGATCGACGTCCCGCACCAGGCGTACCGCGGCCTCGCCGGCATCGACTACCTGCGCCTCGGCGCGATCCACCTGCGGATCTACAGCCTCCTCGAATACCTCCTCTCCAAGATCGAACGCCACCAGCTCCGAGAGACGATCACCAGCCGGACGAAGAACTCCGTCGGGTTCCTCGCCCTCGCCTCCGCGGTCGCCCACGCGCAGACCACCGTCGACCCCGAGCTGTTCCTGGGGCTGCTCGACTCGGCGATCCCGCGCCTGCCGATCCTCGGGTACGTGTACTTCGAGGCCCTGGCCGAGTACCTGATGCTGTACTCCACCAGCGCCGAAACTCAACGCCTCGCGGAACTCGGAGAGTTCAACAACCGGCTCTACAAGGACCTGATCTTCTCCTCCGAGCTGGCCATGGCCGGCACGTTCGACCTTGCCAAGTTCCGTCCCCCGCCCGCCCGGTTCGACACCCTCCTCGCCCAGGTCGACCCGACGATCGACCCCCAGCACGCCCGCCGCCATCTCACCGAGCGCGTCAGCCACCTCATCGCCGCCCGCCTCTTCACCCCCGGCCAGACGCCGGAGGAATGGCGGCACACCCGCTGGGAGTTCGACAGCCTCGCCACCCACCTCGGCCCCCTCCTGGGCCACCTCATCCACCGCGAGCTGCGGACCTTCGGCCGCTACCCGCACTTCTACTTCTACTTCGACCAGCACAAGGCGCTCCAGGCGTGGAACTACTGGAACCACATGGACATCGTCACCCCCTTCAACGGGACGATCCCCAAGGGCGAGATCGGCATCAACCCCGCCTACCCCGACCTCGCTTACCGGGTCTGGCGAGCCGAACAGGACGACGCTGGACGACTCCACCCCGTCCAGCAGCTAGACCTCACGATCGCCCCGCGTCTCGTCGACATCAAGCACACCCTCATGCGCAACAGCCGCACCCTGGCCGGGACGTGACCCACAAGGAGACCACCGACGTGACCGCTGACACCGTGGCCGAGCAGATCGCCGAGCTTCTGCGGCAGCCGACCACCACCCACGGCCTCGCCCGCGCCCTGCGCGCCGCGCTCAAGGAACTCGATGTCCACCGCACCCACACCGCCGCGCTGAAGGCGTGGCCCGACGGCCGGATCGACGACGCGCCCCGCAAGGTCCAGATCGGCGGCGGCGCCCACCGCATCGACGGCTACTTCAACATCGACGCCGTTCCGCCGGCCGACCTCCTGTGGGACATCCGCGAAGGGATACCCCTCCACGACAACACCGTCCACGACCTGTTCTCCGAGCATTTCCTGGAACACATCGACTACCCGAACTCCGCCAAGCACTACGCCCGCGAGGCCCACCGCGTCCTTGCTCCCGGAGGGAGGGTCGTCACCGGCGTCCCCGACGCCGGCTTCGTCCTCACCCGCTACCCCTCCGGCGACGCCGACACCCGCACACTGCTCAAGAAGTGGTACGGGAAACGCGACTGCCTCGACCACATCAACACCCACCTCGACCTGATCAACTACGTCTTCCGCGACCAGGACGACGATCCCGTCTACCACCCTCACTACTGGGCCTACGACCACGACAAACTCGTCCAGCTCTTCACCGAGGCCGGGTTCGCGACGGTCGAACCCTGGGAGTTCGACCCTCAGATTGCCAACCCCAAGCGGGAGTGGGCCAGCGTGTACGTGGTCGCCGCCAAGTAACCCCCAGGGGGCGGAGGTTGGTCAGGCTCGAGGCGGGTTCTCGGCCAGCCACGCGCCGAGCGCCGCGACGACCGACGTCGTCCGCCACTCGGCGAACACCCGCTCCTGCTCGGCCTCCGGGAGCGCCGCGAGCGTCGTCGTGGCGCCCTCTGGGACGAAGATCGACCACAGGTCGGACCAGGAACGCTCACCGCTGCCCCGGTCCGGCACCTTCGCGATGGTGCCGGGCTTGCGGGAGTCGTCGGCGAACGTGTGCAGGGCGCCCTCCGCGTCGACGTACACAGCGGCACTGGCGAACCGGCACGCCCGCGTCGCCGTGCGGTCCGCGAGGTGCGTGAACCCCTCGGGGCCGAACGCCTCCAGCGCCTGCTTCACCATCGGCCCCGGCCAGCCGCCGAACTCCTCGATGTAGAAGCCCGAGTCCTCCACGAACAGGGGGCGCCCGATCGCCGCGAACGCCTGTCGGGCTTTGTGCCGGGCGATCTCCGCGACCGACGTCGTCTGGATCTCGTCCAGGTCCACCACCGCCTGCTCCACCTCGATGCCCCACGGGGCGAGGTGTTCCTGAGCCGTGCGGAACTTGCCCGAGTTCCCTGTGCACATGGCCAGTTTCAAGCCCGACATGGCGAATCTCCTTCAAGGGGTGAGAGGGCGAAGCGAAGCCAGGATGCCCGGTTGGGTTGAGGGACGAGAAGTTGCTTAAAGCGCAAATCGGATACAGAGCGCAGTTGCCAGTAAGGGCTCCTGTAGGTGCTCAGCGTAGGTGGAGTCACCGCTGAGGTGCGCAAGTTGAACACGCCGTCACCTGTCGATGCTGGTGGCGCGACGCCATCTGACGGGAGCGCCGTAACACATTCTGAGTATCTTGGGCAGGACGTTACGGTCTGGCCTGAACTGCCCGCGGTCGAACTCGATTTCGGACAGCGTCTGCATATGGCCTTTATTTTGAAGATCTCTCGCCTAGTGTCCCTGGTGTTTGTGGGCCAAATTGAGATTGGTCTGCACTTCCGTCGCCGTGAAGGGAACCGATGAGATCATCGATACGAGCAGGACTCACTGGAATAGCGCTCGCGCTCATGCCGATTCAAGCTGTAGCTGCTGAACCGGTATCTCCGTCCGTAGCCCCGGAGCGCGTGGCCACGAGGGAAGCGGCACCATCTCCGGCGCCGAAATCAGCCTTGCCGACGCTGCGGACCGCGTCCTTAGCCGCCGACTGCGCCCGGCTTGAGAGCCAAATTGAATCAGGTGCCCTCGCGGTCGAGAACGGCAAAACGAACGCCGCCTGCATAAAGCCGGGCGGGAAGGGTGAAGTCACCGCCCGTGACCTGTCGGCACTGGCTGACAGGACGCCCGTGCCTCTCCCGGACTACTGCTACGACCTGGCGACCGGCGACGGCACATGGTGGTACACCCGCACCGACGCATGCGCGATCTCGGTCTGGACACTCAACGTCGTTGACGTCAGGACCGGTCGGCTCACAGGCCAGTTGTCCTACATCCAGGCTGACTTGCTGTATACCGGAGCCGATGCCCCGTACTGGGCGCACCAGGTGGCGATCGACAAGACCGACGGCTGGGGAACGATCGGCGGCACCACCGTCAGCGGGGGCGGAACCTGTACGGGGGCCTGCACCCTCGCTTCCGGGGACATCGACTTCCCGAGCCAGCCGGTGAACGACACCGGCCTTGCCTTCGGCGACATCCTGCCGAAGACGACGGTCACCGCTGCGGGTGCCAAGGGCGAAGGCCGCACCAAGGTCAACTACCGCTTTGCCAACCCGACTTGGACGGTCCAGCCTCTCGGTGTCACGACGGAACCGCCGTTCAATGTCCGCTGCGACAACGCCGTCCCCGGTACAACCGCGGTCGGATGCGTTGTCCCGGCCTACCCCGCCGTCCACGTCGTCAGCCTCACCGGACGAAACCCCAACTACGCGCGCCACATCCAGGAGGCCCAGACGTCTGGACTTCCGGGTGCTTATCCGAACGGCCAGCCCCTTCGTCGGCTGACCGATGCGACCAATCGTGACAAGAACGGGGATACCGCGTGCCCGCAGTTCGCCGACGGCGGCTACCCGCGCCCGACGGGCTACAGCTGCGATGAGTACCCGTTCCGCTCGACCTGGCAAGGGGCCTACACCGGCTCTGTGGGGCAGCCGACGCCCTATCCGGGCCGTACCTTCAGCTGGTGCCAGATCTCGGCGCTCAGCAGCCGTGTCGGCCCGAACGGGTGGAGTGCGTGCATGATCCCGGTGTCGGAGAACAGCAGCGGTGGCAGCCTTCTGAACCGCTTCTACATCGACAACCGGGTCATCGAGAACGACCCGTTCTACGTGTGGATCACTACCTGAGAATGCGCCTTCTACCATGCCAGGTATGAGCGAACCCGTTGTGACAGCGTCTGAGCGGGCGCGGGTGGAGTACCACACCTTCCACCTCGCGGATGCCGGACAGCACGACCAGCCTTCGTTCCGCCCGGAGAACGGGCTGATCTTCTCCAGGCCGGGGCTGGCCGTCGTGGTCGTCGGCTCCAACAGCGGTGTGGTGAACCTGACGGTCGAGGTGCACGCGCAACCTGTGGCACACGTGGAGACCGAGGAGTGGGACGAAGTCCTGGACCACAGTGTCCAGTCCCTCTCCGGGCAGATGAGGATTTCCTCGCTGATGAACGAGCCTGCGGACCTGCCCGTGTTGACCCCGTACGGCCCTGGGCCCTACCGGGTACGGGTTCACGCGCGCGGACGCGACCGGGCCGGCGACGCCCACACCGCCGAGCCGCTGGAGGACTACCTCCTCCAGATCTGGCCCGGACCGGCTGAGCCGGATCTTGTGCACAAGCGGAGTGACCGCTACGGCGAGAGTCTTCGTGAAGCGGCGTCGAACCAACCCGAGGAACCCTCGCTCCCTGCTTCGGAAGAGACGTGGAGGAGCAAAGCCTCGGCCAGACTGCGTCGTCACGACAACTGAACGTGTGGGGATGGGGTGTTGAGACGCCTCGTCCCCACACGAACGTCCGCGTGGTCTGACTGCAGGGGGCTCATTAACCGAGAGCGTTTATCAAGCGGCCTGATGGTGATTCCCTGCGGCCGTTGATTCGAATGCCAGTCGTTCGGTTTGCTGTGTGTCCACCGAGTTCGGAGACATGATCTCGAACCATGTCGTTTTTCCCGAAGGGCTCGGCTGTGCCCCCCAGCTACCCGCGAGCGCGTCGACCAGAAGAAGACCTCGTCCGCTTTCGTCGTCCGCTTCGGCTTTTGTCGCGACCGGCAACGACAGGTTTGTGTCGGTGACTTCGACACGAAGGCTCTTCGAGGTCCGTGTAACGGAAACCTCGCACGCTTCGCCGGAGTAGAGGACCGCGTTGGCGATGATCTCGCCGGCCAGCAGCTCGATGGTGTCCAGCAGGTCGTCCGAAAGGGCGAGGCCGAGGCGTCGGGCCAGCGTGACGACGCGGCGGCGCGCGGTCGGAACCGCTTCGATGGTGGCCGGGACCGTGAATTCGTACGTCGGATGTTGGGGATCGCGACGTGGCATGGCGGCATCCTCACCTCGGGGGCGGCTTCGGAGGAAAGAAGAATTCCACCGGGCAAGGACTGTGTGAGGACAGATTGTCCGTAGGAAGTCTGACCGAACTACCTTGACCATCCGGCGAGATGTGCTATGAGCTCCTGCCGTTTCGGCAACGGCACGGCCGTCTATCCCGGACCGTACCCGGCTGCTCTACGGATCAACTCGGTTCGTCGGACTTGTTTTCGAGAGGCCAGGCGGAGAGCGCGAAGCGTGCCGGGCGTGGTTCGTGGCGTCCCACGCGGCAGTCGTCGCCGTTCTTGCCGAGGGTGTTGTTCATACGGTGGAGGAAGCGGTCGTACTGCTCGTGCCAGATGATCGCGGCGCCGGGGTCGGTGGTGGTGTCGGTGCGGGTGAAGGCGAGCGCGGCGATCTCGTACGCGAGGTGCTGGTGCTGCTGCCAGCAGGGCGGGATGACCTGGTGGGGTTGCCAGGCGTAGGTCTGGTTCAGCCAGCGGCAGACCGCGTCGAGCCAGACCAGGACCGGTTCGAGGACGTCACGGGGGAGGGCGCCGAGGTCCCACGGGGGCGGGTTGCTCAGGGAGTTGATGTCGGTGGTCCGCGCGGCGGCGTACTCGGCGACTGCTGCGGGGAGTTCGGGGAACAGCGGGAACGCGCTCACGCGGCCGTGTCCTGCCGGTGCCGCCACGCCTTGGCGTGCGCCGCAGCCCGGCGTCCCTTCTCCACCGCCTGTTTCAGCCGCTCGGCCTCGTTCGCCTTCCGCAACTCCCTGACGTGGCCTTGGATCTCGTCCCAGGTGTCCCAGGTCCACATGCCGTCGAGGCGGGTGATGACGGGCGGGAGGTTGTCGGCGAGGAGGAGCGCGTGGCCCTCGGACAGCGCCTTGATCTCGTCGCCGCGCAGGACGGCTTCGAGGGCGGTGTGGGTGGCGGTCGATTCGCCGCCGCGGTCTCCGGTCGTGGTGGTGCGGGTGGTGCGGACGCGTTCGACCTGGCCGCACAGCTCCGACATGTCCTTGAGGAAGCCGGGGTCCTTGGCGCCGCCGAAGACGAGGACGTGGTTGGTGAAGCTGGCGAGTTCGTCGGCGGTGTCGTCGCCGAAGCGGGCGCGGGCGCTGGCCCAGCCCTGGAGGCCGTAGACGACGGTGATGCCGCGTCCGCGTCCGTCGGCGACGCGTTGGCGCAGGGAGGGGATCGGCGCGATGTTGGGGGCCTCGTCGAGCGCGCCGAGGAGGGGCGGGTCGAGGCGGCCCGAGGGGGAGGCGACGGCGTGGGACTCGGCGATGTCCAGGAGGTCTTCCGTCAGGGCGGTGGTGAGCGGGGCGATGGAGTTGGCCTCGGAGTCCTTGCCGAGCAGGTACACGGTGCCGCCCGCGTCGAGGACCGCCCGGAAGTCCGTCGGCGCCTCCCCCTTCCCGCCCCGCAGCGCGTCGAGGACGCTCTCGTGGACCAGGGGCTCCAGCGCGGCTTCGAGCGTCACGGCGGTGTTGCCCACCGTGCGGCTGTCGCCGCTCGTGGAGGTGCGCAGCATGTCGGCCCAGCCGGGACCCGCGCCGGGGTGCGCGGTGAGGATGCCCAGCGGGGCCGGATCGGTGAGCTTGCGCGCCCAGCGCAGGACGTGGTCGAGGCCGGCGCCGTCGAGGGCTGCGGCGTGCAGGAGCGCGGCGAGGACCTTGGCGGCCTGGCCCCGGTAGAAGGCGCTGCCCTCGGACGACTGCCGCGCGGAGCCCGGCGTCCGGGAACCGGCGACGAGCGCCTTGGCCCGCATCATCGCGATCTGCGTGTCGTCGGCGCCGTCGATCGGCTGCCACCGGAAGCGGGGGAGGGACGGCGCGATGTTCTGCGGGTCGAAGACGAACACAGGACGGTCCCCGGTCCGCCGGGCGTCGAGGGTGTACTCCACCAGGTCCGGTTTCGTCGACGTCGCCAGGACCGGACCGCGCCACTCGCGGATCAGCGGAGCGAACAGCCGCAGCGTCTTCCCGCTGCCCATCGGGCCGATGACCCGGCATGCCTTGTCCGCGCGGGACCACAGGGGGACGCCCTTGGGGCGTTGGGAGATGCCGAGCGAGTATCCGAAGTCGTACGGGTCGTGCATGAGTTGGTGCTCCATGTGTTCAAGGGAGGAGGGAGGGGCGGATCTCCGTGGCGCGCAGGACAGCCTTGGCGGACAACTGCCGCCGCAGCTGTGCCTTGGACGCGAACCCGGCGTTGCGCCGGCTCCGCACCGAGGACACCCACAGGGCCAGGAGGGCGATCGCGCACAGCGCGGCCAGGCCGTACAGCGCGACCGCGACGGCGTTCACCGGGACCTCCTGCGTGAGGCGCGGGCGGCGAGGTAGCGCATCCGTCGCCCGCACAGCCGCGCGATCGACGGCCCGTCCGACGGCGCGTGATGGAACGCGGCGTGCAGTAGCTCCGACGCCTGCCAGATCTCGCGGACCGCGCCGTACAGCCGCCCGGCGGTCGCCGCGTGGATCCCGCGGTCGAGTTCGGCGGCGAGACGGGCGGTGCGCCGGGCGAGCGCGAGGCATTCGGAGTGCAGGAGATCGATGTCCTCCCGGACGACGGCGCTCATGCCGTCGTCGCCAGATCGGTCATCGAGCCGCTGGAGAAGCACAGATGCTGCTCCGCCTCGGTCAACAGGTGCTGCACACCGGGGTAGATGACCTCCCCGACCTTCCACAGCGCGACCCCGCGCCGCAGCCGCATGATGTGCTCCGCCGTCCACGCGGGAAGCCCGAGACGCTTGACGGTGTCCTCGGCCTCCGCCTTCTTCATCGAGTACACGACGACGGTGTCCGCCATCTTCAGCGCGGCCTGCGTCTCGGGGCTGTCGTCGATGTCGCTGAGGTGGTGGACGATGAAGATGCACGACAGCCCGTACCCGCGCGCGAACTTGAGGAACTTCTCCAGCAGCGCGGCGAGTTGGGGCGTCCCGAGGATGTGCCACGCCTCCTCGCAGACGAGGATGCGCTTGCGCTGCGTGTAGCGCGCACACCCGGTCGCCGCGCACGAACCCAGCTCCCAAGCACCGGAGTTGGCGTCCACGATCCGCCGCTCGTGCCGTCCCGGTTCGGCGCCGCACTCGCACGCCGCCCGCAGCCACACCTCCTCCAGGAACACGGAGATCACCGCGACGAGGATCGTCATCGCGACGCCCCCGGAGGGGACCTTGGTGAGGTCGAAGACGACCATGTCGGCGTCGAGGTCGATGCTCAGGCTGGTGGGACCGTCGAGCATCCCGACCAGATCCCCGGTCCCGGTGCCGCACAGCCGGTCCAGGACGTAGGACGCCTCCAGCCCGTCCCCCAGCAGCTCCTCCCAGGTCCGCTTCTTCACCTCGGCGTCCGCCAGGTCGGGGGAGCGCAGAGCGGCGGCGACATCGGCGAGGACCGGCGTGCGGCCGTCCAGAGCGGCGCGCTCGTGCGCGCGGTGGATCGCGAGCCGTAGGGCGGAGCCGGCGAACTCGTCGAGGGGGCGGCCCAAGCCGAGTTCGACGATCGTGCGGACCAGCTCGACCTGTCGTTTGCCCGCGATCGCCGGGTCCATCGGGTTGATGCAGGAGGACCCCGCACCCCCGCCGGGAGCGAACCGCACCGGCGCCGATCCGGTGAGCGAGCGCCCGAGCGCCGCCCACTCCCCCTCCTCGCGCTCCTTCTGCTCCTTCGTGTCCAGGACGACGACCTTGCGCCCGAGCCGGATCTGCCGCGCTGCGTACGTCTTGGTCAGCGCGCTCTTCCCGCGCCCGGTGTCGCCGAGCACGATCATGTTGCCGCCGGGCAGCCCGTCCCCGAAGGCGCTGAACGGGCAGTACACGAACGCCTTTCCGGAGTACAGCTCCCGGCCGACGATCGCGCCTGCCGTGCCCAGGGTGGGCGGCGCGATCGGCAGGTAGAGGGCCTGGCTGGTCGTCGTCTCCGTGTGCAGGGGGCGCCGTACGGTCTCGTACGAGGGGGTCAGCAGGGTCACTTGATGCCTCCGGCGAACGGCAGGGTGGTGGTGAACGCGCGGGCGTGCTCCAGGTCGAGCCATTCGATGCGCAGGTGCGCGTTGCGCGCGCGGGACGCGGTGGTGCGCTTGGTTTTCTCCAGCTCGGCGGCGCTGCGTGCGGAGATGGTGATGTAGCCGACGACGGAGGCGCCGGCGGCGCCCGAGGCGGCCAGGGCCATGCCGCGGGAGCCGGTGGCGTCGGCCGCGATCACGTCGCGCGGGTCGATGTTCTTGCCGCGCTGGCGGTCACGGTGCATCTCGGCCTGGTTGTTGGTGTCCTCGGCGAGCATCCGGTCCACGGCCTTGTCGTTGGGTTCGAGGTCCTGGGTGATCGCGATCGTGCGGATGACGTCCGGCATCCCGATCAGCAGCGGCGAGAGGAAGTCCGGGCCGACGGGCGTGGAAGGCCAGTGGGTGACGGCGGCGGTCGCGTGGAACCAGCTGCCGGTCGAACCCGCCGCGCGGGTCGCGACGTGGGTGCCGCTGCGGACGTCGACGTTGCGGGGGAAGGCGTGCGGCCGGGCCAGGCCGGTGTCCCAGATCGGGTGGTCGGGGTCGTAGCTGTTGCGGATGAACGCCGTCATCCGGCCCTCGTCCAGCGGCGCCACCACCGACAGGTCGGCGTCCTCGCACCGCGCCCACAGCTCCTCCATGCAAGCGGCCATCGCGGCGGCGACCCCTTCGTCACCGACGCCCCGGGACGCGCCGTCGGCCGCCAGGTCGCGGGTGAAGCGGGCGTGCGCGGTGACGTAGTAGCGGTGCTCCTCCGCCGAGGTCGACACGGCATCGGCGAGCACGTCGTACGACTCCTTCAGCCACGGCGGGACGCCGGCGGTCGCCCGGGAGGCGTCCCGCTGGGCGACGAACCGCTGATGCGCGTGCGGGTCGCTCTTCATCTGCCGGGCCAGCACCTGGATGCGCTTGACGGGGTGCTCCTCGGTGTTGCCGAACGCGTCGAGCAGTTCACCCCAGCGCTCCAGCGCCACGACCTGCTCGCCCACCTCCTTGCCGCCCAGCCCCGGCGAGGCGACTTCGAGCGTCGCGGTCACGCACCCGGCCTCCGGCTGGAGGACGACCACCGCGCGCTGCCCGCGTACGGTCGTTGCCACCCACGTCATCCCGGCGACCCCCTCCGGGCTCACCAGGGCGGCGTCCGGCGGAGTCCCGTCCCGTCGTACGCCGGCCTCGATGGCCGGGGAGACCCACACCCCGCCGGTGCGGGCGAGCGCCTTGCGGTGGTACCGGCTGATCCGCCACCAGCGGTAGACCGTTCGGCGCTGCGCGGTGCCCTTGGGCCGGTACGGCAGGTAGACGAGCAGCAGCGCCGTCACGATCGGGACGACGAGGGCGGCCCCGGCGAGCACCGGGACGCCGTTGAAGAGGAAGCCGCCCAGGACGCCGATCCCGGCGCCCCCGCCGAGGACGGCCTGTTCGCCGAGGTCACGGCGGCCGACGAGGCCGGTGGGGCGGTGCTTTCCGAACTGATACGTGCGCGTTGCCATGAGCTAGGTGTCCTTGTCGGTGGGCAGAGGGGTGAGGGGAGGGCCGCTCACGGGAAGCCGTGGGGCGGGAGGTGACGGCGGCGGCGCTGCCGGAGGCCATGGCGGACTCGACGACATCGGGTTGCCCGGCGCCCGGCCACGCACGGGAGCCGGTGCTCCCCGCCCGGTGGGCCCCACGACCGAGTCGGAGCCGTTGCCCTGAGGCCGAGCGGCAGCCGGAGCACCCGATGCCTGCGCTCCGGGAGAACTCGCCGCCTTGCTCTTCACCGCGTCGGCACCGGCCTTTGCGACCATGACCCCGATCCCCACCGGACCGGCGGCACCTGCGGCACTCGCGCTGGAGCCGGTCATCGCCTTGGCGCTGGCCGTCCCGGCACGACCGCCCGCAGTGGCTGAGGCTCTTGGCCCTACGGCCATGCCGTACCGCCCGCCGACCATGGAGTCCTGGAGGTGCATCCCCATGGCCCGGTTCGCGTGCTGCGCGGGGCCGTCGACGGCGGCGGCCGGACCCGAGGACTGCATGGACTTCCGGTCGTGGTGCAGCTGCGCCATCTCGTCCCCGAACGCCGGAAGCCACTTGTAGAGCGTGGCGCTCGCGAAGACCGCCGCGAGGAGAATCAGCGCACCCACCAGCGTCTTGGACGCCGTGTCGGACAGGCTCCCGGTCGAATCGCTGAGGATCGCCCCGCCGAGACCGAGCAGCGCGAACAGGATCGGCTTCGACAGCCCGATCGCGAACACCGCGCCGAACCACTTCTTGCTCTTGCCCCACAGATCCCGGTCCACGAGACCGGCGTTCACCACCGGCCCCAGCGCGACCGCGACGTAGATGGCCGCACCCCGCACCAGCAGCTCGACCCACATCAGCAGAGCACCGCACAGCATGATCAGGTTGACGACGATCAGCACCCCGACACCCTCGTTGGGCTCCGCCGCCATCACCTTGAGGACGTTCTCCAGGAACGGCTTGAAGTTCGCCGTCGCGTACGGCTCGAAGACGTCCGTCACCTCGTCGATCGCCCGCATCAGCAGCGCCATGAATGCGGGCGTCATCGCGTTGACGAAGAACTGGAGCACCAGGAAGCCCACCGCCTCCCCGACCGCGGCGGTCAGCCCCACACCTCGCACGGCCCGCTTGCCGACCGCGATCAGCCACAGGGCGACCGTGATCAGCGAGCTGAACGCGAAGATGATGGCGTACTGCTTCAGGAACGCCGCCGACGTCAGGTCGACCTTCGTCGTGTTCTGGATCAGCTCCAGCATCTTCTGGAGGAACCAGATGTTCGCCTCCGTCAGCTTCTGGAGCAGGAACCCCAATGGGTCCTGCACGAAGTCGACGGCCGCCTTCACCTCGCAGACCATCGGGATGTAGCAGAACGGGTTCGCCACCGCCGACGGCACGAAGAGGAACGCGACGACGACATTGACGACGGCGATCGTCTGAACTCGGCGCCCCCACCCGCTTATTGACCCGGTGCGTACGACGGTGAGCAGTCCCGGCGCGTCCTCACGCAGTCGCAGGCGCATCGTCCACACCCCCCACCTCGGCGAACCGCTCCGCTGCCGACGCCGGCTCGGTCGCCGAGAACGACGGAACCAGCGGCTCCCCCGGCGTCACCGCCGTCGTCCTCCAACTGCCGCCGCCCCACACCAGGTCCACCGTCATCCGCAGAAAGGCGATCCGGGGACGCTGCGTCTCGTCGTCCCCGGCGATCCCGCCCACCGACGCCGTCCACAACTCGACGCTCGCGGCCTGCTCCGAGTACGACACCGGCCGCACACCGAGCACCGCCGTCCTCGTGACCAGCGGCGACCCGTCCGAGGTCTTCCCGTCGGCACCGAGACCTCGGTTGTCCACAACCAGGCGCGCTGTTGAGTCCGAGTCGGTTCTGGTCGAGTCGAGGGTGTCCGGCGAGGCCGTCGCGGCGAGCATCCGGTGGCGCCACGAACTGTCCGTGAAGAAACGCGGATCGCCGTACAACTGGGCCGCGCTGGTCGCCGCAGCACGCGCACCCGCCGCCGTCCGGGCGTACGACGCCGGGAACCCATCGGTCCCCACTACGCCGCTGACCACGGGATCTACGGCCTGACCTGCTGTGTAGTCCACGAAGTCCCCGGCCACGTTCACCGTCTGCCGGACGTCGACCGGTGCCACCAGGCCGGGACCGGAGGAACTGCTCGACACCCTCCAGTCGCCGCGCTCCCAGACGAGCCCGACCGTGACCGAACGGAACGCGAGTTGGGGCGACGTGGCTCCGACCGCGCTTCCACGCACGGTAGTTGTCCACAGGTGGACCGTGGCCTTGTGGATATCGAAACCGAGGACGTGGGCGGCGAGGACACCGGTCCGCGCGACGGCCGGTTTCCTGCCGGAGGAACCGGCGGAGCGGTCGGCCTCCTCGATGGCGTCTGCCGCCGTGCGCGCGGAGGACATGACCCGGATCGCGCGATGCCGCACGGCCTTGTCGGCAAGGAAGGAGGAACTGCCGCTGACGGTGACGTAGTTGGCGGCGGCAGCCTTCGCGCCGGCCTCGGTGCGCGGGTAGCCGACCGGCACACCGTCGGTGCTCTGGCCCCGAGTCCCGCCGCTTGACGGCGCGACGACGACCGGAGTCGAACTGGGCGTTGAGGTGGATGAGTTGGAGCCGGTGAGGACGGTCGCCGTGAGGCCACAGACCGTGAGCGCCGCGACGATCCCGGCGCCGACGGTCCACAGCTTCGTACTCTTCTCACGAGCCGGACGAGAGGAACCCACGGTCACACACCCATCCCGTACGTGATGGTGACGAGGGTGCCCAGGGACGCGACGAGGAAGACACAGACGAGACCGCCGACCATCATCCCCTTGCCCCGCGAACTGTCCATCGTCGAGTGGCCCTCGCCCACCCACCCCTTGGACTTCCCGAGCCCGACCAGGAACGCCCCGACACCCGCGGCAAGCACGACGGCGGCGATGACGCCGAGAATCACCTTCGCGGTGTTCCCGAGCGTCGAGAACGGCCCCCAGTCCGGCTTCACGCCGGACACCGTGTCGATGCCGGCCGCGAGTGAGGGGTGAAGGGACGGTTCGGAGACCGCAGAGAAGAGGGCATGCATGTGAAGTCCCTTGAGATGTAGGTGAGTTAAGAGAAGTGAGGTGCTGAGAAATCAGCCGATGTGCCGCATGGCGATCACCTGCGGCGCCCAGAAACTGAGGGGCTTGATCCGGACCTGAGCGCCGGTGTGCGGCGCCTCGATGACCTGGTCGTCACCGATGTACATGCCGACGTGCTCCGGCCCCGAAGCGCCGGGAACGCTGAACAGCAGGTCCCCCGGCCGGAGTTGGGAGATGGTCTTGACCGCCGTCCCCGCGTGGACCTGGTCGTAGGTGACCCGCGGGAGGTTCACCCCGGCGTGGCTCCACGCCATCTTGGTGAGCGACGAGCAGTCACAGCCGTTCTGCCCGATGTACGGCGGCGCGCAGTCGCCGCCCCACCGGTACCAGCTCCCCAGCGCGGTCCTCGCGGCGGCGATGGCGGCAGCCGCACCCTTGCCCGCCGGTGAACTCGGGCTGCTGGCAGCCCACTTAGCGGCCAGATCCCGGATCGCCTTCACGTAGTTCCGGGTCTCCGAGTACGGCGGGACGCCCCCGTACTTCAGCACCGCACCGCCGCCCGCGTTGTACGCCGCGAGCATGTTGTCCGTCGAGTCCCCCGGCACGGACTCGACTTCCTTCGCGAGGACACAGTCGTAGGCCGCCTGCGCGGCGACGGCGTCCGCCGGGTTGAAGACGTCCTTGACCCCGTCGCTGTCCCCGTCCACGCCGTACACCGACCACGTCCCGGGCATGAACTGCGCGATCCCCAACGCACCCACCGGGCTCTTCGCCTTCGCGTCGAAGTGCGACTCGGTGTAGAGCTGGGCGGCCAGCAACGACGCGGTGACCTGGGGGCACTTCCCCGCGTACTTGCTGACGAGGGCCCGCACTGAGGTCGGGACGCCGGCGTTCGCAGCGACTTCACCACCGGAGCCGGTCTCCTGCGCGGACGCGCTGTCCGCACCGCCGAAGGTCGCCAACAGGGCGACACCGGAAAGGACCATCGCGACGACCAGGCCGAGCACCACCTGCACGGTCTTCTTCGCCATCCGCCGTCACGCCCAGGGCAACGCGACGACCCGCCAGCCGGCGGAGGTGCGCTCCAGACGCAACGCGAGCTGTTCGCGGCTGAGCAGCGGGGCGCCGGGCCTCGGGGTCGTCGTTAGGACGTAGCTGACGCGGACGAGCGCACTCGACGAGGTGACGGCGGGGGCGCCGTCCGGAACCTCCACCGAGGTCACTGTGACGGACTGCCGGGCCTGTCCGGCACGCAGGGCCGCCCAGGGAGCGTCCTGCCCCGGGCGCTTCTGGACGAGGGCTTCCGCCAGATCACCGGCCGCGAACTTCGCTGCGCGCTCTCCAGCGTCCGCGTACGAGACATCACCGCCAACACGCGCATCGTGCCCGGCGTACGCCCTGGTGAACTCCCGTGCCGTGGCCGCTACGTCGGTGGGTACGACGCTGCTGGGCGCGTCTCCGTCGGAGGAGGGAGAGGCGGACTCAGTTCGTGGGGCGGCGGATTGAGACCGGGGTGGTGCGTTCTCGGAGATGGAGGCTGCGGAGCAGCCGGCAGAGAGGAGGCCGACAGAGAACGCAATGGGTATACCGCAGAGAACACGGATAAAAGGGGTGGAGGGAGGCATGAGGGAACCAGGACCTTGATGTGCCGAAGGAAGAGGGAGGCGGGCGTTGCGGTCCTGAGGGGGGAGCGGACCGCAACGCCCCTTCGCAGGAATCAGGCCAAAGGGCCTGCTCCTGCGGGCTGTTCCCGAATCCTGACAGGAGGGGAGGGAAGAAGGCACACGAGGAGCCGGAAGGCAACGCGTTCTTGGTAGTCGTGTTCCTGATCAGCGAGTTCGCCCGACGCTGCGGCAACCGTGAGGTTGTTAGCTGTCAGAACTTGATTCGCGTTGACCAAGTGGAAGCGGTCGTGGTCACGATGCGGGAAGAGCCCCCCAAAAGAGTGCCACCCACTGGTTGCGTAGGTTGAAAGCGGAACACAGTGGTCTGTCGAAGTCGACCGTCGACCGGATCTGGTGGAAGTTCCAGCTCAAGCCGCATCTGACGGACACCTTCAAGCTGTGCACGGACCCGCTGTTCATGGAGAAGGTCTGAGACGTCGTCGGGCTGTACTTCAACCCGCCAGAGGGCGCGGTGGTCCTCTCGGCGGACGAAAGGTCGCAGATCCAGGCCTTGGACCGGTCCCAGCCGGTGCTGCCGACGGCACGGGAACCCTCGTGTGGGCCTTCTCCGCACCGTAGATCAGGGTTCGGCCGTTATCGGATCCACGAGGAGCGGCTGCGCGAGTGCAGTGTATGGGATGACGAGCAGGCCCTCGCTAGCCATGCCCGTATGGCTCCCGGGGCGGCCACACAGAGGCAGAACGGCGAGGAAGCCTTGAACTATGGTGCCCGGCCGGGCACTGGATCCATTGACCACGTTCTTCACCGTCCACCTGCGGATTCGCGTCACTTGAGGTGCCGGCTCTCGCACCGTCACCCTGGCCATGGTCTCCGAGTCCGCCCAGCATCGTGGTCGCGGAAGGGCCCACATTCAAGCGATCAGCGTTGGTGCCGTTCTCTGGGCTTTCGCGAGAAGGGCTGCTTCCGAGGCGTTCTGTCAGCCAGTGGGGGACCGCGGGTGTTAGTGGTGTGTGCTGCTGGGACCTGCGGTACTGCGGTGTCTGCATTGCGCGAAGAGGTTTAGACAAGGAGTGGACTAGCAGCATGCTACCTAGCAGAATGCTTATATGAGGATCGTTCGTCGGCTGACAGACAGGGCACCATTCATACGCCACCTGAGGGCTTGGGAGCAAGCCGCTGGGCGGCGGTTCAGTGACTAGCGTCCGGATGCCTCACGGTACGCCTACTATCGGGTGGTCCACGGCCGTGTCGACAGGCGCCCCCTGGCTATCTGGCGCTGAGCTAGCCGTCACGGGGGTGGATCGATGTGCCTTCAGTAGACCCCCCAGACAGAAGGGCAGGTACGTGTCAGTGCCCGACGACCAGAAAGATCCGATCTACCAGGGGCGTCGCCTGAGAAAGCGATTGCGTGCTGCCCGCGAACGCACAGGCTTCACTCACGCGGATGTCGCGGATCGTCTTGATTGGTCACCTAGTAAGATCAATCGTATTGAAACGGGCAAAGTTAGTCTGACGCTCACAGACTCGCGTGCTCTCCTCGCCCTGTACGGGATCGAGGATGAAGCCCAGGTCGAAGAGATCACAGAGTTGGTCCGTGCCGCACGTCGCCCACCGTGGTGGGCCGGCTATCGAGGGGTGGCTGCTGCAGAATTCCTGCAGTATCTGAGCTTCGAGTCTTCAGCCATCAGGATCCGGAACTTCGAGTCGAACTTGGTTCCCGGGCTTCTCCAGACAGAGGAATATGCCCGGGAGATGTTCAACGCGATGGGGCAGAATTCGGACACCGAGGCATTGCTGGCGTTGCGTCTCGAGCGCCAGGAGCGCGTGGTGCGCACCCATGGGGCAGAGCTGTTCTTCATTCTCGACGAGGCTGCGGTGCGACGTATCCTCGGGAGCGCGAAGATCATGAAGAACCAGTACGAGAAGCTCCTGGCTCTGAACGAGATGGAGAATGTCACCGTGAAGGTGGCGCCCTTCACGTCCGGCATCTATCCGCAGTTCAGGTCTCCCTATGTCCTCTTCCAGTTCCCGGAGGAGGAGGAAGACCTTGTTGCCTACCTGGAGAAGCCTGATGGACAGGTTCTCCTGAGCGAGAGGTCGGCCTTTACGGGGGCTGGCACCCCGGAACCCAGCGACTACCTTGACGATTTCTGGCATGTCGAGAGGTATGTCGCGGTGGATCTGGAAGAGGAATTCTTGATGCGAGGACTGCCGTAGGAAGGGGAAGGTGGCGGTGACTTGGGGAGGGCTGAGGGTATCAGCCGTTCACTCGACGGCTTCGGGCGGATCAATCATTCCAATTGACTCGACGAAAAGCGCCCAAGCTTCCCGGTGGACCGAGATTGGCCCCAGGACTGGGCGATGTGAGTTCCTCACCGCCACCGTTTCCCCTAACGAGACTTCTACGCAATTCCCCTGGTTAGCCGTGTATGAGCTCTTGCGCCATCGCGGAGCCTCAATTTCCATTCCCTGCACCCTCCATCCCCTCCGCACTGCAGACCGGTGCTGGATCCTTCACTTCAGGGCGATTATGAATGATCGTATTTCGCCTGCCAAGAGTATTCTGTCCGGCGAAATGTCGACAATGTCATACCTTATCCCGCGAAATGACATTAATTGAGAGGGGGGAGGGTGGATTCTTTGGCGTGTCTCAAACTTTTCGCGAAATAAGCAAAGGGAGCCTCTTCGGTCGAGCCGGCAAGCTAGTGACCGAGGACTCCCTCTGCGAAGCCCCTCCGTTGATCTACTCTGGAAAGGCAGCTTCACATGGATTCTAGCGGTTCTCTCAGCGAGAGCCAGCCTGCCCGCATCAAGCCGCAGGCCAACTGGATGAAGAGGGCGCGCACCGCGAGCGCCCAAGCGGCGAAGGGTGCCTCTCGCGCTCTGGGCGGGGGACTCGTCTCGCTGATCATCTGGTGGATTGAGAGCAAGTAAGGCAGGCGGCGCGAGCTGCTGCGATCCTGGGGCCTGCAGGCTCCACGCAACCAGTGAACCGCAGACTGTCTTCTCTGCCGTACGGAGGTTGAGCCAGGCCGTCGCGTAAGCAGCCGACATCGCGGCGCTGCTGCATCGAGCCTGGCCGACCGCACCGAGCGACCCCATTTGCGCCCCCTTTTGCCTCAAGGCGCTTCCTGGGTGCCAACAGAGGAAAGCTGAGGCTGTCGCGACGGCTGAAAACTGGGGACTGCCGAAGAAGCCCTGGAGCGGTTGTGCGATCAGCGTGAGCACAGCACCCGGATCTGTATGAAGTTTCCCCTTGATCATGGACGCCTGGAGGCTGGGACCTGAGGTTCCAGCGACCGCCTTCTTCGCGAAGGGGAACGACCGGTGAGCGAGTTGCGCCGGTTCATCCGCCTGGCCCTCGACCTTGACGAGTCGACTGCCGGCATAGTGCGTGACCTCCTGGCCGCCGTGAGACCCGCCTGCACGCTTCTTTGGTCCACCGGCATCGAACGTCACATCACGGAATGTTCACATTGCCTCTACGGTTAGCGCGCAGGCCGCATGCTGGTTCTCCAGCACCAAAATGTGGGGGAACCATGCGCAAGTGCACCGCCGTTACCGCTCTGGCTGCCACCGGGCTCCTGGCTCTTACCGCCTGCAATCCGGCTGTGAGCAGTAGCAGGGAGACCGGCGCCACCGCGTCGGCGCCCGGCACTCCTATGCCAGCAGACACGCCGAAGGCTGACGACGCCCCGGCAAAGACCGGCACGCTGCCGGACATGAAGGGCAAGGGTCTTCAGGCCGCCCAGGACCAAGCGCAGGCCGCAGGGTTCTACAGCCTTACCTCACACGACGCGCTCGGACGCGGGCGTATGCAGGCTTTCGACCGGAACTGGAAGGTCTGCTCGCAGACCCCGGCCCCCGGTGAGCATCGGACCGATACGAAGGTCGACTTCGGGGCGGTCAAGCTGGAGGAGAGCTGCCCCGCCAAGGACGCGAGCGCTGTCCAGGATGCGGGGGCGACGATGCCTGATTTCAGTGGTAAGTCGGTCAAGGTCGCCCGCCAGGCCCTCGACGCCTCCACCAGCATCACCGTCAACGATGTCTCCGGCGAGAGCCGGATGGTCCTTCTCGAATCCAACTGGAAGGTCTGCACCCAGAACCCGAAGCCGGGAGCCCAACTCGATGGGCAACCCGTTGAGTTCGGCGCGGTGAAGTTCGGGGAATCCTGCTGACCCTCATGTGCAGGTCGGGCCTGGTCACGGGGTCTCTACGACGTAGGTGTGACCAACCGTCCCAGGGCCACCACCAACCATGGCACTGCTGGACCTACGAGAAGCAGCGGTGCGCACACGCTGTACGACAGCACCAGTTCCTGGCGGTCGGGTTCGGCCGTCAGGCCGGTGAGGAGGACGTGGTCGAACGGGAGCCACGTGTCCGGTGAGCCCGGCGGGTTGATGCGGATGCCCTCGGAAGTGAGGATCACCCGTGCCCACTCGTGGTCGCGCCACTGCTCCTGGGCTTGGGCTTCCGCCTGCTGGAGCCGTTGGGCGTCCAGCCGCCGGTTGGTCACCCAGCGGCGGCCCAGGGAGGGGTGGTTCTCGAAGTAGCCGGCGCGCGGTGGTTGTACGGGGTCGATGGCGTAGAAGCGGGCCGTCGTGCACATCACGTCGGCGTAGGCCGTCTCGCCGGGCTCCGGGGTGTATCCGGGGGTGGGGACCGGTATCAGGGTTCCGCCCGCGCGGAGGTGGGCGTCGAGCTGGGCCGCGGCTTCGGCTGCGTGCCGGTGGGCCGCTTCGTCCCCGGCGCTGAGCAGGTGTCGCCGCATAGCTCTTCCTTCCTGCTGATGAGGACATTCTCTCTGAGAAGGCTGGTCACCAGAGGTGCCGGGACGGACCCGGCGGAGTCAGCCTCCGGGTGGCGGCTTCCTCCTCCTTGAGGGCGGCGACCAACTCGCCGAGCTTGTCGTTGCCGACGGCTTGGTGGGCGCGGACCGCGTCCTTGATGGCGTCGCGGCTGATCCGTCCGGCGGTCCGGGCGGCGTCCCGCGCGATGGGAAGGAGGTCCCTCATCCAGTCGTCCTCGGGTTCACGGTTCTGGGGAGACTCCTCCCCGTCCGGGACGGGGACCGGTTCGTCGTCGGGAGGGAGGACGGTCTTCTGCTGTGCTGCCGGTTCCGGGTCGGCTGCGTCGGCTGGATCGGTCGAGTCGGCAGGCGGTGTTTCTCCGTCCGGGACGGGTGACTCCTGCGGTCCGTACTCCGCCAGCGTTTCATGCTCCCGGGGCGCGAAGGGGGCGTTCTCGCAGTCGGCCGGGTGATGCATCGCCGCAGGTCCGGCGCTAGGCGTCGATGTTTCGTCCTTGTCCGTGCGCTCGTGGACGGGCGGCAGAACGGACGGAATCACGGCGGGCTCCCCAGTGTCCTGGCCGTGCAGACGGCCCGCCGTTTCCGGGACGCCGAACTCCACTTTCACGCAGTTGCGGACCGGTCCCGGACGGCTTTCCGCTCGGTCCGGGACGGACGACTCCGCCGTCCGCGCCATGATGATGTAGAGGTGGACGGACCCGGCGAGCGCGAGCGGCGCGAGCATGGAGAGGACGCCGACGACGTTGTCCCCGAGGTGGAGCGGGGACGGTCCGGACGGGCCGCTGTGGTTGAGGGTGATCGCGTGGAGCGCGTTGGCCCAGAGGCTGGAGCCGGTGGCGGCGAGGAAGAGGAACCAGGCGTACAGGCGGGCGCCGAAGCCGCTGTGCCGCAGGAGGACGAGGGCGCGCACGCCGTAGGCGATGAAGCCGTCGATGAAGACGGGGAAGAGGTAGGAGAGCGTAGGCCGCGCGTGGATCGCGAGGGCGACTTGGCGGAGAGCGTCGTAGGAGAAGGCGAAGCCGGCCGCGCCGAGGAGGACGATCGCCGCGCGGTCCCAGGCGGACATCGTGCGCAGGCTGTACGGGGTGTTCACGCCTGCTCCTTCAGGGTTGGCCAGGCCGGGGTCCGGGCCAGCAGCCGGCCGAGGTGTTCGAGCGAGTCGATGTCGTCGAGGTGCTGGGCGGGGCACGTGCCGCACGAGCGCCGCAGGGCGAGCCGTTCGATGTGGTTGCCGTCGCCGCTGTAGTGGAGTTCCAGGTGCTGTCCGGCGACGGTGCCCAGGGGCGCGGTCGCCTGGAGGAGGTCGTCCGGGTGCAGGACGCCGAGCGCTTCCCACTTCAGCGTCACCGCCTCGTCGCCAAGGAGGCGCCGGGCGTGCTTCGACGCCGCTGTGGCCGCGCGGGCGCCCCAGGTGTGGAACGCCTGTGTCCGGGCCGCGGAGCGGAGTTGTTCCGCCCTGACGAGCTTCGAGGCGGCGGCGAGCATGAGGGGGTGGGGCATGGGAGTGGCGGTCTTTCCGGGGGAGGTGGGGTGGTTCATGCCGTCGCTCGGCTGCGGCGTCGGTCGTCGCCGATCATCGGGACGAGCGTGGTGACCATCTCGGCGAGGCGGCTGGCGACCCGGTCGCCCACGAAGTCGGTCAGGTCGGGGCCGTCGGCGTCGCGGGCCGGGAGGTTGGAGGTGATGACGGTCGGGAGGCAGTGGTTGTAGCGGTGGTTGATCAACCGGTAGGTGATCTCCTCCGTCCACTCCGACGTCTTCGACGTGCCGAAGTCGTCGAGGAAGAGGTACTGCACCGTCGACAGCCGCTTGAGTTCCTGCTCCGAGGCGCCCATCACCGCGCTGGGGCGCAGCCGCCCGTACATGTCGGCCGAGTTCACCGCCAGCACCTCGAACCGGTCGGGGCCGCCGCTGGCGATGTGCCGCAGAGCGCCGTACGCCTGGTGCGTCTTGCCCGTGCCGGTCAGGCCGGTGAGGAGCAACGTTCCTGCGCGGGACGGGTCGTCGAGCGCCCTCTCCGCCCAGGCCCGAACCTCCGGGAGCGTCGCCTGCGCGTCGCGGAACCGGGGCGGGGTCGCCGACTCCCAGCGGGCGAGCGCGTACTCGACGCGGGCGCCGTGGTGCCAGCGCGGGTTGCCCGGACCGGAATCAGCGGACGGCGAGGAGTCGTCGTCGGGCACCAGGGAGATTCCCTTCGCGGCGAGGATCTTCTCCAGCCGGCGCACCGACCGTGTCTGGCAGGCGAGTTGAGGCTCAGCCATGGTCAGAATCCGTTCTGGTAGGCGCTGGCCCTGGCGGGGTTGCGGTACGGCTTCCAGCCGCCGGGCTCGCGCCGCAGGGGGACGACGTTGTGAGCAGCGGGGACCTGAGTCGGGAGGTCGTCCCAGATGCGCAGCAGGTAGCGCGCCGACTGCGGGGGACGGCCGGGGTCCCAGCGGCGGGAGATGACCTCCACCAGCCGCTCGACACCCCACCGCGCCGACAAGGCTGTTACCCGTGCCCACTCGTCCTCGGTGAGCCTCCAGCCGACGACCATCCCAGCGCTCGTCAGCGCGGCGACGAGGTCCTTGGCGTCGGCCGGGATGCCCTCCGCTGCCCTCGGCGTCGTACGGGGAGACAGCAAGCCAGCTTGCTGTTCTGAAGAGGTAGTACTCCCTACGGGAGTACTACCAGACCCGCGAAGCACGGAAGAAGCTTCCCGGCTTCCTGGAAGGGACTTCGGGGTTTCTGGCTCCAACTTCCTGGTTTCGGCAGCGGTTTCCGGGAAGTCGCTTCCGGGTTCCCGCTGCTGGGCAGGGGTGTCCGAGGAGCCGAGCAGGAGGGAGTAGCGGTTGGTGACGGCCCGGCCCGAACCCGGCGTATAGCTCAGCTCCCCGAGCGCCGACAGTTCGGGGAGGCAGTTGGTGACCGCCCGCGCCGACAGCCGGGCGAGCTTGGCGATCTGCTCCAGGGACAGTGAGACCCACCCCCTGTCGTCCGCCTCCCGGGCCAGGGCGAGCATCACCAGGAGCGACCCCCGCTTGGCCCGCGAACGGCTCCACACCAACTCCGTCATGACGGCGCTCACCGGTCACCGCCGTGCGCCGTGGCGACGTACCGCTCCGCCAGCAGGCCGAACGAGCGGTCGTCCTCCGGGACGTACCCGACGCGGTCGGGGTGCGGCGTGACGTAAAGGCAGCCCGTGGGCACGTGGAAGTCGTGAGGGAGCCGCCAGTCGACGGCGTCGCCGAAGTGCTGCCGTATGAGCCGCGCGGCGCGCTCTTCCACGTCTTGAGGGGCCAGGAGCATGAAAAAGTCCGCGCCGTAGAAGTGGATCATTCCCTGCCGCTTGGGGAAGACGCGTATCAAGGCGGCGTCCGGTGCCAAGGAGTGCAGAGCCTGGCTGAGTTCGTTGTGCATGGGGAAGCTTTCGTGGAAATCGGCTCGTCGATGGGTGGCTACGCCGCTTCAGGAACGGAGGAATCGGCTGAGCGCTTCTTGTGCTCACGCACCAATTGCCACAGGTACTTGATTGGAATGCCCAGACCCTGCGCGACGAGACGAGGGTTGACTTCAGGGTCTTCAATCACTCGCGCGATGACAGCCGTGCGTTCTGCTGAGTTGAGCAGGGTGGTAACACCCTGAATCACTGCCTCGACCGAATCGGCGTTGACCCGGGTTTTCCACAGGCTGAGGAGAACTTCGCGCTCTGGAGCCAGCAGCCCGGCCCGGATGCCGTACCGGTCCTCATACCGCAGCGCGTCCACCAGGCAGCGTGCGGCGACGGGCAAGGGGCAGGCGGAGCACAGCGCGAGCGGCAGCCTCAGAGAGTCGGCGTGGGATTCCCGTAGCTGGTCGGGGTCGCTCCATGGGTGTTCCGATTCCGGAAAGAAGTCGTCCTCGAAGTCCAATCCGGAGCAGAGAGCTTTCTCGGGCCAGTTCTTTCCTGGTACTTCGCGGGCGGTTTCGAGCAGGGGTGTCCAGTCGCCCTGCCGAGCAGATTCGACGAGCGTGTTTATGGTGCTGTTCATTTCGTCCGGGTCCAGAGGAATCAGGTGCGTCGGCGGGAGCGTGCGGAGGGCCGTATGGCCAGCAGGTCCGGACTCTCTTCCTCTGCCGCACGTTGATGCGGTTGGACGAAGTGCATTTCGGATATGGAACGCAGGTCTTCCTCGGTGAACTGGACGAACTTTCCGAGCTTCCGGTGAGGGAGGCTGGAAATCCGTTCGCGCAGCCACTTCTCGGGGATGTTCAGGCGCTTGGCGGCCTCGTCGTACCCGAGGTGGAGACGGGTCTCCGCGACGTCGTCGGTGCGGGCGAGCATCCGTACGACGGCCGCGAGCCCGTGGAGCGCGGCCAGATCGGTGGCGTTCGCCGTCGTCATCGCGCGTCCCGCCCGCTCAGGACGGCCGTGCGCAGGTCGAAGCGCATGGGCTGGGTCGCCCAGCCGGCCTGCGGGAAGGATCTGATGAGCCAGCGGGCGATGGTCAGCGCTTTGGCGCGCGGGACGTGTACGGCCTGCTGGCGTTCATCGACGGCGGTGAACCGCAGGTGCGGCCACGGCGTGCGGGGGTCCTGGAGGCGGACGTCCACGGCGGCGACTCCGGGCAGCAGGGCCGACAGCTGTCCGGCCAGCCGGTTCGCGATGGTGGGGTCGGGCGACGAGATGCCCGACTTGCAGCCCATGGCGGGAGCCATGCGACACTCCTTCACGTTGGCAGCCGTCCCGGTAGTGCCGTGCGAGGGACACGGGGCGGCCGTCTCGGTGACCCGGACCGTGCGAAGGCCCAGGTCATTGCGTCCGGCGTCTGGGAGGTGCGAACTCCCGGGCGCCGGTGTTGTTTTGGGAGGGCGGCGCGATGCGCGGGACGCCCGTTCCGGCTCCGTGGCTGCGGGCGCACGTGAGTCGGGCGAGGCCGGGGTGTGCGAAACCCCGGTTTTTCGCTAAGCTGAAGCTATCCCAGTTTCCGAGGAATATCAACAAGCAGATGCTTCCTCTGCTTGGATAAAAAACGAGGTCCGATGGCTGCTCGACACTTCGACAGAGGTCGCGTGCGCGCGGTGCGGCGAGCTGCCGACATTCCGCAGAGCGCCGTGGCCGCCTCCGTCGGTGTCGCGGACTCGACGGTCGCCGGCTGGGAGACCGGGCTCACGGCCCCCGACCCCGAGAAGCTGCCGGCACTCGCTCGCGCTCTCGGTCGTCCCCTCGACGAACTCTTCCCTCGCGCGGGATTGCCCGACCTCACGGATCTCCGCTGCGACGCCGGCCTCTTCCAGTACGAGACGCCCGCGATCATCGGGACGAAGAGCGCCGGGCCGGTGGCGGGAGCCGAGCGGGGAGAGCGGCGGCTCAAGGAGAAGTACGTCCAGGCTCTGGCCGCGCGGTACGGAGTGACCGTGGAGGAGCTGCGGAGGGCGGAGGACCGCTCCATCGCCAAGGCGAACGGGCAGGACCTTCAGGAGAGCGTGGAGGAGAGCGCCGGCCCCTTCCCCGGAAGCCCCCTGGGAAGCACCCCTGCGGAACTGCCGACGACCCTGGCCGAGAAGATCACCTATCTCGTCAAACGCCTCCCGACTCTCCTTTCAGACGCAGAAGTTGCGGCCGAAGGCAACAGCAGGACCGGAACCCGTGTTCTGACGGAGGCGTTGGTACGTCAGTTGCGTACCGGCGAGGTGACCTCCGCGTCGGAGGACGTGCTCGGCGCGCTCGCCGAGGCTCTGGACACGACGCCGCTGATCTGGTCCGACGATGCCAATGTGCAGCGGATCATCGCGGGGACGTGGCTGCTGAAGAGCGAGTTCGCGGCGATCGCTGCTCGGGGCGGGGAGAAGGAAGGGCTTTCCGCGGATCTGCTGTCGTTCATCCGCAAGGAGGTCGAGCAGGCCCGCGCGGAGGCGCAGGCGCGGCCCGACCACCCGTAAGCGGTCTTCTACAGGCGTACGGTCACGTCCACGAGGCGGCGTTCGGCGTGGGCGGTGATGACGGCCTGCCACACCGTGTCGAGGTGCGGGGGGACCAGGTCCGGACCCAGGTCGCGCGGTGCGCAGAAGCGGTACTCGCTCAGTTCCGACTCCTGGAGGGTGATCGCGGCCTGCTGTTCCGGGCTGAGGATTCCGCCGTCGTACACGTAGAGGACCTGGGCGCCGGTGCCGGGGATGGTGATCCACGCGTGGACCAGGAGGCGGCCGATGTGCGGGCTGATGCCGAGTTCTTCGCGCACCTCGCGGACTGCCGCGTCGTACGGCGGTTCGTCCTGGTCGATGTCCACGGCGCCGCCGGGGAGGTTCCAGTACTTCTTGTACGTCGGGTTGACGATCAGGACCTCGCCGTCGTGGTTGAAGAACACGGCGGCGGCGGAGGCGGTCAGAGTGCTCATGGTCATCACTTTGCGGTCTCGGGGAGCGGGACGGGGGCGAAGCTGATGCGGCGGTACGCGTGGGAGACCTGCATCAGCCACGAGACCTCGGTGCCGAAGTCGTCGCCCGCGGTCCGGAAGGCGGTCGGTGCTCCGGCCGGTTGCCGGGCGGCGGGGAGGGCCGCCTTGAGCCAGTACGCCTCGGCCGTCACCGCGGCCTCGGGGCCGCGATGGCCTTTCGCCTCGGCGAACTGGACAGCGCGCTCGTACAGGTCGGCGGGGGCACGGCGGCGGAGTTCGTGCGTCGCGTCGCGGATCTCGGTGATGTAGCGGCCGAGGCGGATCTGCGGGGTGGCGTCGTGGGAGAGGACGTCGCGCAGGGTGCTGAGCGGCGCGGCGGCGCGGTGGCCTCGGAGGAGGTGGGCGGGCTGGTAGAGGGCGATGCCGTCGACCGCGAGGGCGAGGTCGCGCCAGAGCGGGTGGAGCCTGAGGATCGCGTGGATGCTGCGGGCGCGGGTGAGGAGGGCGCGGAGCGCGGGGACGATCGAGCCGAGGAGCCACAGGAGGAAGCCTGTGTACAGGACGGTGTCGGTGATGTGTTCCTGGTCGGCGAGGTCGCGGGCCGGGAGCGGGTGCAGGGTCGCGACGCTCAGGAAGAGCGTCCGCATGACGGCGTAGATGACGATCAGCGTCATGCCCGTCGCCATCATCGTGAGGCCGGTGCGCAGGGACCAGTGGCCGGCGCGGCGTGCGGCGCGGCCCCACTGGTAGGCGCAGACGAGCGCGGCGGCCACGACGTACGTGTAGAAGAGGCCCATGTAGAGGGCGAGGCCGGGGTCGCCCATGTGCCGGCCGATGAAGTATGGGCTGTCCTTGCCGGTCTTCGAGCGGTCGAGGACGAGGAAGAACACCGTCGTCATGCACACCACCGTCGCGACCGAGGCGTACGCGGTCGCGCGCTGGACCAGCGTGGAGATCCTGATGTGGCGGGCGGAGGTGTCCTCCTCGGCGTAGACGTCGCACACGTACATCAGCAGGACGCAGATCCCGGCGATGGCCAGGACGTGCTTGAGGAGGGTCGGCAGGTCGTTGACGCCGAGCGGGTCGACGGCGTTTCGGCCGAGGCCGGTGCGCAGCCACCAGGCGATCGCGAAGGCGGTGAAGGCGCCGGAGAGGGAGCGGCTGCGGCGTTGTCCTCGCAGTGTGCCGGGCAGGCGGACGGCGGCCTGGAGCAGGAGCAGCGCCAGGATGAGGGTGGCGGTCAGGTCAGAGACGGACACGGGGTTTCCGGGAGGTGTGGGGGGTGTGGGTGAGGTCTTCGGCGAGGTGGCGCAGGGTGGGGTCGTCGATGTGCTCGGTGGCGTACGCCTCCTGGTGCAGGAGGTCGGCCAGCATCTCCGCGCGGCGCTCGGTCGGGGAGTCGTAGCGGTGGCGGGCCATCACACGGCCCCGCGTCAGGAGGCGGCGCAGGGTGGCGGGCGGGAAGTCGGGGAGCAGGCGGGCCAGCTCCTCGAAGTTCGCCTCGGTGGTGTCGTCGCACCAGATGTGGGCCAGCTCGTGGAGGATGATCCGCTGGCGGTGGAAGGACGTGGTGCCCTCCACGTGCAGGATCAGGTCCACGGGGACGTCGTCGAGCTGGAGCCACAGGCCGCAGACGTCGGTGTTGGCCAGCAGGTGGTCGGGGACCGGGACCAGCTTGATGCGGCGGTTGCGGGCGGCTTCGATGCCCGAGATCAGCCCTTCCAAGGTGAACGGCCTTGGGACCGGCATACAGGCGAGCTGCGAACGGCACTCCGCACGCAGTGCGCGGCGTGCTGCCGCCGTCGCGCGATGTCTGCGCATGGACTCGGCCGCCCGTCTCCACCACCGGTCACCGGAACGGAGCATCTGGTGCTTGGGGCTGTTCGAACCGGTTGTGCTGAATTTCTCCATGGGTCACTCAGAAAGAGGTGCCAGAGCCGTCTGGGAACTGTTGTGGCATGCACGAGGCTCAAAGGGCTTGAGGGAGGGTATTCCTCTGGAGCCTGTTGTGACCGAAGTGGAGCGCGACATGAAGATCCTTTTCGTGCGCGAGCCAAGCAGAACGGGGCCGTAGGAGGAGATCCCTCGACGTTGAAGAGACTACGGCCGGAGCTGGAACAGCACAGGAATCACAGCGTCCGCTTATCCTGGGGAGGGGAACTGACAGTTCCCCTAACCAAATAGTTTTCTTTTCAACTCTTCCCGGTTCGGCCTCGATACCGCTTCAACTCGCCCGAGAAGAAGAGGTGGTGAGCTGCGCCTCGCCGGAGGGTGCCGACGTTGATCATCAGAAATCTGTGACGCACATCCCAACTCCGGATGTTATATGAACGTTATGGACGGCAGAGAAAGGGTGCGGCCTCTCCTCACACGCATCCTGCGCCAAGCCCGCGCCCGCCGCGACACAGCAGACGTACCGGGGTTCAACGACCTGTTCGGCGCGAAGTTAACCCGCGGGATCACCCAGCAGCAGACGGCGCGGCTGGCGGGAGTCAGCCGACGCTGGTACGGCAACCTCGAAGCAGGGCGCCCGGGGAACTACAGCGATGCCTTCCTGTATGCCGTGCGCCGCATCCTCGACCTGGACGACGACGAGTGGGGCATCGTCTACGGCATCGCCCGAGGCCGGGCACCAAGCACCCCGCGCTCCGGGCCGTCGGCCCACAAGCTGTCCCCGGTCCTGCTGTCCCTCGTTGAGCAGAGCCCGACTTGGGGGATCTATCTCAGCGACCACTGCTGGGACCTCCTCGCCTGCAACAAGAAGGCCCAGGAGTACTTCCCCTGGATGTCGGACGGCGTCAATGTCGTGGAATGGGTTCTGACCTCCCCAGAAGCACGCACTCAGCTCATCGACTGGCGGGAATCCTGGGCACTCCCTTCCATGGCGGCACTTCGGGTTCACGCAGAAAAGTGGCCGCACGACGAACGGCTTCAGGAAATCATCGAGAAGGTGCGTCTCGACCCGACCGTTCGAAAAATGTGGGACGACGCCGACTTGCCGACCGTGGCGTATCCGGTATCCAGCTCACCCCGGCGTCTTCACTTGCCTCGATATGGGGGCAAGGAATTCACTGTTCGAATTATTGTACTGGAGCCTCTGGAGCTACCGAACTGTCGGCTGGTGGCGCTCACGCCTGCGGAATTGGTTGCTTCAGGGTGAGAGGAGGATTTTGCTCCGCATTCTCCAAATCGGAATGGGCGTGTCCGGCTGCCGTAGCAGGCAGTAGGGAGGGCTCCATGATTAGGAAGTTTGATCAGTCGCAGTGTTGTTCTATGTGACACGTGCAGCGGTATTGCTGGTGATGGCATTGTGTCTTAGAATATCGAAATGGACTTGCAGCAAGAAGATGTTAGGCAACGTTTTATCTCGCTTGAGCGGGGCGCATGGACTGTCGTCTGTGACAGTTGGCGCGACGACAATGACAGCGGCGGTATCTATTGTGCTTTTGCGTTGCCCTTGAAAAGAGAGCGAATCCTCAGTGGTCCTGGATGGGACATCTCGAAGGGTGACTTCGGCCCCGGTTTTTCGCAACGCTATGAGAACGGCAAGACGGTAACTACCTACTTTCATGACGGAATTCAGGACGGCATTGAGCCATTGGTTCTTCTGCGCGATTACCACGGGGTGGTTCCGTCGGCGCTTGAACTGACCCAGCACTTCCGGTTGTACCACAACCTCTACTGGGATGATTTGACGTCTCAGTTCATGCAGCCGCATGACGATGGAACCTCGTCAGTCGCAGTTAAAGTCACAGGTAAAAAGGTAGAGGTGCGAACGAAGCTGCTGCGTCAGTTTCAGGCTGCCCGCCAGCTTGACCTTATTTTCTATATCGACTCGGTAAGGTATGACCAAGAGGGTACTGCTGTACCTGAGGATGCCGAGTGGGTAGCCGATGGCTTGCGCGCTGGCCTGTATTCTGGCGACGGGAGTATGGGACGTGTATTCACGCGTTATCTGGGCACGCGAGTAGTATCCTCACCTCCTATCGAGAAGAGTGGCATCTGGCCCTACGAAGACGAAGACAACTATTTCCCCGAGTTCATCATCGGGACCAACGATGATGGTGATGAGGTCCGTTACACCTGTAATCCGGAAGCTCTAGCTAACTACTTTGGAGCTAATCCGGACGCACCGCACTACTTGACGCCGGTATTCTTCCGTCGGGAAGTTCTGCAAAAATACTACGATAAACCCGAGTTGTATGAGGTGTCTGACGGTCGTCTCCGTTGCGCCTCCCTGTGGGGTATGCAAATCGACAACAATACCGAAGATTATGTGGTAGTTTTTCTTGGTGACCTTGGTCGCGACCTGCCTCGCCAAGAGCGCGATTATTGGCGAAGTTTTAACGTTCCGGCTGATGGCAACCCCAGTGAAACCCTTATTCGGCGAGCATTTTTCGCGCAATTTGCGGAGCCGACAGCAGAGGACCTGCTCGTGAGGTCCAGCTATGTGACGTTTGGGCGTGCGTGGAATGAACGTTACGGATGGGATTTCTTCCGAAAGCCTGAGGAGGCAGATGCTGGACTTTTGCAGCGTCTGCGTCTCCCCTTGAACGAATCTCAGGCTGAGTTCGAGTCAAGTATCCGAATCATGACTCAGCTTTTCGTTGACGCTATCAATGAAAAGCAGGTGCAGGCGCAATTGTCAGACAAGATCGATAACGAAAAGGGAATCTCAAAGCTTGAACGTTGGCTGAAGTCAGCCGGGTACGCGCACGCTGAGCGAGACATTCAGTTTCTTCGTAACCTGCAAGAGGTTAGGTCGAAGGCTACAGCGCACCGGAAGAGCAGGGAATACGAGAAGATGCTCACGAAAGTCTTCGGTGATCTCCGAGGGCTAGCGGCCGTTAAGGTGCTCTTCGTGTCTGCAATGGCAATGTTGACCGGTCTTAGCGAGTGGCTTGCTGTGGAGAATTTAGATCGAACGGAATGATACCCGGATCGGCACGATCGCCCTTGTAAATGCGATAAGTGGAGTCTCTGGTTGCGCGGAACATGTTCTTCGCGGATCTGTCCCTACCAGGGCTTCACTCGTGTCTAACGCTGAGTCGCTATCCTGCTGGCCAACGTCATCACGCATCGAACCGTCGCGTTGCCGAGAGGACCTAAAAGGCATGTGCCTTACCTCCCGATACCGTCGACGTCGTGGAGTCCTGTGTCTCGTAGGTAGGGGCGGGACGCGTGCTCCACCATCAAGGATCAGCCCGAAGGTAAGGTTCAGCGAAGCCGGGCTCTGGCACGCTTCTCGGCACGGGTGAAGGCTGGTCTTGCAAGGTCAAGCGTGTTCCCGAGGACCGTGATGAATCCGTTCACTCGCTGGCGTGCTGCTTGCTCTTGGTTCGTAGGCAGTTCAAAAATGTCTGCCATGTCCCCAGCCTGGGCTTCCCACTTCGGGCGGATGTTCTGGTACTCCTGCCAGTACTGCCGGTGCTCTTGCAGGGCACGTCGAAGTACGTGCTCGGGTACGGTTTCGAGCGCCAGGCTCTGAGTGACCTGCAAGGTGAATTCCCACATCGCCACGACCTGATCGGTGGTGACCGGTGCGTCTGCGGGGCCGATGCCACGGATGATCTCCGGAACCCCACGAGACCTCCATGGGCTGGCGATGTTGCTCAGGGCCTCGGCGATGGCGTCGAAGTTCGGCTTCCTGGACGACTCCCCTTCGAGCAGCCACTGCTGTGCGATTCGACGCTGCCCAGTAGTTGCGAGCGGGTGCGCGAACTGCTTGATGACCTTCTTTGCCGTGTCCCTGCGGTGGGGGTGCGAGTTGATACCCGCGTTTTGTGCCCAAGCCCGTAGTGCCCTGCGGGCTTGGATGTCGGGGATCACGGTGTCATCCATGCACCACATGAAGAGGATGATCGGGATCATCGTTCGGTGCGGTACGCGCTTGATCGGAGACCTGAGCTTGGCGGCAGTGAGTTCGTAGAACAGCCGGCGCTGTTCCGGTGGATAGATCCGGCGGTCGCTCCCTCGCTGAGTCGTCTTTCGGTAGAGAGGGGGCGAGAGAAGGCCGACCTCGACGTAATCGGTGACCGTTCTCGGAGTGACCTTGGCGCCGAGGGAGCGGACGTCCTCCACCAGGGCGTCGGCTGTTCCGGCCGGCCACTCGTCCGCCCAGCTTGTCATGGTCTGGAACTTACACCGAGATCGAGGCGAGCGAGCGGGACTTCATGCACCGGGCCGGTCCAGAGTGAGGGGGGAGAAACCGAAACGCCCTCGTGCCGCTCCCTCTCGCGAAGTCGGCGGCACGAGGGCCTGGCACCCTCTGGAGGGCTCCATGTATCACCGTACGCGCCACCCCATCCGGCGAAGGCCGTCCCGTACCTGCCGTCCGGCCTATCCGAAGGGGGTGATCGGCCACCTCCTCCTGCTCGCCGCAGGAACCGCCGTGACCACGCTGGTTGCGGCTGGGGTTAACTACCTGGTCCACTAGGTCGGCTCAGGTGGAGCAGGAAGAATCAGTCGCCAGCGGATTCGTTCGAGCTTTTCCAGTTGGAGGGCCATGATTTGCAGTGGATCTTCAGTGATAAGTCAAGTCGCCCTGCACGTAGGATTGTTGGAAGCCTGAGCTTCGCGGCTGCAATCATCTTGGGAGGCGTGCACACGCGTGCGCACCGGCCCTGGATCGATGGGGACTGAGGCGGATCGAGCAGGGCTGAATAGGGTGCCAATGTCCGGTTCTCTGGAATAACCGCAGGTCAGAGGCGTCCCCGCCTCGGGTTCGACTCCCCTAGGCTCCACATCTTTGAATGCCCTCTGACCTGCGGAAACGCGGGTTCAGGGGGCATTTTCGTGCCCATTGGAGAGAGTTGTTCACGGCTTCTGTCCGGTCGGCCGGTCGGTGTAGTCCTCGACCAGGTTGCTGATGAGTGCGAGCAGGGCGTCGGCTCGGTGCCGGTCCTCCCGCTGGGTTCGCAGGGCCTCGTCGAGTGTGCGGAGGCGGGCCAGGGCGGCTGGGTTCCGGTTCCGCACCTCGTCGAGGAGCGGTGTGGTGACCAGGTCCAGGCATGCGGTGAGCAGCCGACGGGTGGCGGGGGTGGGCGGGCCCGGGTCCGGGGCGGCGAACCCTGTGGTCAAGTACCGGGCCGGGTCGGTCAGGCTCCAGCCGACGACGGTGCTGTGCTGGACGAGGAGTGCGACGTCGGGGGCGATGCCGATGCGGGCGTCCAGTGGTTCGTCGAGGACGTCGAGGTCGCGCAGGCAGGTGAGTACGGTGTCTCCGGGGGCGCGGCAGAGTTCAGTGGTGACCGCCATGTGAAAGTCCCGGGCCTCCTCCGCGCGAAGGCATCCTGGGCGGACGGGAGGCAGAGCGGGAACGCGGGCGGAGTACTCGGCGTCGGCGGATTTGTAGGGCAACCGGAACCCGGCCCCGACCAGTTCCCGGCCGACCGGGGCGAACCGGAGTTCGTCGGGGGCGTCCCACAGCCACTCCGCGCTGCCGAAGGTCTCCACGAGGAAGCGCTGCCATTCCTCCACGTCCGCGTACTCCGCGATGCGCACGCACTGGCCCGGGAAGTCGAAGCGCGGGGTGCTGAGCAGCGGTTCGCCCGCCACCGTCGCATTCCAGTCGCCGTCGAGGGTGAGTCTCATGGTGAATGCCGCCTCATCGAATCTGTACTCCGGGAGCCATATAGCCGTTCTTGGCCGGGATCCTGCCCTCCGCCACCGCGATGTCCTCCCCCTGCCGGAAGATCAGCCTTTCGCTGCCCGCCGTCGAGTGGTAGACCGTGTCCGGGTTCTTGAAGATCTCCAGGACCCGTTCGTCGCTGAAGCCGTGCATGGAATCCGCATGGTGGTTGCCGGCCTTCCTCATCCGGTCACCCTGGGCTGCTGGGCCTTCTCCTCCTTCGTGTACTTGGGCATGAGGCCCAGCGGGTCGCAGCCGCTGAGGGGGGTGTAGGCGTTGCTGTCGCGGGACCAGGCGGTCGATCTCGGCCTGGCGGGTGTCGGCCGTGAGGATGCGTTCGGTCTGGGCGAGGGGGACGACGTCGAGGTGGTCCCAGGTGAAGCGGATCTCCTCCACCACGTGCTCGTCGTCGGCCGCCAGGCGCTGTTGTAGGGGGGTGCGTTTCGGGCCTGGTACCTGGGAGGTATCGGGCCCGCAGTACGTCAGGCGTAGTGCTTCAGGGGTGGTGCCTCGGGGCGTTGCTCAGTCCAACAGATCGCATAGTTGTATCGAAGGGGATGTAACGCCCGGCCGGTTCGGGGACGTTGGAGGGAAACCGGCCGGACTGAGGAGTGGCGTGAACAAGAAGCAGCGGCAGCGGATGCTGGCGGAGGTGCACGCGGAGCGGGACAGGTTGCTGCCGCTCCGGAGCGAGGCGTCTCAGACGACCATCGAGATGGTGCGCACCAGCGCGGCGCAGGTCGGCGACCCCGACATGGTTCCCTACCTCAACCTCGCCTACATCCTGGGCGTCAAGCGGGGGCGCGGCGACGACGCGTTGGTCGCCTTCTCCCTCTCCCTCGCGAACTGGGCCGTCGCCGCCATCGCCGAGGTCGCCCGCTGCACCGACCGCACGGTCGAGCAGGTGGTCGACGTCTACGAGACGGCGATCATGGCGGCCGCGGCGGAGCGGGCGGAGGAGGAGCGGGTCGAGCGGGAGCGGGGCGGGCAGGCGTCCGCCGGGGAGGGGGCCGGGGAGGAGGACTGACAGACGCGCGCACCCGGCCGGAACACCAGCTCCGGCCGGGCGCGGTCGGGTCGGCCCATGAGGGGGGATCCCTGAGGGTCGGCCTATGAGGGGTGACCTCTGAGGGGTGACCCTTAAGGCTCGTCCCCGAGGCTTAGCCCCTAGGGTTCGGCCCCCCGGGGCGCTGCGACCCCGAGGCTCGGCCCCTGGGGCGCAGCGGCCGCCCCCCACGGCTCGTTTCCTGAGGTACCGCGGCCCCCGCGAAGCTCGTCCTCCCGGGGCTCGTCCCCGAGGTGCCGCGGCCCTCGCGAGGCTCGTCCCCTGGGGCTCAGTCCCCGAGGTGCCGTGTCCCCCGAGGCTCGACCCCCTAGGGCTAGGCCCCTTAGGGCTAGGCACCTGAGGCTCATACCTGCGGGGCAGAGCCTCCTGGGTTCAGAGTCTTCTGAACACCGCCGTCAATCGGTGGTGGCCCCGCATCTCCACCGCCGTCCGCGCCTTGGTGGCGCGTTCGCGGCCGCCGTAGGGCTTGCCGTCGAGGAGCCAGTCCTGGAAGGCGTAGCCGGGGGCGGGGACGGCTGTCACCGTGACGGTGTCGCTGGCGCCGTAGGGGGCGGGGCGGGAGGCGGAGATGGTGCCGCGGCCCCTTGAACTCAGCGCCAGGTTGTATTGGCGTTTCTCGAAGACGGCCGTGAGTTCGGAGTCGTGCTGGCCGACGCGCAGGACGATGTCGTCGTGGTTGCCGGCGTAGGAGCCGTCGAGGACCCAGTGCGAGAAGGAGTGGCCGGGCTCGGGGACGGCCGTGAAGTGGTGGTCGGTGCCTTCGAGTTCGGTGGAGGCGCGGGACTTGGCGGCCTTCTTCACCGTGCCCTTGCCCGTCGTCCTCGTCGCGACCTTGCGGGTCGGCGTCGTGCCCTTGCGGAACGTCGCCTTGAGGGTGTGGCCGGAGGTCATCGCGACGTTGAGGTGCGGCGCGCTGCCCGCCGCCTTGCCGTCGAGGGTCCAGCCGGAGAAGACGTACCCCTTGGCGGGGGCGGCCGTGAAGACGGTCGTCATACCTCGGGCGTACGGGCCTTCCTGGGCCGGTGTGACCGTGCCGCCGCCCGCCGGGGAGACGGACGTGGTGACCGGGCAGAGGGCGGCCGGGGTCTTCGGGGCGTTGTAGGCGGCGACCGCGCGGCCCGTCGTGTTGAAGACGGCCGCCGTGTTCGAGGGCAGCGGCTTGTTCAGGGCCACCCCCAGGGGTTCACCCCGATACGTCTGGGCCGCGTTGGAGAAGCGGTTGATCCGGTTGCAGGGACCCTTCGTGGCGGTCTCGCAGCCCGACTCGTACGCCATGACCGTCGACCACTCGCCGGACTTCGGGAAGTACCCGTTGGCGCCCAGGGGCCGCGTCGGCTGCTGCGGCTCCGTCGTCCGGTCGTGCGAGGCGCCGAGGTTGTGGCCCAGCTCGTGGCCGAAGGAGAAGTGCCAGATGGCCTGTTCGGCGACGACGGAGTAGGCCCAGTCCGCGTAGGAGGGGCCCGGCGGGGCGGGGACGTAGCCGATGCCGCCCGCCGCGAGCCCGCCGACGACCGTCGACACCTGGTCGGCGCCGTACCGCGTGCGCAGTGTCGGGAGGGTGTCGGCGATGCCGTCGCCCGGGGTGGCGAGCGCGGTGATCGTCTTCGGGGAGACGGTGTCGTACGCGGCCGGCAGCGAGATGGGCACGATGCCGACCAGCCGGGCGCGGAGCCTGGCCCCGCTGTCGGCGAACGCGTCGTTGGTGAGGGACACACCGCGCGCGATCTGGGCCCGGATCTGCGAGGCGCCGCCTGCCTCCTTGAGGGCGAGGGGGCTGTAGGCGGCGAGGATGTCGACGACGGGGATGGTGCTGTCGCAGCCGGGCGCGGACCTCTCCGCCGGGCCCTCGGTCCGGTACGTCACGTTGCCCGCGCGGTGTCGCGGCGCCGCCGGAGACGCGTCGTTCTCCGAGGTCAGCGGCGTGATCTGGTGCACGCGGACCGTGCCGGGGCCGGCCGGTTCGATCGCGAAGTGCTCGCCGCCGAGCACGAAGTGGGCGCTCAGCGTCTCGTCCCCGCCGGACGCGTCGCAGCCGCCCTTCAGGGTGACGACGACGTCCTGGTCCCCCGAGGGCGCCGTGCCCTTGACCGTGCCGTGCCACACCACGTGGTCGCCGTGCGCCGTGCGCGCCTCCTCGACGGCCTCGACGACGACGTCCTCGAAGAGCGGGAAACGGGCCTCGAACCCCGGTTTCGCCGGGCCGCACAGGGGGGCCAGCGCCGAGGGGCGGATCTTCGCGGTGCGGGTGCGGACGACGTCACGGCCCAGTTCCTCGGCCGCGTCGGCGGGGTCCTCCGGGGCGGGGCCCTCGTCGTCGGCCGGGGTCAGGACGTTGCGGGCGAGGAGGGCCGTGGCTCTCTGGTCGTACGGGGGGTACGGGTCGGGCTGCTGGGGCGGGGTGAAGCCGGTGAGGCCCAGTACCAGTGCGCCCAGGACGGTGGGCGTGGCCCAGGTGGATGGTCGTCTGGATGGTCGTCGCAACGCGGTTGCCTTTCAGGGTCGCCCCCCTTGCTCGAACGCCGGATGGGTTCCTCGCGGGTGACGGTCCCTCACCTGGTATGCCGCCGTCCGGGGGATCGTCCTCGTGGACCGGGGCGTGCGGGCGGTGTGAGTCAATACGTCCTGGAAGTCGACGTCCCGCACATCGCTGTCCCGCGCATCGCCGTCCCCGAAAGAGGTGTCCCGTGCTCCCCGAGGATCCCCGTGCCCTGCGCAGCCGCGCCGCCGCGCTCACCGCCGCGACGGAACTCCTCGTCGAGGGCGGCCCGGAGAAGGTCACGCACGCGGCGGTCGCCCGGCGGGCGGGGATCGGGCGGGCCACCGTCTACCGGCACTGGCCGGACCAGCAGTCCCTCCTCATCGACGCGCTCGCGGGCGACGTCCGCCCGATGTTCACGTTCGACGACAGCCCCGTCCGGGACCAACTCATCGGCCAGCTCGGCCAGTTGATCAACCGCCTCAACAAGCCCTCAGCCGTCTCCGTCCTCACGACCATCGTCCAGCGCTCCGAACACGACACCGAGGCCCGGACCATCCGCGAGCAGATCTTCGGCGACGCGGACGAGAACTTCGCCCAGGCACTCGCCGCCGGCGTGGAGCGGGGGGAGTTGCGCGCCGGCGTCGAGTGCCACGCCCGCGATCTCATCGCGCGGATCGTGGGGCCGCTGGTGTTCCAGCGGTTCCTGATGGGGGAACTGTTGGAGGACGCCAGGGTGATCGAGCTGGTGGATCTGGCGCTGGGGCCCTGGCTAGCGGAGGGGTGAGCTCGCGGTGGCCAGGAACGCGGACCAGGTGGTGGGGGTGATGGTGAGGTACGGCGCTTCGGGGGTCTTGGAGTCGCGGATGTGGATCGCGGAGGGGTGGGCGGCGATCTCGACGCAGGCGGCACCATCGGGGTTGCTGTAGCTTGACTTGACCCAGTTGCAAGCGATTTCGACGCAGTCAGCCTGGTTCGGGTTGCTGTAGCTCGACTTGACCCACCGAAGTGCCGCGTTGCTCATTGCTCTAGCTCTCCCAGAATCTGGTCCAGCAGCGCCCTCGTATCATCGGGGCTGAGGGCCTGTGAACGCAGCATCCCATACCTCTGGGTGAGGATCGCGATGTCCTCCAGATCCGAGATCAGCTGATTACCCTTCTGGTTGTCCATGTAGGCGAGCCGGTCGTGGTCCGGCGTCTCCAGCAGGACGAACGGTCCGTCGAGACCCGCATGACCGGGCCGGTTCAACGGCAGGACCTGGATGATGCAGTTGGGAAGGTCGCAGCACTCGCGGAGGTACCGCAGTTGCTCCAGCCACACCTCGCGTCCTCCAACTGGCATCCGCAGAGCGGGCTCCCAGATCACGAAGGTCGAGATTGGCGGCTCCTTCCGGTACAGGATCGCGCGGCGCTCGGCACGTTCCGCCACGGACTCGGCGATCTTCTCCTCGCTGAACGCCGGTAGACGGCACCGGAAGATCGCGTCGGCGTAGTTGTCCGTCTGAAGCAGGCCGGGAATCACATGCACCTCGAACCACGAGATGAAG
The DNA here is from genome assembly GCF_014489635.1 of Streptomyces roseirectus. NCBI lineage: Bacteria > Bacillati > Actinomycetota > Actinomycetes > Kitasatosporales > Streptomycetaceae > Streptomyces > Streptomyces roseirectus. Next base: position 4,827,172 of record NZ_CP060828.1, on the reverse strand, counting down.
AGGGCCCGCATCACTTCCCGAAGGAACTCTTCCGCCCACAACGCGATCAGGTCCGACTCGGGCAGATGGTTGACCAACCTCGCCAACACCCCACCCGTGCCCAGGAACTCGTCCAATTTTTCCGCGATCTCCAGCGGAAGTGGCCGCCTCCCTTGCTCATACGACGTCAAGCTGCCCAGACTGATACCGAACTCCTGAGCTAGCCTCTCCTGCGTGTACCCGGCCTTCAGCCGGAGGGCGGCCAGCGCGGAGCCGACCATCTTGTGTGCCGTGGCATTACGCCGGGGCCTCTTCGCTCCCATGCCGCCCAAACTCCCCATCACCGCGGTGTTTCTCACTGGTGCGGGCTAGTACAAACGCGATGTACCAGCCGGGCCACTGCCACATGATCTCCACCACTCGCAACCCTCGTCCCATGAACGTCGAAACCCAACTCCCCACCACCCGCGAGCGCTTGTACGCGAGGTCCCGCCGCTCCATCCCGGCCGCCCGGGAGTTCACCCGCGAGACGCTGGCCACCTGGAACGCGGACGTCCCCCTGGACGACGTCCTGCTGTGCGTCAGCGAACTCACCACGAACGCGCTCCTGCACGGCGTCCCGCCGGGCCGTTACTTCCTCCTGCGCCTGCGTCCGCACGGCGCCGCCGGCGTCAGGGTCGAGGTGCACGACAGCGGACCCGGCACGCTGCCCGTCGTCCCGGCGGCGAGGGAGAACGGCGGCCGGGGTCTGCTGCTCGTCGCCGCGCTGGCGGCCAAGTGGGGCGCGCAGCACCGGCATCCGGGGAAGGTGGTGTGGTGCGAGTTCGGATGATGGCGCGTCACCTGGTTCTTTCCAGGATTTCCAAAGTGCGTTCAGCAAGCGCTTGTTGGTGCTAACGTGCGCCGCACACCTCAAAAAAGGTGGCCCCGCCAGGGACCGGAGTGCTGGAACACTCCGCTGACGGGGCCGCGACGACAACTCTTCTTAAGGAACCTGTCGCCATGCGCCACTCTACCGCGCGTGCCATTTCGGCATGCCTGCGCGCTCTCCTCTCCCTCCTCCTCCCCGCCACGGGCAAGCGCCGCAAACCGCAGCGGCCCGCCGCCGCGTGCCCGCACCTCACCTCGCCCACTCCGCCCGCGCCGTACGTCAGCCCCTGGTCCCGTCCCTGGACCGGCCCCACGAAGGAAGAAGCCGCCGCCTTCTTCCGCCGCCAGGCCGAGGCCGACGCCGCCCGCGAAGCCCACCTCCAACACGAACGCCGCAAGGCCGCCGCGTACGCGACCCTCGGGGTCGACTATCCCTACACGTACGAGGGGGCACCGTTCGGAGAGGACGCGTTCAGGGCGACCGCGTGACGTAATCGCGCGTTGCCGCGCACCGCGGCGGGCGAACAGACCGCGCCGACTCGCCCGCCGCGACGGCACCCTCGTCCTCGGGGCCACCCGATCACCGGGCATGGCCGTTCACTGGACCGCCGCCCTCGCCGTCCCGCTCGACGCGGACCACCTCAGGAAGGTCACCGATGTACTCGCCCAAGGATGAGACCACCCGGGCACGCATGGTGGACGCCCTGGCCCATGCCGCCGTCCGGCTGTCCACCACGCCGACCGGGGTGCCGGTCTGGGGATGGCTCGGGCGCACCATCGGCAGCCGTACCGAGGGCGGTCACTGGCTCCGCGTCCACTGCGGTGAGGCGGCCAGGACGCCCGCCGTCCGGAACGAGGGGATCGCCGTCGCCGAGGAACGGGTGTCCGGCAAGGTGCCCCGTCCGCACCTGCACGACCTGTACCGCTGGGACAGCGGCGCGTACGTCTTCGAGGCGGAGCTGATCGACTACATCGCCCAGCCCGTCATCTCGCCGGAAACCCCCGACCTCACCGAGGACCCGGGCCTGCCGGACTCCTGGTGGACGGCGCTGCGGGAGAGCCTGGACGCCCTCGGTGCCGCCGAACCGCCCCGCGAGACCGTCCGCCAGTCCTGGGCCGACCGGGTCTTCCCCGCGTTCCTGGGGATCCCCGCCCCGGCGATCACCGAACGCGTCACCGGGCACGCCGACCTCCAGTGGGCCAACCTCACCCACGCGCCCCTCGTCATCCTCGACTGGGAGCGCTGGGGCGCTGTCCCCGTCGGCTACGACCCCGCGATGCTCTACGTGAACAGCCTCCGCGTCCCCGCCGTCGCCGACCGCGTCCGTGCGGAGTTCGCCCACGTCCTCGACACCCCCGCCGGGCGGATCGGCGAGCAGGTCGCCCTCGCCGAGATGCTTCAGGCCGTGGGCCGCGGCTGGTACCCCGAACTGGCCCCGCTCCTGCGCCGCCGCGCAGCACACCTGACGGGCGTCCGCCCTCCAGCTCCGTTCCCCGCACATCCGGCGTCCTGACCTGACCGGCGCTGGTTCACGGGCGACCTTCTGCCGAGGGCCTGAGGACCTGAGGACCGTGAAGTCATGGCAAGTTCGGGCAAGTTGCGCGCGCCACGGTCTGCGTTGGGGCAAGCTCGGGCACAGAGATCCACAGCGACGGCCGAGGAGGTCACCATGGCCCTGGTCAGACTCGGAAAGGACCCGGAGAGCCCCAGCGGAGGCTCCCCCACCATCTACCTCGACGAGGAGAAGGACACGTACATCGTCCAGGGGTGGACCGTAGACGACGTGGAACGCTTGAGGCAGATGGACATCCCGGGTCATGAGTCGGCGGTGGAGATTCCCCGGCGTATGGCGCGGTTCTTCCTGGAGGTCGGCGGCGATGACCGAACCCCCGACGTTTGAGGAACTGTTCCGTGACTGCCGGAGTTCGGCCGTCCACCTGGAGATGCGCGACGCCTACATGAAGTCGGACCCCGCCTTCGTCGACTGGCGGGCCGGGACCGTGTTCGATCCCGCCGAGCGCTGGCCCGACTGGCACCGCCTCGTCACCGCCGCGACCGCGCGCGGTGTCGGGGTGCGCCGGGCGCGGATCGTCTCCACGCCCGTCAGCGAATACATCCGCTTCGAGCACGCCGTGACGGACGGCCTGAACATCGCGGCGGGGGAACAAGTCCGCTGGCTCTCCCGCCGCGCCGCCACCGACCTCCCGCTCCCGGGCAACGACTTCTGGCTCTTCGACGGCCACCTGGTCCTCGTCAACCACTTCGACGGCGAGGGCGAGAACATGGACGTCGAACTCACGGACGCGCCGGAGATCGCCCAACTCTGCGACGCGGCCTTCGAGTCCGTGTGGAAACGGGCGACCCCGCACGCCGAGTTCCCCCTGCTCTGACGTCCACCGGCAATGGCCTCGTCATCCTCAAGCGTTCAGGAAGCCCGTAAGGCCCTCGGTAGACGCCTGGGAGAGATCCGGACCGAAGCCGGCCTCACCAAAAGGGCGTTGGCGGCCCGGCTGGGCTGGCACGAATCGAAGTGCTCGCGTTTCGAGAGCGGTACACGTCCGCCCTCGGAGCGCGATCTCCGTTCGTGGACGGCCGCTTGTGGCGTGCCCGGCGACGCCGAGGAACTGATCACGACCGCGCGCGGCATCGACGGCATGTACGTCGAGTGGCGCAAGATGGAACGGACCGGGTTGAAGCAGGCCCAGGAATCCGTCCTTCCTCTGTGGGAGCGCACTCGAAGGTTCCGCATCTACTCGCCCTGGTTGATCCCTGGCCCTGTACAGACGGCCCCCTACATCACTGCCCTCCTCACCTCCCTGCGGGACCGCCGAGGGCTCGCCGACGACGTACCGGCAGCCGTCAAGGTACGGATGGAGAAGCAGGAACTCGTGCACGGACGCCACACATTCGCGATCCTTCTGGAAGAGGGCGCACTCCGATACCGGATCGGAGGGTCCGACGTCCTGGCGGGGCAACTCGACCATCTTCTCGACGTCATGACACTTCCGCAGGTCAGCATCGGCATCATTCCCCAGGACGCGGACCGCTCCACGCTCTGGCCGGTCGAGGGGTTCTTCCTCTACGACGACGAGACAGTGAACGTCGAACTCGTCTCGGCTCACCTCACCATGGTGCAGAAGCACGAAATCTCCCTGTACGCCAAGACGTTCAGCGAGCTGGCCGAACTCGCGGTCTACGGCGTGGAAGCGCGCACGATCATCACTTCAGCTGTCAAATCCCTCAGGTGAATGTCCGGCAAGTTCCGGCAAGCGCATAGAACCTCATCTTGTGCTTTCCCTAGCCTTATTTCCGAACTCACCTGTGAAAGAAGGGAATTCCCGTGACGGTGACGCCGGAAAGGCCCGTTTCCCTGCGGCGCGGCAGGGACCTCGTTTCTCCTGAACTCTTCGACAGGATCGCCGCGTTCTGCACCGACGAGTACGGTCTCGACGCCGCCAGGTCCGCGCGGATCACGGACGAGGCCCTGGCATTCCTGTGGACGATGGGAACGACAGGGAAAGGCGACGTCATGGCGCCCAGCAGGGACGTCGATCCCGCGTGGCACGCGTTCATGCTGCACAGCCAGGAGTACGCCGACTGGTGCGACGCGCACTTCGGCCGCGTCCTGCACCACGCCCCGAACTCCAAGACCCGCACCACGGGGTTGATGCTCGACGTCATGGACCTGATCCGGGGCGCCGGCTTCGAGGTGGACAGGTCGCTGTGGGGGTTCGCGGCGGATTGCAACTCGCCCGCCTGCTGCGGCGACGGCCCGTGCTGCTGAGCCCCGAGGGCCGCACCCGCACCTGTGTCTTCCAGTTGCTCGGCACTGTCCTCGGCTACGCCACCCAACACCTGGACGCACGCAGGCTCGGCGAGGTCGCCGTCGTCGGCCCGCTGACCCCTGGCGTCGACGTGTCCCGGCTGTGGCAGTTGGCCGCCGCCATGAACAAGGCGACCGCCACGGCGACCGACCAAGCCATGTGGATCATGATGCAGGCGCATCGGGCCTTCGTCTGCGGCGATCTCCTCGCCCGCTGGGAGGAGGCGGGCTGGAAACTGGAGCCCGGTGGGCGACGTGTCGCCTTCGGCGGCCTCTACTGCAACCGGTACGAACTGTGGACGGGGAACCTGACGGTCGAGGGCACCACACCGGACATGGTGGCCCCCAAGCCCAGCGTCTACCCCGTATAGAGCGTCGCTGCCGGAACGCCGCGTACGCGCCTCTCGTGGCGGGGTTGACTCGGCATCCCGCCACGAGGGGGCCTGGGCAGTGCCCGCTCGCTGCGTCTCAGCGCCCTTGCTGGGCCCTGCCCACCTTCGACACCAGAGAGCACGAACTTGTTGACGACAAAAAACACCACTGCCCAGGCCAAGAAAGCAGCAAGCTTCGACGTCATCAAAACCTCTCCATTCCTCATCCCGCGAGAGCCGAAATGCAAGCTGTGGCACCTGCGGCCACCGTATTTCTTGCGATCTTTTCTGAGAGGCTGGTCATTCCGGATGGGCTCGATCCCATACCAGACTCTCACCTTCCTTTTGTTGCCGCTTTGTTCGGGGTGCGGTTTTGGCGCTCACGCCTGCCTCTGGTCCCCCGCGAATCCCCCGAACATCGCCCGCAGTACCCCCTGATCCGGCGTCCAAGGTGTTGCGATGTCCGTTCGGGAGCGGAGGAATCGTTGGGGGTTGTTGAGGAAGGGGACGTAGACGCCTAGGGCGAGGTGGAGGAGGGGGTCGGGGTGGGGGGTGTAGAGGGGTGGTGGGGAGCCGCAGTTGGCGAGGAGGGCGGTGAGGAGGTCGCCGGTGGTGGGTGGGGCGGGGTTGGTGAGGTGGTGGATGCCGGTGGCGTGGGAGAGGCTGAGGGCGTGGGCCTCGCGGACCACGTGGTTGATGGGGATGAGGTTGAAGGGTTCGTCGGGGAGGGCTGTCAGGCGGGGGTGGCCGGTGGGCGGGAGCGCCCGGAAGTAGGCGGCCAGGAGCTGCTGGATCTTGTAGGCGCCGCTCGGCGTACCGGGATACGCGAGGGTTTCGCTGTGGCCCACGACGACCGAGGGCCGCAGCACGCGGACGACGAGATCGTCGGCGTCCAGGACCAGCCGCTCGGCGGCGATCTTGCTCAGCTCGTAGGGGGTGCGGGCGTGGTGGGGCGAGGCCGGTTCCTCCTTGATCGGGCCGGTCGTCCGGCCGGCGACGTACGCCGTGCTCAGGTAGGTGAACGCGTCGGCGTCCAGCGCGCGGGCCAGCGCGAGCATCCGGCGGGTGCCCCGGACGTTCGTCGTGATGGTGGAACGCCAGGCGGCGCGGCGGAAGTTGAGGACGGCGGCGCAGTGCCAGATCTCGATGCGGCCTGTGCGGCGCAGAGGTAGCTCCCCCGCCGTCGTCAGGTCCGTTTCGACGATCCGCGTGCGTCTGAGGGCGGACGCGAGGACGGCGGGGCTCACGGCGTACGCCGTCGCCGCGTGGCTCAGCGTGGCGTCCAGGCGGTCCCCCGGTGGCCGGACCAGGCACACGAACTCGTCGTCCGTGTGTTCCGCGAGGTGGAGGAGAAGTGCCGCGCCGATGAGGCCAGTTGCTCCGGTGAGGACATGGGTGGTGTGCATGCGTTCAGTGATCCAGGGTGCGCAGGACGAGGGCCGTGTTGTGGCCGCCGAAGCCGAACGAGTGGCTGACGGCGAGGGAGAGGCGGGCGGCGGTGCGGGCGGAGCCAGTGACCAGGTCGAGTGAACTCGCCTCCGGGGAGGGGGAGTTCAGGCCGGCCGTGGGTGGGATGTGGGAGGACGACAGCGTCAGGGCCGTCAGCGCCGCCTCCACCGCGCCCGCCGCGCCCAGGAGATGCCCGAGGCAGCCCTTCGCGGACGTGACGGACGGCCGGTGCGGGAAGCAGCGGGCGATCAGCGCGGCCTCGGCGGCGTCGTTCAACTGGGTGCCGGTGCCATGGGCGTTGACGTGGTCCACCGCCGAGCAGTCCACCCCGGCGTCGGCCAGCGCGAGCCGCACGGCACGTTCCGCGCCGCGTCCCGACGGGTCGGGGGCGACGGCGTGATGCGCGTCGGCGGTCGCGGCGTACCCGGCGAGCAGGGCGTGCCCCCGGTGGCCGCGCGCCGCAGCGTCGGACGCCCGTTCCAGGACCAGGATCCCGGCGCCCTCGCCCATGACGAAGCCGTCGCGGGCGGTGTCGAAGGGGCGCGCGGCGGTGGGGGAGAGCGCGCCCATCGTGCGGAAGCCGGCCGACCACAGGGGGTGCAGCGCGGCGTCCGTGCCGCCCGCCACGGCGACGTCGCAGGCGCCGGAGCGCAGCAACTCCGCCGCCGTGCCGATCGCCGTCGCGCCGGACGCGCACGCCGTGGAGACGCCGAGGACAGGGCCCCGGGCGCCGATGCGCAGCGCGAGCTGGGCCGCCGCCATGTTGGGGAGGAACATCGGGATCAGGTACGGGGAGAGCTTGGCCTTGTTCAACAGGCGTTCGTGCTGGGCGAGTTGAGAGGTCGTGCCGCCGAAGGCGGTGCCGACGACGACGGCGGTGCGGTTCGCGTCGAGGTTCCCGACGCCGGTTCCCCCGAACCCGGCGTCCACCAGTGCCTCGTCCGCGGCCGTCAACGCGAACCGTGTATGCCGGTCGAGTTGCCAACTCCCCCTCGACGCCGGGTAGTCGGCCACCGGGCAGGCGGGCCACGGGAGTTCGGGCACGGACGTCGCCGTCGCGCGCCCCGCGAGCACCGTCCGCCAGGTCGCCGCACGGCCACAACCCCCCGGCGTCACAAGGCCGATGCCGGTGATGGCGATGTCAGCTCCGGGCACGCTCCACCAACCCCACCAGCGCCTGCACCGTCAGCTCCGGATCCGCCTCCGCGTCGTCCAGGACGATGCCCCAGTGCTCGGACAGGGTCACGAACAGTTCCACCACGGCGAGGGAGTCCATGCCGAGGTCGTCGAACGTGGCGTCGGGTTCCACCGTCAGCACGTCGAACTTGGTCGTCAGGACGTGCGCGACATGCTCGTACACGGGGGAGTCGAGGGTCGTCATGGTGGGCTCCTTCGTCAGGTCGGGCCAGGTGAGAGCGGCGCAGCCCCAGGTCAGGCCGCCGCCGAACGCGGTGAGGAGGGTGCGGGTGCCGGGCCGCACGGCGCCTTTCGAGGCGACGTCCGCGAGGACCAGCGGGATCGACGCGGCGGCCGTGTTGCCGACGTCGCGGATGTTGCCGAAGCGGTGCGCGGGCGCGATGGCGAGGCGGTCGGCGACGGCGTCCAGGATCCGCTGGTTGGCCTGGTGGCCGATGAACGCGCCGACCGAGTCGGCGGGCCAGCGCAGCCGGTCCAGCGTGCGCTGCGCGGACGTCGTCATGCGGCGCACGGCGTGGCCGTAGACCTCGCGGCCCTTCATGCGCAGGGTGTGCGGGCCGGGCGCGGCGGGGGCGCGGGAGCCGCCGGTCGCGATCATCACCTGGTCCGCACCGGTGCCGTCGCTGCCGAGGTCGGTCGCGAGGATCGCGCCGGGCTCGTCGGGGTCGCCCCGGCCCAGGACGACGGCCCCGGCGCCGTCCCCGAAGATCGGCGCCGTGTCGCGGTCGGCCGGGTCGACGATCGTCGAGTACGTCTCCGCGCCGATGACCAGCGCGGACGTCACCGCGCCGGCGCGGATCCAGGCGTCCGCGGTCGCCAACGCGTACACGAAGCCGGAGCAGACGGCCGCGAGGTCGAACGCCGGGACGTCCGTGAGGCCCAGGCGGGACGCGATCTGCGGGGCCGTCGCCGGGCAGGGGTGGTCGGGGGTCGTCGTCGCGAGGATCACCAGCCGGGGGGTGTCGCCGGGGGCCGACGCGAGCGCCGACTCCGCGGCCCTCGTCGCCAGGTCGCCCGTACTCGTGCCGGGCGCGACCCTTCGCCGGGCCGCGATGCCCGTCCGGGTGCGGATCCAGTCGTCCGAGGTGTTCAGGCCGGCCGCGACCAGGTCGTCGTTCGTCACGACCCTGTCCGGCAGACACGCGCCGACAGCTCTGATCACGGAGGTGGGGGAGGCAGACATGCGGATTCGCTCCGCTCTGGGGGAGGGGTGAGGAGGGGGAGGCGGGGTGGGCCGCCGCCTCCCAGGTAAGCGGTTTCGGGGGCCTCGGCGCATCACCCACACAGGGGGCGGAGGGGGCGGCGGGGGCGCGAAAGGGCTTGGGACGGGGGCGGGGGTGCCGCGCCGGTGACGTGGACGGGCTCTCCGCGTCGGAAATTCCGCGAACCCCCCGCGCCGCCTCCCTACACTGCCCGCATGGCCTGCCGCATCAGCGAACTCGTCCTCGACTGCGTGGACGCCGAACAGCTCGCCGTCTTCTGGAGCGAAGTCCTCGGGTATGTCGAGGTCGGGCGGGAGGACGACGGCAGCATCGAACTCGGCCCGCCCGGCACGGGGTTCGGCGGCCCCCAACCCACGCTCGTCCTCAGCCCCACCACCGACCCCCGCCCCCGCAAACTCCGCCTCCACCTCGACGTCAGCCCCACCGACCGCGACCAACAGGCCGAACTCCGCCGCCTGTTGACCCTCGGCGCCCGCCACGCGGACATCGGCCAGACCGGCGAGGAGAACTGGTACCCCCTCCTCGACCCGGAGGGCAACGAGTTCTGCCTGCTACGCAGACAACTCCCGCCGGTCTGACGGGACGGGACCACCACCCCTCAGGGCACGAGCTTCGTGAGATCGAGGTCGAGCGGGAAGGGAACGGTGGCCTTCAGCCGTTCCCGGTGGATCCCCGTGGGCACGTACGTGCTGGTCATGGCGTCGAGCTCGTACGCGTGGACCGTGGGGGCGCCGTCCTCGTCCTCCACCCGCCAGAAGTGGGGGATCCTCGCCTGCGCGTACTTGAAGGGCTTGATCGAGCGGTCCCGGTGCGCCGACTCCTCCGAGACGACCTCGACGACCAGAACGACGTCCTCGGGGGCGTACCAGGTGCGGTCGGGGTCGTAGGGGGCGGTGGTGACGAGGACGTCGGGTTCGGGGCGGCTCTTCTTGTCGAGCCGGACGGTCATCTCCCGGGTGGCCTGGAATCCTTCGGGGACGGCTTGCCGCAGAGCGAAGTTCAGGTTGTCCACGACTCGGGGAGTTCGGCAGTCACAGCTTCCTCCAGACGGCGTCGCGAGGCTGTTGTCAGCTTAGTGGCGTCACCACATGTGACGGCTGGTCCGCCGGTCCGGGTCGGCTGTGCTTGCCCATGCCGCCAGCACGGCGACGGGATCGATCATCGTGCAGGGTGGTGTGTGCGACGTACGGATTCAGGAAGCTACAGGCCGCGCGTCTGGACCTGGCGACGGCCTACCTGGCGAGTAGCGAGGTCGAAGGAGCCGGCACGAAGCTCTCGGAGGTGTTCGGCGCCGGAACATACACGGCGAGCATCACCATCAGGCTCCGCGATCTGGCCGCGCTCCTGGGCAGTGAGCCGTACCGTGGCGCGCGGTCGGCAGTCGATCTACGTGCACGCATTCACACGGAGCCCCGATGACTGACCGGCGTGCGTGGCGCGGTCGCGGATGTCGGGTGCGGCAACGGGAAGTTCGTCGCGCGGGTGCGGGCGGAGCGTCCCGATCTGGCTGTGCTTCCCCTGGACGTCTCTTCCGGAATTCTCGACGACGTCCCCGGTGCCGTTGTCGCGGATGTCCAGCAACTGCCCGTCGCCGATGGGGCACTTGGTGCTGTCCTGGCGCTGCACATGCTGTATCACGTCGAGGACCTGGCGCGCGGTACGGGAGTTGGGCCGGGTGCTCGCGCCCGATGGCATCGCGATCGTCTCCACCAACAGCCGGAACGACAAGCGGGAACTGGAGCAGCTCTGGCGGGGGGCCGCAGGTGATGTGCTGGGTGTTGAGGAGGGGCCCACGGCCGACCCGGTCGTCGCGCACCTGGCGAGGCCATTGAGGCAGAGGGCACGTTTCGCGTCACGTGTCTCGGCGGCATGCTCGTCTGCCGGGGACGGAGCCGACATGACGACGGAAACTGACACCGACCGGTCACTCGTCGCGCAGCTCCTCCAGGCACCCCTTCGCAGCCGTCACGAACGTCTCCCGTGCCGCCTTGAAGCTCTTCCAGTCAGGGTTCTCGCCGCCGTCCCTGTGCAGGGCCTTGAGCTGTTCGAGGAGCAGGCGGGCCTCTTTGTGCGGGCCGGTGCCTTCGAGGTCGATGGGGTTGAAGGCGGCGCGGGTGGCGGCGTACGCGCGGTCCACGGCGTCGATGGCCTCGCGTTCGTCCGCGTAGCGGCCGTCCTGCCGGTGCCACACCACGTGCGACTCGGCGTCGACGGCGGTGAGGAACCGCGCGTACATGTCCAACCGGGCCAGGTAGAGGGGGGTGTCGTACATCGCTGCTCCAGTACTCGCCCGCCGGTGTGATCGACGGCGTAAGGGGCCGGGCTCAGGGAGTTCCCGTCTTCAGCGCCGTGAGGAAGGTGGTGAAGGCGGGGGCCGGGATGTGGAGGGTGGGGGCGTGGGGGAGGGCTTTGGAGTCGCGGATGAGGATGACGGGGGCGGGGGTGGCGGAGATTTCGACGCAGGCGCCGCCGTTGTCGCTGTGCGAGGACTTGGTCCAGGTGGCGACCTGGACGCAGGCGCCGCCGTTCTCGCTGTGGGAGGAGGTCTGCCAGGTCGGGGAGGAGATCTCGATCTCGACGCAGACGCCGCCGTTCTCGCTGTAGGACGACTTGCGCCAGGTTGGGGTGTTGGGGGTCATGGAGCCCCATGGTGAGGGCGGTCCAGGGGCTCCGACCAGGTCAGTTCGCGCCGAACTCGGGGGAGTTGAGGAAGGCGGTGAAGGGGGAGGTGCGGACGTTCAGGGCGGGGCCCGCAGGGTTCTTGGAGTCGCGGATGAGGACCGTGCCGTGGGTGGTGGCGAGGTTGGTGGCGACCTCGACGCAGACGCCGCCGTTGCTGCTGTACGAGGAGGTGAACCAGCGTGGGAGTTCGGTACTCACGGTGTGCTGCCCTTTCGCAAGTCTCTGATCATGGCCACGGATTCCGCCTGGGAAAGCGCCTCGGCTTGTAGTTGATGGTAGGCCGTCAACTTCGGCAGTACGAATGTGATGTCGCGCTCAAGGTGGCCCTGGTGGGCGGACTCGGCGTAGGACAGGACCGTGCGGTCCGGCAGAGTCAGCAGGTACACCGGCAGGTCGAAGGGCCGTCGCTCACCCATGGTGAACGGGGCGATCTGGAGATGGGTGTTCGGCATCTCCGCGAACTCGATCAGCTTGTCCAACTGGGCGTTCATGACCTCGGGGCCGCCCAAGGGCCGACGCAGGCATGCCTCGTCCAGTACCGCGACGACCAGTGGCGACGGAAGGCGGTTCAGCGAAGCCTGGCGGCCCGCGAGCAGAGCCAGACGCTCCTCGGCCTGTGCGCTCGTGATGGCTCCCCGTTTCACCTCACTCTGCGCGATCACCGCTGCATACTGCGGTGTCTGGAGCAGTCCGGGGATGACGCTCACCTCGAACACACGGATCTCCGCAGCCTTCGCCTCGTGGCCGATGTACTGCGGCGAACCCTCCAGCACTCCCCCGTTGCTCATCTGCCGCCACCGGCGTTCGAACATGTCTCCGGTTCCCAGCGCCCGATCGACTAGCCGAGCCACCTGAAGAGTCGGCTTCTTGCGGGCAGTCTCCACGGCGGACATGTGCGAGCTGGAGAAACCCGCCCGATCCGCCACCTCCTCCTGCGTGAGCCCCTGCTCTTCACGCACTTTGCGCAGATGCGCCCCGAATTCGGCCTGCGGCGAACTGTCGGGGTCGAGCTTCTTACGGTTCAACGGCGGAGCACCAACCTTCCAATCCAGCGGGGTCAGTTGAAGGGTTCCCGGCGGCTCGGTCACTCTGATCTCACGGTAGTGGAATCGCTACGGAGAGGAGTGGTGATGACGGAGAAAGGTGATGTTCCGGAGCCGGAGAAGCCCCCACCGGTACCGGCGATCGGAGCCCTCGTGAGAGACGCCGCGTCGGACAAGGTCGGTGAGTTCAGGGGGACTTGGGCGGGGAAGTGGGCGCTGCGCCCGATCAAGGGCGGCGTGGAATGGGAGGCCGATCCCAGGGACGTCCACGCGGTCACCCCGGAGCAGCGGATGCACGCCGAGGTCGGCAAGGCGAACGCCCGCAGCAGGGGCGAGGTCCTGTGAACGCCGGTACACCTGAGAGGGCCACCGCGAGGGAACGCGTGCTGAAACAGCGGGAGTTGGTGCTGCGCAGATACCGCGACGGCGTCCCCCTGAGCCGCGTCGCGGAAGAGTTCGGCGTCACCGCCGGCTGGCTGGGACGCCGGTTCGACGAATGGGGCGAGACCCGGCGCGGACTGATCGCCGCGCTGATGTACCGGAGGTCCCCCGCGAGGGTCTTCAGGGGGCGCGCGGACCGGCGTACCACCGCCGAAGTTCGGGAAGCCCGCGCGGAGTTCGTCGCGGCGAGGGAGAGTGTGGAGGCGCGGTACCGCAGCGGGGCGTCGGCCGCCGCGCTGGCGCGGGAGTTCCGGGTGAGTCCGACGTACGTCGCGGAACGGCTCGCCGAGTGGGGGGTGCCGCGTCGGGACGGGGCGCCCTCGTCGTACATCAACTGACCTGCGAGGACGCGATGTTGCAGTGCACCGCCGTGAGAAGGCTGCCGGTTCGGGACGTGTTGACGCTGCTCCAGTCGGCGCCCGACGCCACCTACGACCACGCCGAGTTCGCGGACGGCTACGTCTGCTGCGAGCTGGCCGAGGGGCACACCGGCGAGCACGCCGACTTCCTCTGGGACGGCGGCGAGGTCGACGAGGCGCAGTGGTTCCTCTGGAACGGCGAGGAAGAGTTCAGGTTCGCCGTCCTCAAGTGGTGCTCCGTCACGCACGAGAACGGCGACGGCTGCGGACTGTTCGACGCGCATGCCCTCGTCCACGCGTGGGACGTCACCGATCCGACCGCCGACGCGCTCCTTGAGGACCTGATCGCGAACCCGGAGAAATGGGGCCTCCCGAAGGAGCTGTAGCTCTTAAGTACTACGGGGAAGTTCACCCGAAAGAGTGAATCCTCGGAATCCCCTTCTCCACTTGCGTCACTTGCCCCTACGGTCTGTCACCACAACACAAAAAAGCGCCCCGAAGGATCGCGCCAACGATCCAACGGGGCTAGCCGAGACAGCTACGAAGGAGCTGATCGACCTATGCGCGATTTTATCGTGCACGCCCTTTCCTGCGCCCTGCGCATCCTCCTCCCCCGCCGCCGCCCGGGCCGCCACACCGCCGCCCACCTCACCCCGACGGCCCCCAAGTCCCCTCTCGCGACCCCGGTCATCCCGGAAAGCCCCTGGTCCCGCCCCTGGACCAGCCCCTCAAAGGCCGAAGCCGCCGAAATCTTCCGCCGCCAGGCCGAGGCCGAAGAATCCCGCCGCCTCCACGAACTCCACCTCCAACGCGAACGCCGCCACGCCGCCGCCCTCGCCTCCCTGGGCATCGACTACCCGTACACCTACGAGGGCGCCCCCTTCACAGACTTCCCCCTGACAGCCTGACCCCGGGGCTCCTCTCCCCCTCCCCGAACTGGCCGAACTCCTCGCCGAGTTAAGAGCACCCTGGTGGATCGCGGGCGGCCACGCCATCGAACTGGCCGTCGGCCGCCCTTTCCGCCCCCGCTCCGACGTCGATGTCCTCCACCTGCGCCGGGACCAACACGCCGCCCAACAAGCCCTCTCAGGCTGGGAGTTGTGAGCCGCTGATCCTCCGGGCGCGCTCCGCCCCTGGCTCCCGGGCGAACTTCTCGGCCCCACCGTCCACGACATCTGGTGCCGCCCCGGCCCCGGCGAACCCTGGCGCCTCCCACTCATGCTCGACGAGGCGTCCGAGTCCGGCACGGACTGGATCTCCCGCCGCAACCCCTCCGTCCGCCGCCCCATCTCCACCCTCGGTGCCCTCTCCCCGACCGGCCTCCCCTACCTCCACCCCGAGATCCAGCTCTACTACAAGGCCAACTCCCCACGCCCCAAAGACGAAACCGACTTCGCCACCACCCTCCCCCTCCTCACCACCCCCCAACGCGCCTGGCTCGCCGACGCGATCACCCGAACCTACGGCCCCCACCCCTGGCTCACCCGCCTACGCCCCACCCCCACCACCTGACGCCCCCCGCCCTCGCCTCTCCGCGACCGCCCCCGTGTACGTCTCCGTGGTCAGCTCCCCTGCCCCGATCCCCAACTCCCCCATGACAGCCCGCACATCCTCCAACGCGGCCCCCAACTCGGCCTCCTCCACCAGCGTCTCCACCTCCAGGAACGTCCCCTCAAGTTCCGGGACCTCCACCAGCGTCGCCAGCATCTCCCGCCCGTACGCGGTGAACTCGTAGTTCCGGCACCGCTTCTCGAACGCGATCCACACGACGTACCCGAGCCCTCGGAGGATCGCGTGCGCCGCCTCCGCGTCCGCCACCTCCGTCTCGTACTCCGGCTTCGACCCGGACGCCTCGTCGACCGCGGCCCCCTTCCAGGTCAGCACCGTCCGCCGCCCACCCACCCCCTCCACCGTCCGGATCCGCAACTCTTCATCCCCCCGCCCCAACTCTCCACCCACCCGGTCGTAATAGGTGTCCCGATACACCTCGACCCGTGCCACAGCCCGCTCCCCGAGCCCCCGCTCCACCGCCCCCGGCACCCGCACCCGCGCCTTCAACTCCGCCTCGACCGGCATCCGACACTCCCCTTCCCCGCTCACACCGTCCGCCGTGCGTCGGCGACGACGGCACGGCCAGCGGCCCGGTACTCGGCAGCCACGTCTCGTTCATGCTCGCCCACCCTCACCTCCCGCCCCCGCTGGGCATTCTGCCGGACCTCGGCGAGGGCCAGGCGACGCCCGCCCGGCTGGGCGTGGACGCGCTCGACGACTGGACGGTGGATGGTGGATGGTCCGGCAGGGCGGGCCGGTGCGCCTGTGGGACGCGGTCACCGAACGCCTCGCGCGGTGGCAGGCGGACGGACGCCCGCCCGCCGAACGGATGCGGCTGTGGGCCGGCCCCGAGGGGCAACGCCTCACCTGGGCCTGACGGCAGTTGACGCAGCGGTCACGGGATCACGCACTGGATTCCGTAGCCGCCCGCCGGATCGTGTTCCACGCCGTGCGTCTCGCTCGCGAAACCCGGGAAGCGGTGGTCGAAGGACTCCAGGGCGGTGAGGTAGGCGAGCAACGGGCTGTCGGCGGAGCCCAGTTGCTCGCCGGGGACGAGGAGGGGGCTGCCCGGGGGAGTCGTCGCTACCATCACCGCGGCTGTGCGGCCGGGGAGTTGGGCGAGGGGGACGCGTTCGGTGCGGCCCCGGACCATCGCCTCGTACGCCTTGACCGGGGGGAGGACGGGGGTGGGGAGGGCGGCGGAGGCGGCGCGCAGGAGGGACGTCAACTCGGCGGTGGGGGCGTGCATTTCGGCGCAGAGGGCGGGGAGGGTGAGACGGGCGTAGCGGGACGGGTGCGCCGACACCAGTTCGGGGAGCACCGCCGAGAGGGGCGCGTTCGCGTCGTACAGCGCCTTGAAGTCCGTCAACGCGTCCAGCAGCGTGCCCCACTTGCCCTTCGTGATGCCCATCGAGAAGAAGACGAGGACGCTGTACGGGTCGTACTTGTCGGCGACGACCCGGCGGCGGTAGAGGTACGCGTTCAGGACCTTCCCGGGGATGCCCCACGGCTCGACCGTGCCGTCGGCCTGGACGCCGGGGCAGGTGATCGTGACCTTCGCCGGGTCCAACAGGCAGTAACCCGGCTCCAGTTCGGGGTAGCCGTGCCAGGAGTCCCCGGGGTCCAGACACCAGCGCGCGGGGGAGTTCACCAGCTCATCCAACGACGCCTCGGCCACCTCCGGCGGCTGCCACACCCCGAAGAACCACCCCGGCCTGTCCCCCGACTCCCTGATCCGCCGCGCCAGTTGGGGCACCGCCTGCCGGAAGCGCACCGCCTCCGTCAGCGTCTCCTCGATCAGGAAACGCCCGGCGGCCCCGTCCATCATCCCGGCCGCGACGTCCAGCGACGCCAGCATCGGGTACAGCGGCGACGTCGTCCCGTGCATCATGAACGTCTGGTTGAACCGGTCGTGATCCACCGGCGCCCGCTCCGACGAACGCACGTGCACCATCGAGCTCTGCGACAGCGCGGCCAGCAGCTTGTGCGTGGACTGCGTCGCGAACAGGGAGGGGCTGCCGGGCGTCAGGGGGACGTCCATCGCGCACCGGCGCTCGTACAGGGGGTGGAACTTCGTGTACGCCGACCACGCCTCGTCGAAGTGCAGCCGGGGGACGTGCGCGCCCAGCAACTCCGTGACCCGCACGGCGTCGTAGAGGAGACCGTCGTAGGTGCTGCTGGTGAGGGCGGCGTAGACGGGGGATGCGCCGTCCGGTGCCAACTGGCTTGCTGTCAGCGGCAGTTGGGTCAGTGGTGGTTGGGTCAGTGGTGGTTGGGCCAGCGACCCCGGCGGCACCGGGCCCATCAGCCCGTACCCGTTGCGCGCCCCCGTCACATACACCGGCCGCGCCCCCGCGAGGATCATCGCGTGGTGCACGGACTTGTGGCAGTTGCGGTCCAGGATCACGGGCTCGTCCTGGACGGCGCAGTGGTGGCCCACCAGCCGGTTCGCGTTCGATGTCCCGTGCAGCACGTAGTACGTGCGCTCGGCGCCGAAGATCCGCGCCGCGTTCCGCTCCGAGTCGCCGATCGGCCCCGAGTGCTCCCAGGCGGAGCCGAGTTCGACCGAGCAGGAGAGGTCGGAGCGGAAGAGCTGTTCGCCGTAGTAGTCGAAGAACGCCCGCCCGACCGGCGAGCGCAGGAACGCGACGCCGCCCGCGTGCGCCGGGGTGTGCCACGAGTACTCGTGACTGTCGTCCCACTTCGTCAACTCCCGGAAGAACGGCGGGAGAAGACCCTCCTGGTACTCCCGCGCCGCCCGCGCCATCCGCCCCGCGAGGAACGTCGGGGTGTCCTCGTGCAGCCACACGTACCCGACGACCACCTCCGCCGCCCACAGCGGCACCTCGTCCAGACCGGCGCCGTCCAGCACCAGGAACACGGGGAGGCCGGTGGCCCTGCGCCGGATGCCGGCGAGCACGCGCTCGGCGTCCACCAGGCCCCAGTCCAGCAGGACGGCCGACAGGCCCGCCTCCGCGCGGATCACCGCGAGCGCGTCCGGGGCGGTGGAGACCCACCTGTGTGCGGGCAACTCCTCGCTGATCCTGCGGAGTTGGTCGGCGTTCGCGGAGTCGTCCGTGGGGCGGGCGGGGGTGGCGAGGAGGATCAGGGGGTGGACCATGCGCGGCTGCCTCCCGGCGGACGGAGCGGGGCCTTGCCTGCGAGGTCGAGTCGTCGAGGCCGAGTCTTCGAGGTCGCGGCTTTGATGGTGCGGCGGGCGCGTCCGCGCTGACCAGGGGGCCTCGGGGGTATTACCCCGTACGGGGGATTAATCACACCGGGGCGATGAGGGTGGGCGGGATCCGTGCATACCCCTTCTGGCCGCGAATTCCGGCCGTGGTTTCTGGCCGTGACGCGCACGGAGAGGGCTGACGATGAGGAAGCGGTGGACGGCGGGGGCGGTGGCCGTACTGGCGGGGTCCCTGACCGGGGTGGCCCTGATCGGGATCGACGGCGCGAGCGCGCTGCCCGTTTCCCGGGTCGCGGCGTTCGAGGCGGGCGCGGAGCGGGGCCGTGCCGCCGGGAACGGCACGACGATCCTCCTCATGGGCATCGACGACCGGTCCCAGCTCACCCGTGATGAGCTGCGGAGATATCACGCCGGGGGTGAGGCTTGCCACTGTACGGACACCCTCATGCTCGTCCACGTTTCCGCTCGGCAGGACCGGGTCAGCGTCCTCAGTCTGCCCCGGGACTCCCTCGCGCGGATCCCCGCGCACCATGATCCCGGGACCGGGGAGTGGGTGCCGGATCATGACGCGAAGATCAACTCGGCGTTCCGGGAGGGCGGGCCGGCGTTGTCCGTCCGGACGGTCGAGGAGATGACCGGGGTGCCGATCGACCGCTACCTCCAGATCGACTTCCGGCGGTTCATCGACTCCGTCCAGCAGGTGGGCGGCGTCGATGTGTGTCCGGCTCGGCGTATCGACGATGCCGGGACGAAGCTTCAACTCTCCCCCGGCAAGCACCGGTTGAACGGCGGGCGGTCCCTCCAGTACGTCCGCTCACGCAAGTTCGACGGTGCCGCTGACTTCGGGCGCGTCCAACGCCAACAGCGTTTCCTCGTCGGGGTGTTGAAGCGCCTCCAGGAAAACCCCGTCGACCTCCTCCGCCTCAGCCGTACCCTCCTCGGCTCCATCAAAGTCGACCAAGGCTTCAAAGACGCCGAGTTGACCTCCCTCGCGAAAACCCTCACCCGCCTCAAGCCCTCCGCCACCGAGTTCGCGACGGTTCCCATCGGGGGGTTCAACGAGAACATCCCCGGCGTCGGCTCCACGCTCTGGTGGGACCGGGAACGGGCGGACGAGGTGTTCGCACGGTTGCGTGAGGACCGCGCCCTTACGCCGGTGAACTCCCAGGAACGGCCGTCTGAGGTACCGGAGTTCGGGGCGTATGAGCCGGTGCGGGGTGGGGGGATGGCGTGCGGGTGAGGGGTGCGCTGGGGGTGGGGGGCTTGGTGTTGGCGGGGGTGTTGGGGGTGGTTGGTGGGGTGGTGGCTGTGCCGGGTGGGGGGTTGGGTGCGGGGCTTTCTGGGCCGGTGGGGGGTTCGTTGGGGGTGGCGGCGGGGCTGGTTGGATCGGTGGGGGGTTCGTTGGGGGTGGCGGCGGGGCTGGTTGGATCGGTGGGGGGTTCGTTGGGGGTGGCGGCGGGGCTGGTTGGGTCGGCGGCGGGTTCCTCTGGAGTGGCGGCGGGGCTTTCCGGATCGGTGGGCGTGGGGGTGGAGGAGGTGGCTGGGGCTGCTCGATCGGAGCCCGACTCTCCCTCTCCCGACGCCGCAACCACCGCCCCGGATGCCGCAGCTATCGTCCCGGACGCGGCTGCCGCCCCGGATGCCGCAGCCATCGTCCCGGACGCTGCGGCCACCATTGCGGGGGTCGCGTCCCCCGAACAGGCCCCCAGCTCCACGGAGTTGTGGACGGATCCCGACACCCCCGCGGCCCGGCAAGTCGCCGCGTACCGTGACGCCGGGCGGTTCGCGGACGCGGCTCGTATCGAGCGCATCGCTCGTGAACCGCAGGCGACGTGGTTGACGGGGGCGAACCCCGGGCCCGAGGTGCGTCGGCTGACGACCGCGGCAACTGTCGTGGGGCGTACGCCGGTTCTCGTCGCGTACCACATCCCCCACCGGGACTGCGGAGCCTTCTCCGCCGGGGGCGCGGACAGCTCACGCGAGTACCGGGCGTACGTCGACTCCTTCGCGGAGGGCTTGGGCGACCGTTCGGCCTGGGTGATCCTCGAACCGGACGCCGTCCCCCAGGCCCTCGCGGGCTGCGCGAACGCCGGGCTCAAGGAACGCCTGGGCCTGCTGGCGTACGCGGTCGATCGGCTGAAGGCGCACAAGAACGTCCGCGTCTACGTGGACGCCGGTCACCCGGGCTGGATCAGCGACCTCCCGTGGCTGGCAAGGGCGTTGAACAAGGCGGGCCTCCCCCGAGCCGACGGTTTCTCCTTGAACGTCTCCAACTTCCACACCACCCCCACGCTCCTCACCTACGCACGCCGCCTAGCCCAAGCCACCGGCCACACCCCCCACTTCGTCTTCGACACCAGCCGCAACGGCAACGGCCCCTACACAGGCCCCGACCCCTGGTGCAACCCCCCATCCCGCACCCTCGGCCCACCCCCCACCCTCCACACCAACACCCCCTCCCTCGACGCCCACCTCTGGATCAAACGCCCCGGCGAATCCGACGGCACCTGCCGAGGCGGGCCCCCAGCGGGCGTGTGGTGGCCGGAGTACGCCTTGTCCTTGACCCCCTGACCTCGGCGTCGCCGGACCGCGCGGCGCCCAGGGGGCATCCCCGCGTGCGCGGGGACCACTACAGGCCGGAACTCGCCCGCCGGATGGGAGGGGGAACACCCCCGCGTGCGCGGGGACCACGACGGCGACCACCCGGCCCCGCCGAAGCGGGAGGGAACACCCCCGCGTGCGCGGGGACCACGGGCAGTGCGAACAGCCCGGCGTCGCCTGGTAGGGAACACCCCCGCGTGCGCGGGGACCACGGGGATAGCCCCGCGAGGATTCGCTCGTAGCCGGGAACACCCCCGCGTGCGCGGGGACCACACCCCGGCCGGACGGGCGGGAGCGTCGAGGGGGGGAACACCCCCGCGTGCGCGGGGACCACACACACGGTCACGGGCCCCGCCTTGCGTGCTGGGGAACACCCCCGCGTGCGCGGGGACCACTCGCGCTCGGCTACTCCGGGACCCTCCTCATCGGGAACACCCCCGCGTGCGCGGGGACCACAACCCGCAGGGGTGGCGCACCGGCCGGTACCGGGGAACACCCCCGCGTGCGCGGGGACCACCGTCCGTGACCTGCGGCGTTATTCGGTTTGCGGGCTGAGTTTCATTACTTTCGAGGAAACGGACATTTTGGCCATCTCTGGGGTCGGAACCCCCCCCGAAGCCGACCCTACGGTCCCCCGTCCCCGCGCGGGGGCGGAACGTCGTAAGCGCTTGGGGGCGGGCGCTCGTAGCGCGTCCGGTGTTGTGTGGTGGATCGGCCCCCGGACCCCTCTGGACGCCAAACTCCCCGTCGGCTGAGAGAGTTGGTGCTCACCCCGAACAGCACCCCCCCGAAGGGCCCCCGTGAAACACCTGATCCCCCGGTTGTGGCATTTGCTTCGAGGTTCGCTTCAGTGGCGCATCCTCTGGCTCGCGCACGCGAAGTTCGTGGTCGGCGTGACGGGGGTGGTGCGGAACGAGGAGGGGGAGGTGTTGTTGCTGAAGCACAGGTTGTGGTCGAAGAGGCACCCGTGGGGCCTGCCGACGGGCTTCGCGGCGAAGGGGGAGGAGTTCGAGCAGACGGTGGTGAGGGAGGTGAAGGAGGAGACGGGGCTGGATGTGGTCCCGGGGAGGCTGGTGAGGTTGAGCAGTGGTTACCGATTTCGGGCGGAAGTCGCCTACGAGGCTCGGTATGCGGGAGGGACTTTGAAGATCGACCCGTTCGAGATCCTGGAGGCGCGGTGGTTCCGTCCGGATGAGTTGCCGGAGGCGTTGCAGGAGTCGCACCGTCAGTTGATCAGGAGCACGGTCACTTCGTGACGCCGAGGACCCCGTGTATCGCCTTGGCGACGCGCTGAACGGTCGTCACCCCGTACTTCATGCTCCCGTTCCCGTGGCTGAGAACGGTGATGGTGTAGGACTTCCCGCCCCCGACGAACGCCCCGGTGCTGTGCACCCGCCACCCGTGACTGGCCCGGGGAAGCCACCCGTTCTTCACGTACACCCGCACGGATTCCGGCGCCCCGGCCGGCGTCCCCCACCGCTGGGACTCGACCACCTTCCCCATCAGCTCCAGCACATAGGCCCGCGGGGCGGCGCGCAGCACCTTGTTCGGGGCGAGCAGCAGATCCATCAGCCGTTGCTGGTCGCGCGCGTTGAGCTGGGTGAGCCCCCAGTACCCGTAGGGGTTCAGCGAGGTCCGGGTCATGCGCGCGGCGTCGAGGAACCGCCGCACCTTGCTCGCCCCGAGCTGATTCCACAGGGTGTTGGTGGCGGTGTTCCCGGACCGGGTGATCATGGAGGACGCCAGCGTCCGTTCCCGTTTGGTCAGCCCCCGCCCCGCCCGCTGCGCGTCCCACAGCAGAGCCCCGAGGACGGCGACCTTCACCACGCTCGCGGAGTCGAAGGCGTACGTACCGCGCAGCGCACACCGCGTACGGGACGGACGGTCGTGGAGGACGACGGCGACGGTCCCCCGCCGCCCGGCGACCGCCCGCCCGATCCCGGTCCGTAACGCCGAGGCGAGCCCCTTCTGCCCGGACGTACAGCTCACGGCCGGCGCGGCGACGGCACCGGGCGCCGCCGTCGACGTCACCAGCAGCAGGCACGCGCCCAGTACCGACCCGCACCACACCCGCGTCCGCACCCGCGCCTGTGCCCGCACCCGCACTCGCGTCCGCGCCCCGGCGCGCCCCCACACCCCCGCCCGCGCCCCCGCCCGCGTCCGCATTCAGGACTCGGGGTCGGGATTGGGCGGCGGCCCGACCTCACGGACGTCCGGCGGATCCCCGACCGGCGGCGGCGTGACGTGGGGCATGTTCCGCGCGGTCCCGGGCTTGACGCCGTACACGAAGACGGCGTCGTCCAGCTTGAGCGCGCTCCACAGCCGCCGGGCGTCGGCGAGCCGGAGGTTCACACACCCGTGGGACCCGCCGGCGAAGAGATTCCCGTACGTGCCGTGGAACGCCTGGCCCCCGTCGAAGAACTGGGAGTACGGCATGGGGGCCCCGTCGTAGAGGCTCGAATAGTGGTCCCGGTCCCGCCAGTAGACCCGGTGCCACCCCGTCCGGGTCTCGTACCCGTCCCGCCCGCTGCGCACCGGAACCGGCTGGTAGACGACCCGCTTCCCCTTCTGCACCCACATCAGCTGCCGCGTCAGATCCACACACGCCACCCGATAGGACCGCACGGGGCACTTCTTCCCGGCGTTGGGGTTCCGCGCGGCCTCCGCGACCAGCATCATCCGGTAGGTGGCCAGCCCCGCGTACCCGTCGGCGGGCTTCACCCCGTTCCGCCCCTGGAACCCCCGGATGGCCAGACAGTCCCGTACCGACTGCCGCCCGTCCACCGGCAGCCGCAGATGCTGTTCGAGCTGCCGTTGATAGGGCCCGGTCCCGGAGGTGCAGGGCGCGGGCGCGGCCATGGCCGGAGCCACCGGGAGGACCGCCACGCACAACAGCCCCACCGCCCCGGACATCCACCCTCTGCCGTGCGCCATCGCCGCCTCCTGGAACTCCCGGCCCAATACGCCATGAGTCCCACCCCGCCGCCCCGCACACGCCGCGTGTCACCGCTTTACCCCCGATCGGCGGACGGCCTCACCGGCTCACCGGCTCACATCGGTGTCCCGCCACGGCGGGTGCGCGGCGAAGTCGGGCACGGACACCGTCGAGGCGAGGCACATCAGCGCCGTGAACCCGGCTCATACGAACGGCCCACCCGGACCGGCCCCGCGAGCCCCGCCGCTCGCTGCACCCCGTCTGCTCACCCCTTCCCGCCCCCTCACCTCTCCCCGCCCCCTCACTCCTCCCAGCCCCCCGACACCCGCCGGTACGCCGCCCGCGCGTCCACCACCCGCGCCAGCGCCGTCCCCGACACCGCCGCCCCCAGCAGACACGCCAGCCACAGCACGTCCCGCGACACGGTCCACGTCAGCGTCCCGGCCGGCGGGATCGCGAAGCCGTTGAGGAAGAACCAGCACAAGGCGGCCGTCCCCGGCGCGGCGGTGAAGCGGGCGCACAGCCCGAGGACGGCGGCGAGGAACGACAGCGCGGCGAGCGCGAGCAGCGGACGGTCCGTGCCGACGGTCGTGTTGAGGACGGCGACCAGGAGCAGCGCCCCGGCGAACGCGCCCGCCCACACCAGCGGCGTCGCCACCGGCTGGGGCACCGGCCGCGCGCCCGAGCCGAACTCACTCCACTCGATCATGCCGACCACTCCCTCTCCGCCTCGCCCTGCGCCGCGCGGGAACCCCGGAATTCTCCCATCCGTATGTCAGTCCAGCGCCCTGGACGGCCAGTTGAGCAACCGCGCCCCGATGACGGCGGTCTGGAGGGCGTACCGGTGCGCGGGGTCGGCGGGGTCGACGCCGGTGAGGGTGTGGATGCGCTCCAGACGGTAGGTCAACGCCCGGACACTGAGCGAGAGTTCGCGGGCCGCGGCGGCGGCGACGCAGCCTGTGTCGAAGTACGCCGTGAGCGTGTCGAGGAGCGGCCGGGCCCCGCCGCGCGCCTGTTCCAGCGGGGCCAGCGTGTGGTGGACGAGGTCCACGAGGGCCTGCCGGTCGCGGGCCAGCACGGGGAAGACGAGCAGATCGGCGGCGCGCAGCAGCGGATCGTCGAACCCCATCCGCCCTGCCACGTCAAGGGCGTTGAGCGCTTCCCCGTACGAGTGCCCGATCCCCACCGCGCCGGTCCGCGTCCGCCCCACGGCCACCTGCCCCGCGCCCGCGGTCACCGCGTGGACCAGCTTCGCGAAGTGGACGAGGACGTCCTCCTGGTCGCCCGGCGCGACGCACACCATCCGCCCGTCCTTGGTGGTGAACAGGATCCGCCGGTGCTCGAACCGCGAGAACAGCTCGGCGGCCAACTGCCGTGGCACGGCGTCGAGTTCGTCGTACGCCTCGGGCCCCGTAGCGACGGCCACGGCGTGCGCGCGCGACAGCCGCAGCCCGAACCGCTCGGAACGCGCGGCCAGTTGGCCCGGGTCGCCGTGTCCCGCGAGCAGGTCGTCGATGAACTCCCGCCGCGCGGCCTCCTCTTTGCGCACGACCAGCCGCTGCGCCCGCTCGTACCCGTCCGCGAACGCGTCCAGCGCCTGCTCCAGCACCCCGAGCACGTCGTCGAGCCCGGCCCCGGCGGGCCGCTCGGCCCGCCCGGCCGCCACGTACGCCCGCACCAGGGGACGCCAGGCCAGCCCCGCCTCGGCGGCCCGCGCCCCCAACTCCCGCCGCGACTCCAACTCCCCCCGCGTGAGCCGCCGTCCGGTCACCGCGGCATCGGCCAGGATCTCCGCGAACCCCTCGACGACCCCCCCACCTCCCACCACCGCTCCCCCCTCCCGACTCGCCGTCCCCTCCGTACGACGCACGACGCTCCGCTTCGGATGCGGCGACCGTCGCACGTCCGCCCGAGACGGGACCCGCCCGGCGGCGCCGGCATACGCCCCGACCTCCGCCGACCCCCCGTCACCCCGGCGCTTCTCCCCCTGCTCCACACCCCGCGCACCCTGCGCACTCCGCCGAGCCAGCCCCCCGCCCCCGGCCTGCCGCACACCCCTGCCCCGCGCCGTCCCGGCCCCCGGCGCCCCCGCCGTGCCCGGTGCTCCCTCAGCCGCTCGCATGGGCCGCCTCCCTGCGCCGGGCGTTCTCCGCGCTCGCCGTCCGCGTGAAGCGCCGGGCCAGGGGTTCGGTCCAGCGGGCCGTCAGGGGGCCGAGGACGACGAGGATGAGGACGTAGGCGGTGGCCAGGGGGCCGATGCGGGGTTCGACTCCGACCGCGAGGCCGGCGATGACGATGGAGAACTCGCCGCGCGCGACGAGGACTCCACCGGCCCGCCAGCGACCGGGGACGGAGATGGCCGCGCGGCGGGCGGCCCAGTAGCCGGTGGCGATCTTCGTGGCCGTCGTGACCACGGCGAGCGCCAGGGCGGGCAGGAGGACCGGCGGGATCGCGGCGGGATCGGTGTGCAGGCCGAAGAAGACGAAGAAGACGGCGGCGAAGAGGTCCCGTAGCGGCGTGAGGAGGTTGCCCGCCCCTTCGGCGACCTCACCGGACAGCGCGATGCCCACCAGGAACGCCCCCACCGCCGCCGACACCTGCAACTCCTGCGCGATCCCGGCGACCAGCAGCGTCAGCCCGAGGACGACGAGCAGCAGCAGCTCGGCGTTGTCGGAGGCGACCGCGCGGCTGACGAGCCGCCCGTGCCGCAGCGCGACGTACAGCACCGCCCCGACCGTCCCCAGCGAGATCAGCAGCGTCAGCGCGCCGCCCGCGAGACTCACCCCCGCGAGGACGGCCGTGAGGATCGGCAGGTAGACGGCCATCGCGAGGTCTTCGAGGACCAGCACCCCGAGCACCACCGGCGTCTCCCGGTTCCCGAGCCGCCGCAGCTCCCCGAGGACCTTCGCTATCACCCCGGACGACGAGATCCAGGTGACCCCCGCGAGCGCGACGGCGGCCACCGGCCCCCACCCGAGCAGCAGCGCCATCACGGCGCCCGGTGTCGCGTTCAGCACGAAGTCGACCGCGCCGGACGGGTACTGCGTCCTGAGCGTGGTGACCAGGTCGGACGCGCTGTACTCCAGCCCCAGCATGAGCAGCAGCAGGATGACGCCGATCTCGGCGCCGGTCGAGACGAAGTCCTCGCTCGCCTCCAGCGGCAGCAGCCCGCCCTGGCCGAACGCGAGTCCGGCGAGCAGATAGAGGGGGATCGGCGAGAACCCGATCCGCCCGGCCAGCCGGCCGAGCAGCCCCAGGGCGAGGATGATCGCCCCGAGTTCGATGAGCATCGCTGTCGTGTCGTGCACGGGCGTCTGACCTCCGTCGATTCGGTTCAGGTCGCGGGCGTCTGTGCCGACGCGAGGCCGCCGTGGAGGCGGTCGCGCGCGTCGTACGTGAAGGTATGCGGGTGAGTTGTCCGGCGGGCCCGGGGCGGCAGGCGTGACGCACTGCGGCCACCCGGGCGAGGGCAGCGCTAGAGGCTGCGGCCGGTATCAGGAACGCCGTCGCGGGCGGCGTTGTCGACACGCACGGCACGAATGCCCCGGTCCATGGAAACGCCCCCCTCTCCGCCGGCGATCATAAGTATTCGGTAAAGAACTTTACCGCATCTCTCCTAGCCGCACGGCAAGTTCAGCCCGGAAGGGCCGGTTCACGCCGATGGCCACGCGCGCAGAACGCGAACACGATCATGGCGCTGACCAGGCCCGACGCACAGGCGACCGAGTCGGCGGCGAGCTTGTCGAGCGAGCCGCGCAGAGGGTCGAGGAGCGCGAACACCGTGACCGCCCCGACCACCGTCGCCGCCGCTCCGGCTCCCCAGAACCGGTGCTCCCGCATGAACCAGTGGGTCAGCAGACCCACCGCGGGCATCGCAACCGGCAGCGTCTCCTCGTCGAGCAGCGTCAGCACGCCCCAGGTGAGTCCGAGCACCACCAGCCCGCTCAGGGTCGTCAGCGCCGCCTCGCCCCACGACACCGGCCGTCGATGCTCCTCCACGGTCCCGCCCCCTCGCTCTCCCCGCCGCCCCTCGGTGTTCCTGTTTCACGTGAAACATGCCGATGGGGCCGGGGAGTTGATCTCCCCGGCCCCACCACCATGCACTATGGCTCACTTCAGCCGTGTTTCTCGCCCCGCGCGGCCTCCTCCTCGGCCTCCTTGGCCTGGACCTCCGGGTCGAGACCGGTGCCGTCCACGGAGTGGAGCCCGCCCGAGGCGGGCACCTCGGTGGCGGCCGGGGGTTCGACCAGCCAGTCGGGGTTGGCCTGCTGGTCCCACCAGCGCCAGACCGCGTAGACGCCCCCGGCGACGACGCCGAGGACGACGAGACCGCGCATCGCGCGGCCGGCCCGCGCACGGCGGCGGTTCGCGCGGACGAGGCGTTCGATCTGCTCGGCGGTCACCTGTCCGCGCAGGGCCGCGAGCGCGGCGGCGCCACGGGCGGCGGCCTCCTCACGCACGGGACCGGCGGCGGCGACCGCCTGCTCGATGCGCGGACGCGAGTACTCGGCGGCCTGGCGCGCGGCGATCCGCGTGCGCAGCGCCGCCTCGTGGGCCGCGTAGTCGACCTTCGGCGGGACATGGTTCCTGGCCTGCTCCAGCCTCGGCGCGAGATGGGCGTCGTACTGCACACGGGCCTGCTCGGCGGCCTGGGACACCTTGGGCGCGAGCCGTACCCGGGCCTCCTGCGCGTAGTGCGCGGCCTTCTCCCTCGCCGTGTCGGCGTAGGGCGCCACCACTTCCGCGGCGTGCAGCACGCTGTCCTTCGCCGAGCCGGTCGCGGCACGCACGCTGTCGATGCGGGTCACGGGTTCCTCCTCCTCGGTGGCGGTACGTTCTATCGACTTTCCACCCATTTGCGGATCATGCCTGCTCCGGGAGAACAAGGCATGCGGTGGCAGGCATACGGGTGGGGATCCATGCGAGGATCGTGGGGTTAACAAGGCAGTCGAATGAAAGGCGCCCCAGTGGCCGAGAAGCTCTACGCCACCCTGAAGACCAACCACGGCGACATCGAGATCGAACTCTTCCCGAACCACGCGCCGGAGACGGTGGAGAACTTCGTCGGGCTCGCCACGGGTGAGAAGAAGTGGACGGACCCCAAGACCGGCAAGCCGGGCGAGGGCAGCCTGTACGCCGGCACCGTCTTCCACCGGGTCATCGAGGGCTTCATGATCCAGGGCGGTGACCCGCTGGGCAACGGCACCGGCGGCCCCGGCTACCGCTTCAAGGACGAGTTCCACCCCGAGCTGAAGTTCAACAAGCCGTTCCTGCTCGCCATGGCCAACGCGGGCCCCGGCACCAACGGCTCCCAGTTCTTCATCACCGTCGGCCCCACCCCGCACCTCAACAACCGCCACACCATTTTCGGCGAGGTCACCAAGGGCTCCGAGGTCGTCGACGCGATCTCCAAGGTCGACACCTCCCGCAACGACCGCCCGGTCAACGACGTCGTCATCGAGAGCGTCGTCGTCGAGAAGCGCTGACCGCTTCTCCGGGAACCAAATGCCCCGCTCGTCCGTAGTGAAGAGCGGGGCAGCGTGTTGTGTACGACCCTGTTCGGGAGCTACGTGAAGGGGATCCAGTGGACCAGGCGCACGGTGGGCAGGCGGAGGCTTCCGGGCTGACCGGCTGTTATCGCCACCCCGACCGCGAGACCGGCGTCCGCTGTACGCGCTGCGAGCGGCCGATCTGCCCGGAGTGCATGGTCAGCGCGTCCGTGGGATTCCAGTGCCCGGAGTGCGTGCGCAACGGTTCGGGGACGGGCCACGCGCCGACGGCGAACCAGCCCCGCACGATCGCCGGTGGCACGGTCGCGGCGGACCCACGGCTGGTGACGAAGGTGCTGCTCGGCATCAACGTGCTGTTGTTCATCGCCGTGCAGGCCCGCTCCTCGCTCGTCGACAGTCTGGTGCTCGTCGGTGAGTGGCCTCCGGCGCCGTTCCAGGCCACGGAGGGCGTTGCGACGGGCGAGTGGTACCGCCTGTTCACGTCGATGTTCCTGCACCAGGAGATCTGGCACATCCTCTTCAACATGCTCAGCCTGTGGTGGCTGGGCGGCCCCCTGGAAACCGTCCTGGGCCGGGCCCGCTACCTGGCGCTGTACCTGATCTCGGGCCTCGCCGGAAGCGCGCTGACCTACCTGCTCGCGTCGCCCTACCAGGGGACACTCGGCGCCTCTGGTGCCATCTTCGGCCTCTTCGGGGCCACCGCCATACTGATGCGTCGGCTGCGTCAGGACATGCGCCCGATCATCGCCCTGCTGGTGATCAACCTCATCTTCACCTTCGGCTGGAGCGGCATCGCCTGGCAGGCCCATGTCGGCGGGCTCGTCGCCGGGGTCGTGATCGGGGCCGGGATGGTCTACGCGCCCCGCGAGAAGCGGACGCTGATCCAGTACGGCACCTGTGCACTCGTGCTCGCCGCGGTCGTGATCGTGACCCTCTTGAGGACGTCTCAGCTCACCTGAGCACAGAGTTGTCCACAGGCTGTAGCGCTCTGCGCGCACCCTGTGGAAGAACGGGTTCGCCCCCTGTCCCGGACCGGCGTTTACGCAGGTCAGGCAGGGGGCGTACGAGTTTTCGACGGGTTGTGGGTTCGTCGTACCGGCGTCAACGTCCTGGGAGTTATCCACAGATCGTCGTTCTTTTTCCCCACCGTGTGGACAACGAGCCCTGGCCTGTGGATAACTCCCGGCGGCTACCGGCCCGAGGTCACTTCCACTGCGTCGAGACGCCGAACCCCGCGGCGATGAAACCGAACCCGACCACGATGTTCCAGTTGCCCAACGCGTCGAGGGGAAGATCCCCGTCGGTCACGTAGAAGAGGACGATCCAGGCCAGCCCGATCAGGAACAGCGCAAGCATGACCGGTGCCACCCAGCCACGGCTGTTCAGCTTGATCGCGGTCGCCTGCTTCGCCGTCGGCGGCGTGTAGTCGGCCTTCTTACGGATGCGTGACTTCGGCACGAGGGTCTCTCCTGCTGACAAGGGGACACTGAGCGCTCCCCCGGGCGTCGGTTAGCGTAGTGCTTCCACGGCGCCGAAGGAGATAACGGTACGTTGAGCAATTCTGCCGACTCCCCCGGTAACGGTTCAACGGGTTCCGCACCCGGTCGTCCGGTTCGTGTCCGCCCGATGCGCGTCCTGACCGTCGGCGTCTTCGCTCTCGCGGGTCTCATCTTCTTCACCAGCTTCGACACCGCCAAGGGCACCGACATCCGTACGGACGCCTCCCTGCTCAAGCTCTCCGACCTCATCCAGGAGCGCAGCCGCAAGAACGGCGAGCTGGACGAGTCCAACGCCTCCCTGCGCAGCCAGGTCGAGGAACTGGCCGGGGCGGACGCCGGCCGCACCACCACCGAGGACCGGAAACTCGCCGCCCTGGAGCACAGCGCCGGCACCCAGGAGATCAAGGGCAAGGCCCTCACCGTCACCCTCGACGACGCCCCGCCGAACGCCACCGCCAAGCTCCCCGGCTACCCCGAGCCCCAGCCCGACTACCTGGTCATCCACCAGCAGGACCTCCAGGCCGTCGTCAACGCGCTCTGGCAGGGCGGCGCCCAGGGCATCAAGGTCATGGACCAGCGCCTCATCTCCACCAGCGCCGTCCGCTGCGTCGGCAACACCCTGATCCTCCAGGGCCGCGTCTACTCGCCCCCCTACAAGATCCAGGCCGTCGGCGACCCCAAGAAGCTCAAGGACGCCCTCGCCGCGTCCAAGGCGATCCAGAACTACATGGTGTACGTCGACGTCTACGGCCTCGGCTGGAAAGTCACCGACGACGGCACGGTGACGCTGCCCGGCTACTCGGGCACAGTGGACCTGCACTACGCCGAGCCCGTGGAGTAAGCGGAGCAACCAGGGGGTCCCGTGTCCTTACGGGGGATCGTCAGGACCGTCAGCGAGCTGTGCATCACCGTCGGCGCGGTGATCGTCCTCTTCGTCGTCTACGCCCTGTACTGGACCGGCGTGCAGGCCGACCGGGACATGACGGAGCAGGTCCAGCGACTCGAAAGCCGCTGGCGGAAGCCTCAACCGGTCGCACCGAAAGCGAAGACCTACGAGGAGGGGCAGCCCTTCTCCGTCATGCACATCCCGCGTCTTGGTTTCACGTGGAACAAGCCGGTCCTCCAGGGCACCGACACCGGCACCCTCAAGAAGGGCCTCGGCCACTACACGAACACCGCCCCCCTCGGCGGCACCGGCAACTTCGCCGTCGCCGGGCACCGCCGCACCTACGGCGACCCCTTCAAGGACTTCCCCGAGCTGCGCCGGGGCGACGCCGTCGTGGTCAGCGACGGGACCACCTGGTTCACGTATCGGATCGACAAAGGGCCCTACAAAACCGTCCCCACGGACATTGAGGTGATCGACCCTGTGCCACGTAAGTCGGGGTACACGGCACCGGGCCGGTACCTCACGTTGACCACGTGCGATCCGGAGTGGGGCCACAGCCACCGGCTCGTCGTCTGGGCGCACCTGGATTCGACGTCACCTGTGGACGAAGGCAGACCCCCGGCGCTGCGCCGTTAGTCTGGTGCGGTACGGCGTGAGTCTGGTGCCGTGGTACGACGGAAGGGACGGCATGTACGGCTGGATCTGGCGGCATCTGCCAGGCAACGCGTGGCTCAAGGCACTGATCTCGATCGTGCTGGTCCTCGCTGTCGTCTACGTCCTGTTCCAGTACGTCTTCCCGTGGGCCGAACCGCTGCTTCCCTTCAACGATGTGACGGTGGACAACCAGTGAGCGCGCGCATTCTCGTCGTCGACAACTACGACAGCTTCGTCTTCAACCTCGTCCAGTACCTGTACCAGCTGGGCGCCGAGTGCGAGGTCCTGCGCAACGACGAGGTCTCCACGGCCCACGCCCAGGACGGTTTCGACGGCGTGCTGCTGTCGCCGGGGCCGGGGACGCCCGAAGAGGCCGGCGTCTGCGTCGAGATGGTCCGGCACTGCGCCGCCACCCGCGTCCCCGTCTTCGGGGTGTGCCTCGGCATGCAGTCGATGCAGGTCGCGTACGGCGGCGTCGTCGACCGCGCGCCCGAGCTGCTGCACGGCAAGACCTCCCTCGTCGCACACGAGGGCAAGGGCGTCTTCGCGGGCCTGCCCTCCCCGTTCACGGCGACGCGCTACCACTCCCTCGCGGCGATGCCGCAGACCGTCCCGGCCGAGCTGGAGGTCACCGCGCGCACCGAGGACGGCATCATCATGGGCCTGCGCCACCGGGAACTGGCCGTCGAGGGCGTCCAGTTCCACCCCGAGTCCGTCCTCACCGAGCACGGCCACCGGATGCTCGCCAACTGGCTGACCGAGTGCGGCGACCACGGCGCGGTCGCCAGATCGGCCGGGCTCGCGCCGGTCGTGGGCAGGGCCACCGCGTGACCGCGCTGCGCCCGGAGCGCGAGGGGCTTCTCCACGGCGGCGAGCGCTACGACGCGCCCGCCGACGAGGAGACCATGGCCCTGCGGATACCGGAGCCGCCCCAGGGCGGTGACCCCATATCCGCCTCTGCGGGCACAGCCGCCGGGCCCGGCTCTCCCGCCCCCCTCGGCGGGCGCGCGGCCCGCAGGAAGGCCGCCAAGGGCCGTCGCGGGCGCGTCGTCGCCACACCGGCGGCCGAATCCCGCCCCCTGCACGGCGACCGGCCGCTGTCCCGCGTCGAGGCCCGGCGCCAGGCCAAGGCGCGCAAGCCCGGCGCCGCCGTCGTCGCCAGCCGGGCGCTCGGCGAGGTGTTCATCACCACCGGCGTCCTCATGCTCCTCTTCGTCGGCTACCAGCTCTGGTGGACCAACGTCCGCGCCCACGCGCAGGCCGGCAGCGAGGCCAACCAGCTCCAGAAGGACTGGGCCAGCGGCAAGCGGGCCGCCGGCACGTTCTCCGCCGGGCAGGGGTTCGCGCTCCTGCACATCCCCAAGCTCGACGTCGTCGTCCCCATCGCCGAAGGCGTCAGCAACAAGAAGGTCCTCGACAAGGGCATGGTCGGGCACTACGGCGAAGGCGCCCTCGCCACCCCCATGCCCGACGCGAAGACCGGGAACTTCGGGATCGCCGGACACCGCAACACCCACGGCGAACCGTTCCGCTACATCAACCGTTTGCAGCCCGGTGACGCGATCGTCGTAGAGACCCAGGACGAGTACTTCGTCTACAAGATGGCCTCCATGCTGCCGGTCACCTCGCCCAGCAATACCAGCGTTCTCGACCCGATCCCGCCCGGTTCCGGCTTCACCGCGCCCGGCCGCTACATCACCCTCACGACCTGCACCCCCGAGTTCACCAGCAAGTACAGATTGATCGTCTGGGGCAAGATGGTCGAGGAACGGCCGCGCAGCAAGGGGAAGCCGGATGCGCTCGTCGAGTAGGGGCGAAGACACGTGACAGCGACGACCGACGGGACCACGAACCGGCACACCGGTGCCGCCGAGCCCCGCCGCGGGGGCGGGCGCCTCGCCACCGCCGTGAGCGTCCTCGGCGAACTCCTCATCACCGCCGGTCTGATCCTCGGGCTCTTCGTCGCCTACTCCCTCTGGTGGACCAACGTCATCGCCGACCGCGAGGCCGCGAAACAGTCCGACAAGGTCCGCGACAACTGGTCCAAGCCGGCCGGGCCCGGCGCCCTCGACA
Source organism: Streptomyces roseirectus (assembly GCF_014489635.1). Classification (NCBI taxonomy): domain Bacteria; kingdom Bacillati; phylum Actinomycetota; class Actinomycetes; order Kitasatosporales; family Streptomycetaceae; genus Streptomyces; species Streptomyces roseirectus. Next base: position 4,792,832 of record NZ_CP060828.1, on the reverse strand, counting down.
CCAAGGACGGCATCGGCTTCCTCCACGTCCCCGCCATGAAGAACGGCGAGGTCCTGGTCGAGAAGGGCACCTCCTCCGACGTCCTCAACGAAGGCGTCGCCGGCTACTACACCGACCCCGTCCAGGCGACCCTCCCCACCTCCGGCAAACAGGGCAACTTCACCCTCGCCGCCCACCGCGACGGGCACGGCGCCAAGTTCCACAACATCGACAAACTCAAGGACGGCGACCCGATCGTCTTCGAGACCCGCGACACCTGGTACATCTACAAGGTCTACTCCGTCCTCCCCGAGACCTCGAAGTACAACGTCAAGGTCCTCTCCCAGATCCCCAAGGAATCCGGCACGGAGAAAGCGGGCCACTACATCACGCTGACGACGTGCACGCCGGTGTATACGAGCCGGTACCGGTACGTGGTGTGGGGGGAGTTGGTCCGCACGGAGAAGGTGGACTCGGAACGGACACCGCCGAAGGAGTTGAGCTGACTGAGCTCCTTGAAGGAGCTCAGTCCCTGCGCCCTGTGGATAACTCGGCTGACTGAGTTACTTGAAGCAACTCTGTCGCTCACACCGCGCTCAGCATCCGCCGCAGCCTCGCCCTGTGCTGCCGAAGCCTCCTCTCGACGGCCTGCACATCCGTCCGCAGCGACACCAACTCCTTGCGGTGCTCTCCTGACGTCTCGATGAGCGCGTTGAACATGGGGACGACGGTCTTGCCGAGGATGTGGACGATGCGCTCATCCACAAGCTCGTGGATGGACTCCGAGAGCCTGTGGACAGAGTTATCCACAGGCTGCGAGCGGACCATGTACTCCATGTCGAGCAGGTACACACGCACCTGACGTGCGGTTTCGCTGTCGCGGAGCAGCATGGCGACGTTGAGGACGGCTCGGCGGGGGTAGAGGGCGAGGGAACTTGTGGACGGCTGAACCCCGGTGAGGTCCTTGAAGGACCTCAGTGATGTACCTGTCAAGACGCGGTAGCCGCTGGCCTCCAACTCGGTTCGGTGGTCCTTGACGAGCGACTTGATGGCCTCTGTCCCCACCCCGAAGTACTCCGCCACCATCGCCGTCGTCACATGCACACCATCCGGCAGCATCGACAGCACCCTGACCCGGTCCAGCACCTCCGTCCGCTCGGCCACGCTCTCGCGCAGCGACCTGGATTCCAGCAGCACGGTTTCGTTGATCATGCCCTGCAAACGAGTGAGCTGATCCGAAGACACGATCGACATACGAACGTGTGAAGAGCGGCGGCGTGGCGGGAACGGAAGAGCCCCGGCCCCCTTGGAGGGGACCGGGGCTCGGGGCGTTACCGGGCGTCAGTCGTCCGTGCGGAAGCCCGCGCCGTCGAGGCCGCCGAAGAAGCCGCCGCCGCCGTTGTTGTTACCGCCGTTGTTGTTGCCGTCGATGGCGATGAGGTTGACGGTCTGGCCGGGCTGGACCGTGCTGCCGGGAGCCGGGTCGGAGTTGATGACGCGGGCGTCGTCGTTCTGGGAGCCGGCGACGTTGACCTGGAGCCCGAGGTCGGAGAGCGCCTGCTTGGCGTCCTTGAGGGAGAGGGTGGTGAGGTTGGACGGGACCTGGATCTGAGCGCGGCCGACCTGGATGTTGATGGTCGTGTCCTTGTCCACCTGCTGCCCGATGGCCGGGTTGGTGGAGACGACCTTGCCGTTCTGGTTCTGGTCCTGCACCTGGACGTCGGAGCAGTTCCCGGCCGTCAGGTTGTTCTGCTCGATCCGCCGCTTGGCGTCGTCACAGCTGAGCCCGGTGACGTCCGGAACGGTCTCCTTCTCGGCGGCCTTGGCGACCTCAAGGGTCACCGTCGAGCCCTTCTCCTGCTCGTTGCCGGGATCGGGGGTCTGGCTGAGGACCGTGCCGGGGGCCTGGGAGGACTCCGACTGGGTGGTCTTGACCTGGAAGCCCTTGTCCTCCAGGATCTTCGTCGCCTCGTCGATGTCCTTGTCGATCACGTTCGGCACCGCCACCTTCGGCGCCCCCGTCGACACGACCAGCTTGACCGTCGTGTTCTTGTCGACGCTCGTGCCCGCCACGGGATCCTGCGAACAGACCTTCCCGGTCTCGGTGTTCTCGCAGGTCTTCTTCTCGACCGCGATCTGGAGATCACCGTTGACGGCGGTCTGTTTCGCCTGCGGCTCGGTCTGGTCGACGAAGGACGGCACGGTGGTCGTGTTGTTGCCGACGCCCCCGTCCCCGTTCGTGACGTACCACCCGATCAGCACGGCCCCGATCAGCACCAGCACCGCCGCCAGCGCCAGCACGATCGTCGACGTGTTCGACTTCTTCTGCTGACGCCGCCGAGCGGGCCGGTCGTCGTAGCCGAAGCCGCCGTCGTCGGGGGACATCGGCGGAAGCATGGTGGTGGCGCCCGCGTCGGACCGCAGCGCGGTCGTCGCCTGGTCGTCGCCGTAGCCGTACCCGACGGAGCCGAACGCGGCGGTCGCCTGGACGGGCTGCCCGTCGAGGCACGCCTCGATGTCGGCGCGCATCTGATCGGCCGACTGGTAACGGTAGTTGGGGTCCTTGACGAGCGCCTTGAGGACGATCGCGTCCATCTCCGGAGTGATCTCCGGATCGAAGACGGACGGCGGCTGCGGCTCCTCGCGGACGTGCTGGTAGGCGACGGCGACGGGGGAGTCCCCGACGAACGGAGGACGGACGGTCAGCAGCTCATACAGCAGGCACCCCGTCGAGTACAGGTCGGAGCGCGCGTCGACCTGCTCCCCCTTCGCCTGCTCCGGCGAGAGGTACTGCGCGGTCCCGATCACCGCGGAGGTCTGCGTCATCGTCATCCCGGAGTCGCCCATCGCGCGGGCGATGCCGAAGTCCATGACCTTGACCTGGCCGGTACGCGTCAGCATGACGTTCGCCGGCTTGATGTCGCGGTGGACGATCCCGCTGCGGTGCGCGTACTCCAGGCCCTGGAGGATGCCGACGGTCATCTCCATGGACCGCTCGGGCAGCAGCTTGCGCCCGGAGTGCAGGAGTTCGCGGAGGGTGGAGCCGTCCACGTACTCCATGACGATGTACGGGATCGAGACCCCGTCGATGTAGTCCTCACCCGTGTCGTAGACCGCCACGATCGCGGGATGGTTGAGCGAGGCGGCCGACTGGGCCTCCCGGCGGAACCTGGCCTGGAAGGAAGGGTCGCGCGCGAGGTCCGCGCGCAGCGTCTTCACCGCCACGGTGCGTCCCAGGCGGGTGTCATGCGCGAGGTAGACCTCCGCCATGCCACCACGGCCGAGCACCTGGCCCAGCTCGTACCGGCCGCCGAGGCGACGCGGCTCTTCCATAGCTACTACCAGCCCTCTCCGTCGGTCTCGGTCCTCAGGCCCGAGGCTGCCGTCCGGGCATACGCTACCCGGATCGCTCTGTGTGACCTGGCCAAGCCTGTTACTCGATACAGGACCGGTATCGCAACGTGCACCGATACGACGGCTACGTGAGCGGGGTCACTTCTTGTTGCCGATGACTGCTTCCATGACGGCCTTGGCGACCGGCGCCGCGAGCCCGCCGCCGGAGATGTCCTCGCGGACGGCGGCACCGTCCTCGACGACCACGGCCACGGCCACCGGCGAGGAACCGTCGGCCAGCTTGGCGTAGGAGATGAACCAGGCGTACGGCTTCTCGCTGTTGTTGAGGCCGTGCTGCGCGGTACCGGTCTTGCCGCCGACCTTGATCCCGGGGATCTGGGCCCGCTTGCCCGTACCGGTCTCGACGACCGTCTCCATCATCTCCTGGAGCTTCTGCGCGGTGGCGGAGGAGACCGCCTGGGAGAGCACCTTGGGCTCGGTGGTCTCCAGGGTGTCGAGGCTGGGCGTCTTGAGGGAGTCCACCATGTACGGCTTCATCAGCTTGCCGTCGTTGGCGACGGCCGCGGCGACCATCGCCATCTGGAGCGGGGTGGCCCGGTTGGAGCCCTGCCCGATGCCGTCGAGGGCGTTCTGCGGCCGGTTGTCCTCGGGGTAGACGGACTCGGCGGCGCGCACCGGGGTGTCCAGCGCCTTCTCGTTGAAGCCGAACTTCGTCGCCTGGTCGATCATCTTCTCGTTGCCGACGTTGTCGGACATCTTCGCGAAGACGGTGTTGCAGGACACTTCGAGCGCGTACCGCAGGGTCGCGTTCTCGCAGTCGCCGTGCTCGTTGCCGAGGTCGGTCGAGGACTGCGGCAGCCGGTAGGGGTCCGGGGTGTCGGTCTTGTCGTCGATCCCGGAGACCACGTCGTTCTCCAGCGCCGCCGCGGCGGTGACGACCTTGAACGTCGACCCCGGCGGGTAGGTCTCGCGCAGCGCCCGGTTCAGCATCGGGTCGTCGGCGTCGTTCTTCTTCTGGACGGCGTTCCACGCCGCGCCGTCGGCCTTGGACTGCCCGGCGAACTTCGACGGGTCGTACGAGGGCGTCGACACCAGCGCCAGGATCTTGCCGGTGGTCGGGTCGATCGCGGCGGCGGCGCCCTTCTTGCCCTTGAGCCCGTCGTACGCGGCCTTCTGCGCGGCGGCGCTCAGCGTGGTGACGACGCTGCCGCCCTCGCGCTGCTTGCCGGTGAGCATGTCGAGGGTGTTGCGGAAGAAGAGCCGGTCGTCGGTGCCGGAGAGGATCCCGTCCTCCAGGTTCTCCAGGAAGTTGGAGCCGAACGCCTGCGACGAGAACCCGGTGACCGGCGCCCACATCGGGCCGTCCTTCCAGGTCCGCTTGTACTTGTAGTCGCCCTTGGTCTCCACGGACCCGGTGATGGCCTTGCCGTCGACGATGATGTCGCCGCGCGGGATGGAGTACCGGGTGATCGGCACTCGCCGGTTCTTGTCGTCGGTGGCCAGCTCGTTCGCCTTGACGTACTGCAGCCAGTTGCCCCGCACCAGCAGGGCCAGGATCAGCAGACCGCAGAAGATCGCGACGCGGCGCAGGGGCTTGTTCATGAGGGGCGGACCACCTGGGTCATCTCGGCGTCGGGGTTCGAGGCGGGGGCCGGGGCCGGTCGGCGGGCCGTGTCGCTGATGCGGATGAGGATGCCGATGAGCGCCCAGTTCGCGATGACGGAGGAACCGCCGAACGCCAGGAACGGCATCGTCATACCGGTCAGCGGGATCAGGCCCATGACACCGCCGGCGACGACGAACACCTGGAGGGCGAACGCGCCGGACAGGCCGATGGCGAGCAGCTTGCCGAACGGGTCACGGGCGGCGAGGGCGGTACGGATACCGCGCTCGACGATCAGCCCGTAGAGCAGCAGCAGTGCCATCAGGCCGGCCAGGCCCAGCTCCTCACCGAAGGTGGCGAGGATGAAGTCGGAGTTGGCGGCGAACTTGATCAGCTCGGAGTGGCCCTGCCCCCAGCCGGTGCCGAGGGTGCCGCCGGAGCCGAACGCCCACAGCGCCTGCATGGCCTGCTCGGAGTGGCCGATGACGCCCTGCTGGGAGAGCTTGTACTCGCCCATCGGGTTCTGCCACGCCTCGACGCGCTGCTGGACGTGCGTCTCGAAGCTCGCGACGCCGACCGCGCCGACCGCCGACATCAGCAGACCGAAGACGATCCAGCTCGTCCGCTCGGTCGCCACGTACAGCATGATCACGAACATGCCGAAGAACAGCAGCGAGGTCCCGAGGTCGGTCTCGAAGACCAGGATCAGGATCGACAGGAACCAGACGACGAGGATCGGCCCGAGGTCGCGCCCGCGCGGCAGGTAGAGACCGAGGAAGCGGCGGCTGGCGAGGGCCAGCGCGTCCCGCTTCACCATCAGGTACCCGGCGAAGAAGATCGCCAGCACGATCTTCGCGAACTCACCGGGCTGGATGGAGAACCCGGCGACCGAGATCCAGATCTTCGCGCCGTAGATGTTCCGCCCGAGTCCGGGGACCAGCGGCAGCAGCAGGAGCACGATCGCGCCGACCATGGAGATGTACGTGTAGCGCTGGAGGACCCGGTGGTCCTTGAGGAAGATCAGCACCACGATGAAGAAGGCGATGCCCAGCGCCGTGTAGAGGAGCTGCCTGGGCGAGGCGGTGCCCGCCTGCTCGGCCGCCTGGAGGTACTTCGACTGGTCCAGCCGCCAGATGGCGACCAGCCCGAGCCCGTTGAGCAGCGTCGCCAGCGGCAGCAGCAGCGGGTCCGCGTAGGGCGCGAACTTGCGGACGACGAGATGGGCGATGCCGGCCAGCAGACCGAGCCCCAGGCCGTAGGCGAGCAGCCCCGCGGGGACCTGCTCGTTGATGGCGAGGCCCACGTTGGCGTAGGCGAACACCGGGATCAGGACGGCGAACACCAGCAGTCCCAGCTCGGTGTTGCGTCTGCTCGGCGCGCCGATGGCACCGATCGTGGACGTGTGGTGCGCCGGTGTGTTGGTTGTACTGCTCATCGTGTGACGGGGCCTCTCACGGCTTGCCGGCTGCGTGCCTCACGGCTCGCTACTGCTTGCCGCACAGCGAGACGACCCGCTCCTCCTCCTGCGAGAGACTGGGCCCGGGGCTGGGGCTGGCCGCCGGAGTGGCCGACGGGGACGGGCTCTGGCTCGCCGAACCCGTACCGGTGCCCGCCGAGGCCGGGGCCGAAGCCGACGGGCTCGGCGACGGCTTGGACGCGGACGAGGACGATCCGGTTCCCGAACTCCCCTGCTGCGCCTGCTTCTTGCACGCGGACGCCTGCACGGACAGGTCGTCGAGTTTCTTCTGCGCGCTCTTCAGGCTGGACGCCGGGATGGTCTCCTCGACCTGCTTCTGCTGGTACTGCGGCAGGTACTTGAGTTCGATCTCGGGGTGGTCCTTCTCGACCTTCGAGAGCGAGACCCAGGCGAGGTCCTGGCTGATCCCCCGGTACAGCGCGAGGTGTTCGCCCTTGGCGCCGACGTAGTACTGCGTCTGCGTCCACCGCCAGCCCCCGTACAGACCGCCGCCGACGACGGCGAGGGCGAGGGCGCTGTAGAGGGTGACCTTGAGCCACTTGCGGTTCTTGCGGGGTTTGACGAAGTCGTCCTCGGAGTAGTCCCCGAAGCCGCCCGCCGGGATGAAACCGGTCACGTCCCCCGATCCGGGGGGCCCGAACTCGCCGCCGCCCGGCGCCCGGTGGCGCCCGAGGCTCGCGGCACGGCCCGCCGGGGTCTGCATGATCCCGTTGTCGTGCAGCTGGAGCTGGTTCTCGGCGACCGCGCCGACCACCACCGGGCTGTCGTACAGCTGCCCGGAGAGGGTGTCGCCGGTGTCGAGGTCGAGGACGTCCGCGACGATGACGGTGATGTTGTCGGGCCCGCCGCCGCGCAGCGCGAACTCGATGAGGTTCTGCACCGTCTCCTGCGGCCCCTGGTAGCTGGCCAGGGTCTCTTCGAGGGTCTGGTGCGAGACGACGCCGGAGAGGCCGTCGGAACAGATCAGATACCGGTCGCCCGCCCTGACCTCGCGGATCGACAGGTCGGGTTCGACGTGCTCGGCGCTGCCGAGGGCGCGCATCAGCAGCGAGCGCTGCGGGTGCGTCGTCGCCTCCTCCTCGGTGATCCGGCCCTCGTCCACCAGCCGCTGGACCCAGGTGTGGTCCTGGGTGATCTGGGTGAGGACGCCGTCGCGCAGGAGGTAGGCGCGGGAGTCGCCGACGTGGACGAGGCCGAGGCGCTGGCCGGTCCACAGCAGGGCCGTCAGCGTCGTCCCCATGCCTTCGAGCTGGGGGTCCTCCTCGACCAGCGAGCGCAGCTGGTCGTTGGCGCGCTGGACGGCGGTGCCGAGGCTGGTGAGGACGTCGGAGCCGGGGATGTCCTCGTCGAGCGCGACGATCGTGGAGATCGCCTCGGAGGAGGCGACCTCGCCGGCGGCGGCGCCGCCCATGCCGTCCGCGATGGCGAGCAGCCGGGGGCCGGCGTATCCGGAGTCCTCGTTGCCCTCGCGGATCATGCCCTTGTGCGAACCGGCGGCGAAGCGCAGCGACAGGCTCATGCCCACCTCACCCCCCGGCTCGGCACGCAGCCGGTCGTGTCGGGCCACACTGCCCACCCTCCGGTCGGGAGCGCGCCGGAGGCCGGTGTGCCGGCCCGCGCCGCGTGCTCGCTCCGCTCGCGCTCATTCATGATGCAGCACTACTTCCGCAGCTCGATGACGGTCTTGCCGATGCGGATCGGGGCGCCCAGCGGGATCGGTGTGGGGGTCGTCAGCCGCGTTCGGTCGAGGTAGGTGCCGTTGGTGGAGTTCAGGTCCTCGACGATCCAGTTGCCGTCGCGGTCCGGGTAGATCCTGGCATGGCGGCTGGAGGCGTAGTCGTCGTCCAGCACGATCGTCGAGTCGTGCGCCCGGCCCAGCGTGATGGTCTGGCCCTGGAGCGCGACGGTCGTGCCGGTGAGGGTGCCCTCGGAGACGACCAGCTTGGTCGGGGCGTTCCGGCCCCGGCGGCCTGCGGCGGCGGGCTGCTGGCGCTGCTGCGGCGGGGCGGCGGCCTGGCGCTGGCCCTGGTTCCCGCCCCGGCCCTCGCCGCGCCTCGACCCGCGCTGCGACCCGCGCTGGGTGACGCGCGTACCGAACAGGTCGCTGCGGATGACCTGCACGGCCACGATCACGAACAGCCACAGTACGGCCAGAAAACCCAGCCGCATGACCGTGAGGGTCAGCTCTGACATTGCCCCCGCTTCACCCTTCGGCTTGCCTGTAGATAACGGTGGTGCTGCCCACGACGATCCGCGAGCCGTCGCGGAGCGTAGCGCGGGTGGTGTGCTGTCCGTCCACCACGATGCCGTTCGTCGACCCGAGATCCTGGATCGTCGAGGGCGAACCGGTACGGATCTCGCAGTGGCGCCGGGAGACGCCCGGGTCGTCGATGCGGACGTCGGCCTCGGTGGACCGGCCGAGGACCAGGGTCTGGCCGGAGATCTGGTGGCGGGCGCCGTTGATCTCCACCCAGTGCCGGGACCGGGAGCCGGGCGCGGGGGCGCCGGCCAGGCCGCCGCCCTGTCCGGCCGGCGGGTAGCCGTAGCCGGGGCGGGCGCCGGGAGCGCCGGGGGGCGGGCCCGCGGGCATGGGGGGCGCGGCCGGGCTCTGGCCGGGAGCGCCGTACGCGCCGGCCGCGGGCCTGCCGCCGGGGGCCTGCTGGTCGGACGAGCCCGCGAGGGTCCGGCTGCGGACCCGGTACAGGCCCGTGTCCAGGTCGTCCGCCTTCTCCAGGTTGACCTTGATCGGGCCCATGAAGGTGTAGCGCTGCTGTTTCGCGTAGTCCCGGACCATCCCGGCCAGTTCGTCACCGAGCTGTCCGGAGTAGGGGCTGAGGCGCTCGTAGTCGGGCGTGCTCAGTTCGACGATGAAGTCGTTGGGGACGACGGTCCGGTCGCGGTTCCAGATCTGGGCGTTGTTGTCGCATTCGCGCTGGAGCGCGCCGGCGATCTCCACGGGCTGGACCTCGGACTTGAAGACCTTGGCGAAGGTGCCGTTGACCAGCCCTTCAAGGCGCTGTTCGAACTTCTTCAGGACTCCCATGGGGCACCTCCTCCGTCGTGACGGCTCGGTCGTGGTCGCGGTGGGCCGTGCTGTTCGAACGTCTCGTGCTGTTGCTCGTACTGCTTACTGATCGTATCCACGCGGCGGTGAATCGGCCGGTTCCCCTTTCGCGCCGGGCCCTCTGCCCTGGATCGTAGAGGCGCCCGAAGACCAGTGTCCCGCACCGGACCGCGCACCCGCTCCGGCTTCCTGGGAGACGGGGGAACACCGGTACGAGGTTGATACGTGTCACTCACCGGGGCGGGACGGTGGGCACCGGGCCGCGACAAGCGAGGTGAAGGGGCCGGTTTCACCGTGGTAATGTTTTCCACGTCGGAAGGGGCCAGCCCGAAAGGGCCGGATCGCGGAAGACACACCCAATGCGCGGGTGGCGGAATAGGCAGACGCGCTGGATTCAGGTTCCAGTGCCCGCAAGGGCGTGGGGGTTCAACTCCCCCCTCGCGCACAGCGGAAGCCCCCCAGGTCTCAGACCTGGGGGGCTTCTTCGTGTTGCTGTGTGCCCCCTCCGGAGAGGGGGCGGTGTGATTTTCACAGCGGTGTGAGGTGTCTCACCAGGCGCGGGGTCAGGGGGTCTGGACCGCGTTCACCTCGTCGGGTTTGAGCCACTCGTTGTCGCCCAGGGAGTACTCCCACCTGCTGCGGCCGTCGTCGGCGCTGGTGCGGAACGGGGTGCCGTCGTTGTCGAGGTGGAGGGTGCCGGTGCGGGTGCCGCTGGACCACTCCAGGCTGAGGTCCCAGCGGACGTCGTGGGCGTCGGTGTCGGCGGTGACGTAGAAGACCTCCGGGTCGGACTCGCTCACCTTGTACGGGAAGTCCCGCTGGCCGCCCACCGCCTTCACCACCGGGCTGCCCTGGTCCAGGTCCACGGTGAACGCCTTGGTGTCCACGTTGCCGCCGCAGCCCCAGCCCATGCCGTAGACGTTCCAGGTGAGGGGGGCGTTCTTGGTGAGGATCCGGACGTGCAGGGCCTCCAGGACGACGGTCTCCTCGCCCGTGCCCTGGATCGTCAGGGCGATCACCTGCCGGTTCGCCGAGACCGCGTTGTTCGCCGCCGCCCAGCGGGGGGCGTTCGGCTCCTCCGCGGGCGGGCCGACCTGGGCCGGCTCCTTGTCCACCAGGAACTCCTGGCTGCACGGGGACTCGTAGACGTAGGGGCGGACGGAGGCGGTGAGGGGGACGGTGGCGGCGGGGGCGGGGGCCTTGCCGGCGGGGGTTGCGGAGGGGGTGGCCGAGGGGGAGGCCGGGGTCGAGGGGGACGCGCTCGGGGAGGGGGATGTGCTCGGGGAGGGGGTGGGGGAGCGGGGGCCGGTGGGGGTGGAGGCCGTGGGGACCGTGACGCCGGCTGTCTTCTCGTCTCCGGCGCCGTTGTCCGGTTGGTTCGCGACGAGGGCCGCGGCGCCGAGGGTGGCGGCGGCTACGGCCGCGGCGATGGCGAGGAGGGTGGTTCGGCGGCGGGTCTTGGAGGCGGGGGCGGTGCGGGGTGCCGGAGGTACTAGGGGGGTGTCGGGAGTGGGGGCGTCCGGAGTGTCTGGCGTACCCGTAATACCCGTAGCACCCGTAGCACCCGTATTACCCGTAGTACTCGTGCCGGGTGCTTCGTCGGTGTCGTCCGTGTCGGGTGTGGGGGTCGGTGTGTCCGCAGGGGGCGTACCCGTAGTACCCGCGCGGGGCTGGTCTGACCGGCGTTTGCGGGCCGTGTCCGCGAGGATCCAGTGGCGGTGGAGGTCGACGAGTTCCTGGGGCGTGGCGCGGCAGGCTCTCGCGAGGCGTTCGACGGGGGCGTACTCGTTGGGGACGGCGGTGCCGTTGCAGTAGCGGTGCAGGGTCGACGTGCTCATGTGGAGGCGTTTGGCGAGGGCGCCGTAGCTGAGTCCTGAGCGGTCCTTGAGCGCGCGCAGCAGCGCCGCGAACTCCTCCACGTCGTCCATGCCGTCGGCCCCCACCGTCGCTGACACCCGTCTCTCCCTCTTCCGTGTCCCGTTCGCGCGTTCCAGGCGAACGGTGTCGTCGCAGGTGGGAGTGTGTTTCGCCGTTCCAGCGTTCCCAACTGGCCGCTGGGTGTGGCGGTTGGGACGGAGTACCCCACAAGCTCGAGTCATCCAAGCACCACACCGACCCGAACCACCAAGGGGAAGCTCAGCCATGTCCAGCATGCGTACCTTTCGTACCCGTCGTGTCCGTCTCGCCGGTGCCGCCGCGGGTGTCGTGATCGCGGCTCTTTCGATGACCGCCTGCAAGGACGGGACGGGGATTTCCGTCTCCGGGGCGCCTGTGCCGGCGTCGCCGTCGGCGGGGGCGGAGGCGCCGGCGCAGGGTGGGGGGACCGGTGGGGGGTCCTCCGCAGGGGTTACGGGTACTACGGGGTCCACCGGGTCTACGGGATCCACCGGGTCTACGGGGTCTACGGGGGCTTCGGCCGCGACCGGGACGTCCGGTTCCAAGGGGACGTCGGGGTCGACCGGGACGGCGACCGGGACGGCGTCCAAGGCGCGGAAGAGTGCCGCGGCCGTCACCTGTGAGGGGTCCAACACCAAGACCGTCGCCGCGCCGGTGAGCCGGCCGCTGAACCACATGCTGCTGACGGTGACCAACACCGGAAGCAAGCCGTGCCACCTGTACTACTACCCGGCGGTCGAGTTCACCGGCGCGCAGGCGGTACCGCCGGTCATCGAGGAGTCGAAGCCGCAGGCGGTCGTCACGCTGGAGCCGGGGCAGTCCGGGTACGCGGGCATCGCGCTGTCCTCGGCGGACGGCAGCGGTTCGGGCGGGCGGACGGTGAAGTCCCTGGGTGTCTCCTTCTACGGGAGCGACCTCGGCAACGGGGGCGTCGGCACGCAGGCCCGTCCGAAGCTGCCCGCCGGGGGCGTCTACATCGACGACTCCCTCAAAGTGACGTACTGGCAGCGGGAGTTGGCCGACGCCCTCAAGTGGTGACGTGATCACGCGGGCCGTTAGGTCGGCCCGCATGGTGCAGGGGGCGGACAGCGTGACGTCGAGACGGCGGCACGCTGCGCGGAAGAAGAACGCGGGGGTCGGGCGCTCGTCGGTGCTGATGGCGCTGGGGACGGTCGTGTCGCGGGCGACAGGGCTGATCCGGCAGGTGCTTCAGGCGGCGGCGCTCGGCACGGGTTTGCCGGCCAGTACGTACAACACGGCCAACACCGTGCCGACCAGCCTCTACACCCTGCTGATCGGGGGCGCGCGTACGAGCAGCGGCTGGTCACGCTGGTGGTGAGTGTCCTCGCGGTGGGGACGGGGCTCGCGGTCTGGGCTGCGCCGGAGATCGTCGGGCTCTACATGCGGGACACGGCGTCGAACCACGAGGCGTTCGAACTGACCGTCACCTTCGCCCGGTTCCTGTCGCCGCAGATCTTTTTCTACGGGGTGTTCGGGATGTACGGGCAGATCCTCAACAACGTCGTCCTGATCTCGATGTTCGGGTGCTGTCTCGGATTCATGACCGTGCCGGACCGGGTGCAGGACATCACGGACACGCAGGTGCGGCTGCTGGGAATCGGCACGATGTTCGGCATCGCCGTCCAGGCGCTCGCGCTGATCCCCTTCGCCCGCGCGGCCGGTTTCCGGCTGCGGCCCCGGTTCGACTGGAAGGGGACGGGGCTCGGGGGGAGTTGGGGAGGGTGACGGGGTTTTCCGCACGTTGAGGGTTATCCACAGGGAGTGACGGGGTTTGGGGGAGCGTTGTACGGTCGGGGCGAGTTGATGATCGTGCGGGTGCACGGGGGAGGCGGTCGGTCGTGAGTGGGGTTCGGATTCCTCGGGTGGCGGGGTTCGCGGAGTGGGGCGGGGGTGCCGGGGAGTCGCCCAAGGAGGCCGGCAAGGGGCTGCGGCGCGCGGTGCCGCGTACCGCGCACGCCGGGTTCGAGGCGGACGCCGGGCGGCCCGACGTCGTCGCGGTCGTCGAGGAGTCCAACCGCGGGCGGATCGCGGAGCTGGCGCCGATAAGGGTGGGGCGGATGGCGGCGTCGCCGTTCGCGTTCCTGCGCGGTTCCGCCGGGCTCATGGCCCACGACCTGGCGCGCACGCCGTCGACGAGGATCGCGGCCCAGATCTGCGGCGACGCGCACGCGGCGAACTTCGGCCTGTACGGGGACGCGCGCGGGCGACTGGTGATCGACCTCAACGACTTCGACGAGACGGTCGTCGGACCGTGGGAGTGGGACCTCAAGCGGCTCGCCGCGTCCCTGGTGCTCGCGGGGCGCGAGGCCGGGGCCGACGAGGACACGTGCCGCGAGGCCGCCCACGACACGGTCGGCGCCTACCGGCGCACGATGCGGCTGCTGGCCAGGCTGCCCGTCCTCGACGCGTGGAACGCCATCGCCGACGAGGAGTTGGTCTCGCACAGCGACGCCCGCGATCTGCTGGGCACCCTGGAACGCGTCTCCCAGAAGGCCCGCGCCAACACGAGCGGGCGGTTCGCGGCGAAGTCGACGGAGCCGACGGAGGACGGGGGACGCCGGTTCGTCGACGCGCCGCCCGTGCTGCGGCGGGTCGGTGACGCGGAGGCGGCGGCCGTCGTCTCCGCGCTGGAGTCCTACGTCGCGACGCTCTCCGAGGACCGCCTCCCGCTGCTGGCCCGCCACTCCGTCCACGACGTCGCCTTCCGCATCGTCGGCACGGGGAGTGTGGGAACGCGGTCGTACGTCGTCCTCCTCCTCGACCACCGGGGCGAGCCGCTGATCCTCCAGGTCAAGGAGGCCCGGCCCTCCGCGCTGGTGCCGCACCTCGTGACCGCCGGGTTCCCCGTCGACGCCGTCGAGCACGAGGGGCGGCGGGTCGTCCTCGGACAGAAGCGGATGCAGGTCGTCAGCGACGTCCTGCTCGGCTGGACCACCGTCGAAGGGCGGCCCTTCCAGGTCCGGCAGTTCCGCAACCGCAAGGGCAGCGTGGACCCGTCGGCCCTGGCGGTGGACCAGCTCGACGACTACGCACGGATGACGGGCGCCCTCCTGGCCCGCGCCCACTCCCACAGCGCCGACCCCCGCCTCATCGCCGGCTACTGCGGCAAGAGCGAGGAACTGGACGAGGCACTGGCGACCTTCGCGGTGACCTACGCGAACCAAACGGAGGCGGACCACGGAGCACTGGTGAAGGCAGTGGGGGAGGGAAAGGTGGCGGCGGAGACGGGCGTGTGACGGGTAAGGGGATGCCAGTTGCTGGGTACAGGGGTGCAGCTGTGGGGAGGCAGCGAAGCTGCCTTTAAGGGGCGCGGGGAACTGCGCGACCAACCACGACGAACCCGCACCCGGCAGACAACCTCACCGCCCCCGAACCTTCCCCGCCCGGCGCCCCAAGCGGAGCGATTACGCTGGGCGAGTGACGACCCCCGAAGCTGAGGCAGGGCAGGCGCGGCCCGAGGACCGCCTGGAGCAGGCCGTGCGCGCCGCCGAGCAGGCTCTGATCGAGTTCGAGATCGCGGTGGAGACCTTCCGCGTGGAGGTGGACAACTTCTCCCGCCTGCACCACCAGAAGCTGGGCCCGATGTACGCCCGCCTCGACGAACTGGACGCCCAGATCGCGGAGGCGAAGGCGGCCCGCACCGGCGACCCCGAGGACCTGCGCCTCGCCTCGGAGGCCCGCGCGAGGGTGATGCCGATGCCGGGCGTCGAGGAACTGTTCCACGGCTGGATGGACGGCGACGGCCTGTTCCCGGAGGCCGTCGCGATGCTCACGGAGCAGCCCGTGCGCCCCCCGGAGCGGGTCCGCCCCAGCGACGAGGCCCGCAAGCTCTACCGTGACCTCGCCCGCAAGGCCCACCCCGACCTCGCCCAGGAGGACACGGAACGCCTGCGCCGCGAGGAGTTCATCACCAGGGTCAACGCCGCGTACGCCCGGGGCGACGAGGCGCTGCTGCGGGAGCTGGCCGAGGAGTGGGCCGCGGGCCCCGTCCCCCCGGAGCGCGAACCGGCTCCCGGTGACGTTCTGTACGCCCGTCTCGAATGGCTCGCCCAGCGCAAGGAGATGCTGGCCGCGCTCGCGAAGGAGCTGGAGGAGAGCGCGATCGGCTCCATGCTGAAGCTCGCCCCCGACGACCCCGACCGGCTCCTGGAGGAGATCGCCGAGCAACTGCTGGCCGACGTCGCCGCGCGGGAACGGCGGCTCGCGGACCTGCTGGCGTGACCGTTTCCGGCCGCCGACGTGTGGGACCGGTGGTCGTCGGACGTGCCCGGCGGCGATTCGGGTAGCGTCGGGGCATGAGTTTTGGAGCTGGTGTGCCCACGGTCGAGGTCGCGGACCTCAAGGACGGCGACTTCCTGCTGGACGTCCGCGAGGACGACGAATGGCAGGCGGGCCACGCCGCCGGGGCACTGCACATCCCGATGAGCGACTTCGTGGCCCGCTACGGCGAACTGACCGAGGCGGCCCCTCAGGACGCCCGCGTCAACGTCATCTGCCGCTCCGGCGGCCGCTCCGCCCAGGTCACCGCCTACCTCGTCCAGCAGGGCATCGACGCGGTGAACGTCATCGGCGGCATGCAACTCTGGGAAGCCTCGGGCAAGCCGGTAATCAGGCCGTCAGGAGACCCCGGCACGGTGGTGTAGCGGACGCGTTTTTCCCCACGCCCTGAGGGCAACGTGCCTTTAAGGGGCGCGGGGCTGTGTCTGATGTGCGGCTACCGCCGCGTGGGCGCGACAAGCCACGACGGCGCCGCACCCGCCAGATCACAGAACCCGGCACCCCCTTAGGCGCCCGGCCTACCCCACGGAGTGCGCCGCCAGCATCTCCCCCAACGCCTCCTCGGATCCCCCCGCCGGGCCGAGCGCCAGCTCGACCTGCTTGGCCCAGGCGTGGTACCGGTGCAAGGAGTAGTCCGCGTCGGCCCCGAACCCCCCGTGCAGATGCTGAGCCGTCTGCACGACCCGGCGTACCCCCTCCGCGGCCCACACCTTCGCGACGGCGACGTCCCCGGCGACCGGCAGCACCCCCCGCGTCCCGGACGAGATCCGCCACGCGGCCTGCCAGAGCGTCACCTCCATGGCCCGAAGATCGATGTACCGGTCGGCGGCCTGCACGGCGACCGCCTGGAACGTGGCCAGTGGATGCCCGAACTGCTCCCGCCCGGACGTGTACTCGGCGGTCATCCGCAACACCCGCTCCCCCAGTCCCAGCGCCACCGCGCAGTTCCCCACGGCGAGCACGTCCCGCAACCACTCCCAGCCCTCTTCGAGTACGTACGCCCCCGGCACCCGCACGGACTCCAGCCGCACCTCCCCCCACCGCTCCCCGGCGGTCGACACCTGCTCCCCGATCAGCAACTCCGCGCGCGGCACGACCGCCAGCACCGGCCGCCCGCCCCCGGTGTGCGCGGGGACGACGACGAGGTCCGCGTCGAACGCCCACGGCACCGCCGTCTGCACCCCGTCGAGCACCCACGCGTCCCCCTCGGCCCGCGCGCTCACGGCGAGTTCGGCCCCGTCGTGTCCGGTGCGCCCGTGCGAGGCGACCGTCAGCACCGTCTCCCCCCGCCCGGCGGCGGCGAGCACCGTCTCCTTCAGCTCGGCGGACCCGTACGCCTGGACGGCGGCGGACGCCGCGGCGCTCTCCAGCAGCGGCACCCGCGCGAGCACCCGCGCCGACTCCCGCAGCACCAGGCACAGCGCGACGACGTCGAGGCCGCCCCCGCCGTACTGCTCGTCGAGCATCAGGCTCAGCAGGTCCGCGCCGGCGAGCTTGGTCCACAGGTCGCGGTCGAACCCCTCGGCGACCGGCCGGCCCTGGGTCTTCGCCGGGGACGGCACCCCGTCGGGCGCCACCCCCGTGAAGACTCCGCGCGCCGCCTCGGCCGCCGCCTGCTGCTCCTCGCTGAAGGTGAAGTCCACGGTGTCCTCCCGACGGCGACCAGATCTGACGGTCCGTCAAGATAGAACAGGTTCTAGAAGAAGGGAACGCCCTCTCCCCGGGCCTATCGCTCTCTCCCCGGGCCCCTCGCTCTCCCCGGGCCTATCGGTCGAAGTCCACCTCCACTCCCTCCGTCACCGGATGCGACTGGCACGCCAGCACGTACCCCGCGTCCGTCTCCTCCGGCTCCAGCGCGAAGTTGCGGTCCATCCGCACCTCCCCGGAGACGAGGAACGCCCGGCAGGTCCCGCAGACCCCGCCCTTGCAGGCGTAGGGGGCGTCGGGGCGGCCCCGCAGGACCGTGTCGAGGAGGGATTCGCCGTCCTGGACGGGCCAGGTGCCCGAGCGGCCGTCGAGCCGGGCCGTGAGCGTGCTGTGCGCGGGGGCGGCGGGGCGGGCCGGGGCGGGGGCGTCGGCGACGTGGAAGATCTCCTGGTGGACCTGCGCGCGGGGCACCCCCAGCTCGCGCAGCGCCCGCTCCGCCGCCGTGACCAGCCCGAACGGTCCGCACAGGTACCAGCCGGCCACCGACTCCACCGGCAGCAACGCCGGGAGCAGCGCGGTCAGCCGCTCCCGGTCCAGGCGTCCGGACGGCAGGCCCGCCTGCTGCTCCTCCCGGGACAGCGCCGTGACCAGCTGGAACCGGTCCGGGTAGCGGTCCTTGAGGTCGGCCACCTCGTCGAGGAACATCGTCGACGCCGCCGTGCGGTCGCTGCGGACCAGGCAGAACCGGGCGGACGGCTCCCGCGCGAGCAGCGTCGCGGCGATCGACAGCACCGGGGTGATGCCGCTGCCCCCGACGACCGCCGCGTACAGTCCCGGCGCCGGGTCCAGCGTGAACCGGCCGGCCGGGGTCATCACCTCGACCTCGTCGCCCTCGGCCAGCTCCTTCCACGCGTACGTGGAGAACGCCCCGCCCTCCACCAGGCGCACCCCCACCCGTAGCGTGCGCGGTCCCTCGCCGTCCGGCTCCGGCGCCGGGGAGCAGATCGAGTACGTCCGCCGGACCTCCTCCTCCCCGGCCGGCATCCGGCGCAGCGCCAGATGCTGGCCCGCCGTGTACCGGTACGCCTCCCTCAGCTCGGCGGGCACCGCGAACGTCAGCGCCACCGCGTCGTCCGTCAGCCGCTCCACCTCGGTCACCCGGAGCGCGTGGAAACGGGCCATCACAACTCCTTGAAGTGATCGAACGGTTCACGGCACTCCCGGCACCGCCGCAACGCCTTGCACGCGGTCGACGAGAACCGGCTCAGCAACTCGGTGTCGGGGGAGCCGCAGAGGGGGCAGGGGACGGGGGTGTCAGCTCCCAGCCCTCGGGTCGGGCCCAGCGTCACCGTCACCGGTCCCGACGCCGCCCCCGCGCGGGGCGGGGCGATGCCGAACTCCCGTAGTTTTCGGCGGCCTTCCTCCGTGATGTCGTCCGTGGACCAGGCGGGGGTGAGGACGCGGCGGACGGTCACCTCGTGGACGCCCTCGGCGTGCAGGGCGTGTTCGATGTCGGTGGTCATCGCCTCGATGGCCGGGCAGCCGGTGTAGGTGGGGGTGAGGTCGACCTCGACCGTGCCGGTGTCCTGGACGTGGACCGCGCGGACCACGCCGAGTTCGCTGAGGGTCAGGACGGGCAGCTCGGGGTCGGGGACCGCGCCGGCGATCGCGAGGAGGCGTTCCTCCAGGGCCGTCACCACGTCGCCCCCGGGTGGCTGCGGTGGAGGTGCTGCATCTCGGCGAGCATGCGGCCGAACGACTCGGTGTGCACGCCCTGACGGCCGGCGCCCGCGCTCCAGGCGCCGGTGCGGGGGCCCTCCGGGACGGGCAGACCGGCGCGCGTGAGGACCGCCTCGACCGACGCCCGCCAGGCCGCCTCCAGGGGCTCCGGGTCGACGTCCAGGCCCTCCACCGGCTGGAACAGCTCGCCGGTGAACCGCCACAGCGCCTCGCACGCCGTGCGCATGCGCGCGTGGCTGACGTCCGTGCCGTCGCCCAGGCGCAGGGTCCACTGCTCGGCGTGGTCGCGGTGGTACGCCGTCTCCTTGACGGCCTTCGCGGCGAGGCCGGTGAACTCACTGTCACCGCGCGCCAGTTCGCCGTACAGGAGGTGCTGGTAGGTGGAGAAGTAGAGCTGGCGGGCGATGGTGTGGGCGAAGTCGCCATTGGGCTGTTCGACGAGCTGGACGTTGCGGAAGGCGCGCTCCTCGCGGAGGTACGCCAGGTCGTCCTCGTCGCCGGCCGTCGACAGGAGCACGCGGGCCTGGCCGAGGAGGTCCAGGGCGATGTTGGCGAGGGCGACCTCCTCCTCCAGGGCCGGGGCGTGGCCCATCCACTCGCCGAGGCGGTGGGAGAGGATCAGCGCGTCGTCGCCGAGGGCGAGCGCCGCCGCCGTGCGCAGGGGCGTCACAGGTGCTTCACCCCCTCCGGGATGTCGTAGAACGTCGGGTGGCGGTAGGGCTTGTCGGCGGACGGGTCGAAGAAGGGGTCCTTCTCGTCCGGCGAGGACGCGGTGATCTCGACGGACGGGACGACCCAGATGGAGACGCCCTCGCCCCGGCGGGTGTAGAGGTCGCGGGCGTTGCGCAGGGCCAGTTCCGCGTCCGGGGCGTGGAGGCTGCCCGCGTGCGTGTGGGCGAGGCCGCGGCGGGAGCGGACGAAGACCTCCCAGAGAGGCCAGTCGGTGGTCATGCCCGCGCTCCTGTCTCGCCGGTGTGCTTCTTCGCGTAGGCCGCCGCGGCCTCCCGTACCCAGGCGCCCTCGTCGTGGGCCCGCCTGCGCTGGGTGATGCGCTGCTCGTTGCACGGGCCGTTGCCCTTCAGGACCTCCTTGAACTCCGTCCAGTCGATCGGGCCGAAGTCGTGGTGGCCGCGTTCCTCGTTCCACCTCAGGTCCGGGTCGGGGAGGGTCAGGCCGAGGGACTTCGCCTGGGGGACGCAGATGTCCACGAAGCGCTGGCGCAGTTCGTCGTTGGAGTGGCGCTTGATCTTCCACGCCATCGACTGGGCGGAGTGCGCCGACTCGTCGTCCGGCGGGCCGAACATCATCAGGGACGGCCACCACCAGCGGTCCACGGCGTCCTGGGCCATCGCGTGCTGGGCGCTCGTGCCGTTGCTCAGGGCCAGCAGGAGTTCGTAGCCCTGGCGCTGGTGGAACGACTCCTCCTTGCAGATCCGGACCATCGCCCGCGCGTACGGGCCGTAGGAGCAGCGGCACAGGGGGACCTGGTTGGTGATCGCCGCGCCGTCCACCAGCCAGCCGATCGCGCCGACGTCCGCCCACGTCAGGGTGGGGTAGTTGAAGATCGACGAGTACTTCTGGCGGCCGGTGTGGAGCTTGTCGAGCAGTTCCTCGCGGCCCGTGCCCAGGGTTTCGGCGGCGCTGTAGAGGTACAGGCCGTGGCCCGCCTCGTCCTGCACCTTCGCCATCAGGATCGCCTTGCGGCGCAGGGACGGCGCTCTCGTGATCCAGTTCGCCTCCGGCTGCATGCCGATGATCTCCGAGTGCGCGTGCTGGGCGATCTGGCGCACCAGCGTCGCCCGGTAGGCGTCCGGCATCCAGTCCCTCGGCTCGATGCGGTCGTCCGCCGCGACGGCCGCGTCGAAGAGGTGCTGGTGCCGCTGGTGCTCGGCGGCGCTCTCCTCGGCCGTACCGGCCGACCCGGCCGGTACGCCGGGCCTGTCCGGCGTTCGCCGCGCTGCTGCTGCCGCTGCTGTCGTCATGCGATCCCCCTAGCCCTTCCGCTTCCCTCTCCCGACCGATCGTTCGGTCCGTGCGATTCCATGGTGAGACGCCCGATCTGCGGTGTCAACCGCTGTGGAAATCCCCTGTGGATAACTCCCGGAACGGGCCCGAAGGCTGCACTCCCCCCACCGCCTGAGTACCGTGCCGTGGAGCCGTCCCCCTGACGGCCCCCGCCCTCCCCTCCGAAACGGACCCACATGAACACGCACGACAACGCTCCACCGGGCGAGCCGGGCCGGGACCGGGACGAGCCGCTCACGCCGACGAGCCCGGCCGAGGAGGCCACCCCGCCGGGTGCGGGCCCGGCGGGGCAGAGGCAGACGGATAGCGGAGCGCCGGAGCAGGGGAAGTCGGCCGGGGATGTTCCGGGGGCCGGTGCGACGGACGGGGCTGCCCCGGCGGCTGCGGGCCGGAAGGAGCCGGGCCGTGAGGCCGGCCGGCCGGAGGACGGCGCCCCGGCCTCGGAGGAGCGGCCCGTGCGTGCGGTGGGTGACGGGGGCGGAGCCGCGCAGGGGGCTGTGCCCCGCCCGGACGGTGTGCCGTCCGCCGACGAGGCGGGGGCGACCGGGGGCGAGCCGGCGGGGGCCGCGGGCCCGGCCGGCTCCGTGAGCCCGGTGGGTCAGCTCCCTGCGGAACCCGGGCGACTCGGCGCACCCGTTGCCGATGGAGCCTCGCGGCCCACGGGCGCCGCCCCTGCCACGCGGCACGCCGCCCCGCCCTCCGGTGACGCCCCCCAGGACACGACCCGGCACTCCATAGGGACCCCGCTCTTCGCCGACGCCCCGGAGTCGGCGTCCGACAGGGCGGCGGCCCCCGCCGGAGCCGCGCACGCGTCCCTCTCCGACAGCGCGCCCGTCGCCCGGCTGGCCGCGCTCTCCCTGCGTGCGCAGATAGCCGCGGCGGCTGTTGTCGCCGTCGTCGCCGCGGTCGTCGTCGTGCATGTGGGGATGGTTTTTCTGCATGTGGCGCCGTCGAACACGGTGAGCAAGGAGCATGCGGAGGCGATCGACGACTGGGTGTATCCGGAGTTCGAGCAGAACTGGAAGTTGTTCGCGCCGAATCCGTTGCAGCAGGACATCGCGGTGCAGGTGAGGGCGGAGGTGCGGTCGGGAGACGGGGGGTATCGGACGACCGGGTGGTTGGATCTGTCGGCGGCGGACGGGAGGGCGATCGACGGGAACCTGTTGCCGAGCCACACGCAGCAGAACGAGTTGCGCAGGGCGTGGGACTTTTTCACGGGGACGCACGACAACGACAACCGGGCGGTGGGGATGCGGGGGGCGCTGTCGGAGGAGTACCTGCGGCGGATCGTCGTGATGAGGCTGGAGCGGGGCGGCGTGGTGAGGGAGGGCGGCACGCTCGCGCGCGTGCAGGTGCGGTCGCGGACGACGAACGTGCGGCCCCCGGAGTGGAGTGACGAGAAGGTGTCGACGCAGCCGACGTTCCGGGTCCTGCCGTGGTGGCGCGTGTCCGCCGCCGAGGTGAACGGAGGCGTGAAGTGACCATCGTCCAGAGTGCTGCGGTGCCTCCGCAGAGCCTCCTTTCCAAGGCCCTCGCGCGCGTCACCGAATCCGCCCTGGGGCCCTACCAGAGCGCGGTCATAAGGATCGGCTTCAGCGCGACCTGGCTCCTCTTCCTGCTGCGTGAACTTCC
The DNA here is from genome assembly GCF_014489635.1 of Streptomyces roseirectus. Taxonomy (NCBI): domain Bacteria; kingdom Bacillati; phylum Actinomycetota; class Actinomycetes; order Kitasatosporales; family Streptomycetaceae; genus Streptomyces; species Streptomyces roseirectus. The sequence continues at coordinate 4,770,116 of NZ_CP060828.1, read as the reverse complement.
GCACCGCACGGAGCTGTACGGCCCCGACGGCCCGTGGAGCTGGCAGTTGGGCCACCGGCTGATCGACGTCAACGGCGCGTTCACGGTGCTGATGTGGTCGGACTCGCGCGTGTGGTTCGAGGTCGTGTACCTGCTGGCCGTCGCCTCCAGTGCGCTGCTGCTGATCGGCTGGCGTACGCGCGCGATGACGGTCCTCTTCATGGTCGGCGTCCTGTCGTTGCAGAACCGCAGCGTCTTCATGGGCGACGGCGGCGACAACGTGCTGCACCTGATGTCGATCTACCTGGTGTTCACGCGGTGCGCGCGCGTGTGGTCGCTGGACGCGCGCAGGGAGCGGCGGAACGCTGCCGCACGCGCGCGTGGAGAGCGCGTCACCGACTGGGCGGGCCCGGCGCTGTGGGCGGTGCTGGGCGGCGTCCTGGCGGTCGCGACGGTCGCGGGGTGGCTGACGGAGGGCGAGTGGTTCGTCCCGGCGCTCCTGTGGGCCGCGTGGACCGCGCAGGGCGTGTGGTGGTTCGCGGCGCGGCGCGGGGGCGAGGCGCGGGCGCTGTGCGAGATCGCCGGGAACGTGATGCACAACGGCGCGCTGCTGGTCGTCATGGCGGAGGCGTGCCTGATCTACGCGACGGCGGGCTGGTACAAGATCCAGGGCTCGCGCTGGCAGGACGGCACGGCGGTGTACTACCCGCTCCAGCTGGACTCGTTCTCCCCGTGGCCGGCGCTCGCGGACGTCCTCGCGGCGAGCGGCACGATGGTGATGATCGCGACCTACGGGACGGTCATCGCGCAGGTCGCCTTCCCGTTCACCCTGTTCAACCGGAAGGTCAAGAACGTCCTGCTGGCGGTGATGATGATGGAGCACGCGGCGATCGCGGTCGTCCTGGGGCTGCCGTTCTTCTCGCTGGCGATGATCGCGACGGACGCGGTCTTCCTGCCGACGGCGTTCCTGCTGTGGCTGGGCGCGCGCGCCGCACGCGTGCGTGGACGCGGGTCCGTGACGGCGGACGCCGAAGCCGCACCCCCCGGCGCCAACACCCCTGCCGCCGAGGGCCCCGGGAAAGTCCACGTAGGCTCGACGACATGACCGCCCTGGCCGACTGGCACCGCCTCGCCGGTACCGCCGTCCTCCTGGACGGCTTCCACGCCCTCAAGCACGCCCTGCGCTTCACCGCCGAGGTGCCCCTCGCGGTGGCCGTCGACCGCGCCGCCGCACTGGCCCTCGCGGACGACCTCGCGCCGGACGTCCGCGAGCCGCTGGAGGCGCTGCTGACGGAGGTGGACGAGGCGACGTACCGGACGCTCGTCCCGCGCCCCCACCCGACGGGCGTCGCCGCCCTGGCCGTACGCCCCTCCAGGGCGGCCAACCTGGCGGCGCTGGCGGCGCTCCCGCGCACGGCGCCCGTCGTCGCCCTGGACAACCCGCGCAACCTCGGGAACGCGGGCGCGGTGATCCGGCTGGCCGCCGGTTTCGGCGCGACCGGCGTGGTCACCACCGGCACGCTCGACCCCTGGCACCCCACGGTCGTCCGCGGCGGCGCGGGCCTGCACTTCGCGACGGCCGTCGAGCGCCTGGACGTCACCGAGCTGCCCCCGGGCCCGGTGTTCGCGTTCGACGCGGAGGGCGACGACATCCGGGACGTGAAGCTCCCGGACGACGCCGTCCTCGCGTTCGGCTCCGAGCGCACCGGCCTCTCGGCCGAACTGCGCGCGCGTACGGACCACTTGCTGGCGCTGCCGATGCGCCCGCAGGTCTCCAGCTACAACCTCGCCACCAGCGTGGCGATGACGCTGTACCACTGGAGCGCGGGCGGGCGCTGAGCCCGCGAGGGGCCCGGCGCGCCCCCAGCCCTCCCTAGCCCTCCCGGCGGACCTCCACGACCCGGAACCGGCTCGCGACGAACGCGCCGTCCGTCAGGGCCGCGTTGGCCGCCGGGTTGCCGCCGGAGCCGTGGAAGTCGGAGAACGCGGCCGTCTGGTTGACGTACACGCCCCCGGTGAGGTTCAGGGAGAGCTGCGCGGCCTCCTCCAGGCACGCCTCCTCGATCGCCGCCTCGACGCTGGCGTCCGTCGTGTACGCGCCGACCGTCATGGCGCCCTTCTCGCGGACCGTGCGCGTCAGGAGGGCGACCGCGTCGGCGGTGGAGTCGACGGCGACGGCGAAGGAGACCGGGCCGAAGCACTCGCTGAGGTAGGCGGACTCGGCGTCGGGCTTGGTGCCGTCGAGCTTGACGATCAGGGGCGTGCGCACGACCGCGTCGGGGAACTCGGGGTTGGTGACCGCGCGGGAGGCGAGGGCGACCTCGCCGAGGCTCGCGGCGGCCTCCAGGCGGGCCTTGACGTCCGGGTTGACCAGGGCGCCGAGCAGGCCGTTCGCGCGGGCGTCGTCACCCAGCAGGCCGTCCACCGCGCGCGCGAGGTCGGCCACGACCTCGTCGTAGGACTTCGGGCCCGCGTCCGTGTCGATGCCGTCGCGGGGGATCAGGAGGTTCTGCGGGGTGGTGCACATCTGGCCGCTGTAGAGGGACAGGGAGAACGCCAGGTTGGCGAGCATGCCCTGGTAGTTGGCCGTGGAGTCGACGATCACCGTGTTGACGCCGGCCTTCTCCGTGTAGACCTGCGCCTGGCGGGCGTTGGCCTCCAGCCAGTCGCCGAAGGCGGTCGAGCCCGTGTAGTCGACGATGCGGATCTCGGGGCGCGTCGCGAGGGTCTTGGCGATGCCCTCGCCGGGGCGCTCGGCGGCCAGGGCGACGAGGTTCGGGTCGAAGCCGGACTCGGTGAGCACGTCACGCGCGATGCGCACGGTCAGCGCGAGCGGCAGGACCGCGCGCGGGTGCGGCTTGACCAGGACGGCGTTGCCGGTCGCCAGGGAGGCGAACAGGCCCGGGAAGCCGTTCCACGTCGGGAAGGTGTTGCAGCCGATGACCAGGCCGATGCCGCGCGGGACGGGCGTGAACGCCTTGTGCAGCTCCAGGGGGTCGCGCTTGCCCTGCGGCTTGGACCACTCGGCCGTCCCCGGCGTGCGGATCTGCTCCGCGTACGCGTACGCCACCGCTTCGAGGCCGCGGTCCTGGGCGTGGGGGCCGCCCGCCTGGAACGCCATCATGAACGCCTGGCCGGAGGTGTGCATGACCGCGTGCGCGAACTCGTGGCTGCGGTCGGAGATCCGCTTGAGGATCTCCAGGCAGACCACCGCGCGCACCTCCGCGCCCGCGTCCCGCCACGCCTTCTGGCCGGCCTTCATCGCGGGCAGCAGGACGTCCGCGTCCGCGTGCGGGTACGTGATGCCCAGCTCCGGCCCGTAGGGGGAGACTTCGCCGCCCACCCAGCCGTCCGTACCGGGCTGGTCCAGCTCGAAGCGGGTGTTCAGGAGGGCGTCGTACGCCGATTTGCCCGCCGCGAGGTCCAGGCTGCCGTTCTCGCCGTACGCCTTGGGGTGCTCGGGGTGGGGGGACCAGTACGCGCGCGTGCGGATCGCTTCCAGCGCCTGGTCGAGGGTGGGGCGGTGCTTGACGATGAGGTCGGCGGCGGTGGGTTCGGCGGCCATGCGGGACCAACTCCTGGGGTGGATGTGTCTGTGTGTCTGGGCAGGAACAGCCGGTCACCGCTAGAGTAACCGAACGATCGGTCGGGACAAGGGGGCCTGCCGCATCTGTGGAAAACCCCGTGCGGGAGGATCGCGCACATGACAGCTATCGACCTCAGCAGCCCCGTGGCCGTCGTCGGCACCGGCACCATGGGCCAGGGCATCGCCCAGGTCGCTCTGGTCGCCGGGCACCCCGTACGGCTCCACGACTCGGCGCCCGGACGCGCGCGGGAGGCCGCCGACGCGATCGGCGCCCGTCTCGACCGGCTCGTCGAGAAGAACCGCCTCACCGCCGCCGACCGCGACGCCGCGCGTGCCCGTCTGACGCCCGTGGACGCGCTCGACGGCCTCGCCGACTGCGCCCTCGTCGTCGAGGCCGTCCTGGAGGACCTGGACGCCAAGCAGGGGCTCTTCCGCGCGCTGGAGGACGTCGTCGCCGAGGACTGTCTCCTCGCCACCAACACGTCGTCCCTGTCGGTCACCGCGATCGGCGGGGCGCTGCGCAACCCCGGGCGCCTGGTCGGCCTGCACTTCTTCAACCCCGCGCCGCTGCTGCCGCTCGTCGAGGTCGTCTCCGGGTGTGCCACGGACGTCTCGTCGGCCACGCGCGCGTACGAGACCGCGCGCGCGTGGGGCAAGACGCCGGTCGCCTGCGCGGACACGCCCGGGTTCATCGTCAACCGCATCGCCCGGCCCTTCTACGCCGAGGCGTTCGCCGTGTACGAGGCGCAGGGCGGCGACCCGGCCACCCTCGACGCCGTCCTGCGCGAGTGCGGCGGCTTCCGCATGGGCGCGTTCGAACTCACCGACCTCATCGGGCAGGACGTCAACGAGTCCGTCACGCACTCCGTGTGGAAGTCCTTCTTCCAGGACGTGCGGTTCGCGCCCTCCCTCGCGCAGCGCAGGCTCGTCGAGTCAGGGCGGCTCGGCCGCAAGACCGGGCACGGCTGGTACGACTACGGCGACGACGCGGAGGCCGCCGAGCCGCACACCGCTGAACCCGCCCAGGCGCCCGCGTACGTCACCGCCGAGGGCGACCTGGGCCCCGCGGCCGACCTCCTCCCGCTGATCCGCGAGGCGGGCATCCAGGTCCGTGAGGAGGACGAGGACCACGGCACGCGGCTCGTCCTGCCCGGCGGGGGTCAGCTCGCGCTCGCCGACGGGCAGACGTCCGTCGAGTTCCGCGACGTCGTCTACTTCGACCTCGCCCTCGACTACCGCAAGGCCACCCGGATCGCCCTCTCCGCCTCCCAGGACACCTCGCCGCAGACCCTCTCCGAGGCGATCGGCCTCTTCCAGGCGCTCGGCAAGTCCGTCAGCGTCCTCGGTGACGTCCCCGGCATGATCGTCGCCCGTACGGTCGCCCGGATCGTCGACCTCGCGCACGACGCGGTCGCCAAGGGGGTCGCGACGGAGGAGGACGTCGACACGGCGATGCGGCTCGGCGTCAACTACCCGCTGGGGCCCTTCGAATGGAGCCGCCGTCTCGGGCGTAACTGGGCGTACGCGCTCCTCGACGACCTCCACCTGCGTGATCCCTCCGGGCGGTACGCGCCCTCCCTCGCGCTCTACCGGCACGCGTACGCCTCCGACAAGCGGGAGGGCAGCACCTCATGACCACCGCCAAGCGCGACACGTACACGCCGGAGACGCTGCTCTCCGTCGCCGTGCAGGTCTTCAACGAGCGTGGCTACGACGGCACGTCGATGGAACACCTCTCCAAGGCCGCCGGGATCTCCAAGTCGTCGATCTACCACCACGTCGCCGGGAAGGAGGAGTTGCTGCGGCGCGCGGTCAGCCGTGCGCTGGACGGGCTCTTCGGGATCCTCGACGAGGACCACGCGCGCGTGGGACGTGCCGTCGACCGTCTTGAACATGTCGTCCGCCGTATGGTCGACGTTCTGATCAGCGAGCTTCCGTATGTGACGCTTCTTCTTCGTGTTCGCGGTAACACGGACACCGAGCGGTGGGCCCTTGAGCGGCGCCGCGAATTCGACCACCGGGTCGCCGAGCTGCTGAAAGCCGCCTCCGCCGACGGTGACGTCCGCGCCGACATCGACGTCCGCCTCGCCACCCGCCTCGTCTTCGGCATGATCAACTCCGTCGTGGAGTGGTACCGGCCGGACGGGCGGGGGGCCGGGGAGCGGGAGGTCGCGGACGCGGTGGCTCGGCTGGTGTTCGAGGGGCTGCGGGGGGCGGGGTGAGCGGTGGCGACGTCGGCGGGGGTTACCCCTTGAGGTCGATCATGCGCACCGGTTGTCCCGTCGTTCGCGCGATCGTCTCGAAGTCGCGGTCGTAGTGGAGCAGTGTCAGACCTGCTTCCTCCGCGACGGCGGAGACCAGGAGGTCGACGGGGCCCGCGCTGCGGTGCTCGCCTTTCGCGGTGAGCTGTTCCTGGACCACGCGGGCACGCCGGAAGACGCCCTCCGGCACCGGGCACCAGGTGAACTGGTTCAGGCGTTCCCCGATGGCCTCGCGGTCGGCCGAGGAGCGGGCCGAGTACTGGACCTCCAACTCGGTGATGTCGCACAGGGCCACCAACCCGGCGCCGATGCGACGCTCCCACTCCTCGGTCGCCCGGCGAAGCAGCACCCGGGCGAGGGCCGAGGTGTCGATGAGGTAGTCCGCGACGCTCAACGGGCGGATCCACCACGGTAGTTGCGCTTGTCCAGCAGGAGTTCCACGTCGAGAGCGCCTTCCGCCGCGAGGTCCTGAAGCTCGTGCAGGGCGCGCAGGCGGCGGTTGCGCGCCACGATCTCACGCAACGCGGTATTGATCGTGTCGCGCTTGGTCGTGGTCCCCAGCTCCTTGGCGGCTGCTTCCAGCGCTTCGTCGTCGAGGTCGATGACGGTACGGCTCACGAGGACCCCTTCCGTGTATACGGCTTCGTATATCAATATACACGTTGTCATGTATACCGACCTGGACGAGCTGCCCCGCCCGGAAGCGGACTGAGCGGGGCGTCGCGGGTTACGCGCTGGCCCTGAAGTCGTCCAGGCCGAAGGGTGCGCCTTCGTAGGTGTAGGGGTAGTCGACGCCCATGGTCGCGAGGGTGGCGGCGCGGCGGCGTTCCCATTGGAGGCGGAGTTCCCAGGCGGCCTCGGCATGGGCGTGGCGGTCGGCCTGGAGGCGGAAGAGTTCGGCGGCTTCTTCCTTGGAGGGTGAGGTCCAGGGGCGGGACCAGGGGCTTACGGGGATGACGGGGGCGGCGGGGTCGGCCGGGGCGGGTGCGGGGTGGCACGGCTTGCGGCGTTGGCCCGTGGCCGGGAGGAGGAGGGCGAGCAGGGTGCGCAGGCATGCCGAAATGGCATGCGCGATAGAGTGGCGCATGGCGACAGGTTCCTTACTAGGGTTGGTTGTCGTCAGGCCCCATCAGCGGAGTGCTGCTAACACTCCGAGCTCTGGTGGGGCCACTTTTTTGTTGTTGCGTATCACGCTAGCACCAAGATTCCCTTTGCGATGCGGCATGTTGGGGATCCGGGGCGTCAAGGGCCCCTGGGAGGAACGATGTTGGCCGAAAGGGCGCGCTCGCGGTCGGGTAGGGTCTGGTTTCGCGCGTGCGAAGTAGCAAGCACGTGCACCGCGCTGTGCGTCCCCCGAGCCGGCGCATCCTCATGCCTCGCAAGTCAAGGAGACGAGATATGCGTATCGTTCGGAACATAGCGGCTGCCGCCGCGTCCGCCGCCCTCATGATCGGCGGCGCCGTCGCCGTCGCGCCGTCCGCCTCGGCGGCGTCCCTGCCGGCCGCCTGCAACCTGCCGCTCACGCAGACCAAGGAAGCGTCGACGTCCGTCAACCTCCGCAGCGGCCCCGGCACGAGCTACACGTCCCTCGGCATCCTCGCCACCGGCGTCAAGTTCACCGAGTACTGCACGAAGGACTACGCCTGGAGCTACGGCAAGGTCACCAGCGGCGCCAACAAGGGCAAGCTCGGGTGGGTCAAGTACTCCCTCCTCAACCCCATCGAGAGCTGAGCGGATTCCGTTTCGCACGCAAATCGCTTCGCTCGGACGTAGCTGAGTGATCTTCGTGCGCTGGTGGCGGGCCTGGCCGGATCCGGTACGTTCACGCCGTGCCGGGGCGGCCGGGTTCCGCTTCCCGCGCGTTCGCTGATCCCAGCCGTACGTTCACCGATCCCAGCCGTACAGGGAAACGCCCGTCCCGCCCGCCAGGTACCTCCGCAGCGCCCTGTCGGCCGTGCTCACGAACGCGTCGGGGATCTCGTCGACGTCCACCCAGCGCACCTGTGCGTGCTTCCCGGGTTCCCGGTTCTCGGGCTCGCCGGTCCACCGCCCTCACCCTTACACCGGTCTCCTCGTACAGCTCACGCACCGCTGTCTCCGTGATCGGCTCACCGGGTTCGCCCTTGCCGATCGGCAGATCCCACAGTCCCTGGCCGAACTTGGCGCGGGGGCCGCGCTGGAGGAGGACGACGCGGTGGGTTCTTTCGCCGGGTGTTCGATGAGGGCTCAGGCGGTGCGGTTCGCGTCGGACGTGTGATGAGTACGCGCGCGTGCCTCTTGAGTACGTGCCCCGATGCCGCGTCTCCGGTCGGTGCGGTGGGATCGGGGCATGACACAGGAAGCCGTCGTTCGTTCCGCCCGTCACGCCGACTGGTGGGCCGCCCCTCTCATCGCCACGCTGTTCGGACTGCCGCTGCTCGTATGGGAGTTCAGCTGGCAGTGGGCGAATGACGGGACGGAGCTGATCTTCGGGGCCGTCTACTGGGGGTTCGGGCTGTGGGCCGTTTCCTGGCTGCTGCCGCATCGGGTGAAGTACCGCAGGTGGAGGGCGTGGGCGGCCTTCGGGACCGTCGGGATCGGGGCGCTGCCCTTGATGTTCGCCTTGTTGCTGGGGCTGGCCATGAGTACGTGAGTACGCGATCAGCCCTGCGGTTCCAGGTCCTCTTCCTCGAAGACCAGGAGGGTGCGGCTGCTCAGGACCTCGGGGATGCTCTGGAGGCGGGTGAGGACGAGTTCGCGGAGGGCTCGGTTGTCGGGGGTGTGGACGAGGAGGAGGACGTCGAAGTCGCCGCCGACGAGGGCGATGTGGGAGGCGCCGGGGAGTTGGCGGAGTTGTTCGCGGACGGTGCGCCAGGAGTTCTGGACGATCTTCAAGGTGATGTAGGCGCTGGTGCCTTGGCCGGCGCGTTCGTGGTCGACGCGGGCGCCGAAGCCGCGGATCACGCCGTCCTCGACGAGGCGGTTGATGCGGGCGTAGGCGTTCGCGCGGGAGACGTGGACGCGTTCGGCGACCGAGCGGATGGAGGCGCGGCCGTCGGACTGGAGCATGCGCAGGATGTCGTGGTCGATCGCGTCCAGCGGACGCGCGGGGGGAGGCGGGGTTCCGGTTTCCGGGTTTTCGGCCATTTGTTCAGGTGCCATGTCCCCCCGCCTCCCTACCATGGACGTACTGCGTCCATCACAGGCTGTGGAGAACCGTTTGTCCACAGCCTGAGGGCACCCGTAGCCAAACTGTGCCGACGACCGAACAATCGGTAGGTGAGGCGCCTCACCGACGACGCGCCTCCCGTAGCCGCTCCCACGAGGAGGTGCCGTCATGACGGTCATGGAGCAGCGAGGCGCGTACCGGCCCACACCGCCGCCCGCCTGGCAGCCCCGGATGGACCCCGCGCCCCTGCTGCCGGACGCCGAGCCGTACCGCGTCCTGGGCACCGAGCGGGCGGCCCAGGCGGACCCGGAGCTGCTGCGCAGGCTGCACGCGCAGCTGGTGCGCGGACGGCGCTACAACACGCAGGCGACGGCGCTCACCCGCCAGGGCAGGCTCGCCGTGTACCCGTCCAGCACCGGCCAGGAGGCGTGCGAGGTCGCCGCCGCGCTCGCCCTGGAGGAGCGCGACTGGCTCTTCCCGAGCTACCGCGACACCCTCGCGGCCGTCGCACGCGGCGTGGACCCCGTCGAGGCGCTGACCCTGCTGCGCGGCGACTGGCACACCGGCTACGACCCGTACGCGCACCGCGTGGCCCCCCTGTGCACCCCCCTCGCCACCCAGCTCCCGCACGCCGTGGGCCTCGCGCACGCCGCCCGCCTCAAGGGGGACGACGTCGTCGCGCTCGCGATGGTCGGCGACGGCGGCACCAGCGAGGGCGACTTCCACGAGGCCCTGAACTTCGCCGCCGTCTGGCAGGCGCCGGTCGTCTTCCTCGTCCAGAACAACGGCTTCGCCATCTCGGTGCCGCTCGCCAAGCAGACGGCGGCCCCCTCCCTGGCCCACAAGGCCGTCGGGTACGGCATGCCGGGCCGCCTGGTCGACGGCAACGACGCCCTCGCCGTCCACGAGGTCCTGACCGACGCCGTCCGCCACGCGCGCGAGGGCGGCGGCCCGACGCTCGTCGAGGCCGTCACCTACCGGATGGAGGCCCACACCAACGCGGACGACGCGACGCGCTACCGGGGCGACGCCGAGGTCGAGGCGTGGCGCGAGCACGACCCCATCGCCCTCGTCGAATGCGAGCTGGCCACGCGCGGGCTGCTCGACGAACCCCGCCGCAAGGGCGTCCAGGACGCCGCCGAGGCCATGGCGGCCTCCTTGCGCGAGCGCATGAACCAGGACCCCGCGCTCGACCCGGACGACCTCTTCGCCCACGTCTACGCCGCCCCCACCCCCCAGCTCCGCGAGCAACAGGCCCTGCTGCACGCCGAGCTGGAAGCCGAAAGGGACCGGGCATGACCACCGTCGCCGTCAAACCGGCCACCTTCGCGCAGGCCCTCAACCGCGCCCTGCGCGACGCGATGGCCGCCGACCCGGCCGTCCACGTGATGGGCGAGGACGTCGGCACCCTCGGCGGGGTCTTCCGCGTCACCGACGGGCTCGCGAAGGAGTTCGGCGACGACCGCTGCACCGACACGCCCCTCGCCGAGGCCGGCATCCTCGGGACGGCCGTCGGGATGGCCATGTACGGGCTGCGGCCGGTCGTCGAGATGCAGTTCGACGCGTTCGCCTACCCGGCGTTCGAGCAGGTCATCAGCCATGTCGCGAAGATGCGCAACCGTACGCGCGGGCGCATGCCCCTGCCGATCACCATCCGCGTCCCCTACGGCGGCGGCATCGGCGGCGTCGAGCACCACAGCGACTCCTCCGAGGCGTACTACGCGGCCACCCCCGGCCTGCACGTCGTCACCCCGGCGACCGTCGCCGACGCGTACGGGCTGCTGCGCGCGGCCATCGCCTCCGACGACCCCGTCGTCTTCCTGGAGCCGAAAAGGCTGTACTGGTCCAAGGACACCTGGAACCCTGAGGAACCGCCGCACGTTGAACCGATCGGACGCGCGGTGGCGCGGCGCTCGGGCGGGAGCGCCACGCTCATCACGTACGGGCCCTCGCTCCCCGTCTGCCTCGAAGCGGCCGAGGCGGCGCAGGCGGAGGGCTGGGACCTGGAGGTGGTCGACCTGCGCTCGCTGGTGCCGTTCGACGACGACACGGTCTGCGCGTCCGTACGACGCACCGGGCGGGCGGTCGTCGTCCACGAGTCGGGCTCCTTCGGGGGCCCGGGAGGCGAGATCGCCGCGCGCGTGACGGAACGCTGCTTCCATCACCTGGAGGCGCCCGTCCTGCGCGTCGGTGGCTTCGACATCCCCTACCCGCCGCCGATGCTGGAACGGCACCACCTGCCCGGTGTCGACCGGATCCTCGACGCGGTCGCGCGTCTCCAATGGGAGGCCGAGAGCTGATGGCACAGGTCCTGGAGTTCAAACTGCCCGACCTCGGCGAAGGGCTCACCGAGGCGCTGATCGTCACCTGGATGGTCCAGGTCGGTGACGTCGTCACCGTCGACCAGCCCGTCGTCGAGGTCGAGACGGCCAAGGCGATGGTGGAGGTGCCCTGTCCGTACGCGGGAGTCGTCACCGCCCGCTTCGGCGACGAGGGCACGGAACTCCCGGTCGGGGCACCGCTCCTGACGGTCGCCGTGGGGGCGGCACAGGGGGCTTCCCCGGCGGAGGCCGCCGCGCCGACGCAGGCCGCTTCTCCGGCTTCTGCGGCCGAGGGGTCCGGGAACGTGCTGGTCGGTTACGGCACCGGCCAGCCGCCCGCGCGCAGGCGCCGGGTACGGCCGGGGGCCCTGGCAGGCGGGGCCAACGGGAATCGGGGGGTCGCGGCGATCCAGGCGTCCGCCGAGGTCGGGACGTCGGCCGTACGCGCGGGCGTCGAGTCGGCGACGGGACACCCGGCCACGGACCTCGCCTCCGGCGACCGTGCCGACGGGCCCGTCCCCGTCATCTCCCCCCTCGTCCGGCGGCTCGCCCGCCAAGGCGGCCTCGATCTGCGCGAGTTGACCGGCTCCGGGCCCGAGGGGCTGATCCTGCGGGCCGACGTGGAGGACGCGCTGCGGGTGGCGGCGGTGCAGGGGCGCGCGGCGGGCTCGCCCGCTCACGTGGCGCATGCCCCGTCCACGGCCCCCGGTTCCGGCGAGACCCGCATCCCCCTCAAGGGCCTGCGCGGCACCGTCGCCGACAAGCTCAGCCGCAGCCGCCGCGAGATCCCGGACGCGACGTGCTGGGTGGACGCCGACGCGACGGAGCTGATGCGCGCGCGGGCGGCGATGAACGGCGTCGGCGGGCCCAAGGTCTCGCTCCTCGCGCTGCTCGCCCGCATCTGCACGGCGGCCCTGGCCAAGTACCCCGAGCTGAACGCGCGCGTGGACACCGAGGCGCGCGAGATCGTCGTCCTGGACGGCGTGCACCTCGGGTTCGCCGCGCAGACCGGACGGGGGCTGGTCGTCCCGGTCGTCAAGGACGCGCACACGCGCAACGCCGAGAGCCTGACGGCGGAGTTCGCCCGGCTCACCGAGGCGGCCCGTACCGGGGGGCTCACGCCGGGCGAACTGACCGGCGGGACCTTCACGTTGAACAACTACGGCGTCTTCGGGGTCGACGGCTCCACGCCGATCATCAACCACCCCGAGGCGGCGATGCTCGGCGTCGGCCGCATCGTCCCCAAGCCGTGGGTCCACGAAGGGGAGCTGGCCGCCCGCCAGGTCGTCCAGCTGTCCCTCACGTTCGATCACCGGGTGTGCGACGGGGGCACGGCCGGGGGGTTCCTCCGGTACGTCGCGGACTGCGTCGAGCAGCCGGCGGTGCTGCTGCGGACGGTGTGAGGCGCGCGGGCGCACAGGGCGTGACGGCGTGTTCCGTGTGATCGAGGCGGCCCCCATACTCGGGGGATGACCTCGTACGCGCGCCCCTACGACGCCGTCGTCCTCGCGGGCGGCGGGGCGCGTCGGCTCGGGGGCGCGGACAAACCCGGCGTGCGCGTCGGCGGGCGGGCGCTGCTCGACCGGGTGCTCGGAGCGTGCGCCGACGCCGCCCGCACGGTCGTCGTCGCCGAGCCCCGGGCCACCGTCCGGCCGGTGGAGTGGATCCGCGAGGATCCGCCGGGCGGCGGCCCCGTCGCCGCGCTGGACGCCGGGCTGCGGCGGACGGACGCCGAGCGGGTCGTCGTCCTCTCCGCCGACCTGCCCTTCCTCGCGCCGGACACCGTACGGCGGCTGCTCGCCGCGCTGGACGCCGGTGCGGACGGCGCGCTGCTCGCCGACGCCGACGGGCGCGACCAGCCGCTGGTCGCCGCGTACCGCTCCGCCGCCCTGCGCCGGGAGCTGGCCGCGCTGGGCGACGGCCTCGCGGGGCTGCCGCTGCGCCGGCTCACCGCAGGACTCCACCTCACCCGCGTCCCGGACCCCGTCGCGTCCTTCGACTGCGACACCTGGGACGACATCGCCACCGCCAGGGCCCGGATCAGGGAGCATGACCACGTGTTGGATGAATGGATCTCCGCAGTCAAGGACGAGCTGGGCATCGACCTCGACGTCGACACCACGCTCCTCCTGGACCTCGCCCGCGACGCCGCGCACGGCGTGGCCCGCCCCGCCGCCCCCCTGACCACCTTCCTCGTCGGCTACGCCGCCGCCCGCGCCGACGGCACGCCCGAGGCCGTCGCCGAGGCCACCCGCAAGGCCACCGCGTTGGCCCTGCGCTGGGCCGAAGAAGAGGACGAGAAGGGCGACAAGGGCGACGGCAAGGGCGGCACGTCCGACGCCGGTTCGGCCGCCGGATGAGCCGCCCCGACACCCACGCGGACGACCTCGACGTCGAGGAGGTGCTGGCACTCGTGAGGAACCCACGGAGCACCGGGGAGGCCGGCGAAGCCAGGGAGGCCGGGGACGGCGCGCGTGCCGGTGCCCCCGGCGCCCAGCCCGCTGCCCCGGCGACCCCCACCACCCCCTCCGCCCCCTCCGCCCCCACCCCTCACCACCACGCCACCCCCTGGCCCCAGGCCCGCGCCATCGCCACCCGCGCGGGCCGCACCCTCGCCGCTCGCCGCACCCCCCGCTCCGTCCCCCTCGACCACGCCCTCGGCCTCCCCCTGGCCGCTCCCCTGACCGCCCTCACCGACCTGCCGTCGTTCGACACCTCGGCGATGGACGGCTGGGCGGTCGCGGGACCGGGCCCCTGGGCCGTGCGGGAGGACGGGGTGCTCGCCGGGCAGACCGCGTCGGAGCGGCTGGCCGACGGGACGGCCGTGCGGATCGCGACCGGCGCGCGGATCCCGCTGGACACCACGGCCGTCCTGCGCAGCGAGCACGGCCGGACCGACGGGAACGGGCGGCTGCACGCCACCAAGGACGTCCAGCACGGGCAGGACATCCGGCCCCGCGCGCAGGAGTGCCGTGCCGGGGAGGTGCTGCTGCCCGAGGGGGCCGTCGTGACGGCGGCGGTGCTGGGGCTCGCGGCGGCGGCCGGGTACGACACGCTCGCGGTGACGGCCCGGCCGCGCGCCGAGGTGCTGGTGCTCGGTGACGAGCTGCTGACCAAGGGGCGCCCGCACGACGGGCTCATCCGGGACGCGCTGGGGCCGATGCTGCCACCGTGGCTGAGGGCGCTGGGCGCCGAGGTGCCGGTGGTGCGGCGGCTCGGGGACGACGCGGAGGCGCTGTACCGGGCGATCAGCGCGTCCGAGGCCGACCTGATCGTCACGACCGGAGGGACCGCCGCCGGGCCCGTGGACCACGTCCACCCGATCCTCGCGAGGATCGGCGCCGAGCTGCTGGTCGACGGGGTGAAGGTGCGGCCAGGGCACCCCATGCTGCTGGCCCGGATCAAGGAGGGGCAGCATCTGGTCGGGCTGCCGGGCAACCCCCTCGCGGCCGTCTCCGGGCTCCTCACCCTCGCCGAGCCCCTGCTGAGGAGCCTCGCGGCGAGGCCCGCGTCCGAGCCGTACGCGCTGCCACTGAAAGAGGCGGTGCAGGGGCATCCGTCCGACACGCGGTTGATCCCCGTCGCGGTGCGGGGGGAGCGGGCCGTGCCGTTGCACTACAACGGGCCGGCGATGTTGCGGGGGGTCGCGGTGGCGGACGCGTTGGCGGTAGTGGTGCCGGGTGGGGTGCGGGCGGGGGAGGACGTCGAACTGCTGGAGCTGCCTTGGGGGTTGGGGGGGTGATGTTTCACGTGAAACATGCCGTCCCCCAAGCCCGTTACGCCGCCTCCGTCACCTTCGCCCGGCTCACCGTCACCACCCGGTCCCCCACCTCCAGCGTGCCTAGCTCCGGGTCCGCGTAGTCGAGCAGCTTCTTGCGTCGGACGACCGCGACGACGAGGTCCGCGCAGGCGCGGGGCGAGGTGCCGATCTCCTCGGGGGCGACGGGGCGTTCGACGATGTCGAGGCCGCTGCCGAGGGTCATGAGGTCTTCGAGGGTGTTCGCGACGACCGGGCTGACCATGGCGACGCCCAGCAGGCGCCCGGCGGAGCTGGAGCTGGTGATGACCGTGTCGGCGCCGCTCTGCTTGAGCAGCGGCACGTTCTCGTCCTCGCGGGCGGCGACGACGATCGTGGCGCGGCGGTTGAGCTGGCGCGCGGTGAGGGTGACCAGGGCGGTGGTGTCGTCGCGCTGGGGGCAGACGATGATCTGGGAGGCGGTGTGCACCTCGGCCTTCAGCAGGGTCTCCGAACGGGTCGCGTCCCCTATCACCGAGACGAGGCCGTCCTCGGCGGCCAGCAGCACCGCCTTCTTCTGGGCGTCCACGACGACGATCCTGTCCTTCGCGATGCCCTGTCCGACCAGGGTCTCCGCCGCGTGGCGGCCCTTCGTGCCGTAGCCGACGACCACGACGTGGTCGCGCAGGCGGGAGCGCCAGCGGTGGACGCGGACCTGCTGGCGGGTGCGCTCGGTCAGGACCTCCAGGGTGGTGCCGACCAGGATGATCAGGAAGACGACGCGCAACGGCGTCACGACCAGGATGTTCACCAGGCGGGCCGCGTCGCTGACCGGGGTGATGTCGCCGTAGCCGGTCGTCGAGAGGGTGACGGTGGCGTAGTAGGCGGCGTCCAGGAGGTCGACCGAGCCGTCGGAGTTGTCGTTGTAGCCGTCGTGGTCGAGGTAGACGATGAACGTCGTCAAGGCCAGCACCAGCAGGGCCAGCAGGAGGCGGCGCAGCACCTGGGCGAGCGGGGGGACGCCGCTGCGCGTCGGCATCGTCACCGCGCGGCTCGCCTCGGCGTCGTCGCGGGCGTCGGAGCGCGAGCGGTACCACAGGGAGCGGAACAGGGAGAGTCTGCTCAGCTTCGTCGGTGGCCTCGGGTGGTCCTTCAAGGCGTGCCCCCCTGGGGTGTTGATCCGGTCGGTGGGCACCATGGTTCCTGGCGGCGGTCCGGTCGTCACACCCGCCACACGCGATCCGTCGCAGTACGTCTCGTCGAGCACCCCGGAGGCCCATCTTGCGTGACCACACTGTCGTCGTCGGCTTCGGTACGAAGGGGCGTTCCGCGATTCGGACCGCCTGTGCGTCGGGGCTGCGCAAGGAGCAGGTCGTCGTGGTCGATCCCAGTGCCAAGGTGATCGACGCGGCGACTGCCGAGGGGTACGAGGGGGTTGTGGGGGACGCGACCCGTAGTGACGTGTTGCGGCGGGCCGAGGTGCACAAGGCCGGGCGGATCATCATCGCCACGCAGCGGGACGATACGGCCGTTCTTGTCGCGCTTACCGCGCGTCAGCTGAATCAGGGAGCCGTGATCGTTGCTGCTGTGCGGGAGGAGGAGAACGCGCCTCTGCTGCGGCAGTCCGGGGCGGATGAGGTCATCACCAGTGCGGGGGCGGCTGGGCGGCTCCTCGGGCTGTCCGTCCTCTCGCCCTCCGCCGGGGTGATCATGGAGGGGTTGTTGCGGCAGGGGAGCGGGCTGGACATTGTCGAGCGGCCTGTCACCCGTGCGGAGACCGGGAAGACGCCTCGGGAGACTGAGGATCTGGTGGTGAGTGTGGTGCGGGGGCATCGGGTGTTGGGGTATGACGATCCGGCGGTGGGGGTGCTGGAGTTGACGGATCGGGTGGTGACGATTGTGCGGGCATCTGGGGTGGTGGGGAGTGTGGGGGGTGCTGTGTGAGTGGGCGGGTGCGGGTTCGTTGTGGCTGGTCGCGCAGTTCCCCGCGCCCCTAGGTGGGTGGGGGTGAGCGCGGGATGTCGTCTGCGGGGATTGTGTCGCTGCTGCGGAGTCGTCGGTTGATGCAGCCTCCCGCGCCTCCGCGCCCTCCGCGTCTCCGCGCCTCCCGCGCCCCCAGCGCCTCCCGCGTCTCCGCGTCCTCCGCGTCTCCGCGCCCTCCGCGTCTCCCGCGTCTCCGCGTCTCCCGCGCCCTCCGCGTCTCCGCGTCTTCGCGTCTCCGCGTCTTCGCGCCTCCCGCGTCTTCGCGCCTCCCGCGCCTCCGCGTCTCCCGCGCCGCCCGCGTCTCCGCGTCTCCCGCGCCGCCCGCGTCTCCGCGTCTCCCGCGCCGCCCGCGTCTCCGCGTCTCCCGCGCCGCCCGCGTCTCCGCGTCTCCCGCGCCGCCCGCGTCTCCGCGTCTCCCGCCGCCCGCGTCTCCGCGTCTCCCGCGCCGCCCGCGTCTCCGCGTCTCCCGCGCCGCCCGCGTCTCCGCGTCTCCCGCGCCGCCCGCGTCTCCGCGTCTCCCGCGCCGCCCGCGTCTCCGCGTCTCCCGCGCCGCCCGCGTCTCCGCGTCTCCCGCGCCGCCCGCGTCTCCGCGTCTCCCGCGCCGCCCGCGTCTCCGCGTCTCCCGCGCCGCCCGCGTCTCCGCGTCTCCCGCGCCTCCGCGCCGCCCGCGCCGCCCGCGTCTCCGCGTCTCCCGCGCCGCCCGCGTCTCCGCGTCTCCCGCGCCTCCGCGCCGCCCGCGTCTCCGCGTCTCCCGCGCCTCCGCGCCGCCCGCGTCTCCGCGTCTCCCGCGCCTCCGCGCCGCCCGCGCCGCCCGCGCCTCCGCGCCGCCCGCGCCGCCCGCGTCTTCGCGCCTCCCGCGCCTCCCGCACCTCCGCGTCTCCCGCGCCCCCAGCGCTGCCCGCGTCTTCGCGCCTCCCGCGCCTCCCGCACCTCCGCGCCTCCCGCGCCCCCAGCGCCGCCCGCGTCTCCGCGCCTCCCCCGACTCCGAGCCTCCCGGCGTCTCCGCGTCTCCGGTGCCTCTGTGTTTCGGGTGAGGAGTAGCGTCGGGCTTATGCGTGCGATCACTATTTCTGAGCCTGGTGGGCCCGAGGTGTTGGGGTGGAGCGATGTGCCGGATGCGGTGGCTGGGGAGGGGGAGGTGGTGGTCGAGGTTGTGGCTGGGGCTGTCAATCGGGCTGATCTGTTGCAGCGGCAGGGGTTTTACAATCCCCCGCCGGGGGCTTCGGCGTATCCCGGGCTGGAGTGTTCCGGGCGGATTGTTGAAGTGGGGGCCGGGGTGAGTGGGTGGCGGGTCGGGGACGAGGTGTGTGCGTTGCTCGCGGGTGGGGGGTACGCGGAGAAGGTGGCCGTGCCGGCGGGGCAGTTGTTGCCGGTGCCCAAGGGGGTCGATCTCGTGCGGGCCGCCGCGCTGCCGGAGGTCGCGTGCACCGTCTGGTCCAACGTTTTCATGATTTCCCACCTGCGGCCCGGGGAGACGTTGCTCGTCCATGGGGGGTCCAGTGGGATCGGGACGATGGCCATTCAGCTCGGGAAGGCCGTCGGGGCGAAGGTCGCGGTGACCGCCGGGACGGCGGAGAAGCTGCGGCGGTGTGCCGAACTCGGTGCCGATGTGCTCATCAACTACCGGGAGCAGGACTTCGTCGAGGAGGTGCGGGCGGCGACCGGCGGGGCCGGGGCCGACGTCATCCTCGACAACATGGGGGCGAAGTATCTCGACCGCAACGTCCAGGCGCTCGCCGTGAACGGGCGGCTCTCGATCATCGGCATGCAGGGGGGTGTGAAGGCCGACCTCAACATCGGCACCCTCCTCGCCAAACGGGCGGCCATCAGCGCGACGTCCCTCCGGGCCCGGCCCCTTGAGGAGAAGGCCGCCATCGTCGCCGCCGTCCGCGAGCACGTCTGGCCGCTGGTGTCCGAGGGGCATGTCCGGCCCGTCGTCGACCGGGAGATTCCCATGCCGGAGGCGGGGGAGGCGCATCGGGTGGTGGAGGAGAGCGGGCATGTGGGGAAGGTGCTGCTGGTGGTGCCTCGGTAGGGAGCGGTACGGCGGGGGCCTTCGCGTGTGAGCCGTCAGCCTCGGCGCAGTCTCAGGCCCGCCAGGGCCAGCGCCAGGCCCAGGCCCACCAGTACCAGTCCGCTGCCGAGGGGGAGCACGTGGAGGGCCGAGTCGCCGTCGGCGTGGCGGCGGGCGGTGTCGTGCACGGGGTCCGGGCGGACGGCCGAGGCCGCGTCGGGGGTCCCCCCGGGATGCTCGGCTGAGGGGGCTGCCCCGGAGGGCTCCGCCGAGGGCTGCGGCACCGGTCCCTCCTCGACGGCCGTCTCCCCCACTCGCCCCGGCCGCTCCCGGCCCTCCCCCGGGTGGCTTCCGGCGCGCTCGGGAGTGGAACGGGGGGCCGGTGACGGCTCCAGGGCGCCTGCCTCGCCGGTGCCGCACAGCCACACGACCGTGCACAGCACGAGCGCGCCGGGCCGGACGAACGTCCGACGGCGGACCGGAGCTGGGGCTGGGGCATCGGCGGAGGTCCGCGCGGCGTCAGCCGGTTCGCGCGGCGGGGTGCGGGGCGACGTCGGCGCGCTGCCTACGTCCCGTGCGGGTGCCATCCCGTTGGGCCGCGTCGCCTCGCCTCTCGGCCGGGGGGCCGGTTCCGTCGTCCGCGTCGGCGCGCACCCTGTTCCCCGCGTCGGTTCCGCCCCGCCGGCGTCTGCCGCGTCGGCCGGTTCGCGCGGACCGGCCGAGGTTCCCGGCGGGAAGCCGTTCCACGTCGACGGGGTCCCCGCTGCCCGTGTCGACGTCGTCCCCCGCGTCCGCGCCGCCTCGCCCACCTGTCGTGCCGTCCCGCCTCTCCGTGCGAACCCGTCCGCCCCCGGCGTCCCAGCACTCCGCCGAGCGGTCGGCCCGGCTTCCCGGCTCGGTGTCGCTCCTCGGGGTTGCGTTGCTCTGGGCTTGTGAGGCATCTGGCCCGTTCGTCCTCCCGCGACCGTGGGTGGGGTGTGTCGTCAGGGTCGCATGGGGGAGGGGAGGGGGCATTTCGGGGGGAACGGGGTGGATCTTCGGGGGGAGGGGGTAGCCGGGTGGGAGCAGGGTCGGTGCGAGAGAATGTGGGCATGGAGATGCCGAGGAACGAAAGGTCGCCGGAGAACGCCCAGAAGATCCTGGTCGTGGGCCAGGACGGCATGGCGCTCGGCGGGGTCGACCTGGACGACGAGGGTCGGGAAGTTCCCGTGACCGAGATGGTGGAGCAGCCGGCGAAGGTCATGCGGATCGGAAGCATGATCAAGCAACTGCTGGAGGAGGTGCGGGCGGCTCCGCTGGACGAGGCGAGCCGGGCGCGTCTCAAGGAGATCCACGCGAGTTCGGTGAAGGAGCTGGAGGACGGCCTCGCGCCGGAGCTCGTCGAGGAACTGGAGCGCCTGTCGCTCCCGTTCAACGAGGAGTCCACGCCCAGCGACGCCGAGCTGAGGATCGCCCAGGCGCAGCTCGTGGGCTGGCTGGAGGGCCTGTTCCACGGGATCCAGACGACCCTCTTCGCCCAGCAGATGGCCGCGCGCGCCCAACTGGAGCAGATGCGCCGCGCACTCCCTCCGGGAGTGGGGGGCCACGAGGGTGAGGAAGGGCATCCGGGGGCCCGTACGGGTGGGCCGTACCTGTAACTCAGGCCGTACCTGTAACTCAGGGCGTAGATCAGGAGAAGGCCGGCGCCCGGGACATCCGGGCGCCGGCCTTTCGCATGGTCAGGACGCCGGATCCCCCGTCGACACGTTCAGCTGGATCTCCGGCATGTTCTTCGGGTCGACGTCCGTGTCCGCCGCCGGGAACTGGTTCATGACCGTCCCCTCGCCGAACGTGTTCTCGTCCACGTCGACGATCTTGGGCCGCCACCCGGCCGCCTGGAGGCACGCCTTGACGGAGTCGATGTTCTTGAACTTGAAGTTGGGCACCCGGATCTTGTCGGGGTCGTTGTAGGACTCCTCCGGCTCCGAGCACTCCGTGGACTCGATCGTCTTGGTCGGGTCCGGCCCCCGGTGCCCCGCGACGGCGCTCGCGGAGGGCGACTCGGACGCGGTCCCGCCGCCCTCCTCCTTCTTGCCGCCCCCGTTGAAGGAGAGCGCCACGAGCAGCGCCCCCACCGCGACGACGGCGACGACGACCGACCCGACGACGAGGGGCCGGGTGCTGCGCCGGCCGGCGGGCGCGGACGGCGGCGGCGTGGCCGGCCCGCCCCCGAGGGGGTAGGTCTGGGCGCCGTACGCGGGAGCCGGCGTCGGGAATCCGCCCTGCTGGGGGTAGCCGTACGAGGGCGCGGGCGCGGGCACCGCACCGTACGGACCGCCACCCTGAGGGCCATAAGGGCCGGGCGTCGGCGCAGGCCCCGGTGCCGGCGTCCCCAGCGGCGGGAACACCGCCGACCCCACCCCCTGCCCACTGCTCACCGGCGCCCCCGGCACGATGCTCGGCGGCGCCGCCTGGAAGGACGCGGCGACCCGCAGGCACTCCTCGCGCATCGCGACGGCGGTGGGGAACCGTTCGTTGGGGTTCTTCTTCAGCGCCCGGGAGATCAGCGCGTCCACGGCCGGCGGCAGCGCGCGGTTGATGGAGGAGGCGCGCGGCGGCTCCTCCTGGACGTGCGCGTACGCGATCGCGAGCGGCGAGTCCGCGTCGAACGGCAGCCGCCCGGTGACGAGCTGGAACAGCATGATGCCGACCGAGTACAGGTCGGAGCGCGCGTCGACCGCCCGGCCGAGCGCCTGCTCCGGCGAGAGGTACTGCGGCGTGCCGACGACCATGCCGGTCTGCGTCATCGACGTCACCCCGGACTGCATGGCCCGCGCGATGCCGAAGTCCATGACCTTGACGACGCCGCGCTTGTCGACCATCACGTTGCCGGGCTTGATGTCGCGGTGGACGAGCCCCATCTCGTGGCTGATGTCGAGCGCCGCGAGGACGTCGGCGGTGATCTTCAGCGCCTGGTCGGCGGGCATCGCCCCGTGCTGGCGGACGTCCGCGTCGAGGACCGAGCCGAGCGGGCGGCCCTCGATGTACTCCATGACGATGTACGGCGTCGTCTCGCCGCCCGTCTGGTCCTCGCCGGTGTCGAAGACGGAGACGATGTTGGTGTGGGTGAGCTTGGCCACGGCCTGCGCCTCGCGCCGGAACCGCTCGCGGAACGCCTCCTCGCGGCCGAGCTGGGAGTGCAGCGTCTTGACGGCGACCTGCCGGTCGAGGACGGAGTCGTAGGCGAGGTGGACCGAGGCCATGCCGCCCTCGCCCAGCAGCCCGCGTACCTGGTAGCGTCCGCCCGCCAGCGACTGCCCCGTGAAGCGGCCCTCGGCACCGTCGTGGCTCATGTCTGCGCGTCCCCCATCGTGCGTCCCGGGCCCCGTCGGGCGCCCGCGGCGCTGTGTCGTAGTGACCGACACCATTGATCCCATGCGTCAATCTCGGCCAAGTCTGCCTGAGGCCCCTGACACGTCAAGCTCGGTGCCCGTTCCGTGACCGTACGAGAAAGAAGAGACGCGCGAGCGTTACACGGGCTGTACCTCCGGTACACGGAATGTGCACGAGCACATGTGCGGGAGCGGGTGTGAAGGGCCGCACGCGGGGGCCTGCCCGGACCGGGGGCCCGGCGGAAGGCTGTAGCGTGGCCGACGGAGACCGTGACAACACCGCGCGCACCGCGGGCAGAAACGACGGCGAGGACTGATGGCACAGCAGCAGCGCTCTCAGGGCCCGTCCGACCCCGAGGCGACTGACGGCGGTATGTCGGACGCGCCGGAACAATGGGGCAACGGCGGGCTCGTCGGCGACGGCCGGTACCGGCTGACGCGCAGACTCGGCCGCGGCGGCATGGCGGAGGTGTTCGCCGCCGAGGACGTGCGCCTCGGGCGGACCGTCGCCGTCAAGCTGCTGCGCGCCGACCTCGCCGAGGACCCGACGTCCAAGGCCCGCTTCACCCGCGAGGCCCAGTCGGTCGCGGGGCTCAACCACCACTCGATCGTCGCCGTGTACGACTCCGGCGAGGACTTCGTCGGCGGTCAGTCCGTGCCGTACATCGTCATGGAGATCGTCGAGGGGCGGACCATCCGCGACCTGCTCCTCAACGCCGAGGCGCCGGGCCCCGAGCAGGCCCTGATCATCGTCTCCGGGGTGCTGGAGGCGCTTGCCTATTCGCACCAGCACGGCATCGTGCACCGGGATATCAAGCCCGCCAACGTGATCATCACGCACAACGGCGCGGTCAAGGTGATGGACTTCGGCATCGCCCGCGCGCTGCACGGCGCGTCCACGACGATGACGCAGACCGGCATGGTCATGGGCACCCCGCAGTACCTCTCCCCTGAGCAGGCGCTCGGCAAGGCCGTGGACCACCGCTCCGACCTGTACGCCACCGGCTGCATGCTGTACGAACTCCTCGCGCTGCGGCCCCCGTTCGTCGGTGAGACCCCGCTCGCGGTGGTCTACCAGCACGTCCAGGACATCCCCGTCCCGCCGTCGCAGGTCTCGAACGGCGCCTCGCCGCCCGAGCTGGACGGGCTCGCCATGCGCGCCCTCGCCAAGGAGCCGGACGACCGGTTCCAGACGGCGGAGGAGATGCGCGGCCTCGTCCAGTACGCGCTCCAGATGCTGTACGAGCAGGGCGGTCACTCCGGCACCTGGAACACAGGCCCGGTCACCGCGCCGCTCGCCCAGTCCCCCGGTGGCTACGCGAGCACGACGATGATGCCGCAGGGCGGCCACGGCGGCACGACCTCGCAGATCCCCCAGCCGATCCTGCCCCAGGGCTACGGCTCCGGCGACGACGGCGGTTTCGAGGGCCACGGCAACCACGGCAGCGGCCGGGGCAAGCTGTGGATCCTCGCGGTGCTCGCGGTGATCGCCGTCGCGGCGGGCGTGGCGATCGCGCTCAACAACACCGGTGGGGGCAGCGGTGGCGGCACCGGCACAACCCCCTCGCCGTCGGTCTCGCCGTCCGTCACCGCGGACTCCGCCTCGCCCTCGCCGAGCGACACCGAGTCCGACGACTCGGGCGACTCGTCGACCGAGAACAGCTCCACCTCGGGCGGCGGGGGCTACTACACCGAGCCGGCCACGCCGACGCCGTCGCCCACGCCGACCCCGTCCGAGCAGCCCAGCTCCGACCCGACGCCCTCGGACGACGACTCCCCGGAGCCGTCCGACCCGACGACCGGCGACACCAGCAACGGCTCGACCAACCAGGGCACGGGCAGCAGCACCGGCACGACGAACGGCGGTACGTCCGACGGGGGGACGAACAGCGGGACCACGTCGGAGGGCAGCACGACGGGGCTCGGCGGGCTGACGGGCGGCTGAGGCGAGGGGGAGTACGCCTTACGCGTGTTCCTCCACGTGCACCGTCGCGCACTCCGGCGTCACCCACAGGTACAGCGGCTCCTTGAGCCCGTCCGCCGGGAACAGCGCCCGTTCCTCCGCCGTCGGCTCCGCCGTCTCGCACACCCCGACGACCTGGACCGACCAGCGGTCGGCCGTGCCGGCCCCGTACGCGACGACCTGGCCCGCGCAGGTGCCCTGGCGCCCGCACAGGCGCAGGAGCAGGCGGTCGGCGACGACGGCGTGGCGGGCCGGCGCGAGGAAGGGCAGGGCGCGCAGGCTGGCCGCCACCTGGCCGTGCTCGGCACGGGCGAGGAGGTCGAGGGCGTGCCGGGTGTCGGCGGTGAGCGGCATGTCGTCCACTGTGGGCGCGGTCCCACGGCGACGACAGGGGCTGACGGCCCCCCGAGAGCGGGACGTAAGTCCCGAGTAAGACGCCGGTGTGACCGTGGACGGGGGTTCAGCTCGGGCGGGCCGCCTGGGCGCGGGCCACGTACGCCGCCGCCTGGGAACGCCGCTGCATCCCCATCTTGGCCAGCACGCTCGACACGTAGTTCTTGATCGTCTTCTCGGCGAGGTGCAGTTCCTCGCCGATCTGCCGGTTGGTGAGGCCGTCGCCGATGAGCGTGAGGATGCGGCGCTCCTGGTCGGTGAGGCGGGCGAGGCGTTCATCCTCCTTGGGCCCGCCGTCGCGCAGCCGCTCCAGCACGCGCGCGGTGGCGACCGGGTCCAGCAGCGAGCGGCCCGCGGCGACGTCCCGGACGGCCGACAGCAGCTCGTCGCCCCGGATCGCCTTCAGGACGTACCCGGACGCGCCCGCCATGATCGCGTCGAACAGGGCCTCGTCGTCCGCGAAAGAGGTCAGTATCAGACACTTCAGCGACGGGTCCTGGGAGCGGATCTCCCGGCACACCTCGACGCCGCTGCCGTCGGGAAGCCGCACGTCGAGGACGGCGACGTCGGGACGCAGGGCCGGGATCCGGGCCAGCGCCTCGGCCGCCGTGCCCGCCTCGCCGATCACCTCGACGCCGTCCTCGACCGCGAGCAGTTCGCGTACGCCACGCCGGACGACTTCATGATCATCGAGGAGAAAAACCCTGATTTCTGCGGTTTCACGCACGAGATCAGTTTCACACAGAACCCTTCCCGTGGCCGGGGAGCGCGGGATAACGTGCCGTTGCTCCGGCCTCCTGCGAGGCTGTGACCAGGGCCCTTCGAGACTTTGCCGAATTTACTTGGAAATCCGAGTAAAAACGCAGGTCAGAAGGGGTTTCACAGAAATGTGGAGCACTGGGTAACGTGAACGCCCCAGGGCGTTCGCCGGAGCACCTGTCACGCCTGTTCCGGTCGAGTGGCGCCCACCCCGCGCACGGGTGTCCGGAAACAGGTAGGCCGCACTGGACCCCGGCAACCCCGGGAGCCGGACCGACGGAGGAGCACACGTGACCGTGGAGAGCACCGCCCCGCGCACACCGCGACGCGGCGGCGGAGGCAAGGCCGGTACGACCCGTAAGGCCGGCCCCCGCGCCGCCTCGAAGAAGAGCACCGAACCCGAACTCGTCCAGCTCCTGACCCCCTCGGGCGAACGGGTCGCGGACGCCGAGTACGACAAGTACGTCGCGGACATCACCCCGGAACAACTCCGCGGCCTCTACCGCGACATGGTCCTCACCCGCCGCTTCGACGCCGAGGCCACCGCCCTCCAGCGCCAGGGCGAACTGGGCCTGTGGGCCTCGCTGCTCGGCCAGGAGGCCGCCCAGATCGGCTCCGGCCGGGCCCTGCGCGACGACGACTACGTCTTCCCGACCTACCGCGAGCACGGCGTCGCCTGGTGCCGCGGCGTCGACCCGACGAACCTGCTCGGCATGTTCCGGGGCGTCAACAACGGCGGCTGGGACCCGAACAGCAACAACTTCCACCTCTACACGATCGTCATCGGCTCCCAGACGCTGCACGCGACCGGGTACGCGATGGGCGTCGCCAAGGACGGCGCCGACAGCGCTGTCATCGCCTATTTCGGGGACGGCGCCTCCAGCCAGGGTGACGTCGCCGAATCGTTCACCTTCTCCGCCGTCTACAACGCGCCCGTCGTGTTCTTCTGCCAGAACAACCAGTGGGCGATCTCCGAGCCGACCGAGAAGCAGACGCGGGTACCGCTGTACCAGCGCGCGCAGGGGTACGGGTTCCCCGGCGTCCGGGTCGACGGGAACGACGTGCTGGCCTGCCTCGCGGTGACGAAGTGGGCGCTGGAACGCGCGCGGGCCGGTGAGGGGCCGACGCTGGTCGAGGCGTTCACCTACCGGATGGGCGCGCACACCACCTCCGACGACCCCACCCGCTACCGGCTCGACGACGAACGGGCCGCCTGGGAGGCGAAGGACCCCATCCTGCGGCTGCGTTCCTATCTGCGGTCGCTGGAGGGGCCAAACCACACGGACGAGGGATTCTTCGCGGAACTGGAGGCCGAGTCCGAGGCGTTGGGCAAACGAGTGCGGGAAGCGGTCCGGGCGATGCCGGACCCGGACCGGTTCGCGATCTTCGAGAACGCGTACGCGGACGGGCACTCGCTCGTCGACGAGGAGCGTGCCCAGTTCGCCGCCTACCAGGCGTCGTTCACAGATGTAGAGGGGGTCTGACACATGGCGATCGAGAAACTGCCGCTGGCCAAGGCGATCAACGAGTCGCTGCGCCGCGCACTGGAGACGGACCCCAAGGTCGTCCTCATGGGTGAGGACGTCGGCAAGCTCGGCGGCGTCTTCCGGGTGACGGACGGCCTGCAGAAGGACTTCGGCGAGAGCCGCGTCATCGACACCCCGCTCGCCGAGTCCGGGATCGTCGGCACCGCCATCGGCCTCGCCCTGCGCGGCTACCGCCCGGTCGTGGAGATCCAGTTCGACGGCTTCGTCTTCCCGGCGTACGACCAGATCGTCACCCAGCTCGCGAAGATGCACGCGCGCTCGCTGGGCAAGGTCAAGCTGCCGGTCGTCGTCCGGATCCCCTACGGCGGCGGCATCGGGGCCGTCGAGCACCACTCCGAGTCGCCCGAGGCGCTGTTCGCGCACGTCGCGGGGTTGAAGATCGTCTCGCCTTCGAACTCGGCGGACGCGTACTGGATGATGCAGCAGGCCATCCAGAGCGACGATCCGGTGATCTTCTTCGAGCCGAAGCGGCGGTACTGGGACCGGTCGGAGGTCGACACCGAGGCGATTCCCGGCCCGCTGCACAAGGCGTCGGTCGTGCGCGAGGGCACCGACCTCACGCTCGTCGCCTACGGCCCCATGGTGAAGGTCTGCCGGGAGGCCGCCGACGCCGCCGCCGAGGAGGGCAAGTCCCTGGAGGTCCTGGACCTGCGCTCGGTCTCGCCGCTCGACTTCGACGCGATCCAGACGTCCGTCGAGAAGACCCGGCGCCTGGTCGTCGTCCACGAGGCGCCCGTCTTCTTCGGGTCCGGCGCGGAGATCGCGGCGCGGATCACCGAGCGGTGCTTCTACCACCTCGAGGCGCCGGTGCTGCGCGTCGGGGGCTACCACGCGCCCTATCCGCCGGCCCGCCTCGAAGAGGAGTACCTGCCGGGGCTCGACCGGGTGCTCGACGCCGTCGACCGTGCCCTGGCGTACTGAGGAGAGGGACGTGACGACGATGACCGAGAGCGGCGTACGCGAGTTCAAGATGCCGGACGTGGGCGAAGGGCTCACGGAGGCGGAGATCCTCAAGTGGTACGTCCAGCCGGGGGACGTGGTCTCCGACGGGCAGGTGGTGTGCGAGGTCGAGACGGCCAAGGCGGCCGTGGAGCTGCCCATCCCGTACGACGGGGTGGTGCGGGAGCTGCGGTTCCCCGAGGGGACGACCGTGGACGTGGGGGTGGCGATCATCTCCGTCGCGGTCGGGGAGGTCGGGGAGGCCGGGGGGTCGGCCGAGGTGCCGGCTCAGGCGTCTCCGGCCGCCGCCGAGGAGCCGAAGCCCGAGGGGCGTCAGCCTGTGCTCGTGGGGTACGGGGTGGCGGCGTCGTCCACGAAGCGGCGGCCTCGGAAGGGGGTCGCGGAGGTGCCGACGGCCGCGGCGCCGGCGGTGCAGGTGGAGTTGAACGGGCGGGGCGGGTCCGCGGGGGTGTCTGCCGGGACGGCTGCGGGTGCGTCGGCTGGTGTGTCGGCGGCGGTCGTCGGGGAGCGGGCGGCGGCTGAGCCGGTGGTGTCGGCGGGGGCGTCGACGGTGGCGTCGGCGGGGGTGGGGCGGCCGTTGGCCAAGCCTCCGGTGCGGAAGCTCGCGAAGGACCTCGGGGTGGATCTGGCGACGGTGACGCCGACCGGGCCCGACGGGATCGTCACGCGGGAGGATGTCCACAAGGCGGCGGCGCCGGGGACGTCCGTCGCGGAACCGGCTGCCGGAGTGGTCGCCGGGGCGGTTGCTGGGGTGGTTGCCGCCTCCGCTCGGGAGACCCGGATCCCCGTCAAGGGCGTTCGCAAGGCGACGGCGGCGGCGATGGTCGAGTCCGCGTTCACGGCTCCGCACGTCACCGAGTTCGTGACGGTCGACGTCACGCGGACGCTCAAGCTGGTCGAGGAGCTGAAGGGGGACAAGGACCTCGCGGGCCTGCGGGTCAACCCCCTGCTGCTGATCGCCAAGGCGCTGCTGGTCGCGATCAAGCGCAACCCCGAGATCAACGCGTCCTGGGACGAGGCCGCGCAGGAGATCGTCCTCAAGCACTACGTCAACCTCGGCATCGCCGCCGCCACCCCCCGTGGCCTGATCGTCCCCAACATCAAGGACGCCCAGGACAAGACGCTGCCGCAACTGGCGTCGGCGCTGGGTGAGTTGGTGACGACCGCGCGGGAGGGGAAGACCTCCCCGGCGGCCATGCAGGGCGGCACGGTGACCATCACCAACGTCGGCGTCTTCGGCATCGACACCGGCACGCCGATCCTCAACCCCGGGGAGTCCGCGATCCTCGCCGTCGGCGCCATCAAGCCTCAGCCCTGGGTGCACAAGGGCAAGGTGAAGCCCCGGCAGGTGACGACCCTCGCGCTCTCCTTCGACCACCGGTTGGTGGACGGGGAGTTGGGGTCCAAGGTGCTGGCGGATGTGGCGGCGATCCTGGAGCAGCCGAAGAAGCTGATCACCTGGGCGTGAGCCACACCTGAGTTAACGTGAACCCCGAAGGGGCGGCCGCAAGTTCGGATTGCGACCGCCCCTTCTTCTCCCACCCGGGCTTGTCTCACACAGGCTGGTTGAGCACGTACACCGGCGCCCCGTCCTCGGTCGCGCCCCTGCTGCGGATGCACGCGTGCGTCCGCAGCAGCCGCAGGCACTCGTTGACCCGGTGCACCGACAGGCCCGTCCGCGCCGCGAGCGATTCCAGCGGCTGCCGCAGCTCACCCTCCTCCACGAGCACCGGCGCGATGACCACCGCCACCGTCCAGACGTCCTCCGTCACGGAGAGCCTGCGGCGCCAGTTGGCTAGGACGGATTCCGTCGTGGGGTGCGGGGTGGTCGAGGCCGCCGGGGTGAGCGCCAGCGAGTCCAGCCGGGACGCGATCCGGTTCATGGCCTCCGCGATGCTCTGCTGGGCGGTCAGGTTCTCCTGTTGTGCCGCCAGCAACTGCCTTTGCACGGACAGCGATTCCCGCTGTGCGATCGCAAGCTCCTCGTCCATCCGGAGGTTGTGCTCCTCCAGCCGGACGATGGCTTCCGCGACCTGTTCCGGCATCGCGTAGACGACCGGGGCGGCCGGGTCGGCGGGCTGCACCTCGGCCTTCTGGAGCGAGTACGAACCCTCCTGCTGGACTGTCGCGATGACCTCTGCCGCCCACTTCTTGAAAGGGGCGCAGGCGGGCTTGGTGCAGGCGTTGACGAGGAGGACGAGACCTTCGAGAGAGATCAGATTCAGGTCTCGGCGCCACTCTCGACCTGCGGGAACGCTGAGACCGTAAGCTCCAGTTACGGTCTCGAGAATTTCTCGGTGCCCAGCCGGGACATGATCTGAGAGAGCCTGCCGAGAGTTGGTGTGCCCCAGTTCCTTGCACACATCCACCGCCGGGAACCAGTGCGTCCCGTCCGGCATCGTGAGCCTCCGGACGCGGGCTCCGGTCGCCGCGTACACGAAGTCGCTGATGTCGATGGCGTCTTGCCGCTTGCAGGGTTCGTTCATGCGAACCACCTCCGTCACGGAACGTAAGGCGAGGAGATTCGCATATGCCACACGGATGAATGATGTTCACTCGTTCGAGTGGTTTGGGGTGGAGTGGCTTGCGGTTCGAGTGGGGTCAGGCAAGGGGGGCCGGTTGTGGGGCCGGGGGAAGGGGGCGGCCCCAGACGCGGTGGGCCGTGTTCAGGACCGTGTCGGTCAGGCGGCCGGAGGCGTGGCGGGTTCTGGGGCGGGGGTTGGGGGTGGCGTGGCCGTGGGCGCGGATGCGGGGGTCGTGGGGGATGTGGACGACCGCGGCGACGCGGGTGGTGGCCGTGGTGAGGGTGGCGCGGAGGGCGGAGGAGAGGCGGCCGTCCGTCGTGGAGGTGAGGGCGACGACCGTGCGGGATAGCGGGAGCGCTTCGGCGTCCAGGGTCGTCGTCGCCCGGTGGAGCGCGTGGATGCCGTCCGCCGTCGCGGGCGCGCAGAGGACCGGGACCGAGTGGGGGAGGTCGTACCAGTCGTGGGTGAGCGCGCGCTCGCCGGTGTGGCGGGCGGTGAGGAGGTCGTGGGCGAGGGGGTGCGGGGTGTCGGCGACGACCGCCTGCCAGCCGCCGATCGCCGCCAACTGGTACCAGGCGGCGGGGAGTTCGGGGAGGTCGAGGAGGGGTGGGGCGTGCCAGGCGCGGCTGTCGGTGAGGACGTGGAGGCCGGGGGTGTGGGGGGCGGTGCCGTGTGGGCCGGCGCTGTGAGGAGCGTTGCCGTGCGGGGTGGTGGTGTGCTGGGCGCCGGTGCGTGTGCCGGAGTTTTGGGCGCCGGCGTTCGGTACGGCGCAGGCCGCGCGGACGGCCGTCCGTGTCAGGGGCTGGTCGGGGGGCAGCGCCGCGAGTCCCGGCGTCCGTCCGGCCGCGAGGTGGTGCGGCCAGGAGGAGGCGAGGCGGGGGGCGAGGTCGAGGAGGACGGTGTCGGCGACGGCGGCGAGTCCGCGCGCCAGCAGGTGCGCCACCGTCGTCCGCCCGCTGCCGCCCGTCGCGGCGAGGACCGGGACGAGCAGGCGGGAGCCGGGCGGCAGGTGCGGTACCGGGACAGGTGCCGTGCCCATCGAATCTCCCTCGCCGTACGTCCTCGACGTGGGACTTTACGCTGCCCGGCGCGGCGTTGAGGCGGGGATCGTGTGAAAGTGCGGGCGGTACGGTTCGCGCAGGAGTACGAGGAAGTGGTGAACTGGATCGGCCACTTGACCATCCGAGGGAGCCATGTCCGAGCCGCTGTACCGCCCCTGGGGCACGGTGAGCCCCGATTTCTGGTCGACGGGCGCCCCGCCCCAGGGCCTCTCCCCCGAGACCCTGCGCGCCCGGCTCGTGAAGGTCGCCGAGGTCGCGCAGTCCGGCAGCCCGCAGGACGCGACCGTCCTCGCGGAGAAACTGGACCAGGACGTCACCCGCGAGTACGGCGGCTTCCACCTCTTCACCGCCCAAGTCCGCGAAGTCCGCGGCTACTTGGCCACCCTCACCGGCGACCACTCCACCGGCCTCGCCTGGTACCTCCACGGCGCCCAGCTCCGGGCCACCATCCAGGGCCCCGACCACCCCGACGTCGAAGCGGCCTCCCGACGCGCCTTCAGCCTCTGGCGCGCGATCCCCGCCGACAACTCCGAACGGCCCCATCTGGGCGCCGAGTTGCTGCGGGTGGCCATCGAGCTGCACGGGGAGGAGGCGGCGGTGGTGCGGCGTACACGGGAGTGCCTGTACGAACTGGTGCTGCCGGGGGCCTAGAGATCCAGTTCGGCCCAGACCGTCTTGCCCACGGTCAGCTTCTCGACCGACCAGCGGGACGCGAGGCGCTGGACGATGAGGAGACCCCGGCCGCTGGTGGTGTCGGGAGCGGGGACGTGGGGTTCGGCCGCGGGGACGGACTCGCCCTTGGGGTCCGTGACGGCGATGCGCAGCGTGCGCGCGACGAGCGACGTCTCGACCCGGTAGAGCCTGCCGGGGAGTTTGCCGTGCAGGATCGCGTTCGTGCACAGCTCGCTGGTGAGGAGGGCGGCGGTGAGGGCGGCGTCGGGGTGGCCCCAGCGGGTGAGAAGGCCGGTGACGTGGCGGCGGGCGAGGGGGATCGTGCGGGGGGTGGGCGTGTAGGTGATGGAGTCGAAATGGGTGGGGATGGGGCAGGAGTCGGTCATGGGGGACCTCCTTGGGCGAAGTCGCCTCCGGCGGGCGGGGGGCGTGGCAGATTTGGCCCAACCTGTTTCGCCAGGTGGCTGGTTGAGTACTGAAGGTAGCGTTGTTCCGTCTTTCCTCACAAGCAATCCCGGGGAAATATATCCCGGTTCCCCCTTGTGGGGTACGTTGCGTGCTGCCGCTGACCAAGGAGGAGGCAAGGGTGATCACAGGGCGGGCTTCCACCGTGCTGGCACGGAAGTTGGGCGGTGAGCTGCTGCGTCTGCGCGAGGCCGCCGGCTTGACCCAGCCCCAGGCGGCGGCCGCGCTGTCGGCCACCGCCGCGAAGGTGGCCAAGATGGAGCGGGGGTGGGTGCCGATCCGCGAGCCCGACATCCGTGCGCTGTGCAAGCTGTACGGGGAGGAGGACGAGGCCGTCATCGAGCGGTTGCTCGCGATCGCCAAGGCGGATCGGGAGAGGCGGAAGGCGAAGGGGTGGTGGAATCAATATCCGCAGTTGCCGGCGATGGTCGAGTATGTGGCGCTGGAGGACATCGCGACGAGCATCCGGACCTGGCAAGTCGCCATCATCCCGGGGCTGTTGCAGACGCCCGACTATGCGCGGGCACTCGTGGTCGGCAACGGCCTGTGGGACGACCCGAACGTGATCGAGCCGTTCGTCGAATCCCGAACAGCGCGGCAGGCACGCCTCGGTGGGGAGAACCCGTTGGACTTGTGGGCGGTCGTGCACGAGGGTGCGCTACGCCAACTGGTCGGCGGAAGCGAGGTGATGAGGGCTCAGCTGGGGCATCTGCGGGACATGGCGCAGCAGTCGAACGTGTCGTTGCAGGTACTGCCGTACCACGCGGGCGCTCACCCCGGAATGACCAGTGCCTTCTCCGTCGTGTCGTTCGCCGAGCCCGGCGCCCTGGACGTGGTTCATGTGGA
Organism: Streptomyces roseirectus; assembly: GCF_014489635.1. Classification (NCBI taxonomy): domain Bacteria; kingdom Bacillati; phylum Actinomycetota; class Actinomycetes; order Kitasatosporales; family Streptomycetaceae; genus Streptomyces; species Streptomyces roseirectus. Next base: position 4,736,526 of record NZ_CP060828.1, on the reverse strand, counting down.
CACCACCTCATCGACACTCTGGCTGGAGAGCGATACTGATGCTGACCATCACAACGGGCTCTTCGAACGGATTGCGCGGTTGAGCCTCGCACAGCGCAACTCGGTCAAGCTGATCGAGGGGATCATGAAGGAGACGTAACCGGCGTGCCCGCTTTCGAGTTCGTGAAGTCCAGTTACAGCGGTGGCAACCCTGGCCAGGAGTGCGTGGAAGTCGCCCGCAACATCCCCGGCGTCATCGCCGTCCGCGACTCGAAGAACCCCTCAGGCCCCCTCCTTCGCCTCACCCCCTCCTCCTGGACCTTCCTCCTCGAATCTTTTTCAGCCAAGTAACGGAACGGTAATGCGCCTGCCGTGCGGTAAACGTACAGGTTGATGCGGCATTTTCCGTCTCGGTGCGCCCCCTCTGGCCGATTCTGTGATGGCGGAGTGATCATCTTATTGGTAATGTTCGGACGTGCCCGGCGTCCCGCCAGTCGAGACGTCGCGCGACCATGTAATCGGGGGGAAAGAAGTCCGGGGAGCCTTTCGGTTCCACGCCTGTTCAGGTTGCCCGTCGGGGCTTCCTCCCCCTTGCGACGACGCAAGGGAAGATGAATGAATCGCAACGCTTTACGGACAGCCGCCGTTTCCGCGGTTGCCGCTCTCGTGCTCGGTACCGGCGCCGGCCTCGCCTCGGCGTCCACCGCCTCGGTGACCACGCCGCAGTCCGTCTCCGCGGCCGCGGAGCAGACCGCGGCCCAGCATGCCGCGCGCACGCTCCTGGGCAGCTCGCTCGCAGGGCAGTTGACGTCCGCCGAGCGCGCCGAGCTCAGCCGGATCGCCGACGGCAAGGTCGCCGCCGCGAGCAAGTGGTCGGCCATTCGCGCGGCGTTCAGCAAGGTCAGCGGCTTCGGCAAGGCCATCGCGGGCAAGTACAGCGACTTCCAGAAGTGGTACGACGGCCTCCCCCTGCTGGTCCGGCTGCCGCTCGCGGCCATCTCGCCCGGCCTGACTCTGCTTGAGATCTACAACGCCCTGCACTGATCCACCACGGGTGGCCGGGGCGGCCCGGCCACCCTCCCCGCAGAACGGAGCGCCGGATGACTGGCACCACCTCCGACACCGCTCGCGGCGCGGGGGAGAGCAGTTGGGTACTTCCCCTGCTGGCCCTCATTCCCGCTGCGGCTCTCGGATTCTTCACAGACCTGTCCACGCCCTGGCTCGCGCTTTCCTGGCTTTCCGTCGCATTGTCTGTGATATTGCTGGCAACCGGTTGGGTGACAGTATTCCGGCACGGAATGCGAGGCGCTTCCGCCTGGGGTATCTGCGTTTTCGCGCACGCGGTGATCCTGTTGCAGGTGATCGCCACAGCCCGGAACTGATCCGGGAATTCGGAAAGGGAATGGGGGAAGAAGCCCGCGAGTGGCAACCCTCCGGTTTCCACGCCTGTTCGGGCCGCCAAAGCCTGGCTTCCTCCCCCTTGCGATAACGCAAGGAGACCCTACATGAACCCCCGCTCCATGAATACGGAGCACGGTGACGTTCTCGTCGAGGCAGCGGGCCTCGGCCGGTCCTTCGGTACGAAGCGAGTCGTGGACGGAGTCGACCTCACCCTGCGCGCGGGCGAGGTCACCGGATTCGTCGGCGCCAACGGAGCCGGCAAGTCCACGACGATCCAGCTGATGCTGGGCCTGCTGCGCGGCGAGGGCCGCACCCGTTACCTCGGCCGCCCCCTGCACGCGTGGGGTGCGCCGGGCACGGTCGTCGGCGCCGTACTCGGCGGTGTCGCCGGACACGGCGGGCACCGGGTACGGACCCACCTGCGGACGGTCGCCGCCGGATCCGCGGCGAGCGACAACCGCGTCGACGCCTGCCTCGCGGAGGTCGGCCTCGCCCAGGCGGCCCGGCTGCGGCTGGCCGAACTCTCCCTCGGCATGGCCCAGCGCGTGGCGATCGCGCAGGCGCTGCTCGGCGATCCGCCCGTCCTCGTCCTCGACGAACCGGCCAACGGCCTCGACCCGCACTCCATCCGCTGGCTGCGGCAGTTCCTGCGCGCCGAGGCCGACCGTGGGAGGGCCGTCCTGGTCTCCAGCCATCTCCTGGGCGAGATGGAGCAGTTGGCGGACCGGGTCGTCGTCCTCTCCCGTGGCCGGGTCGTCGCCGCGGCGACGATGGCGGAGCTGCTGGACCGTGCCGCCGGCCGGCGTGTGGTGAGCGTGGAGTGCCCGGAGCTGGAGCGGCTCGCCGAACTGGTCGGCACCAGCGGCGGCCGTCTCGCTCCCACGGACGGCCGCAGCGCGACCGTCACCGGCCTGGACCGGGTCCGGATCGGCACCCTCGCCGCTGAGCACGGGCTGCCGCTGTACTGGCTGCACGAGACCGGGCCGTCGCTGGAGGAGTTCTATCTGGGTATCGCGGAAGAGGAGTTCAGGATCTCGTGAGTACCGTCCGGACGGACACTGCCGTCGGCGTACCCGTTCCTACGGCCGTCTCTCCCGCCGAGGCCCTGCGCCGGGCCTGCCGGTACGAGTGGCGGCATCTGGCGGGGCTGCGCTCCACATGGATCCTGCTCGGCGTCGTCGGGGCGCTGAGCCTGCTGACCGGCGTCGGTGTCCTCGTCGACGCCGACCGGGAACGGCCGCTCGGCTCGGCCTTCCTCGCGGACGCGGTCACCTGGTCGCCGCTGGCCACCCAGATTCCGCTGCTCGCCTTCTTCCTCCTCGTCCTCGGCACCGGCCCGGTCTCCACCGACCTCGTGCGCGGCGGCGCGCGTACGACCTGGCTCGCGGTGGGCGGACGGGGCACCGCCTACGCCGCGAAGTCCCTGGTCGGCTTCTTTGCCGCCGTGGGCGCGGCAGCCGCGAGTGCCGTACTCGGTTCCTTGTCCACGGCGGCCGTCCTCGTCGCCGTGGACGCTCCGCCGGCCGACTGGTCCGGCGTACCCGTACCGGTGCTGCGCTTCATGCTGTGGGCGGGTTGCTGGGCGCTGCTCTGCTCGGCGGCGGTGGCCCTGCTGCGCAGCCGGGTCGTGCCCGTCCTGATGCTGTGCATGTGGCCGCTGATCCTGGAACGGCTGGCGGGCGCGGCTCTCGGGTTCCTCCCGGGGCTCGACGGCGTGGGCGGGTGGCTGCCGTTCGCCGCGGGGCGCGCCATGCTCACCGATGCCTCGGCGTTCCCCGCCGACGACCGGTCCTTCGCACAGACCCTCATCGGCTCCGCCCTCACGCCCGGGGCGGCGACAGCGGTGTTCTGCCTGTACACGGCCGTGATCGCGGGGGCAGGGTGCTGGGCCTACTGCCGACGGGACGCGAAGGACGGCTGATACGCGCTCATCGCCAAGGCGAGCCGACGAGTACGCGGGGCGGGATGCTGTGGGGGTGCGGGCGGCGAGGGTGGCGCTCCGGCGGGATCGGGGACGTCCGCACCGCCGTTACGGTGAACTCGACCAAGTGATGCGCGCGTTCACCGGGCAGCCGGCCGACGACACCCCGCAGCGCCCCGGCCACGCACGGGGAATGACACGCCCGCTTCCCCGAACTCGGCATGGAAATCGCCCCACCCGCTCAGCACCTGGCTCACCCTCATCACCCGCACCCTCTGAAACACCGAGGGGGCCCACCGCAACCCCCGCGGTGAGCCCCCTCCGCGTAGCCCTACTTCAGGTTCGCGAACCCGTAGTTGAGGAGCTTCGTCGCGTCCTGGGCGCGGACGGTCGCGTTGGTGGACGCGAGGACCGTGCCGACCATGGTCTTGCCCCCGCGGGTCGCCGCGAAGACGAGGCAGTACTTGGCCTCGAGACCGGAACCGGTCTTGACGCCGATGGTGCCGCTGTAGCTGGAGAGGAGGGTGTTGGTGTTGGTCCAGGGGGCCATCGTCCGGGTGGAGCCGGTCTTGGTGATGGTCTTGGCCGTGTAGGACTTGGTCTTGACGATCGCCCGGAAGTTCGCGTCCTTGAGGGCGTTCTTGGCGAGGACGGAGAGGTCCTTCGCGGTCGAGTAGTTGGCGCCCTTGCCGATGCCGTCGAACGAGTCGAACTTGGTGTTCGTCATGCCGAACGACTTCGCCTTGGCGTTCATCTTGGAGATGAAGTTCTTGACGCGCGCGTCACGGGTGGAGCCCGTGCCGTACTTGTCGGCGAGCGCGTACGCGGCGTCGCAGCCGGACGGCAGCATCAGCCCGTACAGCAGCTGCCGGACGGTCACCTTGTCGCCGACGATCAGCCGCGCCGAGGACGCGTTGTTCTTGACGATGTAGTCGCTGTACGCCATCTGGATCGTGACCTTGTCGTTCAGGTTCAGCTTCGGCTGAGACAGAACGACCGCGGCGGTCATGATCTTCGTGGTGGAGCCGGTCGAGAGCTTCGTGGTGGCGGCCTTGCCGTACGACTTTCCGCTCGCGTTGTTCATCACGTAGCCGGCCTTGGCGGCGATCGTGGGCGCGGTGGCGGCCTGAGCGGGAGCCGCGGCGAGGGCGCCGGACGCGAGCATCGCGACGGCCGTGACGGCGGCGGCTCTGCGGACGGGCGTGCCCTTGAGTGCGGTTATCAACTGAGATACCCCGATGTCTTGAAATGCCCCTGAATGCGGCCCGGTTGAGTGGGGAAAAGAGGACGGCCGCATGTCTGTGACACGTAACTAGCACAGAAAGTTGTGCGTCCGCTCCGAGGAATTTTGAATCTCTTGGGGAAGCTGGGGCCCGTGAGCCGCCCCCGGTCCGCATGCTGAAACGTTCCCCCGATGCGTACGTGTTGTATCTATCCTGTCCGCATGCCGTCAGCACCACCCGCCCCCATCGCCAAGCAACCCGCCGCCGACCGCGTCTACGCCCACGTCAAGCAGGGTGTCCTGGACCGCCGCTTCGAGGGCGGCACCCTTCTCACCGAAGGCGAACTCGCCGACGCCGTAGGGGTTTCGCGGACCCCGGTCCGGGAAGCGCTGCTGCGCCTGGAGGTCGAGGGGCTGATCAGGCTTTACCCGAAAAAGGGCGCGCTGGTCCTGCCGGTCTCCGCGCAGGAGATCGCCGACGTCGTCGAGACCCGGCTGCTGATCGAGGAGCACGCCGTCCGCAAGGCCGTCCCCGCGCCCGCCGGGCTGATCGAGCGGCTGGCGGAGCTGCTGGAGCGGCAGAAGGAGGAGGCCGGACGGGGCGACCTGGCCGCCGCGGCCGTCACCGACCGCTGCTTCCACGCCGAGATCGTGCGCAGCGGCGGCAACGAGATCCTCACCCGGCTCTACGACCAACTCCGCGACCGGCAGCTGCGGATGGGCGTCGCGATCATGCACGCGCACCCCGACCGGATCGCCAAGTCCCTCGTCGAGCACGCCCGGATCCTGGACGCGCTGCGGTCCGGCGACGCCGAGGCGGCCGTCGCGATCGTCCGGCGGCACGTCGACTGGTTCGCGCACCTCGCCCGGGGTGAGGTGCGGTGAAGAACTCCACTCTCCCGGGTGACCCGCCCGGCGGGCGCCGTGCTGTCGCCGTGTGGTCCATCGGGGTGTCGGTCTACTTCGTCGCCGTCATCTTCCGGACGTCGCTCGGCGTCGCGGGCCTCGACGCCGCCGACCGGTTCCACGTCGGCGCCTCCGCGCTGTCCACGTTCTCGATCCTCCAGCTCCTCGTCTACGCCGGGATGCAGATACCCGTCGGCCTGCTGGTCGACCGGCTCGGCACGAAGCGGGTGCTGACCATCGGCGTCGTGCTGTTCACGGCCGGACAGCTCGGGTTCGCGCTCTCCCCCTCGTACGGGACGGCCCTCGCGTCGCGCGCGCTGCTCGGCTGCGGTGACGCCATGACGTTCATCAGCGTCCTGCGGCTCGGCAGCCGCTGGTTCCCCGCGCGGCGCGGGCCCATGATCGCGCAGCTCGCGGGGCTCGCCGGGGTCGCCGGGAACCTGGTGTCGACGCTGGTCATCGCACGGCTGCTGCACGGCGTCGGCTGGACCGCCGCGTTCGCGGGCAGCGCCGGCCTCGGGGCCGTCGTCCTCGTCCTGCTCGTCGTCTTCCTGAAGGACCACCCGGACGGGTACGAGCCCGCGCCGCAGCCGCATCAGGGTGCCGCGTACGTGCGCCGGCAGATCGCGACGGCCTGGCGGGAGCCGGGGACGCGGATGGGGCTGTGGGTGCACTTCACGACCCAGTTCCCGGCGATGGTGTTCCTGCTGCTGTGGGGCATGCCGTTCCTGGTCCAGGGGCAGGGGCTCACGCGCGGCGCGGCGGGTGGGCTGCTCACCCTGGTCGTGCTGTCCAACATGGTCTTCGGCGTGGTCTACGGCCAGCTGATCGCCCGCCACCACGAGGCGCGCCTGCCGCTCGCGCTGGGCACGGTGACGGCGACGGCTCTGGCGTGGGCCCTCGCGATCGGCTGGCCCGGCGGACACGCGCCCACCTGGGTCCTCGTCGTCCTGTGCGTCGTCCTCGGCGCCTGCGGGCCCGCTTCCATGATCGGGTTCGACTTCGCGCGGCCCGCGAACCCGCCCGAGCGGCAGGGGACCGCCTCCGGCATCACCAACATCGGCGGCTTCACGGCGTCGATGACCACGTTGTTCCTGATCGGCGTCCTGCTGGATGCCACTTCGGACGACTACGGGATCGCGTTCTCGGTCGTTTTCGTACTTCAGGCGATCGGAGTCGGTCAGATCCTGCGGCTGCGGAAGCGGGCGGCCCGGCGGGAGCGGGAGCGGTTGGTGGCGTCCCGGGTGGAGACGGTGCACGTGCCGGCGTAGGGGGTGTGAGGGGGCGAGGGGGTGGCGAAAGGGGGCGCGGGGGCGTGCGGTGTCTCCTGTGCGCCCCCGTCGGCCTGTCCCTGCCCTCTCTGTCCCTCCCCTACGGCGTGACCGTGAAGTTCCTGAGGATCGCCGACGTCAGTTCCGGGTCGCCCTCGGCCTTGACGCGGTCGGCGGCGGACTCGGGGGTGACCCGGCCGCAGGCGAGGCGGACGTAGGTCTCCCAGTCGAGGACGAAGGAGGCGGCGGGGCCGAGGGCGGGGACGGTCTCCAGGGTGCCTCTGCCCTGGATGTCGACGCGGATCGTGCGCAGGAACTCGACGGGGCCGGTGACGTCGAAGACGATCGCCGAGCTGCGGGGGGCGTTCGACTTGTCGGCGACGATCGCGGGGAGCGCGTCGAGGAGGACGTCGCGCGCGATGTGCGCGCCGGGGGAGTCGAGGTTGCCGGGGCGGCCGAGGGCCGTGCGGAGGTCCTGTTCGTGGACCCAGATGTTGAACGCGTGCGCGCGCATGGACTCTTCGAGCGTGAGTTCCGTACCCAGCGGGCCGCGCACCTTCGCCGAGGGGTCGCGGTTCTCGTTCCGCAGCTGGCGGTTGCGCCGGATGATCGTGTACTCCAGCTCCGCCGTCATCTCCGGGGCGGTGTGGTGGCGCCGGACGTCGACCTGGACCTCCATGTACCGCTGGTGGTCCGTCGTCATGTGGAACAGGTCGCGGGGCAGGGAGTGGATCGGCCGCGGGTCGCCGTACATCTCGCAGTCGAGGCCGATGACGTGCGAGACGACGTCCCTCACCGACCAGCCGGGGCACGGCGTACGGAGGTTCCAGTCCGCCTCGACCAGGGGCTCCACCAGCTCGGTTATCGCTTCTATGGAGTGCGTCCAGGCGTCGGCGTAGGGCTGGAGGGTGGGATGCAGACTCACGGAACGGGACCCCTCGGCGGTCGGTACACGGGCGGCGGTTGGTGGCGGCGGTGCCAATGGGAGAACTGCTGTCGGCTGCTGTCGGCGGGCGTCTTAGCACGCTAAGTTACGCTGCTGTGGGCTACCCCGGCAGTGCTTTCGTGTGACGATCGTAGGCCGATGTGGACGACTCGAATGCCAGGACGGTGGTAGTGTGCGCGCCTCGTTGATCCAAGTCGCCGTGGACGAGGGCGAATCCGTCCAAGACCGACGGGCGCGGGTCGCCGCTCTCGTACGCGAGCGGCGTGACTCCGATCTCGTCGTCCTCCCCGAGCTGTGGACCACGGGGGCCTTCGCCTACGACCTCTTCGACACCGAGTCCGAACCGCTGCGCGGGACGACGTACGACGTGATGGCGGACGCCGCTCGCGACGCGGGCGTCTGGCTGCACGCCGGCTCGATCCCGGAGCGCGGATCCGACGGATCCCTCTACAACACCTCCCTCCTCTTCTCACCTTCCGGCGGCCTCGCCGCCTCCTACCGCAAGATCCACCGCTTCGGCTTCGACAAGGGCGAGGCGGTGTTGATGGGCGCGGGCCAGGCCCTCGTCACCGCCGCTCTCCCCGAGACCGTCCTCGGTCTCGCCACCTGCTACGACCTCCGCTTCCCCGAGCTCTTCCGCGGTCTCGTCGACGCCGGCGCCGAGACCCTGGTGCTCTCGGCGGGCTGGCCCGAGCGCCGCCGCTCCCACTGGACGCTGCTGGCCCAGGCCCGTGCCGTCGAGAACCAGTCCTTCGTACTCGCCTGTGGAACGGCCGGCACCCATGCCGGGGTTCCCCAGGCCGGTCACTCGATCGTGGTGGATCCGTGGGGCGAGGTCCTGGGAGAGGCGGGGGCCGACGAGGAGGTCCTGACGGTGGACCTCGACCCGGCGAAGGTCGCGCAGACGCGGGAGGTGTTCCCGGCGCTGAAGGACCGGCAACTGGGGCTGACGGTGCCGGGCGGCGCGGTGTAGGGGCCTCTCAGGCGTCCTCCCGCTCCTTCTCCGCCAGGTGGATCACGCACACCGCCACGGCGATCAGGAGCGCGGGATCGGCGTCGTCGCGGACCACGTCGACGCCGTACGTCTCGCGGACGTGCAGCCGGCGCCGGGAGATGACGGCGAGGAGTTCGCCGTCGTACTCGATCGCGAACTCGCGGTCCATGATCTTGCCGCTGACGTCGAGGTCGGTGCCGTCGACGAGGGAGACGCGGTAGTGGTTGCGCAGGAGGGAGAGCCGTTTGCGGCGGATGCGGGCAAGGGGCTCGCCCTCGCGTTCGATCACCATCGTGTCCCGCAGGGCGAACATCTTCTGGTGGATGTCGATGAGCACGCGCCCGCGCGTGTCCTTCAGCTCGAACGTGTCCCGCAGGCGCATCGCCTTGCCGTCGACGAGGAACACCTTCTGCCCGCGGTCGTCCTCGATCCAGTAGTCCTCGCCGAAGCCGAGGAGCCGGTCGCGTACCAGGAATCTCATGGAGATACGGCTTCCCCGCCGCCGGGTCCGAAACGCCGCCTGTAGGCCGAGGGGCTGAGCCCGGTGGCCCGGCGCACGCGTACGCGCAGGTTCGCGGCCGTTCCCAGCCCCGCCCGCGCGGCGACGACGTCCAGCCGCTCCTCCCCGCGCTCGATCAGCCGGCACGCGAGCGCCACCCTCTCCCCGGTCAGCCAGGCGAGCGGCGTCGTCCCGAGCTGCGCGCGGAACCGGCGGTGCAGGGTCGCCGGCGACACGGAGGCGCGGGCGGCGAGCCCGGCGACCGTCAGGGGCGCGTCCAGCCGCTCCTGGGCCCACTCCAGGAGCGGCGCGAGGGATTCGTCCGGGACGTCGGGGACGGGGCGCTCGACGAACTGGCGTTGGCCGCCGTCGCGGTGGGCGGCGAACAGGAGCCTGCGCGACACCGCGTTGGCGATCTCCACGCCGTGGTCGCGCCGCACGACGTAGAGGCCGAGGTCGAGCGCGGCGGCGCTGCCGGCGGCGGTGAGGACGTCGCCCTCGTCGATGAACAGGACGTCGGGTTCGAGCAGGACCTTCGGGTGGAGTTCCCGGAAGGCGTCCGCCCACATCCAGTGGGTGGTCGCCCTGCGGCCGTCCAGGAGCCCCGCCTCGGCGAGCGCGAAGGCGCCCGTGCACAGGCTCACGACGCGCGCCCCGCGTGCGTGCGCGCGCCGGATCGCGTCCAGCACGTCCGCCCCGCGCGGGACGACGTTGTCGGGCCTGCCCGGCACGACGACCGTGTCGGCGTCGTCCACGGCCTCCAGGCCGGCCGTGCCGGTCAGCGTGAAGAACCCGTGGTTCATGCGCACCGCGCGCGTGGGCGCGCACAGGGTCACCTCGTAGAGCCGCTGCGGGAGCCCGAGTTCGGGGCGGGGGAGGCCGAAGATCTCGGTGGCGATGCCGACTTCGAAGGGGTTGGTGCCCTCGTCGACCACGACGGTCACCCTGTGCGGCGGCTTCGGCTGCGAGGATCCTTGCGTCATGTGCGATTCCTAGCACTCGCCCGCCGGGTGAACCACCCCCCAGCATGATCCGCATGAACCGCGAACCCGTCTCCCTCCCCGCCGCCCTCGCCTCCTTCGCCCAGCGGTGGAGCCCCCGCATCGTCACGACGGTCAACGACTACGACGTCCGCGTCGCGCACGTGGAGGGCGAACACCTCTGGCACGCGCACGACGGCACCGACGAGTTCTTCCTGGTCCTGGCGGGCGAGCTGCACATCGCCCTGCGGGAACCGGCGGGCGAGCGCACGGTCGTCCTCCCGAAGGGTTCCGCGTTCACCGTCCCGCGCGGGGTGGAGCACAAGCCGTACGCCCCCGTCCCGACGGACATCCTGGTCCTGGAACCCACTGGCACGTCGACCGTCGGCGACCGCCACGACGACGTGCCGGACCACGTGGACGCGACCACGGGGCACGCGCTGTCGTGACTGTCAGTGCACGGTGGCACCCTTGAGGGCATGAGCGACACCACTGCGCGCCGCGTGCGCGTCCGGGCCCCCGAGCTGATCGGCAAGGGCGGCTGGCTGAACACGGGCGACCGCCAGTACACCCTGTCCGACCTGCGCGGACGCATCGTCGTCCTGGACTTCTGGACGTTCTGCTGCATCAACTGCCTGCACGTCCTGGACGAGCTGCGGGAGCTGGAGGAGCGGCACGCGGACACGGTCGTCGTGATCGGCGTGCACTCGCCGAAGTTCGTGCACGAGGCGGAGCACCAGGCGGTCGTGGACGCGGTGGAGCGCTACGGCGTGGAGCACCCGGTGCTGGACGACCCGGAGCTGGCGACGTGGAAGCAGTACGCGGTGCGCGCGTGGCCGACGCTCGTGGTGATCGACCCGGAGGGGTACGTCGTCGCGCAGCACGCGGGCGAGGGGCACGTGCACGCGATCGAGCGCCTGGTGACGGAGCTGGAGGCCGAGCACGCCGCGAAGGGCACCCTGCGGCGCGGGGACGGCCCGTACGTGGCGCCGGAGCCGGAGCCGACCGCGCTGCGCTTCCCGGGCAAGGCGCTCGTCCTGCCGTCCGGGCACTTCCTGGTCAGCGACACGACCCGGCACCAGCTCGTCGAGCTGGCGGAGGACGGCGAGAGCGTCGTGCGCCGCATCGGCTCCGGCGCGCGCGGGTTCACCGACGGCACGGCGGCCACGGCGGCGTTCAGCGAACCGCAGGGGCTCGCGCTCCTGGACGACGGCGCGGTGATCGTCGCGGACACCGTCAACCACGCGCTGCGCCGGGTCGACCTGGCCACCGGGGACGTCACGACGCTCGCCGGGACCGGGCGGCAGTGGTGGCAGGGCTCCCCGACCTCGGGGCCCGCGCGCGAGATCGACCTCTCCTCGCCGTGGGACGTCGCCCTGTTCGGCGGCAGGGTGTGGATCGCGATGGCGGGCGTGCACCAGCTGTGGGCGTACGACCCGGCCGGGGGGACCGTCTCCGTCGCGGCCGGCACGACCAACGAGGGGCTGGTGGACGGGCCCGGCGCGCAGGCGTGGTTCGCGCAGCCGTCCGGGCTCGCGGCGACCGACGACCGGCTCTGGCTGGCCGATTCCGAGACGTCCGCCCTACGGTGGGTCGATCCGGACGGAACCGTGCACACCGCGATCGGAACCGGTCTCTTCGACTTCGGCCACCGCGACGGCGCGGCTGGCCAGGCGCTCCTCCAGCACCCGCTCGGCGTGACCGCCCTCCCGGACGGCTCGGTGGCGATCAGCGACACCTACAACCACGCCCTGCGCCGCTACGACCCCGCGACCGGCGAGGTGACGACCCTCGCGACGGACCTGCGGGAGCCGTCCGACGCGGTGCTCGTCGGGGACGACCTGGTCGTCGTCGAGTCCGCCCGCCACCGCCTGACGCGACTGCGGCTGCCGGAGGAGGCGGTGCGCGTCGAGGCGGTCGCCCACCGCACGCAGCGCGCGGCGACCGAGGTCGCGCCGGGCAAGCTCCGGCTGGACGTCGTCTTCCAGGCGCCGTCGGGCCAGAAGCTCGACACCCGGTACGGCCCCTCCACGCGCCTGCTGGTCTCTTCCACGCCGCCTGAGCTGCTGCTCGCGGGCGAGGGCGCGGACACGGATCTCTCGCGCGTCCTTGAGCTGAACCCTGCGGTGGCCGAGGGGGTGTTGCACGTCTCGGCGATGGCCGCTTCGTGCGACGACGATCCGGCGAACGAGTACCCGGCGTGCCATGTGCACCAGCAGGACTGGGGTGTCCCGGTCCGCCTCACGGAGGGCGGGGCGGACCGGCTGCCGCTGGTGCTGGCGGGGATGGACCAGTAGCTCTCCCGGGGTAGCTCTGCGGGGGTAGGCCCAGGGCGGTAGCTCTGCGGGGGTACCCCGCACGTCCTAGACCACCATCAGCTGCGGGAACGGCACCACGAACATCCCGCCGGCCTCGACGTACTCCGTCAGCCCGGCGGTGATGTCCTCCCGGAAGTTCCAGGCGAACAGCACGCAGTAGTCGGTGGTCTCCCGGCGCAGGGCGTCCGGCGGCAGCACCGGGATGCCGGAGCCGGGGATGTGGAAGCCGTGCTTGAGGGGGTTGTCGTCGACGATGCGCTCGATCGCCCCGTCGATGCCGGCCTGCGTCATCAGGGTCACGGCCCGCGCGGACGCCCCGTACCCGGACAGCCGCTTGCCACGGGTCCGCAGCCCCTGCACGACATCGTGCAGCCCGGCGTTGACGCGCTGCGTGCGGGCCGCGAAGGACCGGGTGAGGGTGCCGTCGAGAAGCCCCGACTCCCGTTCACGCGCGAGGAGTTCGGCGACGGCCGGGGCGACGTCCGAGGCGCGGACGGCGTTCGCGGGCCGCAGCCAGCAGCGGATCGAGCCGCCCTGCGTGGGGATCTCCTCGACGTCGACGACCGCCAAATCGTGGAGCTGGGCGGCCTGTTGGAGGGCGTGGAGCGAGAAGTACGACATGTGCTCGTGGTAGATGAACTCGTACGTCCCGGTCACCGCCATGGGCAGCAGGTGCGCGGCCTCGACGACGGCGTGCGAGCCGGGCGCCAGCAGCCGCCGCACCCCGCGCAGCACGCTGCCGAGGTCACCGACGTGCGCGAGGACGTTGTTCGCCAACACCAGGTCGGCGGGCCCCTGTTCGGAGAGGATCTTCTCCGCCACCGACTCGTCGAAGTGCGTCGCGTACGTGGGGACTCCGGACTCCTCCGCGGTCCGGGCCAGCCCGGCGGCGGGGTCGACGCCGAGCACGCGCACGCCCGCGCCGGCGAACTGCCGCAGCAGCGTGCCGTCGTTGGAGCCGATCTCGACGACGAAGCCCGGCCGGTGGCGAGTGGTGAGCGCGCTCGCGAGGGCCGCGTAGTGCCGGACCAGCCCAGGGGCCGCGCCCGTCGCGTACTTGTAGTCGCGGAAGAGCAGGTCCCGGTCGACGAGGTCGGCCAACTGGACGTGCGTGCAGGCGGTGCAGCGGATCAGCCGCAGCGGGAAGCGGGCCGCGCGGCGGGCGTCGGCGGCCGTGTCGGCGAGGGCGTTGGCGGGCGGTGTGGGGCGCAGGTCGAGGACGTCCTCCAACTCGCCCGACGCGCACAGCAGACAGCGGCTCATCCCTGCCTCCGGCGCTGCATCTCGCCCGTCACGAGCGGGCCGAGACCCACCAAGTACGGTGCGACTTCCGGGCGTTCCTCCAGCGGGTCGACGCGCACGACCTCGTCCTCGTACTTGCGGCCGGTGCGGTCGACGTCGGAGAGGGTGACGAAGACGGTGTGCTCGGGGAAGACGGTGGTGTGCGGGACGCCCTTGGGGCTGACGACGGACTGGCCGGGGCCCACCTCGGCGACGCAGATGCCGAGTTCGGGGTCGTCCTCGATGTAGATCATGCGGCCGGAGACCACGTACATGAGGTGGCTCTCGTCATGGTGGTAGTGGTTGCCGCGCACGGCACCGGGCTCGGACTCGATGACCACCGTGCCGACGGCCTCGAAGGGCGGCAGCGCGGTGATCGAGCCGCGCGGGTCGGCGTGGACGGCGTCCGGGGGCAGGATCGGCGGCTCGTGTCGGGGGGACATGGGCGGCTCCTTTCTGGCGGGGCGTCAGCTCGCGGCTGTGGTGGGGGAGTTCCAGTGGAAGTCGGCGTCCAGGACGCCCGCCGAGCGCTTGGCGAGCAGCCACTCGCGCCGGTCGGTGCCCGCCCAGCCGTCGCCGGTCTCGCTGAGCGGGGCGCGCAGCCGCAGCCGGTAGGCGTCGAGGACTTCGCGCAGCCCGCCCTCGGCGGTACAGGTGGACTTGAACTCCCCGTACGCCGCCTGGAACTTGTCGAAGCAGACGGCGTAACTGCGGTTGTCCGGCGCGGGAGTTCTGGTGACGGTCACGTGCGGCAGCAGCTCGCGGGCCATCTCGACGACGTCGACGACGCGGTGGTTCTGGTCGGCGAACCCGACGTTGAAGATCTCGCCGGCCGGAGCGGACGAAGCGCCCGAATCGCTGGATTCCAGGACCAGTCGGATGGCGTTCGCGGCGTCCGCGACGTGCAGGAGGGGGCGCCACAGCAGGCCCTCCCCGTTCATCCTGATCTCGCCCCAGCGGGCGGCGGTCAGCGCGATGCGGTTGATCATGAGGTCGCTCCGAAAGGACGGCGAGTCGCCGAACAGGGTCGCGAAGCGCAGCGCGACCGGGGCGAACGACTCGTCGGCCAGCCGCAGCACCTCATGCTCGGCCGTCACCTTGCTGGCGGCGTAGGCGGTCTCCGGCGCGACCTCGTCCTTCTCGGTCAGCTCGCCGTCGCGGGCGGCCCCGTACACGCTGCACGAGGAGGCCAGGACGTACGAGCGGATGCCGAGCGACTTCGCCAACTCGGCGAGTCTGACCGGGGCGTGGGCGTTGATCTGTTCGGTGGCGGTGGCGGAGAGGTCGCCGCAGGCGTCGTTGCACATCGCGGCGAGGTTGACGATCGCGTCGCAGCCGCGCAGGTCGTCGCGGGTGACGTGGCGGACGTCCCTGCGGGGCTGGCGCGGGGCCGGATCGAAGAAGCCCGTGTCGAGGCCGGTGACCTCGTGTCCGTCGCGCAGCAGCGATCGCTCCAGGACGGAACCGAGATATCCGCGGTTGCCCGCCAGAAGAATTCTCACAGTTCATACCTCGTGTGGATCTGCGGATGGCTCTGTGGGTGGGGTGGTGCGGCCCGGCCGGTCGCCGTGTCGAGCGCGGCCAGGAGGTTCGTGACGGTCCGGTCCCGTTGCCAGGCGAGGGAGTTGTCGCCGGGTGCCGTCACCTCGTCGAGGAACGTGCGGAGTTGGACGAGCAGGGGTTCCTCGGGGGCCTCGGAGACCGTCCGGCGCCGGGCGTCGAACAGGGTGCGGTCCCGCCAGACGGCGACCGGGACGGGGCCGTCGTACAGGCGGATCTCCTTGCGGCGCGGGCCCGTTGAGGAGACCAGGGCGTGTCCCCGGCCGGTGCGCAGGGGCAGCTCGGCCTCGACGCGCGCGGTGTTCCCGGGGGTGTCGACGGCGTGCGCCGTGAGCGGGGCGCCGGTGAGGCCGCCCAGCAGGTCGGCGACGCTGAGGACGTGCGGGTAGTACTCCCAGACCAGGTCCGCCCGGGTGGTGCCGGGGGCGGGCCTGGTCCAGGTGAGGCGCCAGTTCGGATCGGCCAGCGAGCGTGTCAGCGCCGCCAGTTGATGGAGTGTCAGGTCGTGGCAGTGGGTGTAGCCGGTGTGCAGGGCCAGGCCCCGGCGGCGGGCCTCGGCCTGGGTGCGGGCCAGGTCCGCCGGGTCGGTGACCGCCGGTTTCTCCACCAGGACGGGCAGCCCCCGGCGCAGGCACTCCAGGGTGATCCCGGCGTGCGAGGCGCGCGGGGTGACCACGGCCACCGCGTCCAACTCGCCCTCCAGAGCGGCCTGGAGGGAGGTCGTGTGCCGTACCCCGGGGTGGTGCACGGCGAGCCAGGCGGCGTCGTCGCCGGCGTGCCGGGTGTGGCACACGGCGACGTCCGCCCCGAGCAGGGCCGCGGCCCGCAGGTACCGGCGCCCCCACGCGCCGGCGCCGATGAGAGCGAGCCTCGGCCCGGGGCGGCTCCCGCTAGGGGACACGCCAGGAGACATCGGCTATCTCCAGCACCGCCGTGCCCTCGGTGTAGAGCATGAACGGCACGTCCACATGGCGCAGATCCATCCCGGCCGCCGCCAACTCGGCGAGAGGCACGGCCAGTTCGGACCACTCCTCCGGCGCCAGCTCCCGCAGCCTCGGCGTGAGGTCGACGCCCGGCTGAGCCGGGTAGTCGTCGTGGCACGCCAAGTACAGCGGCCCAGTGGGCGGTTGGAGGACGCGGACACCGAAGCGGACCTCGCCGCCGAGGTAGCCGCGCAGGTCGGCCGGGGTCCCTGTCGGCGACTCGGCGTACACGAAGGCGGGGTAGCCGGTGTAACGCAGCCGCAGCCCGACGCCGCCCGTCGGCCCCGGCACCGGATCGCTGTGCACGATCAGGCACTTCATCGGCCCGGTGAGCGGCACGGCCTCCCGCGACCACGTGTTGTGCCCGCCGACCTTCAGGTCGTACGGCGTCCCGTCCGCGTCCAGCACGCGCAGCGGGCCGTCCACGTGAGGCGCTGGTGGGGCCGGTTCGGGGGTGTCCAGGGGGAGTTGGTCCGTCGAGGGGACCTTCCCGTCGTACATGCGCAGGCCGTGGCCGACCGGGAACAGCGGGGTGTGACGGCCCTCGGGGGCGGTCTCCTCGGGCGGGACGCGGTAGTCGGGCAGGTGCGGGGGGATCCGGTTGACGGCGGCCGAGTCGCGGGTGCGCGGCCAGGAGACCGGCAGCCGGCCCTGGAAGTCGTGGCCGCCCTCGAAGAGGACGTCCGTGATCCCCTCGGCGTACGGGCCGGGCAGCCACGCGGTGACGAACGCGTCGGAGAGGTTGATCTCCTCCGTGCAGTACAGCGGCCGGCCGGTGAAGAAGACGGTCACCGTCGGCACGCCGGCCGCCCTCAACCGCCGCAGCAGCGCCAGGTCTTCGGCGTACGACAGCTTCAAGTCGGCGTAGCCCAGGGAGCGCCAGGGCTTCAGCGTGCCGCGCATCTCCGCGTACGCGTCCTCGCCGATCGCGACCACCGCGACGTCGTACCCGGCCGGGTCGTCCACGTCGAGCGTCAACTGCCCTGCTGTGGCGAGGGAGTTGCGGACCGCGTCGGTCAGGGTGGTGCCGTCGGGGAAGTCGGCGCGGTCCACGTCGTCGCCCTGCCAGCTGAACGTCCAGCCGCCGCACTGCTTGCTCAGGGAGTCGGCCGCCGAGCCGGTCACCAGGACCCGCGCCGAGCGCGACAACGGCAGGACGCCGGGTGAACTCTTCAGCAGGACCAGGGACTTGCTCGCGGCCTCGCGGGAGAGGGCGCGGTGCGCGGGGGCGCCGAGGAGCTGCGTCCCGGCGCGCTCGCTCGGACGCGGCCGCTCCCACAGGCCCAGGCGCAGCTTCACGCGCAGGACGCGCGAGACGGCGTCGTCGATGCGGGACATGGGGATCACACCGTCCCGGACGTAGCGGACGGTCGAGCGGTGGACGCCCTGCCACGCCTCGCGGCCCGCGACCATCAGGACGTCCATGCCCGCGTTGATCGCGTAACCGGCGTCGCCCGCCGCGCAGTTGGCGACCTCGGCGTGGGCGTCCCAGTCGCTCAGCAGGATCCCGTCGAAGCCGAGGGCGTCCTTGAGGACGTCGGTCAGCAGGAAGCGGCTGCCGTGGACCTTGTCGTTGTAGGGGGCGCCGACTCCCGGCGTGTGGTCGTAGTTGGCCGGGTTCGACCAGCTGCTGAAGGAGACCATCACGCACTGAGCGCCCGCCTCGATGCCGGCGAGGAAGCCCTGCGCGTGGATGTCGCGCAGGATCTGCTCGGAGCAGCGGGCGGTGCCGCGGTCGCCGCCGTTCTCGGTGCCGCCGTCCGCGATCCAGTGCTTGAGGCTGGAGACGACCCTGCCGCCCGCGCGCAGCGCGGTGACATCGCCCTGCAGGCCCTCGACCATGGCCCTGCCGTACGCGTGGACCAGGGCCGGATCCTCGCCGTAGCCCTCGTAGTAACGGCCCCAGCGGCGGTCGCGCGGCGTGGTCACGGTCGGCGCGAACGTCCAGTCCATGCCGGTCGCGGCGACCTCGCGGGCGGTCGCCTCGCCGATGCGGCGCATCAACTCCGGTTCGCCCGCGGCCCCGAGGCCGATGTTGTGCGGGAAGACGGTCGCGCCGAACACGTTGTTGTGACCGTGCACCGCGTCCGTCGCCCACATGAACGGGATCCTGAACGGCCGTCCCCGCCAGCCCTCTTCGGCCGCCGCCCAGAAGCGGTCGACGGTGTCCACCCAGTCCTGGACGGCGGCGTGGCGCTTGCCGCCCGGCCAGATCCCGGCGCCGTTGAGGGCCGAGCCGATGTGGAAGTCCCGTACGTCCTCGGGCGTCAGCTCGGCCAGTTCGGGCTGGATCATCTGGCCGACCTTCTCCTCCAGCGTCAACTGGGCGAGCAGCTCGGCGACTTGGCGCTCGATCTCCGGGTCCCTCGGGAACGCGGAGGTGAGGCGGGGCCACTCGGTCAGCGGCCGCAGCGCCGGCAGGCCGGTGTCGTTCGCGTACGTCGTCATGACCGGCCCTCCTGGTCGGCGGTGACCCAGAACTCCTCGGCGCGGGCGGCGAACACCCGCTCCTGGAACGGCGGCGGCACGACGGCCCTCGTCTGTCCCGGCGCGTACAGCTCGACCTGGGTGCGGTGTTCACGGAACGCGGCGTGCTTGTGCGTGACGTACGGCGTGATGTCGAAGGAGACCAGCCGCTCCGCGCCGTCGCCCGGACCGTCCGCCGGGTTGCGGTTGACGAAGCCGAACTCTTCCTCGGTGCGCTCGTCCCACACCACGTACCGGAAGATCCGTGGTTCCAGGCCGAGTTCGGCGAGGCAGGAGACGACCGTCTCGCCGGTGAGCCGGTGGTCGGCGTTCAACTCCCGTACCTCGTGCGGGAGGTAGACCTCGGCGACGTCCCGGTTGGTGCGCAGGATCTCCAGCACGTCCCGCCGGAACGCCGGTATGTGCTCCGCCAATCGGGTGTCCGGGTAGTCGAGGAAGCGGGTCGCCTCCTTGCCGATGCCCATCGCCTTCGCCGCCTGCCGCGCCTCCTCCCGCCGGATCACGCGCAGTTCGGCCGGGGACGGGTCGGTGTGGATGCCGAGGACCGCCGCGTGCGACTGGGCGCCGTCCGTCGCGAACACCACGCCCACACGGGCGCCTTCGGCGGCGAGACGGGCGATCGTGCCGCCGCACGCGATGACTTCGTCGTCCGGGTGCGGGGAGAACACCAGCACCCGTCTCGACTCGCGGCGGGCCTCCCGGTCGGCGGCCGTCCACATGCCGAGGAGCGGCATCATCGCTCACCTCCGGCCGCCGCCGCGCGCTCGGCGTCCATCTGGTCGATGGGCCGCACGATCGTGCCCAGGTGCTCGGTCGGCTCGCCGGGCGCGAGGCCGCGCGAGCGCAGCACGTCCTCGATCTCGTGGAAGTGCGTGTTCACCACAAGGTGCGCCACCGGGGTGTCGTACTTGGCCGCGAAATAGCGGTAGTTGACGGCCGCCGAGCGCATGTTGGACTCGTAGTCCTTCGGGTGCGGGACGTGCAGCGCGGTCGCGTCGCGGCGCAGCACGAACCGGCAGCCCGCCGTCCGCAGCCGGTAGCTGACGTCGACGTCCTCCGCGCCCCACTGCCGGTACGCCTCGTCGTAGCCGCCGACCTCCCTCAACAGGGCGGTGTCCACCGAGGAGTTGCACGTCCACCACATCAGCCAGGGCGCGGTCAGCGCGTCCAGGTCCTCGCCGTAGCGGTCGTAGTAGTCCTCGCGGATGTCCAACCAGCGCTTCTCGGCGGTGAATTCGGCGAAGGAGGCGTCCGGGTCGGCGAAGTCCAGGGACTTCAGGATCTCCTCGCCGTCCTCGTTGCCCTCGTTGAAGCAGAAGACGTAGCCGACGACCGCCGTCGGCCCCTCGGCGGCGCGGTGCGCGTCCAAGTGGGCCGCCAGCGCGCCGGATTGGAGGATCACCCCGGAGTCGACGAACACCGTCACCGCGCCGCGCGCCTTCGCCAGCCCCAGGTTGCGGGCCTTCGCCGCGCGGTAGCCCTCGTCCTCCTGGAAGACGTAGTGCACGTCGAGGCGGTCGCGGTAGCCGGCGACGACCTCGGCGGTGTCGTCCGAGGAGCCGTCGTCGGCGACGACCACCTCGAACGTGTCGTCCAGGCGCTGGCGGACCAGGGAGTCGAGGGTGTGGGCGAGGAGTTCGGCGCGGTTGTAGGTCGGGATGACGACCGTGCAGGCGGGTGACGTCGTGGTCACTCGGGGCTCCCTTCAGCGGGACGGGCGGGGGGTGTGGCGGAGTGTGCGGAGTCTTCGGAGGCTTGCGGGGAAGGGGAGTTGAGGGAGGTGGGGGAGTCGGGGGAGACTTTCGGGGAGGGCGAGTCGGCCAAGTCCGCCGCGGCGTCCGCCGGTTCGTGCTTCGGCAGCGGTGGGTCCGTGTCCTGCGTCCGCAGCGGCAGCACCAACACCCCGGCCAGCGCGGTGAGTCCGGCGCAGACCCAGAAGACCTGCGTGTAGCCCGTCCAGGTCGCGACCGTGCCGACCGCGAGGCCGCCCAGGAACATCCCCGCCTTGAAGGCGCTGGAGTACAGCGCGGACGCGGTGCCGAAGCGGCCCGGCAGGCTGTCCTGGAGCATTACGACGGGGATGTTCAACGCCACTGCCGCCCAGGCCGAGTTGAGGGGCTGGAGCGCCACCAGCGCGACCCGGTTGGTGTCGGCGATCGGCAGCAGCGCGAAGAACGCCGTCGCGCACACCGTCGCCGCGATCAGCAGCCGCCGCTTGCCGAGCCGGTCCGCCCACACGCCGACCATCACCATCAGCGGGATCTCCAGTGCGGCGCTCACGCCGAGCAGCAGGCCCGCGAACTGGCCGCTCATACCGAGGTCGTCGGTGATGTAGAGCGGCAGGTTGATCTGGTACATCGCGTTTGCGCCGAGCAGCAGGACGACGGAGCCGAGGACCAGCAGCGTGCGCGGGCCGACACCGGCGAACATGCCGCGCAGGCCCGGCAGTTGCTCCTCGCCGGCCGACTCCTGCGCCGGGCGCGGGTACGGCAGGCCCCAGCGGCACAGCACCGCCGCGACCAGCGACAGCGCGGCCGTCGCCCCGTACAGCACCGCGAACGACCACTGGGCGACGATCCAGAAGGCGAGCGGCGGGCCGATCACCCAGGCCAGCGAGGTCACCGAGCGCAGGAACCCGTTGAAGAACGGGGCGTCGACGCCCCTGTCGTCCGCCAACTCCCTGGTGTAAGCGAAGAGTTGGCCGAAGCAGGCGCCGCCCAGGCCGAACAGGATCATGCCGGTGATCAGCAGGAGCGTGTAGTCCCGCAGGAACGTGTAGCACAGGGCGCCGGACGCGTTCAGGAGTGCCGTCAGGACGAGGATCGCGCGGCGGTCCTTCAGGCGGTCGGAGACGGCGCCGACGACGACGTCCGTGCCGATCTCCGCGATCGAGCGGGCCGCGAAGAACAGGCCGACCATCAGGGGCGTCGCCGCGACCGCCTCGGTCAGGAAGAGGCTGGTGGTGGGGACGAGGAAGGCGCCCGCGATGCCGACCGCGCCCGTCGCCGCGATCAGGTTGCGGACGGCCGGGTCGGTGACCAGGCGCCAGCGTCCGCCCTTCGCCGACGCGCCCTCGACGGTGCCGGCGCTCACGCGGCGCTCCCCGACTCCCGCTGGCGGTACGGCAACGAGGGGTGCAGGGCGAGGTGTTCGGGTATGGCGGCCGCCGCGTCGAAGTCGGCCCGGTCTATCTCGCCGTCCGCCAGCAGGCGTTCGCGTGTCGCGGGCGGCAGGGCGGCGAGGACGCGGTGGCGGACGGCGTCCAGGTCGAAGCGGTCGTCGTGGACGGCCGGGATCGAACTCGGGGTGCCGGGGCGGAGGTTGGCGGGGTCGACCTGGCTGGAGACCAGGGTCCAGTAGTCGCGGAAGCGGACCGCCGGGTCCGGGAGGGCGCCGCTGAGGATTCCGAGGCGGATCGTCTCCAGCCAGCAGTCCAGGTAGCGGCGGTCGGTGAGCGCGCCCATGTGCTCGGCGCACCACCGCGCGCGTTCCTCGGGGCCGGGGATCGTCGTCTTGCCGCCGAGGACGCTCAGCACCCAGCCGCCGATCGCCTCGAAGTACGGGCACGCCGTGCCGAACGCCTCGGTGTCCACGGGGGTGTTGACGATCGCCAGCGTCGGGTCGTGGCGCCAGAAGTGGTGCTCGTACAGGTCCTCGCGGCGCAGGCCGGGCAGGAAGCCGTAGTCGGGGGCCTCGTAGCCCAGACACAGGATCACGGCGTCGTAGCGCTTGCGGGTGTCGTCCGCGAGGATGACATCGCCGTCCTCGGCGAAGCTCCCGAACGCCGCGACCGGCGTAACTCCTCCGTCGTAGACCGCCGGGACGATCTTCTCGTTGACGTGGACGGCCCCGTGATACCCGTCCCTCGGAAGGAGGCCCGTCGCCTCGTACTGGGCCATGTACTCGGGCATCCACTCCGTCAGCCAGGAGAGGTACTGGTCGTACGGGATCTCCTCCACGGCGACCCGGCCCGCGTACGAGAACAGGGCGTCGTTGTAGGCCCCACCGATGTCCCGGGGCAGGAACAACTGCCGCCGCCGCACCGACCAGTCCACCTTCACGGCGTGCGCGGCCAGATCAGCCGCGATGTCCGCGCCGCTCACCCCGCCCCCGACCACCAGGACCCGTTTCCCCGTGAAGGTCTCGGGCCCCCGGTACTCCGGCGACGTGAGGACGCGGACACCACTCCCGGCCGCGGGGAGGCCACCGTCCGGGAGCCGAGGCCGCCACAACTCCCCGTTCGCCACGAGCACGGCGTCGAACAGCTCCCCGTGCTCGGGATTGGGCTGCGGAGGGAGATGGGCGGGGAGGGAAGAGGGTTGCTGGTGCTGGTCCCCCGTGCTTCGAAACGTTTCACCGAAGCCGACGGAGGGGGTGACGGGCCCGGAGCCGTCGGGGTCGATGGGGGCGTCGGAGCCGACGGGGGCGCCGGGGGCGCCAGAGCGGGCGGAGCCGGGGGAGGCCCCGGAGCCGACGGGGGTGTCGGAGTCGACGGGGGTGTCGGAGCCGACAGGGGCGCCGGAGCCGACGGGGGTGCCGGAGCCCACGGGGCCGGGGGAGCCCTTGAACGCGGCCGAGACACCGGTACCGCTGGAGCCGGGGCCTCCCCCGGGCCCGTTCGAGTCGGTGGTCCCGCTGAGGCGGGGGCGAGCACCGAGGGCTGACGAGCCGCCCGAGCCACCGAGGCCGGTCGGGTTACCGGAGCCGTCGAGGCCGGAGGGGATTCCGATGCCGGTCGAGCCCCCGGCCCCGGCGGCTCCGCCGGCCGCGTCAGCCCTGCCGACCCCGCCGCTCACCCCGGCCCGGCCGGAGCCGTCGACGTCCGGAGAAGTCCCGAGCCCGGTCGAGCCGTAGGCGCCGGTCGGCGCAGCTCCCCCGTCGGCCGGTACACCTTTCCCGCTGGCCCCGCTGGCCCCGCTGGCCCCGCTGGCCCCGCTGGCCCCGTCCGGTCCGCCGGAAGCGTGGGCCAGAGAGGTGGGGAGGACGCCGGTCCCGCCAACCCCGTCCCCGTCAGCCCTGGCCCCGTCGGCCGCCCCGGTCCCGCCGGCCTCGTCCCCGTCCCGTCCGCCGGAGGCACCCGTCCACACGGGCCCTCCCGCAGCCCGTGTGGTCACGCGCCAGCGGCCGTTCTCCTTCGTCACCTCGACGACCTCGCGGCCGAAGCGGATGACGTCGAGGAGGGCGAACTCGGTGGCGTAGGCGTGGAGGTACGCCTGTACCTCGGCCTGGGTCGGGAAGTCGGCGGCGAAGGCGGGCGGGTGGTCGGAGAACGGCATGCTCATGCGGGAGCTCTGCATCCGGACCCCGGCGTACGCGCCGCCGGACGCCGGGTTCCAGATGCCGCCGAGATCCTGGTGTTTCTCGAAGCAGACCACGTCGTGCCCGTCCGCGAGGGCCTGCTTGACGCAGGTCAGCCCCGCGGGACCGGCTCCGATCACGGCTAGACGCATGTAGGGGACTCCTGGCCTCGGTGGTTCGGGGGTGGGGGTGTCGCGCGCGAAGGCGAGGGCGGACGTGCGGGAGCCGACGTCAGATGAACGGGTCGAAGTCGTCGATCAGCCCGTCCGGTCCGTCCCCCTCGGATGCGGGCCGCCGCCCGATGTGGGCGATCTCCAGGTTCGAGCCGTGCCGCGCGCACACGAACTGGCAGTCCTGGCTCGGGTCGATGACGGAGGTGTCGGCGGACGCCCACAGCTCGGCGAACCCGGTCTGCGAGATGTCCCCGATCCGACCCTTGGGGTTACCCCGGTGGTAGGGGCAGACGAAGACCCCCGTAGGGGTGACCGTGGTCCGCAGCTCGGCGATCGAGCAGTGGTGGTAGTCCTTGGGTTGTACGGGATCCGTATCGCGCCGCACGGCCTGCCAGTTGGACGAGTGCAGGACGTGGAAGGTGTCGCTCTCCAGCTCCCGCAGCCGCTTGATCTGGTCCTCGACCGCCTCGACGTCCTCCGCGCGCTGGTTGACCGTGTAGTGGTCCATGTCCAGCATCGCCTTGACCTCGAAGTAGTCGCAGCCGATCTCCCGGGCGAGGACGCCGGCCCGGTACACCTCGTCGTAGTTGGACTCGGTGACCTTCCCGTCGTCGTCGAACCGCTGCATGAGGAGGAACGAATAGCCGAGCCGCCCCCGCTTCCGCTCGGCCAACTGCCGCATGTTCTCGATGACTTGGGGGAACGCGCTGCGCTTGCCCCGGCTCGGCCGGAACAGCTGGTACGTGTCCGCGCTGCCGGCGTCGATCGAGACCCGCACCCACGACAGGCATTCGGCGAGCCGGTCGAGGTGGCGGTTGATCTGGGTGCCGTTGGTGACGAGCCCGAGCTTGATCCCGGCCTCGTGCAGCACCTCGATGATCTGCCCGATGGCCCGGTGCAGCAGCGGCTCCCCGCCGCCGATGAGGATCACCGCGCGGACGTCGGATTCGGCCAGCTCGTGCGCGAGCTTGACGATGCGGTCCTGCCCGATCTGTCCATGGTGCAACACCTGCGAGCTGATGCACTCGGGGCAGGCCAGATCGCACACGGTGGTCGGGTCGAGGTCGACCACGAGGGGTGACGAGAGCCGTTTCCCCGAGGCGACCTGGCGGACCGATGGATGGATCGAACGCTGGTAGAGCTTGCCCACCAGGTCGAGATTGCGCTCCACAAAAGGTGTTCCCAGGGATGTTCCGGACGGTGCGGAGTTGCGGTCAGGCATACGTGCGGTCACTTTCGGTTGCGATGGCCGAAGGGTGGATCGGACGTGCGTGATCGGTCGTGGTTGTTCGTGATTGCCCGTGGGAGGTAGTGAGCGGAATCGAGAGGCAGAACGGGCCACATGGGAGCGCTCCCAAATCCCTTCCATGACCCTCCCCGGGGCGGTCCGATCCTGTCAACCGATTACCGCCGCCTCCCCGGCGGACGTGCGCGATTGTCCGGAAACCTGCGGCGCTTGACAGGGGTCAGGGATTGGGCAAGCCTGCTTGGGAGCGCTCCCATGAGGGGGTGCGTACGTCGTATGCGGTACGACTTCAGAGGGACGGACGCCGTAAGCGGAAGCCGTCTACGCCGTACGTCGTACCGCCGACAGGGAGGCGGAACGGATGACCGCTACGAGCGCGGAGCCCGTCGGGAGCGAGGCGGTGCGAGGGCTGCCGGCCGACTTCGTCTGGGGGGCGGCGACGGCCGCGTACCAGATCGAGGGAGCCGTCGCCGAGGACGGGCGCCTGCCGTCCGTCTGGGACACCTTCAGTCACACCCCCGGCAAGGTCGCCGCGGGCGACACCGGGGACGTGGCCTGCGACCACTACCACCGGGTGCCCGAGGACGTGGCTCTGCTGTCCCAACTCGGCCTGGACGCCTACCGGTTCTCCGTCGCCTGGCCCCGGATCCAGCCCGGCGGGAGCGGACCGGTGAACGCGGCGGGCGTCGCCTTCTACGACCGGCTGGTGGACGAGCTGCTGGCCAAGGGCATCACGCCGTGGGCGACGCTCTACCACTGGGACCTGCCGCAGGGGCTGGAGGACGCGGGCGGCTGGCCCGAGCGGGAGACGGCGTACCGGTTCGCCGAGTACGCGGGGATGGTCGCGGGGGCGCTGGGTGACCGCGTGAAGCACTGGATCACCCTCAACGAGCCTTTCTGCTCGGCCATGTTGGGCTACTACTTCGGTACCCACGCGCCCGGCCGCACCAGCTTCCCGGACTTCACCAAGGCCGCCCACCACCTGCTGCTCGGCCACGGTCTCGCCGTCGAGCAGGTGCGCGCGGCGGTGCCGGACGCGCAGGTCGGCATCACCCTCAACCCCGTGCTGGCGCACCCCGCTTCGGACGCGCCCGAGGACGTCGAGGCGGCCCGGCGCGCGGACGCGGTCGGGGCACGGCTGTACCTGGACCCGGTGCTGCTCGGCCGCTACCCGGCCGACCTGCTCACGGACTTGGCCCGGGAGGAGGCTCAACTTCCGGTTCAGGAAGGGGACTTGAAGACCATCGCGCAGCCGCTGGACTTCCTCGGGGTGAACTACTACTTCCGGGACGTGGTTCGCGCGAGCGACGAACCGCACGGGTACGAGGGCGTCCCGCAGACCGACCGGCCGTCCACCGCGATGCCCTGGGAGATCTATCCGGAAGGGCTGACGGCCCTCCTGACCCGGCTCGGCCGGGAGTACCCCGGAGTGCCGTTCTACATCACCGAGAACGGTGCCGCCTTTGACGACAGCGGTTCACCTGTCGACGGAACAGGGCGAATTCTGGACACCGAGCGCACCGCGTATCTCGCCGACCACCTCGCCGCGATCGGCGACGCGCGGGCGGCCGGCGTCGACGTGCGGGGGTATTTCTGCTGGTCGTTGATGGACAACTTCGAGTGGGCGTACGGGTACGAGAAGCGGTTCGGGCTGGTGCACGTGGACTACGAGACGCAGCGCAGGACGCCGAAGGCGAGCGCGCTGTGGTTCAGGGACGCGGCGAGGGCGTGCCGGGAGCAGTAGGGGGACCTTGAGGGGGAGATACGTGAGGGGTGGCTCCCCGGTACGACGTACCTCGGAGCCACCCCTCAGGTAACACTCGGCGTTCTCGCTCAGCCTTCCAGGAACGCGGCCAGCGCGTTCGCGAGGAGGAACGGGTCGTCGGCGCCGCAGAGTTCGCGGACGCTGTGCATGGAGAGGATCGCCGCGCCGATGTCGACGGTCTGGATGCCGTGCCGGGCGGCGGTGATCGGCCCGATGGTCGTGCCGCACGGCATCGAGTTGTTGGAGACGAACGACTGGAACGGCACGTCGGCCTTCTCGCAGGCCGCGGCGAACACCGCGCGCCCCGAACCGTCCGTGGCGTAGCGGTTGTTGACGTTCACCTTGAGGATCGGCCCGCCGTTGACGCGGGGGTGGTGCGTCGGGTCGTGCCGCTCGGCGTAGTTGGGGTGGACGGCGTGCCCGGTGTCGGAGGAGAGGCAGACGGTCCCGGCGAACGCGCGGGCGCGGTCCTCGTACGTCCCGCCGCGCGCGAACACCGAGCGCTCCAGGACACCGCCGAGCAGCGGGCCGTCCGCGCCGGTGTCCGACTGGGAGCCGTTCTCCTCGTGGTCGAACGCCACGAAGACGGGGACGTAGGGGAGTTCGTCACCGACGTGGGTGGCGACGGCGGCGAGCGCGGCGGTCGCGGCGTGCACGGAGAGCAGGTTGTCCATGCGGGGACCGGCGAGCAGTTCCTCGTCCCGGCCGAGGTAGGCGGGCGCCTCGACGGCGTGTGTCATCAGGTCCCAGCCGGTGACCTCGCCCGGCACGAGCCCCGCTTCCTCCTCCAGGAAGGCGATCAAGTCCCCTTCGTGGGTGTCCCCGAGGCCCCACACCGGCTGCAAGTGGCGCTGCTTGTCCAGCTTCAGGCCGTCCGCGCTGACCGATCGGTCGAGGTGGATGGCGAGTTGGGGCACCCGCAGCAGCGGACGGCCCACGTTCACGAGCCGCGTCGACCCGTCCCGCAGCGTCAGCCGCCCCGCGATCCCGAGGTCGCGGTCCAGCCACGAGTTCAGCAGCGGCCCGCCGTAGATCTCGACGGCGACCTGCCGCCACCCGTGCGCCCCGAGGTCCGGCAGCGGCTTCACCCGCAGGTTCGGCGAGTCCGTGTGCGCGCCGACGATCCGGAACGGCGTGTGCGCGCCGGCCCCCTCGGGGACGTACCAGGCGACGATCGCGCCGCCGCGCAGCACGTACTTGCCGCCGCTCGTGCCGTCCCACGCCTCGGTCTCGGCGAGCTGCTGGAACCCGGCCTTCTCCAACCGGTCCGCTGCGGTGGCCACGGCGTGGTACGGCGTCGGGCTGGCCATGAGGAATGACTGGAGGTCGTCGGTGTGGCCGCGGTCGAAGCGGGTGGGGAGGGTCATGGGGCCACTCTAGCCAGGGGCGGGACGGGCGGTCGGCGCCGGTATTACGGGGGCGTACCTCGGAGGTACTACGGGCTGACGCCGGAGAGGGGCGGGCGGCCGGGGTCGGTGCGCGGGCGCCTCCTCCCCCTAGTACTCCCGAGGGACCCCGCTCGGGCGATCGTCCGAGCGGGGTCCCGGATCCGCTAGCCGGTGCGGCGGGTGTTACCCGGGGTGGCGGGCGTTACTCGGTGCGGCGGGCCGCAGCGGAGCACCCCGCCCTGCCCGTGTCACCCCCGCCCGGATCACCTCGTCCGCCATCGGCCCCGCGCCGACGAGGAACACGCACCTCGGGCAGGCGTACAGCGTGACGCCGGGCCCACCCGCCCTCTCGACGCGCCGGCACGCCACGGCCGCGCCGCTCCACCGGCCGCACCGGCAGCAGTCGGCACCGAACGGGACCGGAGGCTCCGCGAGCAGCGCCTCGCGGTTCACGCGCTCGCCTCCGTCACGGCGAACGCGTCCGGTCCGAAGGGGGCGCCGTCATAGGTGTACGGGTAGTCGATGCCCCGCGCGGCGAGGGCGGCGGCGCGTCGGCGCTCGCGTTTGACCCTGCGCTCCTGGTCGGCGGCGTCCTGCTGCCGGAAGAAGGCGGCGGCCTCCTCCTTGCTGGGACTGGTCCACGGCCGCGACCAGGGGCTGACGGGGGCGGGCGGCAACGGCTGCGGCTGCGCCGTGAGGAAGTCGGCGGTGTGCCGTCCGGGGCGGTGAGGGGTGAGGAAAGTGGTGAGCACCCAGGTGAGGGCGCGGGCGATAGCATCGCGCATAAGTCGGTCAGCTCCTTCGTAGCTGTCTCGGCCAGCCCCGGGCGGACCGGTCCTACGCGGTCCGCCCGGGGCGTTTTCATGCCCGAAGGTAGACCCACCGATCACCCCCTGTCCACCCCCATCACCTGACATCACTATCTATGTGAGCATGGTTGCCCATGAGTAAGGTCCACCTGTGTTCGAGTTCGATCCCACCCGTCCCAAGTGGCAGCAAATCGTCGAAGTGGTCCGCGCGCGTATCAAGAGCGGCGAGTACCCACCGCGCCACCTGGTGTCCGAGGTGCAGCTCGGCGAAGAGTTCGACGTGGCCCGGCCCACCGTCCGCAAAGCCACCGCCGCCCTCCGCGCCGAGGGCCTGATCACCACCACCCCCGGCATGGGCTCCTTCGTCAAGGACCAGAGCACGGGCGAGCCCAAGACCGACTAGCACCGGAAGCGCCCCTGACGGTTCACCCGCTGTGCGCCTGTTTCCGATGGCGGCGCATCAGCACGTTGACGTCCGTCTCCCTGCTGCCGTCGTACGCCGCGCGAGCGGCCCTGCGTTGCTCGGCGAACTCGGCGCACACCGAGCAGCCGGGCACCGGAGCGGGCGGGGACATGCCGAACAACGGCGAGAGTCTGTCGGGGAGTTCAGGGTTCTGCTGCACGGAAGTCGGCTCCTCTGGATGGTCGGGACGTGTTCGCTGTACGGAGTCACCGGTCGGTGAGCATCCACGTCTCACCCCAACTTCCCCCGCCGCTCGGTCCGTTCGTTCACGACGGCGACCTTCGTCCGCAGCCGCTGCTCCGCGCTCGCCGGCTCGGCGGACCCGGGCTCCACGGTCCACTCGACGCCACCGGACACCGGCCGCAGCCACCAGAACCCGTACTCGACGGCCCGGAACTCACCGACCCGGCCCTGCCGGTCGACCATGATCGTGCCGACTTCCGGAACGGGCGGGGGGATTCTCTCGTCGGACATGACCGTTCCTCTCTGTAGCCATTCCGCTACCGGGAGGCCCCAGCGTGTCCTACAGTCAGAAGCCGAGCAACTGACCAAAGGGGGCAAGCAACTTGGTGAACCGCAAAGAGCTGAATCCGGACGCCTCGCCTCAAGCGGAGTTCGGCGCGTTCTTCCGCAGCGTGCGTGAGGAACAGGGCTGGCGGCAGGAAGACCTGTCCGAGCCCATGGGCTACTCGGGTTCGCACATCTCAGCGGTGGAAACTGGTCGCAAGTGGCCAACTTTGCGGTTCGCGCGAAGTGCGGACACGACGCTGGGCACCGGTGACCGCTTCGAGCAGAAGTGGCGCGAGATCAAGCACGGGGTGCTGCTGGAGGGGTTCCCCGAGTACGTGATGTACGAGGGCAAGGCCATAGAGGTCAGGCTCTACGACATCGGAGTCATCCCCGGCCTGCTGCAAACGCCGGACTATGCGCGGGTGTTGGCAAACAGCGCCGTGCAGCGAGGAGCCGTCACTCAACAGCAGGCCGACGAGCGAGTCTCGTTCCTGTTGCGGCGCCAGAAGACGCTGTTCCAGCGTTCCCGCCCACCGATGATGTTCGTGGTGATGGACGAGAGCTGCATCCGCCGTCCCATCGGGGGCCCTGAGGTCATGGCGGCTCAGCTCGACCACCTGATCGAGTTCGCCGCCAACCCCCGGACGATGCTTCAGATCGCCCCGTTCGAAATGGGGGAGCGCCGTTCGCTCTATCTGCCCGTGAACCTGATCACCATGCCCGACCGGACCATGGTCTACTACGCGGAGTCCCAGGCCCAGGGAAACTTCGACCGTGAATCCCCCGCTGTGGCAGCGGCTTTGACGGCCTACCATCAACTACAGGCCGAGGCGCTGTCCCAGGCAGAGTCCGTGGCCATGATCAGACAGGTTCGAAAGGGCACACCGTGACTACCGAAGTTTCCCTCCGCTGGGTCAAGTCCTCGTACAGCGACAACGGTGGCAACTGCGTCGAGGTCGCGCTCTGGGCCAAGTCCTCGTACAGCGACAACGGCGGCGACTGCGTCGAGATCGCGGTGAACATGGCCCCCCAAGGCACCGTCCCCATCCGCGACTCCAAAACCCCCCACGGCCCCGAACTCGCCATCTCCGCCCCCGCGTTCACCTCCTTCACGGAGAGCCTCAAGGCCGACAAGCCCACCGCCTGACCCTGTACGTCGTGCTGGTAGCCAATCCCTGATGCCTAGCCTGGCTGGACGGCTTGCGAGGGCTGCTGGTTTGCTGAGGGGAAGATAGTTCCAGGTTTCAGACAGCGAGAGAGGTGCCCGGTGGAAACTCCCCGTTTGGAGGAGGTGCGCCTGACCTCTTTCAAGAGCTTCACCGACCAGTGCCTGCCGCTCCAAGACCTCACGGTACTGATCGGGCGCAACGGCAGCGGTAAGTCCAATGCTCTCGATGGACTGATGGTGCTGTCCCGGCTTGCCCTGGGTGAGCCGGTCCGGGATGTGTTGGACGGGCCGAGGAGCGGGGGAGAAGAGCCGATCCGGGGCGGGGTTGAGGGGTGTGCCCCACTGGGAGAGGACAGTTTCAAGCTCGGCTGCCGTGTGCGATCCGGCCAGGCGGTCTTCGATCTCGATGTGGAGATCGCGGTGCGCCCCGAGGTGCGGATCCTGCGGGAGGAGCTGACGGCCGTGGAGGGCGTGCCCTACGGGGGCCGTCGGCTCGCGGCGGGCCGCGCGTTGCTGGCCAGCGACCCCGTTGACCCTCGCCGGAGCGATCTCAAGGTCCGCTATTTCAACGGACGGCGCGGTCTCGATCCGGGTGTCCCTTTCGTAGCCGACCGGCTGCTGACGACTCAGGTTCCGGCACGGCTGCCCGCGACGACGGAAGCAACCAAGGTGGTACACCGAGCTGCACAGGACGTCCTCGCTGTGCTGCGCGAAGTCTTCCTGCTGGATCCTGTCCCGCATCTCATGAGGCAGTACGTCAATGCCCGCGACACGGAACTCAGGCGGAGCGCCGACAACCTGAGCGCAGCGGTGGAGAGCCTGCATCAGACGGATTCCGCCGCGTTCGACAGGCTGACGGATCTGGTGGCGGGCATGCCCGAGTATCCCGTGCGGGGCATCAGCAGCGTCGACACGAGGCTCGGTGATGTGCAGTTGGTGCTGCGTGAGTCGGGCTACCACGGAACGGACCACGATGTCCCGGCTCGACTCCTCAGCGACGGGATGCTGCGCTTTCTGGCCTTCGGTACGGCGCTGCTCAGCGCTCCCGTCTCCGACGACGGTAAGGGGCCACTGCCGGCCCAGCGGCACCTGGTGATCGAGGAGATCGAGAACGGCCTCTACCCCACACAGGCCGCACGCGTGCTGCGCCTGATGAAGGAGGAGTCGGAGCACCGTAGCATCGACGTACTGTTCACCACGCATAGTCCGGCGCTGCTCAACTCCCTTGCAGCGCAGGACCATTCAGGTGTTGTGGTGTGCAGCAGAGATCGGATGACGGGGGAGAGCGTGCTGACCCGTCTGACGGAGCTACCCGGTTACGTTGATCTGCTGGCAGCCGGTGACCTGGGCGACGCGGTCACTAAGGACCGCTTGCCGGATGCCGTCCTTCCGCGAGACACGAGCATGACCAGTGTCGAGGATTTCCTGAGGAGCCTGTGAGTTGGTGAGCAGACAGCATCGGTCCGGGCTCCAGCTGCCGGTCGTCGACTTCCTTGACACCTCGGTCTTCGTCGAAATCCTCAACGTGCCTTACATGAACGATCACCGCGATGAGGTCTTGTCGGAGATGGACGCACGGCTGAAGGCCAGCGTGCGTTTCGTGCTGCCTACCGCGACGGTGATCGAGACCGGTAACCATATCTTTCAGATCGGGGAAGGGACACTCCGCCGCGACCGCGCCGCAAGCTTCATGAGCTTGCTCCACAAGACCGCCAGTGGCGAGGCTCCTTGGGTTCTGCACGAGCGAACTTGGGATGGTTCCTTCCTCACCTCGCTCTGCAACGGCGGCACCACCGGCATGAACCTGGCCGAGCACGCCTTGCACGAGCAACTCGGCGCCGGCGACCTGAGTATCGTCGCGGAGCGGGATCTGTATGCATCCAAGGTGCAGGCCAAAGTCCGCATTTGGACGCTGGAAGCGGTGATGGGGACGTGGGCAGAGCTGCCGTAAGTGCGGTCTGATGGCAGCTGGCGCGGGCGCTGGCCATGCCATACCTGCGCCGGGGTCGGCCTCGATCAGAGGAGACGGGTCACTCGCCGCCGTCGTCGTGGATCTCGGCCCAGCCCTTCGCACCACCGAGCCCCCGCCCCGACGACGAACACGCCCGCCCCCCGGCATCCAGACTCACCCCGCAAGCCCCCGAACCCGGAACTGCATGACCCGATAAGGCCACCCCGCCCCCGTGTTCCACTGGCTCACCGACAGATGGAGGTCGTCGGGCGTCGACCCGGGAATGATGTAGCCCCCGTACAGCTGGGCCACGTGCGTATCGTCCTCGTCGCCCCAGGACGTGCCCCGCAGCAGGGTGCGGCGGCGGGCGGCGCGAAGGTCGGCCGTGGGATGGTCCGTGAGCAGGCCGTCGATCCGGTAGCCGCCCTGGTCGAACCAGGTCAGGACCCACCGGCCGGCGAGCAGCCGCAGGCACAGCTCGCCGAACGCGCCGTCGAGGACGGGCGTGGGCGGGGCGCCCCAGGACCAACGGCCGTCGGGGGCCCGCCCCCACGGCTCGTAGGCGCCGGGATCCGTCAGCCGGCCGGGCCGGACGCGGTGCAGGATGACCGGCTTGTCCCGCTGGAACCCGGTGGACAGGACGTAGACGTACCCGTCGTCGCCGAGCGCCCAGGTGAGCAACTGGAACAT
Organism: Streptomyces roseirectus; assembly: GCF_014489635.1. Taxonomy (NCBI): domain Bacteria; kingdom Bacillati; phylum Actinomycetota; class Actinomycetes; order Kitasatosporales; family Streptomycetaceae; genus Streptomyces; species Streptomyces roseirectus. The sequence goes on along the minus strand of NZ_CP060828.1, from coordinate 4,702,317 downwards.
GCCGCCGTGCAGGCCCGCGGCGAACACGGCACCGGTCGGCGCCCAGGTCGCGCCCGAGTCGCCCGACCGCCAGATCTCGGTGCGCACCACGTTGCCGAGCCCCTTGTTCACCATGACGTGCACGTACATGACGTTCCCGAGGGTGATCACGTCGGACGGCAGCACGGTCGAGTACTCGGGGTTGTCGTGGTCGTACGGCCACAGCTGCCGCGCGTGCTCCCCTCCCACCGCACCGGTCCAGACGACCGGCCGGCCGGGTCCGTCGAGACGTCCGTACAGCGCCACCGGCGAACGCCACCACCCGCCGCCGACCCTGGCCTCCTCGAAGGTGTCCCCGAAGACGAACAGGAGCCGCCCATCGGGCGTCCGCACCGGCACGCCAAGGTCGGTGGCCTCCATACGGAACCGGGTGGTGAGACCGGGCCCGGTGAGGTCGGCGACCTTGGAGACACGCAGGGGGTCCGCCGACGCGTGGGCCCGAACGGGAAGCGGGACGCCGCTCGCGAGGGCTGCTGCGGCGGTTGCCCGGAGGAAACCGGCCCGGCTGAGGTGGACCGGCCTGCCGTCGTGCATGAACGCTCCTTGCGCAGGGGGAGGGGGTAACTCGCAGGTACTACGGGGTGCCATCGCCGTGCGCGACGGCACCCCGCAGGATCGAACGGGACGGTGAGGTCAGCAGTTGACGTACGAGTAGTGGATCCAGACGCCGGTGCGCCCGCCGACCAGGTTGCCCTTCACCCAGTCGCCCACCTGGTCGAGATACTCGAACTGCTGCCCCCTGTTCACCTGGCCCAGGACGGCGTACTCGGTGCCGGGGCCGCCACGGAAGTTGACTCCGTCGTCGTTGACGACGCAGACGAAGGCCCGCGCGCCCTGCGCCGCCTGCGCGCCCTGCGCAACCCGCGCCCCCTCCACCGCCTGCGCCCCCTGCGCGAGAGGCCCGGCCCCCAGAGCGAGCCCGCTGATCAGAACAGCCGCCGCCAGCATGCGCTTCTTCATGGAATTCCTCTTTTCCGCTTGTCGTCCGGGCCCCCGGTGCGGGACCCGGCACACCTTTTCTAGCCGCTAATCTGTTGTTCACCACCGGTCGGCCGACGCCGAACAAACGGATCCCGAACAATCCGTTGACCAGGGAAAAGAGTGCGCCCGTGGCACGGGGAGAAAGTCCACTGGACCCGGAGAACGGCCCCTTGTTCGAATTCGCGGCACGGCTGCGGAAACTACGCGAACAGGCTGGCCGCCCCACTTACCGGGACCTCGCCCGCAGAACGCACTACGGCATCGCGACCCTGTCCTCGGCCGCCGCCGGACGTCAACTCCCCAGCCTGGCCGTCACCCTCGCCTACGTCCGGGCCTGTGGCGGTGACGAGCGGGAATGGAAGCTGATCTGGCAGCGGACGGCGGACGCGTGCGCCGGCGAGAAAGACCGGAAACGGGACGACGTCAAGCCGCCCTACGCCGGTCTGGCGGCGTTCGGCGAAGCGGACGCCGGCTTCTTCTTCGGCCGGGAGAGACTTACCGGCACACTCATCGATCACCTGAAGGAAAAGCGACTCCTTGTTCTGTTCGGGGCCTCGGGTTCCGGTAAATCCTCGGTACTGCACGCCGGTGTGCTCCCCGCTTTCCCCGGAATTCCCGCACTGCTCTTCACCCCCGGCCCGCACCCGCTGGAGGAATGCGCGACCCGGTTGGCGGCCCTGGCCGGCATCGAATTCGACGCGGCACACGCAGGGCTCACCAAAGACCCGCGCACCCTCCACCGGACAGTGCGGCGGCTCCTCGCCGAGCGGCAGCGCCAGGCAGACGAACTGCTCATCCTCGTCGACCAGTTCGAGGAGGCGTTCACCCTCTGCCGCGACCCGCGAGAACGGGAGCGGTTCGTCGCCGCACTCGTCCACGCGGCCCAGACCCCCGACAGCCGCACCCGAATCGCCCTCGCCGTCCGCTCCGACTTCTACACGCACTGCACACGGCTCCCCGCCCTCGTCGACGTCCTGCCCCACGCCCACCACCCCGTCGGCCCGCTGACCGCCGAGGAACTGCGCGCGGCGATCGTCCAGCCCGCCGTCCGCGCCCGCCTCACCGTCGAAAGCGCCCTGCTGACGACCCTCACGGCCGACGCCCACGGCAGGCCCGGCGCGCTGCCCCTGCTCTCGCACGCCCTGCTGGAGACCTGGAAACGACGGCGGGGCAACGCCCTCACCCTGGCCGGCTACCGCGAGGCGGGCGGCATCGGGAACGCGCTCACCCGGACCGCCGAGGACTGGTACGCAGCCCTGAGCGAACCCCGGCGGGAGGCCGCCCGGCGCCTGTTCCTGCGGCTCGTCGCGCTCGGCGAGGGCACCGAGGACACCAAACGCCGGGTGCCGCGCCACGAACTCGACGGCGGCCCCGACACCGAGTCCGTCCTCGAACAGGCCACCCGGGCAAGGCTGTTGACCGCCGACGCCGGCCACGTGGAGATCACCCACGAGACGCTCATCCGCTGCTGGCCCCGGCTCGGCGACTGGCTGGAGGAGGACCGCGGCCAGGTGCGTCTGCACCGCGCGCTCACCGAGGCCACCAACCTCTGGGAATCCCTGGACCACGACCCCGACACCCTGTACCGCGGGGTACGCCTCGACGCCGCGAAGACCATCCCGCCGCACGAACTGACCGCCAGGGAACGGGCCTTCCTCGACGCCGGCGAGGCGGCGGTACAGCGGGAGCGACGGCACGACCGCCGCCGTCTACGCCGTCTGCGCCGGCTGACCGGAGCCCTGGTCGTCCTGCTCGGCTGCGCCCTGGCCGCCGCCGGTTTCGCCGTCCGGGCCCAGGACACCCTCACCCGGCAGCGCGACGAGGCCGTGGCCCTGCGCGCCGCCGACAAGGCCGTCCTCCTCAGCCCGCACGATCCGTCACTGGCCGTCCAACTCGCCCTGGCCGCCTACCGGCAGACTCGGCAGGACCGTACGCGGGACGCCCTGCTCAGCACCCTGTCCGTCGCGTCGACCGGCCGCACGACGACCGGCCCCGGACCGGTCGGGCACACCCCGGCCGTGACCGCCGACGGCCGCACGCTGGCCATGGCCGACGGCGTGCGGGTCGTCCTGTGGGACCTGAGCGAGCCACGGCGTCCCCGCCGCCTCGGCACCACCGACGGAGCCGGCCTCGGCCCGATCCAGTTCACCCCGGACGGCGACACGCTGCTCGGCGTGGACAGTGGCGGCACGCTCCGGCTGTGGGACGTCACCGACCCGCTCCACCCCAGGCCGTCGTCGAAGCTGCCCACCGGACACACCGGCGGCGTCTACTCCGTCGCCGTGCGCCACGACGGCCGCGTGGCCGCCACCGGCAGCTACGACCACACCATCCGCCTCTGGGACATCACCGACCCCGCACACCCCCACCTGCTCGACAGCCTCACCGGCCACGGCGACAACGTCAAACCCGTGGTCTTCAGCCCCGACGGCAAGACCCTGGCCTCGGGCTCCGACGACCACGACGTCCGCCTCTGGGACGTGACCGACCCCCGCCACGCCACCCTCACCGCCGTCCTCAAGGGGCACCGCAACTTCGTCGACGCCCTCGCCTACAGCCCCGACGGCACAACCCTGTTGAGCGGGAGCGACGACCACACGGCGAAGCTGTGGGACGTCAGCGAACACCGTGAACTGGGCGAACTGGCCCGGCACGCCGACATCGTCACCGGCGTCGCCTTCGCCTCCGACGGCCGCACGGCGGTGACCGTCGGCATCGACGGCCCGGTGAACGCCTGGGACGTGACCGACCCCGCCCACCCCGCCCCCTTGGCGCACCTCATCAACCCCCGTGGGACGGTCAAGGAAGTGCGCCACCTCAAGGCGGACGACACGTTCCTCACCGTGACCGCCCACAACAGCGTCCAGCTCTGGTACACCGACCTCCACCGGGCCCTCGTCGACGCCTGCGACCACGCCCACAACACCATCAGCCGCGCCCAATGGGCCCGCCACTTCCCCCGCCTCGACTACGACCCGCCCTGCCCACGGAGGGTTTCGGGCGGCGGCGCGTCAGGACGTTGACGTCCGCCGCGGTCCCCATCCACCTCATCTGGGCTGCTGAGGCTGCAACTTGAGCTGCTTGACCAGACTCTGCGGGGTGGGCTGGAGGCTACGGAAGGACGACCGCTCCGGGTACAGATCGTGGTGGACCGCGTGGGCGACCCCTTCGATGGTGTCTATCCCGTACGTCCACCCGGATTCCGCCGGTTGGCCCTCGGCGACCCTGTTGTTCTCGGTGAGGACGACAAGCCCGTAGTCGTAGTCGTCACCGGTGAACGCGGCCATGCTGTTCACCTTCCAGTCAAGCCTGTCGTAGGGGTCCACATCAGGATTGTTGGAGCGCCGCAGCCAGCCGTTCTTGACATGGACGACAGCGTTCTGGGGGGCTCCCGCCGGGGTTCCCCAGCGCTGGTCGCTCTGGACGTGATTCATGAGGTCCAGCGCGTAGGAGCGTGCCTCCGGGGAGAGCACCGGCGCTCCCGTGTCACCGTCGGAGGTGAACACCTTCAGAAGTGTGAGCTGATCCGCCGCGGTGACCTGGCTGAGACCCCAGAAGCCTTCCTTGTCGAGGACGGTGTTCTTCATTCCCGCCGCGTCGAGGAATTCCTGAATCTTGACGGGGTTCGGGGCGGACGGATTCGTCAGGTCGGAAAGTTTTTTCCAGAGAGCCGTGGCCGAAGCATTGTCCGAAGCGGTGATCATCTTCCTGGCAAGGGCGTCGTCCTCGCTGCTCAGAGGGCCCTTGTTCTGGAAGAGCAGTGCACCCAGGATGACGGTCTTCATGACGCTTGCCGCGTCCTGCTGCCTGTTCTCGTCGTATGCGCATTCAATTCCGGTTTTGCGGTCGTAGAGTGCGACCGACGCCACGCTGTCGCGGCCCTTCAGGGCCTCGTGTATGTCTTTTTCGAGGCGCTTGGCCAGGAGATGGCCGGTCAGCCCGTTGCCGTCCGAGGCGCAGGTGACCCGGGCGCCCTCCTGGCCGCCGGGTACTGCGGATGCGGCGGCCGGCGTCAAGGTTGCGAGCGCTATTACGCCGGCCGCCACCTTTATGTACTTGTGCACAGTCATTCCTTCGCGCTTAATTCACGGAATATTCACATCACTCGCCTTCGCGAATAATGATTCCGCACAATAGCACAAGCGACAAAAAGGAAATAAGGAATTAAATTCCATTTCGATATGGGCGAACATGACTGAGTCCCGCCCGACCCCGGACGGGACTCAGTCGCATGTGGCTCTCAGAACGCTGCCTCGTCCAGCTCCATCAGGTCCAGCTCGACGCCGGACGCGACCTTGCGGGCCAGCGTGACGCCGGGCAGGACGTTCGCCGCGAAGAACTTCGCCGCGGCGATCTTGCCGGTGTAGAACGGCACGTCCTTCGCGGCGGCCGTCTCCAGCTTCTCGGCGGCGACGGCCGCACCCTTGAGGAGCAGGTAGCCGACGACGACGTCGCCGGAGGCCAGCAGCAGGCGGGTCGTGTTGAGGCCGACCTTGTAGATGTTCTTGGCGTCCTGCTCGGTCGCCGCGAGGTCGGTCAGCATGAGGCCGACGATCGCCTCGAGTTCGACGGCCGCCTTCGCCAAGTGCTCCCGCGCGCCGGCGAGTTCTTCGCCGCCCGTGCCGAGCGCGAGGAACTTCTTGATGTCCTCGGCGAGGGAGTTCAGCGCGGCGCCCTGGTTGCGGACGATCTTGCGGAAGAAGAAGTCCTGGCCCTGGATCGCGGTCGTGCCCTCGTAGAGGGTATCGATCTTGGCGTCCCGGATGTACTGCTCGATCGGGTACTCCTGGAGGAACCCGGAGCCGCCGAACGTCTGGAGGGACTGCGCGAGCTGCTCGTAGCCCTTCTCCGACCCGTAGCCCTTGACGATCGGCAGGAGGAGGTCGTTCAGCGCGTGCTCGGCCTTCGCGTCCTCCCCGTTCGCCTCCTTGACGGCGATCGCGTCCTGGACGGAGGCGGTGTAGAGGACGAGCGCCCTCATACCCTCGGCGTACGCCTTCTGCGTGATGAGCGAGCGTCGTACGTCGGGGTGATGCGTGATGGTCACCTTGGGCGCGGCCTTGTCGCCGAACGCCGCGAGGTCGGTGCCCTGGACGCGCTCCTTGGCGTACTCGAGCGCGTTGAGGTAGCCCGTCGAGAGCGTGGAGATCGCCTTCGTGCCGACCATCATGCGGGCGAACTCGATGATGCGGAACATCTGGCGGATGCCGTCGTGCTTGTCGCCGATCAGCCAGCCCTTGGCGGGGTGGCGGTCGCCGAACGTCATCTCGCAGGTGTTGGACGCCTTGAGGCCCATCTTGTGCTCGACGTTCGTGGCGTACACGCCGTTGCGCTCGCCCAGCTCGCCGGTCTCGAAGTCGAAGAGGTACTTGGGGACCAGGAACAGGGACAGTCCCTTGGTACCAGGACCGGCACCCTCGGGGCGCGCGAGGACGTAGTGGAGGATGTTCTCCTCCATGTCGTGCTCACCCGAGGTGATGAACCGCTTCACACCCTCGATGTGCCAGGAGCCGTCCTCCTGCTGTACCGCCTTGGTACGACCCGCGCCGACGTCCGAGCCCGCGTCGGGCTCGGTCAGGACCATCGTCGAACCCCAGGTCTTCTCGACGGCGATCGACGCGATCTTCTTCTGCTCCTCGGTGCCCTCCTCGAAGAGGATGCGGGCGAACGCCGGACCGGAGGAGTACATCCACACGGCCGGGTTCGCGCCGAGGATCAGCTCCGCGTAGGCCCAGATCAGGGACGGCGGCGCCGTCGTCCCGCCGATCTCCTCCGGCAGGCCGAGCCGCCAGTACTCGGAGTCCATGAAGGCTTTGTACGACTTCTTGAAGGACGGCGTGACCGGCGCCGTGTTGGTCTCGGGGTCGAAGACCGGGGGGTTGCGGTCGGCGTCCGCGAAGGACTCCGCCAGCTCGTTCTCCGACAGCCGCGTCAGCTCCGACAGGACGCTCTTCGCGGTGTCCGTGTCCATCTCCTCGAAGGGGCCCGTGCCGTACAGCTTGTCGCGGCCCAGGACTTCGAAGAGGTTGAACTCGATGTCGCGGAGGTTCGACTTGTAGTGCCCCATGGTGATGGCTCCGTCAAGAGGTCGGCGAGGCACTGTGTTCCTCGCGCATTGGCTTCACTTACCAGCTGGTAGCTACGATGATGCTACCCGCCGGTAATAAGTCGCAACCCCGATCCGGTCATCTGTGACGGGTCACACCGCGACCGTCAGCGTGGCCGTGTACCCGGCCGACGGACTCCCCGTCACCGCCGCCATCTGGTGGTCGTAGCCGTCCCGGAACACCATGTCGCTCTCCAGGGTGAGCCGGGCCAGATTCGGCACGCTGCCCTCGTACCCGGCGGTCCCGTACACCACGTCGCACACGTCCTTCGGGAACGCGAGCTGCGAGGTGTTCGTGATCGCCGTCGCCGCCGTGGCGTCCCCGAGAGACCCGTACACCTCGAAGTGGACGTGCGGCCAGCGACCCGGGTAGCACCCCGGGAAGATGCTGGTGAAGGTGACCTGCCCCTTGTCGTCCGTCTCCTGGACCCCTCTCAGGTAGTTCTCGTCCGTCACTCCCTGGGAGTACAGCGAGTAGTCCCCGGCCCGGTCCGCCTGCCAGACGTAGACGGCCGCCCCCTTCTTCGGCGTCCCGCAGCCCGAGGCCGCGTCCACCACCGTCAGGGTGACCCGTAGGGGTACGCCCTCGGCGGTACCGCCCGCCGAGTTCCCGAAGCTCCTCGTGATGTCGCTACGGACGACGCCGCTCTCCTTCAGGACGTTCACCCCGTTCGACCCGTCGCCCGGGAAGGGCCCGGCGGTCTCCTCGGGGATCGTGGCGCACTCGGCGCCAGCCGCGTCGCCGGAACCGGTCGCGCCGCCGGAGGCCGAACTCGCCGCCGGGCTCCCCGATGACGCCGTCGCGCTCGGCTCGCCGTCCGCGCTGCACCCCACCAGCGGCACCGCCGCGAGCCCCGCGCCCGCCATCAGCCGGATCATCCGCCGCCTGGCCAGCACCGGCAGGTCGTACGACAGCCCCCGGTCGTGCTCCTCGACCCCTTCGCCGGCGTGGTCGTGGTCCTCGTGTCGCCGCATGGCCGTCCCTCTTCCTGGTGCGTTGTCTGCTCAGTCAGACGCTATGAGCGAGGGACGGGACAATTCCAGGCCGGGGGCTGTCGAGTCGCTGTCGGTTTTCCCGGCCGCTGCCGTTTCCCGCAGTGTCCGAAAAACGGCCCTCACCCCGGGCGTCGGCCGACTCTCGATAGGCTTGAGGCATGTACGGATACGGCCAGCCCATGGGTGAGGGTGCCGCCCAGCAGCAGTACGCGCCGCCGCAGCAGCCCGGCGGGGTCGGTGGGTACGGTCAGCAGCCGCCCCTCTATCCGGAGCCGTCGCCTCCGTCCCTGTCCGACGCGGTGCGCGCGTTCACCACGGGGCAGATGGCCGCCGAGGACTTCCAGCAGATCTTCGCGACGTCGAAGGTCTACTGCCCGCGCGGCGACACCCCCGGTTTCCTCGCGCTGCACAACACCCAGCAGCCGGTCATCCCCATGTTCAGCTCCCTCAAGGAGCTGCGCCGCTACGCCGGCAAGGAGTCCAAGTACTTCGTCATCACCGGCGCCGAGGTCATCGACCTGCTCCCCACGGGGTACGGGTTCGTCCTCGACATGGAGGGCGAGCACCGGATGGTGTTCGACGCGAAGGCCGTCGAGCAGATGGTGGAGTTCGCGATGCGCAGGATGTACGGCTGAGTGGCCCTGTAGAGCTACGGGTTGTACGGGACTGAGCCCCGTACAACCCGAGAGCCACACTCACGTGGCAGACGTACGCCGTCCACCCCGACGCCCGGCACCGGCGCCGGTACCCCCGCGCCCCCCGTTCCCACCGGCACCACCCGACGCCGGTCCGCCTCCGGCCCGTCGTCCGGCAGCACCCCGGCCCCCCTTGCCGGCAGCGGCCCCGGACCCCGTCCCGGCCTTCGCCGGACTCCCCGTCTTCGCGGCGCTCCCGGTCTTCGCGGCGCTCCCGGCTTTCGCCGCGCTCGCCGACATCGTCCCGCCCCCACCGCCGCCACCACGGCGCCGCCGCCGCGACGACCCGCCGGAGCCGGAGCCCGACCCCGAGCCACCCCCGGCCCGCGCCCCGGACGCCGCCTGCACAGGCACCGGCACCTCGATGGTCACCGCCACCCCCGACGGCTCCCGGGCCCCCGTGATCGTCGCCAACTCGGCGTCCGTGGAGGTGATCCGGGACGTCCGGGGCCTGATCCCCGCGTCCGACATCAACCGGCTGATCTCACGCTTCTGCTCCGGCAGGACCAGCGTGACGACCGTCCCGGACCCGCCCGCGCGCGCGGTACGCCCACCCCTGTGGAGGTAGTCCTTGTGGTCTACGGGAGGGTCGACGTTGACGACGAGGTCGAGGTCGTCGACGTGTATGCCCCGCGCCGCCACGTTCGTCGCGACGAGCGCCGTGACCTGCCCGTTCTTGAACTGGTCCAGCGTCCGGTTGCGCTGCGGCTGGGACCGTCCGCCGTGCAGCGCGGCGGCCCGCACCCCGACCGCGAGCAGCCGCTTGGCCAGCCGGTCGGCGGAGCGCTTGGTGTCCAGGAAGAGGATGACGCGCCCGTCGCGCGCGGCGATCCGCGTGGTGACGGCCTTCTTGTCGGTCTCGTCGGCGATGTGCAGCACGTGGTGCTCCATCGTCGTCACCGCGCCCGCCGACGGGTCCACGGAGTGCGTCACCGGGTCGGTCAGGAAGCGCTGCACGAGCCGGTCGATGTTCTGGTCGAGGGTCGCCGAGAACAGCATCCGCTGCCCGTCCGGCCGCACCTTCTGGATCAGCTTGGTGATCTGCGGCAGGAACCCCATGTCCGTCATCTGGTCGGCCTCGTCGAGGACCGTGATGCGGACGTCGTCCAGGACACAATCACCGCGCTCGACCAGGTCGTTGAGCCGCCCGGGGCTCGCGACGACCACCTCGGCGCCGCGCCGCAGCGTGTCGGCCTGGCGGGTGATGGAGAGGCCGCCGACGACGGTGGCGATCCGGAGGTTGACGGCCGTCGCGTACGGGGACAGCGCGTCGGTGACCTGCTGCGCCAGCTCCCTCGTAGGTACTAGTACCAGCGCGAGGGGTGACTTCGGCCGGGCGCGCAGTCCCGCCGTCCGCGCGAGGACCGCGAGGCCGAACGCGAGGGTCTTGCCGGAGCCGGTGCGGCCCCGGCCGAGCAGGTCGCGTCCGGCGAGGGAGTTGGGGAGCGTGGCGGCCTGGATCGGGAAGGGAGTGGTGACCCCCTGCGCGGCCAGGGTCTTCAGCAGCCCGGCCGGCATGTCCAGGTCGGCGAAGTCCGCGACCGGGGGCAGCGCGGGGGTCGTGCTCTCCGGCAGCCGGAATTCCCTGGGGGAGGACGGCGCGGGCGACGACGGTGACGCGGCGCGGCGGTTCGACTTCTGGGGCCTGCGGGACATGCGGGGGTCCACCTTTTCCTGGAAACAGCGCAAACCGGGGCCCGCACCGACGACGGTGCGAACCCCGGCGAGCGAATTACGTCCGGCGATCAGGCGGGGACGATGTTCTCCGCCTGCGGGCCCTTCTGGCCCTGCGTGACGTCGAAGGACACGCGCTGGCCCTCCTGGAGCTCACGGAAGCCCTGGGACTGGATGTTCGAGTAGTGGGCGAAGACGTCCGGGCCGCCGCCGTCCTGCTCGATGAAGCCGAAGCCCTTTTCAGAGTTGAACCACTTGACGGTTCCCTGTGCCATGACGATCTCCTTCAGGTAGAGCAGAGGCCCCATCCGGAGATGCCGGAAAACGAATAATGCGCCCGAGGAAGCAATCCCGTCGGGCGCACATAGGTTCATGGGTACCGCAACTGCAACACAAGAACCGTAGCACATCATGCGCGCGATACCGCATGGACGAGTGTGCGAAAGACCACGGGAATGCCGGCGGCCCGCCCGCTGTTCCGGGAGGTGGCAGGAAGTTCATCGTTCAACTAAAATCGTCGTACGACGTTCCGGTACGACGGTGTGTCGTACGACGTCCGAGGAGGAACCGACATGCCCGCAGTGACCGTCGAGAACCCGTTGACGCTCCCCCGTGTCACCGCGCCGGCCGACGCCGTCGCACGCCCCGTGCTCGCCGTCACGACCGCGCCGAGCGGTTACGAGGGTGAGGGCTTCCCGGTGCGCAGGGCGTTCGCGGGCATCAACTACCGGCATCTCGACCCGTTCATCATGATGGACCAGATGGGTGAGGTGGAGTACGCGCCGGGCGAGCCCAAGGGCACCCCGTGGCACCCTCACCGCGGCTTCGAGACCGTCACCTACATCATCGACGGAACCTTCGACCACCAGGACAGTCACGGCGGCGGCGGGACCATCACCAACGGCGACACCCAGTGGATGACGGCGGGCTCGGGCCTCCTGCACATCGAGGCGCCGCCGGAGTCGCTGGTCATGTCCGGCGGCCTCTTCCACGGACTCCAGCTCTGGGTCAACCTCCCCGCGAGGGACAAGATGATGGCTCCCAGGTATCAGGACATCCGCGGCGGCAACGTCCAGCTCCTGACCTCCCCCGACGGCGGCGCACTCCTGCGCGTCATCGCGGGTGAGCTGGACGGCCACGAGGGGCCCGGCGCCACCCACACCCCGATCACCATGATCCACGCGACCCTCGCGCCGGGCGCCGAGATCACCCTGCCCTGGCGGGAGGACTTCAACGGCCTCGCGTACGTCATGGCGGGCCGGGGTTCCGTCGGCGCCGAGCGCCGCCCGATCCACCTCGGGCAGACGGCCGTCTTCGGCACCGGCTCCTCCCTGACGGTCCGTGCGGACGAGTCCCAGGACTCCCACACCCCCGACCTCGACATCGTCCTCCTCGGCGGGCGTCCCATCCGCGAACCCATGGCCCACTACGGACCCTTCGTCATGAACACCAAGGCCGAACTCCAGCAGGCGTTCGAGGACTTCCAGAAGGGGCGGCTCGGGTCGGTCCCGGCGGTCCACGGGATGAAGGCGAACGGCATCTGACCGCAGGGCAGTTGACCGGCCGTCAGGCCATGGCCCCAACTCCGCGCTCTTACGGGTGAATTGGCTCCCGTGGGGGCGCGGAGTGCGTTGTGGCCTCGCCACGATGGGCCGTATGAAGCGAACCTCTCTCGCCGCCCTGCTGCTGGCGGTCCCCCTCGCACTGTCCATGGTCTCGACGACGGCCGCGCAGGCTCTGCCGGTGCCGCGCACGGTGGGCTCCGCGGTTTCCGTATCTCCCTCGGCCTCCGCCCCGGCCGACGACGCCTTCTGGACCGGCTGCCAGCAGAATTCGTGGGCCGTGAAGGGGTGTGCGCAGTACGGGATGGTGGAGGCGGGGAGGCGAGCCTGTGCCGGGGGGTACCAGTACTACTGCGTGACGCCGTGACGCCTTGAAGGGGCTTCGTGTCACGTATCCAGATGGTTCGTGAAGATGCCGACCAGCACCCTGCCATCGTGCTCGGCGATCGGCAGGGAGAAATGGACACGATCGCGGTCCCACAGGCGCTTTCCGTGCCACTCGCAGCGGTAAGTCACCTTCTGGTAGGTGACGTTCCGCTGCTCCCACGCCTTCACGTTCTTCTTCGTGTTCGCACTCTCGGGGGAGATGTCCAGGCCCAATGCCGAGAACCTGTCCTTGACCCGGCTCTGGTCGCCGCCGCATTCGGCCAAGGTACGGGCGAAGTGGTCGTTCAGGGCGGCGAGCAGTTTCAGCAGCCAGGGAAGCACCTCGGCGTAGGCGCCCTTGAAGTGGTTCAGGCGGAGTGAGTCGGCGAAGAGCAGGTCGGGGAAGGCGTCCGAGGTGAGGGTGAAGAAGCGGTCGGCCGGGACGCGTTCGTGGTCGTAGACACCCCGCCAGAAGGTGAGCGTGTCCTCGGGGACGCGCAACACGTGCAGTCGGACGTCGTCCTGGATACCGTCGGTGTCCCGCTCGACCGTGTGCCAACCGGATGGCCAACTGTGTGCGGACGGGAGCAGGCAGGACATGGCCCGGCCGGTCGTCGCGCGGGACAGGGCATGGCCTGTGCCCCAAGAAGGTTCGTGCCAAGGGGTGTTGGGGACTCGGACCTGTGACGTCAAGTCCGTATCGGTGGCGTCCACGCTCCGGCATTTGTCCAACAGCCGTTGCAGGAGCCGCCGTTCGTCGTGCGGAAGCTCGCCGTCCGGCGAATACAGTGCGTCGGCCAGGGTGTTGGACGGCAGGCACTCCGTGTCGTACGCGGCGTTCATGAGGGCCACCCTGCGGCCGTCCACCAGCGGCTGGAGGACGTCGGCGAGCGCGTCGAGCGCGTCACGCCGCTCTTCGGCCGTCAACTCCCGCCAGTCGAAGCACTCTTCGCCGATGACGACGCGGTAGTCCTCGTCGCTGTTCTCCAACTCGTCCCCCCTTCGACGCCGCTACCGGCCGCGTCGCGCGCGTGCCAGCTGTCCCAGGTCGGTCTCGATCTGGTCGAAGAACCCGCCTGGCCAGTGGTCGAGTTCACCCTTGTCGTTGATGCCGATGGCCGTGGGGCCGTCGTGGTCGAAGTAGTGCGTGATCATGTCCGACGCGCGGATGGCACGGTCGACGGCCACGGCGAGCCGGGCGCCGTTGAGGACGTGGTCGCTGTGCGTCTCGACCACGACCTGGACGCCGCTGCCCGCGACCCGCGCGAGGAACCGGCCCAGCTTCGACTGGCCCGCCGGGTGCAGGTGGGCCTCCGGGTTCTCGACGATCAGCAGGTCGCCGGGCTCGGTGAGCAGGCCGGCGACGATGACGGGGAGGGCGTAGGAGACGCCGAAGCCGGTGTTGGCGGGGCGGAGGACTTCCTCGCCGGTCGGGCGGGTCTCCGCGAAGCGGATCGTGCTGGCCATGACGCCACCGGCGAGCTGTGCAGTGATCTGCACCGGGCGGATGATGTCGGAGGCCCATGCCTCGGCTTGGAGGCGGGGCTGAGTGGCGGTGCTCCGCGGGTGGTGGAGCGCAGGGCGGACGGTACGGCGTCGGCTCACCGAGCGGGTCTCTCGCAGGGCCAGAACTTGGGCCGTGTACTCCCCCTGCACACCTACCCCGATGCTGTCGGGCTCCTCGGCGGAGAGCGACAGCATGTCCCGAGGGCCAAGGCGCTCGGCGCACAAGTAGGTGAAGCCAGGAGGCTCTGCCCCGACGCCGGGGGCGGTGGACGGCGGAACCGAGAGCACGTTCAGATGCAGGGCTCGCTCGGTTTCGGGAAAGCCGAACTCGTACTGCCACGTCGCCTCGGCCGCGTCGTCGTGCAACCGCACTTCGATCGTGGCGCCCTCGTCGTGGTCCCAGTGCAGGACGTCACGGGCTTCGCCGAGTGCCAGCCCCAGGGGACCGTTGAGCTGGAGGCTGCGGGTGTCTTCAGTGGCCGCGAGCCTGGCCAGCAGAAGCGACTGGATCAGCGAGCTCTTGCCGCCGCCGTTGACGCCGGTCAGGACGGTGAGCGGGCGCATGTCGAAGAACGCCGAGGCGAAGCACTTGAAGCGCTTGACCTCCAGGGCACTGATCACAGGCCGGCCCTCACGTCTTCCGACGCTGCCCGGAACCGGGTCTCCACTCGGGTTCGGTCGGCGGTGGAGGAGGTGATCGCGTTGAGATAGGCGACGTCGTTGGTCATACGGTCACGGGCGGCCCGCACGATGTCTTTACGGCGCTTGAGTAGATCCTCTGTGGTGAAGTCCGGGTCCGCCAGGGCGATGGACCAGGTCTCGAACAGGGCTCGGTTGATCGGGCTGCGTGACTCGGCGTTCTCCGGCCACTTCCGGAACGCGTGTTCGCCGAAGACGAGGAAGGCGTGGGACATCGCCCGCTCGAAGTCCGACTCCAGCGCCGCCACCTGACCGTCCGGAACCGCCTTCGGATCGTCAAGCATCTCCGTGGCGTTCATCAGGAAGTCCTCCATCACCGGACGCGCCAGATATCCGGGCAGGCCGCGCAGCCAGAACGCCGCGAACCGCAGCGCCATCTCCCGGTCGTTCATCCGGATGTGATCGATGAGGCGGCCACCGGTGGCACTGTCGAAGGCGTCCGTGTGGGTCATGCGCTTGAGGATGTCCCGGCTGCGCGACCGGCTCATGCAGTGCCGGATCTCCTGGGCGTTCAGCGGAGTGCCACCGGTGTTGATGCGTTTGAAGATCTCGTACGTCACCCCGCGCGGCGTCGTCGGATCGATCACGTTGACCATCAACTGGGTGTTGTTGATACGCCGTTGGAACGGCACAGGAAGATCGGAGAAGCGCAGGTTCCGCAGGTCGTGCAGGTGATCGAGTTTTCCGAGGGAGAAGCTCGCCGTGCCGCCTCGCACGAACTCGTGCAGTGTGGACAGCCGTTGGAGCCCGTCGACTACGCGGAATGTGCTGTCCTGGTCCTCGGCGAAGTAGAACGCGGGCAGGGGGATCTGCAGCAGAAGGGACTCCACCAGCAGCGACTTCTGATCGTGGCGCCAGACCTTCATGCGCTGGAAGTCCGGGGCGAGTTCGATCGAGCCCTCGTCGATCTGGTCGAGGATGTTGCGGAGGGAGAACTGGCTCGTGTTGACCCGGATCTGTTCCGGCTTCCAGGGCCGCTCGATGAGGGCCGTGTCCTCCCCGGCGCTCTCCACCTCCACATCGGTGGCGATCCCCTCGAACACGTCCTCCACCACGTCGGGAGCGGTCTGGGCACCCTCTCCTGCTGCGTCCTCGGTCGTCATGAGGCCATCCTAGTTAGGCCCCGGCCGAGGCCCTTCGAACAGCTCGAACCAGATGCTCTTGCCCTCGCCTCGGGGGTCCACTCCCCAGCCGTCGGCCAGGAGGTCGAGGAGGACCAAGCCCCGCCCCGAGGACGCCAGTTCGCCGGGGCGGCGTTTGTGGGGGAGGTCGTCGCTGGGGTCGGTCACCTCGACGCGGAGGCGCCGGGCGCCGGGCGGGCCGGTGATCTCGGCGAGCATGAGGGCGTCCGCGTCGGTGTGGACGAGGACGTTGGTGAGGAGTTCGGAGAGGAGGAGGACGGCGGAGTCGAGCTGGTCGGGGGAGGGCCAGTCGTGGAGGAGGTCGCGGAGCTGGTGGCGGGCCTCGGCGACGCGTTCGGGCTCGGACTGGGCGATGGTCAGCAGGGTGCGGCGGGGGCGGGAGGGGGTCAGGGGCGTGTCGGGGTCGGGGGCGCGGGAGAGGAGCAGCAGGGCGATGTCGTCCTCGCGGCGGTCGGCGAGGGGGCCGGTGGTGTGGTGGGACGGGGGGCCGAGGACGGCTTGGACCAGGGTGTCGGCCAGGTCCTCCAGCGTGCCGGTGTGGGTCTCCAGCGTCTGCCGGATCCGCTTCCAGCCCGTCTCCAGGTCGTGCCCGCCGGTCTCCAGGAGGCCGTCCGTGCAGAGCATCAGGGTCTCGCCGGGGTCCAGGACGAGGCGGGACGTGGGGTAGTCGGAGTCGGGGTCTATCCCTAGGGGGAGCCCGCCCGTGGTGGAGCGGAGCAGGACCGTGCCGTCGGGCATGCGGATCGTCGGGTCGAGGTGGCCGGCCCGTGCCGTCTCCAGGACGCCGGTCCGCGGGTCGACCTCGACGTAGAAGCAGGTGGCGAAGCGCGGGGAGTCGTCCGTATGGGTGAGGCCGTAGAAGAAGCGGGACGCGCGGGAGAGGACCGCGTCGGGGCGGTGACCCTCGGAGGCGTAGGCCCTGAGAGCTATCCGGAGCTGGCCCATGAGACCCGCGGCGCGCACGTCGTGGCCCTGGACGTCGCCGATGACCAGCGCGAAGCCGCCGCGCGGCAGCGGGATCATGTCGTACCAGTCACCCCCTACCTGAAGACCACCCCCGGTCGGGATGTAGCGGGCGGCCAGGGTCATCCCCGGTATCTCGCCCAGGGTCGGCAGCATCGAGCGCTGGAGGCCGTCCGTCAGTTCGCGCTGGGTCTCCGCCGCGCCGGCCCTGCTCAGCGCCTGCGCCAGCATGCGGGCGACCGTCGTCAGGACGGACCGCTCGTCCGGCGTGAACGCGACGGGGTAGGTGAACGCGGCCATCCACGCGCCCATCGTCCGCCCGGCCACCGTCAGCGGCAGGAACGCCCAGGAGCGGCGGCCGAAGTGGGCGGCGAGCGGCCAGGTCAGGGGGTAGCGCTCCTGGTACTTCTCCGGCGAGGAGAGGTAGACCGCGCGCCCCGTACGTACTACCTCCGCGGCGGGATAGTCGGTCCGCACCGAGAGCTGGGTGAACGGCGCCTCCTCGCCGGGCTGCTGCCCGTGGTGGCCGATCACGGTCAGCCGGTCGCCCTCCACCCCGAAGACGGCGAGCCCGTCCGGGGTGAACCCCGGCATCGACAACCCCGCCGCGACCCGTAGTACCTCAGCGGTAGACCGCGCCTCCGCCAGCGCCCGCCCCGCGTCCAGCAGGAACGCCTCCCGCGAGCGCCGCCAGTCGCCGGTCACCGCGCGCCGCCCCGCCGGGGTGCCCGGCGCCGGCTCGGTCACCTCCTGGAGGGTGCCGATCAGCTCGTACGCCCGCTTCACCGGATCGAACGACGGCTTCGACCGGCTCCGTACGACCCGTACGACCCGCCCCCGCTCGTCCATGATCCGGATCCGCACCTCCGCGAGCGTCCGCTCGGCGACCGCGAGCTGGATCACCCCGGTGATCTCGTTCCAGTCGACGGGGTGCAGCCGGGCCCGGGTCTGTGCCTCGGTGAGCACGGTCTCCTCGGCGGGCAGCCCGAGCAGCCGGGCCGCCTCGGCGTCGAGGGTCACCAGACCGGTGCCTGTGGACCAGTGCCAGACGCCGGTCGAGAGAGCGGCGAGGACCTGCTCCACCGCGGGCAGGGGCTCACCAGTGCGCATTGCCCTACTTTAAGAAGATTTGGCAGCAGGGCGCTAGTGATGTTGTGTGACCGCTGGCTTCCGGTACATATCCGGAGGGTTGTTTTCAGGGCGGCCGGTACCCTTGTGGGCGACCGAGGATCGCAACATGCGTGACCGAAATCCACGTAAGGACGATGAACGAAGATGCATCGGTACAGGTCCCACACCTGCGGCCAGCTCCGCGCCTCTGACGTCGGCACCGACGTCCGGCTGAGCGGCTGGCTGCACAATCGGCGCGACCTGGGCGGCATCCTCTTCATCGATCTGCGCGACCACTACGGCATCACGCAGCTCGTCGCCCGCCCCGGTACCCCCGCCTACGACGCCCTCGACAAGGTCAGCAAGGAGTCGACCGTCCGCGTCGACGGCCGCGTTGTTTCACGTGGAACAGAGAACGTGAACCCTGACCTGCCCACCGGCGAGATCGAGGTCGAGGTCGCCGAGGTCGAACTGCTCGGCGCCGCCCAGCCGCTGCCCTTCACCATCAACACCGAGGACGGCGTCAACGAGGAGCGCCGCCTGGAGTACCGCTTCCTCGACCTGCGCCGCGAGCGCATGCACCGCAACATCATGCTGCGGACGGCCGTGATCTCCGCGATCCGGCACAAGATGGTCGCCCTCGGCTTCAACGAGATGGCCACGCCGATCCTGACGGCGACCTCCCCGGAAGGCGCGCGCGACTTCGTCGTCCCCTCCCGGCTGCACCCGGGCAAGTTCTACGCCCTCCCGCAGGCGCCGCAGCAGTTCAAGCAGCTCCTGATGATCTCCGGCTTCGACCGGTACTTCCAGATCGCGCCCTGCTTCCGCGACGAGGATGCCCGCGCCGACCGCTCGCCCGGCGAGTTCTACCAGCTCGACGTCGAGATGAGCTTCGTCGAGCAGGAGGACGTCTTCCAGCCGATCGAGAAGCTGATGACGGAGCTGTTCACCGAATTCGGTGGCGGTCGCGCGGTCACCTCGCCGTTCCCGCGCATCCCGTTCCGCGAGTCGATGCTCAAGTACGGCTCCGACAAGCCGGACCTGCGCGCCCAGCTCGAACTCGTCGACATCACCGACGTGTTCGAGGGCTCCGAGTTCAAGGCGTTCGCCGGCAAGCACGTGCGCGCGCTGCCCGTGCCGGACGTCGCCGCGCAGCCCCGCAAGTTCTTCGACCAGCTCGGCGACTTCGCCGTCTCGCAGGGTGCGAAGGGTCTCGCCTGGGTCCGCGTCGGCGAGGACGGCACGCTGTCCGGGCCGATCGCGAAGTTCCTCACCGAGGAGAACGTCGCCGAGCTGACCAAGCGGCTCGGCCTCGCCGCCGGGCACGCGGTCTTCTTCGGCGCCGGTGAGTTCGACGAGGTCTCGAAGATCATGGGCGCGGTCCGGGTCGAGGCCGCCAAGCGCGCCGGGCACTTCGAGGAGGGCGTCTTCCGGTTCTGCTGGATCGTCGACTTCCCGATGTACGAGAAGGACGAGGAGACCGGCAAGATCGACTTCTCGCACAACCCGTTCTCCATGCCGCAGGGCGGGATGGACGCGCTGGAGAACCAGGACCCGCTGTCCATCCTGGCCTGGCAGTACGACATCGTCTGCAACGGCGTCGAGCTGTCGTCCGGCGCGATCCGTAACCACGAGCCCGACATCATGCTCAAGGCGTTCAACATCGCGGGCTACGACAGCGAGACCGTCGAGCGCGAGTTCGCCGGCATGCTGCGCGCGCTGCGCTTCGGCGCCCCGCCGCACGGTGGCATCGCCCCCGGCGTCGACCGCATCGTCATGCTGCTGGCCGACGAGCCCAACATCCGCGAGACCATCGCCTTCCCGCTCAACGGCAACGCCCAGGACCTGATGATGGGCGCGCCGACGGAGCTGGAGGAGACGCGGTTGCGGGAGCTGCACCTGAACATCCGGAAGCCGCAGCCGAAGTAGTACCCGTAGTACCGGTAGCACCAGCAGTGCCGGTAGTACCCGCAGTACCCGTAGGGGCCGAGGATCCTTGTGATCTTTGGCCCCTACGGGTTTCTCCGGGTTGTACGGGGTGTAAGGGGAGTGGGTCTCATGGCGACGACGTCCTTGGCGGGACGTCTTACCCCGGGGCCCTCCCTCTTTCCGGCGTCTCTCTTCTTCCCACCCCCCGCGTCAGCGTCGCAAGCGTCTGCGGAGGGTGAGGAGGGCGGTGCCTGTGAGGATGAAGGCGGCGGCGAGTACGGCGAGGAAGGTGTGGGAGTCGGCGGAGCCGGTGGAGGGGAGTTGGGGGGACGGGCTGGGGGAGGGGGTGGGGGTATTAGGGGGCGTCGGGGTTGGTGTCGGGGTGGGGGTGCTCGGTGTGCTCGGGGTGGGGGACGGGGGGTGTGTGGGGCTCGGTGTCGGGCTTGGGCTGGGGCTCGGGGACGGGATCCAGCGGTTCGTGATCGTGCAGTCCAGGCCGGCCTTGGGGAGGTCGATCGGGAAGGTGGCCGTGCGGGGGGTGGACCCGGTCGGCTGGATCGCCGTGCCGTCGCAGACCGCGCTGTCGAACCTCCAGGAGCCCTCGGGGGTGGCGGCGGGAAGGGTCTCGGTGATGGTGTGGCGGCCGGTGGGGAGTTCGTGCCAGGCGAGGGCGACCGGGGAGTCCTCGGTGGTGGTGGTCGCCGAGCCGAGGGAGGTGGTGCCGTCGGCGGTGAAGGCGAAGGGCCCGCCGGCGCGGCCGATCGTCCGCTTGCGGAGCGCGAGGGTACCCGTAGTACTCGGGGACGACTGCCGGGCGTTCGTGTACGTGCAGGTCACCGTGTCGCCGTCCGCGAGATCGACGGTCGCGGCGCCGCTCACGCTCGTCGTCGTGGTACTAGTACCTCGCGCCGAGGAGCAGGTCAGACCGGCGAGGGTCCAGCCGTCCGGGACGGACTCCGCGAAGTTCCACGCCGGGTACGCGTTGCCCTTGGTCGCCGAGCGGCGGAACGTCTGCTCGGCGGCGGCGCCGTTCGTCACGGCGAGCGAGAAGTCGTGGTCCGGGGTGTAGGAGATGTTCCCGGTGAAGCCGAAGGTCTGGGTCGCGTCGCTGTCCTTGAGCTCCTTGCGGACGACGACCGTGCCCGAGCCCGGCGGCGGGGTGACCGTGTAGTAGAAGCAGAAGACGTGGTGGGAGCCGGCCGGGAAGGCCGCGCGGTCCACGTTGTCGTTCTTCTGGTTGTCGACGGCGCACCGCAGCGCGCCGAACGCGTAAGTGTCCCCGAGATCAGCCGTGTTGAGCGGGTCCGTGGGAGTGCCGCCCTGGATCTGGAGGCGGCGGGCGAGGGCGAGCGCCTGGTCGGTGGAGTTCAGCTCGACGTTGACCGCGCCCGCGAGGGTGGCGCCGGTGGGGTCACCCTCGTCATCCAGGAGAGGGACCGACGCCTCCGTCACGGGTTGTACCCCTGAGGTACTGGGGACGACGGTGGACAGCCCGTCCACCTCACCGTTGATGCCCCGCCCGAGCGTGAACCTCCAGCCGGTCAGGGGGCGGCAGTTCGGGTCGTTCTCCTGCTCGGTCGCCGGGTTCACGGGTTGGCCCGGCGTGTAGACGGAGTCCTTGCCGAGGTCGCGCAGGGACTGCTGATTGTTGTCGCGCAGGAGGTTGGACATGATGTCGGTGTAGTCGTCGCAGACCCGGGCGGCGAGGGTGAGCCAATACCCGTCCGCGCGGGCCGACTTGACGCCGGGAGCCTGGGCCTGGGTCGGGTCCGGGGGCGTGGCTGGAGCGGGGCTCTGGGCCGCGGTCAGGGTCAGGACGGCCGCGGTCGCTGCCACCGCCAGATACAGGGGTCTCGGTTGTCGTCTCCGCACGGGACGAGGCTGGGGGCGCGGCGCCGGGTCGAGCGGGCGCCACACCCTAGGGGACGCCGACGATCATCTGATCGTCGTAATACCGGAGGGGTACGGGGCGGCATACCTGTGAGGGACGTGCGAAAAGAATCTGATCACCCGGCAACCTTCCTTCACCCGGTGACCACTGAGGGGTCGTAAGCAGCAGCACAGACCCGTAAGGACTTCCTTCGTGGCAACTTCCTCTCACCGCCGGTCCGTTCGCAAGCGCCGCACCCTCGTGGTGTCCGCCGCCGTGGCGGCCGCCGGAGTCGGGGCCGGGGTGTTCGTGCTGAACGCGAACGCCGGTGCGGCGGACCTGTACCACCAGACGCTGGCCGCCAAGGACGGCTGGGCGTCGTACGGGAGCGGTACGACGGGCGGGGCCAAGGCGGACGCCGCGCACACGTTCACTGTCTCCACCCGGGCCCAGCTCGTGAAGGCGCTCGGGTCGGCGTCCGACAAGACGCCCCGGATCATCAAGATCAAGGGCACCGTCGACGCGAACACGAACGACGCGGGCAAGAAGCTCACCTGTGCGGACTACGCCTCAGGTACGGGGTACTCGCTGGCGTCGTACCTGAAGGCGTACGACCCCGCCACCTACGGCCGCAAGAAGCTGCCGTCGGGCACGCAGGAGAAGGCACGGGCCGCCGCGCAGGCCAAGCAGGCCAAGAACATCGTCTTCAAGGTGCCCGCCAACACGACGATCGTCGGCGTACCGGGCACCAAGGCCGGGATCACCGGGGGCAGCCTCCAGATCCAGAACGTCGACAACGTCGTCGTCCGCAACCTGACCCTCTCGGCGACCGAGGACTGCTTCCCGCAGTGGGACCCGACCGACGGCAGCAGCGGCAACTGGAACAGCCAGTACGACTCGGTGACCCTCAGGGGTGCCACCCACGTATGGGCCGACCACAACACGTTCACCGACGCACCGCACTTCGACGGCTCCAACCCCAAGTACTACGGGAGGGAGTACCAGATCCACGACGGAGCCCTCGACATCACCAAGGGCTCCGACCTCGTCACCGTCTCCCGCAACGTCTTCACCTGCCACGACAAGACCATGCTCATCGGGGCCAGTGACACCGACAGCGTCGGCAAGCTGCGCGTCTCCATCCACCACAACGTGTGGAAGGGCATCGTCCAGCGGGCGCCGCTCGCGCGCCTCGGCCAGGTGCACATCTACAACAACTTCTACGACATCACCGCGCTGAACGGCTACACCCCGCAGTACAGCATCAACGCGCGGGCCAAGGCGCAGGTCGTCGCCGAGAACAACTACTGGAAGGCGCCCGCCGGCACCAAGCTGTCCAAGCTGGTCAGCAGCGACGGCACCGCGTCCGTCAAGAACACCGGCAACCTCGTCAACGGCACCTCCACCGACCTCGTCGCCCTCTACAACGCGGCGGCGTCCAAGGACCTCAGGACGGCGGTGAACTGGGTTCCGGCCCTGACGGCGGGACTGGAGTCGACGGCGAAGAACCTGCCGACGGCACTGACGTCGACGACCGGTGCGGGCGTCCTCAAGTAGTCCCCGTCTAGTACCTCAGAGCCACTGATACCTCAGAGCCACCGGCCGATGTCTCCTCCGGCAGCGGGTATTCGATCCCGCCCCTGGAGACGCTGACCTCGGCCGGTCGCGCGGCCTACCGGGTGGAGGGACACGGGGGCCGCGCAACGAAGGTGGCCGGTCGGCCCGGGTGTTCCCCAGGGCCGACCGGCCACCGTTCGTTCATGGCTCCGCGGTATCAGTTCTGCGGTACTGGCTCCGCGGTATTACTCCGGAGCGCCGCCGAACCGCTCCTTGTACGTCTCCAGGTCCTCGTCCGTCAGCTTCGCGAACAGGACCGGCGGGACGGTGAAGGGGGTGCCGGCCGGGACGGCGTCGAGGGACTTCGCCCGGTCCGGGGTGACCCAGGTCGCCGTGTCGTCGGCGAGGGCGAACGCCTCGCGCATCGCCTTGGCCGTCGTCGGGATGAAGGGCTCCGAGACCACCGCGTACAGGTGGATGAGGTTCATCGCCGTGCGCAGGGTCAGGGCCGCGCCGTCCTGGTCGGTCTTGATCTCCAGCCAGGGGGCCTTCTCCTCCAGGTAGGAGTTGCCGGCCGACCACAGGGCGCGCAGCGCGGACGCCGCCTTGCGGAACTGGAGGGCGTCCAACTGCTCCTCGTACTCCGCGAGCAGCCGGGCGATCTCCTCGCCGAGGCGCGCCTCCGCGTCGCCCGCGGCGGAGCCCGCCGGGACCTCGTCGCCGAACCGCTTCTTCGAGAAGGACAGGACGCGGTTGACGAAGTTGCCGAGCGTGTCGGCGAGATCCTTGTTCACCGTCGCCGTGAAGTGCTCCCAGGTGAACGACGAGTCGTCCGACTCGGGGGCGTTGGCGATGAGGAAGTAACGCCAGTAGTCCGCGGGCAGAATGTCGAGCGCCTGGTCCGTGAAGACCCCGCGCTTCTGGGAAGTTGAGAACTTTCCGCCGTAATACGTCAGCCAGTTGAAGGACTTGACGTAGTCGACCATCTTCCACGGTTCACGGACGCCGAGTTCGGTCGCCGGGAACATCACCGTGTGGAAGGGGACGTTGTCCTTCGCCATGAACTCCGTGTAGCGGACGGTGTCTTGGGACTCGTACCACCACGACTTCCAGTCGCGGTTCGCCGGGTCCTGGTCCGACCACTCCTTCGTCGCGGCGATGTACTCGATCGGCGCGTCGAACCAGACGTAGAACACCTTGCCCTCGGCGGCGAGTTCGGGCCAGGTGTCCGCCGGGACGGGCACGCCCCAGTCGAGGTCGCGGGTGATCGCGCGGTCGTGCAGACCCTCGGTGAGCCACTTGCGGGCGATCGACGAGGAGAGGTGCGGCCACTCGTTCTCGTGCGCCGCGACCCACTCCTCCACCTCGCGCTGGAGCTTCGACTGGAGGAGGAACAGGTGCTTGGTCTCCCGGACTTCGAGGTCCGTCGAGCCGGAGATCGCGCTGCGCGGGTCGATCAGGTCCGTCGGGTCCAGGACGCGGGTGCAGTTCTCGCACTGGTCGCCGCGCGCCTTGTCGTAACCGCAGTGCGGGCAGGTGCCCTCGACGTAGCGGTCCGGCAGGAAACGGCCGTCCGCAGGGGAGTAGACCTGGCGGATCGCCCGCTCCTCGATGAAGCCGTTCTCGTTCAGCTTCCGCGCGAAGTGCTGGGTGATCTCCACGTTCTGCGGGCTGGAGCTGCGGCCGAAGTAGTCGAAGGCGAGCGCGAAACCGTCGTAGACGGCCTTCTGCGCGTCGTGCGCCTGCGCGCAGAACTCGTCGACCGGGAGGCCCCGCTCCTTCGCGGCGAGTTCGGCGGGGGTGCCGTGCTCGTCCGTCGCGCAGATGTAGAGGACGTCCTCGCCGCGCTGGCGCAGGTAGCGGGCGTAGACGTCCGCCGGGAGCATGGACCCCACCATGTTGCCCAGGTGCTTGATTCCGTTGATGTACGGAAGGGCGCTGGTGATGAGGTGTCGAGCCATCGGGGGCTGCTCCCAGGTCGGGTCGTCGGTGTCTGGATCCTTGAAATCGTAGCCGACGTGTGTATGCCGCCCGCTCTCCATTTACGGAGGGCGGGCGGCACGGGGGTATTACGGGGTCTACGGGTATGACGGGTATTACGGGGCCGGGGGTACTACGGGCGCCAGTTCTTCAGGATGCCCTCGTACAGCTCGTCGTCCGTGAGGCCCTTGGGGGTAGGACCGGCGTGGAAGAAGGAGGTGTTCTCCGTCTTCAGCTTGCGGAGGTAGTCGAACGCCTTGTTCTCGTGCTCGCCGAACGCGACGAACGAGAAGAACAGACGGGGGTGGGTCTTCGCCGCCTCCGTCAGGGACTGCGTCGCCGGGGTCTTCGCGTCCGGGGCGCCGTCCGTCTGGAAGATCACCAGCGCCGGGGCCTCGGGGTCCGCCGACGCGTCGAGGTGCTTCGTGATCGCCTCGACCGCCGCGTGGTAGGCCGTGCGGCCCATCCTGCCCAGGCCCGCGTGCACGTCGTCGATCTTCGTCGCGGCGTCCTCGTCGGCCGTCGTCAGGTCCGTCTCGCCGTCCACCTCCGTCGAGAAGAACACGACGCGCACCTTCGGGTCGGCCGGTGACAGGTGCGCGGCCAGCGCCAGCACCTGGTCCGCCAGCGCCTGCGCCGAGCCGTCCTTGTAGTACGCCCGCATCGACGCGGAGCGGTCCAGCACGAGGTACGTGGTGGCCCGCGCGGTCGTCAGGCCCAGGTGGGCGAGGGCGAGAGCGGCGGAGGTGTGGGCGGTGGTGAGGTGGGCGGGGAGGGGGGTGTCGACGGGGGTTTCGGCGGCGGGGGTGGAGGGGGCTGGGGTGGGTTCCGGCTCGATCTCGGTGGTGGGGGTGGTCTCGGGCTCGGGGGTGGGCTCCGGGGTGGTGGGGGCCGAGTCCGAGGCTGAGTCCGGGGTCGGGGAGGAGTCCGAGGTCGGGGAGTCGGTCTCGGGTACTACGGGGTCCACGGGGGTCGCCGAGGCTTCCGGTGAGGCCGGTGCCGGTACTACGGGGGTTACGGGGTCGGTGTCGGGCTCCGCCTCGGGGGTGCCGGGGGCGGGCTCGGTGACCTGGGTCTCGGGCTCGGCCGGTTCGACTGCGGCGGCCGGTTCCTCGGAGGCGTCGGGGGAGTCGGCGGGCAGCTCGTCGGGCTGGGCGGTCTCGGCCTCGGGCTCGACCTCGGGCTCGGCCTCGGGGGCCGTGGCGGCCGGCTCGTCGGGAGTGGCGGCGGCTGCGGAAGCGTCGGCCTCGGCGTCGTCGTCCGTGGCCGTGTCCGCTTCGGCTGCGGGTTCGTCGGAGGCGGCGGGCTCGGTTGCCGGGGCCTCGGGCTCGTCGGCGAGGGGGGCCTCGGCCGGGGTGGTGTCCTCGGACGACGGGGTCGGCGCGGTGGGCTCCGGGGCGTCGTCGGAGGCGGC
This sequence comes from Streptomyces roseirectus, assembly GCF_014489635.1. NCBI lineage: Bacteria > Bacillati > Actinomycetota > Actinomycetes > Kitasatosporales > Streptomycetaceae > Streptomyces > Streptomyces roseirectus. The sequence continues at coordinate 4,675,728 of NZ_CP060828.1, read as the reverse complement.
GGGCTCGGCTTCCGCCGCCGGGGTCGGCGTGGCGGGGGCGGGCTCGGCCGGGGTTTCCGGGGCGGCCTCCGGGGACGGCTCCTCGGTGGGGGCGGCGGTGGCGAGCTTGTTCTCGGAGGGGGCCGGGGTCGCCTCGGGCTCGGGGGCCGGTTCGGGCTGCGGGGTCGTCTCCGCGACGGGGGCTTCGGTGGCCGTGGTCCCGGCGGGCTCCGTCGACTCGGCGGCCGGTGCTTCCTCGGCCGACGGTGCCTTCGGGGCGTCGGGCTCGGTGTCGTCCTGCGGGGTCTCGACGGCCACGTCCTCGGCGTCCGCCTTCTCGGGTGTCGGCGTCTCGGTCTCCGCGACCTCGATCTCGACCTCGCTCTTGGCCTCCGGCGCGGCCGCCGCCTCGGTCGCCTCTGAAGCCTCGGCTTCCGGCGTCCGTGTGGTCTCGGGCTCGGCCTGCTCGGTGGCCTCCGCGTCCCCTACGGGCGACCCCGTAGTACCTGCGTCGGTCTCGGTGGCAGCCTCGGCGGTCTCGGCAGTACCCGTAGTACCCGGGAGCGATCCCTCGGCCTTGGGGTCGGCGTTGTCCTTGGCCTCGGCCTCGGTCCCCGTACCCTCCGCCGGCGTCTCAATCTCGCCCTCCGGCGACCGCGCGGGTGTGGGTACCTTCACGTTGTCGAAGGCCGCCGCGACGAGTTCGTGCTCGGAGTCGTCGGACTGGCGGGGCTCCGGGACGGCGGTGGGGGCGGGCGCGGCCGGGGGAGCGAGCTCCGGTTCCGGGGTCGCGGCGGGAGGTTCCGGCTCCGGCGTCTGCTGCGAAGGAACCTGGTCCGCACCCTCTGCTTCGGCGCCACGCTGCTTGCGTGACCTGCCGAACGCGTTCCGCAGGAGAGTGAGAATGCCCATGTGCGCAACCCTTCGCGTGAGTTGAAGCCCGTCAATCCCTGGCCAGGACGGACACGTAAGGTTAGCGGCCCCGCATGGCGATCTTGGGCAGGGGTGAGCGCGAGAAGGGGGCGTGTGTCAAACACCCAGCACCGAGACGTGGCCATGGAAACCGGCCAACTCCGAAGTCAGGCCCTCTCCACCCCCCTGAGGGGCACCCCCGACACCCCCTAATCCCCCACGCGTTCATCCGGCGTTCATCCACCCGCCCCGCTCCGGCACATACACACCCCTACCGTCACGCTCATATCAAGGGTACGCAAGGGGAGAGCAAAGTGCGCAAGCTGCTGCCGATCATCACCACGCCGACCGGTTCGCATCCGGGCGGCCGTTCCGCCATGACCTGCCGTTTCCGGTGCGGCGACGCCTGCTTCCACGAGGTGCCCAACACCAGTGACAACGAGTACGTCGGCGACGTGATCGCCGGTGCGCTCAGCCGCCGCGCGATGGTGCGGGCCGCCGCCGTGGTGACCGTCGCCGCCGCGGCCGGTGCCGCGACGGTCACGAACGCTCCGTCCGCCGACGCCGCGCCCCTTACGGGTAACCCCGTCATACCCGGTGCTCAGGGCAAGCCCGCCGGAAAGGCGGCCCGCGGCCTGCGCTACGACGCCGTCGCCCCCAACACCACCGACGCCGTCGTCGTACCCGGGGGCTACGAGCAGAACGTCGTCGTCCGCTGGGGCGAGCCCATCGTCAAGGGCGCCCCCGCCTTCGACCCGGAGAACCAGACGGCCGCCGCGCAGGCGGGCCAGTTCGGGTACAACAACGACTTCCTCGCCCTCCTCCCCCTGCCGGGCGAGTGCGACCGCCAACTCCTCGTCGCCAACCACGAGTACACCGACGAGATCCTGATGTTCCGCGGCTACGACCCCGCGACCCCGACGCGCCAGCAGGTCGAGGTCGCCTGGGCGGCGCACGGCCTGAGCGCCGTCGTCGTCCAGGAGGACCGCAGGACCGGCAAGCTCACCGCCGTGCCGCGCCACCGCCTCAACCGGCGGGTCACCGCGACCACCGAGTTCCGGCTGACCGGGCCCGCCGCCGGGTCGGACCTGCTGAAGACCTCCGCCGACCCGACCGGCACCAAGGTGTACGGGACGCTCAACAACTGCTCCGGAGGTACGACACCCTGGGGTACGACGCTGCACGGCGAGGAGAACTTCAACCAGTACTTCGCCAACTCCTCCCGTAGTACCGACAAGCGGTACGGCATCGGCACGGGCGCCACCGAGCGCAAGTGGGAACGGTTCGACAAGCGGTTCGACGTCGCCCAGGAGCCCAACGAGGTCCACCGGTTCGGGTACGTCGTCGAGTTCGACCCGTACGACCCCGGGTCCACGCCCCGTAAGCACACCGCCCTCGGCCGCTTCAAGCACGAGGCCGCCACCGTCCGCCTCACCGCCGACGGGCGTCCGGTGATCTACTCCGGCGACGACGAACGCTTCGACTACTTCTACAAGTTCGTCGGCAGCAAGCGGATGAAGCGGGGTTCGTCGCGCGCGGTGCGCGAGCACAACCTCTCGCTGCTCGACGAAGGCACCCTGTACGTCGCGAAGTTGACCGGCGACTCGCCCGCGATCGAGATCGACGGCACCGGAAAGCTGCCCGCCGACGGGGAGTTCGACGGCGCCGGCGTGTGGATCCCGCTGGCGACGGCGACCGCGAAGGGCGCCGTCTCCCACGTCGAGGGCATGACCGCCGACGAGGTGTTCGTCTTCACGCGGATCGCCGGCGACAAGGTCGGCGCGACGAAGATGGACCGCCCCGAGGACATCGAACCCTCCCCGGTCACCGGCAAGGTGTACGTCGCGCTCACCAACAACTCCAACCGCGGCGTCGGTTCGAACGCCAAGGCGGACGAGGCGAACCCGCGCAACGCCAACAAGCACGGCCACGTGCTGGAGTTGACCGAGCACCGGGGCCGGCCGGAGTCGCTGAAGTTCGGCTGGTCGCTGTTCCTCGTCGCGGGCGACCCGAACGACCCGAACACGTACTTCGCCGGTTTCCCCAAGTCCGGTGTCAGCCCCATCTCCTGCCCGGACAACGTCGCATTCGACCCGCACGGCAACCTGTGGATCTCCACCGACGGCAACCAACTCGGGTCCCACGACGGCCTGTTCGGCGTCGCGACCAAGGGCGAGCGGCGTGGCGAGCTGAAGCAGTTCCTCACCGTTCCGACCGGCGCCGAGACCTGCGGGCCGCTCATCCAGGACCGCCGCGTCCTCGTCTCCGTCCAGCACCCCGGTGAGATCGACGGCGCCTCGGTCGAGAAGCCCGCCTCCACCTGGCCCGACGGCCCCGGCAAGATCGTCCGCCCGTCCGTCGTCTCGGTCTGGCGCAAGGACGGGCGCGACATCGGCGTCTAACTCGCCCGCTCCCGGCTGGAGTTGTCCCATCCGGCCGCGAACGCCCAGGTGACCCCCGACCCCGCCGTGAACCGCAGCATCCCGGCGGGGTCGGTCCGGTCCACCTCGATCACGTTCATCAACGGCGCCACCTTCCCCTTCTCACACGGGACGGAGAAGGAGGCGCCGGCGGGCACCACGTCGACTACGAGCTTCCCCGCCCCCTCACACTCGAACGCCACGGCGAGCATCCCGCCCGCGCGCAGCCCGCCAGGGATCGGATACTCCGCGCTCCCCTTGCGCGCCGCCCCACTGACCAAGGCTTCACCGCCCCCCAGTGACGGCACCCCGACCACGGCCGTGTGTTTGTTACCGGCGGGCTCGACGGCCGCCGGTACCCCGCTCGCCGCCGGCTGTCCGCCGGGCTGTGACGCGCCTTCCGCGCCGCAGCCCGCCAGCGCCAGCACGGCCGCCGAGACGGCCGTCCCCCATGTCTTTGCCCTGGTCATGAGCCGAACAGTCGCCCCGGCCCGTCGTCCGGTCAAGGCGATCTGAGCTACTTCAGAGCCACGGAAACCCCGTCGCTCACCCCGCAGGGCTACGACTACGGTCGTCACTCATGAGTACCTCAACCCCTACAACCACCCTCTGGCGTCCCACCGGTCCCGAAGAGTTGGCGTTGGTCGAGGCGAGTGGGTGGGTGGCGTGGCCGCCCAGGCTGCCGGAGCAGCCGATCTTCTATCCCGTGCTCAATGAGGACTACGCGAGCCGGATCGCGCGGGAGTGGAACGTGCCCGCGTCCGGGGTGGGGTATGTGACCCGGTTCGAGGTGGAGACCGAGTTCTTGTCCCGGTATCCGGTACGGCAGGCTGGGGGGAAGACCATTCTGGAGCTGTGGGTGCCCGCGGAGGAGCTGGATGAGTTCAACGAGCACATCGTCGGACGCATCGAGGTCGTCCGAGAGTTCCGCTGAGCCGTCCGCCGGGCCCCGGGGAAGAGTCGCCGGGGCCTGGTGCGCGGCGGTGGTGCTCGCCGGGGTGAGTGCCGTCGTCGGATGCCGGATCGCCGACACGGACGCGGTCACCCCGGTACCCCAACTCCTCGCGTTCCTCCCGTGGTTGCTCGTTCCCGCGACCGCCGCGGCGCTCCTCGCCCTGCTCGTCCGCTGGTGGCCGGGGCTGCTGTGGAGCGCCGCCGTCCTCGGCTCGCTGGCCTGGTTCCTCCAGCCCCACGGCGACGCCCGCGAACCCGGCGGCTCCGTCGCCGCCCGGCTGACGGTGCTGACCTCCAACGTCGAGTTCGGCTGGGCCACCGGCGCGCTCCTGGAGGCCGTCCGCCGCGAGAAACCCGACCTCGTCTTCGTCCAGGAGTGCGAGTACGGCTGCCAGGCCACCCTGCGCCGCGAACTCGCCGCCCCCTACCCCTACCGGCAGTCGGTCGAAGGGGGTACCTCCGTGGGGTCGGTCATCCTCAGTCGCCACCCCCTCACCCCCGCCGCGACCATCCCCGCCGAGATGGGCATGCCGGGCGCGGTCGCCGACGTCGCCGGGGTCCCCGTACACCTCCAGCTCGCCCACCCGATGCCCCCGCTCCCCGACCAGGTGGGCCTGTGGAAGAAGGAGCTGGCCCGGATCAGGGCCTGGGCCGCCGGGCGCACCGGACCCGTAGTACTCGCGGGGGACTTCAACGCCTCCCAGGACCACGCGGCCTTCCGCCGCATCCTCGACACCGGCCTCCGGGACGCGGCGCGGCTCGCCGGAGACGGCCGCGAGCCCAGCTGGCCCTCACGTACTACGCCGGCCTTCGGCACCCAGATCGACCACGTCCTGCTCAGCGCCGACTTCTCGGTGTCCGGCTCCCGCTTCCTCGACCTCCCCGGCACCGACCACCGCGCCCTCCTGGTCGACATCGCCCTGCACCGACGCAACTGACCCGACCGACCCAACTGGCCCAGGATCGGTGCCGGTTCAGGCCAGCGCCGATGCAATGGCCGCGTCGGATCGCGTCAACGCCGGTTCAGGGCACGCCAGTTCAGGCAGGGGCCACTCAAGCCCGCGTCTCAGGCCCGCGCCCGCACCACCCCGGCCAGCCACGCCGCGCCCGCGACCGTGAGGCCGCCGGCCAGCAGCAGCCAGGACGCCGTGCGCAGGGTCTCGGTCAGGGCGTCGTACACGGCCGCCGCGGCGGTGCGGTGGGCCGGGTCGGTGAGGCCGTCGACGGTGAAGTGGCGGGCGACGACGACCGCGACGCCGAGCAGGGCACCGCCCAGCGCCGTCCCCAGGGCGGTCGCCGTCAGCGCCCGGCGCCGGCACACGGCCACCGCGATCCCCGCCCCGGCGAACGCCACCGCCGCGACCGGCAGCCAGAACCCGGCGACGTCCAGCGCGTGGTAACTCCTGCGCAGGACATCGAGGTTCTGCCGGGGGAGGAGGGTGACCGGGCTCTGGCTGAACGATGCCTGGGTGAAGCCGAGTTGACGCTTCGACGCGGGCGCGGGCGCAGGTGCGGACATGCGTGCGGGCATGGACGGGGGCACGGCCACCTCGTCCCGCGCCGGGTCCGCCAGCGCCCTCATCACCGCCGCGTACGTCTCCCTGTTCCCCTCGTCCCAGGCCGCGCGGTAGGCGGGTGTCGCGGTGAAGCGGCGCACCTCGTCCTCGACGACCCGCCTCGGCACCCCGGGCGCCTCGCGGGCCACCCCCTCGACGATCGTCCGCCGCACCGCCGCGTCCGTGGCCAGCGGCGCCAGCGCCTCGACGTACCGCTCCTGGTCCCGCAGGCCGTACGACGCCCAGAGAGTGAGCGTCGCGAAGGGGGCGAGGAGGCAGGCGAGGGCGACGAGCGCGGCGGAGAGGGTCGTACGGGTACTACGGGGCGTACGGGTATTACGGGTCACGCGGGTAAGGGCCACGCCTCCAGGCAAGGCCGTACCTGAGAGCTACGCCAGCGGATGGCCGCCATGTGGGTGCCGTACCCGTCGCCGCTCGCCGCCGCCCGTCACCCCCTGTCGTCCCCCGTGCTCCGGCGGAACCTCTCTCCGGTGGAGGGTTCACCCGAACGGGTGTTTCCTGGTGCTGGGGAGAAACCGGGGACGTTCAGGGGAGAAGGAGGCCGAATCATGCGCAGCACTCCGGTCCTGCGGACCCTGGCCGCGGCCCTGCTCACCGGTGGCACGCTGGCCGTGGCCGCGGTGGGCACGCAGGCGGCGGCAGCCCCGCCGACAGCGGCACCCGCCGTCACCGAAGGGCGCGGCGGCGGTGGCGGCGGCCCGGTCTGGGGCACCGTCGTCTCCCGCACCGAACTCAACGTGCGGTCGGCGCCCACCACGAACTCGGGTGTCGTCACCGCGCTCTCGCCCGGCAGCCAGGACCGTGTGCAGTGCCTGGTCCAGGGACAGAGCGTCAACGGGAACCCCTACTGGTACTGGCTCGTCGGCGCCCAGGGCTGGGCCAGCGCCGCCTTCGTGAACACCGGCGGTGCCTGGGTGCCGACCTGCTCCGACCCCTGCCCCCAGTGGAAGAACGGGAACTGGAGCAACTGGGACAACCCCTACGGGTCCTACACCTACGACCCGTACGACGCCTCGTGGAGCGCGTCGGGGTCCGGGTCGTGGAGCGCGTCCGGATCGTGGAGCTGGAGCTCCGCCGGGTCCTCGGGCTGGTGGTGAGCGTATGCGGCGACCGTGACAGGGCCGGGCCCCGGTGGGTGGAGAACCACTCATCGGGGCCCGGCCCTCTCAGGTACGAACTCTCAGGTATGACGTACCTCAGCGGACGCGGTGTCCTGCTCCGTCCTCGCGGGTGTAGTACCGGTAGAACAGGACGGCGAAGAACGCTGCCGCCACCCCGAGCGCCATCATCACCGAGCGCCAGATCGTCGCGCCGGTCTGGCTGTAGACGAAGCCGAAGGCACAGCCCGTGAACGCCGTCCACAGCAGGGCGTGCGCTTCGCGCCTCAGGCGCGGCGCCAGGGCGCGCACGGCGACGTACACCGCCGCGAAGGCGAGCGCGCTGACGAAGCCGAGCAGCAGGTTCCAGCCGGTGATCGGACCGCCCGAGCGGCGGTTGGCCGCCACCCAGTACCCGTAGACGAGCCCTAGTACCACAGGGGTGGCCCAGGCCGCGATCCGGTGGACGCGGGCGCTGAAGACGTCCTTCGACATGCGTGGTGCGGGTGCCGCGTGAGCCATCGGGAGTACTCCTCTCCTTGCCTCTGTGCCCCCGACATCCAGGGCACACCCGGGCGGGGGCGGAGGCAAGTCGGTCGCCGCGCGGATGCGGACGGCCACCGGGCGTGCTTCCCTCGCCCCATGCGGCACGGGCTCTTCGGCGTACGGGGGCGCAGGGTGGCCTGGCTGGTGCCGTTGGCGCTGCTGGCGGGGGTCACGCTGCTGGACGTGGGCACCGGCGTGCGCTTCCACGTCGAGTCGTTCTGCGTGTTCGTCGCGGCGATCGCGGCCGTGCTGTGCGGGGTGCGGACGACCGCCCTGTTCGCCGTCCTCTCCCTGGCCGCGTTCGTCGCCACCGAACTCCGCGAACCGCAGCAGTACCGGGCCGGGACGGTCGACCTGCTGCTCGTCGCCGTCGGCGGCGCGCTGTCCGTGTTGGCCTGCGCGGTGCGGCTGCGGGCCGAGCGGCGGATGGTGCGCATGACGGACGTCGCCGACACCACCCGGCGTACCGTGCTGCGCCCGCTGCCGCCGGACTGGGGCGGGCTGCGGCACGCGGAGGTGTACCTCGCCGCCGACGCGGACGCCCGTGTGGGCGGCGACTTCTACGACATCCAGCCCGGCCCGCACGGGACGCGGGTGCTCGTCGGCGACGTCCAGGGCAAGGGGCTCGCGGCGGTCGAGGCCGCGGCGGCGCTGCTCGGGACGTTCCGCGAGGCCGGGTACCACGAGGCCGACCTCGCGGTGGTGGCCGCGCGCCTGGAGACACGGATGCTGCGGCACCGGGCGCACGCGGCGGCGGTGGGACGGGAGGAGGGGGACCGGTTCGCCACCGCCGTACTCCTCGGGTATCCCCCTAAGGGGCCGGTCGGGGGCGTGGCAGTCGTCGAGGTGGTGGTGTTCGGGCACGAGCCGCCGCTGGTGGTGGGGGCGGGAGGTGTACGGGTACTAGGGGGTGACGTCGGGGGCGCGGCCGGAGAGGGGAGCGAGGGCGGGATCGGTGGTGGGCTGCCGCTCGGGCTGGGGGACCTCGGAGGTATGAGGGACTTCGGAGGTACGGGGGACTTCGGAGGTACGGGGGTCCCTGAGGACTTCCGGGGTAGCCCTGAGGTCGTACGGGTCGAGGTCGGGGCGGAGGAGACCGTCCTGCTCGTGACCGACGGGGTGACCGAGGCGCGGGATGCGCAGGGGCGGTTCTATCCGCTGGCGGAGGAGGTGGCACGGGCGCTGGCCGCGGATCCCGGGATCGCGGAACCGCGGCGGCTCGTGGCCTTCGTCCGCGAAGGAGCGCTGCGGCACAGCGGGGGCAGACCGGGGGACGACACGACGATTTTCGCCGTCCGGACGGTGCCCGAGGGGTGAGCGGGGCGGGTGTGCGGGGTGGGCGGGAACGTCGGGGTTTGCTCTCCGGGGCTCCCCTTCGCAGTCGTAGCGGTTACGGTGCTGACGTACTACGTGATCCATCAGGGGGAGGGACCCATGCCCGGAACCGTGCTGCTGCTGGCGGCTTCGCCCGTCGGCAAGGGCTGCCTGGTGGACGCCGCGTCCGTGCTGCCGGTGCTGGCCGCAGTGCCGCCCGCCGTGCTGGCCGGCACCGAGACCGCCAACGTCGTCGAACTCGTCGATCCGCTGGAGCCGCAGGCCGTCCTGACCCGGCTGCGGGCCGCCGCCACGTCGCCGGGACCGCTGACCCTCTTCGTCGTCGGCCAGCTTCAACTCGACCGCCGCCAGCGGCTGCCGCACCTCGCCCTGGCCCGCACGACCCCCGCGACCGTCCGCTACACCGGGTTCCCCTGGCACTGGTTCCGTGAGGAACTGCGCCTGCGCGCGCCGGGTTCCACGACGGTCTTCCTCGACCTGCACGCCGACGCCGAGACCTGGCAGTGGCTCCGCGACAACCCGCTGGACTGCGGTCCCCACGTCACCGTCTACGGCCGCGTCGCCCCGCCCGCCGGCCGGCGCGGCACCGGGACGCCGTCGTACATGAAGGCCGTCGGGACGATCCTGCGCAGCGGGGGCCGCCCGGGAACCGAGCACCTGCACGGGGCCGCGCTGGCGCGGGTACGGGGCGAGGGAGAGGCTGCGGACCTGGTGGTGGAGCCCGGGACGGGGTGGGGGAGCGGGGTGGGTACTACGGGTACTACAGGTACGCCGGGGCCTGGGGCGCGGGCGACCGCCTCCGCCGGGGCGGGGATCACAGGTACTAGGGGTACTACGGGTATTACGGGTATTACGGGTCCCGTGCCCCACCCGACCGTCCCCGGCAGCCGCGCGGGTGCGCCGGGTACTACGGGTATTACGGGTGCGCCGGGTCATCCGAGCGGGCGTGGCGCCGCCGACGATGCCGCGGGTACTACGGGTACTACGGGTCCCAAAGGCCCCGCGCCATCCCCGACCGCCCCCGACGGCGCCGGTACTACGGGTACTACGGGCATCCCCCGAGCCCGCACCGAACCCACGGCTCCCGCCCCCGCCCCCGTCATCCCCGTAGTACCCCCACCCGCCGCGCCCGCCCCACCTGTCTTGCCCGCCCCACCCACCATGTCCGCCACGCTCACCGCACCCCCCGTCCCCCCACAGCCCCCCGAGTACCCCCTGCCCCCACCCACCCCCCGCAGCGCCGCTGCCACCCCCGCCGACGACCCGCACGCCGCCATCACCGCCGCCGTCCAGAGCGGCCGGCACGCCGAGGCCGACGCGTTGGCGGCGCGGCAGGAAGCGGTGGCCGTGGAGGCGCACGGGCCGGGGTCGGACGAGGCGTTGCACTGGGCGGAGGTGCGGGCGGACCTGGCGATGTTCGCGGGGGACGCGGAGCGCAGTTGCCGGACGTGGCTGACGGTGGCGTCGCGCAGGCTGGCGGCCGGGCAGCCGGTGGACGCGCCCGCGGTCGAGGCGGCCGTGGACCGGGCGCACCACCAGTGGGGCCGGATCGACGCCCTCACCCCGGCCAGCGAGCTGGCCCCCGCGCTCACGGAGCTGCGCACCCGTGTGCCGGGCCGGCGCGACGGCGCCCTGGACCACATCCAGCAGCAACTGCGCCAGCTGGCGGACGAGGCACGGCCGGAGCCGGCGGCACGCTGAGCGAGCGCAGGCCGGGCACCCCGTAGGGGACGAGGACGGCGGTACTACGGGTCGCACAGGACTCCCATAGCGCCGTCCGCGCCGAGGCGCGCCCTGTGGACCCCGTACGTCTCAGGTATCACCCGTACGGCCTCACCCCACGGGCCCTCGCCACCGCACCCTGCTATCCACGGAACGAGGGGGGCGTTGCACCGCTGGTCCGAGCTTCGGTCGATCGAACGAAGGATGTGCCGCCCATGGCCACCACCACGCTCGCCATCAACTTCACCCAGGGACTGAACGACGCCTGGTCAAAGGTCGCGCAGTTCGTGCCGAAACTCGTCGGCTTCCTGATCATCCTCGCCATCGGCTGGTTCGTGTCGAAGATGATCGCGCGGGTCCTCGACCGCGTCCTGCGCAAGGTCGGCTCGGAACGGCTCGCGGAACGGGCCGGGGCGGACCGGTTCCTGCGGGAGTCGAAGTACGACATGACCGGGATCGTCTGCAAGATCGTCTACTACGCGCTGATGCTGATCACGCTCCAGCTCGCGCTCGGTGTCTTCGGCACCAACCCGGTCAGCACGATGATCAACAGCATCGTGTCGTGGCTGCCGCGCGGCATCGTCGCGGTCGTCCTCGTGGTCGTCGCGATGGCGATCGCCAACGCCGTGCGGTCGATCGTCGGCAGCGCGCTGTCGTCGATGTCGTACGGCCGCACGCTCGCGACGGTCGTGTGGGCCTGCATCCTCGCGCTCGGCGTGATCGCCGCGCTGGGCCAGGCGGGCATCGCGACGACGGTGACGCAGCCGGTGCTGTACGCGGCGCTCGCGGCGGCGGCCGGGATCCTGATCGTCGGGGTCGGCGGCGGGATGATCGGGCCGATGCGGGAGCGGATGGAGCGGCTGCTGACGACGGCCGAGCGGGAGACGACGCGGGCCCGGGACAGCGTGAGCGCGTACCAGACCGGGCGGCAGGACGCGATGACCAACCAGCCGGTGCGGGAGCGCACCGACCAGGACATGTGAGTCCGGCGAGGGCCGGCCGATACCTGAGTACTACGGGTACCGGCCGGCCCTCACGCGTGTGCTCAGCCCGCCCCGTAGGGGTCGAAGGAGATCCCCGACGGCTTGGCCTTGTTCAGGGTGTCGTTGAACTTGCTGTCCTGGAGGGGGAAGTTGGCGTTGCCCCAGTCGGAGTTGTTCATGATGGTCTGGAGGTTCTTGGACGGGTCCTTGCTGGCCGGGTAGTGGTCCCAGCTGACCAGCGCCGGGCGGTCCCAGCCGCCGTCGGGCCAAGCCTCCGGAGTCTCACCGGACTTGGCGAAGCGGAAGGCGTGGGTGGAGGCGCCGTCCTTGTGGTAGACGATCTTGACGTGGACGCCGTCGCGCGGCGCCTGGTCGGCCGGGATGGTGCTGAACCCGCCGTGCCGGGAGGCGGAGAAGTAGGACGGCTGCGCGGCGCCCTGCTTCACCCAGACCACCACGCACTCGTGGTCGTGGCGGTGGCCGAGGCCCGATATGCCGGTCGGGTCGGCCTGGTCCTTCTCGAAGTACAGGCTGTAGATGATCCCGCACCAGCCGTTGTTGCACTTGGCGCGCGCGTAGGTGTTGGCGTTGCCGAGGTGGTCGGTCCGGCAGCCGCCGCCGATCGAACCGCTGGGGTTCAGGCCGCCGTTGAGGTTGCCCCACAGGTCGATCGCCGCGGCGGGGAAGCAGCCGTCCGAGTCGTAGTCGAAGTACGGCTGGAAGGTGCGCTGGAACGAGGTCGAACTCTCGGGCAGGTTCGACAGGTTGGGGGCCGCGGAGGCCGTGCCGGCCGTGAGGCCCACCGCGAGGGTCGTGGTCGCCGCGGCGACGAGAGCTGCCTTGCCGAAACGCTTGTACTCCTGGAACACGCGTGGTTCTCCATGTGCTCGGGGGGTGGTTCAGCGGGTGCTGAAGTGACCCTGACAGCACAGATGTTGAGAATGCAAGCGCTTGCTGTGAATTGGCTCTTACCATTTCTCCATACGTGGGATCCGGTCATGTCGCGTTTACGCGTTCACCGGCAATTCACGTGGTGAACAGGGGAGTTACTGCTCCGCGAGCAGTTCGTGATGCCGAACCAGCCAACTGATCGCGGTCAGTCGGCACACCGCGTAGTCGTAGCCCACGGGCTCGCGCCAGTCGAGTTCGTCGAGGGCGTCCAGGAAGCCGAGGGCGTAGTCCGCCAGGTCCTCGCGGTGCGGCGGGCGGGGGATGAGGCCCGCGTGGTTCGCCTCCAGGCGGTCGCGCAGCTCGGCGACGTGCTGGTCGACCGCGGCCGTGAAAGCGGGCTCGAACGCGAACTCCGCGAAACGCGGGGCGTACGAGCTGCTGATCCGGGCCAGAGGGGACATTTCTCCACGGTAAGGGTGAAGAGGGGGATACCGGAGAGCTAGGGGGCGTGATTCCCGCCACCCGGTTCCGTCGTACCCCCGGCCGCCGGCGTCGGCCGGCGGCGCGTTCCTCAGCGGTTCGCCGACCGGTCCGCGGTCTGCACGGCGGGGTGGTCGGCGCCCGCCCGTGCCTGTCCCGTGGTGGACGCGAGGACCAGGGCGCAGACGGCGATCAGGGCCGCGGCGAGACCGCGGGTGACGGTGGTGGTTCGGGACACGGGAACCTCGCAGGAGGTGGTGACTACAGCGGGGCGGGTGCGCTGTACGACGTGCGTGTTCGGGGTGTCACGCGGTGTTCGGGGTGTCGACCAACCTAGGGGTGTACGGGTATGAGGGCAAGAGGGCCAAGAGGGAGTTGTGCAAGCGGTTTCCGTACGTGCCATGGAGGGCGGGCGGTCACGGGTGGGGCGTACCGTCCGGACGACGGGGGTGGTCGTACGGGTAGGCCGCCGACGGACCCGTAGGGGGAAGCCGCGCTGCCCCCTACACCTGCACCCGCCCCCGCTTGCGCACGTCCGCCAGGCGCAGCGCGCCGAGCTGCACGGCGATCTGGGTCGCTTCGTTGGCGACGTCGCCCAGGCCGCCGTTGACCAGGGTGTACGCGTCGTCCCCGGCGCGGACGGCGGCGACGTCCAGGGTCAGGGTGGAGGGTTCGCCGTCCTCGTTGTAGCTCGTGAGAGTTACGTGGAGACCCTGACGCGCGTCCCCGGCCGCCGGGAGGGGGGCCTCGGTGACCGTGACGTCCTGGAGGACGTTCGTGGGCGAGGTGGCGGTGAAGCGGGCGCACACCTGGGGGATCGTCTTCAGCCAGGCCAGGGCGCGGTCCACCTCGGCGGCCGGACGCTGGGCGGTCACCTGGAAGCGGAGCTGCGCGTCGGTGTCGGCGTCGTCCAGGCCGACGGCGGCACGGGCGGGGGCGCCGAGGAGTTCGTCGGCGTACAGGGCGTCGAGGAAGCGGGCGCACTCCGGGACCGCGCTGGTCGACTTCAGCACCCCATCGCGCCAGGTCGCCGCGCCCCGGGTGGCCGTCCAGGGGGCGCCGAGGTCGGCCACCGTCAGCAGCGCGGCCTGTGCCTGTGCCTCGCTCAGCACCCCCGGCGCTGTCGAACTCGGCTTCGGGGACGGGGACTTCTCCACGGTCGGCGTGGGGTGCGGGGCGACCGCCGGATGCTCAAGGCCCAGCGCCGCGCACCCCGTCATCGCCCCCGCACACACCAACGCCACGCTCACACCCACGGCTCGACGCACCGCACCCGCCTCCTGACGCAGGAACACCTGCTCCCACGCCAGCACCCCGCCCCGGGACCGACCACCGCGGCGGTCCGTCCGGGGGACGAGGTTCCTACGGGTGGGGGCGCGCGTCGTACTTCGGAGGTAGGGGGACTCAGGGGTGCTGCTCGGCGGCGGGCCCGGAGAAGGAGGCCCCGTAGACCCCCCTAGCCCTCCGCTGTCAGACCCCCTGGCCCTCCACCGTCTCCAGATACAGCTTCACGTACCGCTCCACGTCCACCTCCAGCGCGACGTCCACCACCGGCTGCTCCCGGCCCAGGCCGTGGATCTCGGCCTCGCCGGGGCGCGGGCGGCGGTCGACGATCGTCTGGCCCCGGGTCGGGCCGGCGGCGAGGGAGACCTCGACGGGGAGGAGACGGGTGGTGAGGCCGCCGGGGTCGGCGACCGCGCAGACCGCGCCCGCGTCGCCGAGGCAGCCGGTGGGGCTGGGGTCACCGCTGGCGTCGGGGTCGCGGTGGGCCAGCAGGTCGCCCGTCATCCGCAGGACGGGGTCCGTGCTCGCGCGCAGGCGGGCGATGTCGTCCTCGGGGACCAGCACCTGCCGGAAGACGTCCAACCCGTACATCGTGAGAGGGACCCCGGCGCTCAGCAGGATCGCCGCCGCCTCCGGGTCGTGCCAGACGTTGAACTCCGCGACCGGCGTCGCGTTGCCGATCTCGACCGCGCCGCCCATGAACACGATCCGCTCGATGTTCGCGGTGACCTCGGGAAACGTCCGCAGCAGCAGCGCGACGTTGGTGAACGGGGCCGTCGGGATCAGGGTCACCTTGCGCGGGGACGCGAGGATCTCCCGCCGCAGGAGTGACACCGCGTCCAGCTCCACAGGAGTACGGGTAGGGGCGGGGAGCCCGAGGTCGCCCATGCCGTCCAGACCGTGCACGTGCTGGGCGGAGCGCGCCGGCTCGATCAGCGGGCGCTCCGCTCCCCGCGCCACCGGCATCTCTGGCGCGCCCGCCAGTTCCAGCACGGTCAGGGTGTTGCGGACGACGCCGTCCACGTCCGTGTTCCCGGCGACGCAGCTCACCGCGCGCAGGTCGATCGCCGGGTGGCGGACGGCGAACAGCAGGGCCAGGGCGTCGTCGACACCGGTGTCCACGTCCATGATCACGGGGATGGGCTGAGCGGTCACTGCGGAGACCCCTTCCGTGCGGCGGTCGGTCGTGCGGAACGGCTGTCGGACCCGACCCTATGCGGCGCCGATCATTCCCACAGGAGGGTCCCGCGGGCCGCCGACCGCTCGCCGACCCTCCGCACCAGCTCCGCCACCCCCACCGCCCCGACCTGCCGCCCGTCCCGCAGACGGACGGCGGCCCGCTCGCCCGACGCCTCCCGCTCACCGATCACCGCCTGGTACGGCACCAGCCGCGCCGCCCTGATCCGGGCCCCCAGGCTCCCCTGGTCGGGACCGGCGTACGCGACCCTGATACCCGAGGACTCCGCCTGACGTACTAGCTCCAGGGAGTGGGCCTCCTGCGCCTCGGACACCGGGAGCACCGCGAGCTGGACCGGCGCGAGCCACACGGGGAAGGCGCCCCCGTGCCGCTCGATCAGGTGCGCCACCGCCCGCTCGACACTGCCGACGATGCTGCGGTGCACCATCACCGGGCGGTGTTTCGCGCCGTCGGGGCCGATGTAGCTCAGGCCGAACCGCTCGGGCTGGTGGAAGTCGATCTGCACGGTCGACAGGGTGGCCTCGCGGCCCGCCGGGTCGCTGATCTGGACGTCGATCTTCGGGCCGTAGAACGCCGCCTCGCCCTCCGCCTCCTCGTACTCGATCCCCTCAAGTGCCTTGCGCAGCAGGGCGGTTGCCCGGCTCCACAGCTCCGGTCCGGCGACGTACTTGCCGCCCTCGCCCGGCAGGGACAGCCGGTACCTGGACGCCTCGATGCCGAGGTCGTCGTACGCGCGGCGGATCAGGCGCAGGGCGGCGCTCGCCTCCTCCACGGCCTGGTCGAGGGTGCAGAAGACGTGCGCGTCGTTCAGCTGGATCGAGCGGACGCGGGTCAGGCCGCCGAGGACACCGGACAGCTCCGAGCGGTACATGCCGCCCAACTCGGCGATCCTGAGCGGGAGTTCGCGGTAGCTGCGGGCGCGGGAGCGGTAGATCAGGGCGTGGTGGGGGCACAGGCTCGGGCGCAGCAGCACCTCCTCCGAACCGAGCCGCATCGGGGGGAACATGTCGTCGCTGTAGTGGTCCCAGTGGCCCGAGATCTCGTACAGCTCCCGCTTGCCGAGGACCGGCGAGTACACGTGCCGGTATCCGGCCGACAGCTCCAACTCCCGTACGTACTCCTCCAGTTCGTGCCGTACGACGGCGCCGTCCGGGAGCCAGTAGGGCAGGCCCGCGCCCATCAGGGGGTCGGTGTCGAACAGGTCCAGTTCGCGGCCGAGGCGGCGGTGGTCCGCGTGCGCTTCCATGTCGGTCTCCTCACGAGGGCGAGGCGGGTGGACCGACGGCGAAGCCCCGGGGCACCCGCCCCGGGGCTTCTTCGAACAGCTCAGCTGTCAGCGCGCCGGGACGATGTCCGGCGTCGTCGTGCGTGACGAGTGGGCGCGCTTCATACGGTCACGGTAGTGGCCGGGCCGGAGGCGACGCGACGGGTTTTACGGGTCGTACGGGTATTACGGGCTGGGCGGTGGCCGGGGCGGGTGCTACGGGTCGTACGGGTACTACGGGTCGCCCCGACAACCGCGCGGGTCCTACGGGTACTACGGGTCCGCCCCCGTAGTACCTCCGGCCCCGCCCCGTACTACCCCCGGCTCACCCCTGCGTCCCCCGCCTGCGTCGCGTCGCCACCACGATCGCCGCGCCGCCCGCGAGGAGCGCCGCCGCGCCGCCGATGAGGGCGCCGGTGTTGTTGCCCGCACCGGTCTCGGCGAGGCCACCGCCTCCCCCGTTGGGGGTAGGGGCGGCGGCGGGCGTGCTCGCGGAGGCGGACGGGGTGGGCGTCGGCGACTCGGAGGAGCCCCCCTCGCCGGGCGGCGTGGACTCCGGCGCCGACTCCGACACGGAGGGGGACGGTGACGGGGACGACGAGACCGGCGGCTCCTCGTCCGGCGACGGCGGCGTGCTGGCCGGGGGCTGCTCGGCGGGCGGCGTGGCCGGCGGGGAGGCCGGAGGAGAGGTCGGCGGCTGCTCGGTGACCGTGCAGTCCTTCGTGCCGCCGTTCCAGGCGGCGATCAACTTGTCCTTGATGACCGGACGGTCCGGACCCTTGGGCAACTCGCCGTGCTCGAAGCCGTCTTGGGCGTCCTTCTTGCCGTCGAACCGCACCGAGCCCCGGTAGAGGTCGACCTGCGCGAAGCAGCCGGCGTCCGGGACGGCGATGTCGAGGGTGTCCTTCTGACCCCTCTTCACCGTGACGGTGTCGAAGTCGACGAAGACCTGCTCGCCGGACGTCTCGAACGTCGCGCCGTGCGCCAGGTAGGAGGCGAGCGAGACGGTGCAGGTGCCGCCCGCGCCGAGGACGGTGACGTGGACCTTGCCGTCGGCGGAGGGCTTGAGGTTCTGGTCGTCGACCCTGACGGAGTCGAAGAAGGAGGTTCCGTCGAGCGAGAACTGGCAGCGGTCGGCCTCGGTCTTCTCGCCGGCGCCGCTGCCGGGCCGGTACTGGCCGCCGCCCTGCCAGCCGTGTCCGCCCCCGCTCGCCCAGGCGCCGGACGCGGCGGCGACGGAGGCGGCGGCGAGGGCGAGCGACGCGACGCCCGTCCCCAACAGGCGGCGCGCGGTGGCATTTCTCGCTATGGACATGCGTATCCCATTCTCGGCACGCCGACATGACGGATCGTCAACTCGGGCGTCGCCGGGGGTGACTTGGTCGGATCAGATGGCCGGCCGCCACTGACCGCCGTGCGTGGGCGGCCGGTTGGGGCAGGAGGGACACCCGGCGCGCGGGGCGTGCGCGCCAGGGGTGCGGGGCCATCGTGATCTTCGCGTGGGAAGCCTGTCAACTCGCCTTGTTGTAGCGGTGGTTGAGGTTGGTCGGCTCAACCACCGTTGTTGTTGCCGCCGTTGTTCCCGTTGTTACCGCCATTGTTCCCGCCGCCGTTGTTCCCGCCCGGGTTCGGGACCGCGGTGACGCCCGCGCTGGCTCCGACGATCTTGTCGATGTCGACCGGAGTGGCGGTGGCGGTCGGGGGCGGGGTGAGGACGACCATGGGCTCGCCGGGGATCGGGGGCGGCGGGGTCAGGTCCGAGTCGGGCAGCTTCGGCGGCGTCGTCTGCTGGAAGACGGTCTGGTTGTAGTCGACCAGACCGGTCTGCTCCATCACCGTGATGTGGTCGAGAACCGTGTCGTTGGCCTGGTCGGCCAGCGCGCGGATCAGCGTGTTCTTGGTGGTGGAACGGACCTTCGCGATCGTGTTGAAGATCGATCCGTGCGTCATGCGCAGGATGTTGGCGTAGTCGGTGTCGAACTTCGAGCCGTTCTCCGCGGAGAGCTGGCTGACGAACGCCTGCTGCTGCGGGCTGGCCACATTGGGCAGGGTGATGTTCAGCATCGGGGCGATCTTGCGGCAGGTCGTGTCCAGCGCGGCGTGACCGTCGATGAGGTGCTGGCCGGCGGTGACGACGGCGGGGGACGTGCCCTTCTGCACACCGATCTGGCCGAGCGGGTACTCCCACAGACCGGCCGCACGCACCTTCACCACGAAGTCGCGTTCGCCTTCGGTCAGCGGCCCCCACTGGGTGTTCGCGATGATTCTGTCGCCCGACTTCGAGACGGTGCTGACGCCCAGCATCGACGGGTATACGAGGGCGGCGAGCGTGACGCTCAGGGCACCGCCCACGAAAAGAGTTCCCATCGCGTTGCGTGAAAAGCGCACCGTGCCTCCTGCCCGGTCGGGGAGTCCGCCGGACACAGCGGCGGGGTCGGACGTACAGGAGTACGGACGGGAGACGGCCGCGTCTCACCGGAGAGGGCAGAAAATTCTCGGCCGGGGCTTTTGGTCCGCCGTTGACCGCCTCGACCAACCGTTGACCTGGCCCTGGGGTATTACGGGTCCAACCCTTAGGAAAGCGCGGGCGAGCGATCGCTTACCCGCGTCTTACATTCGCGGCATGCCCCCACAACCACGCGTACAGCCCCGCGCGTTGCCGCAGTTGCCCGTGCTGCCGTACCGGAAACCGACCCAGGGCCGGGACTACTGGGTGCTGGACGACGTCCTGCCCGACGTCGACGCCGTACGCGAGCGGTGTCTCGCCCAGGAGGACTGGGTCAGGGGATACCCGTACACCTCCGAGACCTGGCCGGGACTACGGACCATGCCCGGCCTCGAACCGGATCGACTCGCCCGCGTGGAACGGCTGGTGAGGCAGGCGACGGGCGCCGCGAAACTGTGGGTGCAGCAGGCGCCCGGCGGGGGCACCCTCAACCACAACTGCGTCCAGGTGGTCGGCGAGGGCGAGAGCGAGCCCCGGCCGCACACCGACTCGCGGTCGCTGTGCCGGTACGCCGCCGTCCTCTACCTGAACCCCGTAGCCCCCAAGGACTGCGGGACCGCCTTCTACCGGCAGTCCCTGCCCGGCGGGCGGCTCGGCGGGAACGTGGTCCAGGCGCCGCACAACAACCTCGTCGACGCGCTCGGCACCCGGTTCGTCGCCCCCGACGCCTTCGAGGAGGACGTCCGGATCCCCCACAAGTACAACCGCCTCCTCCTCTACAACGCCAACCTCGTCCACAGCGCCACCGGTTACTGCGGCACGACCCTGGAGGACAAGCGGATGACGGCGGTCTTCTTCTGGATGGCCTGACCCGCACGTCCCGCCACCCCCTCAACACCCCACCAGCCACACCCCTTTCACCCCTCGCGCAGGTTTTCGAACCCCGTCCCCGGCCAGGGTGATACCTACGCCTTCTCGCGCCATTCACGCTCGGCACCGCGATCCTTACGCTGTGATGGGTGGAGTGTGTCGACGGCCGGCGTGAGCGCGGGGGACAGATGGGATTCGGCTTCGGACAGCGGCGGGGCGGTCAACTCCCCGTGGAACTCACGAGCTTCGTCGGCAGGACGGAGGAACTGGCCCTGCTGCGCGACGCGTTGGGCCGCGCCAGACTGGTGACCCTGGTCGGCCCCGGCGGCGTCGGCAAGAGCCGGACGGCGCTGCGCGCGGCCGGCGCCTCGGCGGCGCGGTTCGCCGACGGGGTGCGCCTCGTCGAGCTGTCGGCCCTGCGCGACCCGGAGTTGGTGCCCGCCACCCTCGCCGGCGTCCTCGAACTTCCCGAACAGCCCGGCATGAGCCCGCTCGACGCGGTCGTCGAACACCTCCGCGACCGGCGCATCCTGCTCGTGCTCGACACGTGTGAACACCTCGTCGACGCCTGCGCGATGCTCTGCGACATCCTCCTGCGCGAGGCCCCCGGCCTCAGTGTGCTGGCCACCAGCCGTCAGCCGCTCGACGTCCCCGGCGAGCACTGCGTCCCCATCGCCCCGCTGAGCAGGCGGGACGCGGTGGACCTGTTCGTGCAGCGGGCGGCGGCGGTGAACGGCGGCATGCCCCTCGACGAGAGCGACCGCGAGCGCACCCTCGCCCTCGTCGACCGCCTCGACGGCATGCCGCTCGCCCTCGAACTCGCCGCCGTACGCCTACGGGCCGTCCCGCTCGCCGAGTTGGTCGCGCGCCTCGACCAGCGCTTCGAGGTGCTGACCGGCGGCCGTCGCACCTCCCTCACCCGGCACCAGACGCTGCGGACGGCCATCGACTGGTCCTACGACCTGTGCACCCCGCACGAACGCCTCTTGTGGGCCCGACTCTCCGTGTTCGCGGGGTCGTTCGAGCTGATGTCGGCCGAACATGTGTGCGGCGACGCGGAGTTGCCGCCCTGCGAGGTCGTGGAGGCGCTGATCGGCCTCGTGGACAAGTCGGTCGTCCAGCGCATCGGCGAGGACGGCGGCCGCTACCGGCTCCTCGACACGATCCGCGAGTACGGCGCCGGACGCCTCACCGGACCCGACCAAGAGGCAGTGAGGCAACGGCACTTCGCGCACTACGAACGTCTGGTGGGCCGGTTCTGGGACGAGTTCCTGAGCCCCGCCCAGGTCGCCCTGCACCGCGCCGTCCGCGACAACGTCGCCGACGTCCGGGCCGCCCTGGAGTACGGCTGCGCGGCGGAGGGGCGGGGCGTGGAGGCGCTGTGGCTGGCGGCCCGGCTCGGCCCGTACTGGCGGGCCGCCGGCACCCTCTCCGAGGGCCACCACTGGATCGACAAGGGCCTCGGACTCACCCCGCAGGACTGCCCCGAACGGGCCTGGGGGCTGCTGATGACCGGCATCTTCGGCGTGTGGACCGGCGACCTGGAAACCGCCCTCGACCGCTTCCCCCAGGCGTACGACGTGGCACGCCGGTGCGGGGAGGAACGCGTGGTCCTTTCGGCCGAGGGATACCTCGGAGCCATGACCGCGTTCGGGGGCGCCGTCGAGCAGGGGCTCGCCGAGGTCGAGGCGGCCCGGCGGCGCATCCTCGACTTCGGGGACGGGCTCGCGATCGGCGTCATCCACTACGAGGCCGCCCTGCTGCGGGCCGTGTTCGGGGACACCGACGGGGCGCTCGCCCTGTGTGCGACGGGTATGTCATACCTGGAGGGGCGCGGGGAGCGGCAGCTGTACGCCTCGACGGTCGCCACGAAGGGGCTCATCCTCCACCTCACCGGCGCGCACGCCGAGGCCGCCGAGTGCTTCCGGCTCGGCCTTGAGGCCGCCGCCGAGATAGGGGAGATCCTGGTTGCCGCGCTCGCCTGCCTCGGCCTCGCCTGGAACGCCGCGCAGCATCAACGCACCGTGCGCGCCTGCTGGTTGATGGGGTACGCGGAACACGCGCGGCGGCTCGGCGGCGACCCCGTCACCCTGCTGCCCCGGCTGCTGGAGGAGCAGGAGGCCGTGCAGAAGTCGGTGCGGGCGACGCTCGGCGCCGAACTGTTCGAGCACTGGCGGGAGACCGGGGCGCGGATGTCCGGCCGTGAGGTCCTGGAGGCGGTCCGCGCCGACGCCGACGTCCCCCTGCCCGCCGACCCGCCCGCCGACCGGCGTCCCCCGAGCCCCCGGCACACCCTCGACGGCCACCCCCGCTCGACGGACTCCCTCACCCGGCGCGAGCGCGAGGTCGCCGTCCTCGTCGCCCAGGGCCTGTCCAACCGGGAGATCGCCGAACGCCTCGTCATCTCCAAGCGGACCGTGGACGCGCACGTCGAGCACATCCTGGCGAAGCTCGGCATCGCGTCGAGGACGGAGATCCCCGCGACGGTGGGACCCTAGGAAGAGCCCCTGAAAGCTCCCCTAGGGGCCCACCGCGGAGCTACCTCGGAGGTATTAGGGGTACCTACGCATACGGCAACCCGCTCCAGGCGGCGGCTAGGTGTACGGATCTTCCCGTGCGGGACTGCGCCCCCGCCCTTCGGTGAGGCAGCCTGATGGTGTCGCCCGGGGGACGGGCAGCGGGGCGGGGCCGACAGGCTGGACCCCCACGGCCACTGTCATGGCATGGCACCTGGCACCGCGTCTCCCCCGGCGGCGACACAGCGGGGCTGCCCCTGGTCGGCGGGGCAGCCCCCACCGGGCGCCGCCCGGCGGGAGCACACCGGCATCCCGCCCGGCGGCGCCCCGCCAACTCCGTCACTTCTTGCGGAACTTGGCCTTCAGGGTGTGGCTGCGGCCGTCCGCGAAGCTGACGATCGCCTCGCCGCGCGCGCTTCCCGCGTACGGGCGGCCGTCGAGCAACCACCCCGCCAGGACATGCCCCTTGGCCGGTGTCGCCGTCACGATCGCGGTGTCGCCGGTCGCGTAGCCGCCGGTGCGGGACGCCGTCAGGGTGCCGTGGCCGTGCGGGCACAGCTCCAGCGTGTGGGTGCGCGGCGCGAACACCGCCTCAAGGCCCTGGTCGGCGGCGCCGACCTGGACGCCGACGAGGGAGAGGTCGCCCGCGTAGGAGCCGGCGGCCGTCTTCCAGCCGGCGAAGCTCCAGCCGGGCGCCGGGACCGCCTCGTACAGCAGCTCGGTGCCGATCGTGAACTCCCCTGCGGCGAGCGCCTTCTTGGTCGTCTTCGCCTTCACCGTGCCGCTGCCGGACGACTTCGTCGCGACCTTCGCGGTCGGCGTCGTGCCCTTCTTGAACACCGCTTGCAGCGTACGGTCGTTGGCCGTCGTGACCGCGAACCGCGTTGCCTTGGACGTCTGTTGCCTGCCGTCCAGGACCCAGCGGTCGAAGACGTACCCCTTGGCGGGCGTCGCCGTGAAGTAGACCGTGGCGTTGCGCGCGTACGGGCCCGGGGTCTCGGCGGTGACCGTGCCCGAGGCGGCCGGGGACACGGACGTCGTCACCCCGCACAGCGAGTCGTCCGTGACGGCCGCGCGGTACGCCGCGACCGCCTTGCCGCTGGCGCCGAGCACCGCCGCCGAGTCCGCCGAGTCGGTCTGCGTCATCGGCTTGCCGAGCGTCAACCCCCGGTACTTCTGGTGGGAGTTGGAGAACCGGTTGACCCGGCCGCAGGTGCCCTTCGTCGCCGTCCGGCAGCTCGATTCGTACGCCATCAGCGTCGAGAACTCGCCCTTCGCCGGGAAGTACCCGCTCGCCCCGTTGTCCGGCTGCGCCGGGTCGGTCGTCCAGTCGTGGTTGGAGCCGAGGTTGTGGCCGATCTCGTGGCCGAACGAGTAGCTCGCGATCGCGGACTGCGCGACGACCGTGTACGTCCACTCCGACCACGACGGGCCGGCCGGCGCCGGGATGTAGCCGATCCCGCCGGCCGCCTTGCCGCCCGCGATCACGCTGACCTGGTCCGCGCCGTACTTGTCGCGCAGCGCGGGCAGGGTGTCGGCGATCCCGTCGTTCTTCTTCGCGAACGCGGCGAGCGAGGCGCCGGACACCGTGTCGTACGCCGGCGGCACGTCGACGGGCGTCGTGAACACCAGCCGTAGCCGGACCTTGATGCCGCTCGACGCGAACGCCTCGTTGGCCAGCGTGACGCCCTTCACCGCCTGCGCGCGGATCTGCGCGTCGCCGCCCGCCTCCGCCTTGGCCTTCGGGGTGTACGCGACGAGGGTGTCGACGACGGAAATCCCCGCGCCGCCCTTGCAGTTGGCCTTGCGCGTCCGGGGCGCGCTGCGCGGCTTCGGCGCCGGGTTCGCGACGCGCGGCGGGGTCGCCCGCGGCTCGTGCTCGTCGACCAGCGGCGTCGACTCCGCGATGACGACCTTGCCCGGACCGGTCGCCGTGATGTCGAACAGGGCGCCGCCCAGGGCGAATTGGGCGCCCATGATCTCGTTGCCCCGCTTGCCGTCGCAGCCGCCGGTCAGGGTCACCAGGACCGTCTGGTCGGTGGTGCCGGGGACCTCGCCGCGCCAGATCAGGTGCCCGCCGACCGTCTCCCGCCCGGTCTCCACCGCCTTGACCACGACGTCGTCGAAGAGCGGGAAGCGGACCTCCTGACCGGCCTTCGCCGTCCCGCAGAGCGGGGCCAGCGCCTCCTCGCGGACGGTTCCGGCGCGCCGGCGGACGGCCGTGCCGGAGTCGGCGAGGGCGGCCCGGGAGTCAGGGGTACTACGGGGACGACGGGAGCCGTCCGCGTCCGAGGCGTCGTGGGCCCCGGCTCCCTCGGAGGTACTACGGGTACGACGCCCCTCCGGCGTCAGCACATCGCCCGGCTCCGGCGCCACGGAGGACGTGGCTCCGAAGGGCGACGAGACCTCGGGGGTACGCCCGAGCGCGGTGGCCGGGGTGAGGCCGGCCGCGCCGAGGACGACGGCGCCCAGCGCGGCGCAGGCGGCCCAGCGGCGGGTCCGCGCTCCCGGTTCGCCCGGACCCGGCCGGGTCTGACGGATGGTCATGTGCTGCCTTCCTGATCGCCCCCGGACTCGGCCCCGCTCCCTCCCCCGGAGGTGTGACCGGTACTACGGGTCCCCCGTTCACGGGTCCCGCCGGAATCACCCGTGAGTGACCGCCGCGTTCACCCGTCAGGCCGGGGGTAATCGCGCACCCGTGCGGCTCAGCCTCCGGAGTGGCGAGGGCGGGGCGGCCGGAGCGGACTTGAACATCACCGTATGCGTACAAAACGACGGCTCGCCGTCCTCGGCTCGCTCTCCTGTTCGGCCCTGATGATGACGGGCCCGGCCTTCGCCGAGGCCGCCGCCTGCACCGCGCCCCAGGGCAACTGGACCGGCTTCCAGCTGGACGGCGCCCACACCAGCGTCAGCGCCCAGTGGAAGGTCCCGACCGCCGACTGCACCTCGGCGACCGGCAACCCCAACGGCCTCACCGACCAGTGGGTGGGCTTCGGCAGCGGCGACAGCTGGAAGGACCCGCTCAACCAGCTCGGCACCAGCGTGCAGTGCGTGAACGGCAAGGCGTCGTACTACGCCTGGTGGGAGCAGTTCCCGGCGAACTACGTCGCGGCCAAGCGCGGGGTCGGCCCCGGCGACGTCATCCAGGCGAGCATCCGGACGGAGAAGAACTCGCAGGACTACGAGATGTTCATCAAGGACGTCACGCGCAACTGGTGGCAGACGGTCCACGTCACCGGCCCGGCCACCGGCACCCAGGTCGAGGTCATCACCGAGATCCACGACTGGGGCGCGGCCGTCACCAACGGCGTCCGCTACGACAACGTCCTCGTCGACGGCAAGCCGTTCACGAACTTCTCCCGGTCGTACTACCTGTACTCCGCCCAGTTCGGCGGGGTCTGCGTGAACACGAGCACGAGCGGGACGAGCACGCTGCTGACGCCGACGAAGAAGACCCAGATGCGGGCCGTCGCCCGCGACGCGGTGATCCACCCGGGCTGACCCCGCACGTCCCGCTCAGGTACTACGGGACCTACAGGTACGGGACCACCGGGTACGGGACCACGAGCACGGGGCCGAGGCGCGTGTCGCCTCGGCCCCGTACCCGTAGTACTCGGGAGCTACCCCACCACCCGTACCGACTTCCGCTTCAGCCACGGCAGCGGCGGCACCGCCGACCCCAGATACGGCGTGATCCGCACCTCGAAGTGCAGATGCGGCCCGGTCACGTTGCCCGACGCCCCCGAGAGCCCGATCCGCTGCCCCGCCGCGACGCGCTGCCCCTTGCGGACGTCGATGCGCGAGAGGTGGGCGTACTGGGTGAAGTAACCGTCGCGATGACGGATCAGGACCTGGTTGCCGAACCCGTCGCCGCAGGTCGTGACGCGGACCTCGCCGGGACCGACGGCGCGGACGGGCGTGCCGGTGCCGACCGCGAAGTCCTGCCCGGTGTGCCGGCTCTTCCAGCGGCTGCCCTGCGCGGCGTACCCGGCGGACAGCCAGTACCCGCGGGTCGGGGCGGTCCAGCGGGCGACGGACCGGGGAGCCGAGGTGGGCCGCCCCTTCGGACAACCGGCGCCCTTGCCCGAGGGGTTGACGGCGACGGGGTCGCCGAGAGCGCGTTCGTGGGCCCGCAGCATGTTCCACAGCCGGTCGCGGACCGCCTTGCGGCGGCGCTCGGCGGTACGGATCCGGCGCGGGGCCGCGTCCGCCCGCCGGAGCGCGTCCAGTTGGGCACGCGCCTGCTCGTGCTCCTGGACGAGGCGCGCGGCCCGCTCGCGGAACGGTTCGCGGGCGTCGGCGGGGGCGGCGGTGAGGGCGACCAGGACGACCGCTCCGATCGCGGCGCCGAGGCGGTGGGGACGCATGCGCTGTTTTCGTAGCATTGTCGGATCATCTAGGCCGGATGGAGTCCCTGAGAGGTACGACAGACGGGTTGCGGGAGCGTTCCCCCGGATGGCGTCATACCCGTGACCCAAGCGGGCGTGATGATCGGAATGTCGGGACCGGGCGGGAGACGGGGCGTGCTGGCATGACCCCGTCGCCTGTACGGAAAGGACCCCTCACCGTGACCTCTGGTCTGCGCCTGTCCCGGATCGCCCTCGTCCCGGCCGCCGTCTGCCTCGCCCTGCTCCAGCCGGTCACCTCGGCCGTCGCCGACGGCCCGGAGAAGGAGGCCGGCAAGGAGGCCGACAAGAAGGCCGCCCCCGCCGCGCCCCCGATGTCGATCGAGATCTCCGACGGCGTCGACAAGGCCGCCGACGGCGACAAGTTGGCCTACCGGATCATCGTCCACAACCAGGGCGGGGAACCCCTGACGAACCTCAGGGTCGAGCAGCGCGTCCCGGAGACCGCGGGCCGCCCCGAGGCGTCCGAGGGCGGGCAGGTCGGCAAGGGCGGGATCATCACCTGGACCGCCGACGTCAAGGCCCGCACCAAGGCCGAGTTCACGTCCCGGATCGAACTCGGCAAGACCGACAAGAAGGCCCTGCGCGCCGCCAGCACCGCCTGCGCCTTCCTCGACGACGCCAAGGCCCCCACCGTCTGCGCGAGCGACCTCGACACCCTCCCCGGCGGCGCGGCGGGCCCCGAGGGCGCGGCCGCCGAGAAGAAGGCGGACGGCGTCGGCACGACGGGTCTCGCGATCGGCGGCGCCGCTGCCGCCGGGGTCGCGGCGGTGGCGTTCGTCGCCGTCCGCCGCCGACGCGCCACCACGAACTGACGCACACTCAACTCACCGGATCCTCGCCGGAGTTGCCCAACCAGGCGCTCTCCGGCGGGGGTTCAGCGTTTCCGGCCCATCAGCGACTTGTAGACGGCGGACGCCCTCGGGTTCTTGCGGCACCGCCACACGCCGTGCGGACAGTAGTCGCTGATCGTCTGGTACAGCGGCTTCTGCCGGGCCATCCAGCTCAACATCCCCCGCATGTAGGCGGGGTTGTCGCCGTTCTCGTACAGCCCCCACTCCGGGAACGCGATCGGCTTGCGGTGGGCGCGGGCGAACCGGACGTGCGCCCTGAGCCCGTACGGCTCGTTCAGCTGGGCCGTGAAGGACATACCGCGCGGGGAGTCGTAGGCGTCCATGCCGATGACGTCGACGTGCCGGTCACCGGGGTAGCAGCGGGGCCAAGGAATCGCGTCCCGGCCCCTGTTGGGGGTGAACTCGAAGCGGAAGCGCTGCCCGGGGACCTTGCGCATCGCGGTCACGATCCGCACCCAGTACCGCTTCCACGCCGCCGGGTCCGGACCGCAACGGTGCGTGTAGGTGATGCCGTTCATCTCCCAGCCGAGGACGAGGACGGTGTCGCGCAGGCCGAGCCGGACGAGGCGCTGCGCGAGGGCGCGGAAGTGGCGGTCGTACGTTCCCCTCGCGGCCTTGCGCAGCTCGGCGCGGACCGTCGCGTCGGGGAGGTGGGCCTCATTGCGTTCCAGGAGAGGGACGTTGAGGACGAACAGGCGGTCCTTGCGGGCCTTGCGCCAGGCCGCCCAGTGCGCCAAGTACCCGGGCGCGCCCTCGATGTTGCTCCATCGGTCGCCGGGGAGGTACGCGTGGCCGACGGTCGGCGTCGAACGGCCGAGCCACGCGTCGAGGCCGGAGATGCGGGCGATGCCGTCGGTGCCGTAGCCGACGTACGCGCCGAACTTCACCGAGCGGGGGGACGGCGGGCCGGCCTGCGCCGGGCGGGCGTCCGTGCCGTGCGGCGACGGCACGCAGGACTGGGCCGCCAGGAGCAGCAGGGTGAGCAGCGGCAGGAACAGGGCACGCACACGGGACGACACAGCGGGCCATCATCGCCGGGTACGCTCCCGCGCGCCCCCTGACTCGCCCTCGAACCACTCGTACCGGGGAATTTCCGTCGTCCCGTACGACCCCTGCGCCGTCCCGTACGACCTACGAGGCAGGCACGCGGCGCGTCAGGTACACGTCCACGGCGTCCTCGTGGTCCAGGACGAAGCCGTGCCGTTCGTACAGGCGGCGGGCCGGGCTGCCCTGGAGGACGTTCAGGTGGACCGTGCGGTCCGTGCGGGCCAGGGTCTCCGTGAGGACGCCGCCGCCTATGCCCCGACCGTGCAGGCCGGGGACGAGGTAGAAGTGCTCCAGCCAGTCGCCGTCCGACGCCGGGCGCAGGGCCACGCAGCCCGCGATCTCGCCGTCCACCTCGATGACCCTGGTGTGCGCGGGGTCGTACGCGTCGCGCAGTCGCTGACGCACCCGGTGCTCGTCGTAGCGGCCGAGGCGTTCCAGGTCGGGGCGCATCACGATCGCGCGGATGTCGACCAGGGGTTCGAGGTCGGCTGGGGTGGCCGGGCGGGTGGTCCACTTTTCGGTCATGGCGGAAAGCGTACGAGGTGGCTCTGAAGGGGTACGGGTGCTGCTCCGGAGGGGTACGGGTACTACTCCGGTGCCGGGGGCTCGGACGGGTTCGGCGTCTCCGGCGGTGGGACCGGGGCGCCCGGCAGGGTCACCCGTGCGATCGTGCCGCCGCCGTCCGCGCGGGCCAGAGTGACCTGGCCGCCCGCCTGCTGGACCGTGCGGGCCACGATGGACAGGCCCAGGCCGGAGCCGGGGAGGGCGCGGGCGGAGGGGGAGCGCCAGAAGCGGTCGAAGACGTGCGGGAGTTCGTCCTCGGGGATGCCGGGGCCGTGGTCGCGGACGGTCAACGTGCCGTGGGCCAGGGTGACTTCGATCGTGCCGGACTCGGGGCTGAACTTCACCGCGTTGTCGAGGATGTTCACCACCGCGCGCTCCAGGGCCGCCGGTTCCGCCCGCGTGTACCAGGGGTCCAGGCTCGCGGTGATCGTCAACTCCGGGCCGCGCAGGCGGGCGCGGCGCAGGGCGTGTTCCACGGTGTCCCGCAGCGACACCACCTGGACGCGCTCACCCCGCTGCCCCTCCGACCTCGCCAGCTCCTGCAAGTCCCCGATCAGCGCCGCCAGTTCGGTCATCTGCGCCTTCACCGACGCGAGCAGCGCCTTGCGGTCCGCCTCCGGGATGGGGCGGCCCGTCTCCTCACTGCGCGTGAGGAGTTCGATGTTCGTGCGGAGGGAGGTGAGCGGGGTGCGCAGTTCGTGCCCGGCGTCCGCGATCAACTGCTGTTGCAGCTCACGGGAGTTGGCGAGGGAGGCGGTCATCGAGTTGAACGAGCGGGAGAGGCGGGCCACTTCGTCCTCCGCGTCCTCGTCGACGGGGATGCGGATGTTCAAGTCCTCGGTGCGGGCCACGTGTTCGACGGCTTCGGTGAGTTCGTCGACGGGGCGCAGGCCGGCACGGGCGACGAAGAGGCCGGCGGCTCCGGCGCCGAGGACTCCGATGCCGGACACGAGGAGGAGGATGAGCATCAGCTCGTTGAGGGTCTTCTGGGTGTTCTTCAGCGGGAGGGCCACGATGAGCGCGGCGCCGGCGGCCGTGTCGGTCACGGGGTCGGTGACCGTGAACCCGGGGAGCGCGAGGACCCGAACATCGTTGCCCTCGCTGTCGGTGCTGTTGTGGAAGACGCCGTCGCGGCCCTTCTCGATCAGGTCCCTGTCGGTCTGGGTGACCTTGACCGCGCCGAGGGAGTAGGGCAGGACGCAGGTCTTGCCGTTCGCCACGACCACCTGGAAGTAGGTGGTGGGAAGCCCCAGCCGGGGGTCCTGGGAGACCTTGGTCGTGCAGTTGTTGACCGCGCTCATGGCCTGGTCCTGGAGCCGCGGGCTCGACAGCGCCTTGCGCAGGTCGCTGTCCACCTGCTCGTACAGTTTCCCCTGCACGATGAACCAGCACGTCACCGACACCGCCGCCACCGCGAACGCCACCGCCGCCGCGACCAGCATCGACAGGCGGGCCCGGATGGGGAGCGTCCGGAACCAGTGGGCGACCTTGCTCATTCCGCCCCGCCCTGGCGCAGGACGTAACCGACGCCCCGGACCGTGTGGACGAGGCGCGGCTCGCCGCCCGCCTCGGTCTTGCGGCGGAGGTACATGACGTACACGTCAAGGGAGTTGGAGGAGGGCTCGAAGTCGAAGCCCCAGACGGCCTTGAGGATCTGCTCGCGGGTGAGCACCTGGCGCGGGTGCGCCATGAACATCTCCAGGAGCGTGAACTCCGTGCGGGTCAGCTCAACTTGGCGCCCGGCGCGGGTGACCTCACGCGTCGCGAGGTCCATGCGGAGGTCGGCGAAGGTCAGCGCCTCGTCGTCCTCGACGGGCCCGGACGTGGGCGCGGCGTAGGAGCTGCGGCGCAGCAACGCCCGTACGCGGGCGAAGAGTTCGTCGAGTTCGAAGGGCTTGACGAGGTAGTCGTCGGCGCCCGCGTCGAGCCCGGTGACGCGGTCTCCGACGGTGTCGCGCGCGGTGAGCATGAGGATCGGCGTCGTGTCGCCGGCCCCGCGGATGCGGCGCGCGGCGGTGAGGCCGTCCATGCGGGGCATCTGGATGTCGAGGACGACGAGGTCGGGGCGGTAGGCGGCCGCCTTCTCCAGCGCGTCGGCGCCGTCGACGGCGACCTCGGTCCCGTACCCCTCGAAGGCCAGGCTGCGCTGGAGCGCTTCGCGCACGGCCGGCTCGTCGTCGACGATCAGGATGCGCTGGGGTTCACGGTCGCCTTCGGCGGGGCTCATGGGCTCGGCTTCCTCGGGTGCGGGGGTCTCGGCGGGGCGGGCGCCCTCGCCGACGGCAAGGGCTATCAGCCTCGCATGTTTCCCTGGGGGCGCGTATGGGCGTCTTCGTGCGGCACGGGCGTTTCGTGCGGCGGCCCGGACGCGGCTGCTGTGACGGCTCGGGCGCGGCTGCTGTGACGGCCCGTCGCGGCTTCCCGCGACGGTTCGGCGGCCCGTCGCCGGTTCCGTACGGCGGTCCCTCGCCGCGCCGCTCAGGCCGCCGCGCGGCGCCGGGCGCGCAGGGCTCGGCGGGCGGCCGTCGTGCTGAGCAGCGCGACCTCGGGGGCGCGGCCGGGGCGGGCCGGCTCGTGGCGGGCGGGCTCGTGGAGGGCGGCGACGACCGTGAGGGCGAGGGCCGTGTCGGCGGCGCCGGTGCGGGTCGTGGTGTGGGTGATCTGCCGGATCATGTCGTACCCCTTACTGGTTGCGCCGGGTCAGTTGTCCGAGCCGCCGGCCCGCAGGGTCGCCAGGTCGGACTTGACGGTGTTGATCGGGATCGCGAAGCCCAGGCCGACGCTGCCGGCGTCCGAGGAGCTGGCCGAACTGGCCGAGTACATCGCGGAGTTGATGCCGATGATGTTGCCGTTCATGTCGATGAGGGCGCCGCCGGAGTTGCCGGGGTTGAGGGAGGCGTCCGTCTGGAGGGCCTTGTACGTCGTCGTCGACGAGCCCGTGTCGCCGTTGAATTGCTGCCCGCCGAACTCGAACGGCCAGCCCCCGCCCTGCTGTTGCTGCTGACGGCCCTGGCTCTCGTCGGTCGAGACGGTGACGTCGCGGTTCAGGGCGGAGACGATGCCGCTGGTCACGGTGCCGGTCAGGCCCTCGGGGGAGCCGATCGCGATGACCGAGTCGCCGACGTCGACGGTGGCGGAGTCGCCGAGGGAGGCGGGCTTGAGGCCGGAGGCGTTCTCCAGCTTGATCAGCGCGAGGTCCT
This sequence comes from Streptomyces roseirectus, assembly GCF_014489635.1. Lineage (NCBI taxonomy): Bacteria > Bacillati > Actinomycetota > Actinomycetes > Kitasatosporales > Streptomycetaceae > Streptomyces > Streptomyces roseirectus. The sequence goes on along the minus strand of NZ_CP060828.1, from coordinate 4,643,183 downwards.
TCTTGCTGTCGGTGCCGACGACCTTCGCGGTGTACGTCTTGCCGTCGCTCGTCTGGACCTGGATGCTGCTCGCGCCGGCGATGACATGGTTGTTGGTGATGATCTCGCCGCCGCTCGTGATGATGACGCCGGAACCGGTCGAACTCCCGCTGTCCAGCGCCGCCTTGACCTCGACGATGCTCGGGCTGACCGCCGCCGCGACGGCCGCGATGTCGCCCTTCTTGCTGGACGGCACGACGCTGGTCGTGGTGGCGGCGACGGTCTCGTCCTTGTGGGTCAGCTCCTGGATGCCGTACGCGGTGCCGCCGCCGATCGCCGCCGCGACGATCGCGACCGCGGCGAGGAGGGCGAGAGGGCCGCGGGTGCGCTTCTTCTTGTCGGCGGGGGCTTCCGGCTGCGCGGCGTACGCCGGCTGATGGGCCGGCGGGGGCGGCCACTCCGGGTTGACGGGCGTGGCGGAGTACTGCTGCTGGGCGCCCTGGTACGGGTTCTGCTCGTTCTCGTACTCGCCGTCGCGGCGGAAGCTCTCGGTCATGGAAAAAAGCTTCGTCCGCGACCATGAGAGCTTCCTGAGTGCTCCCTGAGAACGCCCCGAGAACGTCGTCGGGCCTGCGTAAAGGCCGTCGAGGGCGAATTGCCCCGCCTCTCAGGAACCTCTCAGAAACGGGGGTACTACGGGGAAACCCGTACGACCCTAGGGGCACCCGCAGGAGCGCCGCGTCACCAACCGCGACGGGAACACCTTCACGCGCTCGCGCCGCGACCCCGCCACCCGCAGCCCGTCGTCCAGCACGAGGTCGACCGCCGCGCGGGCCATCGCCGAGCGGTCGGACGCGACCGTCGTCAGCGGCGGGTCCGCCAGCGCGGCCTCCTTGATGTCGTCGAAGCCGACGACCGCGAGCTCACCCGGCACGTCGATGCGCAGTTCGCGCGCGGCCCGCAGGACGCCGATGGCCTGGTCGTCGGTGGAGCAGAAGACGGCCGGGGGGCGCGCGGGCGCGGAGAGGATGCCGAGGGCGACGCGATAGGCGTCGTACCGGTTGTAGGGGGCCTCGAAGAGGCGGCCGTCCGTGGCGACGCCGGCCTCGGCCATGGCCTGGCGCCAGCCCTCGACGTGGTCGGAGACCGGGTCCCCTACCGCCGGGGTATCAGCCGTGCCACCCATACACGCGACGTACGGGTACCCGTGGTCGAGGAGGTGGCGGACGGCGGTGCGCGCGCCGTTGAGGTCGTCCAGGACGACCGCGACGTCGTCGATGGCCTCGGGGCGTTCGTGCAGCAGCACGACCCGGGCGTCCCACGCCTCGATCTCGGCGGCGGCCAGGTCGTTGAGGGCGTGGGAGACGAGGATGAGGCCGGAGACCCGCATCCCGAGGAAGGCCCGCAGATAGTGGACCTCGCGCTCGGCGACGTAGTCCGAATTGCCTACGAGGACCATCTTCCCGCGGTCGGACGCGGCCTGCTCCACCGCGTGCGCCATCTCCGCGAAGTACGGCTGGCGGGCGTCGGGGACGATGAGACCTATGAGGTCGGTGCGGCGGGACGCCATCGCCTGGGCGACGCGGTCGGGCCGGTACCCCAGTTCCTTGATCGCGGCGAGGACACGCTCGCGCGTGGCCGGGGCGACCGGCCGGGGTCCGTTGTTGATGACGTAGCTGACCACGGCGGTGGACGTCCCCGCCAGGCGTGCTACGTCGTCCCTCGTCACCTTGGCCACGCGCGGAGTCTACGCGGATCAACCCGGACCGGGCAGGGCGTATCGGAGGTGACCGAGCGGTAACCGCGCGCCGGTGCCGCCCGGTCCGACCAGGGCCTACACCTCGGCGGACGCCGTGACGGCCGACTCGTCCGCATCCTCCGCGTTTGCGGGGGCGGCCTTGGCCTTGGTGTCCTCGGAGACGCGCTCGGCCTTCTCGGGCGTAACGAATCGATAACCCACGTTCCGGACGGTCCCGATCAGCGACTCGTGCTCCGGGCCGAGCTTCGCGCGCAGGCGCCGGACGTGTACGTCGACGGTACGGGTACCTCCGAAGTAGTCGTACCCCCATACCTCCTGGAGCAGCTGCGCGCGCGTGAAGACGCGGCCCGGGTGCTGGGCGAGGTACTTGAGGAGTTCGAACTCCTTGAAGGTGAGGTCCAGCACGCGGCCCTTCAGCTTCGCGCTGTAGGTCGCCTCGTCGACCGACAGGTCGCCGTTGCGGATCTCCATGGGGGAGTCGTCGTTGACGATCTGCTGGCGGCCCATCGCGAGCCGCAGGCGCGCCTCGACCTCCGCCGGGCCCGCCGTGTCGAGCAGGACGTCGTCGATGCCCCAGTCGGCCGTGACGGCGGCGAGGCCGCCCTCGGTGACGACCAGGACGAGCGGACAGCCGGGGCCGGTGGAGCGCAGCAGCTGGCAGAGGCTGCGGACCTGGGGGAGGTCGCGGCGGCCGTCGACCAGGATGACGTCGGCGCCCGGGGTGTCGACGAGGGCGGGGCCCTCCGCCGGGGCCACCCGCACGTTGTGCAGGAGCAGGCCGAGGGCCGGAAGCACCTCCGTCGACGGCTGGAGGGCATTGGTCAGGAGCAGCAGAGAACTCATACGTCCGGTTCCTCCTCGGTCCCTGCGAGGACATGTGCGGCACTGTGGATCCGCCGTACACCCACGGTTTCCCGCTTCGTATACAACGCTTCCGAAAGCACAAAAGGACCCGGGGGCTTCGCTGCCCGAGTCCTCTGCCCAGGAGAATAGCCGACATGAGCGACAGTCCGGCAGGTCGTGTGGCGCGTTCCACCGTATGTCCGAATGGCGAGACGGTCAGAAGCGCCCCTATGCGGACGTTTCTGTCAACCGCCGACGGGGTCCTGATCGATTCCGTATACGATCCTCGGTCCGTTGTATACGAAACGGGCGCCCTGCGGGACGGAGAGAACGACACTTCCGGTCCACCCGGTGATCACCTCGCGTTCGTCGTCTCCCACGGGTTCACGGGGGCGGCGGACCGGCCGCACGTGCGCAGGGTGGCGGAGGCGTTGCGACGGTACGGGTCCGTCGTCACGTTCTCGTTCCGGGGGCACGGCGCCTCCGGCGGGCGGTCCACCGTCGGCGACCGGGAAGTGCTCGACCTCGCGGCGGCCGTCCGCTGGGCGCGCGAACTCGGGCACGCGCGCGTGGTGAGCGTCGGGTTCTCCATGGGCGGCTCGGTCGCCCTGCGGCACGCCGCGCTGCACCCGGGCGACGCGGACGCCGTCGTCGCCGTCAGCGCGCCCGCGCGCTGGTACTACCGGGGGACCGCGCCGATGCGGCGGCTGCACTGGCTCGTCATGCGGCCCGAGGGGCGGCTCGTGGGGCGCTACGGGTTCGGGACGCGCATCCACCACCAGGAGTGGGACCCCGTGCCGCTGTCGCCCGTAGAGGCCGCCGCCAGGATCGCGCCGACGCCGCTGCTCGTCGTCCACGGCGACCGGGACGGGTACTTCCCGCTCGACCACCCCCGCAGCCTCGCCGAGGCCGCCGCCGGGCACGCGGAACTGTGGCTGGAGTCCGGCATGGGGCACGCCGAGCACGCCGTGAGCGACGGGCTGCTGGGGCGCATCGGGGACTGGAGTGTCAGACGGGCGGGCTAGCCTTTGTGGTCCGGATACCGATCGCTCACCGCTGTTTCGAGGAACGGATGCCAAAGGTCACCGTGCGCTACTGGGCCGCCGCGAAGGCCGCCGCCGAGGTCGCGGAGGAGCCGTACGACGCGGTGACGCTCGCGGACGCGCTCGCCGCCGTGCGCGAGCGACACCCCGGGGAACTCGTACGCGTCCTGCGCCGATGCTCCTTCCTCGTCGACGGTGACCCCGTCGGCACGCGCGCGCATGAGACGGTACGGCTGGCCGAGGGCGGCACGGTCGAGGTGCTCCCGCCGTTCGCAGGAGGATGAGTCACCGATGACCGACCAGCAGGGTCCCTACGACCCGTACGCGACGCAGTGGCCCCAGCAGGGGCAGCCGGGGCAGCAGGGCGGGCCGGGCAGACCGGGCTACGACCCCATGGACGACACCCAGCAGTGGCAGGGGCAGACCTGGGAGACGACCGTCCAGCCGTCCCTCCAGATGCCGTCGCCCGCCGAGGAGACGGCCTACCTGCCGCCCCAGCAGTCCTACGACGGCCCCCCGGACGCAGGGTATGCGGCGGCCGCCGAGCCGCCGTCCCCGTACGCCTGGCAGCAGCCCGCGCAGGGCGCGCCGACGGGCGGGTACGCGGGCGGCGGGGCGCCGGGGCAGAGCGGGGGGTACGCGCGCGAGGGCGCGGCCGCGGCGGGTGCCGCAGGTTATGCGCCCGGCGCGCACGCGGGGGCTGCCGCCGGGCCGTACGCGTCCGCCGGTGCTGCCGGTGCTGCCGGGACCGCCGGGGCCGCTGCCGGGCCGTACGCGCCTGCTGGGCATCCCGACGCGTCGTCCGGTGGGTTCGTGCCGGGCGGGGCGCAGGCGGGGCCGTACGCGTCCGGCGCGGGTGCCGGGGGCTTCGCGGCGGGGGGTGCTCAGGCCGGGGCGTACGCGCCCGCCGGGCAGGGTGTCTCGGCCGCTGGGCCGGTGGCTTCGCCCGCTGGGCCGTCGGCTCCGTCCGCCGGGGCGGCGGGCTCGGGTGTCGGACAGGGGGCGCCGTCCTTCGGCGGGGGCGAGACCTCCGCCGCGTCCTCGCAGGGCGGCGGGCCCGGGTACGGGCCTGCCACCCTCGCCGGGAACGCGCGCGTGACCGATGCTCAGCGGGCCCGGCTCGAAGGGCGCTCGCCGATCATCGAGCCCGGGATGCAGCCGGCGGCGCTGACGGCGCTGCTGGGCCTGCTGCTGGCCGGGACGGCGCCGTTCGGGATGTACGGGCTGCTGCTGCCGCTAGTCGCGCTCCAGGGCGTCACGGCGGCGGGCTGGTTCCGGCTGAACGGGATGTGGCCCGCGCGCCAGGGCATCGCGCTCGCGTTCCTGGGCGCGCTGGTCTCCGACGCGGTCCTGCTCGGCGTCGGCCAGGAGCACGCGCCCGCCGCGATCCTGGGCACGCTCGGCGTCTGGGTCCTGCTGTGCCTGATCCTCCAGCTCCGGTCCCACGCGGACCCCGACGAGCGCATGTACGGCCTCATGGCCACCGTCGCGAGCAGCGCGTTGGCGATCGTCGCGACGGGGTACCTCGGCGCCGACTCCGACGCCGTCTCCGTGGGCGCGGCCGCCGTCGCCGTGGCCATCTTCGCGCGCGCGTTGCCCCTCCCGACGCCCGCCTCCGTCGTCGTCTCCCTCCTCGCCGCCGCCGGCGCGGGCATCGCCGTCGGCGGCATGAACGACGTCGGCGCCCCGGGTGCCCTCGTCGGCGCGGGCGCAGCCGCCTGCGCCCTCATCGGCCACCGCGTCGCGAGCTACGACTACCCATCGAGGTTCGTCCACTTCACGGCAGGCGTCGCCCTCCCCCTGTCCCTCGCCGCCCCCGCGGTGTACGTCCTGGGCCGGGCGCTGGGCTAGCAACGGGGGTCGGGGCCCGCCACAAGGCAGGCCCCGGGCTGAGTGCCGGCGCGCCCACGCGCGTACCGGCGCTGGCGCGGCGTGCGCCCCGGCGGAGGCCCTGCTCCTGGCTGAGGCCCCGCCCTGGCTGCGGACCGGCCTCGTGCGGGGGGGCCTCATGCCGGGGCGGCGGAGTTGCCGGTGCCTCGGCGCGTGCGCGCGCGCCGTTCCGGAGCGGTGGTCCCGGGCTGTGGGCCAGTGCGCACCCACGCTCACACCGGTGCCCGCGCGGCGGCGCTCGGCGAAGGCCGACAGGCTGGCGAAGCGTCGGCCACGCGCGCGTGTGTGCCTCCTCATTCGGGCCTGTCCGCGCCGCCGTTTGCCCCCCGAGGCCGGCCCGCGTGTACGCGGTTATCCCAAGGGCTGCACAGTTCCCGCGCGTGATGCAGCCGACCCACCCGTGCGTGCCCGGTGACCCCGGCCGCCTCGGGCCCCCGCCACCCGGCGTACCTGCGCCGAGCCCCCCGTACCGCTCGCCCCACCCCTCCCCACTGTCACAACTGCTCGACAGTCTCCGGGGCACCTCACCCCAGAGAGTTACGGTGGGTGGCCGTAAGGGCTAGGGGTCCTCAGGGTCCCGGTCAGCACTCTTTGGGGGAACCACTGCAATGCGCGGCCTTCGCATACTTCTGATCGTTGTTGTTGTCCTGGGCGGGTTGTTCGTGCTGGCCGACCGGCTGGCGGTGAACTTCGCCGAGGGGGAGGCCGCGGACAAGCTGAGGGTGAACGAGGGGCTGGCGGCGACGCCGGACGTGTCGATCAAGGGGTTCCCGTTCCTGACGCAGGCGCTCGGCGGGCAGCTCGACGACGTCGAGGTCGGGATCAAGCAGTACGACGCGGCGACGGGGACCAGCAGCGGGACGATCAGGATCGACGACCTGAAGGCGAGCATGAAGGGCGTCGACTTCGACTCCAGCTTCAGCTCGGCGACGGCCTCGTCCGCGAGCGGCACCGCCAGCATCTCCTACGCCGAGCTGCTGAAGGCCGCGAAGTCCGAGCCGACGCAGATCATCCAGGGCGTCGACGCCGAGGTGGTCGGGCTGTCCGACGGAGGCAACGGGAAGATCAAGGTGGACGTCCAGATCGACGCGTTCGGCCAGAAGGCGCCCGCGTCCGTGCTGAGCACCGTGACCGTCGACGGTGACACGGTGAAGGTGCGCGCCGACACGCTGCCCAGCTTCGGGGGCGTCGACGCCGCCGAGGGCGAGGTCCGGAAGATCACCGACTTCGAGCAGCGGATCGAGAACCTGCCGGGCGGCATCAAGCTGGACAAGGTGGTCCCGGCGCGGAACGGCGTGGAGATCACGGTGGGCGGTTCGAACGTACGACTCGCGGGGTAGGGGTCGTACGGGGTTCTGTCCGACTGGCGAGACGGGGGCGTCCGTACCGTAGATGCGGGGCCCCTCCCGAGTACTACGGGTCCCGTCCCGTACTACTTCAGGGCTACCTGTATCTCGGCATGTGGACGATCGTATCTCGCCATACGACACACCGGTGACAGCATGCCCGATCCGTCCCTACGATCGACGGCATGAAGCGACAGGCGGATCTCACGAAGCGGCGGGCAGTAGACCTGTGCCGCGTCGCCGCCATGCTCTGTAACGCTTCCTGAACTCGCCGGCCCTGTCAGGGGCACCCGCGCGCCCGCTCCCGTATCCGCACGGCGCAGCCCGCGCGCACTCACCCGCACTTCGCACCCCCGCCGCAACTGCCCCGGAGGAGAACGAGCATGAGCCGCAGCGACGTCCTGGTAGACGCCGACTGGGTCGAGGCCAACCTCGACAACGCCGACATCGCGATCGTCGAGGTCGACGAGGACACGTCGGCCTACGAGAAGAACCACATCCGTAACGCGATCCGGATCGACTGGACGAAGGACCTCCAGGACCCGGTCCGCCGCGACTTCGTCGATCAGGCCGGTTTCGAGGCGCTGCTGTCCGCGAAGGGCATCGCCAACGACACGCTGGTCATCCTGTACGGCGGCAACAACAACTGGTTCGCGTCGTACGCCTACTGGTACTTCAAGCTGTACGGCCACGAGAACGTGAAGCTGCTCGACGGCGGCCGCAAGAAGTGGGAGCTGGACGCCCGCGAGCTGGTCGAAGAGGTCCCCACCCGGCCGACCACCGAGTACAAGGCCAAGCCGCAGAACACCGCGATCCGCGCCTTCCGTGACGACGTCGTCGCCGCGATCGGCACGCAGAACCTCGTCGACGTCCGCTCGCCCGACGAGTTCTCCGGCAAGCTGCTTGCCCCCGCGCACCTGCCGCAGGAGCAGTCGCAGCGCCCCGGCCACGTGCCGTCCGCGCGCAACATCCCGTGGTCGAAGAACGCGAACGACGACGGCACCTTCAAGTCGGACGACGAGCTGAAGGAGCTGTACGCCGAGGAGCAGGTCGACCTCGCGAAGGACACGATCGCGTACTGCCGGATCGGTGAGCGGTCCGCGCTGACCTGGTTCGTGCTGCACGAGCTGCTGGGTGTCGAGAACGTCAAGAACTACGACGGCTCCTGGACCGAGTACGGCAGCCTCGTCGGCGTCCCGATCGAGCTCGGCGCCAACAAGTAACCCGTCAGACCGACGACCTCTGGAGTATGACCATGTGTGGAGCGAAGGCCGGCGGCCCCGACGCCTCGACGATCAAGCCCGGTGAGACGACGATCCAGGGCCAGGTGACGCGGGACGGTGAGCCGGTGACCGGTTACGTCCGCCTCCTGGACTCGACCGGTGAGTTCACGGCGGAGGTCCCCACCTCCGCCACGGGCCAGTTCCGCTTCTACGCGGCCGAAGGCACCTGGACCGTCCGCGCCCTCGTCCCCGGCGCCACCGCCGACCGCACGGTCGTCGCCCAGCAGGGCGGCCTCGCCGAGGTCGCGATCGCGGTCTGACCGACGCCCGCCACGAAGGGCCGTACCCGTAGTACTCGGGTACGGCCCTTCCGGTATGACGGGATGCCCCCTAGGGGAGGCGGGGCTGGTCGCTCCGGGTGGCCGTGAGCAGCAGAGGTGCACGCGCACCGAGGCGGGCAGCGAGCTCTGCCAGGGTTTCGGCGAGCCAGCCGACGCTGTCGTACGACCAAGCTGCGAGGTCGCCCTGGAGGGTCAGGGTGTGGCGGGCCGGGCCGTCCCAGAAGGTGTCGTCGAAGGGTGGTTCGGGAGAGGTACTTCCTGAGGCGTACGACCGGAGGGTGAAGACGTTCTGCTCCAACTCGTCGAGCCGGTGCGGCAGTTGTCCGATCACCTCGTCCCGTCCGCTGCTGATGGTCACTTCTACCGCCGTCCGCGCCTCCGGGGCACCCGCCTCGTACCACTCCCTCGTCCGCATCGACGGCACGGGCGCACCGGCAACGGCCGTTCACCGCTCACGACGGCCGCCTCGACCTGGAACCACATGACCGGTTCCGGGCCCCCGGCGGCCCCGCGCGGGTGCCCGGAGCCGGCGTCGTTCATGCCCCACAGCACGTCCAGCCAGCCCATCGCCAGCGAGCGCTGGTGAAAGAGCTGGTAGGGGTCGTTCTCGGGGTCGTGCCAAGGGCGGGGTCTCTGTTCGCCGTAGAGGGCGGCGAACAGGGTTTCCGCGATCGGTGGAGACAGGGGCAGCACGGCCGGCCGCGGCTCGCCGCTTCTCTCTTCCACGCGGTTCCTCCGTCCCCGTTCGAACAACCGGCTCAGCGGACCCGGCAGTTGACGGCAGCCTGGTTCATCGGCTGCTCGGCCGTGTCGATGCAGTCATGGCGGGCCGCTCACCGGGGTGCAGCCGAGTCGCCGCGTGCGACGATGAGAATTCCCCGGGAGGTCTTGCGCAGTGGTTCAGCCATCTTTCGGGCTTTGGCTGGTGGGCCGGTCGGTGGCTTGAATCTAGGGAAGTGGGGGCGAGGGGGGTTCCGCTGAATGGGTGTGGTTCTGCGGAGTTACGCTGGGGGTATGTACGCGCGGCGGCGGCATGTGTACTTCGCCATGATGGGGAGCTGTATCGGGCTCTTCGTGCTGGCGTGGGGGGTCGTGCGGTTGTGGTCGGTGCCGGTGGCGGTGGGGATGTGTGTGGTGGCGATGGTGATTCCGCCGCTTGCCGCGATCGTGGCCAACCGGCGGGGGCCCGAGGACCGTTGGTGGGACGATCCGTCGGGGGACCCCAAGTCCGATGAGTGGTGGGACGAGTTGGACGGGAAGCGGCGGCGCCGGTAGGGGTCAGGTCCAGGTGGGCATGAGTGATTCGGGGTAGCGGGAGCCTGCGGCGCCGTGCGGGAGGACGGCGTCGATGCGGGCCAAGTCCTCGGTGGTCAGGGTGAGTTGGGCAGCCGTTACGTTCTCCTGCACGCGCGCCGCGCTGCGGGTGCCGGGGATGGGGACGATGTCGTCGCCCTGGGACAGGAGCCAGGCCAGGGCGAGTTGGGGTGCCGTCGCGCCCCTCGACTCGGCCAGGGCCGTCAACTCCCGTACGGCGGCGACGTTCTTCTCGTAGTTGCCCGGCTGCCAGCGCTCGTCCCAGCGGCGGATGTCGTCCTCGGCGTACTCGGCGGCGGGCTTCACCGTGCCGGTGAGGAAGCCGCGCCCGAGCGGCGAGTAGGGGACGAAGCCGATGCCCAACTCCCGTACGACGGGCAGGATGTCGGCCTCGACGGCGCGCTCGAAGACCGAGTACTCGGTCTGGAGGACGGAGACGGGCTGGACGGCGTGGGCGCGGCGGACGGTGTCGGGCCCGGCCTCGCTCAGGCCGAAGTACAGGACCTTGCCCTCGGCGATCAACTCGCCCACCGCGCCCGCGACTTCCTCGATCGGCACGCCGGGGTCGACCCGGTGCTGGTAGAGGACGTCGATGCGGTCGGTGCCGAGGTGGCGCAGGCTCTCCTCGGTGACCCGGCGGATGTTCTCGGGTCGGCTGTCGAGCGGGAGGTTGAGCGGGTCGGAGACGTCCGACAGGTCGAAGCCGAACTTCGTCGCGAGGAAGATCTCGTCACGGAAACCGGCGACGGCGCGGCCGAGGAGCTGTTCGTTGCTGCCGGTGCCCCAGCCGTAGAGCTCGGCGGTGTCGAAGAGAGTGACGCCCAGATCGTGGGCGCGGCGGATGGCGTCGATGCCCGCCTGCTCGTCGCCGGCGCCGTACGCCATGGTCATGCCCATGGTGCCGAGGCCGATCGCGCCGGTCTTGAGGCCCTGGGTACCGAGGGCGCGGAGAGGGAGTTTGGAAGTCTGCTGTGCCATGCCCTCGACGCTACGGACCGGGCGCCGGGGCGGCATGAGCCGTCAGCCGCATAAGATTGCCTGATCGTCTCAGCTTGCCTGATCCTCTCAGTACAGGACCTCTCAGGAGCGCGCGTGTTCGACCGACTCGGCGCCGCCATCGAGCGGCACCACACCGTTCCGGGCGCCGAAACGGCCGTCCCCCGGCTCTCGCTGGTCGTGCTGGACGGGTCGTTCCAGCCGGCGGACACGCTGTACGAGCCGCTTCTGTGCTTCGTCGCGGACGGGGAGAAACGGACGACGGCGGGGGCGCTGAGCGAGGTCGCGGGGCCTGGGGAGATCCTGCTCACCCCTATTGACCTGCCCGTCTCCATCGAACTGGTCAAGTTTCCGTACCGGTCGGTGCTGCTGAGCCTCGACATGGGGACGATCACCGAGCTGCTGATGGAGCTGGAGGACAGCGGTGCCGGGGCCGTCGGGCCGCCGGTGCGCGGGCTGATCAAGGCGGAGATGACGCCGCAGCTCGTGGACGCCGTCACCCGGTGGGTCGAATTGCTCGATACTCCCGAGGACATCGGGCCGCTGGCCGGGCGGATCGAGGCCGAGATCCTGTACCGGGTGCTGCGCTGCGGCCTCGGGCCCGTGCTGCGGGAGTGGTGCCTGTCCGACTCGGCGGCGGCCCGGGTGCGGAAGGCCGCGCGGTGGATCCGGGAGCGGTACGACCAGCCGCTGAGCGTCGAGGAGATCGCCGCCGTCGCGCACATGAGCACGGCCTGGCTGCACCGGCACTTCAAGGAGGTCACGGGTATGACCCCGCTGAGGTATCAGAAGCGGCTGCGGATGCAGGAGGCGCGGCGGCGGCTGGTGAGCGGGGAGGAGTCCGCCGCGCAGGTCGCGCAGGCGGTGGGGTACGTGAGTGCTACGCAGTTCAGCCGGGAGTACCGGAGTACCTACGGACTACCTCCGGGGCAGGACGCCGCGAGGCTGAGGGCGGGGAGGCAGTCCGTAGGGGGGATCGCGTAGTACCCCTAGTACACGAGTGCCTGGACGTCGTCCGCCAGTGCCTCCTGGACGAAGACCTGCGCGCCGGCGATCCGGACCCCCTCGATCACGTCCTTCTCCGTGATGTCCCGGCGTGCCGCGCACTGCGTGCACAGCGTGACCTTGCCGGTGGAGAGGATCGTGTCGAGGAGGTCCGGGAGGGGGGCCGCGTGGGGGAGTTCGAACTCCGCCGCCCTGCCGGGCAGCGCGAACCACGCGGACTCGCCGGTGAGCCACAGGGAGACGTCAACGCCGCTCGCGACCGCCACCGAGGCGACGGTGAACGCCTGCGAGCAGCGTTCGGGGGCGTCGGCACCCGCGGTCACCTTGAGCACTAGCTTCTTGGCCATGCCGTGAAGCGTAGTGCGGGCCGTGGTGCGGGCCTCACACCGTCGCCGCGATCACCACGATCAGTGTCGCGACGCTGAAGGCGGTCAGGACGCCGCTCCAGAAGGTGTCGTCGGTCAGAAGTCGCCTCGCCGCGCGGCGAGTTCGGCCTCGGCGCGTCCTCTGCTGGGGGAACTCGCTTCGGACGGGGGTGAGTTGACGGTCGTTGTGAGGGGCCGGGGGTCGTGGCAGCGCGGGCGGGGGGACCGCGTACGCCGGCTGGACCTCGGTGATCTGCTCGGGGCGGGGGCGGATCACGCGGGGTCGGCCCGCGTGAGGTGCGCCTGCTTGTGGTGCTGCCTCATCAACACCCTCGCGTCCACCTGCGCGCTCAAGTCCCGCTTCTCCCCTGCCGACTTGGCCAGCAGGACCAGGTCCGCGCAGCTCGCGCAGTTCGGGTACGGCTCCGGGACGGACGTGATGTCGACGGTCGGCTCCAACAGGGGGTACTTCCGCGTCGCCTGCGCGTTCGCCGCCTTCACGCCCGCGCCGATGCGCTCGCTGTCGGTCGGGGGCCGCAGGGTGTCGGGGTCGGCCTGCCACTCGATCCCGCCGCCGACGGGGCGCAGCATCGCGTACTTGCCGGAGCGGGCCTGGAACTCCCCCACCTTGTCGGTCGTGGGGTCGTAGAGGAGGGTTCCGGGTTCCATCGGTTTGCTTCCTTTCGCCCAACATCTATACGGAATGCGGCAGTTGTACTACTCTGCGTATTCCTGGGTAGTAAGAGGATGGCCCAAGCAGGGACGCCTTCGCACCCCGGACAGACGCAAAGGCAACGCGAGATTCGTCATCGGCAGTGGGAGGGTGGAAGGCGATGCCGGCCAGGAAGACGATCACGGGGCGGAGTGGTGGGCCCAGGGCGAGGTTCGCGCAGGAGCTGAAGAAGGAGAGGGAGAGGGCGAAGGTCACCCTGAGGAGGCTGTCGCGGGAGGTGGGCTGGAACGAGACGATGCTCAACAGGATGGAGAACGGGATCATGTTGGGCGGTCCCGATGTGGTCGAAGACCTCGACACCTACTACAAGACCGGGGACAAGCTCCTGATCCTGTGGGAGTTGGCGGTCACCGACAAGAACCGGTTCAAGCGGCAGTACCGGCCGTACATGGAACTGGAGGAGAAGGCCGTAGCTCTGTGGCACTACGGGGCGACCACGCCGCCGGGCCTGCTCCAGACCGAAGGGTTCGCGCGGGCGGCGCTTATCGCCGGTGGCTACGAGGGTGAGGAGCTGGAGCGGCAGATCCAGGCCCGACTTGAACGCCAGCGCGCGCTGTTCGACCCGGAGAACCCGGTGCCGTTCCGGTCGATCATGTCGGAGGCGGTGCTGCGCAATCCGCTGGCGGACCTGGTGGAGTGGCGCAAGCAGTTGGAGTTCCTGCTGGAGGTGCTGGACCTGCCCGGCGTCTCCATTCAGGTGTTGCCGTTCGGCGTGGGGCGGCACGGTCTGGTCAACACCAACATGATGTTCTTGCAGATGGTGGACGGGACGATCGTCGCCTACGCGGAGAACGATGCACAGGGCGAACTGATCGAGGACAGCAGCAGGGTTGAGGCATTTAACCGCGCCTATGATGCCCTACGTGACTTGGCGTACAGCCCCGCCGAGACACGAAGGTTCATCATGCGTCTGCTGGAGGAATTGCCGTGCGATCCATCGACTTGAGCAGCGTCTCGTGGCGTAAGAGCAGCTACAGCAACAACGATGGCGGCGAATGCCTCGAAGTCTCCGACAGCATCCCCTCCCTCGTTCCCGTCCGGGACAGCAAAGACCCCTCTCAGGGTTCTCTCCTCTTCCCCGCCGACTCCTGGGCCGCCTTCGTCGCCGGTATCAAGTCGTAATACCTGGGGCGTACAACCAGCGCTGATACCCGTGAGTCTCCTGTGAAGCGTGCACGCCAAGTGCGCGCTTCACTTCTTTGTCCGGCTCTTCGTCCGGGGGGACTCTTTGAAACGCCGGGGCCGTACCGCCCTCCTCATCTCCACCGCCGCCTGCCTCGGGGTCCTCTCCGGGGTGTGTACGGGGTACCTCGTCCAGGCCGAGCGGTCTCCCACCCCCTTGCCGCCGCTCTCCCAGGCCGCCGTCCCGCAGGCCAAGGGCAGTTCCCCCGAGCCGCTGTCCGCCGCTCTCGACCGGCGCGTCAAAACCGACGGTGATCTGCGGAAACTGCTGGTCAGCAGGCCGAAGGGGGGCAAGGCGCTGCCGCAGGGGAGCTGGCGGGGCGAGGCCACGTGGATGTCCCTCGCCGCGTACTCCGCCACCTTCGCCGAACCGTCCAGCGTCTTCAACACCGCCGTCGAGGACGGGTTCCGCCGCGCCGTCACCACCAACTGGCTGGAGGGCGAGCGCCGTCTCGTCCGCGTGAGCCTTATCCAGTACAACCAGAGCGGCGACGTCGCCGGGGCCGCGGAGTCCGCCTCCAACGGGCAGTACTGGGCCGAGGACGAGGCCGATACCCGCGACTGGTCCCTCCCTGGTACGGGGTACCAGGGAGGGACGGTCTACGTCCACGACAGCCCCGACAACAAGGACGGGTACCTCCCCCTCTACTCCGCCGAGGCGCACGCCTGGCGCGGGGATCTGTACGTCCAGATCTACGTCTACGACACCAAGCCGATTTCCAAGTCCGCGATCATGGGGCTCGCCCAGCGGCAGATGGGGAAGCTGTGAGCGACGAGAAGCCCGTTCGCCGGCGTCGCGCCGGTGCCGTTCTCGGGGGCGCGCTGCTCGCCTCCGTCGTCCTCGCGGGCGTCGGGTACACCGTCGTCACCGTGCGCGGGGCCGATCGGGAGCCGGGGGACGTGAGCTGGGTGTTTCCCAAGCCGGCGGCGTCGGGGGGCGCCGTCGACCAGCCCGCCGCGGGGTCCCTGCGCGCGCTCTTCGTCCCCTACGGGACGGACGGGCTGCGGCCCGGACCCGACGTCGAGGACTTCGGGCACGACACCGAGTTCAACGAGCGGCAGGCCACCGCCTTGCGCGCGAACTCGCTCAAGGACATGCCCAAGAAGTACCGCGACTCCGTCGAGAAGCACCGGATCAAGAGCATGGCTCTGCGGACCTACCTCAGCAGGGAGGACTGGTTCGGCGAGAAGAGTGACCCCTACGTCGTCCAGGTGACGCTGACCCGGCTCGCCGACCGGTCCTCCGTACGCTTCGTCACCCAGGGGTATCGGGAACTCGCCGACTCCGGGGTCCTCGGGAAGGGGCCCGTCGTCAAGGGGCACAAGGACGCGCTGTGCCTCGTGCCGAAGGCGCGGGCGGGTGAGAAGGAGCCGGACGAGGAGAAGCTGACGGGCATCCAGTGCACGGCAGGGGTCGGGGACCTCGTCGTCTTCTTCAGCGCCACCGGGGCCGGTTCGCTGGACAGCGAGGGGGTCGCCGCGTTCGTGGCCGAGCAGCTTGACCGTATCGACGATCCGGGGCGTGCCGTATGAGTGAGCAGAGGGAGGCGGGGGTGGCCGAGGCCGTCGCGGACGAGGTCGTGGAGGGGGCCGTCGAGTCCCCTACGGGTATTACGGGGGCGCCCCCTGCGCGGGGGCGGCGTGTTCTGCGGGGCGTTCTGCGGTGGGGTGCCGCCGTCGTCGTCTTCGGGGTGCTCGGGGCGGGGACCGCCTACGGGATCACCCGGATGGAGCGGACCGACGTCCCCGGGCTCGCCACCGAGTCCGACGGGCGCTGGGAGTACCCGGAGGTGCAGCGGCCCGTCACCGGGTCCGACCTGCGGTCCTATGTGCTGCCCGCCCCTGAGGGCGCCGTCGAGGACACCGCGCTGCGCGGGCGTGACGGGTGGCTCGGCGTCAAGGACTTCCTCGCGGTGTACGCGTCCGCCGAGGACCGTGTCACCGTCGGGCAGTACCTCACCGACTACGGGCTGCGGCACGTCGCCGCGCGCGGCTGGACCACCCCCGACGGGACCCGTACCGCCGTCTACCTCCTGCGTCTCGACGACCCCGCCGTCACCGCCCGCCTCCGCGAGAACCTGACCGGGTACGACGACCCGGTGTACCCCGCGCGGGGGGCCACGGAGACGACGTTCGACGACGCCTTCGCCGCCGAGTCCAACGTCGCCGGGGTCGACCGGGACGCCTACGACGAGAAGCGGCCCTACGGGGCCGAGCAGCTTCGGCAGGCGTACCTCTTCGCCGGGGACGTCATGGCCGTCGTCCTCCAGTCCCGTAAGGGTTCGGCCGGGGCCGTGCCGTTCCAGCAGACCGTAGTACTCCAGAGCCAGCTGCTGGCCTCGGTACCGGGCCGATGAGTGGGGGCGGACGGGGCGGCGTAAGCTGGGGGGCGGCCTTGTGTACCTGAATCGCGCCTCCTAGGAGCACCCCGTGCTTGAAGTCTTCTTCGAAGCTCTCCTCGTCCTGGTCTGCGTCGGCGTGCTCGCGTTCGCCGGGCTGACCGTGAAGAAGCTGTACCAGGGCCAGCGCTGACCCGTCATACCAGGAAGCCAGATGATCGAGATCCCGTCCGACCTGCACAAGGACCTTCTGCCCCTCGCGTTCCTGCTCGGCGAGTGGGCCGGCGCCGGTGTGCACGACTTCCCCGGCTCCGAGAAGTGCAACTTCGGGCAGGAGGTCAGCTTCACCCAGGACGGGCGTGACTTCCTGGAGTACACCTCTCATACCTGGGTACTGGACGGCGACGGCAACAAGGTCCGCCCCCTGGAGTCCGAGCACGGCTTCTGGCGCATCGACGCCGACCGCAAGGTCGAGGTGACCATGGTCCGCGACGACGGCGTCGTCGAGATCTGGTACGGCGAGCTGGCGAAGCAGAAGCCGCAGATCGACCTCGTCACCGACGCCGTCGCCCGGACCGCGGCGTCTGCCCCTTACACCGGTGGCAAGAGGTTGTACGGGTACGTCAAGAGCGACCTCATGTGGGTCGGCGAGAAGCAGACCCCCGAGGTCGAGCTGCGCCCCTACATGTCCGCGCACCTCAAGAAGGTCGTCACCCCCGAAGAGGTCGCCCGCTGGGCCAAGGCACTTCCGCAGGACATGCCCGACGACGGGATCGCTTTCTTCAAGTAGTCCTAGACTCTCCAGTGTGGTGAGCACCGACTGGAAGAGCGACCTCAGGCAGCGTGGGTATCGGCTGACGCCGCAGCGGCAGCTTGTGTTGGAAGCCGTGGACACGCTGGAGCACGCGACCCCCGACGAGATCCTCGCGGAAGTGAGGAAGACCGCGTCGGGGGTCAATATTTCCACGGTCTACCGGACGCTGGAGCTGCTGGAAGAGTTGGGGCTGGTCAGCCATGCGCATCTCGGGCACGGGGCGCCGACTTACCATCTCGCCGACCGGCACCATCATCTGCATCTCGTGTGCCGGGACTGTGAGCGGGTGATCGAGGCGGACGTGTCCGTCGCGGCGCAGTTCACGGCGTCGCTGCGGGAGACGTTCGGGTTCGAGACCGACATGAAGCACTTCGCGATCTTCGGGCGGTGCGCGGAGTGTTCGGCCGTGGCCGACGGGCGGTGACTTTCGGGGGTTCCGTCACCCCGTCGTAGGGTTGGGAGTATGAAGAGTCCCTTGCTGTCCTTGCCCGGCGCGGTGTCCGCCGAGGGTGTGGACGACGGTGTCGCCGCCCACTACGGGGATCTGTTCCGGGAGCAGCGGGCTCTCGCCGACGGGCGGGGGTTCGTCGACCTCTCGCATCGCGGGGTGATCGCGGTGAGCGGGGACGACCGGCTCGCCTGGCTGCATCTGCTGCTCACCCAGCACGTCAGCGAGCTGCCGTCCGGGGTGGCCACCGAGGCGTTGATCCTTTCCGCGAACGGGCACATCGAGCACGCGCTGTACCTCGTCGACGACGGGGCGACCGTCTGGGCGCATGTGGAGCCCGGGACGCAGGAGGCGTTGCTCTCGTACCTGGAGTCCATGAAGTTCTTCTACCGGGTCGAGGTCGCCGACCGGACCGGGGAGTTCGGGGTGGTGCATCTGCCGGCCGGGTCCGTGGTCGAGGTGCCTGGCTCCGTGGTCGTACGGGAGACCCCCTACGGGCGGGATGTGTTCCTTCCCCGGGAGGAGCTGGAGTCGTTCGCCGCCGAGGTGGGGGACGCGGCCGGGATCCTCGCGTACGAGGCGTTCCGCGTCGAGCAGCATCGGCCCCGGGTCGGGTTCGAGACCGATCACCGGACCATCCCGCACGAGCTGGGGTGGATCGGGACCGCCGTCCATCTCCAGAAGGGGTGCTACCGGGGGCAGGAGACCGTCGCCCGCGTCCAGAACCTCGGCAAGCCTCCCCGGCGGCTCGTCTTCCTCCATCTCGACGGCAGCGAAGTGCAGTTGCCCGCGCGGGGGGCCGAGATCCGGGTCGCCACGGAGGGTGTCGACGGCCGCAAGATCGGCTTCGTCACCACCGCCGTCCGCCACCACGAACTCGGGCCCATCGCCCTCGCCCTGGTCAAGCGGAACGTGCCGGTCGATGCGGCGTTGGTCGTGGGGGAGACGGCTGCGGCGCAGGAAGTGATTGTCGAGCCTTAGGGGTGAGGCCGGCCTTGGGCTGGCCCTCAGGGGTGGGGCCCGGGTGGCTCTTCAGGGGTAGCTCGTGAGGGCTAGGGCGCCGGGGGTAGGGCTGTGGGCGGGATTCCGTGCCGGGCCGACCGTGCGGTGAGGTCGGGGCGTGCTCCTGCGGGGTGAGGGCCAGCCGGCGGGTGGTCGCCCTGGCCGGCCTCGGCGTGGATCGTGTGGGGGCCAGGGCCAGGGCCAGGGTCAGAAACACCTCGAACTGCGCGTCGTCCCGGACGTCCACGTCGATCCCCATGCCGGGGTCGTCCGTGCGCGCGTTGTGCCGGGGGTGTATTCGGGTGGGCGTGCCCGCGGGAGCCTCAGATGTCGAGCAGGACCGTGAAAGGGCCGTCGTTCGTCAGGGTTACTCGCATTTGGGCGCCGAAGTGGCCTGTTGTCACGGTTGCGCCCAGCGTACGTAGTTCCGAAACGACGGTGTCGACCAGGGGTTCGGCGAGGGTGCCGGGGGCGGCGGCGTTCCAGGTGGGGCGGCGGCCCTTGCGGGCGTCGCCGTAGAGGGTGAACTGGCTGATGACGAGGAGGGGGGCGTTGGTGTCGCTGCAGGACCGCTCGTCCGTCAGCATGCGGATCGTCCATAGTTTTCGGGCCAGTTGGGCTGCTTTCTCCTTCGTGTCGTCGTGAGTCACGCCCACCAGGACGCACAGGCCCTCGCCGGTGAACTCGCCCACCGTCTCGCCGTCGACGACGACGCTCGCGCCGTCCGCTCTCTGTACTACCGCTCGCATGCGCCCATCATGCCGGGGGCGAAAGTGGGTGTCGAAAGCCCCCATCTGGGGCCGTTCGGGGGCACTCGGTCACATAGCGGCCACTTGGGGTGGCACCATGCTTCCCACACGCCGGTCGAGGGGACGGTAGAGGCGGATGAGCACACTCAGTACATCGGGCACGCGGTACGAGGAGTACGACCTGTCCCGGCTCAGCCTGGCCGAGCTGCGCGACATGCGGCGGGACGCGCTCCGGGACGAGGCGGATCTCAGTTACGTGCGGCGGCTGTTGCAGGGGCGGATCGACATCCTGCGGGCGGAGTTGGCGTGCCGGGGGGCCGCCGTGGTGGGGGGAGTGGTGGAGCGGCTGTCGGAGATCCTGGCGGACGGACCGGCCCGGTACCGGTCGTCCGCTCGGCACGTGACGCTCGGTACCCCTCGGGGGGAGGAGTACCGGAGGCTGGCCGCGGAGATGCTGGGCGAGGTGGAGCTGTCGGACCTGTCCGCCCGCACGGACGGGGAGCTGACCGAGGCGATGGGGAGACTTGAGGGCTACGAGCAGGAGGTCTCCCGGCGTAGACAGGGGTTGCAGCGGGCGGCGGACGACTGCGGGGCGGAGATCACTCGCAGGTATCGGGAGGGTGAGGCCCAGGTGGACGACCTGCTGGGGTGAGGCGGGGAGAGGGGTGGGGCGGGTGGGGCCGCCCCGGGGTGGATCAGGAAGGGTCGCCGTACTGGAGGCCGCGGCCGTTGGTGCCGATGTAGACGCGGCCGAAGGTGTCGGGGTCGCCGGTGATGACGGCGGTGCCGGTCAGCGCGCCCCATTGGTGGGCGTTGTCGTTGACGCGGACCCAGGTGGCGGCCCGGTCGGTGGAGCGGTAGACGCCGGGGGTGTTGTTGACGGTGGCGATCACGTAGAGCGTCTGCTGGGAAGAACCCGGAGCCGGCTTGCCGAAGCCGAGGGCCGAGGCGGACTGCACCGTGGAGACCTTGGTGAAGGTACGGCCCGCGTCCGTGGAGTGCAGGAGACCGCCCGAACCACCGGAGAGCCACAGGTCACCGGCAGCGCCGGGGGTGACGGACAGACGGCCGCCGGGGAGGTTCGTGGCCCGGGGGGTGAAGGTCGCGCCCGCGTCGGTGCTGGCGTAGAGGGTGCCGTTGGACAGGGAGTAGAAGGTGCCGGAGGTGGAGCGGTCGGCTACTACTTCCGAGTTAGCCGGAAGACCCGCCGAGCGGGACCAGGTCGTACCCCTGTCGGTGGAGCGGTAGGGGGCCTGGCCGGACTCCGTCCAGACGATCGCGGAGCCGTCGGCCGAAAGAGCTACGTGGCCGCTGTCGGCGCTGGGCACCGGCTCCGACGTGAACCCGGTCCAGGTGCGGCCGCCGTCGGTGGAGTACGCGCCGTCCTGCTTGCCGCCACGGCCGACGCGGACCATCGTCGAGGGGCTGGACTGGGCGAAGTCGATGCTGGTGCTGTTGGTCATGAGGGGGTTGCTCAGGCGTCCGGTGGGCACCTTGGTCAGGGCGCCGTCGTAGTGGAAACCGCCCTGGTCACCCATGGCGGTGACGAGGGTCCCGCCGCCGGGCGGGGCGACGGCGTCCAGCAGCGCGGTCTCTTCGAGGCCCTGCGCACCGACGGTCCAGTGGCTGGTGCCGCCCGTGTCGGAGGCGTTCGCGTCCTGGCTGCGCCAGATGCCGTTGCCGGTGCCGTACAGGACGTGGCCGGAGTCGAAGGGGTCGATCGCGAGGGCCGTCATCCAGTGGCCGACGCCGGTGCCGACGTACGGGGCGGCGGAGGCGTCGCGCACGGACTTCTCGGCCAGCGCCTTCCAGGTCGAACCGCCGTCCGTCGTCCGGTAGATCTCGTCCTCGGGCCACCAGCGGTCGAGGGTCGTGACCATCACCGTGGACGGGTCACGCGGGTCGACGGCGAGGCCGGAGAAGCCGTAACTGCCTTGCGAGGGCGAGATGTTCTTCCACACGCCGGACGCGGTGTACTTCCAGACCGAGCCCGCCGTCACGCCGTTGGGGCCGAGGGCGTCGGTGTAGGTCAGGTACAGGGTGCCGTCGCCCGACAGGACGCCGTGCTGCGGGAGTTGACCGGTCGGCTGGCCGGCGACGGGCTTCCAGGTGGTGCCGCCGTCGGTGGAGCGGTACAGGGGCGCGGACTTGTCGGCCGTCCCGGCGTAGACCGTTCCGCTGCCCGCCGGGCCGTAGGTGACGAAGGTGACGGGGACGCCGTCCCGGACCGGGAAGCCCGTGACCTGACGCCAAGTCGACCCGAAGTCCGTGCTGCGCCACAGGCCGTTCTTGCGGGTGCCCAGGAGGAGGTTGGCGTGGTTCGCGGGGTCGATGACGAGGCGTTCGCCCGCGCCGCGGCCGTCCTCGTTGCCGCCGACCTTGAAGGGGAGGTCGGTGCGCTGGAAGGTGCGGCCCCGGTCGGTGGAGCGCAGGATCGCGCCGTTGCCCGCCCAGTCGTTGGTGTAGGTGCCGGCGGCGAGGTAGAGGCGGTTGGGGTCGGCGGCGTCGGTGGCCAGGGAGTCGATGCCGAGGAGGTTCCAGTCCTTCTCGCCGATCCAGTCCGTCAGGGGGAGCCACTGCTTGGCGCCGGCGTCCCAGCGGTAGGCGCCGCCCATGTCGGTGCGGGCGTAAAGGAGGTTCTTCTCACGGGAGTTGAAGACGAGGCCGGTGACGTAACCGCCGCCCACGACCTGGGCGTTCTTCCACGCGTACGGTCCGGAGGCGGACGTCTGCGTGGTGCCGGTCGAGGAGCCCGGGGTCGTCGCCGGGGTCACCTTCACCAACTTCCAGCGCTGGTTGGTGCTTCCGATGCCCGGGAACTGAATGACGGGCGTTCCCTGGGCAGTTGAGCCGCCGGAGACGTCCAGGACCTGGCCGCTCCTGCGGGAGGTGAGGGTGAAGGCACCGTTCGTCTCGTCGACGCGCCACTCCTGGGCGGTCGATGAGGAATCGGTCTGCTGAACTGCCGCCGCCGACTTGGCGGTTGAGTTGCCGGCTATGCCGAGGACCTTGCCGCTGTTGCGGTTGACGAGTTCGTAGTAACCGCCGTTTGTGGGGCGGAACTTCCACTGCTGGTTGGCGGTGTTCTGGTCGGTCCACTGCTGGATGCGGGTGCCGTCGGCGGTGGAGAAGGCGTCGACGTCCAGGGCCTTGCCGCTGCGGACGGAGATCAGGCGGTAGTAGGCCGCGGTGTCGATCGTCGCGGCCTGGGAGTCGTCCTGGGTGAACAGGAGGTAGGGGACGGCTGCGGCGGGGACGGCGAGGAGGACGGCGGTGGTGGTCCAGCGGCGGCGGTGGCGGCCCCGGGTGTGGGCGCGGGAGCGGGCGGCCCGGTGGGAGCTGGGGGTCGTCGAGGGGGTGGTCATGGGGAGGGGAGGCTCCTTGTGTGCCGTTCGGTGTGCGGTGGATCGGTGGAGGCGCTGGATCCGGCCACTGGCGTGACCGGATCCGGCTTCTCACCTGATCCGGCTCTTTGTGGTCACAGGCCACGCAAAGGGTTGCCATGGGCCGGAAACTTTTTTTCGGGACCGGGCAGTCGGCCGTCGGCGTGGGTCAAATCGTTGGAGGGCGGCGGGGCTTGGTGTCTAGCGTGGGCGTATGACCGACGACACGTTCGATATCCGATTCATCACCGACGACGAGCGGCCCGCCTGGCTGCGGGCGCTCAACACCGGGTTCCTGCAAGCCCCGGCGGTCTCGGAGGAGCGCGCCGAGGCACGGCGGATCGCGGACGCGGGGCAGCGGGTGTACGGGGTGTTCGAGGGCGACCGGGTGGTGGGGGCGTTCCGGTCGTACGACCAGGAACTCACCGTCCCCGGCGGGCAGTTGGTACCGGCGAACGCGATCTCGAACGTGACGGTGCTGCCCACGCACCGGCGGCGGGGGATCCTGACGCGGGTGATGGGGGAGGACCTGCGCGCCGCGAAGGAGCGGGGGGACGTCGCCGCCACGCTGATCGCCGCCGAGTACGCGATCTACGGGAGGTACGGGTTCGGGCCGGCGACGTCCGTCGCGGAGTGGACGATCGACGTGCCGCGCACGGGGCTGGACCCCCGGTGGGCCGCGCCCGAGTGCGGGGGGCGGATCGAGATGGTGGACCCGGAGGAGGTGCGCAAGACGGGGCCGGAGCTGCACGAGCGGGTGCGGCGGGGGCAGGTCGGCGCGGTCAGCCGTGTCCCGCAGTGGTGGGACGCGGGGACCGGAGTACTACGGGTCTACGAGGGGGACCGCCCGGTGCCGACGTTCGTGGCGTACCGCTCGCCCGAGGGGTCCCTCGAAGGTATGGCGGCGTACGAGGTCGACGACGCGTGGACCGGGGGCGGGCAGGCCGCGAACACGCTGACGGTGAAGTGGCTGATCGGGACGTCCCCGCGGGCGGAGCGCGCGCTGTGGCACTTCCTGTGCTCGATCGACTGGGTGACCACCGTGAAGTCGGGCCAGCGCGGTCCCGACGACCTGCTGCCCCGGCTGTTCCCCGACCCCCGCGCCGTGGGGATCACCCAGCTCGCGGACTGGCTGTGGGTGCGGATCCTGGACGTCGAGCGGGCCCTGGCGGCGCGTACGTACGCCGGCTCGGGCGAGCTGGTCCTGGAGGTGGACGACGCGGCGGGGCTGGCCGGGGGCCGGTTCCTGCTGGCGGCGTCGCCGGAGGGGGCGTCCTGCGCTCGGAGCACCCGGGGCGCCGACCTCGCGCTGGACGTGACCGACCTCGCGTCGCTGTGGCTGGGCGACGAGTCGGTGGCGCGGCTGGCGGCGCTGGGCCGGGTGCGGGAGGTACGAGCGGGCGCCGTGCGTGAGGCCGACGCCCTGCTGCGTACGTCCGGGCGGCCATGGTGCCCGGACATGTTCTGAGTCGAGTCGAACTCCCCTGCGGGTTTCCCCTAGGGGGTGTGGCTTCGCTCCCTTCCGGTCGGGGTCGTCGGTCACTGGTCCGGGCGTACCTCTGAGCTACTGCTGAGCTACTTCGGAGGTACGCCCGTCCTACTTCTGACGGTGTAGTGCATTCGTAGCTGTGGCTTATGAAGTTGTGACTGTGCTCGCGATATGTGGTTGTGGCTGTGCGGTGGTGCCTCGTATGCGGTTGTGACTGTGCGGTCGCGGCTTCGGCCGCCGTATCGGCCTGGCCGCCGTATCTGCGGGCTCCCGGCTCCCCTCCGGAAGAGAGCCCGACCAACCATCTGAAAGTTTGACCATGTCGACCATGTCTTGTGAAGTTGGTCGCCAACTTCACTGTACTTATGTCCGCTTGGAAGCGTCTCATAACCATCTCCCGGGGAACTGTCCGAAGATGGCGGGAAGTTGTACTGTTTTGCCGTGGAGCCGGAACCCGCCTCCGTCAATGGACGGAAAAGGCCACAGCGGCCACAGAAGTCACACCGCGAGGTGGCCGACGAACTGCGCACCCGGATCAGGACCGGAGTGCTGCGGCCCGGTGAACGCATGCCCACGCAGGCCCGGTTGGCGGACGAGTTCGGGGTGGAGCGGGGCGCTGTCCGGCAGGCCCTGCGCATCCTCCAGGCGGAGCGCCTGCTGACCAACATGACCAAGGGCGCGCCCGCAACTGTCGCCGTCGACCTGCGAGTTGGGCTCACCGACTGGGGCCCCGAAACCCCGCCGCAGCCGACGACGGTCGCGCTCGCGCCGCGCATAGCGGAGGCGTTCGAGGCCGATCACGTCCGCATCGACGCGCTCTGCCTCACCGCCGTCTCACTGACACTTGCCATGGGCGAACCCCTGCGGCACATCCACGCGGGGCGAATGAATCCGGCCAAGGTCGACGTGCGGGTGCTGCTGCCGTCGCGCAACATCCCGCTCGCCTTCCCCGCCTCGCTGGACGGTTCGGCGTCGGGGAGGCTGCGCGAACACTGGCTGCTGCACCGCAACGCGCAGGGCCAGGTGCTCAAGCACAACCTCCTCGCGCTGCGCCAGACGCACGGCATCGACGTCCAAGTCGCCTTCCGCGCACTGCCGTTCACACCGCCGGTCAAGCTGTACCTGCTCAACGGGGACGAGGCGCTGTTCGCCTACTACACGCTGCGCCGGCGCGAGCAGCTGATCAACGACGAGCGGGTGGAGACGTACGACGCCGAGGGGACCCAGTCCATGCTGTTCGCGTTCGGCCGGGGGGCCGGGGCGCGCGACACGACGTTCGTCGAGCAGTCCCGGCTCTGGTTCGACGCGCTGTGGGGGACGATCAGCTCGGACCTTCAACTCACGAGCTGACGGCGGGAGTTGTCATCAGCGCGGCGAGGAGCACGGCGCCGATCGAGGTCAGGGTGGGGATCCTCGCCCTGATGCCGACGGTGATCAGCAGGAGGGCGACCGTGCCAGTCGTGCCGTACTTCCACTGGACGGCCTGTTCGAGGGCGGCGGTGATCAGGGCTGTCGCGCCGAGGGGCGTGGGCATGGGGTTCACCTCTTTCTCCGTCCAACTCGGTAAAGTTGGCAACCAACTTCACTTATGTTGTCCCCACTTGGCACCAACCCTCAAACAAGTTGTCGGCAACTGCCCTAAGATGGATGAGAGTTGTAGCGTTCGACCGTGACGACCCAGGGGAAGGTGGCAGTGGACGCCGGCAGAAGGCTCTCGCCCCAGGAGATCGCCGACAACCTGCGGGAGCGGATCCGGATCGGGGACCTCAAGGCGGGCGACCGCCTCCCCACCCAGGCCGAGCTGGCGGACGAGTTCGGGGTGGAACGAGGCGCCGTGCGGCAGGCGTTGCGCTCGCTCCAGGAGGACGGGCTGCTGACGAACGTCAGCAAGGGCAGCCCGCCCCGGATCGCGGAGACGCCGGTCGTCGAGGGCGAGGAGCCCCGGCCGACCATGGTCGCCCTCGCGCCCCGGCTCATCGACGCCTTCCAGGTGCCGCACGTCCGCATCGACGCGGCCTGCCTCACCTCGGAGAGCCTGATTCCCGCGCTCGGTGAGCCGCTGCGGCTCATCCACGCGGGGGCGGTGCGGCCCGAAAAGATCGACGTGCGGATCATGCTGCCGTCCCGGAAGATCAACCTGGCGTTCCCGGTGCAGGTCGGGTCCAGCGAGGGCGAGGACCCGGTGCACGACCGGTGGCTCGCGATGCGCAACGCGCAGGGGCAGGTGCTGCGTTACAACCTCAGCGCGCTGCGCTCCCACGGCATCGACATCAACGTCACTTTCAGAGCACTGCCGTTCACCCCTCCGGTCAAGCTGTACCTCCTCAACGGCGAGGAGGCGCTGATGGCTTACTACACGGTCGCGCGGTACGAGGAGCCCACCGAGGAGGGCGTGCTCGACATGTACGACGTGCGCGGGACCGAGTCCCTGCTCTTCTCCTTCGAGAAGCGCACCGGGCAGCGGGACGCCGCGTTCGTCGAGGAGTCGCAGCGGTGGTTCGACGCCCTCTGGGAAACCATCACGACAGACCTGACACTCTCCTAGTGACTTCTGATACGAAACAGACGGATCGGATGGCTTTCGAGAGCGACAACACGACCGGAAAAGTAGAGGAGTTGATCGGTCGCGCCCGTGTCGTGCTCTGGGACTTCGACGGCCCCGTGTGCGGGCTCTTCGCCGGGCACCCGGCGGACCGGGTGGCGGCCGGGCTCGTGGAACGGCTCGACCGGCGGGGACTGCGGGGGCTGCTGGACGAGGCGGAGCGGCTGAGCCTCGATCCGCACGTCGTGCTGCGCGCCGTGGACCGTCGCCGGTCCGGCAGCGATCTGGTGGCCGAGCTCGAAGAGTGGCTGACCGAGGAGGAGTTGACGGCCACGGCCTCGGCGCTGCCCACGCCGTACGCCGATCCGCTGATCCGTACCTGGGTCGCCGTCGGCGCGCGGATGGCCGTCACCACCAACAACGCGCCGCGTGTGGTGACGAGTTACCTCGCGACCCGTGGTCTGACCGACTGTTTCGCCCCGCACATCTATGGCCGTACCGGGGATCTCCAGCTCCTCAAGCCCGACCCGTACTGTCTCAACAGGGCGTTGCGGGCGATGGGTTCGGCGCCCGCGGACGCCCTGATGATCGGTGACACGACCTCGGACCTGGAGGCCGCCCGGCGGGCCGGGGTGCCGTTCCTCGGGTACGCGCGCAACGGGACCAAGGAGGGGGCGTTGCGCAAGGAGGGGGCGGAGACCGTGGTCTCCTCGCTGCTTCCGGTGCTGACGGCGGTCCGGAGACGGGCCGGCTTCCTCACGCCTGGGTCATGAGCACCGCCAGCGTCACCGCGGCGCCGACCGCGAGTCCGCTGTGCCGGGCTCGCAGTCCTGTTCCCAGGCAGAACAGCAGGAAGACGCCGAGGGGGCCGAGTTGTGCCTGGGCCAGGTAACCCAGGGTCAGGCTCAGGGACTCCGTCAGCGTGGACAGCAGGAGCATGTTCGTTCACCTCCGGACAACTCTTGGATAAGCCTGCAACTTGCAGTCCAATTGGACGGCTGATTTGACTGAAAGTGGTGTGCTCGCGGGCGGTCGGCGTTACGGTCGGAGGGTGGGTGAACGACAGAGCGGTGACGGCGGTGGGCGGGAGTTCCAGCAGGTGGCCGGGGAGTTGCGGTACCGGATCTCCGAGGGGCTGTACGCCGAGGGGGCGTTCCTGCCGTCGCAGCGGGTCTTGCCGAGGAGTTCGGGGTCTCGCGGGACACCGTGCAGCGGGTATTGAGGGAGCTGGCCGGGGAGTGGGTCGCGGGTGGTGAAGATCCGGCACATCTCGTCGGGGGATCCGAGGCGGCAGGGGCGGGTGCTGTCGCTGGGGCCGTTGCTCGACGAGGCGTTTCAGGAGCGTGAAGTCGCGCTGGATGTCTACACGTTGACGTCGGAGTCGCTGAGCGCGCACATGGTGGCCCAGTTGGAGCGCATCTACTCCGGGCAGATCGCGCCCGAACGGCTCGCCCTGCGGATGCTGCTTCCCACCGGCAACCTGCCGTATCCGCGGACCCAAGGGGATCCCGAGGACGGTCGGTTGCAGCAACGCCTGGAGACCATGACCCAGCAGCACGTCAAAACGCTCACCCGGCAGTTCACGGAGCTGAAGACGCAAGGTGCGGTACGGGACGTCTCCCTGGACATCAGATACGTGCCGCTGACACCGACGTTCAAGCTCTACCTGCTCAACGACCGCACGGCCCTGTTCGGCCCCTACCAGGTGGTCGAACGCCGGATCACCCTGGACTCGGGCGCCGAGGTCGACGCGCTCGACGTCCTCGGCCTCGGCGCGACACTCACCCACCAAGTACGGGACTCCGACCCGAACTCGGCCCCGACGGCCTTTGTGGACAGCATGCGGACGTGGTTCGAGTCCGTGTGGAAATACCTCGCCAAGTAGCCCGCACGCAAAGGGCGTTGGCTACGATCTCCGGATCGTCCAGTGGCCGCGCTGTCGAACAGGCAGACACCCAGGAGTGGTGACTACACCCACGTCACCACTGTGTCGTTACTCAGGTCACGTGCCTGTCCATCAGCGTGAGTACATCGGAGCGGTCAGTGATCGAGCCCAGCGCCGCCTTGTCGTCGTTCGTCGAGGACGCCAGGAACAAGGCCCCGGTCGCCAGCGGCCATCACAACGACAACTACGTCTGCAAACTTCCGGAGTCGCTGGCGCGGAGGCTGGGCCAGGAGCCCGGGACGACCGTGCTGGTGCGGGTCAGGCGCCGCTCCGCCCTGCCCGTGGTGATCCGGACGTGGCAGGACGAGGGCGCGATCCTGAAGGCCGTCCTCCCGCATCTGCCGCACGTGCCGACCTGCCTGCTGCGGGCCGAGGACTTCAGCGTCCACAGCTATGTGAACGGCGTGCCGCTGTCCACCGTCTGCGGGAACGGCAAACTCGTGGACAGTCGGCTCGTGTCGGCGCTGACCGGCCTGCTGACCCAGATGACGAGGGTGCGCCGCACGGCGCTGCCCCCGCTGCCGAGCGGCTGGCCCACGCACGGATCCGACAGCCAGGCGTTCCTCAAAACCCTTGCCAGAGAGGCCGACCGGCAGGTCCGGATGCCCAACTGGCGTGAGTTCGGCGGCCTGTTCAGCTCGCTCGGGGTCCCGGAGGACGCCCTGACCCGCTTCGCGGAGCGCGTCCCGGCGATGGCGCGGCGGCCGTACAGCCTCCTGCACACCGACCTGCACCGCGACAACCTGATCCTGCCGTACGCCTCGCAGGACGGCGGACTCGTCAGCGTCGACTGGGAACTCGCCACGTTCGGCGACCCGTTGCAGGACCTCGCGACACACCTCGTCCGCATGCGTTACCCGGCGCAGCAGTGGGACGAGGTGATCGGCTCCTGGGAGTCGGCGATGCGCGGCGCGCGGCCCGCCGCGGTGACCGGGTTCGACACCGATCTGCGGCACTACCTCGACTTCGAACGGGCGCAGTCCCTCTACCCGGACGTCATGCGCGCCGCCCGCTGGCTGGAGGCGTCGTTCACGCAGCGCGACCTCGACCGGGCGACCCGCGAGGTCGAACGGGCCCTCCAGACAGCCGAACGGCCCCTGCGGCTACGGGGGTTGCCGGGGCGCGAGGAGATCGAGCGCGCCCTGTTCCGCTGGCACGCGGCCCGGCACGGTGGCGACGTCAACGGACGGGACTGGCTGGGCAAGGCGTTCGACTGGCGCCTGGACACCGAACGCGTCCCGCTCACACCGGAGTTCGGGACGGACCAGGTGAAGGCGGTGCTCCTCGCGGAGGGCGCGGCCGGAGCGGACCAGGTGTTCAAGGGTGCCTCGCACCTCAACACCGTCGTCGAGGTGGCCGGCGTCGGCTTCCCGGTCGTCGTCCGGCGCCAACTGCCCGACGTGCGGCGGCGGGAGCGGCGTCCGCTGTACGAACACGCCGTGCTGCGGGCGATCCACGAGTCGCGGGTGCCGGTGCGGGCGCCCAGGACCCTTGCGCTCGGGGAGAGTTACCGCGACGACCCGTTCGCGATCCACACGTACGCCGGACCCGACCCCGAACGGGTGCCCCGCCATCCGGTCGACGGGCTGCGGCCGTACGAGGCGGACGCGCTGGTGGACCAGTTGTGCGCGCTGACGGAGGTGGACTGGCGGTCGCTCGATCCGGGAGCCGAAGACCGGGATTTCTACGGGCAGTTGACCGAGTCGCTGGTTGGGCTCGTGTGGGAACTTCCCGAGGAGACCACGCAGTTGGCCAGGGAGGTCGGGCTGCCCGACGGGCATCGGTTGGAGGAGTTGCTGCTGCGTCATCGCGTGACGCGCCGGGCTCCTTCCCTTCTGCACGGAGACCTCAACCCCTGGAACCTCGTGCGGCGCCAGGACTCCGCCGAATTCACCATCATCGACTGGGAGTTGGCGCTGGTCGGGGATCCGCTCTACGACCTGGTGCGGCACATGCATCTCACGCCCACCAAACAGGCCATCAGGGAACGGATGTTCGGGCGGTGGGAGAAACGTCTCGGTGGGGAGCGGGTGGTGGGGTGGGAGAGCGACTGGCTGGTGTACCGGTGGCTGGAGATCGTGCGGTCGGCGTACATCGACCTGGATCGGCTGGTGAGTCGGGAGGCGTTGGAGGCGCCGAACGTGCGCAGGGCGGTCGATTCGTACGGGGAGACGTTGAAGGCCGCGCTGGAGGTGCTGGGGCTGCCGGTGCCGAGGGCGGCCAATCCTTATCTGGGGCTCGCGCTGGCCGGTTAGGGCGTCGGGCGCGGGGTGCTGCGTACGCTCGTGGCATGAGTGAGAGCGGGTTGCGGGAGCGCAAGAAACAGCGGATGTACCGGGATGTGTCGGACATCGCGGTGCGGATGTTCATCGAACGCGGGTTCGACGAGGTGTCCGTCGCGGAGGTCGCCGCCGCGGCGGAGATCTCGAAGCCGACGCTGTTCCGGTACTTCCCGGCGAAGGAGGACCTGGTCCTGCACCGGCTCGCGGACCACGAGCGGGAGGCGGCGGAGGTGGTGACCGAGGGACGGGCGGCCGGGCTCGCGCCGGTGGAGGCGCTGCGGCGGCACTTCCTGGCGGGGCTGCGGGCCGAGGATCCGATCACGGGGCTCAACGATCACCCCAACGTCCGTGCTTTCTATGCCCTGTTGTACGGAACGCCGGCGCTTGTCGCGCGGCTGTACGGGTTCCTCGAACGGTCCGAGGGCGCCCTCGCCGACGTCCTCGGTGGGGATCTCGCGGCGCGGCTCGCGGCCGGACAACTCATCGCCGTCCGGCGGATCCTGGCGCAGGAGAACTGGCGGCGGATCGCGGAGGGGGAGACGGTGGCGGAGGTCCGGGGGGACGCGGTGGCGGCGGCGGAGGGGGCGTTCGGGGTGTTGGAGGGGGCTGTGGGGCGGTTGTTGGAGCGAGGGTGAGGGGCGGTGGCGTCTGCTGTTGGGGCGGCCGCATTGAACGGGCGGCGCACGCCGACGAGTTGCCGGGGTGCGCCGCCCTGTGGTGAACGGCCGTGCCATGACGGCTACTTGGGGTCCTGGTCGAACCTCGCCGTCGACCAGCGGTAACCCAGCACCGTCAACGCGAGGCACCAACCGACGGCGATCCAGCCGTTGTTGCCGATCTCCGTGCCCAGCAGCAGACCCCGCAGCGTCTCGATCGCCGGCGTGAAGGGCTGGTACTCGGCGATCGGCTGGAACCAGCCCGGCATCGTGTCGACCGGCACGAACGCGCTGGACAGCAGCGGCAGCAGGATCAGCGGCATCGCGTTGTTGCTCGCGGCCTCGGCGTTGGGGCTGACGAGGCCCATGCCGACGGCGATCCAGGTGAGCGCCGTCGCGAACAGCACCAGCAGCCCGAACGCGGCGAGCCATTCCACGGGGCTCGCGTCGGTCGACCGGAACCCGATGGCCACGCCGACCGCGCCGACGAGGACCACGCTGGCGACCGACTGGAGCACGCTGCCGATGACGTGCCCGACGATCACGGAACCTCTGTGGATCGCCATCGTGCGGAAGCGGGCGATGATGCCTTCCGTCATGTCGTTCGAGACGGAGACGGCCGTGCCGATCGTGGTGCTGCCGATGGTCATCAGCAGCAGGCCGGGGACGATGTACGCGATGTAGTCCGCGCGGTCGCCGCCGCCGACGCCGGCGCTCATCGCGTCGCCGAAGATGTAGACGAACAGGAGGAGCAGCATGATCGGGGTGAGGAGGAGGTTGAGGGTGAGGGAGGGGTAGCGGCGGGCGTGTAGGAGGTTGCGGCGGAGCATGGTGGTGCAGTCGCGGAGGGCGAGGGACGCGCTCATCTGGCGTTCTCCTTGGGGTGGTTGGGGTGACGCGGTGGGTGTGGGGGTGTGGTCAGGGGGCGGGACTGTTCAACGGGGGCTGTTCAGGGGCTGACGTGCTCGGGCTCGCCGTGTTCCGTCAGGGCGAAGAAGACGTCGTCCAAGTCGGGCGTGTGGACGGTCAGTTCCTCGGCCTCGATGGCGGCCGTGTCCAACTGGTCGAGGAACGCGCGGAGTTGGCGCTGTCCGCCGTCGCTCGGGATGCGGAGGGTGAGTGAGTCGTCGTCCCTGGACGCCTCCTCGAAGAGACTGACCGCACTCTGGTACGACGCCGGGTCGGTGAACCTGAGTCGGACGTGGCCGCCGGGGACCAGGCGCTTCAACTCCGCGGCGCTGCCTTCCGCGACGATGCGTCCGCCGTTCAACACCGCGATGTTGTCGGCGAGTTCGTCGGCCTCCTCCAGGTACTGCGTCGTGAGGAAGACGGTGACACCGTCGGCCACCAACTCCCGGATGATCTGCCACATGTTGTGCCGGGAACGCGGGTCGAGGCCGGTCGTCGGCTCGTCGAGGAAGATGATGCGGGGGCTGCCGACGAGGGTCATGGCGATGTCGAGCCGGCGCTTCATGCCGCCGGAGTAGGTCGACGCGGGCTTGCTCGCGGCCTCGGTGAGGTCGAAGCGGGCGAGGAGTTCGGCGGCGACCTCGCGGCCCTCCCGCTTGGAGAGGTGGTGCAGGTCCGCCATGAGGAGCATGTTCTCCTCGCCGGTGATGAGTCCGTCGACGGCGGAGAACTGCCCGGTGACGCCGATCGCCCGGCGCACGGCCTGCGACTCGGCGGCGCCGGCGCCGAGTTGGTGCCCGGCGATCCGCGCCTGTCCGTCGTCCGCGCTGATCAGGGTGGACAGGATCTTCACGGCGGTGGTCTTGCCCGCGCCGTTCGGGCCGAGCAGGGCGAAGACGGTGCCCTGCGGTACGGCTATGTCGACGCCGTCCAACACGGTCTTGTCGCCGTAGGACTTGCGCAACCCGGTTGCGGAGATGGCGAGTTCGGTCATGGCAGGGGGCTCCTTCGTGGTCAGAGGGTGTGGGCGGTGATGTTGCCGTGGGTGGTGGTGGCGGTGATGGTGAGGGTGGGGTTGCCGTTGTTCTTGAGGGAGTTGGCGATGCGGCCGTGGCCGGTGGAGGCGTCGAGGGTGGCGTTGGTGGTGGGGGTGGTGCCGATGTGGATGTCGCCCTGCTGGGTGGTGAGGGTGAGGGCGCCGGTGGTGGCTTCGGTGATGTGGAGGGTGCCGCGTTGGGTGGTGAGGTGGGCGGGGCCAGTGAGGCGTTTGATGGTCATGTCGGCGTCGTGGGCGGTGAGGTGGGCGTTGTCGGCTTCGTCGAGTTTGACGGTGCGGTATCCGCCGGTGTGGGTGACGGTGCCGAGGCGGCCGACGCCGCGGAGTTCGGTGGCGTCGGTGGTGGCGTGGAGGTGGGAGCCGGTGGGGAGCTGGACGGTGATCTCGACGGCGCCGGTGTGGCCGAGGAGGGCGTTCTTCGGTTCGGGGGCTTCGATGCGCAGGGTGTTGGTGGTGTTGTCGTAGGTGGCGGTGATCTGGTCGGCGGTCTTCTGGTCGCGGGTCTTGGTGGGGTTGGCGGGGCGGATGGTGACGGTGGTGTCGGTGCGGTCGGCGGCGATGAGCTGGATGCGGCCGGCGGGGAGGGTGATGTGGGTGGTGATGGGGGTGGGGGTGGTGAAGGTGTGCATGGTGGGTGCCTTCCGCTCGTCGTCGTTTCTGACGATCGAAAAGCTACGTTGCGTTGAAGTATCTGGCAACGCATTCGTTGCGATGGATGGTTGTTATTGCAGGTCGTAGCCTAGAAATCGTTGCAACTGTTGTGTTCGTAACGCAATGCTCGCGCGAGTGGACGTTGCAATGAATTGGAGGTGAACGCTATGGTGGCGGCAGTTGGAGATCCACGAAGGAGATGGCGATGCCGGGAGGCAGGCTCACTCAGCCGGAGCGTCAGCAGATCGCGCTGGGGCTGGCCGATGGACTCGCGTACGCGGAGATCGCGCGGCGCCTCGACCGTCCGACCTCGACGGTCACGCGCGAGGTGATGCGCAATGGCGGCCCCCACTCGTACCGCGCGGACCTCGCTCACCGCGCGACCGAGCAGCGCGCTCACCGTCGCAAGAAGTCCGCGCCCCGAACGCCCGGTGTTTCGCCGGGAGTTGACGGGCGTGACGCGGAGGCGGTGCGCGAGTACGAGGACGCGTTCGCGACGCTGTTCACGCAGCAGGGGCTGCCCAATATGACGTCCCGGGTGCTGGCCGCGCTTTATGTCACCGACAGCGGCAGTCTCACCGCCGCCGAACTCGCCGGGCGGCTCGCGATCAGCGCGGCGTCCGTGTCCAAGGCGATCGCGTTCCTTGAGGTGCAGGGGTTGGTGCGGCGGGAGCGGGAGCCGGACGGGCGGCGGCGGGAGCGGTATGTCGTCGACGATGACGTGATGTACCAGTCGACGATGGCGAGCGCCAAGGCCACGGCGTATCTGGGGGACGTCGCGCGGCAGGGGGTAGGGGTACTAGGGGTCGGGACGCCGGCCGCTACGCGGCTGGAGAACATGGCTCGGTTCATGGACTTCGT
Source organism: Streptomyces roseirectus (assembly GCF_014489635.1). Lineage (NCBI taxonomy): Bacteria > Bacillati > Actinomycetota > Actinomycetes > Kitasatosporales > Streptomycetaceae > Streptomyces > Streptomyces roseirectus. The sequence goes on along the minus strand of NZ_CP060828.1, from coordinate 4,608,037 downwards.
GTCGGAGAGCATTGCGCGGGCGGCTGATCAGGCGCGGGAGGTGCTGTATACGAAGCCTGATACCCCTAGTACCTCGGAGTGATCGTCGGTTAAAAAAGTGACTCAGTTAAATATTTGGCTTAGGCTCGTAGGATGGCTGACGAGCTTGAGCTAGAGGCATCCCTACGACACGAACGCGCCCACCACGACCGCTGCCGGACGGCCTTCGCGGCGATGGTCGACGGCGCTGACGAGCAGGTCGTCGTCGGTGAGGACGTCTCCGCGTCCGGTGCCGACGCGGAGGTCCTCGGGTACCAACTACGCAGTCACGCCAAGGCGTTGCGCGAGCTGCCGGAGGGGCCGCTGTTCTTCGGGCGGCTCGACTTCGAGGACGGGCGGGCGCATTACGTGGGGCGGGTGCGGGTGAGTGAGCGGCCTGCGGATCCGCCGTTGGTGGTGGACTGGCGGGCGCCGGTCTCGCGGGCGTTCTATCAGGCGTCGGTGCGGGATCCACAGGGTGTGGATGTGCGGCGGCGGTTCGGGTGGGCGCCGGGGAGCCGGGGGGAGTCGGGGGATCTGACGGGGCTGGAGGATGAGCGGCTGGGGGTACTACGGGTCTCACGGGGTGAGGCGGGCGCCGGGGGAGTGGGTGGTGGTGGGGCGGGGCTTGGTGAAGCGGGCGTCGGCGAAACGGGGGTCGGTGAAGCGGGCGTCGGTGAAGCGGGGCCAGGGGATCTGCTCACCCGTGAGCTGGAACGTCCCCGCGTCGGGCCCATGCGGGACATCGCCGCGACGATCCAGCCCGAGCAGGACGACCTCGTGCGCGCCGGGCTCGGTGACTCCGTCTGCGTGCAGGGTGCTCCTGGTACAGGGAAGACGGCCGTCGGGCTGCATCGCGCGGCGTACCTCCTCTACACGTACCCGCGGCGGATCGAGCGCGCAGGTCTGCTGATCCTCGGCCCCAACCGCACCTTCCTCGCCTACATCTCCGAGGTGCTGCCCGCCCTCGGCGAGACCGGCGTCCGGCAGTCGACCCTCACGGAGCTGGTCGGCCGTCACCCGGTCACGGGCACCGACCCGCGTGCCACCGCCGTCGTCAAGCACGACCCGCGCATGGCGGAGGTGCTGCGCCGGGCCCTGTACGGCAGGGTCCGCGCGGACGACGCGGAGGGTGCCGTAGTCCAGGAGGGGTCGTACCGGTGGCGGGTACCCGCGGGGGAGGTCGCCGAGATCGTGCGCGGCGTGCTCGACGAGGCTCCGCCGTACGAGGTCGGCCGCGAGCGGGTCCGCACACGCATCGTCGTCCGGATGCGCGAGCAGGCCGAGCGGCGGAGCGGGACGCGGAACGGCTCCTGGGTACGACGGGTCGAGCGGGCGGTCGGCGGGTGCGTGGACGCGGTGTGGCCGAAGGCGCGGGCGGAGGAGGTCGTGTACGAACTCCTGCGGGGTGGACCGGAGTTGGCGGATCTCGCGGACGGCTTGCTGTCGGCGGAGGAGCAGGCGGACCTGGTCTGGGCACGTCCGCCGCGCTCCTGGAAGTCGGCTCGCTGGTCCGCCGCCGATCTGGTCCTTCTGGACGAGGTCTCAGGTCTGATCGCGCATCCCGCGGGGTACGGGCACATCGTCGTCGACGAGGCGCAGGACCTGTCCCCCATGGAGTGCCGTGCCATCGCCCGGCGCGCGGAGTTCGGGTCCCTGACGGTACTGGGGGATCTTGCCCAGGGGACGACCGCCTGGGCCGCTCGGTCCTGGTCCGGGCAGCTCTGTCATCTCGGCAAGCCCGAGGCCGCCGTGGTGCCGCTCACCGTCGGGTTCCGGGTACCCGCTGTGGTGCTGGAGCTGGCGAACCGGGTGAGGGGGCGGCTGGAGGTCTCGGTGCCGGCGGCTCGGTCGCTGCGTGGGGGTGGGGAGGTGCGGGTCACTCGTTGTGAAGGCGACCTGTACGCCGGGGTGTTGGAGGCCGTTCGGCGGGCTCTGAAGGAGGAGGGGTCGGTGGGGGTGGTGGTCGCGGATGCGGAACTCCCTTTGTTCCAGGGGGTTTCGGGGGAGCGGGTCGAGGTGGTTGCGGCGGGGGTGGTGAAGGGGCTGGAGTACGACCATGTGGTGGTCGTCGAGCCGGCGGCGATCGTGGAGGGGGAGGAGCGGGGGTGGCATCGGTTGTATGTGGTGTTGACCAGGGCGGTTTCTCGGTTGGAGGTGGTGCATGGGAGGGAGTTGCCTTGGTGAGGGGTTGAGCGTGAGGTGAGCGCCGGGCCGGGAATATTTTGATCGGCGTCGGAATATGGGGCGGTGTCGGTTCGTTGGCCCCAGGTATGACGACGAACAGCAACCCCGCACCCCTCAGCCTCGGTACGTACGGCGTCTGGCGCTTCGGCAGTTCATCCCCTGAGCTGGCCGTCGAGTTGGAAGCGCTCGGCTTCAGCGCGCTGTGGCTCGGCAACCCCTCGGTCTCCGAATTCGACGGTATCGAGCGGATGTTGGACGCCACCGAGACCCTGGTGGTCGCGACCGGGATCGTGAACATCTGGGCCAACCCGGCGCAGGAGGTGGCTCGCGGGTATCACCGGATCGTCGAACGGCACCCGGACCGCTTCCTGTTGGGCGTCGGCGCCGGGCACCGGGAGAACACGCAGGAGTACACCCGGCCCTACCAGGCGCTCAACGACTATCTGGACGTGCTGGACGAGGCCGAAGTCCCGGTCAGTCGCCGGGTGTTGGCGGCGCTCGGGCCCAGGGTGACGCGGCTGTCCATGGAGCGGGCCGTCGGAGCGCACCCCTACCTCGTACCGCCGGAGCACACCCGCCGGGCGCGCGAAATCCTCGGTGAGGGGCCTCTGTTGGTGACCGAGCAGAAGGTCGTGGTCGACCCGGATCCGGTGCGGGCGCGTGAACTGGCCGTCGAGAGCGTGGGGGTGTACCTCGGGCTCAGCAACTACACCAACAACCTGCGCAAGTTGGGGTACTCCGACGAGGACTTCGTCGCGCCGGGGAGTGATCGGCTCCTCGGGGATCTGGTGACGCAGGGTGGACCGGAGGCGGCGGCTGCGGGACTGCGTGCGCACGCCGAGGCGGGGGCCGATCATGTGGTGGCGCAGGTACTGGGGGCGGGGGAAGGGGCGGAGGGGTACCGGAAGTTGGCGGAGGCTCTGGCACTGAAGTGAGCGGTTCCGAAGGGTAGTTGTCCGAAACGGGGTTCCTGGACCGTGGGAGTGTTCGCGGGCCCGCTCTCGAAGGGGGCGGGCCCGCACACCGTCCGCGTCGGCCAGGAGGCCAGCCGGTTCAGCCGATTCAGCCAGTTCGGTCGGTTCGGTTGGTTCGGTCGGTCACAGCGTGACGGTCACCCCGCCCAGCGTCACCACCAGCTTGCCGTCCGAGGCGAAGGACCAGCGCAGCGCGCCCGACCAACTCGACGCGCAGCGCGAGCCGTTGGTGCCGGTCCAGAACTGGTTCGTGCTGTCCGCGTTCCCGATCGTCTTGTCGTTGGAGCCGCTGACGTTGTACCGGCAGGACGTGTTGGAGCGGAACACCGAAGTCCCCGCGTCCCAGCTGTAGTTGCGCTGGGTGTTGTCGATGCTGAGGTTGTTCGAGACGGTCATCGAGCCCGGGTTGCTGTTGTAGGTGAACCCGTGCTTGCCGTTGCGGTAGGCGATGCTGCGCCGCACGACGTGGTCCACCGCGATGTCGTCGCCGCCGAGCTTGTACCCGTTGCGGTCGCCGTTGGAGTTGACGGTGCCGTCGGAGAGCGTGCCGTTGTTGTACGACAGCGAGTCCTCGATGGTGACCGGGCCGATCGGACCCGTGTCGGGCTTGGTGTAGAGGTCCCAGCCGTCGTCGATGTTGTTGTGGGCGACGGCGTAGCGGAAGACGTTCCCGGTGCCGGTCGTCAGCTTCGCCGCGAAGCCGTCCGCGTCCTCGCCGTCGGAGTCGGCGTTGTCGTGGGACTCGGCGCTGAGGACCAGGTTGTCCGAGGGCCACTGGCTGCTCGGCGTGGAGGAGGCGATCCGGCCCAACTGGAGCCCGGTGTCACGGTTGTAGCGGGTGATCGTCCGCTCGATGACGTTGTGGCTGCCGCCGACGTAGATCCCGTTGTCCCCGGCCCGCTCGACGACGATCCCGTAGACCTTCCAGTACGACCCGAAGAGCTGGAGCCCGCGGTTGGACGAACTCTCGGTCTGTGCCGAGAAGTTGAGCACCGGGGTCTCACCCGGATACGCCGTCAGGGTCGTACGGGCCGACGAGGTGCCGCTGTTGGTCTGGGGGATCGTCACCGTGGCGGAGTGGTTGTACGTCCCTCCACGGAGGTAGATCGTGCCGCCCGCGGTGACGCGGCTGATCGCCGAGGTGAGTGTCGTGGGCGCGGACTGCGTGCCGGCCGCGCTGTCGGTGCCGGTCGGGGAGACGTAGATGGCGCCGGTCGCGGGCGGTGTCGTCGAGTCGGTGGTAGTCGCCTCCGCGTAGTCGACGTTGGGTAGTCCCCCGGAGGTCGTAGGGGTCAGCCGGATCGTGTTGCTGCCCGCGTTGAGGGTGACGGTCAGCGTCTTGGTGGCCCACGTCGTCCAGGCGCCGGTCGTCTCGAAGGACGGCGTCTGGACCGTCGTCCCGTTGACGGCGAGGGAGGCGGGGCGGGCGGCCGAAGTGCCGTTCGCGAAGCGGATGTTGAGCGTCGCGGTTCCGGCGGCGGCCGCGTTCACCGTGAACTGGGCATAGCCGCTGGTGGAGTTGGTCGCGTTGCAGAAGCCGCTGCCGGAGTAGCCGGTCCAGTCGGAGTCGATCGTGCCGGTGCAGACCGCGGGCGAGGTCTCGGCCTCGTAGCGGGTGGTCGCGGCGTGGGCCGGCGCGGTGCCGGTGAGCGCCACGAGGGCGCCGGTGAGGAGGGCGGCGGAGGCGAGAGCGGAAGTTACCCGTGGGGCTACCGGGCGGTCCACCGGTTGTGCGGGGGCGGCTGGTCTCGTCGATCGCTGGTGCATCGTGCGGCTCCGTTCGAGTACATGTATGCGGGGTGTGTACGTGAACAGGTAGAGCTCCCGGATCTGGGGATCCCCGGGCGATAGCAAGCGCTTTCTCGGGACGTTAGGCTCATGGTGTGAACGCGTCAAGAGTTATGTACTTGATCATTGTCTAAGAATGTGAACGCTTGCCCGTGGGGTTGAATCGAGCTATTCCCCTTTAACTCTCAAGTTGCGTGGCATACTCGCGGCACTTCGCGCCCTGTGGCCTTGGTGAAAGCGACTGCCAGTGATCCCGAGAAGCAACGGCCGCCCGCTGGGCAGGCCTGAACGCCCGCTCGACCCCGAAGCCGGTCCCGTCCAGCGCTTCGCCCACGAACTACGCCTTCTCCGCCGGGGGTTCGGCTCCCCCTCCTACCGCACGATGTCCGAGCGCACCCGCGTCTCGGTGACCGCCCTGTCCCGCGCGGCCTCCGGCGAGCGGCTGCCGTCGGCCGCGGTGGTCCGCGCCTACGCGCGCGCCTGCGGCGCCGACCCCGACGTGTGGGAGCAGCGGCTGAACGCGGTCGCACGGCAGGCGGACGCCAGGCGGGAGGACGGCGCGGGCGCGCCCTACCAGGGGCTCGCCCGGTTCGAGAGCGCCGACCGCGCGCTGTTCTTCGGCCGGGACCGGCTGGCCGACGAGGCGTTACGGATGGTGCGCGAACACCGGTTCGTCGTCCTGGTCGGCGCCTCCGGCAGCGGCAAGTCGTCGCTGCTGCGCGCCGGACTCCTGCCCCGCCTCGAACGCTTCGCCCAAGACCAGGGCTGCGACTGCGAGTTGACCTTTCTCACGCCGGGCTGCCGACCCGCCGCCGACTACGGACGGCTCCTTGTCCCGCGCCGGGAAGGACCCGAACGGCTGGTCGTCGTCGACCAGTTGGAGGAGATCTTCACCCTGTGCCGGGACCGCGCCGACCGCTGGCGGTTCGTCGACCAGCTCCTGGCCGCTCGGGACCCGGCGAGCCGGCTGCGCGTCGTCGTCGCCGTCGGCGCCGGATTCCACGGCCGGTGCGCCGAACACCCCGGCCTGGCCGAGGAGTTGGACGGCCACACCCTCACCGTCGGCCCGATGACCCGCGCCGAACTGCGCGAGGCTGTCGTCGGTCCCGCGACCTCCGCCGGGCTGCGTGTCGAGCGCGAACTCACCGCTCGCCTCGTCGAGGAGGCCACCGACCAGCCCTGCGCCCTGCCGATGCTCTCGCACGCGCTGCGCGAGACCTGGCGGCGCCGGCGCAGCGGGGTCCTCACCCTCCAGGCGTACGAGGAGACCGGCGGTGTACGCGGGGCGATCGCGCGGGCCGCCGAGGAGGTGTACGGCTCCCTCACCCCCGAGCAGACCGGTACCGCGCGGCGCGTCCTGCTCGCCCTCATCACCCCTGGGTATGACGGGGAGTACACCCGGCGCCCGCTCGCCCGCGCCGCGCTGCGCGAGTGGCCCGACCCCGAGGTACCCGTAGTACTGGAGCGCCTGGCCGCGGCCCGGCTCGTCACCCTCGACGGGCAGCACGCCGAGCTGGCCCACGACGCCCTCGTCACCCACTGGCCCCGGCTCCAGGGGTGGATCGAGGAGAGCCGCGAGCGGATGCGCCGCCACCGTGACCTCGCCGAGGCAGCCCGCGACTGGCGTGAGCACGGCCGCGACCCCGGCAGCCTCTACCGGGGTGCCCGGCTCGCCGTCGCCGACGCGCTGTTCGGGCGCGACCGGGGCGACCACGACCTCACGGCGGGTGAGCGGGCCTTCCTCAGCGCCTCCCGGGTCGCGCAGACGATGGAGGGCTGGACCAGCGACCGTACCCGGGGACGCGTCCGGGGGCTGGTCCTCGCGCTCTCCCTCGCGCTGATGGGCACGCTGACGGTCAGTCATATCGCCTGGCAGGAAAGCCGCGTGGTGGAACGGCAGCGTGGACTCGCCGCCGCACGGCAGGCCGCCGCCCTCGCCGGACGGCAGCGGGTCACCGACCCTCGGGTGCGGGCGCTGCTGAGCGTGGCGGCCTGGCGGCTGTCCCAAATCCCGGAGAGCCGTGGGGCGTTGATGGACGCGTTCGGGTCTGCGGAGAGTGACGTGTTCGCGATGGAGGGCCTGCGGGAGGAGGAAGGCGCCGGGGCGGTCGCGGCGGCGGGGAGGGCGGCGACGTCCCGAAGTGCCGTTCCCGCACGGCAGTTCCTCGTCGACTCCGGCCGCGCTCTCCTCGTCGCGTCCGCAGGCACCTGGTCGACCTGGGACGTCGTCGACCGCCGTCGCACCGGCACCGGCCGCTTCACGTCCGCCGAGAGCGCGGCCCACGTCACCGCCGCGAGCCCCGACGGCCGCACCCTCGCCCTGACCGATCCCCGCACCGGGGACACCAGCCTGTGGCGCCGCGCACCGGACGGCTCGACGTCCGAGCGCCCTATTGTTGGACGGTTCGTCAGATTCGGTGTGGACGGGGCGAGTTACGTGATGGCGAACGGTTCACGGGTGCTGTTGCGCTCCCTTGAGGACGACAGGGTGCTGTTCGCGACCGAGGAGATCGAGCCGGCGCCGGCCGACGCGAACGACCCGGATCCGTCAGGAGCTCCGGCCGACCCCACCACCGCTAACTCCCCTATGGACACCCCCACTTCACACCCCGCCCCCGGCGCCCGCCTGGTCGCCCTGTGCCGTGCCGGCCGTCCCCTCCTCCTGTGGGACACCCTCCGGCACCGCACCCGCCCCGGCGACTGGCGGGCGCCGGCCGCCTCGCCCGCGTACTGCTCGCTCGCCTTCAGCCCGGACGGCACCCGGCTGGCCGTCCCCACCCCGACCGGGACGCGGATCTGGGACACGGTGACGGGCCGCCGCCTGGCGGATCTCGCGCACGGGCGCGCGGAACACCTCGCCTTCACCCCGGACGGCCGTTTCCTGGCGGCGGTCGGCGGCGGACCCGAGCTGACCGTGTGGCGCGTCGCCTCCCCGGCGGCGCCGGTCCTGCGCCATCCCCTCACCGACGGCCCCGTCACCGCGCTGGCCTGGGACCGCACCACCCCCACCCTCCGCTACCTGACCGGCGGCGCGGTCCACACCCTCGACCTCACCACCCCCTTGATCACTCCCTGGTACGACATACCTCTGGACGACGTACTCCTCTCCTCGGACGGTGCTCTCCTGGCCACCACGGAGGGCGACCGCTTCCACCTGTACGACACCGAGTCGGGCCGCCCGCTCGCCACGCTCACCGCCCCCGCCACAGGCGGTCCGCCGCTGATGTCCTTCACCCCGGACGGCGGCACCTTCGCCTACGGCACCGGTGGCCCCCGTAGCTCCGTGGTCGTACGGGATCTACGGGACCGGCGCACCAGGGCCGTCCTCACCCCGCCCGCCGGCACCGACGTCCGCGCGATCGCCCTCACGCCGGAGGGTGACGCACTACGGCTCACCCGGACGACGGCGGACGGCACCCTCGGCACCGAGCTGTGGGACATCGCCCGCCGGGTGCGCACCGGCGTAGGGCGGGGCTCCGACGGGCCTGGCGCCGGGCCCGTCCCGGAGACCATGGCCCACGAGGAGCACACGACCTACCCGGAGCGCACGGCTCACGCGGAGCGCGCGGCGAGCCCGTCACCCACGGCGCTCAGCCCCGACGGTCGCCACCAGGCCACCGGCAACGCCTACGGCGAGGTGACCGTGTGGACCGCCGGCCGCCGTCCCGGGACGCTGGTCCCGGCACCCGCCGACGCGCCCGCGTGCCTGACCTGTTCCCGGGTCACCGCCCTCGCCTTCAGCGAGGACGGTGCCACCCTCGCGATCGGCTACGGCTCCGGGGACGTCCGCGTGTGGGACGTCGACGCCCGGCTGCCCCTAGGGGGATCCCTGAGGACGGCGGGTGACGCGGTGCGGACGCTCGCCTTCACCCCGGACGGCGTCACTCTGCGGGTGGGGGGCGTCCGCGCCCCTCTGCAGAGCTACACCGTCGACCCCGACCGGATCGCCGCCCGGCTGTGCACCCGCGCGGGCCCATCCCTGTCCCCCGAGGAGTGGAGGACGTACCTGCCCGACGCGCCCTACCGGCGGGTGTGCGGCACGCGGCCCGCGGACGCGCCCGCCTTGCCCCCGACCTGAGTTGTTTCCCCCTCCGACCTGCGTTGCGCAACAAATCCGGCCCCCGAAAGGTGAGTGGGGAACGGCCCGCCACGACGGTGGGCGGGCCCCTTCCCCCCCCATGGAGCGATCGATGGATCTCACGCGCTACGCAACCGCGTCCCCCAAAGGTCTCACCCGTACTACGGGTACCCTCGCGGCCCTCACCCTGGGCGCCTCCCTGCTGGCCGTCCCGCAGGCGCTCGCGGCGGACAGCCCGACGACCAGGCAGCTGCTGGACCAGTGCGGTACGCGCTCGGTCGACCTGTGCGAGTTCCACCCGCAGAAGTACTGGACGTACACCGGCCCCCGGCACCAGGTGGGCAGCACGGCCTACAACTGCGGCAGCCAGACCAACCAGCACCGCATCGACTGGGCGGACACCACCGGCACGACCAACTCGGTGGGCGTCTCGGTCACCGCGACCGCCGGCTTCTGGAAGGTCTACGAGGTGTCCGTCACCGCGACCTACGGCCACTCCTGGGAGGTCTCGCACACCGACACGGAGTCCAACACCCTGAACATCCCGGCCGGTTCGAAGGGGTGGATCGAGCGCGGCACCTCCAAGCAGCAGGCGGAGGGCTGGTACGAGCTCCACTTCCCCAAGAGGTACTACGGGCACTACATCTGGTACGTCAACAACTACAAGTCGTCCGGCTTCAACAAGGACAACCCCAAGGCCGGGTACGTCAACTTCAAGGACGCCAAGATGACCGCCGCCGAGCGCGGCGCCCACTGCTAGCCGCCCGCCGTGCGCTGCTCCACGACGCGTGCGCGCCACGCCCTCGCCGCCGGGTTCGCCGCGGTGCTGCTGCTCGCCGGCTGCGGCGCGGCGGGCGGTGACGGCACGACCTCGGTGGCCGCCGACCGCCCCGGCACGATCGTCCTCGGCACCGACGCCACCCCGCAGAGCCGGGCCGTGGCCGCCCTGTACGCCGCTGTCCTCACGGCGGCGGGGGAGCGGGTCGAGACGCCGGACGCCGCGTACGCCACCCCGGCCGACACCGTACGGGCCGTCGTGGCAGGCGAGTTGGGCCTCGCGCCCGCGTACGGGAGCACGCTGCTCAGTGTGCTGCCGGACGGGCAGCGCGTGCCCGGCGACCTCGCGGCGACGCTGAGCATGGCGCTGCCGCCGGGCACCGTCGCGCTGCCCCCGGCGGCGGCCGATGTACGGGTACTACGGGACGGGGACGGGGATGGAGGCGACGCGGCGCCCGGTGACTCGGGTAGCTCTGCGGACGTACCCCTCAAGGACCACGTGTTCCCGCTGGCCGAAGCCCCCGCGCTGGGCTCGGCCGCCCGCAAGGCCCTGGCCGGCCTCAACGCGCCCCTGACCACGCCGGAACTGGCGAAGCTCACGGCGCGGATCTCCGCAGGCGAGGACCCGGACGACACGGCCGAGGACTGGCTGCGGGCACGGGGCCTGCTGCGCTGAGCCCCTACTACCCGTAGTACCCCCCTGCACTACCCGTAGTACCTCCACAGACAGGTGACCGAAGACCATGCGTACTGCCCTGAACACGAAACGCAAGATCGCCGCAGGACTGCTGACCGTCGCCGCCGCGCTCGGCGGAGTCGCGTTCCCGGCGACGGCGAGCGCCGCGTCGGCGAACGCGCAGCTCAGGATCTGCAACGACAACGCCGCGGCCCTGAAGTTCTACCTCGTCGGCTACAACGACCATGGTGACTGGGGCGGTTCGCGCTTCTGGGACGTCCCGGCGCACGGCTGCACCACGGCCGCCGACTACTGGTGGCAGACGAACCGCTCGGTCGAGTTCCACTACGTGCGCACCGGCACGGGCTGGAACTGGAAGCAGCTGTACGTCCCGAAGGCAAAGAACGGGAGCACTCAGGAATACTCGGTGAGGTAAGTCCGATCTCTCCGAGAGGCGAACCCCCCACAGTGAAGAAAGTCTCCCTCCCCCACACCGGTGCGCGCATCGCGTCCCTGACCCTCCTCGTGGCGCTCGCGGGCGGCCTGGCCACGGCCACCCCCGCCCTGGCGGACACCCGTACCGCCCCGGCGGCCACCACCGTCGCCGCCGAACCGGCGCCGGTGCCCGTCGACTTCGCGGACCAGGCGACCAGTGCCCTGCCCACCGACGGCAAGAGCCACGAGTTCACCGTCACGTACGCGAACACCACCGCGTCCGACGTGATAGCCGCGCCCCAACTCCTGCTCGTGTCCCCGGACTCGGGCCCGTTCCTGAAGCCGGCCGACGTCAAACTTGAGGTCCGCAAGGCCGACGGCTGCTGGACGACGGTGACGCCGGGCAACCAGACCGGCACCCTCTACACCGACCTCACCACCGCGCAGCGCACGCTCGCCCCCGGCGAGACGCTGACCGAGGTGTACCGCCTGACCGTCAACTCCCCCGGAGCGGTCGGGACGGTGCAGCCGCGGGTGGTTCTCTACGGCTGAACCCCCCGAGGCTGAAACGAGCCGGAGCCGCCACAAGCAGGCTCCGGCTCGTCGCGTTCTCCCACCTCAACTGGCGGCTTGGCGACCCGAGTTGTCCCCCGAACCCGACAGGTACGGCACCAACCCCCGCTCCAGCAGCGCCCGTTTCCACTCCAGCCGAGCCTGCTCGACCTCGGCGGGCGAGGCGGGCCCACGGCGGTCGCGCACCGCCGTGCGCACCAGTGCCGCGACGGCGAGGAGGGTGCTGAGGACGGCGACGACGCCGAGCACCCAGCCGGCGGTGACCAGCGAGTCGGCCAACGAGGCGGAGACGTCGGCGAGTTGGAGGACGTACCCGGCGAGGAGGAGGAAGGCGGCCGACGTCGCGGAGACGATCGGCGTGAGGACGGCGAGTGCGGCGAGCGCGGTGCTCTGCGCGTCCGGCGTCCGGCTCGCGTCGCGCCGCAGGGCGACGTAGGCGGCGTACTCGGTGCCGGATGCGGCGATGATGACGTCGGCGTCGGCCAACGCCTGTTCCTTCAGGTCGCGTTGGCCCGTGCGGACGAGCGCGAGGCGCAGGGTCTCCTCGAAGTCCGCCCGGTCCTCGGGGCGGAGGTGGTGCGGGACGGCCATAGGGTCTCCCGGTGGTGGAAGAGGCGGAAGGGGGACCACCCGAGGGTGTTCCCTCAAGGTGATCCCCTCGGGGCGATCCCCGTACATCCGGCGGGTGTTCAGACGTTCACGCCGAAGTCGGCGGCGATGCCGCGCAGCCCGGAGGCGTAACCCTGGCCGACGGCGCGGAACTTCCACTCGGCGCCGTGGCGGTACAACTCGCCGAAGACCATGGCGGTTTCGGTGGAGGCGTCCTCGGAGAGGTCGTAGCGGGCGATCTCCTGGCCGCCCGCCTGGTTCACGACGCGGATGTAGGCGTTGCGGACCTGGCCGAAGCTCTGGCCGCGGTTGTCGGCGTCGTGGATGGAGACCGGGAAGACGATCTTGTCGATGTCGGCGGGGACCCCGGTGAGGTTGATCTTGATGGTCTCGTCGTCACCCTCGCCCTCACCGGTCAGGTTGTCGCCGGTGTGCTCGACGGAGCCGTCCGGGCTGGTGAGGTTGTTGTAGAAGACGAAGTGCGCGTCCGAGGCGACCTTCCCGGCCGCGTCCAGCAGCAGGGCGGAGGCGTCGAGGTCGTAGTCGGTGCCGGTGGTGGTGCGGACGTCCCAGCCCAGTCCGATCAGGACGGCGGTGAGGCCGGGCGCCTCCTTGCTGAGCGAGACGTTGCCGCCCTTGGACAGGGTTACTCCCACTGCGAACTCCTCCTCGGGGGGTAGGGGACGACCCGTAGGGGCCGTGAGAGGTGACCCGTAGAAGCCGCCTCCGGCTTTTAAATCTACATCACTGTAGAAACAAAAGTACTAGGGGTCCTGCGGGGAGGGGTGCGTCGATACGATGGGGTGATACCTGAGCGGGAGAGGAGAGAAGGGCGTGACGGATCACGAACAGCGCCCCCGGCGACGGGGCCAGGGCGAGCTGGAAGCGCTCGTCCTGGAGGCCCTGCGCGCCGCCGACGGCCCCGCGACGGCGGGCTGGGTCCAGGAACGCCTCGGCGGCGACCTGGCGTACACGACCGTCATCACCATCCTCACCCGCCTCCTGGAGAAGGGCGCCGTCACCCGCGAGCGCGCGGGCCGCTCCTTCGCCTGGACCCCCGCCTCCGACCAGGCCGGCCTGGCCGCGCGCAAGATGCGCAAGGTCCTGGACGGCGAACGCGACCGCGAGGCGGTGCTCGCCAGCTTCGTCACCGGGCTCGGCGCCGACGACGAACGGCTGCTGCGAGAACTGCTCGGCGAGGCCGGGAGCGAAGGGACGGACTGACGCCGTATGGGGTACTTCGTCTTCCTCCCCCTGGTCCTGCCCCTGACGGCCTGGCCGATAGCGCGCCTCGCCGAACAGCACCTCCACCCCCGCGCCGCGACCCGCCTCCTCACCGCGATGGCCGCCGTCATGGCCCTGTGCAGCACCGTCTGCCTCGCCCTGCTGATGGTCGTCGGCACGGCGCAGCTCCCGGGCAACCCCCTGCCCGACGGCTGGTCCGACCCCGAGGTCCGCGCCGCCGTCCCCTATGACGAGGTCGCGGGCAAGGCCGCCATCCCCGCCCTCATCGCCGTCGCCGCGGTCTGCGCTCGCACGGCCTGGCACCACTTCCGCCTGCGCCGCCGCGCCCACCGGGCCCTTACGGGTCTTCCCTCCACAGAGGTGGCGGTACTACGGGACGACACCCCGTACGCCTACGCCCTGCCCGGCGCCCGCCGTGACCGCATCGTCGTCACGACGGCACTGCTGAGCAGCCTCGATCCGGGCGAACGCCGGGCCCTGTTCGCGCACGAGCGCGCGCACCTCACCGCCCGGCACCACCGGTACCTGCTCACCGTCCAACTCGCCGCCCGCGCCAACCCGTTCCTGCGCCCCCTGGCAACCGCCGTCTCCTACACGGCGGAACGCTGGGCCGACGAGGACGCGGCGGCCGTCATCGGCAGCCGCCGCACCGTCGCGCGCGCCATCGGCAAGGCGGCGCTGCTCTCCCGGGGCGCCCCGGTCCCGGCCCTCGCCGGATTCGCCGCACCGGGCCCGATTCCCCGCCGGGTGGCGGCACTTCTGGGTCCCGCGCCCCTCGTGCGGCACTGGCCGTCCGTGTTCACGGGGGTGGGGCTCGCGGCGTGGGGGGCCGCCGCGGGGACGGCCGTGTCGGCGATGTCGTCGGCGAACTCGGCGGTGACGATGTTCGTCATCCTGCAAGCGGCGACCCCGCTGTGAAGCGCGTGTAGGGCACCGTTTCAACTCCCGTACACCTCTGCGCCGTAGGGCTTGGGTGATATCCGGCCCCTCTCGGCGAGCTGCCGGGATCCGTGCCGGACGCCGGGGCCGAGTGGAATGTGACGGAGCGTCATCAGTGGTGCGTCCAGGGTGTGTTGAGTTCTCCCGCCCGGGTCCTCATGGGTGATATCCGGACCCTGTACCTCGATGGGACCGTTGACAGGGGTTGCCCGGAGTTTGGAGGCTTGCGTGGACATGCCACTGGATGGGGAGGGTGTCACGTGTTACGCAAGCGCTGTAGATACATACTCGCGGTCGGCGTCGCCTTCGGACTCGCGTTCGCGCCGTCGACCGTCATCGCGGCCGAAGGGCAGGCCACGACGGCCGCCTCGACGGCCGTGGAGCACCGCGTTTCGCCGGGCGCGCAGGCGCTGACGGGGACGTACTGGACGCCGGAGCGCATGGCGGCGGCCGTACCGCCCAAGGCAGTTGGGAACTCGGCGGTCCCCGAGAGCGTCATCGAGGAGGCGGTCGGCGGGGCTACCACCGGGTCAGAACCGGTCGCGGGCAAGGGAGTCGGGGTCGCACCGGGCGGGGCGAAGCTGAAGGTCTCCGCGACCCAGGTCGTGGGCAAGGTGTTCTACCGGGGCTCCGACGGCATCGACTACGTGTGCTCGGGGTCGGCCGTCAACTCCACCAACAAGAACATGGTGTTCACGGCGGGGCACTGCGTCCACGGCGGTCCCGGTCAAGGCTGGGCGTCCAACTGGCAGTTCGTGCCGTACTACGACCACGGCAGCCGGCCGTACGGGACGTGGTGGGCCGAGACGCTGGTCGCGTTCAACGGGTGGGTCAACAGCGGCAACTTCGGCTACGACGTCGGCATCGTCATCACCTCGCCGAACTCGTCCGGTGAACTCGTCAATTCCGTGGGCGGGTTGGGGATCCAGTGGAACTACCCCAAGAACCGCTTCATGGTCGCCATGGGGTACCCGGCGGCCGGAGCCTTCGACGGCCAGTGGCAGTACTTCTGCTCCGCGACCACCTCGCAGCGCAGTTCCTCCATCACCGACCAGATCAAGATGCCGTGCAACATGACCGGCGGTTCCAGCGGCGGGCCCTGGATCTTCGGCAAGGACGACAACGTCTACTGGAGCGGCTACGTCAACGGCGTGAACAGCAACACCGAACGCCGTGACAACCCGACCGAGATGCGCTCGCCGTACTTCGCCACCTGGGTCGGCGACGCCTTCAACACGTACTCTTCCTACTGACGTTCACGCGCCATCCGGCGTCCGGCCCCGGTCGGACGTACGACGTGGAGGGGCCAACTCATGCCTGGATCCTTACGAGTTCGGCTCGCCGTCAGCATCGGCGTGCTGGCCTGCGCGCTGGTCGCCTGCGGCACGGACGAGAGCGGCGAGGGCGGCACCAGTACTCCGCCGACGGGCGTCTCGGGCACCGGCGCCGAGGCGACCCCGACCGCCGGTTCCGGCCCGGAGGACGGCGACGACACCGGCACCGCCTCGTGCGGCCCCTCCACGTCCACCACCCCCGACGCCTCGGGCGCGTCCGGCACTGCCGCCCCCGGCGACAGCCAGACCCACAGCCAGGACCCCGACGACAACTGCGTCATCGACAGCGGCGTCCCGAGCATGCCGGTGGATCCGTGAGTGCTTCGAGCCGCCGCGCGACGACCTCCACGGGCGCCGTCGCATCGATCTCGACGGTCGCCGATTCCCGGAGCAAGGGCTCGACCTCTCTCAAGTAGCCCAGGATCTCGGCCTGTTCGCCGGCCTGCTTGCCGTAGGGGTTGTTCGTGCGGGCGGCGATCCGCGCGAGCAGCACCTCGGCGGGGGCGCTGAGCAGGGCGACGTGGTCGAACTGGGCATAGAAACGGCCCTGGTTGCTCTTGCAGCCCGCGACGAAGAGATGGCCCGTTCCCTGGCCCGTTTCATGGCCGGCCAGCAGATCGGTGAGGGCCTGCTCGCGCCAGACCCAGTCACGGGTGCCGTCGGGGAGCGTGACCCAGCGGCTCCAGACGTCCGTGTCGGTGTCGATCGCGCGGTGTCCCCGGTGGCGCAGCCACTCGACCGCCGTCGACTTGCCGGTACCGGACATGCCGGTGATGAGGATCTTCGTCATGGCCCCGTAGTACCTCCGTAGCACCGGACCCTGTCATACCCGTGGCCCGGTGCCCGGAAGGCGTGCTCAGAGGTCGAACTCGTGCGGCGGCAGATCGAGGGTGTAGCACGCCTCGCGGACGACCGCCTGCTCGTCCTTGTCGAAGTCGCCGTCGGCGCCGCCGATGACGATGCCGATCTGGATGACGGCGCGGGCCTCGGCCGGCTTCTTCTTGGCCTTGGCGATCTCCTGGAGGACGCTGACCTTGCCGAAGTCGAAGTCGGTGGTGAGCCTGGTGAGGTTCTCCTCGAACCGCCGGCGCAGATCGTCCGCCGGGAAGTTCGCCAACACCTCGTTGTTCGCGATGAGTTGGGCGACCCGCTGACGCTCCGCCGGGTCGATGTGGCCGTCCGCCGCCGCGACCAGCGCGCACATGGCCATGCTCGCGTCCCGGAACGCCCCGCTCTTGAGGTCGTTCTTCTTCGCGACCAACTGCGTCTGCATCTGCGATGCGGAGTCCTTGATGCGGTCCCACAGGGCCATGAACACTCCAAAAACCAGGGGCGCCCGCTCCCGGCCGCCCTACCGTTGCCTGACTACATCTTCTACAGGAACGTAGAAGTTAATCCGTCGGTTCCCGGCCATGTCCGGTTTCCCGGCCGATTCCTTCAAGACCCCGGCCCCGCCCGGTCGCTACGTTCGACGCATGACCGACACCGAGACGCTGCACCTGACCGTCCGCATCGCCCGTCCCGCCGCGTTCGTCTACCGCTACACCGCCGAGCCCACCCACCTCCCCGCCTGGGCCCACGGCCTCGGCGACACCGTCGAACAGGTGGACGGCGCCTGGGTCGCCCACTCCGGCCTCCTCGGCCGTGTCACCGTCACCTTCACCCCCGAGAACGACCTCGGCGTCCTCGACCACTACGTGACCTTCCCTACGGGAGAGACCGTCCACAACCCCATCAGGGTCATCCCCTACGGGGACGACCGGTGCGAACTCGTCTTCACCCTGCGCCGCCCACCAGGCACCACCGACGCCGAGTTCGCCAAGGACGCCGAGACGGTCGCCGCCGACCTGGCCCGCCTCAGGGACCTGCTGGAGAACGAGGGGCCGCGGGACCGGCCCCGGGAATGAGCCCGCATACTCACGACAACGCGGGACACGGCACCTATCGTGAGTCCCGCCTGTCACGGGGGAGGTCCACATGCCGGAAGGAAACATGAGGAAGGGCGCTGCGGCGGCGGCCTTGATCGCCGTCACCGCACTGACGCTCGGCGCGTGCGGCAAGGAGCACGCGACGGCGGGGGAGTCCGGAGGTACGTCGGCCGTAGGGGCTACTCCGTCCTCTCGTACCCCTGATACCCCTAGCACCCCTAGTACTCCCGGCCCCACCCCCACCACCCCTCCGGCCCCCGCCTACGTGGAGCCCGGCTCCCACGACGGCGCACCCCACTACCGCGAGAACAACGGCTTCCGCATCGCCGGCGAGATGTCCCCCGCGAGCGAGAAGGACGCCCAGCGCGAGGCCGCCCGCATCGAGCCCGTCCTCAAGGGCCTGTGGCAGGAGAAGAAGTGGGACCCCCGGTCGGTCCTCGCGGCGATGCTCCAACTCGGGTACAAGGAGCAGCACTTCGACGCGAAGGGCAACTCCCTCGGCGGCACCCTCCAGGTCAAGCCGATGAACTCCCGCTACGACAACGGCCGGTACGTCACCCCCGAGGGCGCGCGGATCGGCCTGCGCGTCCACGACGACGCCTGCGTCACCGCGTTCGTCCAGCGGACCAACTTCCAGGTGTCGGCCAACGGCCCCTACCCGGAGGGCGGTTGCTTCGAGCCCCAGGGCGGCCACTGACCCTGACCCTGCCGGCCTAACCGGCCTGCACCTGGGTGTTCTGGCAGGCGTGCAGCAGCCACTTCCCGTCGCCCCGCTTCGTCATGACGTAGAGCGGGGCGCCCTCGCTCTCCTCCTCCGCCGAGCGGTACACCTGCCGGACCTTGACCGCCGCGACGTCGGGCCGCAGGAACTGTATGTGCACGGGCTCGTAGGTGACTTCGCCCTCCCAGTTCGCCGCGGGCAGCACGGCGCGCGTGAACTCGGCGATCGCGTCGAGCCCGATGAGCACCTTGCCGTGCCCGGTCGTCCAGAGGGCGTCGGGATGGAACAGCGCGAGGAACCCTTCCGGGTCCTTGGCGCGCTGGGTCCGCTGGACGGTGGCGACGATCTCCTTGATGGCCTGGATGTCGGCGGCTTCGGTGCCTGTCGTCTCTGTCGTCTCTGTCGTCATGCCGCTCATCCTGCGACCTCAAGCAAAGTCGAGGTCAAGGGCGGGTAGTCGGCTTCCCTCCCTCGTGCGTCGTACCTCGGAGCCAGTACTAGCGTCCTACCTCGAAGCAATACCTGAGAGGTACGACCCTGATGAGCGCCCTGCCCGCCCCCACCCCCGTCCACTTCCTCACAGCATGGCAGCTCGACGTCCCGGCGCTGCTGCTGATCGCCCTGCTGGGCGGGGCCTACGGGTGGGGCGTGGTGCGGCTGCGGGGGCGGTGGCCGCTCGTGCGGACGGCAGCGTTCGCGGTCCTCGGCCTCGGCACGCTCCTGGTCGCCACGATGTCCGGCCTCGCCGTCTACGACCACGTCCTGTTCTGGCCCGCCGCCGTCCAGAACATCCTGCTGGACCTGGTCGCCCCGCTGGGCCTCGCGCTCGGCGACCCCCTGGGGCTGGCGCTGGCGGCGCTCCCGGAGCGGGGCGCGGGCCGGGTCCGGCGGGCGATGACCGGGCGGGCCGTCCGCGCGTTGACGTTCCCCCTCGTCAGCACCGCCCTCGTCCTGCTCACCGAGCTGACCGTCTACTTCACCCCGTACTTCTCGACCGCCCTGCGCGACGGCTGGCTCCACGAGCTGATGTACCTCAACCTGCTCGCCGCCGGCTGCCTCTTCGTCATACCCGTACTCACCAAGGAGGAGACCCTGCCTTCCTGGTGCACCCATCCCGTAAGGGCCGCCCTGGTCTTCCTCGACGGTGTCATCGACGCCGTACCGGGCCTCGTCGTCATGACGCACGGCTCCCTCATCGCGGGCGCCTGGTACCTCCACCACCACCCCGACTGGGCCCCCGGGGTCTCCTACGATCAGCAGCTCGGCGGCGGCCTCATGCTGAGCATCGCCGAACTCGTCGCCCTGCCCTTCCTGTTGGCGATCCTCGTCCAGTGGGCCCGCACGGAGCGGGTCCAGGCGGCGGCGCTCGACCGCCGCCTCGACGCGGAACAGGCGGCCAGGGCGGAGCGGGCGGCACGATCGGCGCAGGCCGCCGACGCCGGTCGGCCCGGCGGGGCGGCCGGTCCCTCCGAAGAGCCGGACCGGGTACGCCCCTGGTGGGAGACAGAGCAGAACGAGGTCGCGTCGAGGCTCCGCCGTCAGCATGGAGATGGGCGAGGCGCGGGCGACTGAAGTGCTGGAGACGGAGGCGCCGGCCGGGGTGTCCGGCGGCCGAAGTACTACGGGTACGCCCCCAGAAGTACTACGGGTACCGCCTCAGGACGCCGCCCGCTGGTCCGGCTCCGGCGGCACCTCCCCGCGCCGCACCGCCTCCCCCCGCACGATCCGAGGCGCCCCCTCACCCTCCTGGGTGACCTGAGCCCCCTCCTCCTTCGCGGCCCGCGCCTCCGCCTTGAGGATCCGCGCCGACTTCCCCGCCGAGCGCGCCAGGTCGGGCAGTTTCTTCGCGGCCAGGACGGCTATGACGACGATCAGGATGACGGCCAGCTCGCTGAGCCCGAACATGTCAGTCCTCGCCCTCTTCGTCGTCGCCCTCGAAGAAGTCGCCGATCTCGTCGACGACCTCCGCCGCGACCATCCCGCCCACGACACCGACCGCGAGCCCGGCCGCCCCGGCCGCGACCGCCGTCCCCACACCGGGACCGGAACGCCGGTGCTCCTCGTGACCGGCGCCGCCGTGCCCGTACGTGTCGTGCTTGCCGGGGTCCCCGTACGACCCGTACGCCCCCTGGCCCCCGTACGACCCGTAGCCCTCAGGTCCCCCTTGCCCCGCGTACCCCTGGGCCCCGTACCCGTACGACCCCCGGTGCTCCGCGAGCTGCCGGACCCACCCCTCGACCTCGGCGTTCCAGTCCCGTACGTCCTGGTGCCCGATCACATGGCGGCCGAGGACGTCGGAGGAGCCGGCCGAGTAACCCTCGCGTCGGTCGGCCTCAAGGACCACCTCGACACCGGAGGGCCCGGCGAGGAAGGTCACCTCGATCTCCTCGAAGGCGCCCGCGTACTGCGGCGGGGGCGTGATCTCGATCTCCTGGTAGAAGGGGAGCTGCTGCCCCGTGCCGCCGATCCGCCCGTACTCCAGGTCGGCGGAGCGGAACCCGAAGCCGAGCTGCCCGAACGCCTCCAGGACGGCCTCCTGGGCGGGCAGCGGCGTGACGGTGAGCTGGTCGAGGTCGCCCTTGTCCTTGGCGCCGGACACCGCCAGCTCGGTCCGTACCCCCAGAACGACCCCTAGGGGCTGCCCGTACAACTCGGTGACCGGGGTCTCCCAGGGCAGCGTCAGGGTGAAGGGCACGCTGCGGGTCTCCCCCTCGGCGAGCCGGAAGCCGCCGCCGGCCACGGTCCGGTCGAAGACGACGACGCCGTCGCTCTCGCCCTCCTCGTGCTCCACCTCCACCCGTGCGACGAGTTCGAGCGTGAGGTGGTCGACGTCGAAGTCGGCGCTGCCGCCCTTGAGGTGGATCTGACCGGAAAGGGCCCCGCCGGGACGGACGGGACCCGGGTCGAGGACCGTGTCGACCGTGGGGCCGCCCACTCCGAGCGAGCCGAGCAGTCGCTTGAACACCATCGTGGCGTCCACTCCTTCTTCACGGGCCGGAACGCGCGAGTTCTTCACACGTGAGCCTTCTACATTCGCGTAGAAGCAGCATAGGGTCGGTGGTGCGGGGCGCGGCGGACACTTCGCGCCCGCGTGCCGGGAACGGCCGAAAACGGTCGCTCCGTGTCTCCGCGCGCGCAGGTGGGGCCGGTCCTCCGCCAGGCGCGGGAACCGGGTCTCGGCCACAATCGTTGCCAAGGTGAACGTCCCGAGTGAACGTTTCTGTGAACACCTCTGCGATCAAGGAGTGAACGCGTGTCCGCCAGATCGACGGACTCCCCGGGGCACAGTCCCCGACCATCCCGCCAGAACCTGAGTACTACGGGTCTCACTGACCGCGGCGCCCGGCGGGGTGGTGTCCGATGAGCGCCGCTGAAGCATGGCTCGGCCTGCTGGCCGTCCTGCTCCTCACCCTCGGGACCGGGTACTTCGTCGCCCAGGAGTTCGCCTACGTCTCCGTCGACCGCCTGGCTCTCGCGAGGGACGCCGAGAACGGGGACCGGAGAGCTACCCGCGCGCTGAAGGTGCTGGAACGGCTCTCCTTCATGCTCTCCGGCGCCCAGCTCGGCATCACGGTCACCGGTCTGGTCGTCGGCTTCATCGCCGAACCCTCGGTGTCCGCGCTGCTGAAACCGCTGCTGACCGACGTCGGCGTCCCCGAGGGCGCGGTCGGCGGCATCTCGGTCGTTCTCGCCTTCGTGCTCGCGACCGTCGTCCAGATGGTGATCGGCGAGCTGGCGCCGAAGAACCTCGCCATCGCGGTGCCCGAACGGCTCGCGAAGGCGCTGGCCGGCTCGACCCTGACGTACCTGAAGGTCGTCGGCCCCGTGGTGCGTGTCTTCGACGGCGCCGCCAACAAACTGCTGCGCAAGGTCGGCATCGAGCCGGTGGAGGAGCTTCACCACGGCGCGACCCTGGAGGAGCTGGGCCATCTCATCGGAGAGTCCAGGGAACAGGGCGAGTTGCCCGGCGCGACCGCCCAACTCCTCGACCACGCCCTGGAGTTCTCCGAGCGCACGCTCGACGAGGTGATGGTCCCGCGCGCCGACGCCGTCTTCGTCCGCAAGGACGCGACCCTCGCCGAGGCGGTCGAACTCGTCGCCAAGCACGGCCACTCCAACTACCCGGTGCTCGGCGACCACCCCGACGACGTCGCGGGCGTGCTGGGCGTACGGGAGCTGATGGCCCTGCCCGCAGGGGAGTTCGGCACGACGGACGCGGGGACGGCCGCCCGCCGCCCGCTGCTCCTGCCGGACACGCTTCCGCTTCCCGATGCCGTCGAGCAGATGCGCACGGGCGACGACGAGTTCGCGGTCGTCCTCGACGAACACGGCGGTGTCGCGGGCATCGTCACCTACGAGGACATCGCGGAGGAACTGGTCGGCGACATCGCCGACGAGAGCGACCGCATCACCGAGATCGCCGTCCCGGACGGCACCGGCTGGCTCGTCGACGCGGGCCGCCGCCTCGACGAGGTCGCCGAGGCCACCGGCGTCCACCTCCCCGAGGAGGAGGACTACGACACCGTCGCGGGTCTGATCGTCGACCGGCTGGGCCGCTTCCCGACGGTCGGGGACAGCCTGAACATCGCGTTGGCGGACGGGAGTTCGGTGACCGTCGACGTCCGTACGCTCGACCGGCACGTGCCCGAGCGGGTCCGTCTGGAGGTGCGCTCCGCATGAGTTTCCCGATGGCGCTCTTCGTGACCCTGGTGTTGCTCGTGGGCAGCGGCTTCTTCGTCGCCGCCGAATTCGCGCTGGTGGCGGCCAAACGCCACCGCATGGAGAAGGCGGCGGCGGAAGGGAAACGTGGCGCGGGCGCGGCCCTGGCGGGCATGCGGGAATTGTCGTTGATGCTGGCGGGCGCCCAACTGGGCATCACCGTGTGCACGTTGGGACTCGGCTCGGTGTCGAAACCGGCGATCTCCCACGAACTCGATCCGCTCCTGCACGACTTGGGCCTGCCGAGCGCGCTCAGCTACGGCGTCGCGTTCGCCGTGGCGATGATCCTGGTCGTCTTCCTGCACATGGTCGTCGGCGAAATGGCCCCGAAATCCTGGGCGATCGCCCACCCCGAGCGCTCGGCGATGCTGCTGTCCCCGGTGTTCCGGGCCGTGGTGAAGGCCGTCCGCCCGCTGATCCGCGTCCTCAACGCGATGAGCAACGCACTGGTCCGGCTGTGCCGGGTCACCCCGCGCGACGAGCTGGCCTCGGTCCACAACCGGGAGCAACTGGCCCACCTGGTCGAGGAGTCGGAACGGCTCGGCCTGATCAGCAAGGACGACTCCGAGCTGATCACCAACTCCCTGACGGAGCCTCAGGTCCCGGTCGTGGAACTCCAGGTGCCCGCCGACCGCATCACCTCGGTCCCGGCGGACGCGGGCGTCGAGGCGATCCTCGCCCTCACCACCGCCCACGACCGCAGCCGCCTCCTGGTGCGCGACGGCGACACGGTCGTCGGCTCGGTGCACGCCCGTGACGCCCTGGTCGCCCGCTCCCGCCACCGCGCGACCACCGCGCGCGACCTCTCCCGCCCGGTCCCCGAACTGGCCCCCGGGCACACCGTCGCCGAGGCGATCGAACAACTCCGGCGCCGCCGGGCGACGTTGGCGGTCGTCCGGGACGCGCAGGGCAGGCTCACGGGGCTGGTCACCCTGGACGACCTGCTGGCGCGGCTGCTGCATCCGCAGGCCGGGTGAACCCGGGCGAGGGTGCCTGAACTGGAAGTCCCCTACTGGGAACGGCAGTTCGGGCGCCCTCAACTCCCCTGCGGCTGGCGTCGGTTCAGGTGTTCGCCGCGCGTACCTGCGGCACCGCCTCCGTGAGGACGCGCGCGTACTCGGCGAGGCGATGGGTCAACTCGTCGAAGAGGGCGTCGAGTCGGTCGTACTCGGCGATCTCGGCGGGAGCCCAGGGGCCCTCCTTCTCCTCCAGTTCGTCGATCCGGTTCCGGGCCGTGGCCGACTCGGCGACCGCGGCGAACGCGTTCTTCAGCCGGGAGGCGGACGGCTCAGGCGTGCGGGCGAGGAGACGGTCCGCCTCCTCGGCGGCGGGGAGGGCCGGCATGCGGTGCTCGACCCAGAGGTCCCCCCACAGGCGCCGCCCCTCCGGCTCCCCGGTGTCGGGACTGACAAGGACGTCCAACTCCAGGAAACGGTCCGCCTGTTCGTCGTCATCGTCGTGCCGGGACGGGGGCGTGACCTCCTCCTCGAAGGGCACCGTGCGCGGGGTGACCGCCGCCCAGTCCGCGTGCGTCAACGGCGTCCCCAGCGCGGCCGAACGCCACGCCGCCACGGCCGCGTCGACCCACCAGCACGCGAAGTCCCGCGCCGCGTCGCCGTATCCCTTCGCGCTGTCCAGCGTGAGCTTCCACCGCACCTCGTCCAGCACGGCCTCGGCCTCGAACGGAGAGAACGTCTTCCCCGCGGACTGCGCCCGCTTGATGCGCCCCTCGTTCAGCTCGCTCAACTCCGCCAACTTCCGCTCCACGCCCTCCCATTCCCCCAGCAGCACCCCCACCGCCCGCCCCATCGCCGCGAGCCTGCCGTCCACCTCCCGCGCCGCCATCACCCTCGACGGATCCGACGCCTCCGCACGATCATCCATGGCCGAACTCCCGCGAGACCGGTGAACTTCCTGCGCCCGCAACGGTAGGGCGGCGTCCCCGAACGACGCGAGCGTTGCCGCTTTTCTCCTGCGCGGGGGCGGCTGTCGTGCTAAGGGATGATCGCCCAGCGCCTCAGGTAAGAGTCGGGCAAAAGGGTCTTAAGGTGACAGGAAATGGCTCTCCAGGCGTCACTGCGGGTTCATCCGGAGGTTCCTGCGCCCGCCGAGCCGGGGTGCTTATCGTGCGGAACGCACCCTTCCTCTCGATTGCCCGGAGCCCCACCATGCCCCACCGGATATCCGCCCGCTCCACGCGCACGGCGCTCGCCGTCCTGTGTGCCGGAGGGCTCGCTCTCGTCGCCTCGGCGTGTTCGTCGGCGTCGGCGAGCGGCGGTTCGGACCGCCACCTCACCGCGTACGTCGGCGGGGACACGAACATCCAGACGCTGTGGCAGGACATCGTCGTCCCGGCCTTCGAGAAGGCGAACCCCGGCTACGAGGTCAAGGTCGTCTACTCCGCGCACGGTGTCGCCGACGCCGCGACGCTCGCGAAGCTCCAGGCCGCCGCGAAGACGAAGCGGGACGCCGGGTACGACGTCATCGAGTCGTCCATCACGCCGGACGCGGCAGCGGCGGGCCTGCTGACAACGGTGTCACCGGCGAATGTCCCTCAGCTGGCCAAGGTGGATCAGAGTCTCCTCGGTCCGGTGAACAACGCGGCCGTGCCCTATCGGGGATCCTCCGTAGTACTCGCGTACGACTCCACCAAGGTGAAGACCCCGCCGAAGACCTACGACGACCTCGTGGCCTGGATCAAGGGTCACCCCGGAGAGTTCGCCTACAACAGCCCCTCGACCGGTGGTTCCGGCGGATCGTTCGTCGAGACGACGCTCGACCGCCACCTCGCCCCGGCGACCCTGAAGACCTTCCAGACCGGGTACGACGCGTCCCTGGAGTCCCAGTGGGACTCGGGGTTCAAGGAGCTACGGGGGCTAAACCCGTACGTCTACGGTAAGGGGGTCTACCCCAACGGCAACCAGGCCGTCCTCGACCTGCTCGCCAAGAGGCAGATCTCCCTCGCGCCCGTCTGGTCCGACATGTACCTCTCGGCGGTGCAGAACCACACGCTCGGCTCGACCGTGAAGTTCACCCAGATCTCCTCCCCGACCTTCACCGGCGGCGCCTCCTACATCGGCGTCCCCAAGGGCGGCGGCAAGCAGAAGGCCGCGCTGAAACTCGCCGACTTCTTCCTGGAGGCGGCCCAGCAGGACGCGATCGTCAAGAACCTCGCCGCCTACCCGGTGATCCCGCTGACCGAGCTGCCCAAGTCAACGGCCGCCCGCTTCACGGGAGTCGACGTCACCAAGCTGCGCCCCGGGTACTCCGGCAAGACCGCCAACGACATGAACAACCTGTGGCAGCAGAAGGTCCCCGGCCAGTGAGCCTCGCGCAACGCGTACGGGTCGGCAAGACGGGACGAGGAGACGGCGCGCTGCGCCAACGTCCGCACCCTGACGGTGACTTGGGACGTCAGCGCGACGGTGTCGGCGCGCCGCGTCAACTCCCGCGCCCCGGCGGCCTGTTGGTCCTCCCGCCGCTTCTCCTGGTCGCCCTCTTCGTCGGCGTCCCCGTCGTCTCCGGTGTCCTCTACACGCTCGGCCACTTCGGCGGGCTCAACTCCGTCGTCGCCGCGATCGGCCTGCACCAGCACGCCGCCGATCACTGGTGGGGCACCCTCGGCGCCTACCGCGAGGTCCTGACCAGCGACGTCTTCCTGCGCAGCCTGACCGTCACGGTCGAGGTCACCCTGCTGAGCGTCGTCGCCGTGTTCGCGCTGGCGCTGACCGTCGCCCTGTACGCGCGCCTCACCGGCGGGCGGACGGCGAAGATCGTCACGGCGCTGTCGATCACCCCGCTCTTCCTGCCGGCGGTGATCGGCTCGTACGCGATCCTCACCTTCTACGCGGGCGACGGCGCCCTCACCACCCTCGCCCACGCGCTGGGCTGGAGCCACGCGCCCCGCCTCAGCTACACGATGTGGGGCGTGGTGATCGGCCAGGTGTGGACCAATCTGCCGTTCGCGGTCCTCGTGCTGTCCTCCGGGCTCGCCGCCGTACCGGACGCCCTGATCGAGGCGGCCCGGGACGCGGGGGCGGGCCGTACGCAGGTGGTACTACGGGTACTGCTCCCGATGGCGGGCGTCCCGGCCGTGATCACGGCCGCGTTCACCACCATCTCCGTACTCGGGAGCTACACCGTCCCCTACCTCGTAGGTCCTACGGCCCCGACGATGCTCGGGGTGCAGCTCGCGAACACCTTCCAGTCCTACAACCAGCCCCAGCAGTCCCTGGTGATGGCGGTCGTCGTGTTCGCGCTGGCGTCGCTGGTCGGCGTCGCCTACGTCCGGGCGAACGTCCGCGAGGCCAGGAAGGCGGCGGCGCGATGACCGTACGCATCCTCCGAAAAGCCGCCGTCTGCCTGGGAGTCGGGCTGCTCGCCCTCTTCGTCCTCGGCCCGCTGCTGTGGCTCTTCCCGCACGCCTTCGCCGGCACCTGGCGCTACCCCGGGCTCCTCCCGCAGGAGTGGACGCTGCGCTGGTGGCGGGCCGTCGCCGACAACCCCGACCTGGTCGCGGCGGTGCGCTGGAGCTTCGTCTTCGCGCCGGTAGCGACGCTGCTGTCCGCCGTCGTCTGCCTGCCCGCCGCGTACGCGTTCTCCCGCTTCGACTTCCCCGGCCGCCGCTTCTTCCTCGTCGCGCTGTTCTCGGTGAACGCGTTCCCGAAGATCGGCCTGTACGTCGCGATGGCGTCGCTCTTCTACACGCTGAACCTGATGACGACGTTCTGGGGCGTCGTCATCGTCCAACTCCTCGGCACCGTCGTCTTCATGACGTGGCTGCCCGCCGCCGCGTTCTCCTCGGTGCCGCGCAGCCTGGAGGAGGCCGCCCGGGACGCGGGCGCGGGTCCACTGACCGTGTTCTGGCGCGTGACCCTGCCGATCGCCCGCCCCGGCATCCTCGTCGCGGTGATCCTCTCCTTCCTCGCCGCGTTCGACGAGGCCCAGGGCACGCTGCTGGTCGGCGCGCCGGTCTACCTGACCATGCCGACCGCGATGTTCAGCATGGTCACCAACTACCCCGAGGGCGTCGCGGCCGTCTTCTCGCTCCTGCTGTCCGTCCCGTCCGTGGTCCTGCTGTTCGGCGTGCGCCGGCACATCATGGGCGGCCATCTCGCCGAAGGGTTCCAACTGCGATGAATTCAGGGCTGGTTCTGGCTGGTCTCAGCAAGACACTCGGCGGCCGGACGATCGTCGACGGCCTCGAACTGCGGGTGGAGCCCGGCGAGATGGTCTGCCTGCTCGGCCCCTCCGGCTGCGGCAAGACCACAACTCTCCGCATGGCGGCGGGATTTCTGACCCCCGACGCCGGACGCGTCGAGATCGGCGGCACCGACTACGCGGCCGTCCCGCCCGAACGACGGCCCACCGCCATGGTGTTCCAGAACTACGCCCTCTGGCCGCACATGACCGTCGCGGGCAACGTCGGCTTCGGGCTCAAGATGCACAAGGTCCCCAAGGCCGAGGCGGCGCGGCGCGTCGCCGAAGCGCTCGACCTGGTCGGCCTCACCCACCACGCCGACAGCTACCCGGCCCGCATCTCCGGCGGCGAACAGCAACGCACCGCGCTCGCCCGGGCGTTGGCACTCCGGCCCCAACTCCTCCTGCTGGACGAGCCGTTGTCCAACCTGGACGCCAAACTGCGCGAGCGCGTCCGCGAGGAGATCCGCGACATCCAGCAACGCCTGGGCATCACCACCCTGTTCGTCACCCACGACCAGGACGAGGCCCTGAGCGTCGCCGACCGCATCGCCGTCATGAACGCGGGCCGCATCGAGCAGTACGCCGCCCCCGACGACCTCTACCGCACCCCCGCGACCCTCTTCACCGCCGAGTTCGTCGGCAGCCTCAACCGGCTCGACGATGTCACCGTCGGCCAGGGCGAGGTGCGCCTCGCCGACGGGACGGTGCTGCTGCGGTGCGCGGAGGTGGTGGGTCCGGCGGGCGCGGGCAAGGTGGTCGGGATACGGCCGGAGGAGGTACGGCTGGGGGAGACGCTGCCGGGGGAGACACGGTCGGGGGCCGAGGGGGGTGGCTCCGCGGTAGTCACCCGGGTACTTCCCAGGGGCCACTTCACCGAGGTGGTCCTGCGGCTGGATACCGGAGGGGTAACCCTCAGGTCGTACCTCACCGGGGTTACGCCGGGGGTGGGGGAGCGGGTCCTGGTCTCGGCCGGGCGCGCGCTGGCGTACGACGTACCCAGGGGTGACGTACTCGGGAGTGACGTACCCGAGGGTGACGTACCTGAGGGCGACGTACCCAGGGACGACCTACCCAAGGGTGAAGCCCCCGCGTCGTACGACGGCCACGGCGCCGCCGCATGAGCCTCCTCGCCGTCGCCCACCGGGGCGACCCCCGAGGCGCCGTCGAGAACACGCTCGCGGCGATCCGCCTCGCGGGCGCCGCCGGGGCCGACGCGATCGAGGTGGACCTGAGGCGTACCGCCGATGGTGTCCTCGTCCTGCACCACGACGACGACCTGACCCGCCTGTGGGGCCGCCCCGAGCGCGTCGCCGACCTCACCCTGTCCGCGCTGCGCGCCCTCGCCCCCGACGTCCCCACCCTCGCCGAGGCCCTGGAGACGGCCGCCCGCCCGCTGCTCCTCGACACCGGGGACCCCGAGCTGGCGGTCGCCGCCCTCGCGGAGATCGCCGGCGCCGGCGCCATGTTCTGCGGCTCGGCGGAGGCGATGGCCGCCGTCCGCGCGCGCGACGACCACGTCACCCTCTTCCTGAGCTGGTACGGCGCCGAACCCCCGGCCGAGTCGGTCCTCACCGCCGTACGCCCCCAGTACTACAACCCCGAGCACCGGTTCCTGAGCTCTCAGGAGGTACGGGTATGGCACGACCGGGGCATCAAGGTGAGCTGCTGGACGGTGGACGACGCCGTCCGGCGGGAAGAACTGATCTCCTGGGGCGTGGACGCGATCATCAGCAACGACGTGGAAGGCGTGGTGAAGAGCTGTGCGTGACGAGGTGGACCTCGACGCGGCCATGGAGGTCGCGACGGAGCTGGCGTACTGGGCGTCGGAGGTGATCCGCCGGCCTCGTCCTCAGGAGGTACGCCAGAAGGAGGGCCCGGCGGACATCGTCACCGACCGGGACGAGGAGGTCGAGGCGCACGTCCGTGAAGTCCTCACCGACGCGTTCCCCGAGTACGGGATCGTCGGCGAGGAGTACGGGACGACGGACGGCGTCCCCGACGCCCCGCACTGGCTGATCGACCCCATCGACGGCACCACGAACTACGCGCACGGCCTCGGCTGGTGCTCCTTCTCCCTGGGGCTCGCCGCGCCGGACGGCAGTCCGCTGCTCGGCGTGGTCGCCGACCCCTGGCGGGGCGAGGTCTTCACCGCGATCAGGGGCAGGGGCGCGTTCCTCGACGGCGCGCCCCTGACGGCCGCCCCGCACACGACCCTGACGGGTCACGTCTTCATGACCGAGTGGGCCGCGCACCGGCACTGGACCGGCCTCGACGCCCTCCTCGCGGCGCTCGCCGAGCGGCACTGCACGGTCCGCGTCATGGGCTCCACCGCCCTCTCCCTGGCCCAGGTCGCGGCGGGCCGTGCGAGCGCTGCCGCGATCGGCGAGTTCCACCCGATCGACGGCCTCCCCGCCCTGCTCATCGCGACCGAGGCCGGTGCCGTGGCCCTGCCCGAGCTGCCCGCGTACGACACGCCGCTGCTGCTGGCGGCGCCCGGGGTGGCGCGGGAGGCGGCGGAGCTGCTGCGGGCCGCGCGGGGGTAAGACCGGGCCCCGGGTATGACGGGGGTGTCCCGTAGGGGTTGCGGCCCTTGCGGGGCGCCCCCGTGGCCCTTGCGGGACACCCCCCGTGGTCCTTGCGGGACACCCCCGTGATCCGTGCCCCCCCCGTAATCCCCGTACCCCCCGTAAGGGACCCGTCAAAGGTCCCTCCGGTGCCGTATGGGACCCGTCAAGAAGGGTCGGCACCGGCCGCCCCGGGAGGTTTCCTCGAAGGCGTCCGATCCGCTTGCGGATGCGTTCGATCCTTCTCAGGAGCTAGCGATGGCCGACCTGGCCTTCGTCGTCACCACGATCGCGGTGTTCGCGCTGGTGGCTCTCGTCGCCAAGGGGGTGGCGAAGCTGTGACCGCCGAGAACATCGTCGGCCTGATCGTGGCCGTCGCCCTGCTGGGCTATCTCGTCCTCGCCCTGATCTTCCCGGAGAGGTTCTGAGAGCGTGGGTCCCGTACTCGCGGGAGTCCTGCAACTCCTCGCACTCATAGGCGCGCTGGCGCTCTCCTACATCCCTCTCGGGAACTACATGGCCAAGGTGTACTCCACCGGCCGGCACTGGAGGGTGGAACGCTGGATCTACCGGGGCATCGGCGCGAACCCCGACACCCAGATGACGTGGCCCGCGTACCTGCGCGGGGTGCTCGCCTTCTCGGCCGTCGGCGTGCTGTTCCTGTACCTGCTGCAGCGGCTCCAGGGCGTCCTGCCCGGCTCGCTGGGCTTCGACTCGGTGAACCCGGCGCAGGCGTTCAACACGGCCGTCTCGTTCGTGACGAACACCAACTGGCAGTCGTACTACGGCGAGCAGACCATGGGGCACGTCGTGCAGACGGCCGGGCTCGCCGTGCAGAACTTCGTCTCGGCGGCCGTCGGCATCGCGGTCGCGGTCGCCCTCGTCCGCGGATTCGCGCGCTCGCGCACCGGTGAACTGGGCAACTTCTGGGCCGACTTGGTGCGCGGCACCGTCCGCATCCTGGTGCCCGGCGCGGCGCTCGCGGCCGTCGTCCTGGTCGCCTGCGGGGTGATCCAGAACTTCTCCGGCATCCACGAGGTCGGTCAGTTCATGGGGGGCTCGCGGCAGTGGAACGGCGGGGCGGTCGCCTCGCAGGAGGCCATCAAGGAGCTCGGCACCAACGGCGGCGGCTACTTCAACGCCAACTCGGCGCATCCGTACGAGAATCCGACGCCGTTCACCAACCTCTTCGAGATCTTCCTGATCCTGGTCATCCCGTTCTCCCTGACCCGCACGTTCGGCGTCATGGTCGGCTCGGTGCGGCAGGGGTACGCGATCCTCGCGACGATGGCCTCGATCTGGCTCGGGTTCGTCGCGCTGATGATGTGGACCGAATTCGCCCACCACGGGCCCGCGTTGGAGCTGGCGGGCGGGGCGATGGAGGGCAAGGAGGTGCGGTTCGGAATCGGCGGCTCGTCGCTCTTCGCGGTGTCGACGACGCTCACCTCGACCGGCGCCGTCGACTCCTTCCACTCCTCCTTCACCGGCCTCGGCGGCGGCATCACGATGCTCGGCATGATGCTCGGCGAGATCGCGCCCGGCGGCACCGGCTCGGGCCTGTACGGCATGCTGATCATGGCGGTCATCGCGGTGTTCATCGCCGGGCTCATGGTCGGGCGGACGCCCGAGTACCTGGGCAAGAAGATCGGCGCCCGCGAGATCAAGCTCGCCGCCTGCTACATCCTCGTCACCCCGGCGCTGGTGCTGGTGTTCACGGGCGTGTCGATGTCCCTGTCGACGCCGCCGCATTCGATGCTCAACTCCGGTGCGCACGGCTTCTCCGAGGTGCTGTACGCGTTCACGTCGGCCGCGAACAACAACGGCTCCGCGTTCGCCGGACTCAACGCCAACACCGACTGGTACAACACAACGACCGCGCTGGCCATGGCACTTGGGCGGTTCCTGCCGATGGTGTTCGTGCTGGCGCTGGCCGGCTCGCTCGCCGAGCAGCGCCCCGTACCGGCGACGGCGGGCACCCTGCGCACCGAAAAGCCCTTGTTCACCGGCCTGTTGGTGGGCGCGATCCTGATCATCACGGGGCTGACCTACTTCCCGGCGCTGGCGCTGGGACCGCTGGCGGAGGGGCTGGCGTCATGACGACTCGCACGAAGGACCACGAGGACGCGATGGACCAAGAGGACGCGATGTCCACCACCGCCCTCGCACCCCACCAGGACACCCCGAGCGGCCGGGACTCCGGTCAAGGCCGGGCAGGCACAGGGCTGTTCGACCCCAAGCAGTTGCTCAAGTCGCTGCCGGAGGCGTTCCGCAAGCTCGATCCGCGGGTGATGGTCAAGTCGCCCGTGATGTTCGTGGTGTGGATCGGCTCGGTCCTGACGACCGTCTTCTCCTTCAAGGACCCCACGGACTGGTTCGGTTGGACGATCAGCGGCTGGCTGTGGCTGACCGTCGTCTTCGCCAACCTCGCGGAGGCCGTCGCCGAGGGACGCGGCAAGGCGCAGGCGGACACGCTGCGCAAGGCCAAGATCGACACGGTCGCGCGCAAGGTCGACGGGACCCAAGTCCCGGGCACGGAGCTGAAGATCGGCGATCTCGTCGTCTGCGAGGCGGGCGACGTCATCCCCGGTGACGGCGACGTCGTCGAGGGGGTCGCCTCGGTCGACGAGTCGGCCATCACCGGTGAATCCGCCCCCGTCATCCGGGAGTCGGGCGGTGACCGGTCCGCCGTCACGGGCGGGACGAAGGTGCTCTCCGACCGGATCGTCATCAAGATCACGACGAAGCCCGGCGAGACCTTCATCGACCGGATGATCAACCTCGTCGAGGGCGCGGCCCGGCAGAAGACGCCCAACGAGATCGCGCTGAACATCCTGCTCGCCTCGCTGACCATCGTCTTCTTGCTCGCTTGCGCGACGCTGCCGCCGTTCGCGACCTACGCCGGTACGCACCTGACGATGGTCGTGCTGGTCGCCCTGCTGGTCTGCCTCATCCCCACGACCATCGGCGCCCTGCTCTCCGCGATCGGCATCGCGGGCATGGACCGGCTCGTCCAGCGCAACGTACTCGCCATGTCCGGCAGGGCGGTTGAGGCCGCCGGGGACGTCTCGACGCTGCTGCTCGACAAGACCGGCACCATCACCTACGGCAACCGCAGGGCGGCGGAGTTCGTGCCGGTGCGCGGGACGACCGAGGCCGAGGTCGCCGACGCCGCCCAGCTGTCGTCGCTGGCCGACGAGACCCCCGAGGGGCGCTCCATCGTCGTCCTCGCCAAGGAGAAGTACGGCCTGCGGGAGCGCCACCAGGGGGAGTTGAGCCACGCCGAGTGGATCGCGTTCACGGCGCAGACCCGTATGTCGGGTGTCGATCTGGACGGCCGCAAGGTGCGCAAGGGGGCAACGGCCTCCGTCGTCGCCTGGGTTCGTGAACAGGGTGGCGAAGTCGCCGCCGACACCCAGGAGTTGACCGACCGGATCTCCCAGGCCGGCGGTACCCCGCTCCTCGTCGCCGTCGAAGACACCCACGGCGCACGGGTGTTGGGCGTCATCCATCTCAAGGACGTCGTCAAGGACGGGATGCGGGAGCGGTTCGAGGAACTGCGCCGGATGGGCATCAGGACCGTGATGATCACGGGCGACAACCCGCTGACCGCCAAGGCGATCGCCGAGGAGGCCGGGGTGGACGACTTCCTCGCCGAGGCCACGCCCGAGGACAAGATGGCGCTGATCAAGCGCGAGCAGGCGGGCGGCAAGCTGGTCGCGATGACCGGCGACGGCACCAACGACGCCCCCGCGCTCGCCCAGGCGGACGTCGGCGTCGCGATGAACACGGGGACGTCGGCCGCGAAGGAGGCCGGCAACATGGTCGACCTCGACTCCGACCCGACCAAGCTCATCGAGATCGTCGAGATCGGCAAGCAACTCCTCATCACCCGGGGCGCGTTGACGACGTTCTCGATCGCCAACGACGTCGCGAAGTACTTCGCGATCATCCCGGCGCTGTTCGCGGCCGTCTACCCGGGCCTGGACAAGCTCAACATCATGGACCTGTCCTCGCCGAACTCCGCGATCCTGTCGGCCGTCATCTTCAACGCGCTGATCATCATCGCGCTCGTGCCGCTCTCCCTGAAGGGCGTGCGCTACCGGCCCGTCAGCGCCGACAAGTTGCTGCGCCGCAACCTGACGGTCTACGGACTCGGCGGGCTGATCGCGCCGTTCATCGGCATCAAACTCATCGACCTGCTCCTCTCGTTGATCCCCGGGATCGGGTGAACCATGAACAACTCCGTGACGAACACGGCCCGTCTGCTCGCGGCGGGGCTGCGCGCCCTGCTCGTCCTGACCCTGGTGACCGGCGTGCTCTACCCGCTGGTGGTGACCGGCATCGCCCAAGTCGCCTTCCACGGCAAGGCGAACGGCTCCGAGGTCAAGTCCCAAGGGAAGGTGGTGGGTTCGTCCCTCATCGGCCAACAGGGCTACAGCCTCGACTGGTTCCAGCCCCGCCCGGCGAACGGCCTCGGCGAGAACTCCGTCAACACCCAGTACAAGCTGCTGCTTTCGGGCGCCACGAACCTCGCCGCCGACAGCAGGACGCTGATCAAGCAGGTCGAGGACGCCAAGGCGAAGGTCGTCGCGGACAACTCGGTGCCGGGCTTCGCGGTGCGGCCGTCCGACGTCCCCGCCGACGCCGTCACCTCCTCCGCCTCCGGACTCGACCCGGACATCTCCCCGGCCTACGCCCAACTCCAGGTGCACCGCGTCGCGTTGAAGAACCACCTGCCGGTCGCGGCGGTGGAGAAGCTGGTCGAGGAGCACACCGAGGGCCGCACCCTCGGCTTCATCGGTGACCCCCGGGTCAACGTCCTCCAACTCAACATCGCTCTCAAGGCACTTGTGGCCCGGCAGTGAGGAAGTGGCACTGAGATGACGCGGGTGCTGGTGGTCGAGGACGACCCACAGCTCGTCCGAGCCCTCGTACTCAACCTGCGGGCGCGGCGCTACGACGTCGACGCCGCCCCCGACGGCACCACGGCCCTGCGGCTCGCCGCCGCCCGGCAGCCCGACGTCGTCCTCCTCGACCTCGGGCTGCCGGACATGGACGGCGTCGAGGTCGTCAGGGCCCTGCGCGGCTGGACCCGCGTACCGGTCCTGGTCCTCTCGGCCCGCCACTCCTCGCAGGACAAGGTCGCGGCCCTGGACGCGGGGGCGGACGACTATGTCGTCAAGCCGTTCAGCATGGACGAACTCCTCGCCCGGCTGCGGGCCGCCGTCCGCCGTACGGAGGAGATGCCGCTGGCTCCCGAGTCCACCCGGGTGGAGACGGACGCCTTCACCATCGACCTCCTCGCGAAGAAGGTCGTACGGGAGGGGCGGGACGTGAGGCTTACGCCGACCGAGTGGCACCTGCTGGAACTCCTCGTCACCCGCCCCGGCCGGCTCGTCACCCAGAAGTACCTCCTCCAGGAGGTGTGGGGGATCTCCCGGACCAACAAGACCAATTACCTACGGGTCTACATGGCCCAGCTGCGCCGGAAACTCGAAGCCGACCCCGCCCACCCCCGCCACCTGATCACCGAACCCGGCATGGGCTACCGCTTCGAGGACGGCGGATGAGTGGTCACCGGCCCTTTGTTCATGCCCTTTGTTCATGGTTTTGGAAATACTTCTTTCCGGTGCGTGGATGTTTCGTGGATACCGTCCGGTAAGGCAATCGGCGGGCGCGATGCGGTCATAGTGGACTGATAACTTCCGTTTCATTGGCCCCGGCCAGTGCGCTGAGCGGCCACCAGACCTTCGCCGATGCGTGACGCATCTGGACGGAAACGGAATACCCTTGCGCGTCTCTCGTGAAAAATCAGGAGGAAGGCACCGCTGGGTGCCGAAAAGCAGGCGGGGACGGATAGCGGCGGCCGGTGCGATGTCCGTGCTGGCCACGGCGATCGTCGCGCCGCTCGCCTCGGCGACGCTGAGCGGCCCGTCGTCGTCCGACGGTGCCACGCCGTCGGACCTGGTCACCGACACCTCCCAACTCCCCTCCGGCTGGCGGAAGTCGGACGACCGGATGGTCACCTTCGACGGTGACGCGACCGGCTTCCACGTCCTCGTCGCCGACTCCGCCAAGCGCTACGCCTGGCGCACCGCCGCCACCCTGTCCGAGCCCGGCATCGAGACCGACCAGTGGATCGGCCAGACCTGCGTGACCGGTTCGGGCGACAAGGCGGTCGTCGTCTACGCGCCCCGCCAGGCCGCCAACGACCAACAGGGCTTCCAGGAAGGCGCGTTCGCCGCCGTGGTCGACCTGACCGACGGCGCCGTGACCAAGCTCCCCGAACTGGTCTCCCTCGCCTACTTCAACCCCGGCTGCGGCGACGGCGAACAGGCCGTGCTGACCCGGCCGCAGGGCAACGACACCCAGCTGCTGACCGTCGACGCCGGACGCGGCACGCTCGTCAAGAAGCAGACCGTCGCAGGGCAGTTGACCTCCGCCGTGCCCTTCGCGGGCGGCATCGCGGCCTCGGCCGGCGACTCCGTCGTCTCGGTGGACGGCAAGGGCGACGTCCGTACGCTCGCGAAGACCGGCGGCACGCCGTTCCGGCTGGTGCCGGACGCGCAGACCGGGCTCGCCTACCAAGTGCCCGCCGGGGACAAGGCAGTTCAGGTCCGCCGCGTGACCTCCACCGGAACCGACCAACTGCTTGGTTCCGGCGCGCTCGGCACCCTCGCCGTACGGGGCACCGGCGGCCGGGTC
Source organism: Streptomyces roseirectus (assembly GCF_014489635.1). Lineage (NCBI taxonomy): Bacteria > Bacillati > Actinomycetota > Actinomycetes > Kitasatosporales > Streptomycetaceae > Streptomyces > Streptomyces roseirectus. The sequence continues at coordinate 4,570,565 of NZ_CP060828.1, read as the reverse complement.
TTCGTCACCGGCGAGGACGCGGACAAGAAGCTCAAGTCGGCGTCCCTGCCGAAGAGTTGGCGCGCTCTGGACGACGTGCCCGCGTCGGCCGAGGTCTCCACCACCGGTGCTCTCGCCCTGATCGGAGTGGGCAGCGGCACCGAGGCGGCGGGCGCCAAGCCGTCGGGCGCGATCCCGGACGCCGGTACCGCGCAGCCCGTCGGCATCGACGCCCTCGTCCCCGGCACCGGTGCCGACTTCGCGTTCCGGGTGAAGCCCGACGCGCTCCGGCAGGAGCAGGGGTCGGCGCAGTCACCGGCCCTGCGCGAAACCAAGTCCCGTGCGAACAGCGGCAGTTCGGACGCCGGTGCGCGCACCGGCGACGCCGGTGTGCACACCAACAGCGTCCGCGCCGAACCCGTCGGCACCGGGGCGGCGTCCGCGCAGACCTCCGGCGACGACCCGGCGCACACCACGACCGATCCGGACCGGGCCTGCGCGGTCACCCGCAACGACCCGCACCTCCAGTCGCTCCAGCCGTCCGCGGACATGGCCGAGTGGGCCACCGACCTCGCCGTCCAGGGCAAGCTCGACGTCCGCCGCCGCAAGGGCTGGAACGGCACCGACCTCGCCTCGTACACCCCGCAGGGCATGTTCCCGCCGCTCGAACTCAAGGGCGGCGGCCGGGTTCCGGCGCAGATCATGCTCGGCGTCCTCGCCCAGGAGTCCAACCTGGTGCAGGCCACGCCGAGGGCGTCCGCCGGGGAGAGCGGCAACTTCACGCAGGGCGGCTACTACGGCAACGGCGGCAGCGTCCACACCGTCAACTGGGCCGGTGCCGACTGCGGTTACGGCATCTCGCAGGTGACCAGTGGCATGGCGAAGTCGGACACGACGACCTTCACCGCCGAGCAGCAGAAGGCGATCACCGTCGACTACGCGGCGAACATCGCGGCCGGGCTGCGGATCCTCCAGGACAAGTGGAACCAGCTGTACGACAAGGGCGTGCTCGTCAACGGCGGCGACGCGCGCTACCTGGAGAACTGGTGGTTCGCGCTCTGGGCGTACAACAGCGGTTTCAACCAGCCGAGTCCGACGGACAGCGCCGCCCCCTGGGGGCTGGGCTGGTTCAACAACCCGGCCAACGGGCTCTACCCGGCGGACCGCAAGATGTTCCTCTCCTCGGGGTACGAGGACTCCCGTACTCCCAACCTGTGGACCTACCCCGAGAGGGTGATGGGCTGGGCGGCGTACTCCCTGCAGAAGAACGACCCGCAGACCGGCAAGCCCGTCGCCCAGTTCACCGTCGGCTCCTGGCCGGACGGCGGCGCGCCCGCCGCGCAGCCGCCGCACGACGCGTTCTGCACCCCCGCCGGCAACGACTGCGACGTCACCAAGCCCCGTAAGGCGCCCGGCTCCAGCCAGCCGACCGGCCCCTGCCAGCTCGACTCGTTCAAGTGCTGGTGGCACCAGCCGGTGAGCTGGACGGACTGCGCGACGACCTGTGGTACCGAAGTACTCAAGTATGAGGCGACCGACCCGGAGCCGAAGGCCACGCCGGTCCACCCGGCGGCCTGCGCCTCCACCCTGCCGCCGAACGCGCTGATCGTCGACGACGTCCCGAACACCGTGAAGTTCCGCGTCGGCTCCGCCAACCCCTGCGCGGGCGAACGGAACTGGGTCAGCCGGGGCACGCTGACGTTCACCTTCGGCTCGGCCGAGCAGAACGGGGCGACGGTCTACCCCTCGAAGATCGACTTCCATCAGCTCGGCGCCGGGTTCGGCGGGCACTTCTGGTTCACCCACACCCGGGTGCCGACCTACACCGACTCGGTCGTCACCGGCACCTGGACCCCCGACCGCACCCTCAAGGGCTGGGCCCGGGTCCTCGTCCACCTGCCCGACCACCAGGCGGACACCCCCTCGGCGACGTACCGCATCGACCTCGGTGACGGCACGGTCGTGGAGAAGACGGTCTCGCAGGACACCGGGGGCAAGAACACCTGGCTCTCCCTCGGGTCGTACGAGTTCCGCGGCACCCCCAGTGTCTCGCTCAGCTCGGCCACGGCCGACGGCACGGGTGACGCGGCGATCGCCTGGGACGCGCTGGCCTTCGTGCCGCAGGCCCAGAAGCCGTCGGACGCGGTGACACCGTGAAGTAGCAGGAGGGCGTAGCTCCTGAGAGGTAGTACCCGAGGCCGGGGGAGGAGGTTCCTTCCCCGGCCTCGGCCATGAGGTCTTGTTCAAAGTTTGAAACAAGCCTAGTGTTGTCGTTTGAAGATTCAATCCAGCACTCGATCCCCCTTACTGGCATCCCCGTAATACCGGAGGCCCCCATGCCCACCTCCCGTGCCCGCGTCGCCACCGACACCCCGGCCCGCTACGCCAAGCAGCTCGCCTCCCACCTCGGCCGCAAGGTCCCCGCCGAGGAGACCCCCGAGGGCGACCTCCGCCTCGTCTTCGACAAGACCACCGCCCTCCTGCACTCCGCCGCCGACCACCTCCTGATCGAGGTGACCGGCCCCGACGCGGAGGCGGTCGTCGCGATCCAAGGAGTGGTGGGGAGCCACCTCGAACGCTTCGGGCGCCGGGGTGAGCTGAAGGTGGAGTGGGAAGGGGGCGTGGAGGAGTAGGGGTACTACGGGTACTACGCGATGGCCGGCTCCTCGGTCGCCCCGGCGGCCCGCCGCCCCGGTGTCAGGCGGATCAGGGTGATCCCGTAGGAGACGAGCCAGATCACCCACAGGAGCCAGCCGGTGAGGCCGAGGAGACCCAGCGGGCCGTCGTGGTCGACGACCAGGGGTGTGAGGGTCGCCGAGGTGAACTGGAGCGTGGCCGAGGCCAGGCTCAGGCGGGCGAGCCATGGCCGTACGAGACCGGCCTGGAGGCCCGCGAGGGACAGGCCGGTCAGGGCGACGGCCAGGAACGTGCCGTTGAGCGTGAACAGGGTGTCGTGCAGGGGCCACAGCGCCGGGGCGGCGTCCCCGTCGGACGAGGCCAGGGCGAGGCGCAGCGCGATGACTCCGGTGAACGCGGCGTTCTGGAGGACGAGCCCCGCGAACCCGAACAGGGCCCAGGCGGTGCCCGGTTCGCGTTCGTCCCGGCGCAGCACGGCGAGCGCACCCGCCCCGAACAGCGTCGCCGCCACCCAGGCCGCCGGGGTCAACGCCGAGCCGACGCCCACGAGTTGGCCGTGCTCCTCGAAGAACACGCTGACGTCGGCAAGTTGGGCCCCGGTGCGGGGCAGTCCCGCCGGTACGAGCACCACGTTGCCCAGGACGATCAGCGAGGCGAACGCGATGGCGGCGAGACCGGCGGCCGTGGAGACGTCACGGGCGGCCGGACGTGCGAGTTGACGTAACATGTATTCATTATTAGCAACGTAAAGTCAATTGAGGGAGAGGCGTGGGCGCGGAACCCGACCGGCGGCGTTACGACTCCCTGCGCAGGACGGCGCAGGCCAAGGAGACCCGGCTGGACATCGCGCGGGCGGCGCGGCGGCTGTTCGTCGAGCGGGGCTGGGCGGCGACGACCGTGCGGGACGTGGCCCGCGAGGCGGGCGTCTCGGTGCCGACGGTCTACGCGACGTACGGCAACAAGACGGAGCTGACCCGGGCCCTGGCGGACGCCGCCGACCTCTCCGCCGACCTGTCCCGGCTCCTCGCGGACCTGGAGTCCCCGGCCGCGGGCCCCGCCGACCAGCTCGCCGCGCTCGCAGCCTATGACCGCCGCCTGTACGAACGGGCCGGTGACGTCATCACGCTGATCCGCGAAGCGGCGCGCGCGGAACCGGAGTTGGCGGAGCTCTACCGCGCGGGCCGCGAGGGCGGCGACGCGACCCGGACGCAGGTCTTCTCGTCCTGGCCCGCCGGAACTCTCCGCGCGGACACGGACGTTCGCACCGCGACCGACGTCTACGCGGCCCTGTGCAACATCGACGTCTACACCGTGCTCACCGGCGAACGGGGCTGGTCCGCCGACCGCGTCGAGGAGTGGTGGGCCCGAACTCTGGCCGCTGAACTGCTTGTTCAGGCATCCCCCTGACCTCGTGCGCAGCTCGCCGCCCCTTAGGCTCTTCGTGATCGTCCGAACACAGGGGGGAAGTGCGGCGATGGGGAACGAGGGCGGGGGGTTCCAGCGGCTCCAGCGGGACGACCCCCAAGTGGCGGGCGGATACCGGCTGGTGGCGCGGCTCGGCACGGGCGGCATGGGGCGGGTCTACCTGTCGTACACGCGAGGTGGCCGGGCCGTCGCGGTGAAGGTCGTCCGGCCGGAGCTGGCCGACGACCCCGTTTTCCGCAAGCGGTTCCACCGCGAGGTGAAGGCGGCCCGGCGCGTACGGGGCGCCTACACGGCCGAGTTGATCGACGCCGACGCGGACGGCATGCCGCCCTGGCTGGCCACGCTGTACGTGCCGGGGCCCTCGCTGTCCGAACTCGTCGCCAGGCACGGGGCGTTGCCGGTACCGGCGGTGCTGTGGCTGATGGCGGGCGTGGCCGAGGCGCTGGAGGCCATCCACGAAGTCGGTGTCGTGCACCGGGACTTGAAGCCGTCGAACGTGCTGCTCGCGCCCGACGGGCCCCGCGTCATCGACTTCGGCATCTCGCTCGCGCCCGACGCGACCGTGCACACCACCCAGCAATCCACCATCGGCACGCCCCAGTTCATGGCCCCGGAGCAGGCGTCCGCCGATGAGATCACCCCGGCGACCGACGTGTTCGCGCTCGGCCAGACGGTCGCGTTCGCCGCGCTCGGCGAGCCGCTGTACGGGAGCGGTTCCGCGCTCAACGTGATGTACCGGATCGTGAACTCCGCGCCCGACCTGTCACCGCTGCCCGACCGGCTCCGGCCGATCCTCGCGCGCTGCCTGGCCGCCGATCCGCAGGAGCGAGCCACCCCGGCGGAGATCGTCGCCTGGTGCCGGCGGGAACTGGGGCCGGAGGCTGATACCTCCGGGGGACCCGAGGTGTGGCACGAGGTCGTGGGGCCACCTGTACCGGCGCCCGCACCCACCCTGGTACCGACCCTGGCCGCCACCGACGTATGGGCGCCTCCCTCTGAGGTCGTACGGGTAGCCTCGTCCCGCAAGCGCAGGAGGATGATCGCGGGCGTCGGCGCTCTGCTGGCCGTGCCGGTCCTCGCCGCGCTGGTGTGGCTGGGGGTGGAGTTCGCCGAGCTGAGCCGGAACCGGGCCGACGCGTCGCCGCCGGCCACGCCGTCCGCGTCCGCGTCCGCGTCGACTTCGGCTTCGCATTCGGCGGGGGCCGTCCCCGAGGAGGCCGCCGACGACCTGGCGGCGGGAGCGGCCGGACCTTCCGGCGCGGGTTCGGCTCCGGTCGTCGCGCTGCCGTACCCGCTGACGCACCTGGACCAGGACAATTCGGTCAGCCTCCGGGAGCCGGTCAGCCGCGACGACCGCAAGGGGGACATCCGCCTCGTCTGCGGCGACGGCGAATGCGCCCTGAAGAGCGACACCACCGAGATGGTGCTGCTCGCGGGCCCGCCGGACGGCTCCTACGACACGTGCGGCGCTCTGCTCGCGGGGCCCGCCGCCGTCGGCAGCAGTGTGTCGCTCGCGTCCGCGGCGGCCGGCAGCCAGATCTGTGTCAAGAACCGTTCCGGGGACATCGCCCTGCTCGTGATCCAGGTCAAGTCGACCGCCCTGCCCGACTCCAGGATCAACTTCGTGATGGCCGACCTCACGGTCTGGCGCGCCAACTAGGGCCCCTGTAGGGGGCATTGACGAGCACGCGCGGCACGGTCACCTTGAACACCTGGGAGCGCTCCCGCATCCGACTCGTCACCCGAGGAGGGCCACATGCACACGCCTTCTGTACCTCAACACCCCATCTCCCGACGGACATTGGTGACCGCAGCGGCGGCTGGACTGGTGGCGTCCGTCGCCACACCGTCCGTTGCCACGCCGTCCCGCGCGAACGCCGCCCCGGCCCGCTACCGCACGGTCGGCCGGACGGCGCCGGCCGCCGACGGATTCGTCCAATTCACCTGGCCCGGCGTCTACTTCGAGGCCCGCTTCCGGGGGAGCGGGGTGGGCGTCGTGCTCGACGACGCCGTCAACGACTACGACGTGCAGATCGACGGCGTGACCGCGCGGACGGTGGTGACACCGGGGCGGGCGACCGTGTGGGTCGACGGGCTCGCCGACGCCGTGCACCGTGTGCGGCTCGTGAAGCGGACCGAAAGCCCTTGGGCCGTAGGGAAGTTCGGGGGGTTCGTGGCCGCGCCCGGCGGTGCGCTGCTGCCCGGTCCGCGCCCCCGGCACCGGCAGATCGAGTTCATCGGGGACTCGTTCACCGCCGGGTACGGCAACGTCTCGGGCGTGCGCGACTGTTCGGGGATCGGCGGCGTCGACCGGAACACCAACGCCGACCTCTCCTTCGCCGCCCTGACCGCGAGAGCGCTCGGCGCGGACCACCAGAACAACGCCTTCTCGGGGCGGGGCATGGTCCGCAACTACGCCGGTACGAGCCCCGGCACGGACTACCGGACGTACTACGACCGGGCGCTGTTGAACGTCGACGGCGACGTCTGGCACCGACCGCCCACCTGGCGGCCCCAGCTCATCGTCGTCGGCCTGGGCATCAACGACTTCTCCACCCCTCTCCACCCGGGCGAGGCGTGGGCGACGGAGGCGGAACTGCTCGCCGCGTACGAGACCGCCTACCACGGCTTTCTGGACAGGCTCCGGGCCCGCTACGGTCCCCGCCCGCACATCGTCGTCAGCTCCACCCGGGTCTCCACCGTCCCCTACCGGGAGACCGTCGAGCGCATCACCAGGACCCGTAGTACCCAAGGTGACCACCGGGTCCACCACTGGTACTACGGGGACGCCGCCCTGGACCTCCTCGCCTGCGACTGGCACCCCTCGCTCCAGGACCACCGCCTTCTCTCCGGCCTCCTCCTCGACCGCGTCTCCACCCTGCGCCTGCGCTGGTGAGCCCCCCCACCCGACCGAGTTATCCACAGCCCCCGAACAGATTGTCGGTGCCGGACGATATGGTCCGAATCGAACGCACCACTTCCGCCCCGGGGGACCCATGCACCACAGACACCGCGCGCCCGCCACCACGCTCGCGCTGCTCGTCGCCCTGACGACCGCAGCCGGCACCCTCGCCGTGACCGGCACCGCGTACGCGACGCCCGCCGCCACCCCCCTCCCGCTCGCGGCGTACGCGCACCTCCAGGCCGACCCCGCCCACGGCCACCTCTTCTTCACCGAGGGCAAGGGCTCGACCGGCATCGTGGTGACGGACCTGGCGGGCGCGCGCGTGACGACGATCGCGGACGAGCAGGGCGCGACGGGCCTGGCGCTGTCCCCCGACGGCACCACCCTGTACGCGGCGCTGGCGGACGCGGGCGCGATAGCCGCGATCGACACGGCGACGCTGAAGGAGACGGCCCGCTGGCCCACGGGCACGGGCAGCGCCCCGGTCTCGGTCGCGGTGGAGGCGGGCCGCGTCTGGTACGGGTACACGGCGGACGGCCGGGGCGGCATCGGCTCGATCGACCCCGCCGCCCCCGCGCCGGAGGCGACCCCGCAGCCCGCCATGTCGCACTGGTCGACCGCCCCGCTGCTCGCGACGGGCGGCGGCGTGCTCGCGGCGGAGGAACCGTCGGGCAGCCTCAGCCACGTCGCGACGTTCGACGTCTCCTCCGGCACCCCGGCGGCCAAGGCCGACACGCTCGTGTACGGCGGCACGGCCACCGGCCTCGACGTCACCGCCGACGGCGCGAAGGTGCGGCTCGCCGCCCCGCAGCAGATGGCCCTCCAGGAGTACCGCAGCGCGGACCTCCTGCGCACGGACCCGGGCGTGTACTTCACCGGCGGCGCGAACTCCGCCCCCAGCGCGCTCGCGACGGACGAGGACGGCACGATCGCCGTCGCCGGCACCTCCGGCGTGTACCTGTACGCCACCGGCGGCCTCGCCGAGAACCGGATCACCTTCCCCACCGGCACGATCGCCCCGGACGGCCTGGAGTGGGCCGGCGACGGCACCACGCTGTACGCCGTCACCCGTGAGTCCTCCGGGTCGTACACCCTGAACGTCCTCGACGCGCCCAAGCTGACCGACACCGAGCTCGCGCTGACCCCGCCGAAGCAGGCGGTCCCGACGCTCCCGTACACCGTCACCGGCACCCTGAGCACCCGAGGCTTCCTCCCGGCCGGCGCCCGCCTCCAGGTCACCCGCGACGGCGCGCCCCTGCCGGACACGACGGTCGACGCGCAGGGCACGTTCACGATCGGCGACACCCGGCAGGACGAGGGCACGTACGTCTACGGGGTGTCGTACCCGGGCGACGCGACACACCGCCCCGCGACCGCCACGCTGACGGTGCGCGTCGCACGCATGACGACGGACCTCATCGGCCTGGACGCCACCTCGGTCGAGCCCGGCTCGGTCGTCCTCACCGGCTCGCTCCTGACCGGGCTGAGCCGCGAACCCCTCCCGCAGGGCACGACGGTCCAGGTCGCCCGGCTGAACGACGCCACCGGGGAGACCGTCCAGCTTCCGCCGGTCCCGGTCGACCCGGCCACCAGCGGCTTCACCGTCACCGACGCGCCGGGCGCGACCGGCATGTTCACGTACACCCTGTCGTACGAGGGCGACGTCACCCACGCGCCGACGACCGCCTCCCGCAGCGTCATGATCGCCCCGTACGCCCCCGCCCTGACCCTGAAGGCCCCGGCGACCGCGACGCGGGGAGCCGCCCTCGCCTTCACCGGCACGCTCGGCGACGGCCCGTACGGCACCGGCCGGACCGTCACCATCACGCGCGCGGACGCCGCGCACACGACGACGCCGGTGAAGTGGACCGCGCCCGTCGCCGCCGACGGCACGGTCACCGTCAAGGACACCCCGCCCGTGGGCGGCGCCAACACCTACACGGTCACCTTCCCGGGCGACGCCACCCACCGCGCGGCGACCGCCTCGGCGACCGTCCAGGTCTCCCGCGCGGCGACGTCCCTGACCGTCGCGGCGAACGCGGCCACGTACGCGTACGGCGCGAAGGCCACCGTCACCGCGCACCTGGGCACGACCTACGACGGCCGTACCGTCGCGCTCTACGCCACCCCCGCCGGCGGCAAGAAGACGCTCGTCAAGTCCGGGACCGTGGACGCCAAGGGCAACCTGACGGCGACGTACGCGCTCACCCGCAACACCACCTTCACGGCGTCCTACGCGGGCGACCAGCGCTACGCCCCGGCGACGGCCGCGCGCGGCGTCAGCACCTACGCCAAGGTGGCGACGGTACTCGGGGGCTACTACACGAGTACGACGTCCGGAGGTATCACCTACCGCGTCTACCACCGCACGGTGAAGCCGACGGTCACCGCGACCGTGACGCCGAACAAGGCGGGCCAGTGCCAGCGGTTCCAGGCCCAGCAGTACTACAGCGGCGCCTGGCACACGCTCTCGACGTCCGGCTGCCTCACCCTCGCCGCGAACAGCAGCGTGCGCACGCAACTGACCCTCACCAAGGCGGTCAACCAGAAGTTCCGGGTCCGCTCCCAGTACCAGAGGGCCACGAGCGATAACACCAACCTCAGCACGTGGGGCGCGTGGACCTACCTCACGGTGCGGACCTGAGCAGCCGGGCCATCGCTTCGGCGGCCCGCACGGCGCGGTCGCCGCAGCAGTTGTTGAACAGGACGTGCACGCGCTCGGCCCGTGCGGCGAGCGCGTGCAACCCTGGTATCCACTCGGCGAGTTCGTCGTCGCGGTAGGCGTACCGGAACCGCTCCTCCTTCGTCCCGGTGCCCCAGGCGGCGCTGCGCCCGTGGAACCGCACCACGGACAGCCGGGGCGAGGTGACCGCCAGGACCGGCGGGACCGAGGAGGCGAGCGCCCGGTTCATGTCCACGGCGACGGCACTCATCCCGTACCCCTCAAGCAGTACGCGGGTGGCCTCGGCCCGCTCCGCGCACCACCACCGAGGGTGCCGGAACTCGACGGCCACGGGCCAGCCCGCCGTGCGCCGCGCCGTCTCGGCGAGGAACGCCTCCGCCCGCGCTCCGGGCCGCAGCCACGGCGGGAACTGGAACAGCACGGCCCCCAGCCGCCCCGCCCGCCGCAACGGCCCGACCCCCGCCGCGAACCGGGCCCACACCTCGTCCAGCACCCCCGGATCCCGGGCGTCGGCCGGCAGCCCCTCCGGCATCACCCCCGGCCGGGTCGGATGCCCCGTGAGCAGCGAGAACGCCTTCACGTCGAAGACGAACCCCGGCGGCGTCCGCTCCACCCACAGCCGGCTGTTCCGCTCCCCGGGCAGCGCGTAGTACGACGAGTCGACCTCCACCAGCGGAAACCGTTCGGCGTAATACCTCAACCGCCCCTCGGTACTACGCCGCCCGACCGGGTACCAGCCGCTGCCGACCAGCGCCGGATCGGTCCAGGAACAGGTGCCCACGAGGATGTCGCCCATCGCTCCCAGGTACCCCCTCGGCGCGGCGGATCACCCCCACGGCGACCCGCCGCGCCCGGAAACGCCCCGCAGCGCCCAGGCTCAGAAGCCCAGCTTCCACCGCTGGAACCCGCCCCCGTTGCAGCCCATCAGATAGGCGTTCCCGCTGCGGTTGCTGTCGAGGCAGGTGCCGCCGCCCGCGTCGGTGAGCTGGACGTTGTCCCAACCCGAGCCCACGGCACGCCAGATGCTGAGGGTGTGGCCCCAGTCGGAGGGCGAGACACAGGGGGCGGTGCGGGGGCCGTTGTCGACCCAGAAGAGACAGCGGCCGGTGGCGTTGTTGCGGATGCTGACCATGTCGAAGTCGGTGTGCTTGTAGAAGTCCACCGTCGCCCGGTCTCCCAGTTCCGCAGGAGGTTGGTGCCGATGGCGGCGGACGCGGGCGAGGCGTTCACCAGGGCCATCGCGAGGGTGAGGGCGACCGCGAAGAGGCCCGCGTACCAACGCGGCGAAAAACGCGGGGACTTCGTCAACTCATGAGTGTGCACAGGTCAGTTCTCTCTGGTCTTGCCGATGTACAGGAAACGGAACGGAGGTTCACCGGACGGCGGTGCCCGCGCCCGCCCCGCCCTCATCTCATCCGCGCGCAGGACGCACTCCCTCGGCCAGCTCCCACAGGCGCGCCACGACCCCCTCCGCCACCGACGTCGGCGCGGGCGAGTTCGGCAACTGGGCCGGGACGACCGTCCCCTTCCTCCGGCCGGGCCGGTCAGCGAACAGCACGGCGGTGATGGCGAGTTCACGGTCGAGCCGGGTGGACCAGACGGTCCGCCGGGTGATCCCGCCACCCGCCCCGGCGGTGAAGTACGACTCCCCGGCCGCGCTCTCCCCGGGCCTCGGCCAGTCGAACATCGTCGCGTTCGCCACGAACGCCTCCTTCTCCGCGAGCACCCGCCGCACCGAGGGCCGCGCGGTGAAGAGCGTCCGCCCGCCCCGGCTGACCGACGCGACCGTGTAGGGCGCCGCGTACACACCGTCCGCCGCGACCGCCGCGTACGCGGAGGCCAGCTTCAGCGGAGTCGGCGCGGCGGACTTCCCCAACTCGGCCAGCGGCGCGCCGAGTCGGACCCGGCCGAACGGCTCCGTGGCCGTCCCCGCCTCGACGGCGCCGTCGACCGCGTCGTTGAACGGCTGGCGCGCGTAGTCCGCGCCGCCGTACAGCAGCCGCACCGCCCCGTCGCCGGGCCGGATCGCCACGACGGCGGAGTGCGGCCGGGTCCCCGCGCGGCCCTTGAGGCCCTTCACGGACTCGGTCGCGGCATCCTGCAGCGCGAGGTCGAAGGTGGTCCGCACGGTGTACCCGCCCCGCGCCAACTCGTCGCCGGAGATGCCGAGTTGCTTCGCCGCCTCCTTCGCCGCGACGTCGATCATGTACTGCCGCTGACCCTCGGTCGTCCCCGGCGGATAGAACCGGAACGCCGGGAAGACGGCCCCGGCGCGCTGCGCCGACGTGATCGCCCCGCCCGCCTCCATCGCGTCGAGCACCCACGCCCAGCGGTCCTGGAGCCGCGCGGTCACCCGGGGATCGGAGCCCGCCTTCTCGTAGTACGACGGGATGTTGACGATCGCGGCCAGCGCGGCGCCCTGCGCGACGGTGAGTTGACGGGTACTCACCCCGAAATAGTTGCGCGCGGCGGCCTCGATCCCGGCCGAACCCCGCCCGAAATACACAGTGTTGAGATAGCCCGCGAGAATCTGGTCCTTGGACCGCGTACGGTCGAGCTTCACCGCGATCAGTGCCTCGCGCAGCTTGCGCGACATCGACCGCTCCGGACTCAGCAGCGCGTTCTTCACGTACTGCTGTGTGATGGTGGACCCGCCCTGCCGCGCGCCCCCGGTCACCGAGGCCCACACCGCGCGGCCGATCGCCTTCGGCGACACCCCCGTGTCCGACCGGAAGGACCGGTTCTCGGCCGCGATCACCGCGTCCTGCACATACCGCGGGACCTGCGACAACGGCACCTCCTGCCGGTCCACGGGACCACGCCGCCCCAGATAGGCCCCCGCGGCGTCGGTGAACACGGTGCTCTGGACGACCGTCTCCGGATGCGGCTCGGGAATCTCCGTCAGCCGGTAGGCGACGGCGGCGGCCCCGCACAGCGCCGCGACCAACACCAGTACGGACACGGCGAGTCGACGCGCCCAGCGGCCCCAGGTACGACGAAGCCGACGCCGCAGGGGAACGCGGGAGGAGTGACGGGCCCAACTCGGCGTGCGTCGCGCGGACTTGCCATGACCGGACTCCTCGCCAGTCGAACTCGGCGACTCCCGCACGGAGTTGCCCCGCTCCGATGCCTCGCCCGCCCGATCGCCGGTCACCTCACTCGCCTCCGCCGAACCCCCGGTCACCTCACTCACCCCCACCGGACCGGGCGACGGCCCGCCCACCGGCGTCGTACACCGTGACCACCAGCTCACCGGTAGCGGAACTCGCCTTCAACTCCCGTGCGGTGAGCGGCTTCTCGAGATACCAGACGCCCCACCCCGGCCCGCCCGCCAGCGTGAGCACCATGCCGGTGACGACCGAGCCGCCCACGGACACCTCGACCCGGCGCGGATCCCCGGTCAGCCCGCTGTACCCGCCGGTCACGAAGTACACGTCCCCGTCGACGAGTTCGGCCCGCAAGGAGACCCGCGCCCCCGAGCCCCCCTCCTGAAGCGGCTCGGCCCCCCTCGGCGTCGACCAGTGCTCGCCGTCGGAGGTCAGCCAGACCTTCAACCCCGGTACGGGCTCGACCCGTTCACCGGGCGCCAGCACCCGGATCGGCCCCGGCGCCACCCCGCCCACCCGCGCCGCCCCGTCCACGGCCCCGACACCCCCGAACCCCCCGACCCGCTCGGCCACGACCAGGCCCGGCGGCACGAGCAGCAGCGCACACCCGAGCGCCACCGCCCCGACCCGGCGCCGCCGCAGCGCCCGCCCCCGCCGCTCGACGCCACCCAGCGCCCCGAGCGGAACGTCGCCGTACGCGGCGGCCCGCGTCGCGGCCTCCGTGAACAGCTCACCGACCCGCTCCCGGCCCCCGCAGATCGCCAGCCCCCGCCGCGCCCGGCTCTCGACCGCACCGGCCGACCACCCGAGCACCTGCGCGGTCTCCACCTCCTCGAGCCCTTCCCAGTACCGCAGGACGAGCACGGCCCGCTGCCGCACGGAGAGCCGCGCCAACTCGCCATGCACCACGCTCTTCTGACGGTACGTACGCCTCAAGTACCCCCGGACCAGGGCCCGTCGCACATGGAAGTCCACGTCGTCCCGGGGTATGCGCCGCCACCGCGCGCACACCCGCACCAGCGTGCCGTGCGCCAACTCCGTGGCCCCGCGCGGTTCTCCGCAGAGCAGGTGCGCGGCGATGACCAGCCGAAACCGGTTCGCCTCGGCGTACGCGGCGAAGTCGTGGCGCGGGTGAGGCACTTGGGTGGTCCTTAGGCGTGTGAGGGCGGATGGATCCGGCAACCGCCGTACGTCGTCTGTCAGTTGGGTTGTGTTTCGATGTACTCGACCTACGGGACCTGTACGCATGGCGAGGACGGTCAGGTTGCACGGCGATTCCAGACTTCCGGTGGGGGCATGACCGAGGACGAGTTCGACGCGTTCTACGCGGCCGCGTTCCCCCGGCTGATCGGCCAGCTCACGGCGTTCACCGGAGACCACGGCGAGGCGCAGGACGTCGTCCAGGAAGCCTTCGTGCGCGCCTGGAACCGCCGCCGGGAACTCCTCGCCGACGAGGCGCCGGAGGCGTGGATCCGCACGGTCGCGATGCGGCTGGCGGTCAGCCGCTGGCGGCGGGCCAAGCGCTGGCTGGAGCTGGTGCGCCGCACACCGCCGCCCGAGTCCGCCCCGGGGCCCGGCCCCGACCGCACCGCGCTGATCGCCGCGCTGCGCCAACTCCCCGCCCCGCAGCGGATGGCGATCGTCCTGCACCACCTGTGCGACCTCAGCGTCGAGCAGGTAGCCTCCGAGACGGGCGCGCCGGTGGGCACGGTCAAGGCCAGACTCTCCCGGGGCCGCGCGGCCTTGGCGAAGCACCTCGCCGTGGACGAGACGACGGACGGGGCGGCGGACGGGGCGGCGGACGGGGCGGCGGACGAGGCTGCGCGCGAGACGACGCGCCAGACGACGCGCGAGACGACGAACGGTACGGCGTACGGCACGGCCAGGAAGGAGAACGGCCGTGTCGGATGAACTCACCCGCGCACTCCAGGAGTTGGCCTCGGCCCACGAGACGCCACCACCCGTCACCGGCCCCGCGATCCGCGCCCGCGCCCGCCGCCGGGCCCGCCGCAGCACGGCAGTTGCCCTCGGCGGCGCGGCAACCGCCGTCGCGCTCCTGGCCTTTGCCGTGACCCGGAACGCCGAGGAACCCGCGCCCCGGAACCACCCGCCGGCCGCCGCGCCCGTGACCCCGGCCACCCCTCCGCTCGTCCCCTCACCCACCCCTTCGCCCACCAGGGCCGTCCCCGCCGTCGGCGAGATCGACCTGACGCGGCACACCCTGACTGTCGGCGGCCGCACCCTGAAACTGGCCACGGGCTTCGACAAGTTGCCGCGTATCACTGGACCGTTGACGGTCGATCAGAAATCCGGCACCCGGACCCTGACCGTCACCAACGCCGCCGACGGCACTCGCTACAACGCGGTCATCACGGCAGTGGTCGAACTCCGCGACGCCACCGGCCGCTCCGTCTACATCGGCGCCTCCGACTCCTACAACGCGGACGACATCGGCACCCACGAACTCGCCGACGGCTGGCTGGCGTTGGACCAGGCCGACGCCAAGTGGTTCTACGGGGAAGCGAATCCCGGCGCCGTCCTGGCGGTCGTCGACGCGAGCACGCCCGCCGCTTAGCGTTCACTCCTCTTTCATTGCAACGAGCGCCGGGGTGGCTGTTGCGTTATATCTAGAACCGTTGCAACGATTTCTAGGCTACGACCTGCAATAACAGCCATCCATCGCAACGAATGCGTTGCCAGATACTTCAACGCAACGTAGCTTTTCGCTCATCAGAAACGACGACGAGCGGAAGGCACCCACCATGCACACCTTCACCACCCCCACCCCCATCACCACCCACATCACCCTCCCCGCCGGCCGCATCCAGCTCATCGCCGCCGACCGCCCCGACACCACCGTCACCATCCGCCCCGCCAACCCCACCAAAACCCGCGACCAGAAGACCGCCGACCAGATCACCGCCACCTACGACAACACCACCAACACCCTGCGCATCGAAGCCCCCGAACCGAAGAACGCACTCCTCGGCCACACCGGCGCCGTCGAGATCACCGTCCAACTCCCCACCGGCTCCCACCTCCACGCCACCACCCAAGCCACCGAACTCCGCGGCGTCGGCCGCCTCGGCACCGTCACCCACACCGGCGGCTACCACACCGTCAAACTCGACGAAGCCGACAACGCCCACCTCACCGCCCACGACGCCGACATCACCATCAAACGCCTCACCGGCCCCGCCCACCTCACCACCCAACGCGGCACCCTCCACATCACCGAAGCCACCACCGGCACCCTCACCCTCACCACCCAGCAAGGCGACATCCACATCGGCACCACCCCCACCACCAACGCCACCCTCGACGCCTCCACCAACCACGGCCGCATCACCAACTCCCTCAAGAACAACGGCAACCCCACCCTCACCATCACCGCCACCACCACCCACGGCAACATCACCGCCCACACCCTCTGAAGGAGGTCCCCATGACGTCGCCGCTCGCGCAGAAGACTCCGGCCCTCTCCTCCTTCGTACGGTTCGTGGTCCTCGGCGGCGGCGTCGGAGTGCTCTCCAGCTTCGCGGTGTCCCTGCTGGCCACGGCGGTGCCGTGGGTGATCGCGAACGCGGTCGTGACCGTCGTCTCCACGCTGCTCTGCACCGAACTCCACGCCCGTTTCACGTTCCGCAAGGGGCGTGGGGCGGTGTGGCGGGAGCACTGGCAGTCCGCCGGTTCGGCCCTCGCCGCCTATCTGGCCACCGGCGCCGCGGTGTTCGCCCTGCACCTGGTGCAGTCCGCACCCGGGATGGTGGCCGAGCAGGGCGTCTACCTCGGCGCCTCCGCTCTCGCCGGCGTGGCCCGCTTCCTCGTTCTGCGGCTCCACGTCTTCGCGGCGGGCCGCCGCCGTGCGCGGGCCGACTCGACGAGGAAGCGGTCCAGTTGTCAGCCGATGCGGGCGCAGAGGTCGTCCGTCGTACCCCGCACCAAGGTCACCGTCCTGTACCCGGTGGAGCTGACGTCCAGCGTGAACGCCCCGTCCACGATGTACAGCCCGCGCGGCAGGTTCCCCGCGCCGACCCCGACCAGCACCGGTCCGCGCACGGTCCACAACTGGCCACCGTCGGCGCGGAGTTCGACGAGCGCCGAGCCGCTGGCGTCGGCGTCGTAGAAGGCGCCGGTCTCGGTGTTGGTGACCCGGACGACCAACTCGCCCGTGTAGAAGGTCCGGTTGGCGTCCAGTACCCGCTTCACGACCTTGTCGACGACGGGTTCCCCGTGCACCGGGAAGTCGCAGCGCGCTCCGGCGGGGACGTCCCACGGCGCGGAGGGCGCCGGTTCCCATCCGGTGCCGGTGCGCACGGCCGACTCGGCGGCGTACACGGCCGGTTCATCGGGATACGTGGCCGGTTCACCGGCGTACGCGCTCTGCCCGCCCAGCAGCACAGCGGCAAATACCAACGGAACAACAGCAGTTCGGCGCATGACTCTCCTCGGTCGATCTCGGCGTACGCCACTGTTCCGCCTCCCCCTGACCAGACCCTCACCACTAGTCTTCCGGGCACCATGGACTTCCAGCTGCTCGGTCCCTTCACCGCTCTCCACGAGGGACGCCCCGTAAGGATCGGCACCCGCCGCCAGGAACGGTGCCTGCTGGCGATCCTCCTGCTGCACGCGGGCCACTCCGTGCCGACCGACCGCCTCATCGACCTCCTGTGGAGCGACCGGAGCGACCGGAGAGACCGGGACGACCGGGACGACCGGGACGACCCGCGGGACCGCGACGACCCCGGCCACCAGAACGCCCCCACCTCCCCCCGCCCCACCATCCACACCTACGTAGGACGCCTCCGCCAAGCCCTCAAGTCGTACGGGGTGCAGATCGAGACGACCCACGACGGCTACACCGTCGACCTGCCCCCCGACTCCGTCGACACCCACCGCTTCACCACCCTCGCCCGCCGGGCCGCCGACACCACCGACCCCGCCGAACAACTCCGCCTCTACGACCAGGCCCTGGCCCTGTGGCGCGGCCCCCTCCTGGCCGACCTCGCCGACGACCACCTCCGCGCCCGCCTGGGCACCCCGCTGACCGACCTGCGCCTGTCGGCCGTCGAGCGGAGGGCGGAGGCGCAGCTCACGCTGGGCCGGTACGACGACGTCGTGGCCACGCCCGTCGAGGAGCACCCGCCCCGGGAACGTCTCGTCGCCGCCCGGATGACCGCGCTGCACCGCACCGGACGCCGGACGGAAGCCCTCGATCTGTACCGGCGTACCCGCGAGGTACTGGTCACCGAGTACGACACGGAACCCGGCGAAGACCTCCAGACCCTCCACGACCGCATCGTCCGAGGCGACCACCGCCTGAACCGGCCACCGGGCCCGGTCTACGCCGTCCGGGTCGACGACCAGTGGCTCCCCTGGAACACCAGCGGCCACCCGGCCCTGGAGTTCTGCAATACCTACGCGGGATGGGCCACCCCCGACCTCCCCGGCGCGGAATGGCTCCGCACCTACGCGACCCTCGCCGTCTGGGCCGGCCACATGGACCTGACCGACCCCCGCACGGTCACCCGCCTGAGGGACCAGGCCCTGCGCCAACCCGCCGACGCCGCAGCCGAGTTGGCGCGAGCCCGCGAGTTCCGCACACACCTGTACGCCTGCCTGACCGACCCCGGCGACACCCGCGCCTTCGCGTCGCTCGCCCGCACGGTCGAGGAGGCCGCCGCGCACTCCGTCTTCGTCCGCGACGAGTCCGGCGTCGCCCGTTGGCGGCTCTCACCCGGTACGGGTCTGCGCCTCCCGCTCCACGCGATCGCCCAGAAGGCCGGTGAACTCCTGGTCAGCACCAGCAGTTTGATGGTCCGGCAGTGTCAATCCGACACCTGTGGCTGGTTGTTCCTCGACGCGAGCGGGCTGCGCAGGTGGTGCAGCCTGGCGACCTGCGGCGGCAACCGTGTCCCCAACAAGCGGCAACCCCCCGGTAGTTGCTAAATCCTCACCCCTCACCGCACCGGGAACCCGAACTCATACCCCTCCGCCTTGAGCCGAGGAAGGACCCGCCGCAACGCGGCCACCGTCTCCGACCGGTCCCCGCCCGCGTCGTGGAACAGCAGCGTCGGCCCGTTCGGCAACTCCCGCTCGACGGTGGCGACGATCGCGTCCGTGCCCGGCCGTTCGAAGTCCTTGGTGTCGACGTTCCAGCCCAGCGGGCGCATGCCCCGCGAGGCGGCGAGCTTGCGGCTGTAGGGGGTGAACGCCCCGCCGGGTGCCCGGTAGTACATCGGACGTACACCCCCGGACGCCTCGGTGATCATGCGCTCGGCGTCCAGGATCTCCCGCGCCTGGTACGCCTCCGGCTTCTTGTCCATCGAGGTGTCGTGCGAGACGGAGTGGTCGCACAGGCGGTGTCCGGCGGCGACGACCTCCTTCACGAGGCCGGGGTGCGCCTGGGCCTGCGTCCCGACCATGCAGAACGTCGCCTTCACCCCGTACTCCTTGAGTATCCCCAGTACCTGAGGCGTCCAGGACGGGTCCGGCCCGTCGTCGATCGTGATGTTGACGCCCTTCGGCCCCGCGTCCGACGCGTGCGCGATGCTCACGTCGACGGGCGTGACCGCACCGCGCGGTGAGGCCGGCCCCGTCGCCCGCGCCTCCGGCGCCGCCCCACCCGTCACACCGGCCTGCGCACTCCACGCCGCCGCGCCCCCGGCCAGCAACGTCACCCCGAGCGCCGCCGCGGCCACCTTCCCGTACCAACCCCGCCCACCACCGTGCCGCGCCATCTCCGCCCCGCCCTCCCGCAGTCCCACGCCGATCCCGTCCCGGCCGCCTCGCGACCAACCGACAGGACGAGCGGGAGACCCCGAGGGATCCGTCCGTTACCAACCACGGACAAACCCGAGGAATCCCAGAAACACGAAGCGCCGGGCGCCCACCCAGAGGTGGACGCCCGGAACACACCTACCGACGCCGCCGCAGCATCACGCGCGCCAGCGAGGCGAGCGCACGCAGCACATCCGGTACAGAGGCGGCCTTGGCGCGACGCAGCGCGGTGACGGCCACGATGGTGAAGCCCGCGACGGTGAAACCCACGACGGCGAAACCCACGACGGTGATCCCGCCGACGGCGATCGGCACAGCGGCCAACAGGTCATCGAAAGACACTGGTTCTCCAAAAACACAGGACGCACCGCAGCCGATGCGCTGAGGAACAGGACAGTCCCGGCCGGGGATGCCCCACACCTTCAAGGACCCGGGGGTTAGCCCCGCAACTCCGCGCTTTCCCCTGCTGAAAGCGCCCCCGCACCGCCCCAGCGCCCCCGCACCGCCCCAGCACCCCCGCACCTCCCCAGCGACGCCGCCCGCCCACACAACCCCGCCCACACAACCCCGTCCACGCCTCACCACACCACCCCACCCCACCTCAACCCCTCACCCCCACCCCCCGAACCACCCCCCACAAAACCCACCCCGCCCGCCCCCGCCAGGAAACACACCCCCGAACCGCCCCCTCCACCACCGCACAATCCCCCCAAGCCCCCTCGACCTCCCCCTCCTCAGGCACCCGCCCCCCGTACTCCACCTCATTGACCAGCAACGCCAACGCCTCCAACCGCACCCCCGCAACACCCCCCAACCGAGCCGCCCCGAACGCCGCGACCTCCTGAGCCGTACGCGCCCCCGCGTCGGAAAGCCCCACCTCCACAAGCCGCTCGACAACCTGCTCCCAGGCCCCGACGACCCGCCGCCGAGGATCGGGATCCCCCCGCCGCAGAGCCCGCCGCCGATACGGCAACCACACCGCGTACGCAAGGAACCCCACGACAAGCAGCACCCCCACCCCCGTCACGACGACCCACACCGACACCCCACCCCCGGCCGACACCGCCCCCGACGTACCCGCCACCGCCCCCGACGTACCCGACGACACGCCCGGCGCACCCGACGGCACCCCGGCCCCCCGCTCACCCCCAGCCCCCTCACCCCCCTCAACCACCCCCGGCGACACAACGGAGACACCCCCGCCACCCCCACCCTCCCCCGGCGCAGGCCAAAACGGCACCCACCCCACCCCCGCAAACCGAACCTCCGCCCAAGCCACCACATCCCGCCCCCGAACAACCCACTCCCCGCCCCCACCCCGCACCCCCGCCCGAAACCCGACCACCACCCGAGTAGGCAGCCCCACAGCCCGCCCGAGCACAGCGAACGACGCGGCGAACTGCTCGGACGTCCCCCGCCGCCCCTCGGTCAAAAAGAACTCCAGACTCCGGTAGCTGTGCCCAGGCGCAGCCCCCGCATCGAACCGATAAGACGCCCGCAACCACTCGGCAAGCCGCACAGCCCGCTCATAGGGCCGCCCACCCCCCTGAGTCACCCGCCCGGCGATCTCCCGAAACGCCCGCACGGACGCGAGGGGCTGCCCGGCGGCATCGACGCCGGGCAGCCCCGTCCGAGCCGGATCATCGGCGACGTCCGCGTCCTGCAACCGCGCCCCGTCGTACGACGGAACCACCGACCGCACGGCATAACCGAACCCCCGCGGCACCCCCTCCCCAAGAGCCAACACCCCGCTCTCCGGATCCACGGACAACGCGACCCCGTCGGCCACCCGCACGGACGCCGCCCGCCCGACGGCCGGCAGCCAGACCCCGTCCAACGACCGCACGGTGACGCGCTGTTCGACCACCTCGGTCCGCCCAGGACCGGCCCCCTCCTCCACCCCGGCCCGCCCAGAACCGGCCTCCTCCGCCGGCACCCGCCCACCCGTACGAACCATCCCCGCCCCACTGCTCCACACCACCCCGTCGTACCGATCAAGCACCGCCAGCCGAAACTCCCCGGGCACCGCCCCGGACGTCCGCACGCTGAACACCTCCTCATCCCCGTCCCGCAACCACGCCGCGACCCGGTCCAGCGGACTGACGGCCAACGGCCGGACGTCCGACGCGGCAACCGTCTCCCGCAACTCCCGCGGCTCCCCGACCCCCGGCAGCCAAGGCCCCAACAACACGGCGACGAGCGCGAGCGCACCCACGAACGCCACCCCCACCCCCGCCGTACGCGGCGACAGCGCGACCCGCGACCGCACCAGCACCCCCACCCCCACGGCCCCCGCCAACACCCCCGCCGCCGGATACGACGCCCCCGGCGTCCCCGCCCCGAGCACCAACGCCAACCCGAAGACGACGACAGCGGGCACCGCCGGCAGCAACGGCGCCCGAGTACGCAGAGCCAGCTCCGCCGACACCGCCGTCGCCGCCCACACGACGGCATGCGGCAACACCAGCAACTCCGGCTCACCCGGCGCGGGCAGGACGGTCGACACCAGCGCGTGCGGCGCGTCCAGCAACGTCGTCCACACGGCCCGCAACGCCGGCCCCCCGGGCAACCCGTCGCTCACCTCATGAAAAAGCGTCGCACTGACGACGACGGCCCAGACGACGACGCTCAACACGACGGACGGCCACAACGCCGGACCAGAACGACGACCGCCACCGGCACGCCCGCGCGCCCCCGACTCCCGTCCACTCAGCCCTCGTCCACCAAACCCCCGTCCACTCAACCCCCGCACCACCCCCGCCAACACCACCGGCACCCCCACCGCCACCACCAGCACCGGAACCAGCTCCGCCACCGGAAACACCCGAGCGAACCCGAACCCGGCCGCCCCGCACATGACCGCCACGACCACCAACGACCACAACCCCCGCGCCACCCCCAGCCCCCCGACACCCCCGCCGCTCACCCGGTTCACCCCGCGACCTCCCGCCGCCACACAACCGCCAGCTCATCCACGGACGAGACCCGCACCTCACCCACCTCGCCCCCCACCCGCGCACCCCCGCCCCCGACACACACCACACTCACCCGATCGAACCGCCCCCGAAGCCGAGCGACACCCCCCGACCCACCGCCCTCCGCCCCGGTGACGACGACCAGCACCCCACCCCCACGATGCCGCTCCAGCCCCTCGAAGGAAGCCCCACCCCCGGCCCTCGACCACCGCACGACGGCCAGCGCGTCGAGCACGGCCTCCCCGTCCCCGCCCCCGGCCAGCACCACCCCCGCCTCACTCACCACCCGCACCGGAAAGCGCGACCGAGCGGCGGCGTACGCGACGGACGCCGCGCACTCCACGGCCACCTCGAACTCCTCCGCCGAGCCGTAGGAGGCCCGCCGCGTATCGAGCACCAGCGTCGTGAGGGGCAACGGCACATCCGCCGTCTGCCGGACCATCAACGTCCCGGTCCGCGCCGTGGACCGCCAGTGCACCCGCCGCAGATCGTCCCCCAGCACGTAGGCGCGCAGCGCGTGAAAGGCCGCCCCGTCGTCCGCACCACCGGAGACCGGCCCCTCCCCATGACGCACGCGCCCGCCCGCCAGCACGGCCAACTCCCGCACCCGAGGCCGCACAAGCAGCCTCTCCGACCCCCCGTACACCCGCGTACGCCGCACCAGCCCCAGCGGATCGCCCCGCTCCACCCGCACCGGCCCCACCTCGACCCGCCCCCGCCGCCCCGTCGGCAGCGCGTACCGCACCTCGTGCGCCGCCCCGCCCCGCAACGCCGGCACCTCGACGACGACGTCCCGCTCGACGACCCGCAGCCCCCGCCGCGTCCGAGTCCCGGTATTGCCGAGGACGACGACGGCCTCGGCCGGATCCCCCCGCCGCACCCGCCCCGGCACGACCCGTTCGACGCGCAGCACCGGCGCCGGCACCGCCCACAGGACCGCCCCGACGACGGCCAGCAGACACACCGCCCCGAGCGCGGCGGCCTCGCCGTACCCGAACGCGTACCCGACGGCGACGAGGACGGCGCCCCCGACCAGCGCCCCCCACCCCGTGGACGTCAGCCTCACCGGCGTCTCAGCAAGCTTCACCAGCGTCTTCGCCAGCCTCACCGGCGTCTTGGTCAGCCTCACCGGCGTTCTGGTCAGCCTCACCGGCGCACCCCGCCGCGCAACTCCACGCCGGCCAGCACCTCTTCGACCACGTCCGCCCCGGTGCGCCCGCTCAGCTCGGCCTCCGGCGTGAGCACCAGCCGGTGCGCGAGCACGGGCACGGCCAGCGCCTTGACGTCCTCGGGGAACGCGTACGGCCGCCCCTGCGAGGCCGCCCACACCCGGACGGCGCGCAGCAGCGCCACCGACCCGCGCGGCGAGGCGCCCAGCCGTACCCCGGGAAAGGTCCGGGTCGCCGCCACGACCCGGACCAGGTAGTCGTAGAGCGCGTCGGCGACCTGCACCTCGGCGGCCTCCTCGACACACTGCGCGATCTCCCGCGCGGAGACGACCGGACTCAGCGACTCGGGGGCCGCGTCCGAGCCGACCCCCGTGAGGACCGCGACCTCGGAGGCGAGATCCGGATAGCCGACGGTGATCCGCATCAGGAACCGGTCCAACTGAGCCTCGGGCAGCGGATAAGTACCGCCCAGGTCCACCGGGTTCTGCGTGGCGAGCACCATGAACGGACGGGGCACCGGGTGCGTGACGCCGTCGACCGTGACCCGGCGCTCCTCCATCACCTCCAGCAGCGCGGACTGCGTCTTGGGGGAGGCCCGGTTGATCTCGTCGCCGAGCACGATGTTCGCGAACACCGGCCCCGGCAGGAACTCGAACGCGCCGGTGCCCTGCCGGTAGACGGTGACCCCGGTGATGTCGGACGGCAGCAGGTCCGGCGTGAACTGCACGCGCGCGAAGTCCGCCTCCACGGACGCGGTCAGACAGCGGGCGAGCGTGGTCTTGCCCGTGCCGGGCACGTCCTCGATCAGCAGGTGCCCTTCGGCGAACAGGCAGGTCAGAGCGAGTTCGACGGTGTCGCGCTTGCCCTTGACGACACGTTCCACGTTGTCGGCGAGGGCGTGGAAGCGGTGGGCGAGGGGGGAGGTCATGCGCAGTCCCAGACGTCGGCGTTGGAGCGGGAGTCCACCCAGATGTCCGAGACGTGCCCGGTGATGTTCTGGTAGGTGAGGTAGGCCCAGATGTCGGTGGTCATCTCGTGCGCGGTGATCGTGGAGCCCCGCTTCTTGCAGTGGACGACGACCTCGGGGTTCTGCCCCGCCGGGACCTCGCCGACCCGGCGGCCCTCCAGGTGGTGGGCCATGCTCCGGATCCCGAGTGTCCCGTCGCTGTCGTTGTTCACGATCCTCATCCGCTGAGGGGGCGGGATCAGGTCGAGCGTCCCGTACGCGGCCGGCCCCGACCCCGCCGCGTTGCTCGCCGTCACCGACACCGCGTGGGGGGCGCCGTTCGGCAGGTCCCGGTACGTGTGCGTCGTCGCCGTGGTCGACGCGGTCCCGTCGGGCCCGGTGACCGTGTAGGTCACCGCGCCGCCCTGCGGCTCCCGCCAGGTCGCGGTGCCGCCGTGGCCGCCCTGGGCGGGGACGATGACGAGGTCCTGCGGAGCCCCCGGCGCGACGCACGGCCGCGCGAGCGCCGACGGCGCCGACTCCTTGCCCGGCCGGCCCCCGCCGTACTCCGCGACCACGGTGAACCCGTACTGCCGCGCGCACGAACCGCCCTCGACCTCGAACACGAACGGGCCGTCGGGCCCGACCTCGTCCGGGGTGACGGTCTGGTCCGGCGCCGCGCCCTTGAGCACGTACCGCAGCGGGGTCGCTCCCGCCGCCGGGGCGAAGGTGACGCGGAGGGCTCCGGGCAGGGACTCGACCTGGGGCGCACCGGGCGCGCCGGGCTCCGGCTGGGTTGGCCCGGGTTCCGGCTGGGTCGGCCCGGGTCCGGACGCCTCCGGGGAGCCGGACGGGGGGTTGACGGAGGGCATGCCGGGCCCCGGGATGGCGCCAACTCCACTTGGGACGGCCCCACTTGGCACGGCACCACTCGCAACTCCCGCCCGGGACGGACCCGGTGAGGCGCCGGACCCGCCCGTCGGAACGCCGCCCTCGACGGCCTTGTCCCTGGGCGCGGGGCCGTACTTGGTGATCCGCCTGACCTCACCCCCGGCATCGATCACCGCAGCGTCGGCGCCGTCCGGATCGTTCACCCACAACAGGCCGTCACGGACGAAGAGTTCGAGCCGGCCACCCCCGCCCGTGACCCGGACCGGATCGGCGGGCGCGGACAGCGAGGTGTCGTACACGAGCAGCGAGCCGGCGGACTCGTCGGGCAAGTAGACGCGCTTGCCGAGCAGTTGAGGCGTCCCCCGCCCCGCCCCCGGCACCCGGGCCCGCAGGGTGTGCCCGCTACGGACGTCCACCACCGCCAACTCCCCGCTGCCACCGTCCAGTACGGGCACCGCGGCCCCATCGGTCCCCGCCGGCACCAGAACGTCGTCCGGATCCGCCCCCGTAAACGCACCACCGAGCGCGAAACTACTCCGGACGCCGGCCCCCTCCAGAACCTTCAACACCCCGGCGGTCCTGTCGGTCACCACAGCGAGGCCCCCGGCCAGGGTCAACGTCAGCTCGTGCCCCGCGTCGGCAACCCGGACCGGCGTCCCCGCGCGCCCCTGGGGAAACGGCACGACAGCACCCGCGCCCGGCAAGGGCACCCACAGAGTCCCCGCCCCATCCACCACACCCGCCCCCGCCGCCCCACCCAACTCAACGGCCGGCCCCACCGGCGTGGCCAACGCCGGATCAATGCGCTGAACGGTGCCCCGCGAGGGATCAACAACATACGCGTACGCACCCCCGACGGCCAGCCGCAGCCCTGCCACCCCATAATCCGCCGACTGCTCAGCCGTAAGCCGCGCCTCATCAATCCGAACAACCCGCCCGGTCCCCTCATCCAGCACGAGCGTGCTCTCGCCCCCCTGAGCAACCGAAACCGAATCCCCCGAGCCCCCGACTGACAACGCGACCCTCCCCTCCACATCCCCGGTCAGCCCCTGCACATGCGCGACCTCCCCCCGCGCCCCACTCACCAACCACCCCCCAACATCCGCAAGCCTCACCCGCGCCCCACCCTCCCCGCTCCCCACCACCAACGAAGCCCCCACAACCGCCCCAACAGCCCCCAACGCAACCCACCCGACAACCCGATCACCCCCCACCGCCGCCAACACCCCCCACCACCGCCGCACCCCCGACATACCCGCCTCCCCACACAGATCAACAACCCAGCCCGCTGAAAGCGTAATCGGCCACGGGTGAGGTGTCAGTGGCCGACGACCACCACTGTTCCGAACACGACGACGCCCGATTGCCCCCGACGCGGCAGCGCCCGATGCCCGCCCCTGCCAAGACAACAGCGGGCACCGACCCGGCCCGAACCACAGCACATCCGAACGCCACACACGAAGCCACCACTCCTCCCCCTCGCTGCGCACACCGTTGCCGCTGGTCCCCGGACCACCGGCAGTGGTGACCCGAACAACCCGTACAGCCGAAAATCAAAAAGGCCCGAGTTCCTGACTCGGGCCTTAATCATGAAGCGGGTGACGAGAATCGAACTCGCGCTCTCAGCTTGGGAAGCTGATGTTCTACCATTAAACTACACCCGCAAAAAATCGGGCCGGGATGAGTTCCGGTGTCCGACTGCTCTGTCACTCTACCTCATGGGGAGCGGGGGGTGGCGGAAGCGGGGGCGGGGAGGGTGGGGTCAGGGGGCGGATCGGGGTTCGTGGGGCGGGAGTTGGGGCGTACGGTGGAGAGGTGGAAGAGGGTTCCGTGAACCCGGAGCGGCGCCTGGAGGCCCGTCCCTTTCATCCCGTAATGTGACGTCCGTCGTCACGGCATCCCCGCCAGAGGTGACGCGGTTCATGGGGAAGGGACTCTTGGACTTGATGGAGCGCACCGTCGTCCGTTGTGCCGATGGGCACGTGTTCAGCACCGCTTCGTTCCCGATGCAGCAGGCCGACCGGCTCGGCCCCGGACGCCTCGTCCGATGTCCCCGGTGCGCCCGGCTCCGCAGCGCGGTTCCGGTCGCCGTGGAGAAGACGCAGTAGCGAAGGCGCCGCCGCGAAGGAGCGGTGGCCAGCGGTGATCCCGACGCGTGGAGCCGTCCGATTGGGGCGACTCCGCGCGTCTTGCGTATCCTCGGGGCGTGCTTCTCTCAGACAAGGACATCCGGGCCGAGATCGACGCCGGGCGGGTACGGATCGATCCCTACGACGAATCAATGGTGCAGCCGTCCAGCATCGACGTACGACTGGACCGGTTCTTCCGGGTGTTCGAGAACCACCGCTACCCGCACATCGACCCCTCGGTCGAGCAGGCGGACCTGACGAGACTCGTAGAACCTGAGGGGGACGAGCCGTTCATCCTCCACCCGGGGGAGTTCGTCCTCGCGTCCACCTACGAGGTGATCACTCTCCCGGACGACCTCGCCTCCCGTCTGGAGGGCAAGTCCTCCCTCGGCCGGCTGGGCCTCGTCACCCACTCCACCGCGGGTTTCATCGACCCCGGCTTCAGCGGCCACGTCACCCTCGAACTCTCCAACCTCGCCACGCTCCCCATCAAGCTGTGGCCGGGGATGAAGATCGGCCAGCTGTGCATGTTCCGCCTCAGCTCGCCCGCCGAGTTCCCCTACGGGAGCGAGCGGTACGGCTCCCGCTACCAGGGGCAGCGCGGCCCGACCGCCTCCCGCTCCTTCCGCAGCTTCCATCGGACCCAGGTATGAGGCCGTAGGTATGACAGACGTACGTGAGAACCTGACCTACGACCGCTTCGGCGCCGCCGTCCGCGAACTGGCCCAGACCATCGCCGACGACGGGTACGAGCCGGACATCGTCCTGTCCATCGCCCGCGGCGGCGTCTTCGTCGCCGGCGGCCTGGCGTACGCGCTGGACTGCAAGAACATCCACCTGGTGAACGTCGAGTTCTACACCGGCGTCGGGACGACCCTCGAAATGCCGGTCATGCTGGCCCCCGTCCCCAACGTCATCGACTTCTCCGACAAGAAGGTACTGATCACGGACGACGTCGCCGACACCGGCAAGACCCTCAAACTGGTCCGCGACTTCTGCCTCGACACCGTCGCCGAGGTCCGCAGCGCCGTCATCTACGAGAAGTCCCACTCCCTCGTGAAGTGCGACTACGTCTGGAAGCGCACGGACGACTGGATCAACTTCCCCTGGTCCGTTGAACCCCCGGTGGTGAAGCGGTCGGGGCAGGTGCTCGACGCCTGAGGTATTACGGGGTTTCCCGTACGACGACGGGGGGTCGGCACCATATCGGCGCCGGACCCCTGTCATACCCGTAGTACCTGGGGCGTCCCTGGCGTCACCGGCGTCTCGCTCGTGAGCGAGGGTCACTTCGGTCTTCAACTTGGCTACTCGTCTAGACGTGTGAGTGTGTCGAGATACACGCGCGCCGCTGGCGGTCATGACCGTCACGTGGCGGGGAGTCGGTAGGAGAGGACGTACGCGTCGGAGGCCATGACTGTGTCGCAGACTTCGACCGCGCGGCCTTCGGTGTCGTAGGCGGTGCGGATCAGGTGGAAGACCGGGACGCCGGCGGCGAGGTTGAGGGTCTTCACTTCGGCGGGTGAGGGCATGCGGGAGCGGATCTCTTCGTCGAAGTGGTCCAGGCGGTGGCCGAGGTCTTCCAGGCGGGCGTAGATGCCGCCGGGGCCGGGGTTGGGTTCGGCGATCTGGGTGCCGCGTGCGATGTCGAGGGGGAGGTAGGACGTCGCGAACTCGACCGGGCGGCCGTCCAGGAGGTAGCGGCGGTAGCGGGAGAGGACACGGCGGACGGAGCCGAGGCGGGCGGAGATGTCCGGGCTGGCCTTGATCTCCTTGACTTCGAGGCTGTCGACCTGGGGGTGGCCGCCGACGGTGTCCGCCTCGACGATGAACGCCGATTTGCCTTGCTCGCGGTGGCGGCGGGTGAAGCGGTCCGAGGCGAGGCGGCGGACGGGTGGGCGGGGGCGGACGAAGACGCCCTTGCCGTGTTCGGCGTGGACCAAGCCCTCGCCCTGGAGGATCGAGAAGGAGTTGCGGACCGTCATGCGGGAGACGCCGAAGTGGTCGACCAGCTCAGCTTCCGAGGGCAGCTTCTCGCCTTCCCTGAAACGGCCACGGTCGATGGCCTCGCGAAGTTGGTCAGCGATCTGCCTGAAAACCGCCCGGTCGCTCGTCGGATCGAGCGTGCCGAGGAGGCCCGAAGGGAGGGAAGGGCTCATATGTACTCCTTTAGATATCTAGACGAGCGCGCGAGCGGTGTTGCTACCGTGGAGACTCTAGCCAGCCGGGAGGGCCGAGGAACGTGAGCTTGGAACGTCCGCATTCCGTGAGCGTGGCCGGGGTCGTCGTTGATGACCGTGGCCGAGGCCTTCTGATCCAGCGGCGGGACAACGGGAAGTGGGAGCCGCCTGGGGGTGTCCTCGAACGCGAGGAGACCATTCCCGAGGCCCTTCAGCGCGAAGTCCTCGAAGAGACCGGCATCAAGATCGCGCTTCCCGCGACTCTGACCGGCGTCTACAAGAACATGACCGGGCTGATCGTCTCCCTGGTGTTCCGGTGCGAGGCGGCCGACGGTACCCCTACGACCGGGAGTGAGACCCGCGCGCTGCGGTGGGCCACTCGTGAGGAAGTCTCCGAGCTTGCCGATGAGGCATACGCGATCCGTGTTCTGGACGCGTTGGACTCGGCGTCGCCGCCTGCCGTTCGCGCACACGACGGCGTGAAACTCGTCTAACTCTGACCCGCTGCACATGGCGGCCTACCAGCACGAAGTAACTCGTATGCACGAGTATATGAGTCGAGTCCGGGTCTGGGGGCTCAGTTGCCCAGGAATTCCGGAGGAAGTTGGTCGCGCCCGGCGATGGACTCGGGATGTTCTGCGCGGATCGCCGTTCGTCGATGACGCCGAGCTGATCGTCAGCGAACTGAGCGCGAACGCGATCCTGCACACCGCCAGCGGGCTGGAGGCCGGGAGCTTCCACCTCGCGCTTGCGGTCTCGGAACAGGTCGTCGCGGTCTCCGTGACCGACCACGGCAGGACCGGGACGGCACCGAAGGCCGAGCACCAGGAGCAGGACGCCGAGCACGGGCGAGGGCTGGAGATGGTCAGCGCGATCGCTCATCGGGTCGTCGTGCACCGGAGCGGGCAGGGCCACACGGTCACTGCCGAGTTGTACGCGGCGCCTTCCCCAGCTGAACACATCGCACGGTCGATGTCAGTCGGCCATCTCAATGGCCACCCAAGTGAGTCGAATAACAAGAGGAGTTGAGAAACGTGTCCGACAGGACCAGCGAGAACGAAGGCCGGCGCGGTGGCGACCAGGTGGCGCCGATCGCGTACACGACCTATGCCCCTTCCGGCTATGTCTGCGCCGACTGCAAGGGGCCGATCGGCGCCGAGGAGAAAGCGGTGCGGTTGGCCGCCGACCATATCGGGGGCGGGCAGGTTGTACCCGACTACCGGCATTACGCCTGCTACCAGCCGAAGAAGCGCGCGAAGAGGTCCCGGTGAAGTCGTCGGGCCGGGCCGCAGGGAGCCGCGTGCAAGCGGCGGGTCTGCCTCAGATCGTTCGGCTCCTGGGTGGCCTGGAGGAACCGGAGAGGGACTGGCGGATCGCATACGGCGGAACCGTCGATCCCGAGAGCGGGAAGGTCGAACTGCCCGCGCCTGTCTACGCTCCGTGCCCCTTCGAGGCATGTCCCGACTGTGCTGCCGAGAGGGGGAAGTGATGGTCACGGCACAGCTCATCGGCCAGAAGGTCACCGATGGTGTCCGCATCGGCATCCTGACGGACGTGATCTCCGACTGGGTGGACCCGGCCAGCCCCATCGGGGACCGCCACGCGCAGACCAAGGCGTTCGTACGCCCCGTGAACGGTGGGGTCGAGTGGTCGACCGATCCCGCCGAGCTGGAGCCCGCGTGAGCAGAGCACGAGCGATCGCCATCACCGTCAGCGCGGCTCTGTGGGTCGTCACCATCATGGTCATCGTGGCTCGGGGGTTCTCCGCATAGCCCTGCACGGAGGTGCGTTACAACTTTCTCTACTGGTTCAAGGCCCGCGCACGGCGCGGGCGCGCGCCGCCGGGCGCGGCCTGCCTCCTGTCTTCGCCCCGGCTGGCCGCGCCCGGCGGCGCGCTAGCGGCTGCGGGCATGAAGTGAGAGACACCCTCTGTGGCTGGGGCGGTCGGCTCCACGGCTTTAGGCAGCCACTTTGGCGCGAGCCTCGAAGATCATGGCCCCAACGTCGTGCTTTAGCGGGCAGGTCCACAGACTGCCCGACGCGCCGGAAGCTTACGGGGCCATGATCACTCGCGCCAAAGCAGCTCCAGCCCAAAGCCGCTCCACCGACCTAGTTGTGCGCTCCTCCGACAGACAACCGCAAAGTCGGGACAACGCGGGCTAGCACAGATAGGCTGCGAATCAAAGGTATCCCTTAAGTCAGGTGATGTCATGACTGATTCAGCCCACGGCGACGGAAGCCAATCGGCCCTCTTTGCAGGCGATGACCCAATTCTCAACTCCGACGATGACCTTCTGAACCGGTCACGCCTGGCAGTAGCCATAGCCGACGAAGTGCAAGAGATGAATGCCGATCGCGGCGCCGTAGTGGCAATTACTGGCAAGTGGGGCACCGGAAAGACATCGCTACTAAATCTGACCGCGAATATCCTGCAGGAAAAGGAAACCATACAGGTCATTGAGTTCAACCCTTGGTTCTTCTCGGGAACCGATCAACTAATCCGCTTCTTTTTCGATGAAATGACCAGGCAACTAAGAAGCGAACGGAGCGGAAAGAAGCGACTCAAGGATGCTACCGCAAATATTGCAGAGAAGTTCAGCAAGTATTCGACATCCCTATCGCCCGTCAAATTCATACCAGTGGCTGGGCAAATACTTGACGTAGCACAGAAGACCGCGGAAGGAGTATCTCAGGCTCTCACTGCAAGTATCCATGACCAAAGAATCGAAATATCTGAGGCCTTGACTAAGCTGGACGGGAGAATCGTCGTCCTAATCGACGATATTGACCGCCTCACACGCCAGGAGATTCGCGACCTCTTTCGCCTTGTCCGACTCAATGGATCCTTTCCCAACGTCGTTTACCTTCTGTGCTTCGACAGGAGCGTGGTAGAAAGCGCATTGGGCGAAGAAGGACTTAACGGGGCTGCCTACCTTGAGAAGATCGTAAAGACGTCCGTTGAAGTGCCGCCGGCCGCAGACGAGGCATTGGCTTCTGTCCTTCGCACAGGAATGCTTACAGCTCTCTCCAATGTACCGCTAACGGCCTCGGGTGAGAACCGCTTCCCTGACGTGTTCTGGCAAGTGGTGAGACCTCTTTTCCACACAGTTAGGGACGTCAAAAGATTCTTGTCGTCTCTCACGCTTACAGTTCGCTCTGCGGCTGACGAGGTGGCCCTTCCGGACCTCGTGGCCCTCGAAGCAATCCGAGTAATGAGGCCGTCCGCACACGACCTAATCGCTCAGAACGTTCGCGCGCTCACGGCGGTCTACGGCTGGCAAACGGAAACACGCAACCAATCAATCTTGGATGCCGATGCCGAAGTCGTGACAGCCCTCCAAGCGGAGCTGCCAGATGACACTGGGCGGGCCCTGATTCGGTACGTCTTTCCGGCAGCCCAGGTTCACACAGAAAACATGTGGCACGGAAATGATTCCCTGCAAGCATGGCGCCGCGATCGTCGAGTAGCCCACGCTACCGTTCTGAAGTATTACCTCCATCGCGAGCTGCCCTCGGGCGCCGCCCCAAGCAGCCAGGTGGACTCGATCGTTTACGCAGCCGGAGATGACGAGGCGTTCAGAAATGCCCTTGCGGCAGTCCCAGATCACCATCTCGAAGACGCTCTGGACCGCTTCCTATCCCATGTGGACACGATCGACAGTAGCCGCATCCCGCCAGTCGTAGTGGCGCTTCTGGACTTGCTCTCCCGGTTCAGCGAGGAATCATCTGGCATGCTCGATGTTGGCCGCGATTACACCGCACTTCGGCCGTCGAAAAAACTAATGCAACGAGTCGAACCCGCGAATGCGGATCTGGTGGCGCGGACCATCTATCAAGCCACCAAAAGTCCGTACGCCCGTCTCAGGTTTCTCTCTTTGGTGGGGAAGCGGCAGCATTCGGAGGGGCAAATCATCACCCCGGAGCTTGAGACAGAACTTCGAGCCAACCTACAGGAGTACTTGAAGTCGGCGCCCGCGGATGCATTGCGCACAGAGAGAGAGTTGCTGCGGACTGTGGTTCAAGTGATCGACTGCGATGCCGAGTCAGGCGAGCTTGCTATCGCGTCAGCCGATTCTTCTGAAGTAACAGCCAGACTCCTCGAAACGGCGCTCTCTCCCAGCAGGAGCAATATGATTGGAAGTGTAGTAGTAAACTCTGAGGATAGACTCGCCTGGGAACCGCTAATTTCTGTCTATGGCGGCGAGAGTCGACTATCTTCTGCGGTCGAACAGCTCAAAGAATCCCTCGCAGGTCAAGAAATTGGGTCGCGCCTTCAAAGAGCTATTACTGCTTTCGATCTCTATTCGACCGGTTGGAGACCGGACGAATTCTGAGGTTGCAAAGGAGTCGACTCCGTTTTGGACTCCTACCGGTAGTTCGTTAAATCCGGCGGTGATGTGGGTTGACGACGGGGCGGGTCGCCCGTAGGCCGGTGGTAGGAGTCAACTGCTCTGTTGGGGGCTGGAGATGACTGCTCGCCGTCCGTGTCCGCCTGCGCCGGGGCCGTTGGAGGAGTACGCGGCCCGGTTCGACGACCTCTTCTTCAGCTTGGCTCAGCGGCGAGGTTTTCGTGAGTATCTGACCGGGTTGCTGGCGCCGCGGGAGCGGAACAAGACGATCACCTGCCTGGCCGGGGCGGAGCCGGTGGCAGGTGCGGGCACGCCGGGGGTGCAGCGGCTGCAGTTCTTCCTCTCGGAGTCGCCCTGGGAGGCCGAGGAGGTCAACGACCGGCGGCTTGAGCTGCTGCGCGAGCAGCCGGCGACCGCTCCGCATGACGGCGGGGTCATCGTGATCGACGACTCAGGGGACCGCAAGGACGGCACGGCTACCGCCAACGTGGGCCGGCAGTGGCTGGGTCGGCTGGGCAAGACGGACAACGGCATCGTCACGGTGACCACGGTGTGGACCGACGGCCGCGTGTACTACCCGCTGCACGCCCGGCCCTACACGCCCGCCCATCGCTTCGCCCGCGGCCGGTCCGACCCGGCTTTCCGCACGAAACCGCAGCTGTCCGCCGCCCTCGCGGCCCGAGCCAAAGAGGCGGGCTTCGCCTGCCGGGCGGTGGTCGCCGACTGCGCCTACTCCGTGAGCGACGACTGGTACCTCGCGCTGCGCGACGCGGGCCTTCCCTACGTCGTGGCACTCAGGCCGCACCGCGGCACCTGGGCCCGCTCCGACCAGCCGCACACCCCCATCGATGCCGCCCGCGCCCTGGCCGGTACCGACCCGGAACATCCGGGTGACTGGACACGAGTTGAGCGCCACTTCCGCGACGGGCACACCGAGACCTGGTGGGCCGCGGATACCCGCCTGGGCGGCTACGGACCCGACTCCCCGTGCCGCCTGGTGGTGGCCACCACCGATCCGGGTGTGCTGCCGGAGAAGGCCACCTGGTTCCTGGCCACCAACCTGCCCCACCCCGACGCCCCGCACGCCGACACCAGCCCACACCCGTCGGCCGACCTCGCCGAAATCGTGCGGCTCTACGGGCTGCGGCCGTGGATCGAGCAGAGCTACAAGCAGATCAAGGACGAACTCGGCTGGGCCGACTTCCAAGTCCGCTCCGACCGCGCCATCCGCCGCCACCAGACCCTGGTCAACTGCGCCTTCTCCTTCTGCTGGGACCAGTGGTTCGCACCGCCCGGACCACTTGATGCCACCGCGCCGGATCCGTGCCCTGATGACGGGCCAGAGAGGGGGCCCAGCCGCACCCCACCAGCACCAACAGCCTTGCTGGCCCAGGGCCTTACGGGCCGTCCGTTCCTGGCTCACCCCCGCCGTCACCCTCCACCGGTGGTGGCAAGCCTGGACGGACAAGGACCCACCCTCCGAGCTCCAGGCCCTGATCGACGCAGTCACGGCCGGACACGGCCTTGACCTCTACTACCGGATTTAACGAACTACCGATACTGACCATCAATGCGTGGTGTCGTTGTAGTGAGGCCAGGGCAGGCCGGTCCCGCTGAGGCAGCCGTCGAGCACGTTGCTGCGGTACTGCAGTTGGCGTAGGCCCCGGCGGACAGCGGTGATCAGTTCGTGGGGATCGGCGAAGGCTCGGTTGGCCAGGGTGGTGCGCCGCAGGACGGACCAGATGCCCTCGACCGGGTTGAGGTCGGGCGCGTAGGAGGGCAGTTGGTAGGCGGTGAGCCAGTCGCGGTCGGTGATGTAGCGGCGCATACCGGCTGCGAGGTGGGTGTTGAGGTTGTCCCAGACCAGCACCATGTTTCCGCCGAGCTGCTGGTGAGCGGCCTGGAGAAGGTCGCGGTAGTCGGTCCAGGCGAAGGACTTGCGCCCGTCGCGGCGGGGGTCGGCCCGCGGCCGGTGGATCAGTCGGGTGGGATGACCGGGTTTGTAGCAGAGCAGGGCGGCGACCGACAGGCGGCGCCGGGAGCGGCCACGGACGTGCACCACGGGGGTATGGCCGCGGCGGGCCCAAGTGCGGGTGGTGGGCGGCGTCAGCGTGAAGCCGGCCTCGTCCTCGAAGACGAGCCAGGCGTCGCGTGCCGCCCGCATCCTTCCACCTGCGGCCAGGTTTCCTTCCCCCAGCCGGCCACCGCCTGCTCGTCCCGTTCCACCGCGCGGCGGGCGGGAACCTGGCAGGTCCAGCCGTGCCGCTTGAGCAGGACCGCCACTCCCTGGACGGTGTAACTCTTGTGGAAGCGGCGGCCGATCAGCGTCTTGATCCTCGACAGGGTCCAGGTCTGGTCCGGCCAGCCATGCGCGACCGGGCCCCTGTCCAGCTCTCTCTCCAGCACCGCGAACAGCTCGTCGCTCAGCAACGGCACCGAGGCCGGCCCCTTGGACGCCAGGGACGGCAGTCCGTTCTCGTTCCAGGCCTTCCGCCACCGCTGCACCGAGCGAGTGGTGACCCGCAGGTCCCGGGCGATCACGGCCGTCTCCTCACCGCGGACAAAGCGGTCGGCGGCCTCCATGCGCAACCGCTCCCGAAACGCCCGCCGCTCGGCGGTCAGGCCACCGCCCTGCGCATACCTCATACAGACGGCATACCGCAGGGATCAATAGCCGTCAGCCCTCCCGACACCACGCATTGATGGTCAGTATCGGTAGTTCGTTAAATCCGGTAGTAGAGGTCAAGGCCGTGTCCGGCCGTGACTGCGTCGATCAGGGCCTGGAGCTCGGAGGGTGGGTCCTTGTCCGTCCAGGCTTGCCACCACCGGTGGAGGGTGACGGCGGGGGTGAGCCAGGAACGGACGGCCCGTAAGGCCCTGGGCCAGCAAGGCTGTTGGTGCTGGTGGGGTGCGGCTGGGCCCCCTCTCTGGCCCGTCATCAGGGCACGGATCCGGCGCGGTGGCATCAAGTGGTCCGGGCGGTGCGAACCACTGGTCCCAGCAGAAGGAGAAGGCGCAGTTGACCAGGGTCTGGTGGCGGCGGATGGCGCGGTCGGAGCGGACTTGGAAGTCGGCCCAGCCGAGTTCGTCCTTGATCTGCTTGTAGCTCTGCTCGATCCACGGCCGCAGCCCGTAGAGCCGCACGATTTCGGCGAGGTCGGCCGACGGGTGTGGGCTGGTGTCGGCGTGCGGGGCGTCGGGGTGGGGCAGGTTGGTGGCCAGGAACCAGGTGGCCTTCTCCGGCAGCACACCCGGATCGGTGGTGGCCACCACCAGGCGGCACGGGGAGTCGGGTCCGTAGCCGCCCAGGCGGGTATCCGCGGCCCACCAGGTCTCGGTGTGCCCGTCGCGGAAGTGGCGCTCAACTCGTGTCCAGTCACCCGGATGTTCCGGGTCGGTACCGGCCAGGGCGCGGGCGGCATCGATGGGGGTGTGCGGCTGGTCGGAGCGGGCCCAGGTGCCGCGGTGCGGCCTGAGTGCCACGACGTAGGGAAGGCCCGCGTCGCGCAGCGCGAGGTACCAGTCGTCGCTCACGGAGTAGGCGCAGTCGGCGACCACCGCCCGGCAGGCGAAGCCCGCCTCTTTGGCTCGGGCCGCGAGGGCGGCGGACAGCTGCGGTTTCGTGCGGAAAGCCGGGTCGGACCGGCCGCGGGCGAAGCGATGGGCGGGCGTGTAGGGCCGGGCGTGCAGCGGGTAGTACACGCGGCCGTCGGTCCACACCGTGGTCACCGTGACGATGCCGTTGTCCGTCTTGCCCAGCCGACCCAGCCACTGCCGGCCCACGTTGGCGGTAGCCGTGCCGTCCTTGCGGTCCCCTGAGTCGTCGATCACGATGACCCCGCCGTCATGCGGAGCGGTCGCCGGCTGCTCGCGCAGCAGCTCAAGCCGCCGGTCGTTGACCTCCTCGGCCTCCCAGGGCGACTCCGAGAGGAAGAACTGCAGCCGCTGCACCCCCGGCGTGCCCGCACCTGCCACCGGCTCCGCCCCGGCCAGGCAGGTGATCGTCTTGTTCCGCTCCCGCGGCGCCAGCAACCCGGTCAGATACTCACGAAAACCTCGCCGCTGAGCCAAGCTGAAGAAGAGGTCGTCGAACCGGGCCGCGTACTCCTCCAACGGCCCCGGCGCAGGCGGACACGGACGGCGAGCAGTCATCTCCAGCCCCCAACAGAGCAGTTGACTCCTACCACCGGCCTACGGGCGACCCGCCCCGTCGTCAACCCACATCACCGCCGGATTTAACGAACTACCGGTATGCAGTGCTAGCCTGTTCCGTTGACATCCATCGCTGACATCAACAGCCATGGACGGCGGTGACCCCCGGCAGCTGCATACGGCCCCGGAGAGTAAGGGGAGCTTCCACGGGGTCAGACCGAGATCGAACTCCTAAAGCGGGTGTCGCAGGTTCGAATCCTGCGGGGGCACCAGCCAAAAGGCCCCGGACCGATCAAGATCCGGGGCCTTTGACGGCAGTCCGCGCAGCCGCAGGACGTCCCCTAGTCGGCGCGCTCGCCTTCCGGCACGGCTAGCTCGATACCTCGAAGGCGGCGGATCCAGCGCGCCAGCACGAACAACGCCGTCCCTAGGATTCCGCAGGGCTCCCACACCTCGGTCACCAGAGCTGGCAGGCCGCCGTCATCGACGATGTAGATCGCTTGGGCGCCCACTACACCCGTGATCAACGCGTTCGTCCGGGACGAAGCACTCAACAGCCAGTCAACGGGGCGCCAGGCCGGACGTGCGACGTCATGCACACGCATCCGGAGAGCCGCGAACAAGAAGCCCACTGCAAGCAGGCACTGTCGGCGCGCAGAGAAAGTGACGTTATGCTCCGGGGCTCCTGCGAGGACCGCAGCCCAATCGGGACCCAGATGAGCCCGGTTCCGTCCGGCGATGCGCGCCGCAATAGACGTGGTCCGCGCGGCCGTCGCGTCGGGCGCTTTGGCACCCTTGAGCCTCATAGCCAGCTGGTGCCGTCGCACCTGCCGGAAGTCTCGGTTGTCGACCTCCAGATAGATCCCGTTGAGCACCAGCACCTTCGGCGTAACCCAAGACAGCCCAACGTAAAGATCGTCCGCGAACTGAACGTAGCTGTAGCTGAACCGCGAGGAAACGACGATCGTGCCGAACCGCTCCCCACCTCGAAGAGCGCGCAAAACACGTTCGAAGGCTTGGCGATCCTCGACAGACAAGCTGTCCACGGTCTTGGAGACGCTTGATCCGTAGGAGATCTTGTACTTTCGCCCAACCCTCACGCGGCCCCTCCCGCCAGACCAAGCCCGAAGCGACGAGCCTTCCTGGCCTCAAGAGCTTCATTCGCCTGCATACGACCGACTCCAGTGAGTTCATAGAACCGACGGGCAGGTCGCCCAGGGTGGGGGCCAGTCTCTTCACGACTGATGACCCAGCCACGTTCGGCGAGCCTGTCGAGGATCGGATAGACGGTGCCGGGACCAAGGTCGGCGTCACGGCAGATGCTGAGACCCCAGGCCGGCTGGTCGCTCGTTGCGGAGATCAATGCCTCCAGCACAGCGATCGTCGGCTTAGTGAGCCGGATATTCGTCATACTCCAAGTGGAGCATGTATCGAGTACGAAATGCAAGCGTATATCGAGTACGACATGCTGACGTGCTCGGACGCCCTACGAAGGCGCTTGCGCCGGACGCCGTGGCGACGGTCCCGGCTGACAGCA
The DNA here is from genome assembly GCF_014489635.1 of Streptomyces roseirectus. NCBI lineage: Bacteria > Bacillati > Actinomycetota > Actinomycetes > Kitasatosporales > Streptomycetaceae > Streptomyces > Streptomyces roseirectus. The sequence goes on along the minus strand of NZ_CP060828.1, from coordinate 4,530,724 downwards.
CCCCACCGGTCGTCGCTGTAGCTATGTCCGCCCGCACCACAAGCGCACCAGATAGAGCGGGGAACAGCGGGGTATCACGGTGAAAGCGAACAAGGGCGATGCCATCTCGTCTGAAACGTTCGCCCAGGTCAGCGCCCGAAGCTGCCGTCGGTGATCGCAGCTTCCCAAGCTGAGAGCGCGAGTTCGATTCTCGTCACCCGCTTCAGTGTTGAGGCCCAAGTCGGAGACTTGGGCCTTTTTGCTGTGTGTAGTGCGCCAGTTCTTGTGTGACGGATTTGTGCAGGAGTGCTATGTGTCGAGGACGGGCGACGCGGGTTTCTCGTCGTAGCCGCTCTTCACGTCGAGCGCACCGCACTCCTCGCAGGGACGACGACGCGCGCGATGTGCGGCATCACCGTCAGCGCGGGTAGACGGCACAACGGCCCAGGGCCGGTGAACAGCACCGGCCCTGGGCCCCGTCCGGGGTATTTGTGTCTCGACGGCATCGGTCAGCGGACGGAGTCCCCCGCCCCGCTCCCGGCCCGGCACAGCTCTGACCGCGGGAGCAGAGGCGGGCGTAAGGGCCGGCCGCACCCCGAGCAGACCCGCAGAAACGGCGACGTCCGTCCAGCTGGAGTGGGTTTACAAGCGGCGGGCCGCGCGCAGGGCTTGGGCGTAGTAGCCGGTGCCGTCGAGCCGAGAGGTGCCGCCCGTGTCACCCATGGTGGGCCCGCCGGCGTTCTTGCGGCTGGAGATGAAGCGGGGGTGGTCGGCGGTGTCGAGGCCGAGGTAGATGCCGATGTGGCCGAGCCGTTTGCCGGGGAGTTGTTGTGTGCTGAAGAAGACCAGGTCGCCGGGTTGGAGTTGTTGGAGGGTGGTGGGGCGGTGGCCGGTGAGGGGGAGGACGGGGACGCCGAGGGGGGCGTGGGCGATCGCGTCGGGGGAGCGTCGGAGTCCGTTGCCCGGTGCGTCGTCTCTGCTGTTCAGGGGGAAACCCGAGCGGTATCCGTACACCAGCCGGACGTAGCCGGAGCTGTCGACGGAGCGTGCGCGGTCCTTCACGGGGTTGCGGGTGACGGCGTCGGGGAAGGTCCAGGGGACGCCGAGGTAGTCGTAGAAGTCCGAGCCCTGTTTCGGGTTCTCCTGCCCGGTGTCGGGGGTGTAGCGGGCGGCACCGCTGTAGGTGACTCCCGCTGACGTCGTCCGGGCCGGGGCGCCGGCGATGTAGTCGAAGGCCGTGGCGAGGATGTCGGGATCGCGGCTGCCGAGCCGGGACTTGAGCCACGGCGTGAACCATCCGCTCCGCTCCGCGCCGGGGGTCCACGGCGTGGGCAGGAGCCGCACCCAGTTCTTGGTGACGACTCGGGCGTCCGTCGTGCGCGGCTCCGCGAAGGTTCTGCCGGGCCCGGTCAGCACGGCCGTGCGGGCGCCGTCGGTGAACGTGGCGACGACGGTGCCGAGTTGGTCGCGGGCGACCGTGCGGGCGGGGTTGCCGATCCGCTCGAAGCGCAGCCGGCCGGCGTCAGCTTGGACCCCCGAACCCGCACCGGCACTCGTACCCGCACCGGCACCCGAACCCGCGCCCGCACCGGCACCCGTCCCCGCACTCCCAGCCGCCGGTGCCGGTACCGCCGGAGCCGATGCCCGGGATACCGCCGCCGGACGTTCGGCACGCTGCCGGAGTTGCAGGGTCAGCCCGTAACTCGCCGCGAGCAGCACGGCTGTCACCAGGAACAGAACCATGTTCTTGGTCGAGGGACGTCTACGGATCCTGGGCAGGAGGCGTTTCACTGGTCGGCTCCGATGAGCGAGAGGACGGGCGGGAAGGGGAGAGGGCGTCGCGCGCCGGGGAGGAGAGGTCGGCTCATGTCGTCGGCAGCGCGCCCAGCAACAGCCCGGACACCAGAATCACGTACGTGGCGAAGGTGACCGCGCCGGTGGAGAGGACCGTCGCCGTCTTGGGCTGCCGCTCCAGCTGGTAGGCGATCAGCCCGGGCACGATGAACCCGAGCGCCTGATGGGCGAACAGCAGCGGAAACTGCTGATGGAGCAACAGCGAGAGCCCCGCCTGGAGCAGAACCCCGGTGAGCACGACGGCGGCGAACAGCCGCTTGCCGTAGAGGATGACGAAGCGCTGCAGCACCTTGGTCAACAGGTATGTCAGTGCCGCCACGGCCGCGACCATCGCGGCCCGCCGCAGATCCTCGACGAAGGTGAGGGCGAGCCAGCCGGGCGTGATCATGCCGCCCGGCGAGAGGTTCGTGGTCAGGTAGCACAGGAGGGAGAACACCAGCCCCAGGGCGATACCGATGGCGGCGATCTGAGGCGTGACGACTGCGGGGATCAACGGGACGCTCCATGGGGGGAGTTGTGAGGGGCACCGGACGGGAGGGCGTCGCCCGAGCCGGACGACGGGGGGACATCGCCCGCGCCGGACGACGAGACGGCGTCACCCGCGCCGGACGACGAGAGGGCGTCACCCGCGCCGGACGACGAGAGGGCGTCGCCTGAGCCGACGGACGATGAGGCGGCGTCACCCGCGCCGGACGATGAGGCGGCGTCACCCGCGCTGGACGACGAGGGGACGTCACCCGCGCCGGACGACGAGACGCCATCACCCACGCCGGACGACGAGACCCCATCACCCGAGCCGGACCACAAAGCGGCCTCCCCCGCGCCCACCGGCCCAGCGCTGCCGGAACCCTCAGCTGCCAACGCCCCGAGCCGTTCCAGAAACAGCTCCCCCTGCCCATGGATATTGCCGATGGCGACGACCGAGGACTCCGCCCCCAGCCGCCCCAGCAACTCCTCCGTGAGCTGACCGGCATCACGCCGCTCCCCACCGAGATCGACGACGTCCCCACCCCAGTGGCCGGGTATCGCGTCGGCCGCCGACTTGGTGGGATGCCCGATGAGGAACACCGTCTCCGGATCGAGCTGGGGAATGAGCGCCCCCATCTGCCCGTTGCGCTCCACCCGGTCGGGACGGCAGTTGATGACGACATGCAACGGCCGCTGGATAGCGCCGAGTTCGAGCAACTGGTTGATATTCATCAGCGTCGACTCGGGATCGTTGGCGGCGAAGACGTTCGCGAACCGCAGCCGCTTCCCGTCGGCGGTGCGGTACCGCTCGACGGACAGCACACCCGGGTCCGGCGGCGCGTCGTACATCCCCTTGAGCGCGGTCGCGCGGTCGATGCCGAGCAGGTTGGCGACCGCGAGCGCGATGGCGACGTTCTCCTTGAAGGTGAACCAGCTGAACCCGCGCAGCTCGTCGTCGGTGACGGTGTCCGGGTCGGCGTAGACCAGCTCGCAGTTCCGGGCGTCGGCCTCCTCCTGGAGGATGTGGAAGCGCTCCTTCTCGGCGGTGACGCAGACACCGCCCACCGGCAGGGACCGGCACAGGGAGCGGGCGACGTCGTCCAGCGTCGGCCCCATCTCGGCGAGATGGTCCTCGCGGACGTTGCACAGGACGCCGATGGTGGAGCGGATCAGCTTGGTCTGGTTGATCTCCTGGAGCGGTGGCATGACGGCCATGCACTCCATGACGAGGACGTCGGGCCGGTAGCCGGCGGCCCGCCGGACGATGCCGATCTGCTCGACGACGTTGGCGATGCCGAACTTGCGGTAGACGGGCTCCTCGGTGGCGTCGGGGTGGATGAACCGGGCCGCGGTGCCCGTGGTCTTGGCGACGGTCACCAGACCGCTGCCGCGCAGCGCGCCCGCGCACAGCCGGGTGATGGAGGACTTGCCGCGAATGCCGTTGACCAGCACGCGGGTGGGGATGGCGGCGAGGTTCGCGTCATGGCGGCGCTGTTCGACGACGCCTGCGACGAGCAGGCCGGCGCAGCACGCCGCGAGGACGCAGTACAGGAAGAGCACGGCAGGTCAGCTCCTGGGGCCGGACGGCGGAGTGGAGGGGTCGGGCGGGGAGGCGGAGGGGTCGGGCGAGGGCGTGGAGGAGTCGGACGTCCCGGACGCGGACGGCGCCTCGGCGCGGGGCAGCCGCTGCCTGATCACTTCGAGGCCGCGCGCGATGGAACCCACCTCGTCGTGGTAGCGAGGGAAGAGCACCGTCCCGCGATCCCCGCCCGCCAACGCCTCGGCGCCCTGGGCGACGTCCCGCAGTGGACGGACGACGATGAGGTACAGCCAGCCGACGCAGAGGGCGCCCGCGGTCACCCCCAGCAGACCGACGAGCAGGATCCGCCGCTGTGCCTCGTACTGGGGCAGCCCGATCCAGAACACCGGCCGGATCGAGGCGACCTTCCAGCCGAGCGCGCTCGCGACGCCGGGCTTGTCGCTGAACGGCGCCACCGCGGCGACCGCCGGATCCCGCCGGCCGAGCACGACGTCGGCGGAGCCCTTGGCCGTGCGGTCGGCCCGCAGCCGGGCCCGCAGCCGCCCGTCGGAGACCCGGCCGAAGGCCACGAACCCCTTGTTGGACGCGATGACCCGCTGCTCGGAGTCCACCAGCCACACCGAGCCGAGACCGGGCCGGTTGAGGAGGCCCGTCAGGTACTGGACCTTGAACTCGCCCACGACATAACGGCGTTCGGCCTTCTTCGACGCGCCCTTGCCCACAGGCGCGCCCTTCACCGCCTGCGCGCCCTTGCCCGGCTGAGCGGCCACAGCGGCGAGCACCGGTTCCGTCCCGGACGTGTTCGCCTGCGTGACCCCGCTCCTGAGCCGAGCCTTCTTCGAGGTCCGAGGCTCGCCCCCGGCCTGGACAAGGATCTCGCCGGACCCGTCCACGACATACAGGGACCGGTACCGCCCGTTCCGCTCCAGCGACCTGTCGAGGACTTCGCGCGCCTTCTCCGGCCGGGCGGCGTCGACGACCGTCGCGAGCCGAGTGAGGTCCGCGTACGCGTCGTTGATCCCCCGGCGCATCCGGTCCGCCGTCGTCTCGGTGCGCTGCCGCTGGTCGTCGGAGATCACCCGGGGCACGGCGTCGGCGGGACGCGGCAGGCTGCTGCCGAGGCTCAGGAGCATCGACGTCGGCCAGGCCACCAGGGCGAACGCGCTCAGCGCGACGACGGTGCGCAGCCCGAGCCGGCGCCGCTTCCCGGCCGGCGCGGACGGCCCGCCCTCGCCCCGGAGTTGGAGGCGCAGCGCCTCCAAGGAGGCGCCGATCCGGGCGGGTTCCCCGAAGCGGGGTACGGGGACGGGAGCCGTGAGGTCGCCCGAGCCGAGCCGCCGCGCCTCGCGGCGCAACCGCAGCACGGGCCGCTGCACCAGCAGACGCAGGGCGACGGTGACCCCGGCCGCGAGGACCAGGAGGACGGCCGCGGCGAGGAGGGCCAGACGCAGGTCACCGGTCCCGGCCCCGCTCCCCTTGGCCGGGACCGTCGTGACGACCGTCAGCCCGAGCGCGCTGCTCGGGCTCTCCTTCGTCGCGGTCCCCCGGGCCACCGCGGCGTACCCGGCGGCGGTCCGGTTGTCGCCGTCCGCCGCCCCGACGAGGCTGCCGCTAGGCCCGTCGAAGCCGCCGGCCGCGACAGCGGTGTCCGAGGGGCCCGCGCTGTGCGCCTGGCGGGCCGCGGTCACGGCCAGCGTCTTGGCCCGGACGACGCCGGGCGCGGGACCGGTCGAGGCGAGGGTGTTCCCGTCCCGGTCCACGACGGTGAGCGTGTGGTCCTTGCCGACGGTGATGCCCGGGAGCTTCACGCTCTGCGCGGCGACGATCAACTCCTGCTTGCCGCCCCGCGTCAGCGTCGCGAAGGCCAGCAGCCGGGTGACGCCCGCGTCGTCCCGCACCAGGGCCGGGGGCGGGTTCGCCGGCAGTGCGCGGAGGTTCACCTTCCCGAGCGGCAGGGACTCGCCCTGCGCGGCGAGCAGCCGTCCGGTGGTCTGGTCGACGACGGCGCTGCCGCGCCACTTGTGGCCGGTCCGGTCGAGGCGGGCCAGCATGCCGTCCGGGGAGACGGACCCTTCGAGGTCCGCGGCCGACACCCGCAGATCGGTGACGTTCTTGTCGACGGCGGTCTGGAGCGCGACCGCCCCGTCCTCGGCGATGTGCTGCTGGGAGCTGAGGACGGCCTCGGGGACGCCGTGTTCGGCGTCGCTGCCGACGGCGAACACCGTCAGGCCCGCGACGAGCGCCAGCAGCACCGGCAGGGCCGCCAGCGGCGGTCGCACCCCTCCCAGCACGGCCATGTCCGCCCGACGCCGCGCGGATATCGGGGATCGCGTGGTGGTCAAGAAGAATCCTTTCGCGTGAAGAATTTCTCGACCTGTCTGACGGCGGGAATGCTTCGCCGGTTTATCGGGAAGGTGTGAGGGTGCTCACCAAAAGAATTAGAATTCAGGCTTCACGGAATGTGGGCAGTGTTTTGTATTTCCGTTCTCCCGTATATCCCGCAGTCGGCGGTTTTACCCCCGCCGATCGGCGGGGGTGCGGCAGTCGTAGAGGCCGAAATTGCCTTTGGCGCGCCAGCCGTAGTCCGAGGAGCGGATCCGCTCGCAGTGGGACTTCACCCACGTCGTGGCGGGGGTGGTGGGCCGCAGGTGGGTGAGCAGCACGTAGCGGAGCTGGTGCGTGGCGATCAGGTCGCTGAGCCGGGGGACACCGGGGAAGGGCGTCCGGCCGGTGAACCCGCCCATGACGAGCACGGGTTGGGCCTGCGCGCGCAGCAGACGCTCCGCCGGGTAGGCGGCCTGGGTCGCCAGCAGGTACTTCTCGCCCGCGCGGTGTTCGACGAGGTAGTCCAGCAGGGCGGTGTCGCGTCCGCTGGGCCGGCCCAGCGCGGCCCGGCGCAGCGCGGCTGGGTCGCGCAGGGCCCGGTGGTGGAACTCGCCGACCGGACCGGCCGTCGGGGACGTCGCGGCGCCCGCGTAGAGCGGGTCGAGGGACGAGACGGCCCAGCCGGCCGGCACGAGCAGCATGGCCGCGACCCCGGTGGCCAGGGAGCCGTTGACCCGGCGCCGCGAGGCACGCGGCCCGCTCGACCACAGGCCGAACACCCCGCAGGCCGCGAAGAACACGGCGAACACCAGCAGCCCGGGAGCGAACCAGGTCGGCCCGTCGAGGACGAGCGCCCAGGCCACCGTCAGCCCGATCGCCCCCGGCAGCCACAGCCGCCGCCGTCCGCCCGTCCCGTACGCGGTGCGCAGGAGCGCGAGCCCGCCTCCGGCCAGCGCGGCGATCGCCGGCGCGAGGGCGGCCGTGTAGTAGGCGTGATTGCCGTTGGAGACGCTGAACACCACGGCGTGGACGGCGAGCCAGCCGCCCCACAGGAGGAAACCCGCCCGCAGCGGATCGGTCCGCGGCTCCCGGGCACGCCAGACCAGGGCGGTGACGACGGCGAGCGCGGCGAGCGGCAGGAACCAGGCGATCTGCGGGCCGACGACGTGGTTGACGAGCATCCCCCAGCCGGTGTTCCCGGTCGTCCGGCTCGCGGCGGTGGCCGGGACGGCGCCGAACGCGGTGGCGTCGTCGCCGAAGCGGCTCAGGCCGTTGTAGCCGAAGACCAGGCTGAACGGGTTGTTGTTCGACGTCGCGTCGATGTACGGACGGCTGTCCGTGGGCGTCAGCCACGCGATCAGCGCCCACGAGCAGGAGACGGCCAGCGCGACCGCGCCGCTCAGCAGGACGCGCCCGGCTCTCCGCACCGGTGAGCCGGGCGCGGCGAGCAGGAAGACCCCGGCGAACACCGGCAGGACGAGCCACGCCTGGAGCATCTTCGTCTGGAAGGCGAGCCCGACCCACACGCCACACGTGACGAGCGGGAGCAGCCGCCCCGTCCGCACCGCTTTCTGTAGTGCCCCGGCGGCCGCCACCAGCAGCAGCGTGAGCGCGGTGTCCGGGATGGTGGCCCTGTTCAGCACCACGGTCACCGGGGTGAACGTCAGGACCAGCGCGGCGGTCAGCGCCGCGAACGGGCCCGCCCAGGCCCGCACGATCCGGTGCAGCAGCCACACGGCGAGCACGCCCTCGACCACATGCGGCAGCGCGACCGCCCACGTGTGCGGGCCGAAGATCCCCACCGAGACGGCGTCCGGCCAGAACGCGCCGGGCAGCTTGTCCAGGGTGATCGAACCGCTGGCGTCGAGCCCTCCGAAGAAGAAGGCCCGCCCACTGGCGGCCATCGACCGTACCGCCGCGCCGTAGTAGGGGTGCAGCGCGGCGTTCCCCATGCCCCAGGCGTACAGCAGCGCGGCGACACCCAGGACCGCGGCCAGCGCCGGGCGTTCCCAGCGGGCTGGGTCGTGCGGGTCCCTGCGGGGGCTGGGGGAGGGGGTGCTTCGGACGGCGGGGGCGGCGGGGACGGTGCGCATGGCGAAGGTCCTCGGATCAGGGGAGGGCCGCGTGGCGGGTCGGGGAGGTGCCGGCGACGACTGTGGTGCCGGGCAGCGTGGCCGCGGCAGTTGGGCCGGGGTGTCGTCGCGCACGGCGGGAGGGGGACCGCGATGCCGGTGCGGCCGGTGCGGCCGGTGCGGCCAGGCGCGGTCAGGCGGGGGAGCGCGGTGCGGCTCGGGCGCCGGGCGGCAGGTCGAGGAACGGTGCTGCGGGGCCGGTGCCCTTCAGGGCGTCGAAGCCTTCACGCGGGGCGTTCCGGTCGTGAACCGCTTGCCACCGGCGATGAGTTGGAGCGCCGACTGCGAGACGCCGGGTCCGGACGCGGCAGACGGGGGTGAGGGCTGCGCGGGCAAGGGCTGGGGAGGCGCCTTTGCGGCGCCTTCGAGTTCGGTCACCCGACGACCTTGCCAAGGCCGGGAGACGGCCGGCCACCCGCCGGACTTCGGGAGGCACCCCGCCGGTCGGCCGACCGGCCCCCTCCGAACGGCGGGGCCGGTCCCGGTGGTACTCAGCCCTAGAACGTCCCCAGCTTCACGATCGACAGCAGGGCGACCAGCTGGATCGCGGAGGCGCCGAGCGCCTTGGGCCAGGGCAGGTCGTGGGACTTGCTCACCATCAGCGTGAGGAGGGCCCCCGCGGCCACCCAGGTGGCCCAGCCCAGGATCTGGACGAAGGACGCGTCGCCGCCGAAGAACATGGCGACGATGAGCCGGGGCGCGTCCGTGAGGGACATGATCAGCATGGAGAGGCCGACGGTCGGCTGCCAGGCCCCGTCGCCGCCGAGCTGACGGGCGAGCGTGTGGGTGACGACGCCGAGCACGAACGAGGAGACGACCATGGCGACGGCCGTCGTCAGGACGATCGGGATCGCGTTGGAGAGCTTCGCGTCGATCGCGTCCGCGCGGGCGCCGTCGAAGCCGAAGACGGCGAGCAGGCCGTAGAGGAACGTCACGATGAGGGCGGGGCCCCACATCGTGTAGTCCCGCATGACGAGGAAGGTCTGGTTCGGGGCGGTCACGATGCCCTTCAGCAGGGCCTTCCAGTGCAGCCGAGGCCCGGCGGGACCGGCGGGCGCGGAGCCCGCGTGGTACGTCTCGCCCTGGTTGTACCGCTGGTGCTCGTCGATCGAGAACGCCTGCGTGTGCCCGGGGTTGTTCGCGGCGTACGGGTCGTACGGGGCACCCTGCGGCTGCCCCTGGCCCTGACCCTGGGGGTAGGAGGGGCTGCTCCCGCCGAAGTACTCCGGCTCCTCCGGGCCTCTGCCGCCGCCCTGCGTCGCGCCGCCCGGCCCGCCGTACGGCCGCTGCTGCGGGTACGACGGCTGCGGCGGGTACCCGTAGGACGGCGCCTGGCCGTAGGAGGGTCCCCCCGGTCCGTACGAGGGCGAGGGGCCCTGGGCGCCGTACGGCGGTCCCTGGGGCGCCTGTTGCCCGTGCGGGGGGTGTTGCGGTCGCGCTTGCGGGGCGCGGTCGTCCCGGCCGCCGCGTCCGATCCTGAATCCAGCCACGCCTTCGAACGTACCTGGTCCCGGAGAGTGAGGTGCGGGGCCGGACGCTTCCCGGACCCCATTGCGGCCGACCTGTGACATCCCGTAGGGGGCGGACCCCTAGGTACCCGTACGCCTCAAGTACGAGGCGGCCACGGCGCCATGAGAGCGCGACGAGAACGCCCCCCGCCTCTTCGGAAAGAAGCGAGGGGCGTCCCCGTACCCGTACTGCTCGCGAGCTACTTCACCGGCTCCGGCTCGGGCTCGTTCTCCGCCTCCGCGTCCCCCGCCGGATCCACCGGCGTCTTCACCGACTCCAGCAGCAGCTGGGCGACGTCGACGACCGTGATGGACTCCTTCGCCTTGCCCTCGTTCTTCTTGCCGTTGACCGAGTCGGTCAGCATGACGAGGCAGAACGGGCAGGCCGTCGAGACGATGTCGGGGTTGAGCGAAAGAGCCTCGTCCACGCGCTCGTTGTTGATGCGCTTGCCGATCCGCTCCTCCATCCACATCCGCGCGCCACCGGCACCGCAGCAGAACCCGCGCTCCTTGTGCCGGTGCATCTCCTCGTTGCGCAGCCCGGGGACGTTCGCGATGATCTCGCGCGGCGGCGTGTAGATCTTGTTGTGCCGCCCCAGGTAACAGGGGTCGTGGTACGTGATGATCCCCTCGACCGGCGTCACCGGCACCAACTTGCCCTCGTCGACGAGGAGTTGCAGCAACTGCGTGTGGTGGACGACCTCGTAGTCGCCGCCGAGCTGCGGGTACTCGTTGCCGATGGTGTTGAGGCAGTGCGGGCAGGTCGCGACGATCTTCTTCGCGGACTTCGGCTTCTTCGACTCCGGCGTCACCTTGCCGTCGTCGTCCATCTCCTCGCCGAACGCCATGTTGAGCGCCATGACGTTCTCCATGCCGAGCTCCTGGAACAGCGGCTCGTTGCCGAGGCGCCGTGCCGAGTCACCCGTGCACTTCTCGTCGCCGCCCATGATCGCGAACTTGACGCCCGCGATGTGCAGCAGCTCGGCGAACGCCTTCGTCGTCTTCTTCGCGCGGTCCTCCAGGGAGCCCGCGCAGCCGACCCAGTACAGGTACTCGACCTCGGACAGGTCCTCGATGTCCTTGCCGACGACCGGGACCTCGAAGTCCAGCTCCTTCAGCCACTCCAGGCGCTGCTTCTTGGCGAGCCCCCAGGGGTTGCCCTTCTTCTCCAGGTTCTTGAGCATCGTGCCCGCCTCGGAGGGGAAGGCCGACTCGATCATCACCTGGTAGCGGCGCATGTCGACGATGTGGTCGACGTGCTCGATGTCCACCGGGCACTGCTCGACGCATGCCCCGCAGGTGGTACAGGACCACAGGACGTCCGGGTCGATGACGCCGTTCTCCTCGGCCGTCCCGATCAGGGGGCGCTCGGCCTCGGCGAGCGCCCCTGCCGGGACACCCTTGAGGGCTTCCTCGGACGCCTTCTCCTCGCCCTCCATGGTCTTGCCGCCGCCCGCGAGCAGGTAGGGCGCCTTGGCGTGCGCGTGGTCGCGCAGCGACATGATCAGCAGCTTCGGGGAGAGCGGCTTGCCGGTGTTCCACGCGGGGCACTGCGACTGGCAGCGCCCGCACTCGGTGCAGGTGGAGAAGTCCAGCAGGCCCTTCCAGGAGAACTGCTCGACCTGCGAGACGCCGAACACGTCGTCGTCGCCAGGGTCGGTGAAGTCGATCGGCTTGCCGCCGGACGTCATCGGCAGCAGCGCGCCGAGCGAGGTGCCGCCCTTCGCGTCGCGCTTGAACCAGATGTTCGGGAACGCGAGGAACCGGTGCCAGGCGACACCCATGTCGGTCTTGAGAGCTACGGTGATCATCCAGATGAACGACGTCGCGATCTTCAGACCGGCGAAGAAGTAGGTGAGGTTCTGGAGGGTGGAGAGGTCCATCCCCTCCAGCCAGGACACCACCGGGTACGAGATGAAGAACGACGCCTCGTAGCCGTCCACGTGGTGCTGGGCGCCCTCCAGCGCGTGCAGCATGAAGATGCAGACGCCGACGATGAGGATGACCGTCTCGACGAAGTACGCCTGGCCGAAGTTGGAGCCGGCGAAGCGGGACTTGCGGCCCGGCCTGTCCGGCTTGCTCAGCTGGCGGACGACGATCAGGACCAGGATGCCGAGGACGGTCATCGTGCCGATGAACTCGACGAAGACGTTGTACGGCGCCCAGTCGCCGATGACCGGCAGCATCCAGTCGGCCTTGAAGAGCTGGCCGACGGCGTTGACGATCGTCAGCAGCAGCGAGAAGAAGCCGACGGCGACGAACCAGTGCGCGACGCCGACGATGCCCCAGCGGTTCATCCGCGTGTGGCCGAGGAACTCCCTGACGACGGTCAGGGTGCGCTGAGCGGGCTCGTCGGTGCGGGTGCCGGCCGGCACGTTCTGGCCGAGCCGCATGAAGTTGTAGATCTGTAGCAGGGCGCGCGCGAACAGGGCCACGCCGACCACGATCAGGACCAGCGACACGATGATCGCGGCGAGTTGCATGGGGGCTCCTCGTGCCTGCGAGGGGAAGATCGGAGTTACTAAGCGGTAACTTATTCAGTCCGTCTGAGGGTACCCCGGATTCTCCGTCGCACTGTAGCGGGGCGCGGAGTGATCTGAGTCGCTGAGGGTTGCCTCAGAACGGGTGGCAGGTACTACGGGTACTACGGGTTCACCCCGAGGCCGTGAGTGCCGCGGCCGGTCCGCCGTCTCGCCGGTGTCGTGCCAGCGCCCGGACGCCTCGTCGTACGCGAGGAGCCGGTCGCCGCGGGTGGCGAACAGGCCGGCGTCGCCCGCGAGGACGCCGTCGAACGTGGCTTCGCCGAGCGGCGTCCAGTCGTCCACGCCGCCGGAGCCGTTCCAGCGGTAGACGCGCCGGTCCGTGCTGCTCAGCCCCCCCCCGGTCTCCGGCTCCCAGCGCGTCAGCGCGTGCTCACCGTCGGGTTCGGTCGCGAACAGTCCGACCGGTCCGCCGTGGATCTCGGCCGCCAGGCTGGTCCGTATCGTCGTCCACGCGGCGTGGACGGGTCCCACTGGCGTACGGCCCTGCTGTCGCGGACCCAGAGGCGGTCGCCGACCGCCAGGGTCTGGCCGTCCGCTCCCGTGCCGACGAAGTCCCAGCGGCTCACGCCGTCGTACCGGAAGATCCGGTCGTCCACAGGGTCGGTGGCGAAGAGGCCGGCGGGTCCTGCGGCGATCACCCCCGCGGGGGTGTGGCCGACCCTCTTCCACCCCGTACGGCTGCTCCACGACCAGACGGTGACGTCCTCAGGGCTGATCGCGTACAGGTGGCCGCTCTCGGCGGCGGGGGGCTCGGACGTCGCGCGCGTGGCCGTGCCGGCGACGCGGGCGAGGGCCACGGCGAGCGAGACGAGCTTGACCGGGGGTGGAAGTGCACGTCGAACTTGTGGCCCTGGAGAACCGGCCCGCTGGACTTGCCCCCGCTCACCGTGTTGTGGGCGTCCCCGGACTCCATGGCGCCCCCACACCGGTCACGTGATCAGCGGACGGCTCACCGTAAGGCGGCGGGAACGCCGGGGTCACGCCTGTTTCCGGCCCAGATCACCCGCTGCAGAATCGTTCCGTTCATGTCATTCGTACGTAATTGCTACATTTGTGACTAATTTAGGACCGTGCTCTACGGAATCTCCGCCGCCACCGCCTCGCTCGCGCTGGCCGCAGTCCTGGCCGCCCTGCTCCGTGTCCCCGCCCTGCGCGTGGGGCTGGTCGAGCGGCGGCAGCGGCTGCGAAAGGTGCCGCTGTCCGGAGGGGTGGCGGTGGCCGGGGCGACGTGCGCGGTCGCGGCCGTCGGCGACCGCACCGGCCTCGCCCCGCTCGACCCCGGCACGGGCAGGCTGCTCGTCGCCGCCGGCGCCGTCGCCCTGCTCGGTCTCGCCGCCGACCTGTGGCGCCTGAAGACGCGGTTCCTGGTGCTGGGGACGACCGTCGCGGCGGCCTTCGTGATCCCTTTTGACGGGATCGGCGCCCTGGGAGGCGTCGTTTCGCTCACGTGGGTCGTCTTCGTCGCCCTGGCCTTCCGCGGCCTCGATCACGCGGACGGGGTCGCCGGGACGGTCGGCGTCGTCACCGCCTTCGGCGTCGGGGCCTGCGCCGCCGCCGAGGTGATGGACGGCCCGGCGGTCCTGCTGAGCGTCCTGGCGGCGGCCCTGACCGGCTTCCTGATGCACAACTGGCCCCACGCGCGCGTGGGACTCGGCACGTGCGGCGCGCTGTTCGCGGGGTTCCTGCCGGCGTCGGTCGCCGTACGCGCGTGCGCGGAACGCGAACCACTGCCCGGCGCGGGCGTGCTGTTCGCGCTCACGGCCGTGGCGAGCCTGGACGTCGCCCTGGTGCTCCTCTCGCGCGCCCGCGCCGGACGGCCGCTGCTGCGGACGGCGCCGGACCACGTCGCGCACCGGCTGCGGCGCCTCGGGATCACCGCCCAGGGGAGCGTCGTCCTGATCGGCGCCGCGTCCTTCGCGGCCGCGCTGGCGGGGGTGCTCGCGCACGCGGGGTGGGTGCCGGCCTCGGTGACGGTGTGGACGGTGCTCGTCGTGGCGGCGGCCGGGGCGGGGCTGCTGCGTGTGCGCGCGTACGGTCCGCCGGGCAGGTCCGCCGCCCAGGTGCGTCCCGCGCGCGGGGGAGAGACGCTGGGAAGCCGGGCCCCCGGCCCGCGACGGCCCCGGCGCGCACCCGGCGTGCGGCGTCTCGTCGCCCTGTGGCGGGTGCGGCGGACGGTCCCGCAAGCCTCTGGTGTCACCCCTGGAGTGCAGGTGCGAGGGCCCAGGAGGCCGGAGTCTTCGCAGGTCAGGGAAGGCATGCGTGTAAGGAACGGATAAGAGTTGAGTCCGTTCGACTCAGGTCTGTTGACTCCGCTGTGCGAGTGATGCACACTTGAGCCTGTTCCACTCAAGTCAGCTGGAGGAAGATCAAAATGGCACGTGCGGTCGGCATCGACCTGGGCACGACTAACTCCGTCGTCAGCGTTCTTGAAGGCGGCGAGCCCACCGTCATCACCAACGCAGAGGGCGCCAGGACCACGCCGTCCGTCGTCGCCTTCGCCAAGAACGGCGAGGTGCTCGTCGGTGAGGTGGCCAAGCGCCAGGCCGTCACCAACGTGGACCGGACCATCCGCTCCGTGAAGCGCCACATGGGCACGGACTGGAAGATCCAGCTCGACGGCAAGGACTTCAACCCGCAGCAGATCTCCGCGTTCATCCTCCAGAAGCTGAAGCGCGACGCGGAGGCGTACCTGGGCGAGAAGGTGACCGACGCGGTCATCACCGTCCCCGCGTACTTCAACGACTCCGAGCGCCAGGCCACCAAGGAGGCCGGCGAGATCGCGGGCCTGAACGTCCTGCGCATCGTCAACGAGCCGACGGCCGCCGCGCTCGCGTACGGCCTCGACAAGGACGAGCAGGTCATCCTGGTCTTCGACCTCGGCGGCGGCACGTTCGACGTCTCGCTGCTGGAGATCGGCGACGGCGTCGTCGAGGTGAAGGCCACCAACGGCGACAACCACCTCGGTGGTGACGACTGGGACCAGCGCGTCGTCGACTACCTGGTGCAGCAGTTCAAGTCGGGCCACGGCGTGGACCTCGGCAAGGACAAGATGGCCCTCCAGCGCCTGCGCGAGGCCGCCGAGAAGGCGAAGATCGAGCTGTCGTCGTCCTCCGAGACGTCGATCAACCTGCCGTACATCACCGCCTCCGCCGAGGGCCCCCTGCACCTCGACGAGAAGCTGACCCGCGCGCAGTTCCAGCAGCTCACCGCGGACCTCCTGGAGCGCTGCAAGACGCCGTTCCACAACGTCATCAAGGACGCCGGCATCTCGCTCGGCGAGATCGACCACGTCGTCCTGGTCGGCGGCTCCACGCGTATGCCCGCCGTCGCCGAGCTGGTCAAGGAGCTGACCGGCGGCAAGGACGCCAACAAGGGCGTCAACCCGGACGAGGTCGTCGCGATCGGCGCCTCCCTCCAGGCCGGTGTCCTCAAGGGCGAGGTCAAGGACGTCCTGCTGCTCGACGTCACCCCGCTGTCCCTCGGCATCGAGACCAAGGGCGGCATCATGACGAAGCTCATCGAGCGCAACACCACGATCCCGACCAAGCGCTCCGAGATCTTCACCACCGCCGAGGACAACCAGCCCTCCGTGCAGATCCAGGTCTACCAGGGCGAGCGCGAGATCGCGGCGTACAACAAGAAGCTCGGGATGTTCGAGCTGACCGGCCTGCCGCCCGCCCCGCGCGGTGTCCCGCAGATCGAGGTCTCCTTCGACATCGACGCCAACGGCATCATGCACGTGACCGCGAAGGACCTCGGCACGGGCAAGGAGCAGAAGATGACCGTCACCGGCGGCTCCTCGCTGCCGAAGGACGAGGTCGACCGCATGCGCCAGGAGGCCGAGCAGTACGCGGACGAGGACCACAAGCGCCGCGAGGCCGCCGAGGCCCGCAACCAGGGCGAACAGCTCGTCTACCAGACGGAGAAGTTCCTCAAGGACAACGAGGACAAGGTCCCCGGCGAGATCAAGACCGAGGTCGAGGAAGCCGTCGCCGAGCTGAAGGACAAGCTCAAGGGCGAGGACACCGCCGAGATCCGCACGGCCACCGAGAAGGTCGCCGCCGTCTCCCAGAAGCTCGGCCAGGCCATGTACGCCGACGCCCAGGCGGCGCAGGGTGCCGAAGGCGCGGCCGGCGCGGGCGCCAAGGCCGACGACGACGTCGTGGACGCCGAGATCGTCGACGACGAGAAGCCCAAGGGTGGTGCCGCGTGACGGAGGAGACCCCGGGCTTCGAGGAGAAGCCCGACGTCCCCTCCGGCGCCGACGACGCCGAGCCGAAGGCCGCCCCCGAGAAGGAGGCGGCCCCGGCCGGGGACGCGAACCAGACAGCCGGTCTGGTGGCAGAGCTGGACCAGGTGCGCACCGCCCTCGGTGAGCGCACCGCCGACCTCCAGCGCCTCCAGGCCGAGTACCAGAACTACCGCCGCCGGGTCGAGCGGGACCGCATCGCGGTCAAGGAGATCGCCGTCGCGAACCTCCTGACCGAGCTGCTGCCGGTCCTGGACGACATCGGCCGCGCGCGGGAGCACGGCGAACTGCTCGGCGGATTCAAGTCCGTCGCGGAGTCGCTGGAGACCACCGCCGCCAAGATGGGTCTGACGCAGTTCGGCAAGGAGGGCGAGCCCTTCGACCCGACGATCCACGAGGCGCTGATGCACTCCTACGCGCCGGACGTCACGGAGACGACGTGCGTGGCGATTCTCCAGCCCGGGTATCGGATCGGCGAGCGCACCATCCGCCCCGCGCGGGTGGCCGTCGCCGAGCCGCAGCCCGGCGCGCAGACCGTCAAGGCCGAGGACGAGGCCGGCGACGAGAAGGACAACGGCCCTGAGGAGGGCTGACGTAGACAACGAGCGGAAGGGGGCACGTCGGGGATGAGCACCAAGGACTTCATCGAGAAGGACTTCTACAAGGTCCTCGGCGTCCCCAAGGACGCCACCGAGGCCGAGATCAAGAAGGCGTACCGCAAACTCGCGCGCGAGTTCCACCCGGACGCCAACAAGGGCAACGCCAAGGCGGAGGAGCGCTTCAAGGAGATCTCCGAGGCGAACGACGTCCTCGGGGACCCCAAGAAGCGCAAGGAGTACGACGAGGCGCGCGCCCTGTTCGGCAACGGCGGCTTCCGCCCGGGACCGGGCGCGGGCGGCGGCTCGTTCAACTTCGACCTCGGCGACCTCTTCGGGGGCGGCCAGGGCGGTGCCCAGGGCGGCTTCGGCGGCGGCATCGGGGACGTCTTCGGGGGCCTGTTCAACCGGGGCGGTACGACCGCGGGCCGCACCCAGCCCCGGCGCGGCCAGGACATCGACACCGAGGTGACCCTCAGCTTCACCGAGGCCATCGAGGGGGCGACCGTCCCGCTGCGGATGACGTCCCAGGCCGCCTGCAAGGCGTGCTCCGGCACCGGCGACAAGAACGGCACCCCGCGCGTGTGCCCGACCTGCGTCGGCACCGGGCAGGTCGCGCGCGGCTCGGGCGGCGGCTTCTCGCTCACCGACCCCTGCCCCGACTGCAAGGGGCGCGGCCTCATCGCCGAGCAGCCCTGCGAGGACTGCCACGGCAGCGGCCGGGCCAAGTCCTCGCGGACGATGCAGGTCCGCATCCCCGCGGGGGTGACGGACGGGCAGCGGATCCGGCTGCGCGGCAAGGGCGCGCCCGGCGAGCGGGGCGGCGCCTCGGGCGACCTCTACGTCGTCGTCCACGTCGGGAGCCATCCCGTGTTCGGACGCAAGGACGACAACCTGACGGTGACCGTGCCGGTCACGTTCGCGGAGGCCGCGCTGGGCGGCGAGATCAAGGTGCCCACCCTGGGCGGGCCCTCGCTGACCCTGAAGCTGCCGCCGGGGACGCCCAACGGGCGCACCATGCGTGCGCGCGGGAAGGGCGCGGTCCGCAAGGACGGCTCCCGGGGCGACCTCCTGGTCACCGTCGAGGTGAGTGTCCCGAAGGACGTGACGGGGAAGGCTCGTGACGCACTGGAGGCGTATCGCGAGGCGACCGCGGGCGACGACCCGCGGGCGGAGCTGTTCGAGGCCGCGAAGGGAGCATGAGAGTGATGGACGGCCGTCGACGTAACCCGTACGAGTTGACCGAGGAAAGCCCGGTCTACGTCATCTCGGTGGCGGCCCAGCTCTCCGGTCTGCACCCGCAGACGCTGCGGCAGTACGACCGCCTCGGCCTGGTCTCCCCGGACCGCACGGCCGGGCGGGGCCGCCGCTACTCGGCCCGCGACATCGAACTGCTGCGCACCGTCCAGCAGTTGTCGCAGGACGAGGGCATCAACCTGGCCGGCATCAAGCGGATCATCGAGCTGGAGAACCAGGTCGCCGCGCTGCAGTCCAGGGTGGCGGAGCTGGAGTCGGCGCTCGACGGCGCCGCCGCGGCGATGCAGCAGCGCGAGGCCGCGGTGCACGCGTCGTACCGGCGCGACCTGGTGCCGTACCAGGAGGTGCAGCAGACCAGCGCGTTGGTCGTGTGGCGGCCGAAGAAGCCCAAGGACTGAAACCAGGGGACTGAAACCAGGCCAAGGGTGGACGAACGCTGTGAAAGGGCCCGGAGTTCATTACTCCGGGCCCTTTCGGGTTCTCCGAAGTGGCGGGCGTGTGAAGGGAGTTGGAGATCGAGGGGATTCGTCTCCATGTGTTGCTGTTACTTGAGCGCAGTGTGATGTTGCCATCTCGTTAAGTGATTCTTCTTGACTCTGCGGGAGCGGGCCGCGTTGTCTTTCAGAACACCTGGACGTCACCTGAAGTGAGCCCCCGCATGCGTCGTATCGCCATATCCGTCGTCGCCTCCACGATGACCCTCTCGCTCGCCGGATGCGGGATGCTGGGCGCGACGGGAGACCCGGCCGACGCGAGCCCGACGAAGGGCAACGACCTCACCGTGGGCGTGCTCATGCCGGAGAAGACCAACACCCGGTACGAGCAGTTCGACTACCCGATCATCAAACAGCGGGTCGCCGAGCTGACGAACAAGCAGGGCAAGACGATCTACGAGAACGCGGCGGCGAAGCCGGCGACGCAGATCCAGCAGATGGAGAAGATGATCAGCGACCGGGTGGACCTGATCCTCCTCGACGCGGTCGACTCCAAGGGCATCGCCGGCACCGTGCAGAAGGCGAAGGACGCCGGTATCCCGGTCATCGCGTACGACCGGCTCGCCGAGGGGCCCATCGACGCGTACGTCTCCTTCGACAACGAGCTCGTCGGCCAGGTGCAGGGCCGCACCCTCGTCGAGGCCATCGACAACCCCAGCACCGCCGACAAGATCGTGATGATCAACGGCTCGCCGACCGACCCCAACGCCGGGCAGTTCAAGGCGGGCGCGCTCAACGAGCTCCAGGGCCGGGTGACCATCGCCGCCGCGTACGACACCGACGCGTGGAGCCCGACCCTCGCGCAGTCCGAGATGGCCCAGGCGATCGAGAAGTTCGGCAAGAACAACATCGCCGGGGTCTACTCCGCGAACGACGCGATGGCCGGGGGCGCGCTCAAGGCGCTGGAGGACGCGGGCGTCACCAAGCTGCCGCCGATCACCGGGCAGGACGCCGAGCTGCCCGCCGTGCAGCGGATCCTCAGCGGCAAGCAGTACATGACCGTCTACAAGCCGTACCCCGAGATGGCCGCCGCCGCCGCGGAGATGGCCGTCGCCAAGATCCAGGGCAAGGACATCAAGTTCGACTCCCTGACGCGGGACCGGGTGGACAGCCCGACGAACAAGCGGATCCCGGCGCAGCTGGTGACCGTGGTCGCGATGACCAAGGACAAGGTGAAGTCGACGGTCGTGGCGGACGGGATCTACACGGTCGCGCAGATCTGCACGCCGAAGTTCGAGTCGTTCTGCGAGGCGGTCAACCTTAAGTAGGGGTGGGGGTACTGCGGGTACTACGGGTATGACGGGGCTCGTCATTCCGTCAGGGGCTTCATCCTGATCACCACTCCGTCCGGGGCGTGCGCCGCAGGGGTCGTCGCCATCCAGGCCGCCGGATCGCGGTCGCCCATGACCCGTAGACCGGTGACCTTCGCGTCGCGCGGGACGTCGTACCAGAGTTCCACCTCGACGAGGGAGTGGCCGCCGATCGAGATCGACTCGTGCTGGCGGCGTACGGCCATGGCGAAGCTGTCGGGGCGGGCCGGGCGTCCGCTCACGCCCTCCAGGCGCTGGTTCTTGACGACGTAGGTGTGGAAGTCGGGGCTCGGGTTGTCGACGCGGAGCCTCGCCGAGCAGAACTGGCCGTCCGCCAGGGCGTCGCTGTGCGTGCCGGTGACGCCGGGGATGCCGCAGTGGAGGGCGAGGAGGGTGAAGACGAGGTGGCCGTCCTGGTGAGGGCGGGACGGGGGCTGGGAGGCGGTGCTGGGGGCGGCTGACGGGGTGGTGGTGCCGGTGTCGGCGTCGCAGGCGGTGACGGCCAGGAGGAGAGCGGCGAGGGGGAGAGCGGCGAGGGGGAGGAGGGGGCGCGCGGGGGACGGTCTCGGTGCGCTTCGGTTCGCCATACCCCGGATTGTGGCGGGTGGGGACGAGGGTGAGGAGAGGTGCGGCGGTACGAGGAGTAGGGGCGGCGGTACTACGGGGCCGTGGCTCGCAGGGACTACGGGTCGCAGGCGCACGGCGCTGTGGGACCACGGGAGCGGGCCGGCGTCGGCAGGGCGTGGTGGACCCGGCCGGACGGGGAGCGTCCGGCCGGGTCTCCCGGGCGAGCGGCAGCCCGGGTGGAGCGGTTCCACCCTGCCGCGAGTGGGTACGGTGCACCACCGTCAGCTTGTTGCAGTGTGAGGGGCGGAGGCGGGTCGAAACGGCCGCATACCGGGGGATTTCAGGTCGCGTGAGCGGGAGCGCCGTGTTGCGGAGCCGGGCGGACGCCCCGCATAGTTGCGCTGCGGAAGAGCAAAGTGCGGGGGTGGGATGGACGATGACCGGGCACGGGACGGAGGACCATCCGCACGGTGCCGACCGGCTGTGCGAGGCCGGTGACCGCGTCTACTCCCGCGCCGTGCGCCGCGGCCGGGTCCCGCGCGCCGACGTCGAGCAGGCGCCCTGCCTCCTCGAACTCGCCCTGCTGCACCCCGATCCCGACGACATGGACTGGCTCGTCCCCACGGCGCCGCAGGAGGTCATGACGCGGCTGCTGCACGGGCTGTACGACGAGGTCAGCGCGAGCCGGCGGCGGATGGGCGCCGCGGTCGCCGCGTTCGAGTGGTACGCCGGGCTCGGCGGCCCGCTCGGCGCGCCCGGCGAGGGCACGGCGCTGCGCGTCCTGGACGGGGCGTCCCGGATCCAGGCGGCGCTGGACGAGGCGACCGACGCGTGCACGACCGAGGTGCTGACCGTCCAGCCCGGCGGGATCCGGCGCGAGCACGAGCTCTCCGAGGGGCTGCACCGGGCGATGTCCCTGCGGGCGCGGGGAGTTCGGATGCGGGACCTCTACAACCACGTCGCCCGGCACGGCCAGGGGCTGCTGACCTACCTCGACCTGATGGGCGACGCGGTCGAGGCGCGGACCCTCGACGAGGTCACCGACCGGCTCATGGTCTTCGACCGCGCCGTCGCCTTCATACCCGCCAACGCCGAGCGCACGATGGCCCTCGAACTGCGGCACCCCGCGCTCATCACCTACCTCGTCACCGTCTTCGAACGCCTCTGGCGCCTCGCGATCCCCCTCGCCGCGCCGATCCCCGCGCCCGCCGTCGAAGGCGTCTCCCACCGCGAGCAGTCCATCGCCGCGCTCCTCGCCGAGGGGCACCAGGACGCCGTCATCGCCGAGCGCCTCGGCATCAGCGTCCGGACCTGCCGGGCCCATATCGCCCGCCTCTCCGAGACGTTGGGGGCGGCCAGCCGCACGCAACTCGGCGTGCGGATCGCGCAGGTCGGGCTGGTGGGGGGTGGAGGGTCCTACGACGCCGGGAGGGGCGTCACCCTTCCTGGTCAAGGATTCCCGACTGGCCGATGAGGTAGCCGAGTTGGGCCCTGCTGTCGCTGCCGAGGGTGGCGGCGAGTTTGGCGATGTGTTCGCGGGCGGTGCGGATGTTGAGGCCGAGGCGGGTGGCGATCACGGCGTCGGTGTGGCCTTCGATGAGGAGGGCGGCGATGGCGCGTTGGCGGGGGGTGACCGCGTCGGGCGTCGTGCGTTCGACGGCGGGTCCGGGGTAGAGGGGGGTGGCGAGGCGCCACAGGCGGTCGAAGGTGGTCGTCAGGTACTTGATGACGGCCGCGTGCCGGACCTCCACGGCCAGGTTGTTGTCCTCGCTGGCCGGGATGAAGGCGACGGCGCGGTCGACGGCGATCAGGCGGTCCGTGACCTCGTCCAGCGTGCGGCAGGCGGTGTCGCCGTGCAGCCGTTCGTGCAGGGCGCGGATCGAGGGGGCGCTGCGCATCGTGTGCTGGTAGAGGGTGCGGATGCGGCAGCCCCGGTCGAGTGCGGCCTGGTCGCGGAGGACCGACACCGCGCGGGCGGTCTCCACGGCGGGGCCGTGGAGGTTCGTGTTGGGCTGGATGGTCAGGATCTCGACGGTGGCCTCGGCCATGGCGTCCGTGATGGCCTGGTTGATCCGGTTCTTGCCGCTGAGCAGGGTGATCGCCGGGGCGCTGACCGCCGACGGGTCCGCGTCGAACCGCACCAACTTCTCGAACATCTCCGCCAGTTGGTGTTCACGTCGGCGCTCGTCCGCGATGCGCCGCGCCGAGCGCCGGAGCATGCGGTGCAGGGCGAGGGTGGGGGAGACGGGCTCCAGCCTGGTCAGGTCGCCCACGGCGGGGTGCAGCAGTCCCATGTCGACCAGGCACGGAGCCGCCGTCGCCGCCGCAGCCGGTATGTGCCCTTCCTCCAGCGCTCGTTCGTACAACTCCGCTCCGGGCGCGCAGAGTTCCTCCGTCCCGTGGGGCGGGTGGGACGCTGTCATGCTTCGGTTTCCTTCTTCCTCAGAATCCCCGACTCACCGATCAGGTAGCCGAGTTGAGCCCTGCTGTCGCTGCCGAGGATGGTGGCCAGCTTGGCTATGTGGACGCGGGCGGTGCGGATGTTCATGCCGAGGCGGTCGGCGATGACGGCATCGGTGTGGCCTTCGACGAGGAGGGCGGCGATGGCGCGCTGGCGGGGGGTGATGCCGCTGAGCGGGGTGGGGTGGACGGTCTCGGGGTGCATGGGGGTGGCGAGGCGCCAGAGACGGTCGAAGGTGGTGGCGAAGTAGCTGAGCAGCGCCGGGTGGCGGACTTCGAGGGCGAGGGCGCGGCTCTTGTCGGCGGGGACGAAGGCGACCGTACGGTCGATGAGGATGAGGCGGTCGGTGACCTCGTCCAGGGTGCGCGCCTCGACGTCACCGCTCAACTGCTCGTACCGGGCGAGGGTTTCGGGTATGTGGCGCTGGGTGTGTTGGTAGAGCGTGCGGATCCGGCCGCCGCGGTCGAGCAGCGCCTGGTCGCGCTCCAGGGCCAGGCCGACCGTCCGCGGGTGGCGGTCGGGGGACGGCTGGATGGCGAGGAGTTCCCCGGAGGCGGCGGCCATCGCCGTGGAGATCGCGGAGTTGATCCGGTCCCGGCCGCTCAGCAACTCGATCCCGGCGGCGTCCATGGCACCGCCGTCCGGCAGGGCCAGCGTGAGGAGCGGTGCGAAGCTCTCCGCCAACCGCTCGCCCTGTCTGCGCCGTTGGGCGATGTCGTCGTCGACCGTGCGCTGCAGGCGGGAGAGCGCGAGGACGGGCGGTACGGGTCTCAGCAGGCGGGCGTCTTCCAGGTCGGGCCGCAGGAGCCCGGCTTGGAGCAGGCAGGGCAGTAACTCGGCGCAGGACGCCGGGACTTGTTCCCCGCGCAGGGCGCGGGCGTACAACTCCAGTCCCGCCTTGCACAGTTCCTCCACTCCGTGGGGCGGGTGGGGCACCGTCATGTGTCGGTTTCCTTCTGCTTCAGGATTCCGGACTCGCCGATGAGGTAGCCGAGTTGGGCCCTGCTGTCGCTGCCCAGAGCCGCGGCGAGTTTCGCTATGTGTTCGCGGGCGGTGCGGATGTTCATGCCGAGACGTTCCGCGATCACGGCGTCCGTGTGGCCCTCGACCAGGAGTACGGCGATGGCACGCTGACGGGCGGTGACACCGTCGGACGAGGGCTGCTGGGTGGCCTCGGGGTACATCGGGGTGGCCAGCCGCCACAGGCGGTCGAACGTCGTCGCCAGGTAGGCGGCCGTGGGGCGGTGTCGGATCTGTACCGCCATCGTACGTTCGGGGTTGGCCGGGATGAAGGCGATCGCCCGGTCCAGGACGATGAGGCGGTCGGGGACCTCGTCGAGGGTGCGCACCTGCACGTCGCCGGCGAGCAGTTCGTAATGGGCGAGCACGGCGGGGTCGTGGCGGGTCGTGTGCTGGTACAGCGTGCGCATGCGGCCGCCCCGGGAAAGCATCTCCTGCTCCTTGGGGAGGGCCAGGGCCAAGGAGGAGACGGGGCGCTTGCCGCCGGGCTGGATCGTGAGGATCTCGTCCGAGGAGCGGAGCATGGCCTCCCTGATCGTGTCGTCGATCCGGTCGAGGCCGTCCAGCAGGGTGAAGCCGGTGGGGTGCGCGGTGTCGGGGTGCCCGGCGGCCAGGGCCAGGAGGGGTTCGAAGGACGCGGTCAGCCGGGCCTCGTGCTGCCGGCGCTCGGCGATCTCCCGTGCGATGCCGTGCAGGAGCCGGGGGAGGGCCAGCGCGGGCGGCAGGGGACGGAGCCAGCCGGGGGCGTCCAGGCTCGGGACGAGCAGGCCGGTGGCGGTCAGGCAGGGGGCGGGGCCGGCGTCCGCCTGCCGTATGCGGTGCTCGCGCAGGGCGCGGGCGTAGAGCGCCAGGCCCGCTTCGCAGACTTCCTCGGTGTCGTGCCGGTGTGCTCCCATCGTGACCTCAGTGCTCTTGGTCCAGGATGCCGGACTGCGCGATGAAGTAGCCGAGCTGGGCTCTGCTGCCGCTGCCCAGAGCGGTGGCGAGTTTGGCGATGTGCGCGCGGCAGGTGCGTACGTTTATGCCCAGGCGGCGGGCGATCGCCTCGTCCACGTGCCCCTCGACGAGGAGTTTCGCGATGGAGTGCTGGATGTCCGTGATGCCGTCCGGGGCGGTTTCGTACGGAGCGCCGGCGCTCAGTGGAACCGCGCGGTTCCACATGAACTCGAACACCTTGATCAGGTAGCGGACGAGCCCTGGGTGGCGGAGTTCGAGGGCGACCTGACCGTCGTCGCGCGTGGGGATGAAGGCCACGGTCTCATCGCAGATGATCAGGCGCTCGACGAGCTCGTCTATGGTCCGGTACTCCACTTTGCCGTCGGAGAACTGGGCGACGTAGGCGAGCGTCTCGGGGCTGTAGCGGGCCGGATGCTGGTAGAGGGTCCGGATGCGGCAGCCCCGTTCGATCAGGGGGCGGTCCCGGTCCAGCGCCTTGGAGAGGGTCTGTTCGAGGCGGCGGCGGCTCGGCTGGACGGTGAGCATTTCGTTCTGGCACTGCGCGGTGGCCAGGTCCAGTGCCGCGTTGATCCTGTCGATACCTTCCAGCACGGTGATCGAGTGGGTGCTGGACGACGACTGCGCACTGATGGTCATGAACGGCTCAAAAGCGTCGGCCAGCTCGATCGATTTCCGCCGCCTTTGGGTGATCTCGTGCTCGATGGGGTTGAGCCGCTGGGCCAGCGCGACGGAAGGGAGCACCGGACGGAGCCAATTGGCGTCGTCAGGGTCTGGATGAAGGAGGGCGAACTCCATCAAACAGGGAGCCGGCTCCACGTCTGTGCGGGAGATGCGCCCTATGCGGAGAGCGTTCCCGTAGATCCGCCGACCGTCCTCGCATAGCTCAGTCAGTGCATGAGGATGTGTCCGCTTGGTCTCATTTGTCGTCAAATCTCCACCCCCCAGGGTCCTGAACATGCAGGAACATGATGCATCGTTTGTGTGGCCACGACGTGCCGGAATGGGCCATCGTCGTAACCAACGGGGAGAGGTGACCTTTCAAATGAGGACGAAGCCGACTATGTATAAGAAGAAGCTTCGATTGGTGCTCGTCACCGTCTTCTCCGCAGTGGCGGCCTTCGGGATGCTGAATGGACTCGCGGAGGCGAAGGGAAGTGTGACGGCCGACAGCAGCTGGCGCTCAGGTGTCACTGTCGCGGCCGTCGACGACAGCAGTTGGGTGATCGTGGCGTCCAGCGTCCCTGGCGACAGCAGCTGGGCCGTACCGTCGTGACCACCCCACCCGACGACCGCTCCTTCCGCCGCGAAATGGCCACCGCCTACCGCTCCGGCTGGCACTTCATCGACCTGGTCACCGCCATCCCCCACAGTGGTGACTCGTTGATGGTGACGGTGTTCGGCGAGCCGGTGGTGGTCACGCGGGACGAGGACGGGGACGTGCGGGCGTACCGGTGTCTGCGGCGGCCGCGGGGCGCGCCGCAGCCGGTGCAGTGTGCCATCCGGTACGGAATGATTTTTGTGAACCTTGATCGACGAGACCACCGGCTGACGGACGCGGAGCCCCCCACCTCGCGGACTGTTTCAGCCACCCCCCGCAGTGCCTGACGCGATTCCCCCGTCGTAAAAGATCGCTCAGGTGCTTCCCCCCGCAGCGGCGTCACCGTGACCTGAACACGGTGACGCCGCTGTGTTTTGTGCCGACATTTCATGATGTGCGGCGATCTCCCGGATGGCTGGAAACCGCCTCCGCACCCTCAGGGAGTTCTCGGGGTCACCCTCGCCCCATGGCTCGCGTCAGTGTGATCTCGATCACCACGCGCTCGGGGTTCGGTGACGGCGTCCGTCCGTACCGCTCGGCGTAACGCCGCTCGGCGTCGGCCACCCGCTCCGGCTCGCCGCGGACGACGGCCCGCCCCTCCAGCGTCGCCCAGCGTGCCCGGTCCACCTGGCAGACGGCGACGAGTGCCCCCTGTTCTCCGGCGGCCAGCACGTTGCGCACCTTCCTGCTGCCCCGGCTCGCGATCACTCGTGCGAGCCGGTTCTCGGGGTCGTAGGTGACCCCTACGGGTACGACGTGCGGGGTGCCGTCGGGTCGTGGTGTCGTGAGGGTGCACAGGTGGTATTCGCGCCAGAAGTCGAGGTAGGCGGGGTCCGGTGCGTCCAGGTCCTGGGGGTGGGCTGCCATGGCGTGAATCTAGCCGCTCCCGGCGGATTCCCTCCCCGCTCCACCTTGAGTGGAATAGACTCAACTTTGTGGACGTTGCTCTAGTCAGCAACAAGTTCGCACCCGTCATGCCCGTAGTACCCGTAGTACCTGCTAAGGCCCGTAGTACCCGTAGTACCCGTAGTACTCCAGGACGCAAGGAGGAGACCCCGACCGTGGACGCAGAGCTGACCAACCGGAGCCGGGACGCGATCAACGCGGCGAGCAGCCGTGCCGTGTCCGAGGGGCACCCCGATCTCACCCCCGCACACCTGCTCCTGGCTCTGCTCGCCGGGCAGGACAACGAGAACATCACCGACCTGCTGGCCGCCGTCGCCGCGGACCAGGCCGCCGTGCGCCAGGGCGCGGAGCAGGTCCTCGCCTCCCTCCCGAGGGTTACGGGGTCCACAGTGGCCCCGCCGCAGCCCAACCGCGACCTGCTCGCCGTGATCGCCGACGCCCAGAGCCGCGCCGCCGACCTCGGGGACGAGTACCTGTCCACCGAGCACCTGCTGATCGGCATCGCCGACAAGGGCGGCCAGGCCGGCGACGTCCTCACCCGGCAGGGCGCCACCGCGAAGAAGCTGCTGGAGGCGTTCCGCAAGGCGCGCGGTGGCCGGCGCGTCACCTCCGCCGACCCCGAGGGCTCGTACAAGGCGCTGGAGAAGTTCGGCACCGACTTCACCGCCGCCGCCCGCGAGGGCAAGCTCGACCCGGTCATCGGCCGCGACCAGGAGATCCGCCGCGTCGTCCAGGTGCTGTCGCGCCGCACCAAGAACAACCCGGTCCTCATCGGCGAGCCCGGTGTCGGCAAGACGGCCGTCGTCGAAGGGCTCGCGCAGCGCATCGTGAAGGGTGACGTCCCCGAGTCCCTGAAGGACAAGCGGCTCGTCTCCCTCGACCTCGGTGCGATGGTCGCGGGCGCCAAGTACCGCGGCGAGTTCGAGGAGCGGCTGAAGACCGTACTGGCCGAGATCAAGGAGTCGGACGGTCAAGTCATCACGTTCATCGACGAGTTGCACACCGTCGTCGGCGCCGGCGCGGGCGGCGACTCCGCCATGGACGCCGGCAACATGCTCAAGCCGATGCTCGCGCGCGGCGAACTGCGCATGGTCGGCGCCACCACGCTCGACGAGTACCGCGAACGCATCGAGAAGGACCCGGCGTTGGAGCGCCGCTTCCAGCAAGTCCTCGTCGCCGAACCGTCGGTGGAGGACACGATCGCCATCCTCCGTGGCCTGAAGGGCCGTTACGAGGCCCACCACAAGGTCCAGATCGCCGACAGCGCGCTCGTCGCCGCCGCGACCCTCTCCGACCGCTACATCACCTCCCGCTTCCTGCCCGACAAGGCCATCGACCTCGTCGACGAGGCGGCCTCCCGGCTGCGCATGGAGATCGACTCCTCGCCCGTCGAGATCGACGAACTCCAGCGCGCCGTCGACCGGTTGAGGATGGAGGAGCTGGCCCTCAGCAAGGAGACCGACGCCGCCTCCCGTGAGCGCCTGGACCGGCTGCGCCGCGACCTCGCCGACAAGGAGGAGGAGCTGCGCGGCCTCAACGCCCGCTGGGAGAAGGAGAAGCAGTCCCTCAACCGGGTCGGTGAACTCAAGGAAAAACTCGACGAGTTGCGGGGCCAGGCCGAACGCGCCCAGCGCGACGGCGACTTCGACACCGCCTCCAAGCTGCTGTACGGCGAGATCCCCACGCTGGAACGGGACTTG
The DNA here is from genome assembly GCF_014489635.1 of Streptomyces roseirectus. Lineage (NCBI taxonomy): Bacteria > Bacillati > Actinomycetota > Actinomycetes > Kitasatosporales > Streptomycetaceae > Streptomyces > Streptomyces roseirectus. The sequence goes on along the minus strand of NZ_CP060828.1, from coordinate 4,501,540 downwards.
GAGGAGGCGTCGGCCGCCGAGGAGGAGGCCGCCCGCGACACCATGGTCAAGGAGGAGGTCGGCCCCGACGACATCGCCGACGTCGTCGGCTCCTGGACCGGCATCCCCGCCGGGCGCCTGCTGGAGGGCGAGACCCAGAAACTCCTGCGCATGGAAGCCGAGTTGGGGCGCCGTCTGATCGGCCAGACCGAGGCGGTCCAGGCGGTCTCCGACGCGGTGCGGCGCTCGCGCGCGGGCATCGCCGACCCCGACCGTCCCACCGGGTCCTTCCTCTTCCTCGGTCCGACCGGCGTCGGCAAGACCGAACTCGCCAAGGCCCTCGCGGACTTCCTCTTCGACGACGAGCGGGCGATGGTCCGCATCGACATGTCCGAGTACGGCGAGAAGCACAGCGTGGCCCGGCTGGTCGGCGCGCCTCCCGGCTACGTCGGCTACGAGGAGGGTGGCCAGCTCACCGAGGCCGTGCGCCGGCGCCCGTACACCGTCGTCCTCCTCGACGAGGTCGAGAAGGCCCACCCCGAGGTCTTCGACGTCCTCCTCCAGGTGCTGGACGACGGGCGCCTGACGGATGGTCAGGGCCGCACCGTCGACTTCCGGAACACGATTCTGGTGCTGACGTCCAACCTGGGCAGTCAGTTCCTCGTCGACCCGCTCACCAGCGAGCACGAGAAGCGCGAGCAGGTCCTGGAGGTCGTGCGGACGTCCTTCAAGCCGGAGTTCCTGAACCGGCTGGACGACCTCGTCGTCTTCTCCGCCCTCTCGCAGGACGAGCTGGCGCACATCGCGCGGCTCCAGATCGACCGGCTCGCCCGGCGCCTCGCCGACCGCCGGCTCACCCTGGAGGTCTCCGAGGAAGCCCTCGCCTGGCTCGCGACCGAGGGCAACGACCCCGCGTACGGTGCGCGGCCGCTGCGCCGTCTCGTCCAGACCGCCATCGGCGACCGGCTCGCCAAGGAGATCCTGTCCGGGGAGGTCAAGGACGGGGACACAGTGCGGGTGGACGCGTTCGGGGACGGGCTGATCGTGGGGCCTGCTTCGGGGAAGCGGTTGTAGTTGTAGGGGTAGGGGCTGTCGGGGGCGGAGAGTCAGGGATGGGGTGCCGGGCGGGGCGTTCGGCGGAGGGGCGGGCCGTAGTACCCGTAATACCTGCGCCGTCCGCAATGCCTGCGCCGTCCGCCCCTCCCGCCGGGCTCTGCCCGCCCCCGATGTTCAGGCCCCGGTCGGTTCCTGTCAGCCGAGGGCTGACAGGGTCCGGTGGGGGTTGCCAGTGCCCGCCCCGCATGGGGGAGGATGGCGGCATCCGTACGAAGGGAAAAACACGGTGAGCATCGACCCGTCCTCGATTCCGAACTTCGGGGGCCAGCCCGAGCCGCAGCCCCAAGGACCGGCGGGCCCCGTCGTCCCGGACCAGGACCTCGTGAAGCAGCTCCTCGACCAGATGGAGCTGAAGTACGTCGTCGACGACGAGGGCGACCTCGCGGCGCCGTGGGAGCAGTTCCGCACGTACTTCATGTTCCGCGGGGAGGGCGAGCAGCAGGTCTACTCGGTGCGGACCTTCTTCGACCGGCCCCACCAGATCGACGACAAGCTCCAGCTCCTGGAGGCGATCGACGACTGGAACCGCCGCACGCTGTGGCCCAAGGTCTACACGCACACCCACGAGGACGGCACGGTCCGCCTCATCGGCGAGACCCAGATGCTGATCGGCGCGGGCGTGAACATCGAGTTCTTCGTCTCCTCCACGGTCAGCTGGGTCCGCGCCGCCATCGAGTTCGACAAGTGGCTCGTGGAACAGCTCGGCCTGGAGGAAGAGGTCGACGAGGCGGAGAAGCCGCAGGACGACCAGTAGGACCCGAGAGCCACGGGCACGACCCGAGGACTACAGGCAGGACCTGAGAGCTACGGGACGTGCACCCCGTACGACCCGTAGACCTCCCGGCCCACACGCGAACGAGAGCCCGACCAGGACCGCGACCACCACGGCCGCGAGCCCCGGCCGGGCTCTCGCCGTCCGCACCAGGTGCCGCGCGAACCGCAGCGGCCTCTCTCCGAAGTCGAACCGCGACCCCCATAGGCGCTGCACCTCGAAGTAGCCCCTTGGCGGGTCCCCCTTCCGCATCCCACCCACAAGACGTACGCGACCCACCCCAGCGGTGCGACGACGATCTCCGTCCACAGCCTGTGGGAAACGCGTCCTCGCTCGGCCCGCCCCACGCCCGGCACAGGCACACCCCCGACGCGCCCTCGCGCGCGCACGCCCGACCCCGACGCCTTCCCGACGCGCCCCCGCGCCGACGCCCTGGCCGGCACCCCGGGGCCGCACCCCCCACTTCCCGCCGCCCCGCACCGGCATCCGGCCCCGCCCCCGCGCGCGTGCCCCCAGCCCCGCCCGCGCACCGTCTCCCACACCCCGCGGCGGCGGCCACGGCGGGACCGCGCAGACGGCACACCACGGCGTGGATCCCGCAGGCGGCGACCGTGGCCGCCCAGGACACCAGGAAGCCCGCAGTGCCGCCGCTGAGGGGCGTCACGGCGGTCACGGCGCGGACGGAGCGCCGGGTACAGCGGGAAGCACGTCAGACCGTTGTGGACGACGCCGGGGCCGAAGCGCAGGACGCGCCCGTAGCCGTGCGCGGCGATCCCCAGGTACCACCGGGAGTCCCACGAGTGCCCGAGCACCGTCAGCGGCTGCCTGCCGACCGCCCCCGCGCGCGACCATGGGGGCCCGGCTCAGGTGGCGAGTGCCTTGAGGCGAGAAACGGCCTCCTGGAGCACGCCCGTCTGCTTGCAGAAGGCGAACCGGACGAACGGCGCCCCCTGGTCGCGGTGGTCGTAGAAGACCGCGTTGGGGATGGCGACGACGCCCGCGCGCTCGGGCAGGGAGCGGCAGAAGGCGAAGCCGTCGCTCTCGCCGAGGGGGCGGATGTCGGTGGTGACGAAGTAGGTGCCGGCCGGGGTGAACACGTCGAAACCGGCCTCCTTGAGGCCCGCCGACAGCAGGTCCCGCTTGGCGCGCATGTCCGCGCGGAAGGACGCGAAGTACGCCTCGGGGAGCGCGAGCGCTTCGGCGACCGCGTACTGGAAGGGGCCCGAGGAGACGTACGTGAGGAACTGCTTGGCCGAGCGGACGGCCGTCGTCAGCGCGGGGGAGGCGGTCACCCAGCCGACCTTCCAGCCGGTGAAGGAGAACGTCTTCCCGGCGGACCCGATGGTCACCGTGCGCTCGCGCATGCCCGGGAGGGTCGCCAGTGGGATGTGCTCCGCGTCGTCGTAGACCAGGTGCTCGTAGACCTCGTCCGTGACGACGAGCAGGTCCCGTTCCACCGCGAGTTCGGCGATCGCGGTGAGCTCCGCGCGCGTGAGGACCGTTCCGGTCGGATTGTGCGGCGTGTTGATCAGAAGCAGTCGCGTCGAGTCGGTGACCGCGTCACGCAGCTCGTCGAGGTCCAGGCGGAAGCGGGCCGCCTCGGGGTCCGGGCGCAGGGTCACGGGGACCCGGCGGGCGCCCGCCATGGCGATGCAGGCGGCGTACGAGTCGTAGTAGGGCTCCAGGGCCACCACCTCGTCGCCGGGCTCCAGGAGCGCCAGCAGGGTCGCCGCGATGGCCTCCGTGGCGCCGGCCGTCACCAGGACCTCGGTGTCCGGGTCGAACGACAGGCCGTAGCGCGCGCTCTGGTGGGCGGCGACGGCCCGGCGCAGCTCGGGCACCCCCGGACCCGGCGGGTACTGGTTGCCGCGCCCGTCGCGCAGCGCGCGTACCGCCGCCTCGCGGACCTCCTCGGGGCCGTCGGTGTCGGGGAAGCCCTGACCGAGGTTGATGGCGCCCGTGCGCACCGCGAGAGCCGACATCTCGGCGAAGATCGTCGTCCCGAACTCGGCGAGCCGGCGGTTGAGGAAGGGGCGTGCGCTGCTGGTCATGCCCGTCATCCTGCGCCCAAGCTCTTGACTTCCTCAAGTGTGCTTTGGCAGGTGAGACGGCCGGGCATCCCCAGGTCACGCACCGCACGCACGGTGCGCGAGGCGCCCACGGGGGGCCGCTTCGGGGGACTTGTGAGAAGCGGAAGGAGGGTGATCGTCATGCCCATGGCAATCGGCATCATCCTGCTCGTTCTGTTCGTGACGCTGCTCTTGGTGGCGCTGGTCAGCCGCCGCCGTCAGGAGCGGGCCGCCATGCGGGCGCGCCGCGCGCGACGGCGGACGTACAGCGGGAGCAGCGCGGCCGGTGGTGACGGCGGCGGCGGCGCGAGCGGCGACAGCGGCAGCAGCTGGTGGATCTTCGGCGGCGGGGGCGACTCGGGAGGGCACCACGGGGGTCACTCCTGCGGGGGAGGCTCGTCCTGCGGCGGGGGTAGCTCCTGCGGGGGAGGCGGGGGTGGTGGCTGCGGCGGAGGCAGCTGACACGGGGCAGCCGAGCTTCGCCCGGAGCCAAGCTCCTCAGGGGTACGGGGTCTCCCCTAAGGGAACCCCGGCGGGGCCCGAGGGGCTACCGCAGAGGGACGCCCGCCGCGCGGCGACACGCGGCGGGCGTCCTCGTATGTGACGTACGCCCCGCGTACGCATGGCCCGCCCGGCGTACGCCGTAGTTGTACAGTTGAGCTGTGGTGCCCCCTGAGGGATGGAAACCCCACGAAGTTGGGTAAAAACGCTGTGGCGGGACCGCAGTTCATGATTCCCTCTAAATCACCAACGCAGCCCCTCGGACCCCTCGGACATCCCACGCGGACGTCCTCTCAGACCGGGCCGACCGGGGCCGGGCCCCGGAGTCGACCGGGGCGCGCCGGACCTACCCGCTTCTTCCTCGCGTGCTTGCGGAGCCGATCCATGCTCACGACCCTGACCACCTCCTACACCGACACGCGCGCGGCCGACCTCGCCTGGGCCCTGGGGCGCGAGCCACTGCCGGCGCTGGCCACGCTCGACCTCGAACTGTCCGGTGCCCGACTCCAGTTGAGGCTCCTCGGCGCCTCGCACCAGGTGCTGCTGGAGGAGGAGCAGAGCTCCTGCTCGGAGACGGTCGCCTGCATCCCCGGCAGCAGCACCCCGCTCCCGCTCGGCGTGGCCAAACGCGTCGGCGACTGGGAGTACGAGTTCGCCGCCCGCGTCGAGGTGCTGTCCCCCGGCCAGTTCGCGGGCCGCGCCCAGGAACTCCTCGCGCTCGTCTCCGACCACCCGCACGGCCTCGCGGGCGTCTTCCCGGGCAGCCCGCACGCCTTCACCGCGCTGCTCGCCCAGCGGGTGGACGGGCACGTGCACTGGCGGACCTGGCACGCGTACCCGCAGGACGGGCAGCTGGTGGCCACCCGGACGCGGGTCGGGGTACGAGTACCTGTGGGGTAGGGGGCGTACCTCTGGAGGAGTGCCCCTGAAGAGGCACCCCTGAAGGAGTACCCCTGGCGAGGTGCCCCTGGAGGACTACCCCTGGCGAGGTGCCTCCCGCGCGGTACCCCTTCGGGTGTACCCCCTGAAGCGCCGCACCTCCCTCACTCACACGGGTGGAGCAGCCCCCTCGGACCCCCTCCCGACCCCCCTGCGTAAACCCAACGGACCACTCCGGCCCCCGGTTTCACGCGTGTGGGTGACAAGGCGTGCCAGGGCCGTGACGTAACGTCGCAGTCGTGATCGAACCGCACGTACCCGCGCCCCCCGGTGCCCCGCCTCTGTGGGGAGGCCGGGCCCCGCTGCCCGTCCGGCCCGCGACGGGGCGGTTCCTGGTGCTGGCCTGCGTGTTCGTGTGCGCCGCGTGCGGGCTGGTCTACGAACTCGAACTCGTCGCGCTGGCCTCGTACTTGATGGGCGACTCGGTCACGCAGGCGTCCGTCGTGCTGTCCGTCATGGTGTTCGCCATGGGCATCGGCTCGCTCGCCGCCAAACGCCTGCGCAACCTCGCCGCCGCCGGCTTCTGCGCGGTCGAGGCGACGCTCGCGCTGATCGGCGGGTGCAGCGCGATGGCCCTGTACGCCGTGTTCGCCTGGACCGGCGACTGGGGCGGCATGTGGGCGAACGGCCCGCGCGTGCTGCTCGTCGCCTTCTCCCTCGCCATCGGCCTGCTGATCGGCGCCGAGGTCCCCCTCCTGATGGAGCTGATCCAGCGCATCCGCCGCCAGGACGCGGGCGGCGCGGTCGCCGACCTCTTCGCCGCGGACTACGTCGGCGCGCTGGTCGGCGGCCTCGCCTTCCCCTTCCTCCTCCTGCCGTTCCTGGGCCAGCTGACGAGTTCGCTGCTCACCGGCGCCGTCAACGTCGTCGCGGGCAGCGCGCTGATCCTCGGGCTGTTCCGGCGCGACCTGACCCGCCGGGCGCGCTGGCTGCTGCTGGTGGCCAACGTGACCGTGCTCGGCGTCCTCGCCGCCGCGGCCGTCCTGGTCGACGACTTCGAGCGGGCCGCCCGGCAGGCGGTCTACGGGGACGACGTCCGCGTGGCTCTCCAGACCGACGTGCAGGAACTGGTCCTTACCGGGGGTACTCCGGGGCATCCCCTAGGGCTCTATCTGGACGGCCGGCTGCGCGTCGGGGGGCGGGACGAGCGCAGGTATCACGAGGCGCTGGTCCATCCCGCGATGTACGGGTCGCACGCGCGCGTCCTGGTCCTCGGGGGCGGTGACGGGCTCGCCGCGCGCGAAGTCCTCACCCACCCCGGCGTACGGCGCGTCGACATCGTCGACCTCGACGCGGGCCTCGTCCGCCTCGCGCGCACCGACCCCGCGCTCTCCCGCCTCGGCGGCCACGCCCTCGGCGACCCCCGCGTCCACGTCACCATCGGGGACGCGTTCCACGTCCTGCGCACGACGCGCCCGCGCACGTACGACGTCGTCGTCGCCGACCTGCCCGACCCGGGGATCACCGCCAGCACGAAGCTGTACTCGGAGGAGTTCTACGGCCTCGCCCGGCGCTCCCTCGCGCCCGGCGGCCGCCTCGTCGTCCACGCGGGACCGCTGACCAGTCGGTCGCGGGTCTACTGGACGGTCGACGCGACCATGCGCGCGGCGGGCCTGCGGACGACGCCCTACCGGGTGACCGGCCGCGACGCCGGGTTCGCCGCCGGCCCCGACCGGACGACCGCGCGCTCGCGGGCGCCGAAGGACTGGGGGTTCCTGCTGGCCTCGGCGGGGCCCCGGTCCCCCGTCCTCGCGCTCGACCCCCGGGCGCCGCGACCGCGGACGCTCGGCCCGGAGGAACTGGCGGCGGACGCGTCGGCGGCGGAGGCGACGCGGGTGAAGGGGGTGCCGGTATCGACGCTGGTCCATCCGAGGTACTAGGGGGAGCAGGGCGGGGGTGGTGTTTCGGGGCGGGCAGGTCCGGGGCCGTGCGCCCCGTACGTCGGATGCGTGATCCGGCAATCGCCGGGGCTGCCCGTCCAGCACCTTCCCGGCCTGCCCGCTCCCGCCTGTCGGCGCGGCGGAGCGAATCCCCCTTCGCGAGGGTGCTTTTCCCGGACCGGTGGGTAGGCTCCACCGACATGGAGCAAGAGGTGTTCGTTCCGGTTCCGGCGGAGCGGCTGCGAGCGGCCCTCGCCGACCCCGCGCAGGTGGCCCGCGCGGTCCCCGGCCTCCAGCAGGACGCGGGGACGCCCCCCATCGCCGGCCGGCTGAAAGTCCGGGTCGGCAGCCACACGATCACCTACCGGGGCACGGCCCAGGTCGCGCCAGCCCCGGGCGGCACGTACACGGTCCGCGCCGACGCGGCAGAGGCGAGGGGCACCGGCAAGGTCCACCTCGCGCTCACCCTCGCTCTCACCGAGACCCCTACGGGTACCAACCTGAGGTTCACCGGCACCGCGCGGGCCGACGGCAGGGTCACGGAACTCCCGCAGGAGACGGTCGCGGCGGCGGTCGCCCGCCTCCTGAACCGCTTCGGGGGGAACCTGGGTATTACGGGTACGGGGTCGCAGGAGCGGCACCCGGGCGATCCGGAGCAGCACCCCGGCGCATCGGAACAGCCCCCGGGCCAGGAACCCCGGCCGGAGCCGAAACAGACCCCGGCCCCGGAACCCGCCCCCGAGCGGGCGTCGGAACACCCCCTCCCGCCCACGATTTTCGAGACCGACATCCCCCCGTCGTCCCTGGAACCTCTGGACGCCCTGGACCCGCTGGACCCCGCGACCCCCTCGGAACCCCCGGCGGAGGCCGCCCATGCCCGCCGGACGATGATCGGCAGAAGCGCGGAAGAGGTCGACCACGCCCCGCCGCGAGGCCGCTACGCCCCGGTCCCCGCACCGCAGGCGCTCACCCCGGCGAACACCCTGCGCTGGGCCGCCCCGGCGGCGGCGCTCGCGGTGGTGTCGGCGGTGGTGGTCGGCCGAGCCTTGCGCAGGCGCCGCTGAGGCGTGCGGACGGCGCCGCCCCCCCCCGCGTGACGCCCGCCCCCCGCGTGACGCCCGCGCGCCCTCACCGGCGCGACCCGTACATCAACCACCCCCTGCCCCCACCACCCCGTGAGACCCGTAGTCCCCCAGTACTGTCATCCCTTGTGAGCAACGAAGAGATCACACTGACCGCCGGCTCCGCACAGGCGACCGTGCACCCCGCCAACGGCGCCCGCGTGGCCTCCCTCAAGGTCGACGGCGTCGAACTCCTGCGCCAGGGCGAGAAGTTCGGCTGCTTCCCGATGGTCCCGTGGTGCGGCCGGATCAGGGACGGGAAGTTCCGCGACGGCGGTACGACGCACCAGATGCCGCTCAACGCCCCGCCGCACGCCATTCACGGCACCGCCCGGGGCGGCGCCTGGAACGTCGCCCGCGTCTCGGCGGACGAGGCGGTCCTGACGTACGACCTCGTGGCTCCCTGGCCCTACCCCGGACGTATCACCCAGGTCTTCGCCCTGGCCGAGGACGCCCTGACCCTCACGATGGCGGTGGAGACGTACGGGGACTCCTTCCCGGCGCAGATCGGCTGGCACCCGTGGTTCAACAGGAACCTGGGAGGTACGGACGTACAGCTCGCGTTCGACCCCGCCTGGCAGGAGGAGCGCGGCGACGACCACCTCCCCACCGGCAACCGGATCGACCGCAAGCCCGGCCCCTGGGACGACTGCTTCGGCATGCCGGACGGCGTGGACGTGACGCTGACCTGGCCCGAGCGGCTTGAGCTGAAGGTCACCAGCCGCGAGAAGTGGGTCGTCGTGTACGACGAGCAGGAGCCCGCCGTGTGCGTGGAGCCCCAGACCGGCCCGCCCAACGGCCTGAGCACCCACCCCCGGCTGGTCACCCCGGTGGACCCGCTGGAGGCGTCGACGACATGGACCTGGCGGCGCCTGTAGTACCCGTACGACCTGAGAGCCACGACCCCCGAGACCCTCGGGACCCGGACATGCCCGCGCCCCGAGGCCCGGACAGGCACCGCACCCCGGCGCCCTAAGCTGTTCGCCATGACGGACGTACGCGCTGAGCTGCTGCAACAGATCAAGGACAAGGCCGTGGTGCACGGCAGGGTCACCCTCTCCTCGGGCCTGGAGGCGGACTACTACGTCGACCTGCGCCGCGTCACCCTGGACGGCGAGGCCGCCCCGCTGGTCGGCCAGGTGCTGCTGGACCTGACGGCGGAGCTGGAGTTCGACGCGGTGGGCGGGCTGACCATGGGCGCCGACCCGGTCGCGACGTCGATGCTGCACGCCGCCGCCGCGCGCGGACAGAAGCTCGACGCGTTCGTCGTCCGCAAGGCCGCGAAGGCGCACGGTATGCAGCGGCAGGTCGAGGGCCCGGAGATCCGCGGGCGGCGCGTGCTGGTCGTCGAGGACACCTCGACGACCGGCGGCTCCCCGCTGACGGCGGTGGAGGCGGTGCGCGCGGCGGGCGCCGAGGTCGTGGCCGTCGCGACGATCGTCGACCGGGCGACCGGCGCCGCCGAGAAGATCCAGGAGGGCGCGGGCGTGCCGTACCTGTTCGCCTTCTCCAAGGACGAGCTGGGCCTGGACTGATACCTGAGACGTAGCCGGTTACACCTTCCGGAGCAGCGGGCCATGTCTGGAAAGATGGGCATGACGACGACGTCATACCCAAGGTCTAGGTCAGGGCCGTAGTACGAAGATCGCCAACCCGCACACCCAAGGAGCGGACAGATGCCCATCGCAACCCCCGAGGTCTACAACGAGATGCTCGACCGGGCGAAGGCAGGCAAGTTCGCCTACCCGGCCATCAACGTCACCTCGACCCAGACCCTGCACGCGGCGCTGCGCGGCTTCGCCGAGGCGGAGAGCGACGGCATCATCCAGATCTCCACGGGCGGCGCGGAGTTCCTGGGCGGCCAGTACAGCAAGGACATGGTGACCGGCGCGGTCGCGCTCGCCGAGTTCGCGCACGTCGTCGCCGAGAAGTACCCGGTCACGGTCGCGCTGCACACCGACCACTGCCCGAAGGACAAGCTCGACGGGTACGTCCGTCCGCTGCTCGCGGTCTCCGAGGAGCGCGTGAAGGCCGGCCGCAACCCGCTGTTCCAGTCGCACATGTGGGACGGCTCGGCGGAGACGCTGGCCGACAACCTGGCCATCGCCCAGGAACTGCTCGCCCGCGCCGCCGCCGCGAAGATCATCCTTGAGGTGGAGATCACCCCGACCGGCGGCGAGGAGGACGGCGTCTCGCACGAGATCAACGACTCCCTCTACACGACGGTCGACGACGCGATCCGCACGGTCGAGGCGCTGGGCCTCGGCGAGAAGGGCCGCTACCTGCTCGCCGCGTCGTTCGGCAACGTGCACGGCGTCTACAAGCCGGGCAACGTCGTGCTCCGCCCCGACCTGCTGAAGGAGCTGAACGAGGGCGTCGCCGCCAAGTTCGGCAGGCCGGCCGGTTCGCAGCCGTTCGACTTCGTCTTCCACGGCGGCTCCGGCTCCTCCGAGGAGGAGATCGCGACCGCGCTGGAGAACGGCGTCATCAAGATGAACCTCGACACGGACACGCAGTACGCCTTCACGCGTCCGGTCGCGGCCCACATGTTCCAGAACTACGACGGCGTCCTGAAGGTCGACGGCGAGGTCGGCTCCAAGAAGACCTACGACCCCCGTACCTGGGGCAAGCTGGCCGAGGCGGGCATGGCGGCGCGGGTCGTCGAGGCCACGCAGAACCTGCGGTCGGCGGGGACGCGGATCAAGTAGTCGCCCGTAGGTACTACGGGTATGACGGGCGAGGCTCGGTGACTGTCCCCCAGGGGACGGCACCGGGCCTTTCCCGTACCCCCTGAGAGGGATGAGGCGGTACGGGTCGGTGCGGGGCGGGTGCGGCGGTCGTGTCGATGGAGCCCGTGTGGGAATCCCGTGGACGGATTGTCATAGCCATGCAATAGGCTGCGGTCACCGCGCCCCGGTTCTCGGGGTATGCCCCAACTCGCGGGGCAGCGAAGACCATTGGGGGGTCTTTTCATCGTGTTCGTGCGTAAGCGCACTCTTTCGACCGCGACCGCGCTCGCGGTTCTCGTCAGCTCCGCCGCGCTGGTCGTGGGGACGGCCGGCTCGGCCGCGGCGGACAGCAGCAAGGTGCTCCCGCTGAAGTCCGCGGGCGACATCGTGGTGGACGGCGTCCACCGCAAGGTCTTCGTCAGCGACCCCGTCACCGGGCGGGTCGTCGCGACGGACTACTCCGGCAACGTGCTCACCACCGTGCCCGAGCTGTACGGCGTCACCGGGCTCGCCCTGTCCGCCGACTCGGGCCGGCTGTACGCGGCCGTCCCGAGCGTCGACTCGATCGTCGAGTTCGACACCACGACGGTCACCGAGAACGCCCGCTACGCCACCGGCGAGGGCACCGACCCGCAGTTCCTCGCCCTCGCGGGCGGCAAGATCTGGTTCGGGTACGGCAGCGAGTCCGACGGCTCGATCGGCTCGCTCGACGTCAGCGGCGCCGAGCCCGTCGTCGCCCTCGACCAGGACGCCGAGACGGAGTACTCCGGCGCCCCGCGGCTGGCCGTCTCGCCGGTGAACCCGAACACCGTCGCGGCCGCCGGGTCGTACTACCACCGGTTCGCCCTCGCGACGTACGACGTGACGACGGGCACCGCGACCCGTACGTCCCGTAATACCACCGCGCTCTCCGGGCAGACCAACGACCTCGCGTACACCCCGGACGGCACCCGGCTGATCACCGCCAACCCCGGCAACGTGCACCACGTCTGGCAGGCGTCCGACCTCACCGAGACCGGTACCTACGCCAGCACCGAGCACGGCACGTCGGTCGCGATCGCCCCGGACGGCACCGTCGCCGCGGGCTCCGACGCCCCGTACGGCAAGGACGTCTTCGTCTACCGCCCGGGTCAGACCACGGCCGTCCGGAACTACGACTTCCCGGTGACGGGTACGACGTCCGCCGGCGACGGCCTCGTCAACGGCGGACTCGCCTGGGAGCCGGGCGGCAGCCGCCTGTTCGCGGTCACCGACAACTGGGACAGCAACGTCCGGCTGCACGTCCTGGACGAGCCGACGAAGTCCGCGCCGACCGTCGCCGTCAAGGCGCCGGCCACGGGCGCGCTCGGCAAGGCGCTCACCGTCTCCGGTACGGTCTCGGGGTCACTCTCACTGCCTACGGGTACCCCCCTGACCGTGACCCGGTACGACTCCGAGTCCCCCAAGGGCAAGTCCCTGGGGACGAAGAAGCTGGCCGCGAAGGGGGCGTTCTCCTTTACGGACACCCCGGCCGTCGCCGGGAACGTCACCTACAAGGTCGCGTACGCCGGAGGTACTACGCACTCGGCCGCGTCCGGGTCCGCGCTCGTCAAGGTCGCGTACAACAAGACGGCCGTGAAGATCGACCGCAACAACACGACCGTCAACTACGGCACCAACGTGACGTACACGGCGACGCTCGGCGCGACGTACAAGAACCGCACCGTCGAGATCTGGGCCGACCCGTGGGGTCCGGAGCCGAAGCGGCTGCTCAAGCGGGGCAAGGTCAACGCCAAGGGTCAGTTGGCGACGACGCTGCGGATGACCCGTGACACCACGGTCAGCGCGCTCTTCACCGGCGACGCCCGCTACGGCAGGGCCGAGGCCAAGTCCGGCGTGCGCACGCGCGCGGGCGTGACCACCTCGCTGTCGCGCCACTACAAGTGGACCAAGATCGGCAAGACGCAGTACCAGACGTTCCGCCAGTCGGCCGACCCGCTGATCACCACCTGGATCAACGCCTACCCCGGGCGGCACACGCGCCTCGACCTGGAGATCTACTACCAGGGTCGCTGGTACGCGGACGGCTCCCAGTTCTTCGAGCTGGACAGCACCGGCAAGGCGTACGTGCAGATGGACGGCGACGGCGCCGCCGGGTACCGGTTCCGCGTGCGGTCGGTGTACGTGGACGGCTACAACGGGGACATCGCCAACACGACCTCGTACGGGGCGTGGAAGTACTTCAACTTCACGAAGTGATACCTCGCGGGTAGCCCGCGCGGTACCACCTCGGAGGTAACTCCTCCGGCCGAGCCCGGTGCCCTTCCCAGGGTGGCGGGCTCGGCGCTGTCCGGGGTGACAGACTGGAGGCCATGACGATTCACGAGAACCTTCTCGGGGGCCCGCCCCCGACCCACCTCCCCGACGACCCCGAGCCGCGCGAACTGCTCGCGAGCGGCACCCCGGCCGCCGACGTCGCCGCGAAGTACCCGACGTCCTCGCTGGCCTGGGCCCGGCTCGCCGACGAGGCGTACGAGCGGGGGAGCGTGGTGGAGTCGTACGCGTACGCCCGTACGGGATACCACCGGGGCCTGGACTCCCTGCGCCGCAGCGGCTGGAAGGGGCACGGCCCGGTGCCGTGGGAGCACGAGCCGAACCGCGGCTTCCTGCGCGCCCTGCACGGGCTCGCCCGCGCGGCCGGGGCGATCGGGGAGCAGGAGGAGTACGAGCGGTGCACGCAGTTCCTGAAGGACTCCTCGGCGACGGCGGCGCAGACCCTCGGCTGACGGACGTGGACTCGGGGCGGTACCCGTAGTACTCGGGTAGGGGCTCCGGGTATCACAGGGGTGGCCCGTCCGGTCGTGCGACCAGGCGGGCCTTGCCTTTTCGGCGGACGATCGAAGAGGATGCCCGGCGGGGACCGGGGCCCCCGTGTCGGTAACGGCAGGGGCGGACCGCTACCCGGAGCAACACACAGGAGACAGCGATGTCCCAGGAGGCTCACGAGGCTCACGAGCCCGAGACCCCTCATCTCGACTTCGCGGGTACGACGCCGTACGAGGACTACGTCCGGGCGGACGTGCTCACCCACCTCCAGCACCCCCTCTCCGACGACCCCGGAGAGATGGTCTTCCTGGTCACCACCCAGGTCATGGAGTTGTGGTTCACCGTCATCGTCCACGAGTGGGAGACGGCCACGAAGGCCCTGCGCTCGGACGACGTCCCGGTCGCGGTCGACGCGCTGAAGCGCTCCGTGCGGGAGCTGGAGGCGCTGAACGCCTCGTGGCGGCCCCTCTCCCAGCTGACGCCCGCGCAGTTCAACTCGTACCGCTCGGCCCTCGGCGAGGGCTCCGGCTTCCAGTCCGCCATGTACCGCAGGATGGAGTTCCTGCTCGGCGAGAAGTCCGCGTCGATGCTCGTCCCGCACCGCGGAGCCCCGCGCGTGCACGCCGAGTTGGAGAAGGCGCTGCACGAACCCAGCCTGTACGACGAGGTGTTGAGACTGCTGGCACGCCGCGGACACCTGGTCCCGGACGAGGTGCTGAACCGCGACGTGTCCCTCAGGTACGAGCCGTCACCGGCGGTGGAGGAGATCTGGACGGCCCTCTACCAGGGCGACCAGAACGCCGAACTCGCCCGGCTGGGCGAGGCGTTGACCGACGTCGCCGAACTGGTGTGGCGCTGGCGCAACGACCACCTGGTCGCCACCCGGCGCGCGATGGGCGCCAAGCCCGGCACCGGCGGCTCCGCCGGGGTGGCCTGGCTGGAGAAGCGGGCCCGCAAGAACGTCTTCCCCGAGCTGTGGACAGCGAGGTCCCATGTCTGAACTGGCCATCGCCGCACAGGAGTTGGACGCCAAGGACGAACTCGCCGCGAAACGCGCCGAGTTCGTCCTCGACGACGGATCCGGCGAGCCGGGCGTCTACCTCGACGGCAACTCGCTGGGCGCCCTGCCCGCCGCCGTCCCCGACGCGGTCGCGGACGTCGTCCGCCGCCAGTGGGGCGAGCTGCGCATCCGCTCCTGGAGCGAGAGCGGCTGGTGGACGGCGCCGGAGCGGATCGGCGACCGGATCGCCCCGCTGATCGGCGCGGGCCCCGGCCAGGTCGTCGTCGGCGACTCGACAAGTGTCAACGTCTTCAAGGCACTTGTGGCCGCCCGGCGGATGGCGGGAGCGGGGCGGGACGAGATCGTCGTCGACGCCACGACCTTCCCCACGGACGGCTACATCGCCGAGTCCGCCGCGAGGATGACGGGGTGTACGGTGCGCCCCGTCATACCTTCGGAGGTCACCGGCGCCCTCTCCTCCCGTACCGCCGCGGTCCTGCTCAACCACGTCGACTACCGCAGCGGACGGCTGCACGACCTGCCCGCGCTGACGTCCGCGATCCACGCGGCGGGCGCCCTCGCCGTCTGGGACCTGTGCCACAGCGCGGGCGCGCTGCCGGTCGGGCTGGACGAGCACGGGGTGGACCTCGCGGTCGGCTGCACCTACAAGTACCTGAACGGCGGCCCGGGTTCACCCGCGTACCTCTACATCCGCCGTGACCTGCAAGGGGAGTTCGACTCCCCGCTGCCCGGCTGGAACTCGCACGCCGAACCCTTCGGGATGAACCCGTCCTACCGGCCCGCGAGCGACGTCGTCCGCGGCCGGGTCGGCACGCCGGACATCCTGTCCATGCTCGCCCTGGAGGCGGCCCTCGGGGTGTGGGAGGGCGTGCCGATCGAGGCCGTGCGCGCCAAGTCCCTTGCCCTGACGGACTTTTTCCTCACGTGCGTCGAGGAGTACGTCCCCGCCGGCCGGGTCGAGTGCGTGACGCCACGGGCCCACGCCGAGCGCGGCAGCCAGATCGCGCTGCGCTGCGACGACGCGGACGACGTCATGAAACGGCTCATCGCGCGGGGGATCGTGGGGGACTTCCGGTACCCGGACGTCCTGCGGTTCGGATTCACGCCGCTGTACCTCGGGTTCGCGGACGTGGAGCGCGCGGCGCGGGAGCTGCGGCTGGCTCTCAAGTAGCCCTGTCGTACCCGTAGTACGAGCGAGGGGCGCATCGCACGGATACGCGTGGTGCGCCCCTCGGTACGTTCGGTGCGAGGCGAGGGGGTGTCATATCCGGGCAGAACCGTTTACCCCTCACCCAGCGTTACATCCACGTGTCCGCGCACGTCACGGGCCTGATACCGTCCCCGCCAGCGGACGGATTCGCAGCCGTCCTCACCCGCCTGGTCGTCAATTCCATTTCGTTGCTGAGAGGTTGGAGCATGCCGGACGACGTCGCCGCAGCCCGGACCGCCGCCGAGGAGCAGTCTGCCTTCTCACACGCGCCCGTCGCCCCCGACACCACCACCGCCTACGGCGACCACCCCGACCAGGTGATCGACTTCTACGTCCCCAGAGGTACGGGGGGTACGGGGGTCCTCGCGCCGCTGGTCGTCGTGCTGCACGGTGGCGCCTGGCGCGCGCGGTACGACCGCCAGCACGTGACGCCGTTCGCGGACTTCCTCGCCCGGCGGGGCTTCGCCGTCGCCAACGTCGAGTACCGGCGCGGGGAGTTGACCGGCGAAGGCCCCGGCGGAAACGCTCCGGCAGGTGACGGCGAGGGTGCGACGCCGGTCGCGGGACGCTGGCCGGACACCTTCGACGACGTCGCCGCCGCGCTCGACGCGCTCCCCGGCCTCGTCCGCGACGCCCTGCCGATGGCCGACCCGCGCCGCACGGTCCTCACCGGCCACTCCGCCGGCGGCCACCTCGCGCTGTGGGCGGCGGCCCGGCACGTCCTCCCGGCGGACGCGCCCTGGCGCACGGCCCGCCCCGCGGACCTGCGGGGCGTCGTCGCGCTCGCGCCGATCGCCGATTTCGAGGTCGCCGAGAAGCTTGGCGTGTGCGGTGGCGCGTCCGCCCAACTCCTGGGTGGTGAAGGGAAGTTCGCCGAACGGCGGCCGTACGCCGACCCGGCGCTGCTGCTGCCGACGGGGATCGCGACGACGCTGGTGCAGGGGCGGACGGACGAGGTCGTGCCGATGGCGGTCGCCGACGCCTACGCGGACGCGGCGGCGAAGGCGGGGGAGATGGTGGGGGTGACCCTGCTGGAGGACGTGGGGCACTTTCCGCTGATCGACCCGGTGGCGGACGCGTGCGCGGTGGTGGTCGAGGAGATCGCGCAACTCGCCTGGTGATACTGGGAGTTGATGAGATGGGGTGAGTGCCGGGGTGCGTTTCCCCTGACCGAGGCGCGCCTTCCTTGGCCGGGGCCGCCGTCCTCGGTCCGGGCCCCCGCCAAATCCCGGACCCCGTCATACCCGTAAACGGGACCCCCGTCATACCCGTAATACCTGAGAGCTACGTGGGAGAACAGCTCTCCGGCGGGACGCGGACCACGATCGCCGATCCGTAACTTCCCATCCTGTGAGGCCCGACAACCGGGCGAACAGGACGGGGAGGGACACGGCGATGCGGTTCGGCGATGCGGAGAAGACGCGGGGAGGAGCGGGGCGGCGGCTCCGCGCCCTCCTCGCGGTCCTGGTCGTCGCCTCGGTGGCCGTCCCCCTCAGCGCGGCGGCCCGCCCCGACATCCCCGCCCCCGCCCCGGCGGCACAGGCACCGCTGACGGCCGCGACACTGCAGAAGACGTACGCGGTCAACCGGGCCAACGCCGAGCGGGCGTCCGAGATGGCCCGCGACGGCGGCGACCGGCACCGGGCCGAGGCCGACCGGACCCTGGCCGCCTCCGACAAGCAGCTCCTCCACTTCGACGGCCGGGGCGAGGGCCGGGCCACGGAAGTGCTCGGCGACCTCGCCCACGCACACCGGATCGCCGTCCTGGTCCCCGGCTCCGACACCACGCTGGACACCTACGGCCGCTTCCACGCGGGCGCCGACGCCCTGTACCGCAGGCTCACCCGCGAGGCCCCGCCCGGCACGGGCGTGGCGGTGGTCGCCTGGCTCGGCTACACGACACCGGCCACGATCAGCACGACGGTCCTGACCACCGGCCGGGCGGACGAGGCGGCGCCCGAACTGCGTGCCTTCGTCGCCGGACTGCGCGCCCTCACCGGCCCGGACACCGGGCTCAGCCTCCTGTGCCACTCCTACGGCACGCTGGTGTGCGCCCGAGCGGCCTCCGGCCTGGACGCCGACGAACTGGTCCTCCTCGGCAGCCCCGGCACCGGCGCGGACACGGCGGCCGGCCTGCACACCAGCGCCCGCGTATGGGCGGCGCGTGGCACGGACGACTGGGTGGCGGACGTCCCGCACGTCAGCGTGGACCTGTTCGGCACGACGATCGGCTTCGGCACGGACCCGGTCTCCGCCGCCTACGGCGCCCACGTCTTCGCCGCCGGAGACGGCGGCCACAGCGACTACTTCACCCCGGGCTCGGTCTCGCTGGCCAACCTCGCCCGGATCGTCCTCGGCGAACCGACGGAGGTCACCGGTGCCTGACACACGTGATCCGCGCGGAACCTGGCTCGGCCGGACGGCCGCCCGCATCGACGCCGCCACGCCCCCGCACCGCGACCGCGCGGTGGACGCCCTGCGCGCGCTGGCCATCGTCGGCGTCGTCCTCGGCCACTGGCTCGTCACCGCTCTGGTCGCCGACGGCCACACCCTGCGCGCGTCCAGCCCGCTGGCGTCGATGCCGTGGCTGGCGCCCGTGTCGTGGACGTTCCAGACGCTTGCGGTGTTCTTCATGGTGGGCGGGCATGTGGCGACGCGCAGTTACGCGTCGGCGCGGGAGAGGGCGCGGGACGCCGGCGGAGAAGGGCGGACCGCCGGCGCGGGGCACACGCACGGCGGTGGCGCGGGCCCGCGAGGCGGCGCGTACGGGTACCGGCGGGGCGTCTACGTCCCCTGGCTGCGGGCCCGGCTGGCGCGGCTGTTCCTGCCGGTGGCCGCGCTGGTCGGGGTGTGGGCGGTGCTGGCGGTCTGCCTGCTGCTGGGCGGCGCGTCGCTCGTGACGGTGCACACGGTCGTGAAACTGGCGCTCTCCCCGCTGTGGTTCCTCCTGGTCTTCGCGGTGCTGACGGCGGCGACGCCGCTGCTGGCGCGGCTCAACCCGCTGTGGCCGCTGGTGGTGGTGCTCCACGTGGACCTGGTCCGCTTCGGACTCGGCGGCCCGGCCTGGCTGGGCTGGGTGAACCTGGCGGCGGGCTGGGCCGTGCCGTACACACTGGGCGCCGCCTGGACGCGGGGCGAACTGGAGCGGCCGCGCGCGGGGTGGGTCCTGCTGGCCGGCGGGGCGGTGGTGACGGCGGTGCTGGTGCGTTGGGGCGGCTACCCGGCGTCGATGGTGGGGGTGCCCGGCCAGGACGTCTCCAACCTGAACCCGCCGACGCTCGCGGCGGTCGCCTTCGGGCTGGCCCAGTGCGGACTGGCCCTGCTGCTGCGCGGCCGGCTGCGGCGGGCGATGCGCCGGCCGCGCACGTGGGCGGCGGTGGCCCTGCTCAACCTCTCGGCGATGACGGTGTTCCTCTGGCACCAGACGGCCCTGATGGCGACGACGGCCCTGGCGCTCCCCGCCGGCCACCTGCCCGGCCTCCACACCCGCCCCGACACCCTGGCCTGGGTCCCCCACCGCCTGCTGTGGCTCCCGGCGTTCGCGCTGGCGCTCGCGGTGTGCTGGGCGGCGTTCCACGGCTGGGAGAACCGGCCGGGCCGGCGCGGGGACGGCTCACGGGTCGTACGGACGAAGGGGGCCCCGAGGGCGGGGCGTGCCGTCAACCGGCCGCCGCGTCCCGACCGTGAGCCACCAGCGGTGACACGGACGTCCGTGTACCTGCGAACAGGCCGGAAGCAGGGGCTTCCGTGCCCGGAAACATCTGCTCGGAAGGGGATCGGCGGTGCATAGGGTGATGCGGGTGACGGGGTTGGAGAAGCAGGTGGAGCGCGTACTGCGCGGGACGCCGGGCGAGGGGCGGGCACGCCGCGCACTGTGGACGACCGGGGCCGGCGCGTGGCCGGTCCGGGCACTGAGGGGGCTCGGGCAGGACCTGTGGCCGACCCGCCCGGCGCCGCTGCCGCCGTCGGTATGGCTGCGCTGGCTGCCGCACGGCCTGGTGTGCCTGGCGGCGATCGTGGCGACGCTGGCGAACGTGGACCAGTTCGACACCCGCTATCGGCTGGGCGTCGAGTTCGGCCTGGTGTGCGCGCTCGCGCAGGGCGTGGCGCTGGTCGTGGCGCTGTGGTGGCCGCTGCACGGCTGGTGGCTGTCGCTGGTGACGACGGGAGTGGCGGCCCTGGGGGCGCGCAGCCGGCTGCTGATGCCCGAAAGCCCGGCCGGATTCCCGGACTTGGCGGCGCTGAGCGCGGGCGTCTACTGGCCCTGGGGCGTTCCCGGTCTGGTCGTCCACGCGCTGGTCCTCTTCCTGCTCGCCCTGCGCGTCCCCGCGCGGGTCTCGGCACAGGCGCTGGCACTGACCGCGCTGGCCACCTGGATCGTGGAGGGCGTGATCGGCGGCTCGCGCTATGTGCCGAGCGGTCCCGTGGCCGTCGCGGTGTTCCTGGGCGCCGTCCTCCTGGGCGCGGCCATGCGCGGCCGGCGCGAGGCCCGCAGCCAGCTCCTCGAACAGACCGGCATCACGGCGGAGGAGCGCGCACGGCGCACGCTGCTCGAAGAGCGCAGCAGGATCGCGCGGGAGTTGCACGACGTGGTCGCGCACCACATGTCGGTGATCTCGATCCAGGCGCAGGTGGCCCCGCACCTGGTGGCGGATCCGCCGGAGGAGCTGAAGGAGAACCTGGCGGGCATCCGGCAGAACGCGCTGGAGGCGCTGGCCGAACTGCGCCGGGTGCTCGGGGTGCTGCGGTCGGAGAGCCCCGAGGACACCGACGGCCCGTACGGGCTCGGCGTGGCGACGGGCACCGCGCCGGACGCCCCGCAGCCCACCCTGGACCGGCTGGACGGGCTGCTGGACAACACGCGCGCGGCGGGGCTCGACGTCGTCAAGGTGGTGACGGGCGAGCCGCCGACGCCGCCGTACCCGCCGGGCGTCCAGCTCTCGGCGTACCGAATAGTGCAGGAGGCGCTGAGCAACGTGCTGCGGCACGCGCCGGGAGCAGGCGTGACCGTGGAGATCGGGCACCAGCGGGAGGGCGTGCTGGTGAGCGTCACCAACTCCCGCCCGAGCCGCCCGGCCGACCCGTCCCCCGGCGCGGGGCACGGACTGCTGGGGATGCGCGAGCGCGCCGCGATGCTCGGCGGCCACCTCGTGGCCCACCCGAACCTGCACGGCGGCTACGTCGTCTCGGCGTTCCTGCCGAGGGACGGCGTCCGCGTGGACGTGCCCGAGGCCGACGAGACGGTCCTGGACGGACTGACGATCACGACAGGCCCGTCCGAAAGCTCACTGTTCAGGCTGGAACTACCAGGGGCTCCCGCGAGGAACGGGCAGGGCGACGACGACCCGCGCCCGCCGGGACCCCCGCACGACGCGACAGGAGACGAGAAGACATGACGAACGGCAAGACGAACGACACGACGATCCGCGTCCTCATCGCGGACGACCAGCAGATGGTCCGGCAGGGCTTCACCGTCCTGCTCAACACGCACCCCGGGATCGAGGTGATCGGCCAGGCGGTCGACGGCCTCGACGCGGTCGCGAAGGTGGAGGAACTGGCCCCGGACGTCGTCCTGATGGACATCCGGATGCCCGAACTCAACGGCATCGAGGCGACCCGCAGGATCACCGCCTCGCGGCCCGACCTGAAGGTGCTGGTGCTGACTACCTTCGACCTCGACGAGTACGTGTACGAGGCGCTGCGCGCCGGCGCCTCCGGGTTCCTCCTCAAGGACGCCTCCGCCGACCAGCTCGCCGAGGCGGTTCGGGTGATCGCGGCGGGCGACGCGCTGCTCGCGCCCGGCATCACCCGCAAGCTGATCACCGAGTTCTCCCGCATCAACGGCAGCCCGCGCGCCCCCGAGAGGGCACGCCTCGACGAACTCACCGAACGGGAGACGGAGGTGCTGTCGCTGATCGCGCAGGGCCTGTCCAACGCGGAGATCGCCCGCCACCTGTGCGTGGCCGAGCAGACGGTGAAGACCCATGTGGGCCGGATCCTGATCAAACTGGGGCTGCGGGACCGGACCCAGGCAGCGGTGTTCGCGTACGAAGTGGGACTCGTGCGCCCGGCGGCCCGCTGAGCGGCGGCCGACGCCGAACGCCGGGACCGGGCAGGTATCGGGGGATCCCGTAGTACTTGAGACGGACCCGGCGGAACCCCTCTCAGTGGTGACGACGGCGATCAAGACCCCGCCCTACGGTGGTGAACGTGACCGAGACGACGCAGACCACACGGACGCAGCACACGGATCCGCAGAACGCGTACGGCACTTCGGCGGACGGGGCCCACCAGCCCCGCAGCCCGGAGGCCAGGGCGGCGCTGGACGCCCTGCGCGGACTGCGCAAGGACCTCATCGACGACGCCTTCGCCTACCGCCCCCTGCCCAGACTGGGCGACGACAGCCCGCTCCTGCGCCGGCTGAAGGGCCGCAGGCGGGAACACGCGGCCTGGGCGTGGCACGGCCTGGTCGTGGCGGGCGGCCTCATAGCGATGGCGAACGCGTGGACGGACGCTCGGGGCGGCTCCCTGAACCTGCTGTGCGGGCTGCTGGTCCTGGCGCCGGTGCTGCTCACGCTGGTCCGCCCGGCGGGCGCGTTCTGGCTCTCCCTCGCCTCGACGTCGGTCGTCGCGGTGGCCGGCACGTCGTACCGGCTGTGGCCCTGGGAGGCGAGCTCCTTCGTCTCCCACCTGCTGGTGCTGACGGTCGTGGCGGTCCGCACCCGGCCCAGGACGGCGGCCTGGATGTGGCTGCTCACGGCGGCGTACGGCTTCGTCTTCGAGACGTTCTTCAGCTGGACCCACGAGGGGTACGGCACGGACACGGGCCTCATGCTGGTGCTCTCCGCGTTCGTCCTGCTCGCCGTCACGATCTGGCACACCCGCAGGCAGGCGGAGCGGGAGGTCACGGCGCAGCAGACGGTGACCGAGCACGAGCGCTCCCGGCGGACGCTGCTGGAGGAACGCACCACGATCGCGCGGGAGTTGCACGACGTGGTGGCGCACCACATGTCGGTGGTGGCCATCCAGGCGGAGGCAGCCCCCTACCGGGTGGAGAACACCCCGCCGGAGCTGGCGAAGGCGTTCGAGACGATCAGGGAGAACGCGGTGGCGGCCCTCACCGAGCTGCGCCGGGTGCTGGGCGTGGTCCGCGCCGAGGACTACGAGGTGCCGGAGGCCCCGCAGCCGACGCTGGCGGACCTGGACGCCCTGCTGGCCAACGTCCGGGAGGCCGGCCTGACAGTGGAGAAGGTGACGACGGGAGCGGTGCGGGAGCTGCCCCAGGGGGTGGAGCTGTCGGCGTACCGGATCGTGCAGGAGGCCCTGAGCAACACGCTGCGGCACGCGCCGGGGGCGAGGGCGACGGTGGAACTCGGGTACGTGCTCGGGGGCCTCGGCGTGCGGGTGGTGAACGGTCCGGGGACGCACCCGTCCCTGACGAAGGTGCAGCCGGGCGAGGGGCACGGGCTGGCGGGGATGCGGGAGCGGGTGGTGATGCTGAACGGCGAGATGACGACGGGCGCCACGGACGACGGCGGCTACGAGGTGGCGGTGTTCCTGCCGGTCGCGGGCCGGGACAGCGACTGAGCGCGGGACGAGCGGGGAGACGGGCATGACGATCAGGGTGCTGGTGGCGGACGACCAGATGATGGTGCGCGAGGGCTTCTCGGTCCTGCTCAACGCGATGCCGGACATCGAGGTGGTCGGCGAGGCGGTCGACGGGCGGGAGGCGGTGGAGAAGGTCCGCGAACTGGCGCCGGACGTCGTCCTGATGGACATCCGGATGCCGCGGCTCAACGGGATCGAGGCGACGCGGGAGATCGTGGCGGCGGACGGGTCCGCGAAGGTGCTGGTGCTGACGACGTTCGACCTGGACGAGTACGTGTACCAGGCGCTGCGGGCGGGCGCCTCGGGGTTCCTGCTGAAGGACGCCTCGGCCCGGCAACTGGCGGACGGGGTACGGGTGGTGGCGTCCGGGGAGGCACTGCTCGCGCCCTCGGTGACGAAGCGGCTGATCACCGAGTTCTCCCGGCTCGCCGACAGCGAGAGACCCCGGGTCCCGCAGAGCGCCCAGGCGGCCTACGGGGAGCTGACGGAGCGGGAGACGGAGGTGCTGGTGCTGATCGCGCAGGGCCTGTCCAACGCGGAGATGGCCGAGCACCTGGTGGTCGCGGAGTCGACGGTGAAGACACACGTCAGCCGGGTCCTGGTGAAGCTGGGGCTGCGGGACCGGACACAGGCGGCGGTGTTCGCGTACGAGACGAGGCTGGTGGTGCCGGGATAGCGGCCGGCGGATCACGGTCCGGCCCAGTGGGGCGGGGCGGCCAGCACGGGGGTGGGCTCTCTACGCCGTCCCCAGCTCGCACCACACGTACTTCCCCCGATGCCCCTGCCGTGTCAGCGGCTTCCACCCCCACACGTCCGCGCAGTACCGGACCAGCGCAAGCCCTCGTCCATGCTCCGTCAGCTCGCCGAACTCCCTTGTGAAATCGGGGGGTTCGGGGTCGGTGTCCCACGCTCCGATCCGCAGTGCGCCCGCGTCCCGGCAGATCCTGAGGGTGGCGGGGCCATTGGTGTGGCGGAGGGCGTTGGCGAGGAGTTCCGTGGCGAGGAGTTCGGCGGTGTCGACGAGGTGGATGAGGCCGTAGAGGGTGAGGGTCATGCGCAGGGTGCGGCGGCAGATGGAGACGGCGCGGAGGTCGTTGGGGATGTCGACGGCGTACTCCCAGGTCTTGTCGTCCGGGGGGAGGGTGAGGGAGCCGGGGGTTTCGGGCATGGGGGAACTCCAGTTCGTGGAGGGGTGGTTGGGGGAGGGTGGCAGTGCCGCGTCCGTCATGGCAGGGCGGAGCGGTGCGCTTCCGGTCCCCGGGTGCGGGGGACTTGTTCCGCGTCACTGACGGTATGGCAGTAATTAATGCCGTCGCAAGCGATTGTCGTAACCTGACACCCGAAAGGGGCACACCGGTCAGGGTGTTGAGGACGGGAGTTCGCATGCCGCCCAGGAGTAATCCCACCGCGCGTCAGATGCGTCTGGGGACGGAACTGCGCAGGTTGCGCGAGGCCGCAGGGCTGAAAGCGCGGGATGCGGTCGCGTTCCTGAACTCGACTTCGGCGCAGATGAGCCAGGTGGAGTTGGGTATCGCGGCCATCAGCGAGGAGAGGGTGCGCCGGCTGGCGGCCTTCTACGCATGTACCGACGAGGCGTTGATCGATGCGCTCACGGCGATGGCGACCGACCGCACGAAGGGTTGGTGGGAGGAGTACCGGGGGGTGCTGCTGCCGGTGTTCCTGGACACCGCCGAGGTCGAGCACCATGCGACGTTCCTGCGCGAGATCGTGATCACCCGCATCCCGGGCCTCCTTCAGACGCCGGACTATGCCCGAGCGGTGTTCGAGTACATGAACCCTGGGCTCCCCGAGGACGAGGCGGCCATGTGGGTGGAGCATCGGATGCGCCGGAGGGTCGTCATCGAGGGGGACGCCCCGACACCGTACGAGGCGATCATCCACGAAGTCGCGTTGCGTCTCCGAGTCTCCGACCGGAAGGCCATGCGTTCCCAACTCCAGGAGATTCTTGACCGAGTTGAGAAGGGACACGTCACTGTGCGAGTCATCCCGACCGATCAGGACGGCTTCGCCGGATCGGGCGCCTCGATGATGTACGCGGGAGGCGCGGTGCCTCGATTGGACACCGTGCTGCGGGACTCCCCGACAGGCGTCGCGTTCCTTGATGCCGAAGCCCAACTGGAGCAGGTGCGGGCACTGATCCGTAGGGTGGAGAAGGCGTCGCTGGACCCCACGGCGTCGCGCGACTTCATCCATCGGTTGGCGAAAGAACTGTAGAGGCACCATGAACCCGGTCCTGCACTGGCGCAAGTCCACGTACTCCGACGGAGGGGCGGGCGACACCTGCGTCGAGATAGCCGAACTCCCCCTCCGTGTAGCCGTACGCGACTCCAAACTCCCGGCCCGTGCCACCCTCTCCTTCCCGGCGGCTTCCTTCTCCGCCTTCGTGTCGGCCCTCAACTCAGGCGCACCGAAACGGGGTTGACAGACTGTTTATGCCAGCTCGGGAATATTCCGGAGTCGGCGTGGACCAGGGGTTCCGAACCTGCGTAACGTGACTCGGCAGTGGCTCCCCAGCGGAGCCGACGAGACTGGGGGTGCGATGGCTCGCAGTGAACTGACGCGACTCACCGGGGAACCCGGTGGACCCGACTGCAACGAAGACGATTGTCCGAACGTGTACCGCACGGCCAGCGGCTCCATCGTTGTCCAGGGGAACGTCTCTGCTGCCTTTCAGCCGCCTGCTGGCGAGGTTCTCGTGGAGATTCCGGAATCGGTACTCAGGGAGGCTGTACGTGTTCTTGGATGGTGAAGACTGGCGGAGGTTTTTCGACTCCTACGAGCGTACGGCGTGGCGGTTCGAGGCGCAGCCCACCTACACCATGCCGAACGAGGCGGAAAGCTTCGCTCGTTTTCTTCGGGGGGAGCCGGAGCCGGAGGGGCACAACGAGCGTTGGCACGGGCGGGTCCGAGGGTTCATTGAGTCCGGGCGTACCATCGGGCGGGTCCGGATCGTGCGCCAGCCACTCACGGACTATCAGCGCTACCAGTTTTCCTGGGGAATTCCCGGAAACATCCAGGCGGGCGAGGACATGCGTGTCCTGGATGTGACGCAGAACGACTACGGACTTCCCCTCTCCGGCACCGACTGGTGGATGTTCGACGAAACGCGGATTGTCCACCTGAACTACCGCCCGGACGGTACGCAGATCAACCGGGAGTTGTTCGAGGGTGATATCGCGCCCTATCTGGAGTGGCAGCAGATCGCCCTGGAGCATGCGGTTCCGTTCGCCGAGTACGTGAAAGATCTTGAGTGACCCTTGAACCCGAGGAACTGGGCCCGTCGAGAAGCGACCTGGCGGGAAAGCTCCGAGAGTTGCGCAAGCGAGCCGGCCTCACTGGGGACCGGCTCGCTCGGCGTTGCAACATGTCCCAGAGCCAGATCAGCAAGTTCGAAACCGGGAAGAAGGCGCCGACGCTCGTAGATGCCGAGCGCATCCTCAGGGCCCTCGATGCTTCGCCCGAAGACGTCGCGGAGGTCATGGCCCTCGCGCGCGTCGCGAACACCGAGTGGCAGGACAAACGATCCTCTTGGCGCCGGGGTATCGAGAAGCGGCAGGTCGAACTGGCCTCTCTGGAGTCCGAGTCAAGAGAACTCAGGTATTTCCTGCCCGCGATGATTACAGGGCTGCTTGCGACACCTGATTTGATTAAGGCGAGCCTGAGTCATGTGTCAGGTGATGTGTCGAGGACGGTGGCGAAAAAGCTGGAACGCCAGGCAGTCCTCTACGACACATCCAAGCAGTTCACCTTCCTCCTGACCGAACAAGCTGCCCGCTGGTCGATCATTCCGGCACCGGCCATGACAGTCCAGATCGACCACCTGGCCTCCCTGTCCCGCCTTCCGAACATTCGCATGGGAGTCATCCCGATCGGGACGCTCATGCCCCGGGGCCCCATGAACACCTTCACGGTCTACGACGAACGCCTCGTCACCGTCGAGAACTTCACCGGCCGAATGGTTTTCCGGGACGCGCGGGACATTTCCGAACACCTGGCCGTGTTCTCCGAATTCGAACGCCATGCGCGATTCGGCGACGAGGCGAGGAATCTCCTTCGGGAATGGTCGGACGCTTACCGGTGATCTTTATTCCGGAACGGAAATAAGGTCTGTTTCGCTCTCGTCATTGCCTAACCTTGGGGCACCGCAGATTCCAAGGGGAGAAAATGTCGTACGAACCACAGAACTACCCGCTGCCCGAGCCGTCCCCCGTTCCCGGCTGCTCCGAATGCCTGTCCTTCGTGACAGCGAGACGGAACGCGCGGTCGACGCATGACTACAGCGCTGTGACGGACGCGAACGTCCTGCTGCGCAGGCACCTCGCCGAGGCGCACTGAGGCCGACGTCCTCCGTCCCCTTCCGCTCCCCTCAACTCCCGTCCAGTGCACGGCATTTGGACGGCGGCGGCCCGATCAGTGGCCGTGTCCCAGTCGAGCTGGAAGGTGTACGACGATGCTGGACGGAACCGATCTCTACGCACTTGACATCAGCGCGGCCTCTTTCGTGAAGGCGTGCGGCGGCCCCTGCTCCGAGGGCTGTGTCACCCTCGCCCGCATCGGCACCGACGCCTGGGCCCTGGCCGACAGCAAGCGCCCCGACGCGCGGCCCCTGCGCTTCACGACCGCCGAACTCGACGCGGCCGGCATCGACCCGGCCCGCTTCGGGATCGGCGTCTGACCTGAACGGGGTCCGGGCCCCTCGCGAGCCCGGACCCCCTCGACGGGATCAACTCATGCACTATCACGGCTACTTGTGGACCGGCTCCAAAGACCGTTTCGACGACGAAGCCCTCCGACGGCCCCCGCACCCCGAACCACCGCCCACCCCCTTGCCGAACGACCTCGCCGGACAACGCCTCCTGCACCGATACCGAGAAGTCGCCGCCGAGTTTCCCACGTCCGACCTCCCGCCCATCGAACCCGCCCACTGGCTCCTCAAGCCGAAGTCCGTGGTCCAGGGCACCTGGACCGACCCCGAGGAGATCACTGCCTGGCTCGCTCGCCAACTGACCGAGTACGCACCTCGGTTCGCTTCGGACCGGCACCGAACTGCCGCGCAACAGCACGCGCTGGTCGACTCCGCCGCCGCGCGACTCCGAGCCGGAAACGACATCGCACTCGGCTTCTATCTGGAGCGCCCCGCCTATCTTCACCTCGCCCTGATCGTCTGCTCCCCGAACAGTTCGCGCCCTGAACTCCCGTGCCCCGCACCTCAGATGCGATGAACCGTATGCAGCGTCCGCGCATACGTCCCCGTCCCGTCCAGCAGCGACGCCCCGCCCAGGTCGGACATCGTCGGCCCGTTGACCGTCTTGCGGCTGGAGACGAACCGGCGCCGGTCGTCGGCGTCGAGGCCGAGGTAGATGCCGACGTGGTCGACGGTCGCGCTGGTCGTGTCGTCGCCGGAGTCGGCGTTGAAGAGGACGAGGTCGCCCGGTTGGAGCAACTCCGCGGAGGGAGGGGCCGCGCCGTCGGTGCGGGCGACGCGGACGCCGGGGGAGTGGTCGGCCATGTCGCGGGACGTGCGGGGGAGGCGTAGTCCTGAGGTATCGGCGGACGCCGCCAGCGGAACCCCTAGGTGATACCCGTAGACCATGCGCGTGTAGCCGGAGCAGTCGAGGTTGCCGGTCTGCCGCGGGGACGGACCCGTGTACGCCCCGTCCTCGAACGTCCAGCCCGTACCCATGTACTCGTGGAAGTCCGCGCCCTCGTACCGGTACCCCCGGTCATCCAAGTACCCGTACCCCGCCTCGCCCAGCACCTGCTTCCCCGCCGCCTGCCCCGCCCCCGCCGTCACGGCAGGAGCCCCACCGAGGAACATCGCCGCGTACGCGAGCGCGTCCGGTGCCAGGGAACCGATCGACTCCCGGACGACACGCTCCAGTTCCGGCGTCCAGACGCCGTCGTACGGCGAGGGGAGCAGCCGCACCCAGTCGTCGTGAGTGACGGACGGGGGCGCGGCCCAGCTCGCCGCGTCCACCTGGAAACGGGAGACCTGGAGGGTCACGGGCAGGTTCGCGCAGCCCTCGTTGGCGAGGGCCCGCAGACCGACGCGCCCCTTCGTGAACGCCGAGTCCGTCACGTCCACCGCCCACGCGGACGGCTCCGGGGACGCCGTGCGCCACGCCTTCACCCGTATGCGGTCACTCTCACGTCGTACCCGGATCGTCCAGTCCGTGCGCGCCGGGACACCCGTAGCGAGGTCCATCGCGGGAGCCAGCGCGGTGACCGTGTCCGCGACCTCCTTCTCGACGCGCAGCTGGACCGCTCCCGTGGTGAGGAAGGAGAGCCGGGCCCGGTAGTGGTTGTGCGTGTCCTGGTAGCCGAAGGAGAGCGCGTACGAACACGCCTGCCCGGTCGGCACCTTGTCGAAGCGGGCCGTGGCCCGGACGTCGACGTCGGCCACCTCGCCGTCGCGCAGGGTGGCGTGGCGGCTGGCGTAGTCGGTCGTGAGAGCTACGAGTCCCAGTCCCGGCGTCACCGAGAAGTCCGCGTCCACGGGACCGGTCGTAGACCAGCTACCCCCTCCGGGGGAGGTACCCCAGTACGACCTGCTCGCCTCCGGCAGCGTCAGATCCGGCAGCGTCCGCTGGAAGACGTCGGCGAACGGTCTCTTGTTCTCCAGGAACGTCCGACGCGGCCCCTTGAGGACGACCGTCCGCGCGCCCCGCGTCAGTACCGCCACGCGTCTCCCGCCGGCCGACACCTCGGTCCGCTCCGGCGTCCCGGGCAGCTCGGTCGCGGTGAGCGCGGCCCCGAAGGTCACCGGCGTGAAGTAGGAGGCGTCGAGCGCGGCGAAGGTCACGGAGGAGCGTGGCGAGGCCAGGCCGGGCGGCACGGACTCCGACGCGCCAACGGCCTTGACGGGCACGGCGGTTGAGCCGACGAGGGGGACGGCCACGGCGGTCGCGGCGCTTGCGGCGAAGGCGGTCAGGAGGCCCCGGCGGGTGGGTTCGGTCATGCGGGACATGATCCCGGCCGACCCGGTGTCGCCGGAAGCGATGACCGCGTCGGCGAGACCCCCCTGGTCAGCGGCCGTTTTCCGGGCTAGCGTCCCGCCATGGCAGCCTTCGACCCCTGGGACCCGGCGTTCCTCGCCGACCCGTACCCCGCGTACGCCGAACTGCGTGAGCGGGGGCGGGTGATCCACTACGAGCCCACGAACCAGTGGCTCGTGCCCCACCACGCGGACGTCTCGGCGCTGCTGCGGGACCGGCGGCTCGGGCGGACCTATCTGCACCGGTACGAGCACGACGACTTTGGACGCACCCCGCCGCCTGCCGAGCACGAGCCGTTCCACACGCTCAACGACCACGGCATGCTGGACCTCGAACCGCCGGACCACACCCGCATCCGGCGCCTCGTCTCAAAAGCCTTCACCCCGCGCACGGTTGACCGGCTCAGGCCGTATGTCACGCGGCTCGCCGGGGAGTTGGTCGACCAGCTCGTCGAGAAGGGCGGCGGCGATCTGCTCACCGACATCGCCGAGCCGCTGCCCGTCGCCGTCATCGCCGAGATGCTGGGCATCCCCGAGGGGGACCGGGCGCCGCTGCGGCCCTGGTCGGCGGCCATCTGCGGGATGTACGAGCTGAACCCGTCCGAGGAGACGGCGCGGGAAGCGGTGCGGGCCTCCGTCGAATTCTCCGAGTATCTGCGGGAGTTGATCGCGGTCCGGCGCAACGAGCCCGGCGACGACCTGATTTCGGGACTCATCGCCGCCCACGACGAGGGCGACCGGCTCACCGAGCAGGAGATGATCTCCACCGCCGTCCTGCTCCTCAACGCCGGACACGAGGCGACCGTCAACGCCACGGTGAACGGCTGGAACGCGCTCTTCCACCACCCGGACCAGCTCGCCGCCCTGCGCGCCGACCACTCCCATGTCCCCGGCGCGGTCGAGGAGTTGATGCGGTACGACACCCCGCTCCAGCTCTTCGAGCGCTGGGTGCTGGACGACATCGAGATCGACGGCGTCACCGTCCCCCGGGGTGCCGAAGTCGCCCTGCTCTTCGGATCCGCGAACCACGACCCCGCCGTCTTCGACGCCCCCGACCGGCTCGACCTGCGGCGCACCGACAACCCGCACATCTCCTTCAGCGCCGGGATCCACTACTGCATCGGCGCCCCGCTGGCACGCATCGAGCTGGCGGCCTCCCTGACGGCCCTCCTGGAGAAGGCACCCACCCTGCGCCTCGCACGCGAGCCACGCCGCAAACCGGCCTTTGTCATCAGGGGGTTGGAAGGGTTGGACGTCGAGATCTGAGACGCGCGGCGCCCGGCCACCGCCCCGGGGCACGCTTGCTGATGAGCCTTGCCGACGTCACCGCCCAAGGCTCTCGGCGCGCTCGGCCGCCCCCGCCAACGCGCCCCCGCCAACGCGCCCCCGCTTCAACGCGCTCCCGCTCAGCCACCCTTGCCCCGCCAACGCCTCCTGAGCCCCAACACCGTTGCCCACACCAGCAGTCCACCCGCCGTCCCGCCCAGGACGGCCAACGGCAGCTCGGCGTACAGGACACTCCAGTCGGCGAAGTCCTCGAACCGGTAGAAGCGTCGGCGGACGTCGACCGACCACAGCGCGAGCCCCGCCCCCGCGCCGCCGACGGCCAGCAAACACCCCGCCGCGTCCCGCCCGTTGCCCTTCATAAGGGCAACGACGTGAACGCGGCGGACACGGTTCCTGTCGGCGCGCACCCGGCGTCAGGTGCTCAAGTCCCGTCGCCGCAGCCCCAGTAGCCCACCGGCCACCAACACCCCGGCAAGCAGCAGGAGCAGCCCGACAGGCCCCCAAGTCATCGATCCACCGGGCAACTTGGGCAGATGCCCGAACGGCGAGAGATCCAGCACGAGTTGAGGCACGTCGAGCGCCGGCCCCACCCACCCGACGAGCAGTGCCGCACCGGCGACACCCCAACTCGCCATCGCGAACCGGGGAACGGCCCCCGCCAGCAGCACCGCCACCCCGCCGATCACCCACACCCCCACGACCTGCACGAGACAGGCCGCCAGAATCGCCCCGGGCCGCTGCCCGTACCCGACGGCGAACCCCACCCCCGCGAGCAGCATGATGAACACCGCCCCGCCGAAGGCGATCAGCAGATGCCCGGCGGCCCACCGCACCCGGCCGACCGCGCTCGCGAGCACCGGTTCCGCCCGCCCGGACGTCTCCTCGGCGTGCAGCCGCAGCACCGACGAGACGACGTACAGCGCGGCGACGAGGCCCATGATCCCGATCATCGAGGCGAGGAAGGCGTCGGTCAGCCCCGACTGCCCGCCCATCCGCTCGAAGATCTCCCGCGTCCGCTCGTTGTCCCCGACGAGATCGGCGACCCCGTCGGTCAGCCCGCCGAACACCACGCCGGCGAGCAGGAATCCGAGCCCCCACCCGAACACGCCGCCCCGCTGCAACCGCCAGGCCAGCGCCCCGGCGGTGCCGAGCTTCCCGACGGCGGGACCGGGCCGGGCCGGCAGAAAGCTCATCCCGACGTCCCGCCTCCCGGCGAGCACGTACGCCAGCACCCCCTGCACGGCGGCGGC
Source organism: Streptomyces roseirectus (assembly GCF_014489635.1). Classification (NCBI taxonomy): domain Bacteria; kingdom Bacillati; phylum Actinomycetota; class Actinomycetes; order Kitasatosporales; family Streptomycetaceae; genus Streptomyces; species Streptomyces roseirectus. The sequence continues at coordinate 4,468,238 of NZ_CP060828.1, read as the reverse complement.
CCCCGCGAACAGCCCGAGCACCCACCACCGTTCACCGGCGAACGGCCGCAGATTCTCCAGCCACCCCAACGGCGAGACCCACGTCAGAACTGACGAACCGTCATGCGTGGCGGCATCCCCGGCGGCCCGCAGCACATACGCCAGACCGAGCACCGAGGCCGTCAACCCCCGCGCCAGACGGGCACTTTCGGTGAGCTGGACGACGACGGCTGCGAGCGTCGCGAACACCGCCCCGACGCCCGCGAGCCCGAGTCCGAAGGCCAGCGCGCCGGAGACGCCCTGCCCCGCGAGCCCGCCCGCGACCAGCAGCCCGAGCGCACCGCTTGCGACACCCGAGGCGAGCAGCGCCGACGTGAGGGCCGCCCGGCGGCCCACCATCCCGGCGGAGACGAGTTCCTGACGGCCCGTCTCCTCTTCCTCGCGGGTGTGCCGCACGACGACCAGCAGCGCGGTCGTGGCGGCGAGCGCCCCCACGAAGACGCCGACGCGCCAGGCGGTGAGCGCGCCCAGGGAGTCCCCGAAGAGCGGTCCGATGAGGGAGCGGAAGGAGGAGTTGGTCTCCAACTGCGCCAGCAGATCGGCTCGTTCGGCCCGCGTGGCGTACAGGCTCTTCAGCGTGCCCGGCATCGACAGGACCATCAGCGCGCTGACCGCCACCCACACCGGGATCATCAGCCGGTCACGGCGGAGCGCGAACCGTAGAAGTACCCCTGTTCCGGCGAGAGTTGTCATCGCGCGTCCTCGTAGTGCCGCAGGAACATCTCCTCCAGCGTGGGCGGGGCCGACGTCAGCGACCGCACCCCCGACTCGCTCAACGCCTTGAGCACGGAGCCGAGTTGTTCCGTCTCGACCTGGAGACGGACCCGGTTGCCCTGCACGTCCAGGTCATGGACGCCGGGCAGGCCGCCCAACCCGTTGACGGGACCGGCGAGTTCGGCGCTGACGCTGGTGCGGGTGAGGTGGCGCAGGTCGGCCAGTGACCCGCTCTCGACGGTCCGTCCCTGCCGGACGATGCTGACGCGGTCGCACAACTCCTCGACCTCGCTGAGGATGTGGGAGGAGAGCAGCACGGTGCGGCCGCGCTCGCGCTCCTCGCGCACGCAGCGCTGGAAGACCTCCTCCATCAGGGGGTCGAGTCCGGACGTAGGCTCGTCGAGGATCAGCAGGTCGACGTCCGCGGCGAACGCGGCGACCAGTGCGACCTTCTGCCGGTTGCCCTTCGAGTAGGTGCGGCCCTTCTTCGTCGGGTCCAGCTCGAAGCGGTCGATCAGGTCGGCGCGTCGGCGCGCGTCGAGCCGTCCGCCGCGCAGTCTGCCGTACAGGTCGATGACCTCGCCGCCGGAGAGGTCGCGCCAGAGGGTGACGTCGCCGGGGACGTACGCGATGCGGCGGTGGAGTTCGACCGCGTCGTGCCACGGGTCGCCACCGAGCAGGCGGGCGGTGCCGGAGTCGGCGCGCAGCAGGCCGAGCAGGACTCGGATGGCGGTGGACTTTCCGGCGCCGTTGGGGCCGAGGAAACCGTGTACCTCGCCGGTCTCCACCCTCAGGTCTAATCCGTCCAGGGCATGGGTGAGGCCGAAGGACTTGTGCAGTCCGGAGACCTCGATGGCGGTCGTCATGGTTCAGAACGTACGCTTCTTTCAGAAATTTGTGAAGTTCATGAATGATCCGAAGCCTGGGTAGGGTGGTGGCATGGACGAAACAGCAGGTGGGCGGGACCCCGCAGCCGTGTCGAAGTTCGTCGAGTCCTTCGCGGCGCAGCTCGCCGGCGCGGGGATGCAGCGCATGGCGGCCCGGATCTTCGCGGCGCTGCTCGCCTCCGACGAGGGCGTGCTCACCTCCGCCGAACTGGGCGAACGGCTTCAGGTGAGCCCGGCGGCGGTGTCCGGCGGGGTGCGCTATCTGGCGGAGCAGTACATGGTGACGCGCGAGCGGGAGCCGGGTTCGCGGCGGGAGCGCTACCGGGTGAGCGGCAACCAGTGGTACGAGGCGCTGGCCAACCGCGATTCCGTGCTGCGTCGTTGGGAGGTGTCGTTGCGCGAGGGCGTCGACAGCCTCGGGGCCGACACGCCCGCCGGGCGCCGGATGGCGGAGACGCTGGCCTTCTTCGAGTTCACCGAGGTGGAGCTCGCGGCGATGATGGAACGCTGGCGGGTGTACCGGGAGCGGGAGTTCGGGCAGGGGTGACGGTGCGGTCGCTGAACTGAGGGTTGACCAAAGGGGCTTGACGACCTGTCAGTTCAGCGAAGTGACGAGCCGTCAGCGTTCCTTCGTCTCCTCCAGCACCGTCCGCCCCAGCAGCGCGTACCGCTGCGGTGAACGCCGCTTCAGGTACTGGGCGAAGGCGACCCCGCCGAGCGCCACGCACGCCACCAGCCACGGCGTCGCCTTCAGCAGCGGCGAGCCCGACTCCGGGCCCGCCGCGACCCCCATGTTGGACACCAGGAGTACGACGACGGCGAGCATCGCGAGCCCACCGACGAGCGGCGCGGTGAACGTCCGGAACCAGTGCCGGCTCTCGGGGTGGTGGGAGCGGAAGTAGACCAGCACCGCGAACGAGCACACCGCCTGGACGATCAGGATCGCCATCGTGCCGAGGATGGCGAGCAGGACGTACGTACCGGTGTACGGGTCCTTCCCGGCGAGCCAGAACGCGCCGATGAGCACGGCGGAGACGACGGTCTGGACGAGCCCCGCGATGTGCGGGGAGCCGTGGCGGGGGTGCGTACGACCCGTAGTCCTCTGGAGGTAGGGGACGACACCCTCACGGCCGAGGGCGTACAGGTAGCGGGCGGCGCAGTTGTGGAAGGCCATGCCGCACGCGAGCGAGCCGGTGATCATCAGCCACTGCATGACGACGACGGCCCAGTGGCCGACGTACTGCTCGGTGGGGTCGAAGAACAGGGCGAGCGGGTTGTCGGTGGCGACCTTCACGGCGTTGCGCTCGCCGACGCCGCTGATCGCCATCCAGGAGACGAAGACGTAGAAGACGCCGACGCCGAGGACGCTGATCATCGTCGCCTTGGGGATGATCCGCTTCGGGTCGCGGGACTCCTCCCCGTACATCGCGGTCGACTCGAAGCCGACCCACGACCAGAACGCGAAGAAGAGGCCGAGGCCGGCCGAGGTGCCCTGGAAGGCGTTCACGGGGTTGACCGGGTCGAGCGAGAAGCCGTCCGGGCCGCCACCGTGGAAGAGGACCGAGACCGCCATCGCGGCCAGCACGGTCACCTCGGTGGCCAGCAGGACGACGAGCAGCTTCTCGGCGACCGAGACGCCGAACCAGGTGCCGAGCGCGTTGACGCCGAGCATCAGCACCGCGAACGCCCACCACGGGATGTGAAGTCCCGTCTGGTCCTTGAGAGTTGACGTCGCGAACGAGGAGAAGATGCCGATCAGCGCCGGCTCGAAGACGACGTACGCGAAGGTCGCGAGGAGCCCCGAGGCGAGGCCGACGGTCCGGCCGAGGCCGTACGAGATGAACCCGTAGAACGCGCCCGTCGACGTGATGTGCCGGGCCATCGCCGTGAAGCCGACCGAAAAGATTCCCAGGACGACCATTGCGACGAGGTAGCTCGCGGGGGCGCCGATCCCGTTGCCCGCGGACACGATGAACGGCACGTTGCCCGTCATCGCGGTGATCGGCGCGGCCGTCGCGACCGCCATGAACACCACGCCCAACAACCCGACGGCGTTGGGTTTCAGCCGGTGAACCGTCCCCGCCCCACCCGTCCCCGTCGCCGGTGCGACGCCCTCGTCCACTGCCATCGGGTGCCCCTCTCCCTGCCGGTAGCTGTCCTTGGCTGTATCGGCCCTCGGAGGAGAATGCTGTAGCCCGAATGAGTCGGGCAAGAGGCGTGCGAGGTTAAATATGCGTCAACCAGACCTTTGTGTGGCTGTCCGCTCCTCGGGAACTCGGCCCGCTCCAGGAGCCGTTGGGTCAGGAGTCGTTGGGCTTGCTCCCGCCCGGCGAGCGCGCCACGCACCGGCAATGACCGGCGTTCGCGCATACGCCGAGGCCGGCCCTCCCCGGACGGGAGAGCCGGCCTCGTGTCGAACTGCCGTGTCAGATGAACGAGTTGATCTCGATCGTCTCGTCGCGGCCCGGGCCGACGCCGATCGCGGAGATCGGGGCGCCGGACATGTCCTCCAGCGCCTTCACGTACGCCTGCGCGTTCTTCGGGAGGTCGGCGAAGGTCTTGGCCTTCGTGATGTCCTCCGACCAGCCGGGCAGGGTCTCGTAGATGGGCTTGGCGTGGTGGAAGTCCGACTGGGAGTACGGGAGTTCCTCGACGCGCTTGCCGTCGATCTCGTACGCGACGCAGACCGGGATCTGCTCCCAGCCGGTGAGGACGTCGAGCTTGGTGAGGAAGAAGTCGGTGAGGCCGTTGACGCGCGTCGCGTACCGGGCGATCACCGCGTCGAACCAGCCGCAGCGCCGGTCACGGCCGGTCGTCACGCCCCGCTCGCCGCCGATCCGGCGCAGCGCCTCGCCGTCCGCGTCGAACAGCTCCGTCGGGAACGGGCCCGCACCCACTCGTGTGGTGTAAGCCTTGAGGATGCCGATGACCCGGCTGATCTTCGTCGGACCCACGCCCGCGCCCGTGCAGGCGCCGCCCGCGGTCGGGTTGGACGAGGTGACGAAGGGATACGTGCCGTGGTCGATGTCCAGCAGCGTGCCCTGGCCGCCCTCGAAGAGGACCACCTTGTCGTCCTCCAGAGCCTGGTTCAGCACCAGGACCGTGTCGGCGACGTAGGGGGCCAGCTTGTCGGCGTAACCCAGAAGTTCCTCAACCACCTGAGCCACCGAGATGGCCCTGCGGTTGTAGAGCTTGGTGAGGATCTGGTTCTTGACGTCGAGCGCCGCCTCGACCTTCTGGGTGAGGATCGACTCGTCGTACAGGTCCTGCACCCGGATGCCCACACGGTTGATCTTGTCCGCGTACGTCGGACCGATGCCGCGGCCCGTCGTACCGATCTTCCGCTTGCCGAGGAAGCGTTCCGTCACCTTGTCGACGGTCACGTTGTACGGCGTGATGATGTGAGCGTTTCCGCTGATCAGGAGCTTGGACGTGTCGACGCCGCGCTCGTTCAGACCGCTCAGCTCGGAGAGCAGGACCGACGGGTCGACGACGACGCCGTTGCCGATGACCGGCGTACAGCCGGGGGAGAGAATCCCGGAAGGGAGGAGGTGGAGGGCGTACTTCTGGTCGCCCACGACCACCGTGTGGCCGGCGTTGTTACCACCCTGGTAACGGACCACGTAGTCGACGGAGCCGCCAAGCAGGTCCGTCGCCTTTCCCTTGCCTTCGTCACCCCACTGAGCACCGAGCAGCACAAGTGCGGGCACGCGCGTACACCCCTTCCGGGCGGGGCAGACCCAAGGTCAGGGGCGTACGCGGCACGGCCCTGTGCCTCGTACCCCGGCGATCGCTGTTCGGTCGCCGGCAGCCGTCGTACGGCCGCTACCCGTCGGACCCGGATGCCCCGGAATAGACGAAGCCCCTGGCGCAATAGCGCAAGGGGCTCTTGCACAAAGATGCTACCCGAGGAAGCGAGGCAGGACCGAGGTGGCGACTTTCGCGACTTCCGATTTCGCGGTGTCCGATCAGCTGCTGGTGGTCATCGACCCGGTTGCCCGGAAGACCGACGGTGAATCCGTGCGCATCGTGAAGGATGTCCTGAGCGCCGGGGCGGCGACGAAGGTATGCCTTCCCGAAGATCACGACGAATTCGCTCGCGCGCTGACCCGTAGGGGCTCCCGTAGACCTGTGGTCGTAGGGGACGACCGGGCGCTGCTGCGGGCGGTCTCCCTGCTGCACCGGCGGCGGGAGCTGGACGCGTGCGTGCTGTCCGTGGTGCCGGTGGGGGGCGCGGTCTCCGTCGCGCGCTCCCTGGGGATCCCGACCGACGCCGTCGCGGCGGCGCGGGCGGTGCTCGACGGGGTGGAGAGGCGGGTGGACGTGCTGGTCGACGAGAGCGACGGGGTGGTGGTGGGGGCGCTTCGGATCCCGCCGGGGGCGATGGGGGCGGCGGGTGCGGACGGCCTTGGCGGCGCCGGGGACGGCGGAGGTGCCGGACGCGGCGGGGACGCCGGGGGCGGCGAGGGCGGCGAGGGGCGTGCGGGGTACGGCGGGCTCGGGCGGTGGGGGTACGGGGTGTACGGGGCCCCTGAGGGGGACGACGGGGGCAGGGGGGCCGGGGGCTACCAGGGGCCTAGGGGTACTCGGGGGCCGGCCGGCCGGCAGGGACCGTGGGCTACGGACCGGCAGGGACCGGGGTCTACGGGTATCACAGGGGCCGACGGCGAGGTCTCCGCCGCCCGGCGCTGGCGTCGCACCTGTAGCTCCCTGGTACGGGCCCTCGTCCCCTCCCGGGAGGGTCCCGCGCCGGCGCCGCCCGGTCCCTTCCGGCTGCGCGTCGAGGTCGACGGGAAGGTCCTCGTCGATCTGGACCAGCCCCTGGAGGCGGTCTCCGTGACTCCCGGCGCCTCCGGCACGGCCGCCGTCGAGGTCCGCCCCGCCTCCGTGGGCGCCGAGGCGTCCCCGCTCGTGGCGTACGGGGGCGTGGTGACCGTCTCCGGCGGCGACTTCCGCTACGGCGCCGACGCGGCCGTCGCGGGCCCGGTCCGGACCCGGACCTGGCGGGTACGGGAAGGTGCGCTGGGGGTGGTGGTGCCGGGGGCGGGGTGAGCCGTCAAGAGGCGGGACGGCGGGACGGCGGGACGACGGGGCTGCGGGACGGCGAGGCTGAAGGGCTGCGGGCCCGCGGTGGACGCGAACCCGCCCCGCCGACCGCCCGCCACTCAACGTGCCGGGCCAATCACCGCCCCGAATCCCATCCTTGACCCGTCCATGGCCAACTCCTGGTTCCGTCCCGAAGTCGGGGGCCGCAAACATCTACGCGGGTAGTCATACCCGTACCCCTCGCGCGCTCCTGGAGCCCCCTCATGCCCAAGTCCCCCTTGAACCGACGCCAGTTCATGCAGAAGTCGGCCGTCACCGGTGCCGCGGTCGCCGCCGCGGGGGCGGTGGGGGCGCCGGCCGCGCAGGCGGCGCAGCGGCACAAGTGCCGCACGAAGACGTGGTCGTTCTCCATCCTGGGTACGACGGACCTGCACAGCCACGTCTTCGACTGGGACTACTACAAGGACGCGGCGTACAGCGACACCAAGGGGAATTCCGTAGGGGTAGCCCGGGTCGCGACCCTGATCAAACAGCAGCGGGAGGCGAAGGGCGAGGAGAGAGTCCTGCTCGTCGACGCCGGCGACATCATCCAGGGCACGTCACTCGCGTACTACTTCGCCCGTGTCGCGCCGATCACGGAAAAGGGCGGCCCGAAACACCCGATGGCCGTCGCGATGAACCACATGCGGTACGACGCCGCCGCGCTCGGAAACCACGAGTTCAACTACGGCATCGACACCCTGCGTAAATTCGAGAAGCAGTGCCGTTTCCCGCTGCTCGGCGCCAACGCCCTCGACGCGAAAACGCTGAAGCCCGCTTTCCAGCCGTACACCGTGAAACGCATCCGCGTTCCCGGAGCACCGGACATCAAGGTCGGGATCCTCGGCCTCACGAACCCCGGAATCGCCCTGTGGGACAAGGACAACGTCGGCGGGAAAATGGTCTTCCCCGGCCTCGTGGAGCAGGCGAGGAAATTCGTGCCCCGGCTGCGCGCCCTCGGCTGCGACGTCGTCTTCCTCACCGACCACTCCGGCCTGGACGGCTCCTCCTCGTACGGCGACGAGCTGCCGTACGTCGAGAACGCCTCGAACCTCGTCGCCCAGCAGGTGCCCGGCATCGACGCGATCCTCGTCGGCCACACGCACGTCGAGGTGCCGTCGTACACCGTGACGAACGAGGAGACCGGCGAGGACGTCCTCCTCTCCGAGCCCTATTGCTGGGGTTACCGGCTGAGCGTGTTCGACTTCGAGGTCGAATTGGTGCGCGGGCAGTGGAAGGTCACCAAGAAGACCGCCACCACCCTCAACCCGAACGGCGTCGAAGAGGACCCGGAGATCAGGAAACTCCTCGAAGCCGACCACGAACTGGTCGTCAAGTACGTCAACACCTCGGTCGGCACCTGTACCGCCGATCTCTCGGCCGCCGATTCCTGCTGGAAGGACGTGCCGATCATGGACTTCATCCACCAGGTCCAGATGGACAGCGTGAAAGCGGGCCTTTCCGCCGCCGACGCCGCACTCCCGCTCATTTCCGTGGCCGCGCCGTTCAGCCGCACCGCCGATATTCCGCAGGGTTCGGTCACCATCAAGGACATCGCCGGGCTCTACATCTACGACAACACCCTGTACGGGAAGAAGCTCACCGGCGTACAGCTCAAGGACTACCTGGAGTACGCCGCGAAGTACTACCACCAGGTGCCGAGCGGCACGAAGGTCGACACCGCGACCCTCACCAACGCCAACAGCTTCTGGGACTACATGTACGACACCGCCGCCGGCGTCGGCTACGAGATCGACATCGCCCAGCCGGAGGGGTCCCGGATCAAGAACCTCACGTACGCGGGGAAGCCGGTCGAGGGCGACCAGGTGTTCGTCGTCGCGGTCAACAACTACCGGGCGAACGGCGGTTCGGGGTACCCGCACATCGCCGCCGCCGAGATCGCGTACAGCTCCACCGACGAGATCCGGCAGCTGATGATCGACTACGTGACCGCGAAGAAGACGCTCGACCCGGCGGACTTCGCGGACGTCAACTGGAAGCTCACGCAGAACGGGACGCCGGTCTTCTGAGCCGCGAGCCCCGCTTAGCGGGCTTCGGCGCCGAGAGCGAGCCGACCCGGGTCATGAACCGGGAGGACCTGGCGCGAGGTCTCTCCCGGTTCACGTGCACCGGCCTCAGCTGAACACGATCATCGAGCCCTGCGCCAGACTCCGCGTCGCCGCCGCGTGCAGCCCGAGCCAGACGTGCCGCTCCCGCGCGAACGGGCTCGGGTCGTACGGCGCAGGCACGGCCGGCTCCTCCAACTCCGTGGGCGCGGACGGGGGCTGCGGGGGCGCCGGCGGGTTCGCGGGGTCGATGCCGATCGACGGCGCGACGTACTCCAGCTCCCGCAGCAGCGCCTGCGACGAACCCAACGGGCCACCGCCGGCGAGCAGTTCGTCGTTGGACAGCGGCGCCGGGAAGTCCACCGGCACGTACGCGCCCGCGTGGTCGTAGTGCCACACCAGGTGCGACTGCTGCGCGGTCCCCTCGAACATCTCCAGCAACTGCTCGTAGTCCCCGCCCAGTTCACCGACCGGGGTCACCGGGAGGCCGCACACCTGCAACAGGTAGACGCGGCGCAGGAAATGCAGCGCGTCGTAGTCGAAGCCGGCCACCGGGGCGACCTCGCCGGACAGGCCCGGCATGTACTGGTACACCGGCACCGGCGGGAGTCCGCTCTCGGCGAGCACGGCGTTGTACTGCGCGAGTTCGTCCGCGAACGGGTTGTCGGGGGTGTGGCACAGGACGTCCACGAGCGGTACCAGCCACAGGTCACAGGCCAAAGAAATGCTCCTCGTTCGAAAGGTCGCCACGGCCGTACGGGTATTACGGGTACTACGGGTATTACGGGTCCTACGTCACTCAGCGCGCTCGTCCGGTCAGGGAAGGGTAGTCGCTGCCGCTTCCGTCAGCTCCCCTCGTGCAGGTCCCATACCCATACGCCGCCCACCCGCTCACCGGGCCGCCCCACCAGCTTCTCCACGGTCTCACGCAGTTGTCCGGCGTACCGCCCCGGGGCCACCACCAGCGCCCCGGCCCGCCACTCCGCGAGATCGGCCCGCGCCTGCCGCCGCGCCGCCGGGTCCACCACGGGTACGACCCCGGTCACCTGGACGTCCGCGAACAACCCCGAGGTGAAGTTCAGGGGAACCCCGTAGACCCCGGTCCGGTCCCCGTCCCCGTACGGCCCGTTGAAGTACCCGCCCGGCATCCGGAACCCCAGCCCCGCGACCACCTGCCAGTGCAGCGCCTCGGCGGCCACCGGATCCGCCAGCGGCACCGGCACCAGTGTCTCCCCGCCCCGCACGTACGACGTCCAGGTCCCGTCCGCGAAGAACGCGGGCACCTCGGCCCGGGGCGCCGATCTCAGCGGCGCCGGCACCAGCGGCAGCAGCGCCAGGCAGACGGCGGCCAGCCCGGCGTACCGCACCCCGCGAGGCCGCGCCGGGAGCCCCGGACGCCCCAGCTCCTCCACCGCGATCGCGACCAGCATCCCCAGCAGGGGCGCGCAGACCATCGCCACCCGCCCCTCGATCACCGACTCCAGCAGCGGCAGCCGCCCGAGGGCCGCCCACGGACCCGGCAGGACGACATCCGTGTAAGGGACCCCGATCCGGGGCCCCAGCGACAGCAGCGCGGCGACGAGCGCGGTGACCCCCAGTACCCGTACGACCGGCCGGCGCCGCCACAGCAGCACCGTCACCCCGAGCGCCAGCAGCACCAGCGGGAAGCCGTAGAAGGCGTTCTGCTCCGTCGGGTTGAGGGAGAGCGCGTCCGCCCGCGCGGCGTCCCCCGCGAGCAGCGAGCGCTCGGCGAACGAGAGCAGCGCCAGCGGACTGTTGCCCGCGCTCTCCCCGTGGTCGATCCCCGTGTAGCTCTGCGGTCCGTGGAACTGCCACAGCAGCGGGTAGCAGACGAGCGGCAGGCACACCGACGCCCCGACCGCGAGCCCCCGCAGCAGACCGGGCGCCGCCCGCCGTGCGACGTCCGGCCGGACGACGGCGTACGCGACGGCGAAGACGCCCATGCCGAGCGCCGCCAGCAGCAGCGCCTCCTCGCCCAGGAAGCACTGGTACGCCGCCATCAGGCCCAGCGCGACCGCGTCCCGCGTCGGCCGGGTGCCCTCGCACAGTCGCAGGGACCGTTCGACGATCGGCGGGATCATGAAGAGGACGACGAAGTTGGGGTGGGCGTTGGCGTGGCTCACCATCGGCGGCGCGAACGCGGCGAGGGCCGCGCCGAGGAACGCGGCCGGCCGGTAGCGCACAACTCGCCTCGCCAGCAGGCGATACCAGGCGACCGCCGTGGCCGCGAGGCCCAGCGTCATGCACAGGCTGAGCGCAACCGCCGGGCCCAGCAGGAGAGTTACCGGGGTGAGAGGTGCCGACAGGCCCAACATGGCTGTGTTCGCCATGAGGTTGACGCCGTCGGGGTAGCCCTGGAGGTCGGTGAAGAGGGGGTTGCGCAGGTGCGCGACGTTGTCCGCCGTCACCGCGAAGAACCACTCCCACTGGTTCTGGTCCTGGAGCGAGTCGGTGAGGTAGCGGCCGGCCGGGTCGAAGAAGCGGCCGGAGTACAGGATCACCGAGAACGCCAGGAACAGCAGCGCGACCAGGACGCCGGAGCGGTTCAGGCGTATCAGGTCGGCGAGGAAGCGGGCGTAGTCCAACGGGCGGAGTTTCGAACCGGGTTGATGGGCCCAGCGCACCGGGACCTCGGCGATCGGACGGCCGTCGTCGCGCAGCCGGCGCAGGACCTCGACGTCCGTCGCCCAGCCGTCGAGGCGCGAGGCGGCGTAGGCGTCGCGGGCGGCCTCGCCGTCGTACAGCTTGAAGCCGCACTGGGGGTCGCGGATGCCGGGGAGCGTGGTGCGCCGGATGAGGAAGTCGCCCGCGCCGCCCAGGAGTTGGCGCAGGCGGTGGGGGCGCGCCGAGATCGTGGCGCCGGGGACGGAGCGGGAGGCTATCGCGGCGCCGCCGTCCGGCACTTCCTTCTCCAGGTGCTCCAACTCCTCGACGGGAGTGGCGAGATCGGCGTCCGTGACGAGAACGCGGCGGCCCCGGGTGGCGGCGACGCCCAGCCGCAGGGCGTGCCCCTTGCCTCTGTTCTCGGGGGAGTTGAGGAGGTGTATGCGCGGGTCGTCGGCTGCCCGGCCGGTGACGAGGGCGGCGGTGGCGTCGGTCGAGCCGTCGTCGACGACGATCAACTCCCAGGAACGGGAGGGGCTTTGATCGAGGTGCGCGGTGATCGCGTCGAGCGTGGGGGCGAGGCGGTGTTCCTCGTTGTAGGCGGGGACGACGACGGAGAGGTCGGGGGAGGCCACCGTGTCCGCGGCCTTCTCGCCCGTTTCCGGTCGGCTCATGCGGTGGTGGCCAGTCGCTCGATCAGCGCCACCGACCCCGCGTTGTACTCGGCGAGCAGCGCCTGCGCCGCGGCCGTGTCGTGGGCGGAGAGGGAGTCGATCAGGTCGGTGTGGCGGGACCAGAGGTGGCCGCGCAGATCGGTGAGCCGCCGCAGGTGCTGGACCGCGCAGACCCAGGACTGCACGCGCAGCCGGTTGAGGAAGTCCGCGAGGTAGGGGTTGCCGAAGAGGATGCTCAGCTCGCGCCAGAACCGCAGGTCGTACCCGATGAGTACGGTCAGGTCCCCGGCGACGGCGGCCCGCTGCGCCTCCTCACCCCTGCGGCGTACCCCGGCGATGGCCGTGGCCACCACCGGGTCCCCGGGGTCGCGCAGCTTGGCCCGGTCCCTCTCGAGAGCCAGGAACATGCCCTCCATGACCAGCGCGCGGGCCTCGACCATCCCCCGGTAGTCCGCCGCCGAGTACTCGTGGACCCGGAAGCCCCGGTGCTGGTCGGCGTCGAGGAGCCCCTGCGCCGAGAGGTCCACCAGCGCCTCGCGGACCGGGGTCGCGGAGACCCCGTACTGTTCGGCGATCTCCTTGACCGTGAACTCCTGGCCCGGCTGCAACCGGCCCCCCAGTACCTCGTCGCGAAGGGCCTCGGCGATCTGCTGCCGCAGGGTGCTGCGGGTCACGGCGCCGTTGCCGCTGCCGGCGGACATGGTCGGGGGCCTCCTTCGTCCTTCGTCACGTTCGACGCGCGGCCGGCCGGCGGGGTGTCGCCGGGGCCCGTGGGGTGACGTACTCGCCTATACCTACGAGCACGCCACCTTACGCGTTCGAATCGGAAGAAGCCTTACTCGCGTACTACCCCCACGGGGCTACGCCCCCTACGCCCCGTACGACCCGAGAGTCACGCCGTGTGCTCGACCGTGTGCTCGTCGGCCACGGAGAGTGCCGCGTCCAGGGCGGCGAAGCCCTCCTTCAGCTCCTCCTCGGTGACATTGCACGGCGGGACGACATGCGTGCGGTTCATGTTGACGAAGGGCCACAGGCCGTTCTTCTTCGCGGCGGCGGCGAAGGCGGCCATCGGCGCGTTCGCCTCACCGGCCGCGTTGTACGGGACCAGCGGCTCGCGCGTCTCCTTGTTCCGCACCAGCTCCAGCGCCCAGAACATGCCCGTGCCCCGGACCTCGCCGACGCTCGGGTGCCGCTCGGCCAACTCGCGCAGCGCCGGACCCACGACGTCGGCACCGAGGCGCTTCGCGTTCTCGACGACGCCCTCCTCGGCCATCACACCGATCGTCGCGACGGCCGCCGCGCAGGCCAGGGGATGACCCGAGTACGTCAGACCTCCGGGGTAGGGCCGCTTGGCGAAGGTCTCCGCGATCGCCCCCGAGATGGCGACGCCCCCCAGCGGGACGTACCCGGAGTTCACGCCCTTCGCGAAGGTCATCAGGTCCGGTACGACGCCGAACAGGTCGGCCGCGAACCACTCGCCGGTCCGCCCGAACCCGGCCATGACCTCGTCGAGGATCAGCACGATGCCGTACTTGTCGCACAGCTCCCTCACCCCGGGGAGGTACCCCGGAGGGGGGACCATGATCCCGGCGGTGCCGGGGATCGTCTCCAGGATCAGCGCGGCGATCGTCGCCGGGCCCTCGAAGACGATCGTCGTCTCCAGGTGCTCCAGGGCACGCGCGGTCTCCTGTTCCTCCGTCTCCGCGTAGAAACGCGTCCGGTAGAGGAACGGCGCCCAGAAGTGCACGACGCCGGCGGCGGCGCTGTCCGAGGCCCAGCGGCGGGGGTCCCCCGTGAGGTTGACGGCCTGCTGCGTACCTCCGTGGTACGAGCGGTACGCCGAGAGGACCTTCGTCCGGCCGGTGTGCACCCGGGCCATGCGCACCGCGTGCTCGACCGCGTCCGCGCCCGCGTTGGTGAAGAAGATCTTGTCCAGGTCGCCGGGGGTCCGCTCGGCGATCAGCCGCGCCGCCTCCGAGCGGGCCTCGATCGCGAACGCGGGCGCGAACGTGGTGAGTTTCGCGGCCTGTTCCTGGATCGCCGCGACGACCTTCGGGTGCTGGTAGCCGATGTTCGTGTAGACGAGCCCGCTGGTGAAGTCGAGGTAGCGGTTCCCGTCGTAGTCCCAGAAGTACGACCCTTGCGCGCCGGCCACGGCGAGCGGGTCGATGAGGTCCTGGGCGGACCAGGAGTGGAAGACGTGCGCACGGTCCGCCGCCTTCACTGCGGCGCCGGCCTGCGGGTCGGTCTCAAGGGTCATGGGAGTGAGCGTAAATGTCCGCGATGCGGAAAGGTATCGGCGTCCTGTGCTGTGGACGCGGAGAATCCGCGACAGTCTGTCGGGGGTGAGGGGCGGGGCGCCGGGGGTGAGGGTACGGCGGGGGTACTACGGGTGTCCCCGAGGGTGGCTTCCGGGTACTACGGGTATGCCGGAGGGCGGCGCGGCCGGGGGTATTACGGGTATCCCCGAGCGCCGTCTCCGGGTACCTCCCGAGCATCGCCTCCGGGTGTTCCGAGCGCCGTCTCCGGGTACTACGGGTCCCTTCCCGGGTCCGCCCCGCCGTGCGCCCGGCTCAGCCCTCGTGCACCACCCGCCCGTCGAACACCGTGAGATCCACCCGGACACCGGGGATCTCGTGCGGATCGAGCCCCACGAGCGGCCGGTCGACGACGCACAGATCGGCCGCCTTCCCCGCCTCCACGGTGCCCTTCCACCCGTCGGCGAAGTCCTGCCACGCCGGTACGGCGGTGTACGCGCGCAGGGCCGTCGCGAGCGGCACCCGCTGCTCGGGACCGCTGGCCCGCCCGCTGCCCTTGGACTCGCGCAGCATCATCGCGGCCACCCCCTGCCGCCAGTCCGGCTCGGTGATCGGCGCGTCCGAACTCGCGCACACCCGCACCCCCGCCTCGACGGCGGACCGCACCGGCCACTGGTACGCCGAGCGCTCCGGGCCGACGACCTCGTCCATCAGGTCGGACACGGTCCACTTGATGGCCGGGTTCATGTTCACCCCGTACCCGTGCGCGGCCAGCTTCGCGAGGGCGGCCGGGCCGATGAAGTCGCCGTGGATGACGTAGTGACGGGCGTCGGGCCGGGCAAAGGCGGCGTGCGCGTCGGCGAGGGCGTCGACGACCGTGTCGATCGCCCGGTCACCGGTGACATGGACGCCGAGCTGGAAGCCCGCGCGATGAGCGACGGCGATCATCTCGCGCAACTCGGCCACTTGGAGCGCGGGCGACTCGCCGTGCACGCACAGCGAACCCCGACCGCCCCCGGAGTACGGCTCGTTCATCCACGCCGTACGGTTCGGCGGCACGCCGTCCGCGAAGATCTTGACACCGATCGCGTTCAGCAGCCGGGGGTCGGCGCAGACCGGCCGCTCCAGCGCGCGCAGCCCCGCGCGTACGTCGTCGGCACCGCCGCCCATCGGCGCGGGCAGCAGCAACACGCTGACGCGGGCCTCCAGTTGACCGTCCTCGACGAGTCCGGCGTACGCGGTCCAGTTGTCGGTGCTCAGGCCCCCGAGGAGGCTTCCGGCGCCGCCGGGGCCGAGGCCGGGCTCGGTGTAGCTCGTGATGCCACGCGTGTGCAGTTCACGGATCATTCCCTGAACGGCCGTGCGGCGCTGGGCAGTTGTGGGGGAGGGCAGCTCGGACTGGACGAGCATCCCGGCCGACTCGCGCAGGATGCCGGTCGGTTCGCCGTCGGCGTCGCGGTCGATGACGCCGCCCGGCGGGGGAGTTGTCCCCGCTCCGACACAACTGCGGCGCAGGGCCTCGCTGTTGGCCCACACCGTGTGCCGCGAGAAGTCCGTCAGGCAGACCGGGTGGTGCGGGGCGACCGCGTCCAGGTCCCGGCGGTGCGGGAAGCGGCGCGGGTCGGCCAGGCACTCCGCGAGGTAACCGGCGTCCCAGCCGAGGCCGATGACCCACCCGCCGGCCGGCGTGGTCCGTACGGCTTCCCGCACCGCCGCGACGACGTCGGCGATCGACCGCACGGCCGGATGGCCGACGTCCAGGGCGAACGGCGGGCGTGACATGGCGTACGCGGCGCCGTGCAGGTGGGAGTCGTTGATGCCGGGCAGCACGGTCCGGCCGCCGAGCTCCACGACCCGGGTGCCGGGCCCGGCGAGCGCGCGCATCTCGGCGTCGGTGCCCGTCGCGACGATGCGCCGGCCGTGCACGGCGACGCCCTCGACGATCGTGAAGTCGCCGTCCATGGTGAGGACTTGGCCGCCGGTGAGGACGAGGGAGGGAGCAGGCACGGTGCACCTTTCCAGGAGCGGGGAGGGTGTCCCGTCCAGGAAAAGCCCGCCCGCCGGGGTGAGGCCATCCGTACAAATACCGATCGCCCCGGCGCCTTGTCCGCCCCGGGCGCCCCTCCTATCGTTGATCCCCAACTGCCGTGCACCGGACGGAAGTCCGCACTCCGGGAGGCGCGCGTGTTCAGTCACCACCAACTGGCGGCGGCCACCCGGATCGGCATGCTCACCCGGGAACGTGACCAGGCCCTCGCCCGTGACCAGGCGCTCGGCGAACTCGCCCGCACCCTTCCGTTCGACGCCGCGACCCTCCTCGCGCTCGACCCACTGACCGGCACCCACGTCCAGGTCGCCGGTGTCGGCTACACCGCCCGCGAATCGCATTCCCTGGCCGCCGAGTTCGTCACGACGCCGTGGTACCGCAACGTCGTACGGGGCGAGTTGCCGCCCTCGATCTGCGAAGACGCCGAGGAGGCCGGGACGTTGGGCGGACGCTTCCGGCACGGCCGGTTCTACGCCGAGCGCGTCCGCCCGGCCGGCTTCCGCGACGGCGTCACCGGGGCGCTGCGGCATCGAGGGCGGCTGGTCGGGATGATCCACCTCAACACGGAGAGCGCCGACGCGTACGGCACCCCGAACCGGCTCCTGCTCGCCGCCGTCATGCCGGCCCTCGCCGCGCTCACCGACCCGCTCGCCGGCGACGTCCACGACCTGCCGGAGCACGGCGCGGCGAGCCTCGTCACGGCAGGCGGAGTGATCAGCCTGCCCGGCCGTGCCCCCGCCCGGACTCTGGACGACCCCGAACTCGCCGCCCTCGTACGGGACTTCGCCGGTACGGGCGGACGTCGGCTGCGTCTGCTGTGGGCGGACGGCGGGACCTGGTACCGGGTCACACTGCACCGGCGGCCCGCACCGGACGGCGTCCTCGTGCACGAGATGCCCACCGAGCCGCCGTTCGGGCTGAGCCCGCGCGAGGTGGAGGTCCTGACCCGGGCGGCTACGGGGCAGACCAACCGGGCCATCGCGCAGGCGCTGTTCCTCTCGCCGAGGACCGTGCACACCCACGTCGAACACGTGCTCCGCAAGACCGGCGCCGCGTCCCGGGCCGAGGCCACCGCCCTCGCCGTCCGCGACGGGCTGCTGCGGCCGGGACCGGAAGACCTCGGGTTCTTCGTGGAGAGGTGAGGGCGTCGGCGGAAGTACCAGCGGAAGTACTACGCGTATCCCCGACCCGCCCTCGGGGGTACTACGGGTCCAGCCACCGCCCCCGGCCACTCCCCGGGCCGCCCCCTGTTACGGAACCGTCGACCCCGCACCGTACGACTCCTGGTATCGCCCGATTATCCTCGGCCCGTTCACGTGTGCGGGGGGGAAGGCGGGCGGCGGCGATGGAGAAGCTGGGCGAGGGTGACCCGATGGGGATCCCGCCGGGGTTCCGGCTCCGGGGGCGGACCGGGGAGTACCAGCTGGTCGCGCGCCTGGGTGGCGGCGGCATGGGCCACGTCTATCTCGCCAGGTCGGACCGGGGCCGCACCGTCGCCGTGAAACTCGTCCGCTCCGAGCTCGCCACCCGCGAGGAGTTCCGGGAGCGGTTCCGCCAGGAGGTCGCCGCCGCCCGGCGGGTCGGCGGCCACTGGACCGCGCCCGTCCTGGACGCCGACACCGAGGCCGGCATGCCCTGGGTCGCCACCGGGTACGTCGCGGGACCGAGCCTGCAACAGGTCGTCGGCCAGGACCACGGCCCGCTGCCCGAGCGGTCCGTCCGCATCCTCGCCGCCGGGCTCGCGCACGCGCTCCAGGACATCCACGCGGCCGGCATCGTGCACCGCGACCTCAAGCCGTCCAACGTCATGGTCACCATCGACGGGCCCCGCGTCATCGACTTCGGCATCGCCCGCGCGCTGGAGGGCGACACCCCTGAGCTGACCCTTACGGGTGCGATGGTCGGGTCTCCGGGTTTCATGGCGCCCGAGCAGGTCAGGGGCGACCGGATCACTCCCGCGTGCGACGTGTTCTGCCTCGGCTCGGTGCTCGCGTACGCCGCCACCGGGTCGCTGCCGTTCGGCAACGCCGACAGCGGGGTGCACGCGCTCATGTTCCGTATCGCCGAGGACGACCCCGACCTCGCGGGCGTTCCCGAGGGGATCGCCGACCTCGTCCTCGCCTGCCTGCGCAAGGATCCCGCCGCCCGGCCCTCCCTGGGCGCCGTCCTCGAAGGCATCGGCGCCGAGGACACCGTCTCCGACGGCCGGTCCCGCGACCCCTGGCTGCCGAGCGGCCTGGTGGCCCAACTCGGGCGCCACGCCGTGCGGTTGCTCGACATCGAGGGACCGGGCGAGGACGACGCCGCCGCCGAGGCGGTGCCCGAACACTCCGGCCCCCGGGGCGGCGAGGGCGGACCGGGCGGTCCGTTCGCCGACCGGAACGCCGGTCCGGTCCGGACCCCGTCGTCCGCCGCCGGTCCCGTCGCCGCCGCACCGGCCCACCCCGCGTACGGCCACGCCCAGCAGCACCCGCAGCCCGCGCCGCAGGGGGAGGAGGGCTACGGGTATCCCGTACGACCAGCGCCGACCGGCCATGACCCCGCGTCGGCCGGCCACGACCCCGCGCCGGGCCCGACAGCGGTGGCTCACGGGTATCCCTCACCCGTAGCCCCCACGTCCTACGGGTATCCCCCGAGGCCCCCGTACCCCGGCGCGCCAGGCACTCCCCACCCCCACCCCATGGCCGCCGCAGGTACTACGGGTACCCCCGGCCCCTACAACCCGCCCCCCACCCACCCGCACCCGTCCCCCTCCCCGTACAACCCCACCCCCTACGCCCCGTACACCTCCCACCCCCACTCCCCGTACCCCCCGGAGGACCCCGCCCCCCGCCGCAACAACCGCACCACCGCCCTCCTCATCGTCGTGGCCCTGGTCGTCGCCATCGCGGCCGGCTCCTCCGTGTACGCGCTGCTGAACGGCGACGGCACCCCCGAGGCGAAGACCCCCGACGCCTCCCCGACGGTCACGAAGAACGCGCCGCAGCCGGCCCCGCCCACCCCGCAGCCCTCCGATTCGGCGACGCCGGAGGGCGAAGGCGCCGTCCCCGCCGCCTACTTGGGCAGCTGGACCGCCAGGATCGACAGCGCGAACGGCGCCAACACCCGCGAACTCGTCATCGCGCAGGGCGATCCGGGCGCCGCCGCGCTCACGCTGGTCGCCGAAGGCCCCGGCTACCACTGCGAGTTCACGGCCACACTCACCCGCCGGCCGGCCACGGAGAGCGGCCCGCTCACCTACGGCCCGTCCCGGGTCACCACCGGCCGCCCCCTCTCCTCCTGCACACCGGGCGCGGCGACCGAGGTGACCCTCCTGCCCGACGGCACCCTCCAGCGGGTCAACAGCTCCACCGGCGAGCAGCTGACTTACACCAAGAGGTGAACGTCCGGGGAACACACGGGAGTTGGTCCGCTTTGTCCGGGCGTACGCCCCCGGCGCGCACGTACCGTGACCCCACGATCGAGCGGTCGGCGGTGGCGGGGGAGCCCAGTGGAGTGGCTGAACGCGGAGAACGCGGTGGCCGTGGGGACGGCCATGGTCGGCATCGTCGCCTCCGGGGTGATGGTCTGGTACGAGCGCAGGGTGCCGCGCCGCAGGCGCATCGGCTACCGCGTGCAGATGGACAACCCCATTGGTGACGACGCCCGTTCGGGCCGCGCCAACAGACGGCTGGGCCTCTTCGAGGAGACCCCGGACATGGCCGACGCGACGCTGGTCCTGCTGCGCATCGAGAACGACGGCTCGCAGGGCATCGACCGCGACGACTACACCTCGCCCGAAGTCCACGGCCTGACAGCGGTGTTCACCGACCGCACGGTCAAGGGCGTCACGGTCACCCAGCCGACCGACACCGACCACCTGATGGACCACTTCACCGTGGAGCGGGGCTTCGGCTACGACGGCCACACCCTGCGCGTCCCACGCGTCCCGCTGAACCGGGGCGACCACTTCAAGCTGCTCGTCCTGCTCTCGGGCGGCGACGTCGGCAGCCCCATCCGCCTGTACGGCGGCATACGTGAGGGGGAGGTGCACCCCAACCGGAGTGCTACCCCGGACGACGTACCCCCGCTGTTCAGCCGGGCGGCGCGGGCGATCTCGGTGCTGCTGACGGTCTGCGTGGTGACGCTGGCCGCGATCGTCGTGGTCCGTGACGACACCCCGCCGCCGGTCGAGTGCGCGCATGGCCGGCTCACCGTCAGCGGCTCGACGGCCTTCGCGCCGGTGGTGAAGGCCGTCGCCGAGCGGTTCGAGCAGGACTGCGAGGGCGCGACGATCGAGGTGGACGCCCACGGCTCGACCGCCGGCCTGCGCGAACTCCAGGCGGCCGGTGCCCGCCGGGGCGAGGATGCCCCGTCCCTCGTCGTGCTCTCCGACGGCCCCCGGCCGGCGGGCATGGACGCGCTCGTCGAGCACCGGGTGGCGATCTCGGCGTTCGCGCTGGTCGTCAACGACGGCGTGACGATCGCGAACCTGTCCACCGACTCCGTGCGGCGCCTCTACCGGGGCGAGGTCACCAACTGGCGTGAGCTGGGCGGCCCCGACCTGCCGGTGCGGATGGTCAGCCGGGACGCCAACTCCGGTACCCGGCAGGTGTTCCAGCGACGGGTGCTGGGCCAGGGCGAGTTGGCGAACACCTCCACCGACTGCGCCCACAAGGACTACCCGTCGGCCCGCTTCATCCGCTGCGAACTCGACTCCACACAGCAGGTGTTGGCGTCGGTCAGGGTGATCCCCGGCGCGATCGGCTACAGCGAGCTGAACCTCGCGGGGCGCGCGAAGGGCCTGCACCCCCTCGACCTCGACGGCGACCCGCCGGACGTCAAGGCCATCGAACAGGGCACCAGCGCCTACCCGTACCGCGAGATCGAGTACGCCTACACCCACGGCAGCCCGCCCGCCGACTCCCTCGCCGCGAGCTTCCTGTCCTACCTGGTCCGGGGCAAGGGCCAGACGACGATCCGCTCCCACGGCCACCTGCCCTGCTGGAGCCCGCAGGGCCTCCGACTGTGCGCGGACACCGGCCTGGACCCCAACTCGCCCTGACCCGAAGGCCCTTCACCGCACGCCCGCCAACTCCCCTGTCTTCGGGCCCTCTTGCCGCTCCCCGGCGACTCCAGGAGCATCGACGGAACCCCGCCCCAGGAGGAGCCATGCCCCCCACCCCCACCCGGCGCACCGTCCTCACCGCGACCGCGGCCACCGCCGCCACCCTGGGCACCACGGCCACAGACACCGCCACCGCCGAAGCCGCGGAGGCACACGCGGCCGCCCGCTCGACCGGCACTCCCCGCCCCGCGACCACCCAGCCCCCGAGCCGCGAACTCCGCGCCATCCTCAAGGAGTTGGACCAGAGCCGCATCGAGGAGACCGTCCGCACCCTCGTCTCCTTCGGCACCCGCCACACCCTCTCCGTCCAGGACGACCCGGCCCGCGGTATCGGCGCCGCGCGCGACTGGCTGAGGGACCGACTCCAGTCGTACGCGGCGGAGTCGGGCGGCAGGATGACGGTCGAGCTCCAGTCGTACGTCCAGGAACCGGCGCCCAGGATCCCCGCCCCCACCCGGATCACCAACGTCCTTGCCACCCTGCGGGGTTCGGTCACGCCCGAGCGGGTGCACGTGATCTCCGGGCACTACGACTCGCGCGTCAGCGACGTCATGGACGCCGTGTCCGACGCCCCGGGCGCGGACGACGACGCGTCCGGCGTGGCCGTCGTCCTGGAACTGGCGCGGGTGTTCGCGCGACGGCGCCCGGCGTCGACGATCGTGTTCGCGGCGGTCGCGGGGGAGGAGCAGGGGCTGTACGGATCGCGTTACCTGGCACGGCAGTTGAAGGACACTGGGGCGGACGTCCGGGCGATGTTCACCAACGACATCGTCGGCAGCTCGACCGCCGACGACGGGACCCGCGACCCGCACACCATCAGGCTGTTCGCGGAAGGCGTGCCCACCTCGGAGACGCCCGAACAGGCGGCCGTCCGCCGGTCGGTGGGCGGCGAGAACGACTCCGAGACCCGCCAACTCGCCCGGTTCGTCAGGGACGTTGCCGACAACGACGCCACCGGGATGCGCGTCCGGGTGATCTACCGCCGCGACCGCTATCTGCGGGGCGGCGACCACATCCCCTTCCTGGAGAACGGCTACCCCGCGCTGCGGTTCACCGAGCCCGCCGAGGACTTCGCCCACCAGCACCAGGACGTACGCGTCGAGGACGGGCGGCAGTTCGGGGACCTCCCCGAGTTCTGCGACTTCGGCTTCACCACGCGCGTCGCGCGGGTCAACGCCGCCGCCCTGTGGACGCTGGCACAGGCGCCGGGCGCCCCGCGCGGGGCGCGGATCGTGACCTCGGCGCTCACCAACTCGACACGCCTGGTGTGGAGTCGGGGCACGGAACCCGACCTCGCCGGCTACGAGGTCGTCTGGCGGGAGACGACGGCGCCTGAGTGGACGCACCTCGTCGACGCCGGCGACGTGACCTCGTACGAGGTGGACCTGTCGAAGGACAACGTCTTCTTCGGGGTACGGGCCGTCAACCGGGCCGGTTTGCGGGGGCCGGTGGCGTTCCCCTCGCCCCAGTCGTAGCCGGTCGGGCTCAACTCGTCGTCGACAGGCGTGTGTTCAGCGAGGCCAGGCGGTCCGGGGTGTCGTCGAGAAAGAGACGGACGCCACCGGACTCGGCCAACACGTCGAGCAGGACGGCGAGTTCGTGCGGCGGGGCGTCGGCGAGGAGGTCGGCGGCGTCCCGGACGATGACCGCGACCGGCACGATGTCGCGCAGGCAGTCGGTGAACGCGTCCCAGTTGCGGCCGAAATGGGCGGGGAAGGCGAGTCCGGCGGACCACTCGGTGAACAGGTCCTGGCGGGTGCGGCTGCGCGTCCCGCTCACTTCCCGCGCGGAGCCCGGAGCCTCGGACAG
This sequence comes from Streptomyces roseirectus, assembly GCF_014489635.1. NCBI lineage: Bacteria > Bacillati > Actinomycetota > Actinomycetes > Kitasatosporales > Streptomycetaceae > Streptomyces > Streptomyces roseirectus. Next base: position 4,444,927 of record NZ_CP060828.1, on the reverse strand, counting down.
GGGGTGGATCAGGATCGGCGTGCTGCTCAAGTGACGTACCTGCCTCGGTAGTTGAAGGGAGGGGGCGCGGCCGGTGCCGCGCCCCCGGAGTGCCGGTCAGTACTTGCCCAGCCAAGCAAACGTTTGGTAGTGGTCCCAGGTCGCGAAGACGTTCCCGGTCAGCGGATTGCGGATGATGCGCCGCAGACCGCGGTCCTGCGAACGGGTCGAGGTGTGCTCGTCGATGTCGTACTCGACGTAAGGAGCCGTACGCCCGTTGCCGGTTGAGAAGGCGCGGGACGACGGTTCGTGGCGGGCCTGCTGCTCGAACGCCGCGAGGTCGCCGCCGCGGTCGTTGAACGTGCCGCCGTAGTAGATGTTCCGCCACGCGTGCGCGGCGCTGTCCCAGAAGTCGAACCAGCGACCGCCCTGCGCCTGGCCGGGCCACCCGTGGCCGTTCGCGTCGTTCAACCGGCCCACGCCCCAGGTGAAATGGGGATCGACCTGGTGGTTCGCCCAGAAGTCGGCGGCCTGTTCGGCGTCGTCCCACTCCTGGTTCGTGATCGTCGGGGTGCCGCCCGGCGGGTTGTTGCACCACTGGCGGCAGGCGCCGGGCGGCGGCTGCGCGATCGCCGTGCCGGCCGCGCCGCCGACGAGGGCGAGCAGGACGCCCGCGACGGTCAGGGCCCGGCGGCCGCGCAGCCGGGACTTCTTACGGTGTGCCGCGTCGGGCGCGGACACCGGGGCAGGGGAGGTCGACACCTCGTGCTCCTCGACTCGTTCCGGAGTTCACCCGAGGCCGTCGGCCCCGGTGCGGCTCAAGGAACCAGCGGGGCGTGACAACGGTCCGGCGGCCGTGTCACAGCCGGCGGTCGGAAAAGTCGTCCGGCTGTTACGCGGCCGTGGGAGCGTTTCCACGCTTTGCTCGATCCTTAATATCCGGACATTTGGCGTTTACCGAGAGCGGGTCAAAGTGGTGCCCTCCCCATGAAGACGGCCGAACACGGCCGAAGGCTGCGGAAAGGAGAGCGGCATGAGACATGCCGGACCCGCGACGGCCGTGCTGCTCGCCCTCGCGCTGACGGGATGCGGCGGGCTCCCCGGCGGCGCCCGGGTCGAGGGCCCGGCGCCGTCCGCGATCCCCTGGTCGGGGCCGGTCTACATCGACGACGCGCGCTCGATCCCCCGGCAGAGCCCCGACGTGGTGGACCTCACCGACGTCACCACCCTGTACGGCCTGAAGTGGCACGGCTGGGGTACGCCCCGTGCCGTCGCGACCGGCCTCGTCGTCGACTTCGCCTGCGTCTCCGGCTGCCCCCACGGCGACTCCCCGTCCTTCCCGGCCGGCCTCGTCCTCACCGGCCTCGTCAAACGCGAGTACGCCGCGTACTACAGCCACGCCGTCCTCACCCCCGACCACCCGCCCGCCCCCGGCTGGGCCCTGGACGTAGGACCCGTACGACTCAGGGTCCCGAAGGCATGAGGGCCGCCGCGCCCCTGTCATACCCCTAGACCCCCACCCCTCAGCAGACCCCCACCCCAGGAGAACACCGATGCACGAGGTCCTGCTGGTAGAGGACGACGAGATGATCCGGGAGGCCACCCGCCTCGCCCTGGAGTCGAGCGGCTACGCCGTACGGACCGCCGCCGACGGCACGACCGGCCTCGACCTCTTCCGCGAGCGCAGACCCGACGTCGCGGTCCTGGACATCATGCTCCCCGGCCTCAACGGGGTCAGCCTCGCCGGCCGCATCCGCGCCGAGTCCCGCGTACCGGTGCTGCTGATATCCGCCCGCAACGACCCCGTCGACGTCGTGATGGGCCTGGAGGCCGGGGCCGACGACTACGTCACGAAGCCCTTCGACGGCCTGGTCCTCGCCGCCCGCGTCCGCTGCCTCCTGCGCCGCGCCGCCCCCACGGCCCCCCGCGCAGCCCGCCTGAGCTTCGGCGACCTGGACTTCTGCCCCGTCACCCTGACCGCGCACCGCGCCGGCCGGCCCCTCGCGCTCACCACCACCGAACTCCGCCTCCTCCAGGAGTTCACCGCCTCCCCCGGCACGGTCCTCACCCGCGACCTCCTCCTGGAGAGGGTCTGGGACTACGCCTGGAGCGGTGACACCCGCGTCGTCGACGTCCACATCCGGCGGCTGCGCGCCAAGATCGGCCGCGACCGCATCGAGACGGTCCGCGGCTTCGGCTACAAGCTGCGCCCCTAGGGGTGCCCCTTACACGCCGCGCCCCCAGGGGTGCCCTGAGGAACGCCCCTAGGGGATACCCATGAACCTCGGTACGAAGGTGGCGCTGGCCGTCGCCGTCGCGGCCCTCTGGGTCGCCGGAGCCGTCGGAGTGCTGGTCCACCGCATCACCGCCGCCGACCAGCTCGCCACCGCCCGCGCCGACCTCGACCGCCAACTGGTCGCCGCCGCCTACGACCACGCCGCCGGACGCGAGTCCGCCGCCCGCCTCGACCCGCCCGACCTGCCCGCGCCGCTGACCCGCCTCATGGGCAGGGGGGTACGTGCGACCTACCTCCAGAGCGGTACGCACCCCGTGCTGTGGGCGGCGACCCGCGTCTCGGACCGCACCGTCCTCGCGCTGTCCCGCCCCTACGACCGCGAGGCGCACGCGCTCGGCGAACTGGACCGGACGCTCACCACCACCGGCGCCGCCGCGACCGGCACCGTCGCGCTGCTCGGCCTCGCCCTCGGCGTACGCATGGGCCGGCGCGCCACGGCCGCCGCCCGGACGGCGGAACGTATCGCCCACGGCGACCTCGACGCCCGCGTCCGCCCCCACGGCCGCGACGAGATCGCCCGGCTCGCCGGGTCCATGAACGCGATGGCCGACGCGCTCGCCGCCCGCCTCGAAGCCGAGCGGCGCGTCACCGCCGACATCGCGCACGAGCTGCGCACGCCGGTCGCCGCCATGGTCACCGCGGTCTGCCTGCTGCCGCCGGGACCCGCCGGCGACCTCGTCGCGGGCGGGGTGCGCAAGCTGCACGGGCTCGTCGAGGACGTCCTGGAGATCGCCCGCCTCGACGCCGACTGCGCGGTCGTCGAGACCGAGTTCCGGCAGGTCAGCGCGATGGCGCGGCGTGCGGTCGCCGGGCTCGAAGGGGTCGCGGTGCGGATCGTCGCGGACACGCTCGTGGAGACCGACCCGCGCCGGGTGGAACGGGTCCTCACCAACCTCGTCACCAACGCGCTGCGCCACGGCGCGGCCCCGGTCACCGTCGACGTCGACCGCTGCGGCGACGGCCCCGTCGTCCGCGTCCGCGACCACGGGCCCGGCTTCCCGCTCGACGCCCTCGCCGTCCTCACCACCTCGGGGCCGCAACGTTTCCGCACCGGGTGCGCGTCCGCCGGGACGGGCCTCGGCCTCAGCATCGCCGCGGGGCAGACCCGCCTCCTCGGCGCCCGCCTGACCTTCCGCAACCACCCGGAGGGCGGCGCGGAGGCCGTACTACGCCTGCCGGAAGGGGGCCCAGGGGGTACTACGGGTATCACGGGGACTACGGGGCGTACGGGGGCTACGGGACGTACGGGTACTACGGGACGTACGGCAGGAGGGGTACGGGGTGGACGGGACGAGGAGGAGGACGAGGGCGAGGTCGCCGTACGGGGGTGAGGTGGTCGTACGGGGTGCAGGTGCCGTATGACGCCCCGCCCCGGCCCGCCCCTCACCGCCCCGCCCCTCACCGCGGCTCCGGCGGCCTCTGCCTCGGCATGTTCGGACGCGTCCCGTTCACCGGCGGAGGGGAGAAACGCCCCTGGTGCGGGCCGGGAGGCTCCTGGCGCGGGACTGTGGGTGCGGTGGTCTGGAGCGCGAGGGACGTGGACGACGTCCGGAACTCGATCATCCAGTCCGCCGTCTCCGTACGCACCAGATCCGTGACGTCCTCCGAGAAGCGGCGCAGCACGCCCAGGCACCGTTCGGCCGCCTCACCGGCCGTCCCCTCGGCGGGGCCCAGCACCTCGCGGACGCTCTCCGAGGCCCAGTCGAACTGGAGGATCTGGAGCCGGCGCTGGACGGCCTGCGCGGTGGCGACGTCCCGCATCCACCCCGAGGTCAGCCCGAAGGACCGGTCGACGGCGACGCAGGACACGGCGATCAGCAGCGCGAGGTACCCCCACGGGGAGGCGCCCCGCAACAGGCCGGCGAGGTCGAGCAGCGGCAGCGCGGCGCCGATCACGGCACCGCCCGCCGCGGCGCCCCGCAGGATCCGCGCCCCGCGCCGCTTCCACCCCCGGTCGGCGAGGTACCAGGCCGCCGTCTCCAGCGCCCCCTGCTCCACCCACCGGTACAGCTCGTCGAGCCGCACCGCGGGCTCGCCCCAGTCGCCGTGCGGGAACATCCGCCCGGTGAGATCGCCCGGCCGCAGCCCGGCCGCCCCCTCGTCCCGTCCGTCCTGAGGCGGACCCTCGGGCTGCATCTCCGGCTGCTGACCCACCCGGCACTCCCTCCTGAACCCCGTTCCCACTGCCTGACCTGACACACCGGGTGAACCCTCAGGGGGTACACCCCGGGAGCCACACTCCAGGGCCGGCCTTCAGGGGCTACGCCTCGGGAGCGACCCCCCGAGGGCTACCGCTTCAGAGCCACCCCGAGAGCCGCACCCCGAGAGTCACCTCCCCGGAGCCACCTCCCCAGAGCCACCCCGCGAGGGGCACTACCCGAGAGCCACCCCGCAGAGCCACCCCGCAGCGCCGCCCCGCGTATACCGCCGGACGGCACCCCGTGTGGCACCCGGACGTGTCCGTCGGTGCGTCTGACACTTCCTACCTCCCAATGGGTGGCGAAGAGGAAGGTTTCGCCGCTTTTACGCCCGGAAGTGGGCCTTGATCAGGTATAGGCCGTGGAAGAGACTCACTCGAAAGAGTGCCGGGGCAGCGCCCGCACAGACCACGTAGGCTCGTGCCGAGCGGGAAACCCCCGCCCGAGACGTCGTACGACACAGGAGCCGATGGTGTTTCCCGGTGGTGGCCAGCCCAACATGCAGCAGTTGCTCCAGCAGGCCCAGAAGATGCAGCAGGACCTCCAGCAGGCGCAGGAGGAACTGGCGAACACGGAGGTCGACGGGCAGGCGGGCGGCGGCCTCGTGAAGGCCACGGTCACCGGCTCCGGCGAGCTGCGGGCCCTGGTGATCGACCCGAAGGCGGTGGACCCGGAGGACACGGAGACCCTTGCCGACCTGGTCGTCGCGGCCGTGCAGGCGGCCAACCAGAACGCGCAGACCCTCCAGCAGCAGAAGCTCGGCCCGCTGGCCCAGGGCCTGGGCGGTGGCGGCATCCCGGGCCTGCCCTTCTGACCCCGGGAACCCCTACCCGTAGACCCCGTAATACCTACCCGTAGACCCTGTAACCCCGGCCCCCTTTCCCGAGGCCAGACCGGTTTCTTCACGCCGGTCGCCTTTCTGGGAGAGGCATCCGGCAACTACCGTACGCACTGAAGGAACCCCGGGAAGGACGGCAGTCCGTGTACGAAGGCGTGGTCCAGGACCTCATCGACGAGCTGGGTCGGCTGCCCGGCGTCGGTCCCAAGAGCGCGCAGCGGATCGCCTTCCACATTCTCCAGGCGGAGCCGACGGATGTGCGCCGTCTCGCGCACGCCCTGATGGAGGTCAAGGCGAAGGTCCGCTTCTGCGCGACCTGCGGAAACGTCGCGCAGGAAGAGCTGTGCGGCATCTGCCGCGACCCCCGCCGCGACCCCTCGGTGATCTGCGTCGTCGAGGAGCCGAAGGACGTCGTCGCGATCGAGCGCACGCGCGAGTTCCGGGGCAAGTACCACGTGCTCGGCGGCGCGATCAGCCCCATCGAGGGCGTCGGCCCCGACGACCTGCGGATAAGGGAACTCCTGGCCCGCCTCGCGGACGGCACCGTCAACGAGCTGATCCTGGCCACGGACCCGAACCTGGAGGGCGAGGCGACAGCGACGTACCTCGCCCGCATGATCAAGCCCATGGGCCTGAAGGTCACCCGCCTGGCCAGCGGCCTCCCGGTGGGTGGCGACCTGGAATACGCGGACGAGGTGACCCTCGGCCGCGCCTTCGAGGGGAGACGACTCCTAGATGTCTGACGTCACGATGCCCGACGCCACGCTGCACGCGACCGGCCAGAACCCGGACGACTTCGCGGTCCAGATCGCCGACCAGGTGGAGAGTTTCCTGGTCGCGGTCACCGAGGTCGCCAAGGGCGACGAACCGGGTTCCGCGGTCCCCTTCCTCCTCCTGGAGGTCAGCCAACTCCTGCTGGCCGGCGGCCGGTTGGGCGCCCACGAGGACATCGTCCCGGACGAGCGGTACGAGCCCGACGCGGGCCCCGACGCCGACGTCGACGAACTCCGCGAGAACCTGGCCCGCCTCCTGGAGCCGGTCGACGTCTACTCCGAGGTCTTCGACCCCTATGAGCCCCGTAAGGCTCCGGTACCGGCCCGGATCTCCGACGACCTCGCCGACGTCATCACCGACCTGCGCCACGGCATGGCCCACTACCGCGCGGGTCGTACGACCGAGGCGCTGTGGTGGTGGCAGTTCTCGTACTTCTCCAACTGGGGGACGACGGCCTCGGCGACGCTGCGCGCGCTGCACTCGGTCCTCGCCCACGTCCGCCTCGACCAGCCGCTGGCCGAGCTGGACGGCCTCGACACCGACCAGGACATGGGTGACGAGACGCTGGAGATCGAGGCCGGCCGCGTGATGACGGAGGAGATCGCGGAGCCGCTGGGGCTGAAGACGCCGAAGTAACCCCTACGGGAGTTCCCGTACGCCTGGGGGCGCCCCGTAGTACCCGTAGTACTCGCGGCGCCCTCCCCCGCGTACGCACACCCCCCGAGTACGCGCACCGCCCCCCGCGCCCCCGCCGGATCACCGCACACCGTCCCCCGGCGGCGCGTCCAACCCCGCCCGCTCCACCAGCAGCCTCAGCCTGCCCGCCAGCACCTCCGCCGGCCCGCCGGGACCGTCGCCGCCGTCCCCGCCGTCCGTGCACGTCGCCAGCGCCACCATCGCCGTCACGATCACGTCGCACAGCTCCTGACGCACGTCGTCCCACGTGTGCGACGCCCCCTTGCGGGGGTTGGCGCCCAGCGCGCCGTGCAGCGCCTCGGCGACCTCGCCGAACTCCTCGCCGATCTTCAGCACCCGCAGCAGCCGGACATCGCCCGCGGCGGCCGGTTCCGCGTGCTCGTCGAGCCAGCCCACCAGCCGCCGTACCTGCTCCCACGCCAGATCGTCCACCAGGTCCTCCTCAGGTCGTCACTCCCAGGCAGGGGGAGCTGATCCTCCCCCTGAGGTGTAGCCCGCTACACCTCAGGTCCGGGTGCGGGCTCTCCTCCCACGCCGTCCTGTGGTTCCTGTTCCTGTTCAACGACCTCGTCGCCGGCGTCTCCCTGGTCCGTGACCGCGGCGGCCGGCACGGCATCGCCCGGTAAGGGCGGGGCAAGGATTGGAACATCCCTGGATCTGCCTTGTACGACGGCTGCACGGGCGCTAACCGGTGAGACGGGAGTCTGGAGTCACTTCCTCCACAGGAGAACCGGAGGGAAACGAACTCCCCTCATACGCACTGGAGTTGTGATGAACCGTCGTCCTCGTTCCATCAGCAGGCGGGCCCTGGCCATCGGCACGGCGTCGCTGGTCGTCGCGGGTACGGTCGGCGCCGGTGTCAGCTTCGCCGGCCCCGAGCACAAGCCGCAGTCCAAGAGGGCGACGAAGACCCAGATCGCCGGCCTCTTCGACACCTGGAACTCCACGCTGAGAACCGGCGATCCGGAGAAGGTGGCCGACCTCTACGCGGACAACGCGGTCCTGCTGCCCACCGTCTCCAACAAGATCCGCACGGACCACGCCGGCATCGTCGACTACTTCGAGCACTTCCTCGCCAACAAGCCCGTCGGCAAGAAGCTCACGACCATCGTGACCGTGCTCGACAACAACTCCGCGATCGACACGGGCATTTACCAGTTCACGCTCACCGACCCGAAGACCAAGGCGAAGAGCGTCGTCAAGGCCCGCTACTCCTACGAGTACGAGAAGCAGGCCGACGGCGACTGGAAGATCGTCAACCACCACTCCTCGAAGATGCCCGAAGGCTGATCGAGACACAGAGCCCGCCGCCGGGGGCGTCCGCCAGGGACACCGCGCCGCCGTCGTCCGTCACCAACTGCTTGACGACGGCGAGGCCGAGCCCCGAACCGCCCCGGCCGGTGAGGCCCTGACCACGCCAGAAGCGGTCGAACGCCCTCGACTTCTCCTGGTCCGACATGCCCGGTCCCTGGTCGAGGACCGACAGGACCACCGCCCGCTGGCCCGAATCCCAGCGGGCGGTGCTCGAATCCCAGCGCACGGTGATGGTCCCGCCGTCCGGCGAGACCTCCAGGGCGTTGGAGAGCACGTTGTCCAGCACCTGGTCGAGATGGCCGGGCGCGGCCAACACGAGCGGCCGGTCGTCGATACTTCCCCCCATGAGCGCGATGGTGACTCCGCGCTCGTCGGCGGCCGGCCTCCACACCGCGAGCCGTTCGTTCACGATCTCGGCAAGTGGCAGCGGTTCCGCGGCAGTTACCTTCGCCTCGGCCCGCGCCAGCACCAGCAGACCGTTGACCAGACGGCTCATCCGGACGACCTCCGCGGTCGCCTGTTCCACGTCCTCACGCACGAATTCGTCGTCCACGCCGTCCGCGATGTTGTCCAGCGACAGCCTCAACGCCGTGAGTGGCGTGCGGAGTTGGTGCGAGGCGTCGGCGACGAAGATGCGCTGCGAAGCGATGAGGGTGTCGAGCCGCTCGCCCGCCTGATTCAGGGTGCGAGCCAGGGTCCGGGTCTCCTGCGGTCCCGTCTCAGGGGTACGGGCCGTCAGGTCGCCGTCGCTGAACTTGGTCGCCATATCGTTGAGTTGACGCAGCGGGCGGGTGAGCCGGCGGGCCACCACCGCGCCGATCACGGCGGCGACACCGAGTACGGCGACGGCGAGCCCGGCCCTGAACCCCCAGATGTTCCACAGCCGTTTGGTCATCCCGTGGGTCGAGTAGACGATGCGCACGGCGCCGACGACCTTGTCATCGGCCTTCGCCGGGACGGTGATCGTCAGCTCCTCGCCCCAGATGAAGTCCGAGCCCCAGTCGGTGGTGTCCTTGCCCCGCGTCAGCGCGCGCTCCAGGGCCTGGCCGGCGTCGGGGCGGGGCAGCGGGGCCGCGCACTGGGCGGTCGCCGTGACCTGGACGTCGTCCTTCGTCTCCTTGGCGTACGCGCGGGCGAGCTGGGTCAGTGCCTGGCACGACGCGGGGTCGCCGTTGCTGAGCAGCACCGCCATCGTCGTCGCCTCGCGCTTCACCGACAGCTCGGTGTCGTCGCGCAGCTGGTTGGTGAGGGTGAAGGCCACGGGGAGGGTGAACAGGCCGATCGCGACGGCGACGAGCAGGACGTAGCTGAGGATGAGCTGCCGGATCATACGGACGTATCTCCTGGGGCACCCGTAGTACCCGTAGTACCCGCACCCCCCACGATCTCCAGCCGGAACCCCACCCCCCGCACCGCCTCGATCGTGATCGCCCCGGCCAGCTTCCGGCGCAACGCGGCGACGTGGACGTCCAGCGTCTTCGTCGGCCCGAACCAGTTCGCGTCCCAGACGGCTTCCATGATCTGCTCGCGGGTCATCAGGGCCCCCGGCTCCTCGGTGAGGAAGGCGAGCAGGTCGTACTCCTTGGGAGCCAGGGAGATCTCCTCCCCGTTCAGCCGGACGCGCGCGGCCTTGCGGTCGACGGTGAGGCCGGAGCCGTACCGGTCGGGCCCTGCCTCCGCGGGCGTCCGGGGCTGGACGCGCCGCATGACGGCCCTTATCCGCGCGATGACCTCACGCACCCCGAACGGCTTGGAGACGTAGTCGTCGGCGCCGAGTTCGAGCCCGACCACCCGGTCCGTCTCGTCGCTGCGGGCGCTGATCACGATGATCGGGACGTCGCTGCGGGCCCGCAGCTCCTTGCAGACGTCGAGCCCGTCGGTGTCGGGCAGGCCGAGGTCGAGGAGGACCACGTCGTGGGGGTCGGCGTGAGCGAGCGCGGCGGCGCCGGTCGTCACCCAGTCCACCTCGAAGCCGTACCGCTTCAGCCCGCGCCGCAGGGATTCCGCGACGGGCTCGTCGTCTTCCACCAGAAGTACGCGCACAGCGGCACCCTAGTGCTTGAAACTTAATTCACAGCATTCACGCGCGTAACCCGTACGACCTGGGTAGTAGCTCCCCCGGACCAGACCGGAAACGAGTGTCGGACATCTCACCATGCGATACCTCGGAGGGGAAAAACGGACGCTCGTTAGACTGACCGGTGCAATCGACTAATTGAGCGAGGAGCGCACGTGGGCCTTGTCGTGCAGAAGTACGGAGGCTCATCCGTAGCCGATGCCGAGGGCATCAAGCGCGTCGCCAAGCGGATCGTGGAAGCGAAGAAGAACGGCCACCAGGTGGTCGTCGTCGTTTCCGCGATGGGCGACACGACGGACGAGCTGATCGATCTCGCCGAGCAGGTGTCTCCGATGCCCGCCGGGCGTGAGTTCGACATGCTGCTGACCGCCGGAGAGCGGATCTCCATGGCCCTGCTGGCGATGGCGATCAAGAACCTGGGCCACGAGGCCCAGTCCTTCACCGGCAGCCAGGCAGGCGTCATCACCGACTCCGTCCACAACAAAGCCCGGATCATCGACGTCACGCCCGGCCGCATCCGCGAGTCCCTGGACAAGGGCAACATCGCGATCGTCGCCGGTTTCCAGGGCGTCAGCCAGGACAAGAAGGACATCACCACGCTCGGCCGCGGTGGTTCCGACACGACGGCCGTGGCCCTCGCCGCCGCGCTCCAGGCCGAGGTCTGCGAGATCTACACCGACGTCGACGGCGTCTTCACCGCCGACCCGCGCGTGGTGAAGAAGGCCCGCAAGATCGACTGGATCCACTTCCAGGACATGCTGGAGCTGGCATCGTCTGGCTCCAAGGTATTGCTCCACCGGTGTGTGGAGTACGCCCGCAGGTATGACATCCCGATCCACGTCCGCTCCAGCTTCAGCGGGCTGCAGGGCACCTGGGTCAGCAGTCAGCCACTCGCTTCGAAGACACAGCAGCAAGGGGACCAGAAGGTGGAGCAGGCCATCATCTCCGGTGTCGCGCACGACACCTCCGAGGCCAAGATCACGGTCGTCGGCGTGCCGGACAAGCCGGGCGAGGCCGCCGCGATCTTCCGGACGATCTCGGATGCCGAGATCAACATCGACATGATCGTGCAGAACGTCTCCGCCGCCTCGACCGGCCTGACGGACATCTCCTTCACGCTCCCCAAGTCCGAGGGTCGCAAGGCGATCGACGCGCTGGAGAAGAACCGCTCGGGAATCGGCTTCGAATCCCTCCGCTACGACGACCAGATCGGCAAGATCTCCCTGGTCGGCGCGGGGATGAAGACCAACCCGGGCGTCACGGCCGACTTCTTCACCGCCCTCTCGGACGCAGGCGTCAACATCGAGCTGATCTCGACATCCGAGATCCGCATCTCGGTCGTCACCCGTGCGGACGACGTCAACGAGGCCGTCCGCGCCGTCCACTCGGCGTTCGGCCTCGACTCCGACAGCGACGAGGCCGTCGTCTATGGAGGCACCGGGCGATGACCGCACGACCGACGCTCGCGGTCGTGGGAGCGACCGGGGCCGTCGGCTCGGTCATGCTCACGATCCTCTCCCAGCGTGCCGACGTCTGGGGCGAGATCCGCCTCGTCGCCTCCCCGCGCTCGGCCGGCCGCAAGCTGGCCGTGCGCGGCGAGGAGGTCGAGGTCGTAGCTCTTTCGGAGGAGGCGTTCGACGGGGTCGACGTCGCGATGTTCGACGTCCCCGACGAGGTGGCCGCGCGCTGGGCGCCGGTCGCGGTCGCCAAGGGCGCGGTCGTCGTCGACAACTCCGGGGCCTTCCGGATGGACCCCGGCGTACCCCTCGTCGTACCCGAGGTGAACCCGCACGCCGTCCGGGTCCGGCCGCACGGCATCGTCTCCAACCCGAACTGCACGACGCTGTCGATGATCGTCGCCCTCGGCGCGCTGCACGCCGAGTTCGGTCTGCGTGAGCTGGTGGTCTCGTCGTACCAGGCGGTGAGCGGGGCGGGCCGGGAGGGCGTCGAGACGCTGCGGCGGCAGTTGGCGCAGGTGGTGGAGGCGTCGTCCGGAGGTACTACGGGTACGGGTACGGGTCCTGGGTCCTTGGGCTCCGCCGGTACGGGAGGCGTCGGGGGTACCGGAGGGGTAGGGGGTCTAGGGGGAGCCCTGGGGACTACCCCCGGAGACGTACGGCGGGTCGTGGGGGACGACACCGGGCCGTTCCCGGCGCCGATCGCGCTGAATGTCGTCCCGTGGGCCGGTTCGCTCACCGAGGACGGCTGGTCCTCGGAGGAGCGCAAGGTGCGGGACGAGTCCCGCAAGATCCTCGGGCTGCCGAAGCTGCCGGTCGCCGTCACCTGCGTCCGCGTCCCCGTCGTCACCACGCACTCCCTGACCGTGCACGCCCGGTTCCAGGACGAGGTCACCGTCGCCGGGGCGCGCGAGATCCTGGCCACCGCGCCCGGGGTCGTGCTGTTCGACAACCCGGCGGCGGGCGAGTTCCCCACCCCGGCGGACGTGGTGGGCACCGACCCCACCTGGGTCGGCCGGGTCCGGCGCGCGCTCGACGACCCGACCGCGCTCGAACTCTTCGTCTGCGGCGACAACCTCCGCAAGGGCGCCGCCCTCAACACCGCGCAGATCGCGGAACTGGTCGCCGCCGAGTGGACGTCCTCCGCCGGTTCCTCCGCCGGATCCCGCCCCGAGTGAAAACCCGCTGGCCAGGGCGGACGGCTTTGTAGGATTTGTGTGAGAAGTGTGAGCCGGAAGACGGTCGTGCCGCCTTGTCCCCGGGCGGGTCGGCGTTCGAAGATTTTTCTCCCCGTACCCCGCAACCGTGCGGTGCGCGGGGAGCGTCTTTGCGGTCACCCTTTCCGGGTGCGCAGGCGTGTGACCACGGGCTGTAGCTGTCGGAAGCCTGTGGACGGGCGTGGGGACGCCCGTTTCGTATGGGGACACTTCCTATGGGACATAGGGAACATAGGGGAAGAGCGGGACGTATGAGGGTAGATGAGGGGGCGCGGGCCGGCAGACGGCCGGCCGCGCGGCTCGGCAGATCCGGCGTGAGCGCCGGTGGAGAAACGATTCCGGCGACGGGGGTGGCGACGAGGCCGGTGCCGGTGGCGTCGGAGGCGCGCGGGTACTACGGGTGCTACGGGGCGCCGGGTGCGCGGCTTGAGGGCTACGGGTATTACGGGGAGCCGGGCGCGCGGCCCGAGGGCTACGGGTACTACGGGGTGTCTGTGGGGGCGCCCGAGTACTACGGGTCGTACGGGTATGACGGGTCGTACGGGGCCTGCGTGCTGGGCCGGCGGGCAAAAGTGACCGCCGACACGTACAACCTCCTCCGGGGCACGGGTGTCCAACTGGCGTGGCTGAGGTACTCGACTTCACAGCGGCGGCGCGCGGCACAGCCCTGCGTCCGCCCCGCAGGACCGCCCGCCCCCGCGCCGGCGGGGCGCCCGGCGGCCTGCCGGTGATCGCGCCCATGCCCGCAGCGCGGCCCGCCCGCATCCCCAGCCCGCGTGCCGACGACACCGTGGCGGCCGGCACGACAGTCGACCACCTCACCGAGACCTACCGGGCGCACTACCGCTCCCTCCTGGGTCTCGCCGCGCTCCTGCTCGACGACACCGCGTCCTGCGAGGACGTCGTCCAGGAGGCGTTCATCCGCGTCCACTCGGCGCGCAAACGCGTCCGCGACCCCGAGAAGACCCTGGCCTACCTGAGGCAGACGGTCGTCAACCTCTCCCGCTCCGCCCTGCGCCGCCGCATCCTCGGCCTGAAGCTCCTCTCCAAGCCGATGCCGGACATGGCCAGCGCGGAGGAGGGCGCCTACGACCAGCTGGAGCGCGACTCCCTGATCAAGGCGATGAAGGGCCTCCAGCGCCGCCAGCGCGAGGTGCTGGTCCTGCGCTACTTCGCCGACATGACCGAGGCGCAGGTCGCCGAAGCGCTCGGGATATCCCTGGGCTCCGTGAAGGCGTACGGCTCGCGGGGGATCGCGGCGCTGCGTACGGCCATGGAGGCATCGGCGTGAGCGGGGAACCGGACAGGAGTAGTAACCCTCTGGAGGGACGGGGAGATCCCCTGGGGGAGAGCGACCTGTCGTACGACAAGGGCGGTTCGGGACCGTCGTACGGGAACGAACCGAAGCAACCACACGCTGGGAACAGGACTGTGAACCACCACCTCGACGACCAGGGCCCGGACGGGCTCGACTCGGACGAGCTGGAGCTGCGCCGCATGCTGCACCGGGCGGTGCACGAGATGGCACCGCGCGACGGCGCCCTCGACCACCTCCGCCGGGCCGTCCCCGCCCGCAAGGCGCGCAAGCGGCAGGCGATCGTGGGGGTGGCGGCCGCGGTCCTGTTCGCCGGCGTGGCCGTCCCCGCCCTGATGACCGTCTCCAGCACCGGTGACACCGACGCGAACCCCGCGGTCGCGGGCCAGGCGTCGCAGACCGGCGGCTCCACCGGCCAGGGCAAGAACCCCGACGGGGGCTCCGAGGGCAAGGTGGGCGAGTCCACCGGAGGTACTACGGGTACGAGCTCGGGCGCCTCCAAGGGCACCGGCGGCGGCAAGGAGACCCCCACGCCGGGAGCCTCCAGCGGCGCGGGCCCCTCACAGTCGCTCAGCCCGGTCGCCCCCGCCTGCACCGCCGACCAGCTCGGCTCGGCCACCTCGTCGGTCGACGGCCCGGACTCCACGGGCGTGGTGTACGGCACCTTCCGCGTCGTCAACGTCTCCGCCACGAGCTGTACCGTCGGCGGGGCCGTCGCCCTCAACCCGGGCGCCCAGGGCGCCGCCGACGCGATGAAGATCAGCGTCACCGAGCATGTCGCCGGGGACGCCGCGGCCCAGCTCCCCGACCCCTCCCTCTACGTGACCCAGCTGGCGCTGGCGCCCGGCTCCGCGTACGACGTGAAGTTCGCCTGGGTGAAGTCGGAGGACTGTCCCAGCGACGGGGGCGGCACCGGCGGAAGCACTACGGGCGGAGACACCGGTTCCTCCCCGACACCCTCCCCGTCCCCCTCCGAGCAGACGACGGGGACCAGTACGGGTACTACGGGTACCAGCCCACAGCTGATCCGCGAGGACGCGACCACGACCGACCCGGGCAGCGTGACGGTGACCTACACCGCCGACGCGGGCTCACCCTCGGTCACCGCGACCGTGCCGGACGCGTGCGCGGGGACGATCTACCGGACGGGCGTGCTGGCGGCGTCGTGAGCGGGGGCGTCAGCGGAGGTTCACAGCCCTGAGGCGCTTCCTTCGGAGACGCCGGACGCTCGACCGCCCGGCCCTCAGGAGGTGCCGGACGCGACGGGGGACGCGGACGAGGGCGCTTCGGGGGCGTCGGGCCCCGCTGAACCGCCGCCGGGGCCACCGGAGTTGTCGGGGCCGCCGGAGCCACCGGCGCCACCGGTGCCGTCGGAGTCCTCCGGGGCCAGCCCCAGCTCGGCGTCCCGGGCCGCCTCCACCTCGCGCCGCAGCAGCCGGAACCACATGAAGACCACGAACCCCGCGAAGACGAACCACTCGCCGGTGTAACCGAGGTTCTGGAACGCCTTGAGGTCGAGCCCGGTGTTGGCGGGCGCCTCGGCCGGCACGGTCTTCATACCTGGGTCGCCCCTGTCCAGCGTCACCCACGCGTCGTACAGGTCGTACGGGACGAGGTTGACCAGTGAGGCGGTGCTGATCGCGCCGACCTGACCGGCGGGCAGTCCGCCGCGGGCGCTGACGCCGTTGTCGCCGGGCGTCTCCGACGCCTGAAGCGCGCCGGTCACACTGACCTCGCCACGCGGCGCGGCCGGGGCCTTCGCAGCGTCCGCGCTACCTGGGAGCCAGCCCCGTACCACTGGCAGGGCCTTCCCGGAGTCGGTCCGCAGCAGCGTGAGCACGTAGTACCCGCGCCTCTCGCCGACCTCCCGGTCCGGCACGAGCAACTGCTCCCCGTACCGCCCGCTCGCCGTGATCCGCTTTCCCACGGTCGCCTTGTCCACCGGCAGCATCTGCTCCAACGGCCGCGCGGGCTGCGACTTCCCCGTCTCCGCGGCCCGGTCGAGCGCCCGGTGATCATCCATCCGCGACTCGAACCGGCTCAGCTGCCACGACCCCATGAACACACAGAACGGGATGGCCAGCAGCACGAAGACGTTGATTCCCCACCAGCGAGGCGTCAGCAGAAACCGGTACACGCCTTCAACCGTACGCGCCGGGGCCCGGACGGCGGGCGGCGGGGTGCGAGGAGACGGCCAGAGGCGGGAGGAAGCGGCCGGAGGCAGGAGAAGCCGGACGGAGGAGGGAGCAGCACCCCTAGTACCTCCGATGTACGCGCGAGGCATCACCCCCGGTCCTTCACCGACCCCGCACTTTCTGACGGATGCGGCGCGTCTCGTCGTCCGGCAAGGTCCGCTCGGCCCTCCCCATCAGGTTTGATGGACATATGAGTGACGCTGAGGCCATGCCCGAGTGGGAGAAGCGGTTCCGAGCGCCGCGGGTCTCCCTGCCCGACTGGGCGGAGGACGCCCCGGACCGCTCGCTGTTCACGTCGAACGCGACCGGGACGTACGAGCTGTACGCCTGGGACCGCGTCAGCGGTGAGCAGCGGCAGGTGACGGACCGGGCCAACGGGACGACGGACGGCAGGCTGTCCCCGGACGGCGCCTGGATCTGGTGGTTCGACGACAAGGACGGTGACGAGTTCGGCGTCTGGCGGCGGCAGCCGTTCGAGGGCGGTGCCGACGAACCCGCCACCCCCGGCCTCGACCCCTCCTACCCCGCCGGACTGGCTCTCGCGAGGGACGGTCGTACCTCCGTGGTGGGACGCTCCACCGACGAGGACGGCACGACCATCCACGTAGTACGTGAGGGGGAGGAACCCCGGGAGATCTACCGGCACCGCGAGTCCGCGGGCGTCGGCGACCTGTCCCACGACGGCACCCTGATCGCCATCGAGCACACCGAGCACGGCGACGCCATGCACTCCGCGCTGCGCGTGCTGAGACTCGACGGCACGACGGTCGCCGAACTCGACGACACGCGCGGCGGCACGGAAGAACTCGGCCTGGAGATCCTCGGGTTCGCGCCCGTCGCCGGGGACACCCGGCTGCTCATCGGACACCAGCGGCGCGGACGCTGGGAGCCGCTGGTGTGGGACGTGGCCTCCGGCGAGCAGACCGAACTCCTCCTCGACCTGCCCGGCGACGTCAACGCGGAGTGGTTCCCGGACGGCGGCTCCCTGCTGATCGCCCACAGCCACGAGGCCCGCAGCGAACTCTTCCGCTACGACCTCGCCCGGGGAGAGCTGGAGCGCGTCCCCACCCCCGCCGGCACCGTCTCCGGCGCCTCCGCGCGCCCCGACGGCAGCGCCGAGTACCTGTGGTCCTCCGCCGCCGAGCCGCCGGTCGTGCGGTCCACCTCCGGAGGGGTAGTACTCGACCCCCCAGGTATGAGGTCACCGGGCTCGGTGCCGGTCGAGGACGTGTGGGTGGAGGGCCCCGGCGGCCGTATCCACGCGCTCGTCCAGAAACCGGCCGGCGCCCGGGGCCCGCTGCCCACCGTCTTCGACATCCACGGCGGTCCCACCTGGCACGACAGCGACGCCTTCGCCGCCGCGCCCGCCGCCTGGGTCGACCACGGGTACGCCGTCGTCCGCGTCAACTACCGCGGTTCCACCGGGTACGGCCGGGCCTGGACCGACGCGCTCAAGCACCGCGTCGGCCTCATCGAGCTGGAGGACATCGCCGCGGTCCGTGAGTGGGCCGTCTCCTCCGGGCTCGCGGACCCCGCCCGGCTCGTCCTGACCGGCGGCTCCTGGGGCGGCTACCTCACCCTCCTCGGCCTCGGCACCCAGCCGGACGCGTGGGCGCTGGGCATCGCCGCGGTGCCGGTCGCGGACTACGTCACCGCGTATCACGACGAGATGGAGGCCCTGAAGGCGATGGACCGCACCCTCCTGGGAGGTACCCCGGAGGAGGTACCCGAGAGGTACGAGGCGTCCTCGCCCCTCACGTACGTCGACCAGGTGAAGGCGCCCGTCTACATCTCCGCCGGCGTCAACGACCCGCGCTGCCCCATCCGGCAGGTCGACAACTACGTACGCCGCCTGGAGGCGCGGGGCGCCGTCCACGAGGTGTACCGGTACGACGCCGGGCACGGTTCGCTGGTCGTGGACGAGCGGATCAAGCAGGTCCGGCTGGAGCTGGAGTTCGCGGAACGGCACCTCGGGAAGTAGGGGCCGGGAGGTGGGGGGTACCTCCGAGGTACCCCTCTACCTCTCAAGAACTACCCCTCCCGCCGTCCCTGCCGGCGCAGCAGATCCGCCATGCCCTGCCGGGTCGCCGCCAGGATGACCCGGTCCGTCGGCCGCAGCACCCGGTCGGCCGGCAGGTCCCAGGCGAGGCCGGTCCCGGTGTCGAGGGCGAGGACCCGCCAGTGCCCGGGACGGAACGCCTCGCCCATGGTGTGCCCCGCCAGCTGGGAGTGCCCGCCCGCCTCCAGCGCCGCGAACAGCAGCACCCGGCGCTCCACGGAGATCGCCCCCAGGATCTGGCGGCCCATCATCGCCCCGGCGAAGGAGGGCGCCGCCAGATGGGAGACGCTGCGGCTACGGGTCTTGGCGTAGGGGTGCGCGGCGCGCAGGGTGCGGTAGACGGCCGTCGCGAAGTCGTCGTCGTACAGGCGCAGCACCGCGTTCAGGTCCTGGCGCAGGGAACGGGCGTAGAGGACGGCCTCAAGGTTGGTGGTGTCGGAGCTGGTGACGGCCAGCAGGGCGCCCGCGCGCTGGATCTTCGCCGCCTCCAGGACCCCCTCCTGGGTGACGTCCCCGAGTACTACGGGAACCCTGAGCCGCCGGGCCACCGCCAGCCCCCGCGCCTCGGGCCCGGCCTCCACGCACACCACGGGGATGTCCAGCTCCCGCAGCCGGATCAGCACCCGGGTGCCGATCTTGCCGAGCCCCAGCAGGACGACGTGCCCGCTCATCCCCCGCGGCGGCTTGCGCAGCGCCCCCGCGCTGCGGAACGTCCCCAACGCTTCGAGCGCGGCGGCCAGCAGCACCGGAAGCAGCAGCAACCCCATGAGCCCGGACAGGAGTTGGAGGATCTGCCGGGCCAACGGGTCGCCCACGGCAGGGTCGTTGATGGCGAACAGGTCCAGCAGCGTCAGGTACAGCGCGCCCAGCGGATGGATGCCCGTCGTCAGCCACAGTGCCACCGCCAGCGCGAGGACGCAGCCGATCAGCCCCGCCAGCGACCACCGCAGCCGGCGCGAGAAGAGCGACGCCATCGGCGCGATGAGCCCCGTCCCGCGCCCCGTCGAGACGCCGCCCTCCGAGGCGTACGACACCTGTTCCAGGACGACGGTCCCGCGCCCCGGCGCCGCCCCCACCGCCTCGGCGTCCGGCAGGAGTTGGGGCCCCTGCTCGCCGCTGCCCTCGGTCTCCGGGGAGAGCAGCGCGAGCGTGGCGAGGCCGGGCGCGGCCCCCTCGCCGTGGTGCTCGACCGCCCGCAGCAGCAGGCCGTCCGTCTGGACGACCTTGGTGGTCCCGGCGATCGCCGTCGCCGCGAGGGCGGGCGCGGCGGTGTCGGCGTCGGACAGGACCGTCGTCGTGCCGGCGGTGAGGTCTTCGTCGCCGGACGCCAACACGGCGGCCTGGTCGAGCAGTTCCTCGATGTGCTGGCCCAACCTCCGGTTGTAGAGGCGCAGTACGAGCCGCAGCCGGGGGTTGAGGCGGCGCGCGGTGAGGGCGGCGCGGATGTTGGTCTCGTCGTCGTCATAGACCAGGGCGAGCGCCGCCGCCCTGGTCACGCCCGCCTCCGACAGGACCGCCTCGGTGGGCTCGGCGGCCTCCAGGGTCCGTTCGTCGCCCACGGGAGCCGGCTCGGCGGTCGCCGAACCGCCGTTGCCCGAGGCCCTGTTGACGGCCGCGCTGACCACCCGGTCGAGCAGCGCCGCCGAGACCGCGCGGGCCCGGCCCACCACGGGAGGGCGTACCGTGCGCTGTGCGGGCGGGACGACGAGGGTGACCTGTTCGCCGTAGACGCCCCGGAGTTCGGCGGCGAGACGGTGCGCGAGACCGTCGTCACCGCACACCACCATGTGTGCCTCGGTGTCGATCGGTCTGGCCGGATTCGGAACGCTCCCCACGACGGAGAAGACTGCCTCATCGAGACAGGTGGTTCCAGCAACGAGCTGAACGGAGCGGGCGTTTTGGCCGTACTTGAGTCGTAGGGGGCGTAGGGATCGTGGAGAGCGGAGGCCGTGCATGCGATCCGGTAGCACTGAGGTAGCCCGGCCGTGACGACCGTCGTCACCGGCCAGGACACGGAGGACGGGCACCCCGAGGACGACGGGCGTCCCGAGGGCGCGGGCCGCCCGGCGCCGCAGCGGCCTGCCCGGCTCAACTCCCCCCTGGTCCTCGTCCTCGGCATGCTGCTGATGGTGCTGTTCCAGTCGCCCCTCAGGCGCGCGCTGGGCGCCCCCGTCATGCAGAGCTGGACGACCGTGTTCGTCGCCGTCGTCGTCCAGGCCCTGCCCTTCCTGGTACTAGGGGTACTGCTCTCGGCGGCGATCGCCGTGTACGTGCCCCCGTCGTTCTTCGCGCGCGCCCTGCCGAAGCGGCCCGCGCTCGCGGTACCGGTCGCGGGAGTGGCCGGGGTCGCCCTGCCGGGGTGCGAGTGCGCGTCCGTGCCGGTGGCGGGAGCCCTCGTCCGCAGGGGCGTGCCCCAGGCCGCCGCGCTCGCCTTTCTGCTGTCGGCGCCCGCGATCAATCCGATCGTGCTGACGGCCACCGCGGTCGCTTTTCCGCGCAATCCCGAAATGGTCGTGGCGCGTTTCGCCGCCAGCCTTGTCGTCGCCTGCGCGATGGGGTGGCTGTGGTTGCGGCTCGGCCGGACCGATCTGCTGAAACCGCCGGCCCGCGCCATTCATGAAGGACGGACGAAAGGCGCGGCTTTCTGGGATTCCGTGCGGCACGACGTCATGCACGCCGGGGGATTCCTGGTGGTCGGCGCGATGGCCGCGGCCACGCTGAAAGCGGTCGCGCCCGAGAGCTGGCTGCGGACCGCCGCCGACAATCCCGTGATCGCCGTGCTGGCACTGGCCGTTCTCGCGGTGGTCCTCTCCATCTGCTCGGAGGCGGACGCGTTCGTCGCCGCTTCCCTGACCCAGTTCTCCCTGACCGCCCGGCTGGCTTTCCTGGTCGTCGGGCCGATGATCGACCTCAAATTGTTCGCCATGCAGACCGGAACGTTCGGCCGGAGTTTCGCGCTGCGATTCGCGCCGGCGACGTTCGTGCTCGCCGTGGTGGTCTCCGTGCTCACCGGGGCGGTACTGCTGTGAATCGTCAGGCTCAGTCGGCTGTTCTCTTCCTGCTCGGCGCCGCGCTGCTGCACGCCGGGACCACCGACCTCTACCTCCGGTACGTCAAGGCCGGTCTGCGGCCGTTGCTGCTGGCCGCGGGCGTGGTGCTGGTGATCGCGGCGGTGGCGACCTGGTGGTACGAGCGGCGACAGGGGCAGACCGAGGACGGCCCGGGAGAGGCGGAAGCGCACACGGCCGAAGGGGAAAGCGGGCATTCCCACCGCGAGCCCCGGATTTCCTGGCTGCTCGTCCTCCCTTTGCTCGCGCTGATTCTCATCGCGCCGCCCGCGCTCGGTTCCTACACCGCCACCCGCACCGGAACCGCGCTCCAGGAACCCGTGGTCTACGGAGAACTGCCCGCCACCGGTCCTCTTCGGCTCGCGCTCGTCGATTACGCGGGGCGGGCGATCTATGACAACGAGAAAATAAAGGGACGTACGATCCAGATCGCCGGATTCCTGGCACTGGGCAAGGACGGAACACCGTATCTGGTGCGCATGGCACTGAGTTGCTGTGCCGCCGATGCCCAGCCGGTGAAAGTCGCGCTCACCGGGGAGATTCCGCCGGTCCTCCAGCCCGACACCTGGCTGCTGATCACCGGAACCTATTCACCGCGCCGAATGGCGGACCCGGTGAACGGCGGCCCCATTCCCTTCATCCAGGTGAGCCGCGCGCAGCCGGTGACCGAGCCGACGGATCCCTACGACGAGACGTGGAACGGCTGAACCCCGCTCGGGAATTCAGAACGCCAGATCGTCCGGCCCGCTCCCGCGCCGCCGTAGGAACAGCGCCGCCCCCGCCACCGCCGACGCCCCGAGCAGGACCGCGCCGATGAGGAAGGTGTTGCGGGGGATGCCGAACCAGCCCAGTTCCGAGGCGCCCCGGGGGAGGGCGGTGCCGGGTTCGAGGGTCGCGGTCGCGGCTCCGTGGTCGTACGGGTCGGGTACCTGAGTACTACGGGCCGGGTCGTGGGAGGCCGAGGGGTGGGCGGCGCCGGTCTGGTGGGGTCCGTCGTGGGCGCCGGACGTACCAGGGGTACTACGGGACCCGGGGGCGTCGGTGTGGGTGCCGGGGAGCGCCGGGTCCGAGAAGTGGTGTCCGGGCGGGAGCAGCGAGAAGGCGGGCAGTTCGCCGGGGACCTGGGTGCCCGAGGGATGGGTGGAGGGGATACCCGGGAGGTACCCCGCGGGCAGTTCGCCGGGGAGGAACCCGGGGACCACATCGGGTACGTCGTCATACCCCGTGGAGGGGATCTCGCCGGGGTCGACGCCGGCCGCGACACCGGGGTCGTCCGTCGTCGTCTGGCCCGGCACGGGTGTACCGGGCGCGGGCTCGTCGTCGGCGGCGTCCGGCTCGGGCCCCGCTTCGACCCCCAGGGGCATCGGGACCGGGTCCACCACGGCGCCCTGGTACGGCACCCCGAACCGCAGCATGCTGTGCGCCCGCAGCATGGGCGCGCCGATCAGCCGGCCCTTGCGGTCCAGGGTGCTGGTGCGGTCGCTGCCCTCGGCGAACCCTTCGCTGACCTGCTCGCCGGGGTCGAGACGCAGCCGCGCCGTGCACCGCACGCTCTGCCCCGGAGCTACCCGGCGTAGTACCGAGGTACCCTCCGCGCACCTCACTCCCTTGGGGGCCAGCCGGCGGTCGGTGATGCTGACGGAGTGAACGGGGAGGTTGCCCGTGTTGACGAGGGCGTACTTGAGAGTGACGCGGGCCGGGTCGCCGGGTTTCGCGGGCGCGGCGATCGTCGCGCGCTGGCTCAGGGTCAGGGTGCCGCCGACCCCGGAGTACCCGGAGCGGGCCGTCGCCCGGACCGGCGCGTTCAGCGAGGGGATCCGCCCGGCGGCGGTGGCCTGCGCGATCCGCCTGCCCTTCCGCGCGCCGCCCTCCGCCGTACAGGTCGTCGAGGTCAGGCCGGGCAGCAGCCGGACCCGGTCCGAGCCGCCCGCGCAGGTGATGCGGGCCCCCTTCATGCCGGGGTCGACGACGCGGACGTCGTGCAGGTCGGCGCCGCCCTTGTTGGTGAGGCGGTACTCCTTGAGTACGGGGTGACCGGTACGGATGCCCGGGTCGACGGCGCCGATGCCGGGCCGTTTGTTGACGATCACCCGTAGTACCAGTCCCCTCGTGCCGGTCCCGTCCGCAGGGGCCGCGGCCGGGGCGGCATGGGTGGGCCAGCAGGTGGCGAGGGCGCTGCACGCCAGGACCAGCGGCAGAACCGCCCGCCGGACCAGCGTGCCGGTGCCGGCCCGGGAGACCGGGGCGCCGGTGTGCTCGTTGCACTGGGGAAATCGGATGATCATGAACGTATTGATCATTATGGTTGTGGGCGCCGCGGCGGCGGCGCGCGCAGCGGACGTCATATGGGCGCATGGATTCACCCCGTCCTTTTGGCGGGCGGCCGGTGGAGGGCGTACGGGCCAATTGAGTGTTCCGCAGGGGGAGATGAGGACGTCCCCCAGCTACTCGGACGGCCCTCTCCCGCCCGGCCGGACCTGTCCCGCACGGTCTGCCGGGGTCGGACGCGCGGCATAGGACGACGGCCCGGAGGCCGCCTTTTCGTCTGATCGGATGCTGATCATCCGTGGTTCTCGGGACACGCCGGGGACGTACGGGTGGCTCCGAGGTATCAGCCGGTTACATGCGAGCCGACCCATCCGCCCCCTCGACCCCGCTGGAGCACAGGTTGGCGCCGAGCATCCCGAGCAGCCCCGGCGGCAGGGCCCCGAAGACGTACGGCACGGCCGCAACAGCCGCCGCCGTCCTGGCCGTTGCCCTGACCGCAGCCCTCCGACCCCACGCCGACACCCCGGACGGCGACAGCAAGCCCGCCCCGCCCCGGCCCGAGGTGCGGGTCGGCGCGCACACCCTGGGACGTACGGGTCCCGTCGACCCCGACGCCCCGGTCACCGTCACCCTGAACGGACAGGGCAGCCTCACGGACGTCACCCTCAGGGACGACGCGGGCCACCGCGTGGCCGGACGGCTCGACGCCTCCTCGCGCGTATGGCGCAGTACCCACGTACTACGGGCCGCCACCCACTACGTCGCCGAGGTCCGGACCGAACCCCGCACCGGCGGCACCCCCCACCGCACGGAGTTCACCACCGCCCGCGCCCGCAGCGGCCTCCTCACGATCACCCTGGGACCCGGGGCGGGGGAGACCCGTAGTACCCGGGTGGCAGCCGGCCGTGACAGCACCCGTAGTACCCGTAGCCCCCAGGGGCCAGCCGACCCCGACGGCGCCCGCAGTACCCAGGGGCAGGCGGCAGCCGGCGTCGGGGAGACCCGTAGTACCTACGGCGTGGGCCAGATCATCACCGCCCACCTCAGCCACCCCGTACCCCCCGAGAGCCGCGCCCTCCTGGAGAGCCACCTCAGGGTCACCTCCACCCCACAGGCCGCCTCCGGCGCCTGGCACTGGCTCGACGCGACCACCCTCCACTACCGCCCCCGCACCTACTGGCCGGCCCGTGCCGAGATCCGGGTCACCGCCGACGACCTCGCCGGCCTGCGCCTCACCGACCACCTCAGGGTGGCCCCCGTACAACCCCTGAGCTTCGCCACCGGCGCCCACGTGGAGGCCGTCATCGACGCCGCCGCCCACCGGATGAGCGTCCTGCGCGACGGCATGACCCTCAGGGTCATCCCGGTGACGACCGGCAAGGAGGGCTACCGCACCCGGGCCGGCGTCAAGGTCGTCCTCGACAAGCAGGCCGTCCTCAGGATGCGCAGCACGACCATCGGCATCCCCTCCGGCACCGACGAGACGTACGACCTGCCTGTGCGCCACGCCGTCCGGCTCACCCGCAGCGGCGAGTTCCTGCACGCCGCCCCCTGGGCGACGTCGTCGTTCGGGCGCAGGGACGTCAGCCACGGCTGCGTCGGGATGAGCGACGAGGACGCGGCGTGGCTGTTCCTGATCCTCGGCGAGGGCGACATCACGCGGACCGTGCACACCCGGGGCCAGGAGATGACGCCGTTCGAGAACGGCGTCGGCGACTGGAACATGCCTTGGCGCACCTGGCTCAAGGGCAGTGCCCTGCACGGGAGAAGCGAGGCACGCCCCGCCGAACACCCCCTGCGCCCCTCGGCCTCGTGACCGGACGACGACACCCGGACCCACGCCCTTGAACCTCCAACTCCCCTACTGTCGGGCCCTCTTGACGGAATCTTGACAGGGCTCGGCATCAACACCCCTGAGAACACTGCCGAGAACCGGCAATGCGCGAAGATCCGGGCCGCGGGCACGATGACGGCACCAACCCAACGGCCCGAGGACGTACCCATGGATGTCATAGGCGTGCTGACAGCCGTCGGCCTGATCCTGCTGCTCGCCGCCCTGTTCCTCGTCTCCCGGCTCTTCCGCAAGGTCGAGCAGGGCAAGGCGCTGATCGTGTCCAAGATGCGCAAGGTGGACGTGACGTTCACCGGACAGATCGTGCTGCCGGTCCTGCACAAGGCCGAGACGATGGACATCTCGGTCAAGACGATCGAGATCACCCGCGCCGGCAAGGAGGGGCTGATCTGCCGGGACAACATCCGCGCCGACATCCGCATCTCGTTCTTCGTCAAGGTCAACAAGACGGTCGAGGACGTCGTCAAGGTCGCGCAGGCGGTCGGCACGGCCCGCGCCAGCGACCAGCGCACCCTCCAGGAACTGTTCCACGCGAAGTTCTCCGAAGCCCTCAAGACCGTGGGAAAACAACTGGACTTCACCGATCTCTACACCAAGCGCGAGGAGTTGAGATACCGCATCATCGAGGTCATCGGCGTCGACCTCAACGGCTACCACCTGGAGGACGCGGCGATCGACTACCTGGAGCAGACGCCGCTCAGCCAGCTCGACCCCGCCAACGTCCTTGACGCGCAAGGCATTCGGAAGATCACCGAACTCACCGCCACCGAGCACGTCCGCACCAACGAGGCCCAGCGCACCGAGGAGAAGGAGATCACGCGCCAGAACGTCGACGCGCGCGAGGCCATCCTCGAACTCGAACGCCGCCAGGCCGACGCCGAGATCAAGCAGCGGCGCGAGATCGAGACGACGCGGGCGCGCGAGGAGGCCGAGACCGCGCGGGTGATCGAGGAGGAACGGCTGCGCTCCCAGGGCGCGTTCCTGCGCACCGAGGAACAACTCGGCGTCCAGCGCGAGAACCAGGCCCGCGAGGTCGCCGTCGCCGCGAAGAACCGCGAGCGCGTCATCGCCGTCGAGAGCGAACGCATCGAGAAGGACCGCCTGTTGGAGGTCATCGCCCGTGAGCGGGAGACCCAGCTGACGCGGATCGCCGCCGACAAGGAGGTCGAGGCGGAGCGCCGGGAGATCGCCGAGGTGGTGCGCGAACGGGTCGCCGTGGACCGGACGGTCGCCGAACAGGAAGAAGCCATCAAGAAGTTGAGGGCCGTGGAGGAGGCGGAGCGCGAGCGGCAGGCCGTCGTCATCGCCGCCGAGGCCGAGGCTCAGGAGAAGCTGGTCAAGGACATCAAGGCCGCAGAGGCCGCCGAGGCGGCGGCAGTTCACCGCGCCGCTGAAGAACTCACCCTGGCCGAGGCCCGGTTGAAGAGCGCCGACCTCGACGCGCAGGCCAAGCTGCGGCTAGCGGAGGGCATCCAGGCCGAGGCCGCCGCCGAAGGGCTCGCCGCCGTGCAGGTGCGCGACAAGGAGGCCGAGGTCATCGAGAAGACCGGCCGCGCCGAGGCCGAAGCGGCGGCGGCGAGGATGCGCGCCGAGGCCGAGGGCACCCGCGCGACCGCCCTCGCCCGCGCCGAGGGCGCCGAGGCGCAGGCCCTCGCCGACGCCAAGGCCATCGGCGAGAAGCTGAAGGCCGAGGCGGCGGGGCTCACCGACAAGGCCGCCGCGATGGCCGCCCTCGACGAGGCGTCCCGCACCCACGAGGAGTACCGCCTGCGGCTCGCGGCGGAGAAGGAGATCCGCCTCGCCGGGCTCGACACGCAGCGGCAGATCGCCGAGGCACAGGCCACCGTCCTCGCGACGGGCCTGGAGAACGCGGACATCGACATCGTCGGCGGCGACTCGGTCTTCCTCGACCGCCTCGTCGGCTCGATCGCGCTCGGCAAGGGCGTCGACGGATTCGTCCAACACTCCGACACCGCACAGACGTTGGCCAAGCCCTGGCTCGACGGCACGACCCCCTTCACCGACGACCTCACTCGGATGCTGGGCTCGATCAGCACGTCCGACGTCCAGAACCTCACCGTCTCCGCCCTGCTGACGAAGCTCATGAAGTCCGGCGTCACCGTCCCGCCGCAGCTGAGTCAACTCCTCGACACCACAGCCCAGTCGGGCCTCGCCGAGCTGAACGCCACCGCGAGGCCCTGATCCCCGGCGGGACGCCGCAGCTGCCGCGCGGGGGGCAGCAGCTGCGGCGTCCCGCCCGCACGACCACCACGTCAACACCCCTGGGGGAGAAGTTGAGTTCACGCGCCCACGACGGTGCCGACCCCGGCACCTACGAACTCCTCCGCGACCGCCTCACCGCCCAGGCCGCCGAACTCACCCGGCATACCGAGGAGTTGAACGCCCGCCGCATCCAGGAGTTCGGCGCCACCGGTCTCGCCCTCACCGGCACGGACACGCTGCGCACCGAACACCCCGGCCTGCCCCGGGACATCGTGGCCATCGGCGACTTTCTCCTCTTCGGGTACGACACCGCCGCCGATGTCCACGGCCGCCCCGAGCGGCAGGTCGCCGACGTACTCGCCCTGTACGACCGCGAGTTGAACCGCGTCCCGGGCGACTCGCTCCCCGGCCTCCTCGACTCCCCGGAATTCCTGCGGGAGTTCACCGCCCTCCACCGCTACTACCGCCAGGCGAGCCTCCTCAGGCTCCGCCTCACCGACGACCGGCTGCTGGCCGTCTTCAGGACCGGCGAGAAGACGGACGACACCAAGGTGCTGCGCTGGTCGCAGGCCCCGACCGGACACCCGGAATTCCTCGACGCGCGGGGCGACCGGGACCACGTACGACCTGAGAGCCACGACTTCCCCTGGACCGAGGTACTACGGGACGACCATGTCCAGGGCCGCTACGCCCGGCTCCCCGAGGGCCTGCGGATCTCGACGTCCGACGCCGCCCTCACCCTCACGACGGACACCGGCGACACCCTCCACACCGAGCCCGTCACCGAGGCCCTGCAGTCCCTGGCCGACGCCGACATCGCCCACGCCCGCGTCGGCCCCCTGATCCTCGTCCGGGTCCGCCCCTACCGGGAGGACACCCACCGCTACCTGGTCGCCAACACCCTGACGCGGACGGCCGTCCGGCTCGACGGAATCGGACAGGCGTGCCGGCGCCTCCCCGACGACCAGGGCATCGTCTTCCCCGGCGGCTACTGCCTCGCCTCCGGGGCGCACAAGACCTTCGACCTCGACACAGAGGGCCTGGAGTTCGAACGGGAGGTGCGCTCCCCGTACGGGGAGGACGTCCTGTACGCCTTCAGTACTACGGGGGCGACCTCCAGTGCTACGAGTCCGGCCTTCAGTACTACGGGTACGACGCTGCTGCTGTCGTACAACACCATCCGCAAGGAGTTCGCCGCACCGCTGCCCTGCCAGGGCTGGGCCCGCTGGGACGACGGGGAGCTGGTGGTGCTGCGGGCGGGCGACGAACCGGGACGCGTGCACGCCGTGCAGCGCTGGACGTCGCCGTACGTCTCCGACACACACGCGGAGACAGGGGGAGGCGGCGAGGCACTGGGCCGGGTGGGGAACGCCGACCTGGTGCGGGGGATCGCCGACTGCCTCTCGATCGCGCGGTCGGTGGGGGAGACCACCGCGACGGTCGAGGGGCACGAGGCACTGGTCGCCGCCTGCGTACGCGCGGCCGACACCCACCACTGGCTCGCGGACGCCGAACTCGGCGGCCTCGGCGCCCTGTTGGCCGCCGTCCAGGCTACCGCCGAACAGGTCCTCGCCGAGTTCCGCACCGTCCGCACCCTCACCCGGCAGGCCGCCGACGCCCTCGACGAAGCCGCCGAACGGCTCGCCTCGACCGTGCGCCGGCTGCGCGGCGAGACCCCGCGCACCGCCTCCGCCTGGGTGACCGCACTGACCGAACTCCGCCGCGCCCAGGGCCACTTGCTGACGCTGAAAGAGGTCCGGTACGCGGACCTGCCCCGCATCGACGCGCTGGCCGAACAAGCCGGCGCCGACCTGGACCGGTTCGGACGCCGGGCCGTCGAACACCTGGCGAAACCGGACGCCTTCGACACCCAACAGGCCGAAGTGGAAGCCCTGTTGGCCGACGCGGCCGCCATCACGACCGTCGCGCAGGCCGGTTCCGTCGCCGATCGCATCGACACGGCCGGGGAGGGCCTGCGCACGGTCACCGAGGTCGTGACGGGCCTCGACATCGCGGACGCGACCGTCCGGACGTCCGTACTGGAGCGGATCGCCGACGTCCTCGGCGGCGTCAACCGCGCCCGTGCCGTCCTCGACACCCGTCGGCGGGCCCTGCGCGACAGCGAGGGACGTGCCGAATTCGCCGCCGAATTCGCCCTGTTGGGGCAGACCGTCACCGGCGCGCTCGCGGCGGCGGACACGCCGGACGCCTGCGACACCCAACTCGCAGGCGTACTCGTCCGGTTGGAGAACCTGGAGTCGAGGTTCGCCGAGTTCGACGACTTCCTCACCCAACTCGACGACCGGCGAACCGAGTTGGCCGACGCCTTCGCCGCCCGCAAGCAGAGCCTGCTGGACGCCCGAGCCCGCCGCGCCGAACACCTCGCCGCCTCCGCCACCCGCGTCCTGGAGACCATCGCCCGCCGCGCGGCGACCCTGCCCGACGCCGACGCGGTCAGCACCCACTTCGCCTCCGACCCGATGGTCGCCAAGATCCGCCGCACGGCCGGTGAACTACGCGAACTCGGCGACATGGTACGGGCGGAGGAGCTGGACGGCCGGCTCCGCGCCGCACGCCAGGAGGCGACCCGCGCCCTGCGCGACCGCACCGACCTCTACGCCGACGACGGCCGCACCCTGCGCCTCGGCGCCCACCGCTTCGCCGTCACCACCGAACCCCTGGACCTCACCCTGGTCCCCCAGGGTGACACCCTCGCCTTCGCCCTGACCGGCACCGACTACCGCGCCCCCGTCACCGACCCCGCCTTCACCGACACCCGCCCCCACTGGGACCGCTCACTCCCCTCCGAGTCCCCGCAGGTCAGCCGCGCCGAACACCTCGCCGCCCGCCTCCTGCGCGACCCCGGCCCCACCGCCCTCGCCACCACCGACGACCTGCCCGCCCTCGTACGCCGGGTAGCTCAGGAGTCGTACGACGAGGGATACGAGCGGGGTATCCACGACCACGACGCGACCGCGATCCTGCGCGCGCTGCTGCCCCTGTACGACCGCGCCGGCACCCTCCGCCACGAGCCGGCCGTCCGCGCGGCCGCCCTCGTGAGCTGGACGCACGGCGTCGGCCCCGGCGAGCGCGAGACGCTGACCCGGCGAGCGGTGTCGCTGGCGCGGGTCGGCGAGATCTTCGGCACGGCACCCGGACTCCCCGAGTTCACACGGGAGTTGGCCTCGGCTCTGGGGGAGTCGGACGCGGCAGCCACCTACCTCTTCGAGGAGATCACCGGCGGGCCCGAGGGGTTCGTCCTGAGCGATCCGGCGCGGACCCTGCTGGACAAGTTCCGCTCCACCGTGGGCAGTTCGGCCTACGAGGCGTACGCGGACGACCTCGCGGCTCTCGGCGGGCCGGCGGAGCGGCGGCAACTGGTGACGGCATGGCTGTCGGCGTACGCCTCCTCAACCGGCCTGGACATCACGGAAGGTGAGCTGGCGGAGGCCGTATCGGCCGAACTGTGCCCGGAGTCGACCCGATACCCGCCCGAAGTATCGCCCGTGGTCACGATCGAAGGACTGCTGTCCGCCCACCCACGGTTCGTGGACGGCAAGTTGGTCCTCCGCATCGACGAATTCCTCGCCCGCACAGGCCAGTTCGCCGACCACGACGTGCCCGCCTTCCGCGCGTACCAGCAGCGCCGGGCCCAACTGGTCGCGGCGGAACGGGCACGACTGCGCCTGGCGGAACACCGGCCCCGGCCCATGACGGCGTTCGTCCGCAACCGTCTGATCGACGAGGTGTACCTGCCGCTGATCGGGGACAGCCTCGCGCGGCAGATCGGCACCGTGGGGGAGACGAAGCGGACGGACACCGGCGGCCTGTTGCTGCTGATTTCCCCGCCGGGATACGGAAAAACGACCCTGATGGAATACGTGGCACACCGGCTCGGCCTGATGCTGGTCAAAATCAGCGGCCCCGCACTCGGAAACGGAGTCACCTCGCTCGACCCCGCCGAGGCGCCGAACGCGACGTCCCGCCAAGAGGTCGAGAAAGCCAACTTCGCGCTGGCCGCCGGAAACAACACCCTCCTCCATGTCGACGACATCCAGCACGTCTCCGCCGAGTTCCTGCAGAAATTCATCCCGCTGTGCGACGCGACCCGGCGTATCGACGGAGTATGGGACGGTGAACCCCGGACCTTCGATCTCCGGGGCAAGCGATTCGCCGTCTGCATGGCCGGAAACCCTTTCACCGAATCCGGCGCGCGATTCCGCGTCCCCGACATGCTCGCCAACCGCGCCGACGTATGGAACCTCGGCGACGTCCTCACCGGAAAGGAATCCGCCTTCGCGGAAAGCTTCCTGGAGAACGCCCTCACCTCCCACCCCGTCCTGTCCCCCCTGGCCGGACGCGACCGCTCCGACCTCCACCTCCTCGCCCGCCTGGCCCAGCACGACCCCACCGCCACCCCGGACCGGCTGCGTCACCCCTACACCCCCGCCGAAATCGAGAAAATCCTCTCCGTCCTACGACACGCACTACGCGCCCGCGAGACAGTCCTCACCGTGAATTCGGCCTACATCGCATCCGCCGCCCAATCCGAGAAATCCCGCACCGAACCCCCGTTCCGCCTCCAAGGCTCCTACCGGACGATGAACAGAATCGTCCAGCGCATACGCCCCGCGATGAACGACCGAGAACTCGACGCCATCATCGCCGACCACTTCACCGCCGAGGCGCATACCCTTTCCCACGACGCCGAAGCAAACCTCCTGAAACTCTGCGAACTGCAAGGAACCCTCTCCGGCCCTCCCCTGAAACGCTGGGAGTCGATAAAGGCGTCCTACATTCCAGCAGGCGGCACAGACCCGATAGAGCGTGCCGTCACCGCCCTGAACATACTCGCCGAGCGAATGACAGCGGTCGAGGAGGCCATCGTCCGATCGGCGATGAGCAGCAGGGGAGTCCGTCCCCTTCGTGACAGCGTCGAGAACGTCCCCGAGCCGTAGCCGGGCCGTCGCCCCAGAGCACGAGGCCGGGCTGACCGAAGGCGCGGATCACCTCCGGTGTGAGCCCTGGAAGCGCCAGGACCACACGGGCCCACGCCTCCCTCAAGTGGAGCCCACCGTCCAGGTGCTTCCGGAGATCCGAGGTGATCCGGATCAGCGCCTTCTCCGGGGAGGAACGGCGGGCCAAGACCTCCGGGAACGCCGGCTTCGACCGGAATGAAGAGAAGGCGGAGGACAGCAGCACGAGTTCCACGAGGGCGTCGTCCCCGGCACACCGTGCCAGGTAGCCGCCGAGGATTTCCTCGGAAGCGCCGGCGAGTTCGCGGACAGTGACCTGACCGGGGTCTCCCAGCGCCGCGCGACACCGCCGCAGGATCCCCCGGGTTGCGTTCGATCGCCGTACGCAACCCCGCGAGCTGTTGATCGGCCTGCCACGTCTCGTGGCTGAGGCATTCCTCCGACAACTCCGACAACTCCGGCGTCCCGGCTGCCCATGCGGACGACAGCCTTTCAGCTCGGCCACCACCGCCGAGGCGAGCACTTCACCACAGCCTTCGCGGCCGAGCGACAGGGAAGCCCCCTCATGGAACCCCCTCATAGGGAGCCTCCTCACAGGGTTGTGCTTCCCCTCGCAAACCGCTGTCGGCCGCAACCCTGAGCACCCACACCCGAGCCGACCCACTGAGCTCACAGCCCGCCCGTCTCCGCCGCCCACCTACCCGCCGTGTGGACCTCCGGCCCCTCGACGTGCGCGGCGCCGGCCACGTACAGCAGCCACCGCAGCTCCAGGGAGCCGAAGAAGGACTCTCCCCAACTGTCCACCCAGACACGGACCCGCGCCGGACCCGCGGAGACGACGTCCCAGAATTCCCAGCCGCGGGACTCCTCGTCCGGATCGAACCGGTAGATCCAGTTCTGGAGGCGCCAGGGATTGGCTCCACCACTTGCGGCGAGGAAAGCGGCACGGCCGTTCCGGGAGAATTCATGCGAGGTCTCGCCATCCCGCGTGGAGATCTCCGTGAACCACTCGGGAAATTCGTCCACCGGCAGATCGTCATCGCCGAACTCCGCCGTACAGGCCAACTGGAGCGCCGCCGAAAGAACATCACGCACCCGCTGTACGTACACCTCCGTGGAGCCCTCGGCGACCTCGACGGTGAAGACCGCCAGAACAGGCGGAGCCGCCTCGATCCTGGACCGTTGCCGCACCCGGTCCCGTTCAGCGGCGACGCTCTCCTCGCTATGGATCATGGGCACAAGCCTACCCGTCCTGCACGACGCGCCCGGAGTTGCGGATGATCTCGGAACGCAGGCCGTCGAAGAGTTTGTGCGGAATTCCGTAGAGGTCGCTCCCCTTGGTCGGATCGGAGATCTCCGGGTATTCCTTGAGCAGTTCCTTCCACTCTCCCCGGGTGAAGGAGTCACCGTCCGGATGATCGTCCTTGTTCTGTGGCAGAGCGGATTCTCTGATCCAGTCCCGGTATTCCCTGGAGACGTCGAAGGAGACGATCTGGCCGCCGTCACCCCGGTATTCGATGGTGTGCCTGATGTCGTCGCTCATGTTCACATAGAGCTTGCCCTTGCCGGTGAGCGTCACCTCACCGTTCTCACCGATGTGAATGCGCCGGCTCAGCGGATGGTCGGTCTGCTTGCGGTAGACCGAGATCGTGTCCTCGTCACAGGGCGCGAGCCCCAGCGGGTCCGCCCACGTGTGCGGATTGTGCACGTACGACGCGGGGTTGGGCGCGGGCGCCAGGCCCAGAGGGTCGCCGGTGAGGTAGCGGGCGGTCTCCGGGTCGTAGTGGCGGAAGCAGTTGTAGTGCAGACCGGTCTCGGGGTCGCTGTACTGGCCGGGGAACCGCAGCGGGGTGTAGGCGGTGGCGCCGGTGTGCCAAGTGGTGGAACCCCACAGGGTGGTGCGGGTGCGCCAGGCGATCTCGCCCTGCTCGTCGACGAGTTCGCGGGGCGAGCCGACGAGGTCGGTGACGATCGCGAAGAAACGGGAGTCGATCTCCCGCTGCGGTGCCTCGGCCGTGGTGATGCGCTCGGTCTGGGTGATGGGCTTCAGCCCCTGGTGGTCCCAGGTGAGGCTGACCGGGTTCGGCAGGCCGTCGGAGCGTGTCGTCTGCTCGCACAGCGTGGCGCCGTCCCAGGTGAAGTCGACCCGCTCGACGACCGTTTCACCGTCGGCGCCGAGACGGAGCTTCGCGGCGCGGCGGCCCAGCGGATCGTAGGTGTACCGCCAGCGGGTGCCGTCCGGGGTGGTGACCTGGACGAGCCGGTCGTCCGTGTCCCACACGTAACGCCAGGTCTCCGGCTTGCGCGACAGCCGGGTCTGCTGACGCAGGGTGATCCGGCCCAGGGCGTCGTGCTCGTAGCGGACGTTACCGGCGCGGGTGATGCGGGTGCCGGTGTAGGTGCGGTCGCCGGTGGCTTCCTGACCGGGATGCGGGGCGGGCCAGGAGGCGTGGGCCTGGTTGCCGGCCGCGTCGTAGGCATACGTCTCGGTCCAGCCCTCGGCGTGGACGGCGGTGACGCGGCCGACCGCGTCGACGCCGAAGCGGCGCGTGCCGTTCAACTGGTCGTCGAGAGCGGTGAGATACCCGTCGTCCCGATAGGTGTAGGCGCGGCGCTGGAGGACGGAATCTTCCCGGCGGCCGACGGCGGACTGGGTGGCGAGCCTTCCCCGCGCGTCGTAGGTGCTGTGCAGCGTGAGGAAGTCGCCGACGTGGCGCGTGAGTTCGCGGCCGGCCGCGTCGTACGCGATGTCGACGGGACGTCCGGAGACGACCAGGCGCGTACGCCGGCCCGCCGCGTCGTACGACCACGTGGTGGTCGCGCCGACGGGGGTCGTGCGCCCGCTGCGGCGCCCCAACTCATCGTAGCTGTAGGTGATTTCCCGGCCGTCCACGGTCTCGGAGCGGACGAGGCCGTACTGGTCCCGTGTCACGGTCAGACGGGTGCCGTCGGGGCTGACGGCTTCGGCGAGCCGGCCGTTGCCGTCGTAGGTGTACGTGGTGACCCGGCCCGCGGCGTCCTTGCGGAGGACCTGGCCCAGCGCGTCGCGCTCGAAGGTGGTGGTCTCGCCCAGGCCGTTCGTGCGGGCGGTGAGGCGGCCCGCGGCATCGTGCCGGTAGCTGAGCACGTGGCCGTCGAAGTCGGTCTCGGCGACCGGACGGCCCGCCGCGTCGCGGGTGTAACTCCAGGTGAGTCCTTGGGGGTTGGTGACCCGGGTGAGACGCAGCTCGGTGTCGTGGCCGAACTCGTGGCGCACGCCGTCGGGGGTCGTGCGGGCGGTGAGCAGGTCGAAGTGGGTGTACTCGAAGCGGGTCTCGCCGCCGAGCGGGTCGACGTGAGCGGTGCAGTTCCCTTCGCCGTCGTAGGTCCAGGACTCGCTGGTGCCGTCCGGCCGGATACGCCTGGCCAACTGCCCCTCGGGCGTCCACTCCAGGCGGGTCGTCGCGCCCGTCGGATCCGTCCGCGTGACGGGGCGGCCGAGAGCGTCGTGGGTCTGGCGGGTGACCGCGCCGAGCGGGTCCGTGATCTCCTGCGGCAGGCCCGCCGCGTCGCAGCGAATGGTGGTGATGTTGCCGAGCGGGTCGATGACCTCGGTGGGCCGGCCCGCCTCGTCGTGGGTGAAACGGGTGGTGCGACCCCCAGGAGTGGTGAGGGAGGCGAGGTTGCCGCGGTCGTCGTAGGCGCGCAGGGTGACGTTGCCGTCGGGGGTGCGGACGCTGAGAGGCTCCGGGAACTCGCCGTACTCGGCGGTGGTCTCGCTGCCGTCGGGACGCACCACCGCGATGAGGCGCCCCGCGTCGTCGTAGCGGTGGACCACGCTGTGGCCCAGCGGGTCGGTGCGGCTGAGGAGGCGGTCGCGGTCGTCCCAGGTCCG
Organism: Streptomyces roseirectus; assembly: GCF_014489635.1. Lineage (NCBI taxonomy): Bacteria > Bacillati > Actinomycetota > Actinomycetes > Kitasatosporales > Streptomycetaceae > Streptomyces > Streptomyces roseirectus. The sequence continues at coordinate 4,408,251 of NZ_CP060828.1, read as the reverse complement.
GGTGGTGGTGTTCCCGAGCGGATCGGTGATCGCGACGATCTGGCCGCGCACGTTGGCACGGTAGACGGTGGCGTGCCCGAGGGAGTCGGTGTAGGTGGCGGTGGTGGTGCCGTCGGTACTCGTACCGCCGTATGTGACACGGGAGTTGAGGAATCCCCCGCTGCCCCGGGTGGCGGCGACCCGGCCCAGGTCGTCGTAGACGTACGTGAAGACGGTGTCGTTGCTGTCGCGCCAGCCGGTGATGCGGTGGGCGCCGTCGTAGGTGAGGCGGGTGGCCGCGCCGACGGCGTCGATCACCTCGGTCAGGTCACCGCCCGCGTCGTAGTGGTAGCCGCGCAGCCGCAGCGGGCCGGCCTCGGTGAGCGCGTGCACGGCGGTCACCCGGCCGGTGCCCTCGGCGCAGGTCGGCGTCAGACGGTAGCCACCGGAGTGGGCGACCGACAGCAGGACGTCGTCCGCGTCGCGTTCGAGGGTGACGTGGTTGTGGTTGCGGTCCTCGATCCTGGTCAGCCACCAGATGCCGACGGCGGTCTCGGCAGGCTCGAAGTACCGGGTCAGGCCGGAGTGCTGGTCCCGCACCACGAGTACGTACCGGGCGCCGTCGGACCGGTAGGTCAGCGGCAGGCGCTCGCCCGCCACCGGGTCGACGCGGTCGCCGACGATGTCCGGGGTGCGCGGGTAGTACAGGCTGGATCCGTCCTCCCTGCGCCACCACACGCCGTCGGCCCCGGGGTCACGCTCCAGTCGCTCGTCGAGGGTGGAGGCCCAGGACGGGCCGAAGCAGATGCCGTGCGCGTAGCCGGTCAGGTGGGTGCGGCGCAGCGTGAGCGACAGGGTGCCGGGCAGGTCGACGTCGGTCTGCGCCATGACCAGCTGGCCGGTGGCCATGTCGATCGGGTCGCCGCAGGTCTCCTTGTTCGCCAGGGCTCGGGCGTCCTTGGCGCGCTGCGGCAGGTCAGGATCGTGCTCGGCGTTCGCGTCGGTCCGGCGCCGGGAGCCTGAGCCGGGCAGCCCGTCACCGTCGCCCCTGCCGTCGCCGTGCTTTCCCACGTCGATGCTGTTGGCCTTGTCCCCGACGCCGTGGTCGTTGCCCTTGTGCAGCCGGGAGGTGGCCTTCACCCGGTCGGGGACGGTTTCACCGACATGCTTGACGATCTTGCCGAGCGCGTTGTCCGTGCCCTTGAGCGCGCCGTGCAGCACGCTGTCGAACGCCTGGGTGAACGGGTCGCGGCCCTTGCTCCGGCCGAACGCGTTCCTTGCCCTTCCCAGGGGTGAACTCGCCGCCGTGTGCAGGTCGTTGCCGTGCCGCGAGACCTTTCCCGCGCCGTCCTCGAACTCGACGTGGTCGATCCTGGTGACCGGCACGGAGCCGCTGCCGGCCTCGCCGCCGGCCGAGGCGAGCTGCATCCCGCTCTGGCCGTGCCCGCCGTGCCCGCCGTGCCCGTCACCGGTCGGCATGGAGGCCGGCATGGAGAACGCCCCCTCGGCCAGGTCGAGCACCATGTCCTCGGCCATCGCCTCCAGCTTGGCGTTGACCGGTTCGGTGAGCTTGGCCAGGACCTCGTCGACGATCCGCTCCACCGCCTCGTCGATGATCCGCTTGACCACCTGCCGCATCGCCGTGACCTCGGCCGCGCCGATCAGGGCGGACAGGCCGCCGGTGACGACGGCGAGCCCGGCCGAGATGCCCACCGAGGCCGCCATCACCCCCAGTTCGATCTCGGCCTTGGTCTTCATCCCGTGGACGATGTCCGCCAGGACGTCACAGGCGTCCGCGAACAGCCTTGCCAGCTCCGGGAGTTTCTCCAGGTGGCCGGCCTTCACCTGGTACCAGTGCTTCTCGAACGCGTCCACGGCCCAGCCCTCGGAGGAGGACAGGATCCGGGCGATCGCCCTGTGCGCGTTGCCGCCCTGGCCCTCGAACCGGTCCGCGAACTCCCGCATGGCCTCGGCCATTTCGCGGTAGTCGTCCTCATCCACGTTGGGGAAGCTGATCCCGATGAAGTCCAGGACGTCGTCCAGCCAGCCCGGAATCGTGTAACCCATCCGCGTTGTCCCCCGTGTGTCCTCCGCAGCCCGGTGCCCGGCTGTCACATGTGCCCCGAAACTCTACCGACGGGGACCTTCCGGACGGAGTCCCGGTTGTGCGGGGCTCCGGGAGCGAGTTGATCGAAGGGACGGCCGAGTGAGGACGCGGCTTTCGGGAGCGGCGCCACTGACGTGGACCTGCCGCTGGTCTCCGCCGACCCGTCCCGTGTTTGACCTGGTTGCCGCTTGAACTCGCCGGTGAACACCCCGTGGTCGTCGAGGAAAGGGCCTCTCCCTTGCCGGGGAGCCGGACACCGAAGATCACACCCAGTTGGCACCCAGAACATGCCCACAACGCAGGTCAGGCCCGGCGCTGATCTCTCAGCACCGGGCCTGACCTGGTGAAACACTGTCGGGGTGGCGGGATTTGAACCCACGACCTCTTCGTCCCGAACGAAGCGCGCTGCCAAGCTGCGCTACACCCCGATGTCGCTACGGCTACTGCTTGCTTGTCGCGGCGACGTCGTTAACTTTAGCCCACGGGCGGCTGGAGACGAAATCCGGTTTTGGGGTGGGGGCGGACGGGGCTGGGGCGGACGTGGTCGAGGGCGGTGAGGAGGAGCGCGAGGGCGTAGATGGCGAGGCCGAGGAGGAGGGCGTTGGCGAGGGTGTGGCGGTAGCCGTCGGCGGCGGCGTCGAGGAAGGGGTAGAGGTAGCGGGAGGGGGAGGCGGACGGGAGGAGGTGGCCCCGGGTGAGCGTGAACGCCAGGTACAGGAGGGGATACACGAGCCAGGGCGCGGCCTGACGCAGTCGCAGGCGGGCCGGCGGAGTCAGCAGCAGCCAGTCGAGGACGGCCGCCGCGGGGATCGCCGTGTGCAGGAGGTGCCCGGTGATCGCGTGCCAGCCCGTCGTGCCGCCGGTCAGCGGCGCCGCCTGCGCGTTGTCCGCCAGCAGCAGGTGGTACGTCAGGGCGCCGGTGACCGTGTAGAGCAGGGCCGCGCCGGTCAGCGCGCCGGAGAGGGGGCGCCGCGCCGACCACGCCCGCCGCGCCGACGCCGCCGTCACCAGCGCCAGCAACAACGTGCTCTGCACGGAGAAACGGCTCAGCACGGTCAACGGTTCGCCCAGCGCCACCGCCATCCCGACGGCCGCCAGCGCCGTCCCCGTCAGCAGCAGCCGCAGCATCGCCGCCAGCGGTCTGCGCACCGGGGCGACCACCGCCGTCGCCGGTACCTGGGAGACGTACGAGGGGAAGAGCGCGTGCGTACGGGGGATCGCCGGCAGGTCCGGGATGTCCCGGGGTATCGGAGCGGTCATGCCCCCCAAGCTAGGCAAACCCCGCATACCGGGCGATCCGGGTGGGCTGTGTGGGGGACGCCACTCAGCCACCCACCACCGACGCGGACGTCCGACCCGCCCCGACACCCCACCACCGCCCCGCCTCCAGCCCACGCCGGAGCACCACCCGTCCGTCACCGCACCCCGATGCCCTCGCCAAGCCTCCCGCCCGTTCACCACGCCGTCCCGCGAGCCCGGTCCTGAACTGGAGCCTCCGGCCGACCGTTCCCGCACCGCGCCGACCGTTCCCACATCGCGTCGACCGTTCCCGCACCACGCCGAACACCCCATCCGGCCCGTTCACGGCGCCGCCCCACAAGCTCCGCCCACCCCACCCCCGCCTGGCGCCGCGCCCCCCGCCCGGCGTCGAACCGCCCCCCGGCCGGTCACGAAAGCCGCGACCGGCGCCGGGAAAGCACCCACCCCAGCGAACCCCCCCTCACCCCAAGCCCCTACCCCCGTTCCACCAGCGTCAGCAACGTCACCTCCGGCGGGCACGCGAACCGCACCGGCGTGTAGCGGTTCGTCCCGCACCCCGCGGAGACGTGCATGTACGCAGTCCGCCCCCCGGCCGTATGCGTCGACAACCCTTTAACCCGCCCGGTGTCCAGATCGCAGTTCGTCACCAACGCCCCGTAGAACGGCACGCACAACTGCCCCCCGTGCGTGTGCCCGGCGAGGATCAGCGGATAGTCGTCGGCGGTGAAGGAGTCGAGGGCGCGCAGGTAGGGCGCGTGGACGACGCCCATGGAGAAGTCGGCGGAGGCGGACGGCCCGCCGGCCACCTGCTCGTACCGGTCACGGCGGATGTGCGGATCGTCGAGCCCGGTCAGCTCGACGGAGACGCCGTCGATCTTCAGGACGCCGCGCGTGTTCGTGAGGTTGAGCCAGCCGGCGCCGTCGAAACCGTCACGCAGGTCTTCCCAGGGGTTGTGGACGATGCCGACGGCTGGGGCGTTGCCGTTGAGACCGTGCTTGCCGCTCACCTTCTCCGCGAGGTACCTCGCGGGGTTGCGCAGCTTCGGCCCGTAGTAGTCGTTGGAGCCGAAGACGTACGCGCCCGGGAACTCCATCAGCGGGCCCAGCGCGTCCAGCGTCTCCGGGACGCCCTCCGGGTCGGAGAGGTTGTCGCCCGTGTTGATCACGAAGTCGGGGCGCAGGCCGGCGAGGGAGCGCAGCCAGCGCTGCTTCTTGCGCTGCCCGCCGACCATGTGGATGTCGGAGACCTGAAGCACGCGCAGCGGACGCATCCCCGGGGGCAGGACGGGGACGGTCACCCGCCGCAGCCGGAACGAACGGGCCTCGAACCCGGCCGAGTAGAGCAGTCCGGCGGCGCCGACCGCCGCGATTCCCAGGGGGACTCCGTATCGCGCTTGCATACGGCCATCGTGTCAGACCCCGCCCCTCCGTTTCCCCGCCCGCCCCCCTGATCCGACCCTCATCCGCCCCCTAGGTGCACCTCTGGCCAAAACCCCGAGACCCGCCCCACCAACGCCCCGCCTACGCCCTGGCAATGTCCCGCCCCACCAACGCCCCGCCCACGCCTCGGAGAACCCCACCGACCTCGCCCGACGCCGCCCGCAGAAGCCACCTCGAAAAGCCGCTCCCGACCCCACCCCACCCCGCCCCCGCCCGTAATAGCCACGCCCCCACCCACCCGCACCTGCCACAATCAACCCCATGACCACGCTCAAGTCCAAGCTCCAGGAAGACCTCAACACCGCGATCAAGGCCCGCGACGAACTGCGCTCCTCGACCCTGCGGCTCACGCTCACCGCGATCACCAAGGAAGAGGTCGCGGGCACGGAGAAGCGCGAGCTCTCCGACGACGAGGTCCTGAAGGTGCTCGCCCGCGAGGCGAAGAAGCGCCGCGAGGCGGCGGACGCGTTCGCACAGGGCGGCCGGACCGAGCAGGCGGAGCGGGAGAAGGCGGAGGGCGAGGTCCTTGCCGAGTACCTGCCCAAGCAGCTCGACGACGACGAGCTGACCGAGATCGTCGCCGCCGCGGTGGCCGAGGCCAAGGCCGCCGGCGCCGAGGGCCCCCGCGCGATGGGCGCCGTCATGAAGATCGTCAACCCCAAGGTCGCGGGCCTCGCGGAGGGCGGCCGAGTGGCGGCCACGGTCAAGAAACTCCTCGCGAGCTGACCGACCCCGCAGCGGCCTCCGGCGGACCGACCCCGCAGTGGCCTCCGGCGACGAACCCACGCCGCCCACCACACCAAAGGGCCCCCTCACCACCGTACGAGTCCTCCGTACGACGGCGAGGGGGCCCTTTCAACGCTCAACCCCGACCCTTACCCCCTACTCAGCCCCGCCCCCCGTTCCCGTTCCCGTTGTTGCCGTTCTGCCCCCGGAACAGCCCCTCGGGGAGCCCGGTGATCGTCGGGGTGGGGAAATCGCCCCCGCCGGAGCCCCCGTTGGAACCGCCGGTCGACGTGTTCGTGCCGGTCGTGCCGCCCGTCAGCAGCCCGCCGATGAAGCCGCCGTCGTCACCGTTGTTGTTGTCGTTGCCACGACCCCGGCCACGCCCGTTGCCGTTGCCCGGGCCGTTGTTGCCGCGGTCGCGGTCGACCTTGCTGCCGGGGATGGTGACGGTGCGGAAGTCGGGGGAGTCCTTGCCCGCGAGGGCGCCGGTCATGGCGTCCTTCCAGATGGGACCGGGGGTGTCACCGCCGTAGACGAGGGAGTGGTACTCGCCGCCGATCCAGATGTTCTGCATCTCGACCTTCTGCGTGGCACTGCCGACCCAGACGGCGCCGGAGAGGTTCGGCGTGTAGCCGACGAACCAGGCGTTCTTGCGGGAGTCGGTCGTACCCGTCTTGCCGGCGTTGGCGCGGTCCTTGAGGCCGGCCGTCTTACCGGTACCGGAGTCGACGACCCCGCTGAGCAGCGTGTTGATCGTGTCTGCCGTTTTCTCGCTCATCGCGCGCGAGCACGTCGACTTGGGCACCTCAAGGGACTTCTTGGTGTTCCCCACGGTCTGTGTGATCGACTCGATGGCGACCGGCGTGCAGTACATCCCGCGCGAGGCGAACGCGGCGTACGCGCTGGCCATGGTGAGCGGGGAGAGACCGGTGGAGCCGAGGGTCATCGACGACGGCACCTGGGGAACCTTGTCGCCGTTGCCCTGGACGACCCCGAGCCCGTCGATCATCTTGGACACCGGGCACATCCCGATGTCCTCCAGCATCTGCACGAAGTACGTGTTGACGGAGAGCTCCATCGCCTTGCGCAGGTCGTACGGCCCGACCTCGGACTCGCTCTCGTTCTCGACCGTGTCGTTACCGGTGTTGCGCCAGTCCTTGCCACCGCACGCGGAGACCCGCTCCGGGTAGGGCATCTCGAACGGCGCGGGATACACCTGGTTCGCCGGCCGCCCCTTCTCCAGCGCCGCCGCCGCGAGGAACGGCTTGAACGTCGAACCGGTCGGCCAGCCGAAGTTGGACCCGCCGTACGCCGAGTCGACGGAGTAGTTGTACTCGGTCTCGTTCTTGCCGTAGCCGTACGGCCTGGACTGCCCCATCCCGAGGATCTTGCCGGTGCCGGGCTCGACGAGCGTGACGGCCGTGGCGACCGCGTCGGACTGGTAGACGTGGTCCTGGATCGACTCCTGCACGGAGTCCTGCGCCTGCGGGTCCAGGGTCGTGCGGATCGTCAGCCCGCCCTGGTTCCAGATCTTGGCCCGGTCCTCCTTGGTCCGGCCGAAGACCGGGTCGTTGAGGAAGACCTTCTCGACGTACTTGCAGAAGAACCCGGCGCCCTTGACGGCGGTGATGCAGCCGTTCTTCGGCTGGGTGACCTTGAGCCCGAGCGGCGCGGCCTTCGCCTTGTCCGCGTCGGCCTGCGAGATGTCGCCGAGGTCGGCCATCCGCTGGAGGACGACGTTGCGGCGCAGGGTCGCCTGCTTCTCGTCGTTGATCGGGTCGTAGAGGCTCGGCGACTGGACGATGCCGGCGAGCAGCGCCGACTCCTGGAGGTTCAGGTCCTTGGCGTGCTTGGAGAAGTACCGCTGCGAGGCGGCCTCGACGCCGTACGCCTGCTGCCCGAAGAACGTGATGTTGAGGTAGTTCTCCAGGATCTTCTTCTTGCCCAGCTCCTCCTCGACCTGGATCGCGTACTTCAGTTCGCGGATCTTGCGGCCGATGGTCTGCTGGGTGGCCTCGGCGACCTTCGTCGGGTCGTCGCCCGCCTCCTCGACGAAGACGTTCTTCACGTACTGCTGGGTCAGCGTCGAGGCGCCCTCGGAGACGCCGCCGCTCTGCGCGTTCTTGTTCAGCGCGCGCAGGATGCCCTTCAGGTCCACCGCGCCGTGCTGGTAGAAGCGCGAGTCCTCGATCGCGACGATCGCCTTCTGCATGTACGGCGAGATGTTCTTGAGGTCGACGACCGTGCGGTCGCGCGAGTAGACCGACGCGATCTGGTTGCCCTTGGCGTCCAGGATCGAGGTGCGCTGGCTGAGCGGGGGCGTCTTCAGGTTGGCCGGGAGTTCGTCGAACGACTCCACCGACCCCTTCGCGGCGAGCCCCAGCGCGCCGGCTGCGGGCAGCGCGATCCCCGCCAGGACGGCTCCCGACAGCACACTGACACCGAGGAACTTGGCGGCCTGCTGCGTCGTGGACAGACCACCGCCCGAGCGCTTCTTTGGCATGGGGGCCAGCCTAATCCGTACTCCTGGGGGCTTCGCCGGAGTGGGCGGCCGTGCGGCTGTTCGGGGACAGGATTGTGACGTGCGGACGCGTTTGACGCCGCCCGGAGCGCAGACGCGCGGGCGCGTTCAGGTGCTCCGAGGGCATTCGGACGCGCCTGGCGCGCGTACCTTCTCATTCCCCGGACACGCGGACAGGCGTTGGCCTAAGCTGCTCTCAGCTGTCACAGCGGCAGGGCCACGTATCCATACGTCCGCCGACCCCGAATCGTTGCGGAGAGGCCCGACAATTTCTGCCGGGGGCGTGCCCGAATCCGTCTCGTGTGTCAGCTGACGCCCGTTGTGGCACCAGTGAACTGCCCCGATTCGCCGGGAAAGTCACGTATGTCGCGGCCTCACTCGCGCGGGTGATCTGCCGGATGCGCATAGTCCGTTCGGGCCATTCAAGATTGGACCCGAAGGGGGTGTTGCGCTGTGCCCACCTTCCGTAACGTCCTCAACTGGCGGCGGTGAATATGCCGCTGCCGCCGTGGGGGAGCCTCGATTCGGGAGAGGACGGCGCCGGTATGGGCTGGGTAACCGACTGGAGTGCGCAGGCTGCCTGCCGCACTACTGATCCGGATGAACTGTTCGTTCAGGGAGCAGCGCAGAACAGGGCCAAGGCGGTGTGCACCGGTTGCCCGGTACGCACCGAGTGCCTGGCGGACGCGCTCGACAACCGCGTCGAGTTCGGCGTGTGGGGAGGGATGACGGAGCGTGAACGGCGGGCCCTGCTGCGCCGCCGGCCGACCGTCACCTCCTGGCGCAGGCTCCTGGAGACCGCACGCTCGGAGTACGAGCGGGGCACGGGCGTCGTGAGCGTCGCCGGTGTCGTCTCGCTCGACGACGAGCGGGTGTACGAGAGTTACGCGGCGGTGGGATAGCCGCGCACCGGGGTTCTCGTGGGCCTTCGGTTTCACGGTGGTGAGCGGTTGAGCACCACATTTCGTCTCGTCGTGCGCTGAATTCCTTCCGAGCCGAGTGGGGGCCTTTCTCGGCTCGGGGTATTCGGCCCGTACGGCGCTTTTCGTACGAGGGTTTCTCGTCCGTGCGCCCTCGACGTGCCCTTGGCTCACCGCGTCCCCAACTCACCGCGTCCTCAGCTCACCGCGTCCTCCGGCAGTTCCGGACGGTTCGCCGCCAGGCGTGCGCCGATGTCGCGCAGGCCCGCCAGGTCGTGTACGTCACCGGGGAGCGCGGCCACCTCGGTCACGGCGACCTCGGGGTGGAGCGCGGTGAAACGGTCACGCGTGCGCTGCTCGCGGGAGAGCAGGCGCATCCGGTCCGCGTGGAGCCTCAGCAGGCCCGCGGTGAGCCGGTCGACGGACCGCTCCGTGTCGACGCCGGCGGGGGAACCTTCGTCGGGGGCGGGTTCGTCGGTGGCGGAGGGGGATGAACTGCCAAGTGGGTCGGGAGAGTTACCTAGGTCAGCCTTCCCTGGGTCCTGATCCACAATGCCGGAGCGGTCAAGATTTTCCGCCGCGCTCAGCGCCCGCTCGGCGGAGAGCTGCGCGGCCCCGCTGCCGTGCACCCGGTTGAGGACCAGCCCGGCGAGCGGCATGTCCTCGGCGGCCAGCCGCTCGACGAAGTACGCCGCCTCCCGCAGTGCGTCCCGCTCCGGCGCCGCGACGACCAGGAACGCGGTGCCGGGGGCCTGGAGGAGCTTGTACGTCGCGTCCGCGCGCGTGCGGAAGCCGCCGAACATCGAGTCCATCGCCGCGACGAACGTCTGGACGTCCTTCAGGAGCTGGCCGCCGAGCAGCTTGCCGAGCGCGCCGGTCATCATCGACATCCCGACGTTCAGGAACTTCATCCCCGCCCGGCCGCCGACCTTCGCGGGCGCCAGCAGCACGCGGATCAGCTTGCCGTCCAGGAACGAGCCCAGGCGCTTGGGCGCGTCCAGGAAGTCCAGCGCGGAACGCGACGGGGGCGTGTCGACGACGATCAGGTCCCACTCGTCCCGCGACCTCAGCTGGCCCAGCTTCTCCATCGCCATGTACTCCTGCGTGCCGGCGAACCCGGCGGAGAGCGACTGGTAGAAGGGGTTCCCCAGGATCGCGGCCGCCCGGTCGGGCTCCGCGTGCGCCTCGACGATCTCGTCGAACGTGCGCTTCATGTCCAGCATCATCGCGTGCAGCTCGCCGGCGCCCTCGACGCCCTTCACCCGGCGCGGGGTGTTGTCCAGCGAGTCGATCCCCATGGACTGCGCGAGCCGGCGCGCGGGGTCGATCGTCAGGACGACGACCTTCCGCCCCCGCTCGGCCGCCCGCAGCCCCAGGGCCGCCGCTGTCGTCGTCTTCCCGACCCCGCCGGAGCCGCAGCACACGACGATCCGCGTCGCCGGGTCGTCGAGCACGGGGTCGATGTCGAGCACGCGCGCGGGGGAGAGGGGGCGGGGGGTGGCGGCCGGTGCTGCCTCGGTGCCGGCCTCGGGTCCGGGGGTGACGGTGGCGGGGCGGTCGGACGGGTGCGTGGTCATGCGATGCCCTGCTTCCGCAGTTCGGTGGCGAGTGCGAAGAGTCCTGCCAGGTCCATGCCTTCGGTGAGGAGGGGGAGTTCGTGGGTGGGGAGGCCGAGGTCGGTGAGGACCGCGCGCTGGTCGTGTTCGAGGCGGTGGCGCTCGGCGTACTCCTCGGCCTCCGCCAGGAGGGGGCCGACCAGCTTCTCCGCGTTGCCCCCGCGGCGCGCCCCGCCGAGGCCGGCCGAGGACAGCGACCGTGCGACAGAGGAACGCGCGACGCCGTCCACGAGTTCCAGCGTCTCGCCGTCCAGCACCTCGGGCCGCACCATGTTGACGACGACCCGCCCCACCGGCAGCCGCGCGGCGCGCAGCTCGGCGATGCCGTCGGCGGTCTCCTGGACGGGCATCTCCTCCAGCAGCGTCACCAGGTGCACCGCGGTCTCCGGGGACTTCAGCACCCGCATCACGGCCTGCGCCTGATTGTGTATCGGCCCGATCCTCGCGAGCCCGGCCACCTCGTCGTTGACGTTCAGGAAGCGCGTCACCCGGCCCGTCGGTGGCGCGTCCATGACGACGTAGTCGTAGGCGAACCGCCCGGATTTGTCCTTGCGCCGCACCGCCTCGCACGCCTTGCCGGTCAGCAGGACGTCCCGCAGGCCCGGCGCGATCGTCGTCGCGAAGTCGATCGCGCCGAGCTTCTTCAGCGCCCGCCCGGCGCTGCCGAGCTTGTAGAACATCTGGAGGTAGTCCAGCAGGGCCAGTTCGGGGTCGATGGCCAGCGCGTACACCTCCCCGCCCCCGGGCGCGACGGCGATCTTCCGCTCCTCGTACGGAAGGGCCTCCGTCTCGAAGAGCTGCGCGATGCCCTGCCGGCCCTCGACCTCGACGAGAAGCGTCCGCTTCCCCTCCGTCGCGAGGGCCAGCGCGAGGGCCGCGGCGACCGTCGTCTTTCCGGTCCCGCCCTTGCCGCTGACGACCTGGAGCCTGCTCACGTCTTCGAGCGTAACCACTCGGCGCCCGGACCAATCAGCAGGCTGTGGATAACCGGTACGACAGTCGCATGAACACCCCGTCCCCAGCCTGTGGACAACCCCCTCGCCCCAGGCGGCTACAGTCGCCCCATGACCAAGTGGGAATACGTGACCGTGCCGCTCCTCGTGCACGCGACCAAGCAGATTCTGGACACCTGGGGCGAGGACGGCTGGGAGCTGGTCCAGGTCGTGCCCGGCCCCAACCCCGAGCAGCTGGTGGCCTACCTGAAGCGGGCCAAGGCGTGAGCGCGGTCGAGGACCGGATCGCCGAACTGGGCCTGACCCTCCCGGACGTCGTCCCGCCGCTCGCGGCCTATCAGCCCGCCGTGCGCTCGGGCGCGTACGTCTACACGTCCGGCCAGCTGCCCATGGTCGACGGCAAGCTGCCCGTCACCGGCAAGGTCGGCGCGGAGGTCACCCCGGAGGAGGCCAAGGAGCTGGCGGCGCGCTGCGCGCTGAACGGCCTGGCCGCCGTCAAGGCCGTCGTCGGCGACCTGGACCGCGTCGTGCGCGTCGTGAAGGTCGTCGGCTTCGTCGCCTCCGCGCCGGACTTCACCGGCCAGCCCGCGGTGATCAACGGCACCAGTGAACTGCTCGGTGAGATCCTGGGCGACAGGGGCGTGCACGCGCGCAGCGCGGTCGGCGTCGCGGTGCTTCCGCTGGACGCGCCGGTCGAGGTCGAGTTCCTGGTCGAAGTGAGCGACTGACAGCCCGACCGACAAGCCGCCGGGAACCCTCCTGCCGGGGGGTTTCCGTGTTTCCTGCCCCCTCTCGAACATTCGCTCCCCAGCGGATAGCCTCCGGCCATGGCGAATGGGCAGTGGTTCCCACCGGACTGGCCGGATCTCATCCGCGCGCTGGCGGACGGCACACTCACCCCGGTCACCCCCAGACGGGCGGCCACCGTCATGCTCCTCAAGGACACCGGCACCGGCCCCGTCGTCCACATGCTGCGCAGGCGCACGTCGATGGCGTTCGCCGCGGGCGCGTACGCGTACCCCGGCGGTGGCGTCGACCCCCGCGACGACGACCGCACGGTCCGCTGGGCGGGCCCCTCGCGCGCGTGGTGGGCCGACCGGCTCGGCGTGGACGGCGCGTCGGCGCAGGCGATCGTGTGCGCGGCCGTGCGGGAGACGTACGAGGAGGCCGGCGTCCTGCTCGCGGGGCCGACGGCCGACACGGTGATCGAGGACACCACCGGCGACGACTGGGAGGCCGACAGAACGGCCCTGGTGGCCCGTGAGCTGTCGTTCGCGGAGTTCCTGGACCGGCGGGGCCTCGTGCTGCGTTCGGACCTCCTGGGGGCCTGGACGCGCTGGATCACCCCCGAGTTCGAACCCCGGCGCTACGACACGTGGTTCTTCGCCGCCGCCCTCCCCGCCGGCCAGCGCACCCGCGACGTCTCCACGGAGGCCGACCGCACGGTCTGGATCCGGCCCGCCGAGGCCGCCGCCTCCTACGACGCGGGCGACCTGCTGATGATGCCGCCCACCATCGCCACCCTGCGCCAGCTCGCGCCCTGGGCAAGCGCCGCCGAGGCCCTGTCCGCCGCGCGGGAGCGCGACCTCACGCCGGTCCTCGCGCACGCCCGCCTCACGGACGACGAGATCGTCCTGTCCTGGCCGGGGCACGCCGAGTTCACCAAGCACATCCCGATCCCTGGAGCCCCCGCATGACCCAAGCCGGCGCCCTGCCCGGCCAGCCGCGTGGCACGGTCCTCTCCGGTCCCGCCACCCCGCGCGCGGTCAACGTCCTCGCCCCCAACGCCTCCGCGATGACCCTGGACGGCACCAACACCTGGATCCTCGCCGAACCCGGCTCCGACCTCGCCGTCGTCGTCGACCCCGGTCCCCTGGACGAGGGCCACCTCCGCGCGGTCGTCGACACCGCCGAGCGCGCGGGCCACCGCATCGCCCTCACGCTCCTCACCCACGGCCACCCCGACCACGCGGAGGGCGCCGCCCGCTTCGCCGACCTCACGCGTACCCGCGTACGCGCGCTGGACCCCGCTCTCCGCCTCGGTGACGAGGGCTTGGCCGCAGGCGACGTCATCACGACCGGCGGCCTCGAACTGCGCGTCGTCCCCACGCCCGGCCACACCGCCGACTCCCTCTGCTTCCACCTCCCGGCCGACCGCGCGATCCTCACCGGCGACACCGTCCTGGGCCGCGGCACCACCGTCGTCGCCCACCCCGACGGCCGCCTCGGCGACTACCTGGACTCCCTGCGCCGCCTGCGCTCCCTCACGGTCGACGACGGCGTGAGCACCGTGCTCCCCGGCCACGGCCCCGTCCTCGACGACGCCCAGGGCGCCGTCGAGTTCTACCTCGCCCACCGCGCCAACCGCCTCGCCCAGGTCGAGACCGCCGTCGAGAACGGCCACCGCACCGCCCCCGAGATCGTCGCCCACGTCTACGCCGACGTCGACCGCTCCCTCTGGCCGGCGGCCGAACTCTCGGTCAGGGCCCAGCTGGAGTACTTGCGGGACCACGGGCTGATCTAGCGGGCGCGCACGCACCTGTTCACGCGGCGGAGGACCGCGCCTTCAGGACGCCTGTTCGCCCTTCACGCCGTGCACGCGTGCGTACTCCTCCGCCAGCCACGGACCCAGGTCCCGCGTGTACTCCGCCAGTACCTCCGGGGAGTCCGTCGGGTCGTAGCCGCGTGCGGCTGCCGTACGGAGCTGGGCCCCGCGCGCGGGGTAGTACTCGGCGAACGCGCCGGCCATGTCGTGCAGGTCGCTCGTCCAGCCGTTCCAGCGGGGCATGACGAGGGTGAAGGCGGTGCGGACCAGGTGGCGGGACTGGAACCGGACGAGGCGGACGCGGGCCTCGGGGGAGTCCGCCTCGGCGGCGCGGGTGCGCCAGTGGGGCAGGAGTGCGGCGAGGTCGCCGTTGGTCTCGCGGGCGAGGAGGGAGGTGGGGCGGTAGCGCGGGAGGTATTCGGCGAGGTCGTCGCCCAGGAGGGGCGTGCAGAGGCAGGCGACGAAGAAACCCATGTCGTACGTCTCGGCGTCGCTCAGGAGCCGGTCACGGCCGTACAGGAGGGCCCCCGCGCCGTCGATCTCGGGGAACTCCTTGTCCAGGTGCTCCCCGAGCGTGCGGACGGCGTCCCAGTCGGCCTCGGAGGGCTCCGCGCGCGGGACGATCAGGAGGTCCAGGTCGCTGCGGCCCACGCGCGCGGTGCCGCGCGGGACCGAGCCGTAGAGGTACGCGCTGTGCAGCCGCGTCCCGAAGAGATCGAGGACGCGGTCCCGGGCCGCCGCGACGACGGGCCGGAACCGAGGCTGCACGCGCGCGAGGGAGCCCTCCCTGGCGATGCAGCCCTGGGCGTCGAGACCTCGGTGGGAGATCGGTTCCGTCATGCGCCCACTGTGCGTGGAGGGAGAGCGGTCGGGCAGCTCATTTTCGGGGCGGCCCGACGGAATCAGCCTCCAGGACGACGCTCAGCGCGACCGCTTGGCCAGCCGCTCGACGTCCAGGAGGATCACGGCCCGCGCCTCAAGGCGCAGCCAGCCCCGCTGCGCGAAGTCCGCCAGCGCCTTGTTCACGGTCTCCCGCGACGCGCCGACGAGCTGCGCCAGCTCCTCCTGCGTGAGGTCGTGGACGACGTGGATGCCCTCCTCCGACTGGACGCCGAACCGGCGCGACAGGTCGAGCAACGCGCGCGCGACACGTCCGGGGACGTCGGAGAAGACCAGGTCGGACATCTGGTCGTTGGTCTTGCGCAGCCGCCGCGCGACCGCGCGCAGGAGCGCGCCGGCGACCTCGGGGCGCGCGTTCAGCCAGGGCTGGAGGTCGCCGTGGCCGAGGCCCAGCAGCTTGACCTCCGTCAGCGCCGTCGCCGTCGCCGTGCGCGGGCCCGGGTCGAACAGCGACAGCTCGCCGATCAGCTCGCCGGGGCCGACCACCGCCAGCATGTTCTCGCGGCCGTCCGGGGAGGTGCGGTGGAGCTTCACCTTGCCCTCGGTGACGACGTAGAGCCGGTCGCCCGGATCGCCCTCGTGGAACAGCGAGTCACCACGCGCGAGGGTCACCTCACTCATGGAGGCGCGCAGCTCCGCGGCCTGCTCGTCGTCGAGAGCCGCGAAGAGCGGGTTGCGCCGCAGAACGTCGTCCACGAGTTCTCTCCTTGTCGACCTGCTCAGGGGATCTTGCGCCCCCACGTACCAGGGGACCGTGGTGCCCATTTTGCCGGACGGTCCAAACAGTGTGATCTGTCACAAGGATGCCGCACACCTGTCCCGAGGTAAGCGGCAGGGGTCCAATCGGGGGCCGGTCGCCGGGGGCCGGGGCGGATGTCAGTGCCGGGCTCTACGCTGGTCGAGTGTCCAAATCGCCGGTGAGAGCGCGGGCTCACGGGGGCGGCCGGGCGGGATCGCGGCGGAATTCCGCCGTGGGCGAACAGGACGGCGGGGGGATCTCTGGTGGCGGCACGAAAAGGGCGGAAATGACAGAGAAGGCTTCTGGGAAGAAAGCGTCCGAAAGCGGGCGCGGGAAACCGGCGGGGGCCGGGAAACCCGAGTCCCGCACCGCGCTGGTCCGCCGCGCGCGCAGGATCGACCGCGAACTCGCCGAGGTCTATTCGTACGCGCACCCCGAACTCGACTTCGAGAACCCCTTCCAGCTCGTCGTCGCGACCGTCCTGTCGGCCCAGACGACCGACCTGCGGGTCAACCAGACGACGCCCGCGCTCTTCGCCAAGTACCCCACGCCGGAAGACCTCGCCGCCGCGAACCCCGAGGAGGTCGAGGAGATCCTGCGGCCCACCGGGTTCTTCCGCGCCAAGACCAAGTCCGTCATCGGGCTCTCCAAGGCGCTCGTGGAGGACTTCGGCGGGGAGGTGCCGGGGCGGCTTGAGGACCTGGTCAAGCTGCCCGGCGTCGGCCGCAAGACGGCGTTCGTGGTCCTCGGCAACGCCTACGGGCGGCCCGGCATCACCGTCGACACGCACTTCCAGCGCCTCGTGCGCCGGTTCCGCTGGACGGCCGAGACGGACCCCGAGAAGATCGAGGCCGCGATCTCCGAGCTCTTCCCCAAGTCCGCCTGGACCGATCTCTCCCACCACGTCATCTGGCACGGGCGCCGCATCTGCCACGCGCGCAAGCCCGCGTGCGGGGCCTGCCCCATCGCCCCCCTCTGCCCCGCCTACGGCGAGGGCGAGACCGACCCCGACAAGGCCCGCAAACTCCTCAAGTACGAGAAGGGCGGCTTCCCCGGCCAGCGCCTCAACCCGCCGCAGTCCTACCTCGACGCGGGCGGCAAGCCGGCACCGCCGCTGGGCAGCGCGTAAGGGTGGCCGCCGGCCGGTGAAGGGGCCTGGCCCTGCGGCCCCGGCTTGAACCGCTGGACGGGTGTTCCACGCGTGCGTGCCCGCTGGCTCGGGAGACTCGGGAGACGGGGTTGCGGATGCGTTGGGAGGCTGAGGCCGGCGGAACGGGAGCGCCCTACGTCCGGACGGAGTGCCGGCCCGCCGGCGAGCGTGAACCTGTGGACGTCGGTCGCCCCGGCGGCTGCGGTCACCCCGAGGCCGGGGCCGGGCCTGCGGGAGGGCCCGGCTGCCCCGGCCGTCGGCGCTGACCGTTCAGCGACTGCCGGTCGGCATCGCACGTTGTGCGGGTGCCCGCGTAGGCGGTGTGCCGCTCGGTGAGGTGCCCGGCGCTGACTCCCCGCCGGCCGCCCCACCCCCGTTCGTGATGTGGACGGTCACATGAACTCGGGGGAAACCGGGGAGGACCATCCGCGTGGGGCGGAACGATCTCGGGGGTGGTGGGCGTTGGGTAGGAAAGGAACGGGGGTGGTGTGGTCGTGAGGCATGTGGAGGGTGCGCCGGTGGAGGTCAGCGAGGAGGGGCTGCCGGAGTGGCTGGGGCCGGTCGTGCGGGCGGTACGGACCGTGGCGCCGCGGCAGCTGAGCAGTTTCCTGCCGCCGGCGGATGGCCGGGGGCGGCAGTCCGCGGTGCTGATCCTGTTCGGGGAGGGCCCGCGGGGGCCGGAGCTGCTGCTGATGGAGCGCGCCGGCTCGTTGCGCTCGCACGCGGGCCAGCCGTCGTTCCCCGGCGGCGCGCTGGACCCGGAGGACGGCGATCCGCAGGGGGACGGGCCGCTGCGGGCCGCGCTGCGGGAGGCCGAGGAGGAGACGGGGCTGGACCCCGCGGGCGTGCAGATCTTCGGCGTCCTCCCCAAGCTCTACATCCCCGTGAGCAGCTTCGTCGTGACGCCCGTGCTGGGCTGGTGGCGCAAGCCGAGCCCCGTGGACGCCGTGGACCCCGCCGAGACCGCCCGCGTCTTCACCGTCCCCGTGGTGGACCTCACGGACCCCGCGCACCGCGCCACCGCCGTGCACCCCAGTGGGCACGCGGGTCCGGCGTTCCTGGTCGAATCGGCCCTCGTGTGGGGGTTCACGGCCGGCGTCATTGACCGGCTCCTGCACTTCGCCGGCTGGGAACGGCCCTGGGACCGCGAGAAGCGGGTCCCACTGGACTGGCGCGCATGACAGGGTGTCCCCGGGACGAGGCCCCCTCTCCGCACCCCTCACCGAAAACCGGGGCCGCCCCGGCGCCCGGCGAGAAGACGGAGACTCCCCACCCGACTCGTCGGAACCCGGGGATCTCATGGCCACTCCCGCAGGAATCCGGGAAGTCCCCGGCACCCGGCGAGAAGGCAGGGCCCCTCAGCCCGACACACCGGCACCGAAACACCCCCTCGCACCCCACCCCGCCAGCCCCCTGGCCCCCCGTCAGGACCCCGACCCCCCACCCCAAGGAAACCCCGGCCCTCCGAACGAACACCCCCGAAGGAACCCCGGCGACCCCGGCGACCCTTAGGACCACACCGGAACCACCGACAGACCCCAGAAAGCCGCCGAGCGATCTGGTCGGCCTCGGACGCGCACCAGCACTCCCGGCGACCCCTAGGGACGTGCCGGAGCCATCGGCGGTCCTCAAGAGGGCACCGGGCGATCCAGTCGGCCCCGGGGGTGAACCGGCGCTCCCGGTGAACCTCAGGGACGCGCTGGAATCCCCGGCGGACCTCAATGGGATGCTGGACGACCCGACGGGCCACAGTGGGACGCCGGACCTCAGGGGAACGCCGGACCTCCCGGCGTCCTTCGGAGGCACGCCAGGATCCCCGGCCGCTCGCAGAGCAACGCCGGACGATCCGGCGGACCTCGGAGGGATGCCGGGAGGCCCGGTGGGCCTCAGTGGGGCACCGGGCGATCCGGCCGGCCTCGGGGGCGCGCCGGAGGCATCGGCGGGGCTCCAGGGGACGCCGGAGTTTCCGGTGGCCTTCGGGGTCGCGCCGGACCCCCTGGCCGGCCCCAAGGGAACGCCGGGCGATCCGGCCGCCCTCGGGGGTGCGCCGGAAACACCGGCCGGTCTCAAGGGAACGTCGGGACGGTCCGGCGGGCCTCGGGGCGAAGTCGGAACCCCGGTGGCCCCCGTGGCGTACTGGACCCCCCGGTCGCCCCGTCGGAGTGCCGGGACCCCCGGCCGACCTGTAGTGAGGGCGAGTTGAGTAGGCGAGGCGCCGAGCGGTGAACGTGCTGGACATCCTGTTGCTGGTCGCGGCCGTGTGGTTCGCGGTCGTCGGCTACCGCCAGGGCTTCGTCGTCGGCGTCCTGTCGGTCGTCGGGTTCCTGGGCGGCGGCCTGGTCGCCGTGTACCTGCTGCCGGTCATCTGGGACGCGCTGACGGACGGTTCGGCGGTCAGTACGACGGCCGCGGTCGTCGCCGTCGTCGTCGTGATCGTCTGCGCGTCGGTCGGGCAGGCGCTGACCACGCACTTGGGCAGCAAGCTGCGCCGGTACATCACGTGGTCCCCCGCGCGCGTGCTCGACGCGACGGGCGGCGCGCTGGTGAACGTCGCGGCGATGCTGCTGGTGGCGTGGCTGCTGGGCTCGATGCTGGCGCAGACGACGCTGCCGACGCTCGGCAAGGAGGTGCGCGGCTCGAAGGTCCTGCTGGGCGTGTCGGAGACGCTGCCGGTGCAGGCGGACACGTGGTTCAAGGACTTCACGTCCGTCCTCGCGCAGAACGGCTTCCCGCAGGTCTTCTCGCCGTTCTCCAACGAGCCGATCCGCGCGGTCGACCCGCCGGACCCGGCGCTCGCGGGCAGCGAGGTCGCGCTGAACGCCAAGCGGTCCATCGTCAAGGTGATGGGCACGGCGGAGAGCTGCGGCAAGGTCCTGGAGGGCACCGGGTTCGTCTTCGGCGAACGCCGTGTGATGACCAACGCGCACGTCGTGGGCGGCGTCGACGAGCCGACCGTCCAGATAGGCGGTGAGGGCCGCAAGTACGACGCGAAGGTCGTCCTGTACGACTGGCGGCGCGACATCGCCGTCCTGGACGTCCCCGACCTGGACGCGCCGGCGCTGCGCTTCGCGACGAAGGACGCGTCCAGCGACGACGGCGCGATCGTCGCCGGGTTCCCCGAGAACGGCGCGTACGACGTCCGCGCGGCACGCGTGCGCGGGCGCATCACGGCGTCCGGCGCGGACATCTACAAGCGCGGCACGGTCCGCCGGGACGTCTACTCCCTGTACGCGACGGTCCGTCAGGGCAACTCAGGCGGCCCCCTGCTGACCCCCGACGGCAAGGTCTACGGCGTCGTCTTCGCGAAGTCCCTCGACGACGCGCAGACCGGCTACGCCCTCACCGCCGACGAGATCCAGCAGGACATCGCGGAGGGGCGCACGGCGTCGCAGCAGGTCGACAGCGACAACTGCGCGCTGTAGCGGAAGTGGCCGGCGACCGGTGTGAAAAGAAGTGCGGCGTCAGCCTCGCGGGTGACGCAGGCGCACCGAGACCCAGCGGGCCCTGCGGCGCAGGATGCGCGGAATGCCCACCCGGAGGTCGCTGCCCGGCAACTCCGGGTCGCTGCCTCGCTGATGGGGGCTCAGGCCGTCGGCCGAGCGGCGGTTGCGTGCTGCGTCACTGTAGTCGTGCGTCCAGCCCATACCCCGACGTCTGCCCCCGCCCCAAGGTCGATAACCTCCCGGCGGCCCGCCAATCGGCCTATGCGCCGGGCACATGGCCGTTCGTAGGACAGCAGTTCCCGTCCGGATACCGGGCGCATCGGCTCAGTCACGCACCGGGGCCGCCCGTGTTTCGGCCACTCACCGGTCCGGCTCGGGATCCTTCAGCCAGTTGACCAGTTCGGTCGAGAACGCCACCGGGTCCTCCTCGTGCGGGAAGTGGCCGAGCCCGTCGAACAGCCGCCAGCGGTACGGTGCTTCGACGTACTCCGCGCTGCCCGCCGCGCTCCGCGCCCGCGACACCGGGTCCAGCGAACCGTGCAGATGCAGCGTCGGGACGCGCACCGGCCGTTTCATCCGACGGTAGAACTGCACCCCGTCGGGCCGCGCGAGCGAACGCACCAGCCACCGGTACGGCTCGATCGAGCAGTGCGCCGTGGACGGGACGCACATCGCGCGCCGGTACACCTCCAGCGCCTCCTCGTCCGGCGGCACGGGCCCCGACCACTGCCGGATCAGCTCGCCGACCAGCGCCCCGTCGTCCGCGACGAGCCGCCGCTCGGGCAGCCAGGGCCGCTGGAACCCCCAGATGTGTGAACTCGCCGTCGTCTGCTTGACGTCGGCGAGCATCGCGGAGCGCCAGCGCCGGGGGTGCGGCATCGAGGCGACCGCGAGCCGGCGCACCAGCTTGGGGCGCATCACGGCCGCCGTCCACGCCAGATACCCGCCGAGGTCGTGCCCGACGAGCGCCGCGTCCGGCTCGCCGAGGGAGCGGATGACGCCGGTGATGTCGAGCGCGAGGTTCGCCGGGTCGTAGCCGCGCGGGGTGCGGTCGCTGCCGCCGACGCCGCGCAGGTCGAGGGCGACCGCGCGGAACCCCGCGCCGGCGAGCGCCGTCAGCTGGTGGCGCCAGGTCCACCAGAACTGGGGGAAGCCGTGCACCAGCAGGACCAGCGGTCCCTCGCCGGCCTCCGCGATGTGGAAGCGGGCGCCGTTGGCGGCGACGTCCCGGTGGATCCAGGGACCGTCCGGCCGTACGACTGAGGAGGGCGCTGTCGAGGGGTCCGTCATGACGTCGAGCGTGCCACAGCCTCGACGGCCTTCGGGGACTTGCCCTGCGCGAGTTCGGGACGCGGGTGCGGCTTCGCGTTCTGCAGGACGCCGGCGGTCTCCTTCATGGAGGCGGCGACCTTCTGCGGGCCCTTGCTCTTCGCGGCCTTCTTCGCCATGGCCACGCCGACCAGCCCGAGCACGGCCGCGACCAGCACGTTCGCGGCGAACGACAGCAGGAAGCAGAGGGCGAGGTTCCAGTGGCTCCAGGTCCGGATGCCGTACGCCAGCGCGAAGTTGAGCATCGGCAGGGAGAACAGCAGGACGACGCCGGCGACGGTGAACGCGCCGCCGCTGATCGCACCCCGCTTCACGTCCCGCTTGAGCTGTGCCTTCGCCAGCGCGATCTCGTCGTGCACCAGCGCGGACATCTCGGCCGTCGCCGAGGCGAACAGCTGACCGACGCTGCGTTCGGCGCCGACCGGGCTGTCGTCGGGTGCGCTCATCGCGTTCTCCCTCGTCTTCACGTGCTCTCGATTTGTACCGTCCCGTCAGATCATGCCGGACGCCCGTCCCCGGCGCCCGTCCCGCCCGCCACATCGGCCGCCATGTCCCGGGCGATCCGGCGGTGCTCGGCCGCCTTGCGGTCGTGGATCGCGGCCATCCGCAGGTGGTACGCCGGGTCGTCCCTCTCGTACACGTCCGGGATGCCGTCGGCGTCCTCGTCGCGCTCCTCCTCCTCGGCGAGCCCGCGGTACCTGGCGTTGCGCAGCTTCAGCAGGACGGTCGCCAGGCACGCCGAGATCAGCGAGCCGAGCAGGACGGCGGCCTTCACCTCGTCGGTCAGGGCCGCGTCGCCGTCGAAGGCCAGCTCGCCGATCAGCAGGGAGACGGTGAAGCCGATCCCCGCGAGCGAGGCCAGCGCGAAGACGTCGGCCCAGGCGAGGTCGTCACTCAGCGAGGCCCGCGTGAAACGTGCCGTCAGCCAGGTCCCGCCGAAGATGCCGACGATCTTGCCGACGACCAGACCGAGCACCACCCCCAGTGTCTCCGGCTGCCGGAACACGTCGCCGAGCGCGCCGCCCGACACGCTCACACCCGCGCTGAACAGGGCGAACAGGGGGACGGCGAACCCCGCCGACACCGGTCGCACCAGGTGCTCGATCCGCTCCCCGGGCGACCTCTTCTCGCCGTCGCGCGTCGTGCACCGCAGCATCAGGCCCATCGCGACACCGGCGATCGTCGCGTGGACGCCGCTGTTGTACATCAGCGCCCAGACGACGACGGCGAGCGGGACGTACACGTACCAGCCGCGGACGTCCCTGCGCAGCAGCCACCAGAACAGGGCGAGCCCCGCGACCGCGCCGCCCAGCGCCGCGAAGTTCAGCGAGCCGGTGAAGAACACGGCGATGATCAGGATCGCGAACAGGTCGTCGACGACGGCCAGCGTCAGCAGGAACGCCCTCAGCGCGCTCGGCAGCGACGTCCCGATCACGGCCAGTACCGCCAGCGCGAACGCGATGTCCGTCGCCGTCGGCACCGCCCACCCCGCGAGCGAGCCGCCCCCGCCCGCGTTGACAGCGGTATAGACCAATGCCGGTGCGGCCATCCCGCACAGCGCGGCGACGACGGGCAGCGCGGCGGCCTTCGGGTCCTTCAGGTCGCCCGCGACCAGTTCACGTTTCAGCTCGATGCCGGCGACGAAGAAGAAGATCGCCAGCAGTCCGTCGGCGGCCCAGTGGGCGACGGACAGGTCAAGACCCAGGGCCGCCGGCCCCAGGTGGAAGTGGCTGACGCTCTCGTAACTCCCCCCGAACGCCGGCACGTTCGCCCAGATCAGCGCCGCCACGGCCGCCACGAGCAACAGCACCCCGCCGACCGTCTCCGTCCGCAGCGCGTCCACGACGAACGTCCGCTCCGGGAGCGACAGCCTGCCGAGGAACTTGCGATTGCTGCGGGGCGCGGTCACGGGGGAACCTCCGGTCTCTGGACATGCGGACTCACATGCCGACCAGACTTCCCGGCGCACCTGGGCGATCCTGACGGACCTCGCCACGATCTTGACGCGACTTTTACCAGCGTACCGAAGGCGGGGGCGGCGCGACCAGCCACGGCCGGCCCGCGCTCGGCGGCGCGAAGAAGCCCCCGCTCCTCAGGGACCACGCGCGACGCCCCCGGCGCCGAAAAGCCGGGCGTCGGGGGCGTTGATCGCGGGCGGAGGGGTCAGTCCTCGCTCGGTGCGGCCGGGAGCTTCGCCTGGATCAGGTCCATGACCGTGGAGTCGGTCAGGGTCGTGACGTCGCCCAGGGCCCGGTTCTCGGCGACGTCGCGCAGGAGGCGTCGCATGATCTTGCCGGAGCGGGTCTTCGGGAGTTCCGCGACCGGCAGGACGCGCTGGGGCTTGGCGATGGGGCCCAGGGTCGTGCCGACGTGATTGCGGAGCTCCGCCACCAGGTCGTCGCTCTCGGACGCCGTGCCGCGCAGGATGACGAAGGCGACGATCGCCTGCCCCGTCGTCTCGTCGGCCGCGCCCACCACCGCCGCCTCGGCGACCGAGGGGTGCGAGACGAGGGCCGACTCGACCTCCGTCGTCGAGATGTTGTGCCCGGAGACGAGCATGACGTCGTCCACGCGCCCGAGCAGCCAGATGTCGCCGTCGTCGTCCTTCTTGGCACCGTCGCCGGCGAAGTACTTGCCCTCGAAGCGGGACCAGTACGTGTCGATGAACCGCTGGTCGTCGCCCCAGATGGTGCGCAGCATGGAGGGCCACGGCTCGGTGAGGACGAGGTAGCCGCCGCCCCCGTTGGGCACCTCGTTCGCCTCGTCGTCGACGACCGTCGCGGAGATCCCCGGCAGCGGCGTCTGCGCGGAGCCGGGCTTCGCCTCGGTGACCCCGGGCAGCGGCGAGATCATGATCGCGCCGGTCTCGGTCTGCCACCACGTGTCGACGACGGGCGTCGCGTCCGCCCCGATGTTCTTGCGGTACCAGATCCACGCCTCGGGGTTGATCGGCTCCCCGACGGACCCGAGCACGCGCAGCGAGGACAGGTCGAACTTCGCGGGGATGTCGTCGCCCCACTTCATGAACGTCCGGATCGCCGTCGGCGCCGTGTAGAGGATCGTCACCCCGTACTTCTGGACGATCTCCCAGAAGCGCCCCTGGTGCGGGGTGTCGGGGGTGCCCTCGTACATCACCTGGGTCGCGCCGTTGGCCAGCGGCCCGTAGACGATGTACGAGTGCCCGGTGACCCAGCCGACGTCGGCCGTGCACCAGTAGACGTCCGACTCCGGCTTGAGGTCGAAGACCGCGTGGTGCGTGTAGGAGACCTGCGTGAGGTAGCCGCCGGAGGTGTGCAGGATGCCCTTGGGCTTACCCGTAGTACCCGAGGTGTAGAGGATGAACAGCGGGTGCTCGGCGTCGAACGCCTCGGGCGTGTGCTCGGCAGACTGCCGCTCCACGGCCTCGTGCCACCACACGTCACGGCTGTCGTCCCAGGCGACGTCCTGCCCGGTCCGCCGCACCACCAGCACGTTGCGCACACTGCCGACGCGCGCGACCGCGTCGTCCACGGCCGGCTTCAGCGGCAGCGGCTTGCCGCGCCGGTGGCCGCCGTCCGCCGTGATGACGAGCTTCGCGTCGGCGTCCTCGATGCGGGTCGCCAGCGCGTCCGCCGAGAACCCGCCGAAGACCAGCGAGTGCGGGGCGCCGATGCGCGCGCAGGCCAGCATCGAGATCGCGGCCTCGGGGATCATCGGCAGGTAGATCGCGACCCGGTCGCCGGCCCGGACACCCAGCTCCAGCAGCGCGTTCGCCGCCTTGGAGACCTCGTCCTTCAGCTCGGCGTAGGTGATCGAACGGCTGTCGCCGGGCTCGCCCTCGAAGTGGATCGCGACCCGGTCGCCCAGGCCGTTCTCCACGTGCCGGTCCACGCAGTTGTACGCGACGTTCAGCTTGCCGTCCGCGAACCACTTCGCGAACGGCGGGTTCGACCAGTCCAGCGTCTCGGTCGGCTCCTCGGCCCAGCTCAGCCGACGGGCCTGCGCCGCCCAGAAGCCGAGCCTGTCAGCCTTGGCCTGTTCGTACGCCTCGGCCGTGACATTGGCGTTCGCCGCCAGGTCCGCCGGCGGAGCGAAGCGCCGCTCCTCCTTGAGGAGGTTGGCCAGGCTTTCGTTGCTCACGACATCTCCCTTTCCCAGGGTGTCCGTTGTGTCCCAGGCCACAGCTCATCAGACCCGGGGGGCGATGACAAGGGTCGGCCGATCAGTGGTTTAGACCTGTTCGGGGTCCGGTACCAGCCCGGTCATTCGTACCCACGGATCTCGGGGTGGGGGAGTTCAGGGGGTGTAACGCCTTTCACACTTGGGGGTGTTGGGGTTCGATTTGGGTACGCGCTCAGGACGGCCGCTCGACCGTGCCCACGTGGTCGAAGAGCTTGCCCTCGCGGGACTCCGTCAGCAGGTACGCCTGCGCCTCGCCGACGTGGAAGTACATGCCGTGCAGCTCCAGCGCGCCCGCGGTGAGGGCCCGGGACACCGACTCGTGCGCGCGCAGGTGGTCCAGCTGCTGGACCACGTTGGTGAGGCAGAGCTGTTCCACGGCGTCGGCGGGCGCGCGCCCGGCCAGCCTCGCCCAGGGGCGGCTGTCGTCGGCCATGCGCTCCAGGCTGGGCCGCCCGTGCCGCAGCCACCGCTTCAACGGGGTCTGCGTGCCGCCCGGTTCGGAGTTCAGCAGCGCCTGCATCGCCCCGCACCCCGAGTGCCCGCACACGGTGATCGACCGCACGTTCAGCACGTCCACGGCGTACTCGATCGCCGCCGCCACCGAGTCGTCGCCGCTCTCCGCGCCGGGGAGCGGGACGAGGTTGCCGACGTTCCGCACGACGAACAGGTCGCCGGGGCCGCTGGACGTGATCATCGACGTCACCAGCCGGGAGTCCGCGCAGGTCAGGAACAACTGCGCCGGGCGCTGGCCCTCCTTGGCGAGCCGTGCGAGTTCGCCGCGTACGTGGGGGGCGGTGTTGCGCTGGAACGCGCTGATGCCTCGGGCTAGTTGGTGTCCGCTGGGTTGGGGGGCGGGGGTGAGGGGGGTGGGGGGTGTGGTCGGGGGTGTGCCGGCGGAGGGGGAGGCGGAGGCAGTGGTGGAGGCGGAGGTGGTGGGGGTGTTGGGGTCGTCGGGGAGGTGGGTCGGGTCGGTCGGGGAGTGGGCGGGGGTGCTGGGGGAGCGGGTCGGGTCGGTGGAGGGGCGGGCCTGGCCGGGCGCGGGGTGTGCCGGGTCGGCTGAGGGGTGTGCCGGGCTGGGCGTCGTCCCTGTCGTCCCCGTCGTGCCCGTCGTGCCCGTCGTGCCGGACGCCTCGGTCCGGCCCGCGTCGGCAGGTGCGCCCGCGCGGCCCGTGCCGAAGAACGGGCTCGGACGACCGCCGCCGTACGGCGCGCCCGTACGGCGGGTCCCGGCAGGCGCGCCGGTGTGGCCGGTCCCGGCGGACGGGTCGGCGTGACCGGTGATGTCCCCCAGCCCCGACGCTCCGGCCGCCGTCCCCGCGCCGCCCTCCCGCTCGGCGCCCGGCATCAGGCTCCCGCACTGGTGGTTGCGCCACGGCGTCCAGGGCCGGCACCGGCATTCGGTGGGCGCGGCGGGCGCGCGCCGGCCGGAGAGGTCGGCGGTGCCGCCCTGCGCGGTGTGCGTCTTGTGCCAGTCCTGCAGCGCCTCGTACGCCGCGTGGTCCATGAAGGAGCCGTCCAGCTCGACGACGGCGTGCGCGCCGCGCGGGACGACGTGCAGGGCGCGGCTGAGCCGGGGCACCGCGAGGAACGTCAACTGGCCCCGGACGTGGACGTGGTGGACGCCGCCGCGCTCCGTGTGGGTGATGCGCGTGCGCGCCAGCCGCCGCAGGGCGACGGCCACGGCGACGGCGACCCCGAGCAGCACGCCCTCCAGGACCCCGAGGAGCACGACGCCGGCGGTGGTGACCGCGTAGACCAGCACCTCGCGGTGGCGCGTGACCGTACGGATGTGGTGCAGCGACACCATCTGGATGCCGACGGCCATGACCAGGGCGGCGAGCGAGGCGAGCGGGATCAGCTCCAGGACGGGGACCAGCAGCAGCGCGGCGATCACCACGAGAACGCCGTGCAGCATCGTCGAGTTCCGGCTCACCGCGCCCGCGTGCACGTTCGCCGAGCTGCGCACCGCGACCCCGGCGACGGGCAGCCCGCCGAGCACCCCGGACACGATGTTCGCGGCGCCCTGGCCGAGGAGTTCGCGGTCGAGGTCGGAGCGCCCGACACGCGGCGCGGGCGCGGCGGGCAGCGGCCCGGGGCCACCGCCGGCGACCGGCGCGGACGCCTGCCGGGAGGCGATCATCTTGTCCACGGCGACCGCGCCCAGCAGCGACTGCACGCTGCACACCAGCGTGATCGTCAGAACGGCGGCTACGACGCCGAGCACCGGCCCCTCCGGCATCCCGGCCAGCGCGTGGCTGGACCAGGACGGCAGCTCGACCTTGGGCTGCGTGAGTCCGGCGAGCGAGGCGGCGGCGGTGGCGCCGGTGACGGCGACGAGCGCGGCGGGCACCTTCCGCAGCGCCCTCCCGATCCGCCCCGGCAGCCGCGGCCACAGCAGCAGGAGCGCGAGCGTGAGGGCGCTCACCGCGACGGCGCCGGGGTGCAGCCCCGCGAGCTGGGCGGGCAGGGCGCGCAGGTTGTCCGTGACGGAACTCTGCGGGCTGCCGCCGAGGACGATGTGCAACTGCGCGACGGCGATGGTGACGCCGATCCCGGCGAGCATGCCGTGGACGACGGCGGGGCTGACGGCGAGCGCCGTGCGCGCCACACGCAGACAGCCGAGGGCGAGCTGGGTGAGCCCGGCGAGGACGGTGATCGCGCACGTCGCCCGCCAGCCGTAGCGCTGGATGAGGTCGGCGGTGACCACGGTGAGGCCCGCGGCGGGGCCGCTGACCTGCAAGGGGGACCCGCCGAGCCGGCCGGCGACGAGTCCGCCGACGGCGGCGGCGACGAGGCCCGCCTGGAGCGGCGCGCCGGTCGCGAGCGCGATGCCGAGGGAGAGGGGCAGCGCGATCAGGAAGACCGCGATCGAGGCCGACACGTCGGCGCCCGCGAGGCGGGGGCGGAGGCGGCGGCGCGGCGGCGGGCTGTGCGGCCGGTGGGGGCGCGGGGTGTGGTCGTACGGGTCGACGGCTCGGGTGGGGGCGCAGGCGAACATGTTTCCCGTCTCCTCCGGGGCAGCGCGGTCGCGGAATCGCGGCCGTGGGTCACGGCAATACAGCGGCGGGATGAGGCAACGCTCGGTAAACGAATCGTAATGCAGAGTAAAGAGCAAGAATAGAACTTAAGAGCAAATGGCCCAATAAATCACTCCCCCGAATGAAGTGATTCTTTGATCGGCTTGTCGTACTAATCCGCACTCGGCCTCGTGGGACCTTGTCGGCGCCGCCAGCGTCGTCCGAGAAGTGAGGAACCAGATGGCCGCCACCCAGAGGATCGCCACGTGCGCCGTGCTCGCCGCGGCCGTCGCCACATCGCTCGCCGGCTGCGCGGGCGGGGGCTCGCCCGCGCTCAAGGAGGGGGCGCAGGGGCCGCAGAAGGCCAAGCCGGCCGCCCCGGCGCCGAAGAGCGCCGTCCGCCTCATCGGCGACGGCTCCACCGCCTTCACCGGCGCCCAGCCCCACCTGCCCCGCCCCGAACGCCTCGCGCCGGGCGCCAAGCCCCCGCAGTTCGTGGTCTTCTCCTGGGACGGCGCGGGCGAGGACAGCCAGAAGCTGTTCTCGCACTTCCGGGGGGTCGCGAAGGCCAACCACGCGACGATGACGTACTTCCTGAGCGGCGTGTACCTGCTGCCCGAGGAGAAACGTGACCTCTACCGGCCGCCGCAGCACTCGCCGGGCCGCTCCGACATCGGCTTCAACGACCGGCAGGGCATCGCCGACACCGTCAAGCAACTGCGCCTGGCCTGGCTGGAGGGCAACGAGGTCGGCACGCACTTCAACGGCCACTTCTGCGGCAAGGGCGGCGGCGTCGGCGAGTGGTCCGTGGCCGACTGGAAGGACGAGATCGCCCAGGCCAAACGATTCGTCAAGACCTGGAAGACCACCACCGGGATGACGAAGGCGGCGCCGCTGCCCTTCGACTACGACAAGGAGCTGATCGGCGCCCGCACCCCCTGCCTCGAAGGGCAGAAGAACTTCCGCAAGGCCGCCCGCGAACTCGGCTTCCGCTACGACACCAGCGGCGTCAACAACCAGCTCTGGCCCGGCAAGAAGGAAGGGCTGTGGGACCTGTCCATGCAGCTCGTGCCATTCCCCGGCCACTCCTACGAGCAGCTGACCATGGACTACAACTTCATGGTCAACCAGTCCGGCACGACCACCCAGGGCGACCCCGGCAAGCACGAGTTCTGGGGCGACCAGATGCGCGACGGCCTCCTCAAGGGCTTCCGTCGCGCCTATGACGGCAACCGCGCGCCCCTGATCATCGGCAACCACTTCGAGTCCTGGAACGGCGGCACCTACATGCGCGCCGTCGAGGAGACCATCGAGCGCGTCTGCAACAAGCCCGACGTGCGCTGCGTCTCCTTCCGGCAGCTCTCCGACTGGCTCGACGCCCAGGACCCGAAGGTCCTGGCCAAGCTGCGCACCCTCGGCGTCGGCGAGGCCCCGAAGCAGGGCTGGGCGGCCTTCCTGACCGCCCGCCCCGCCCCTGCCCCGAAGGGCGTCCCCGGGGCCCCGGCGGCGGTCAGGCCGTAACCGCGACGCCCTCGCCGAGCACGAAACCGGGGTCGACCTGCGCCGCCAGGTCGGCCCCGGTGCGCGCGTTCCCCCACGACTCGGCGTTCTTCAGGTGGAAGTGGACCATCTGGCGCGTGTACCGCTCCCAGTCGCGCCGCTCGTACGACGCGTCGGCGGCCGTCCGCAGCCGCTCCAGCGCCGTGCGGTTGGCCTCCTCCAGGAGGTCGAACCGGGGCGGGCGGCCCTTCTCCATGGCCCGCACCCAGTCCGAGTGCCCGACGGTCACCAGCAGGTCGTCCCCGACCTCGGCGCGCAGGAACTCCACGTCGTCCGGGCCCTGGACCTTGTTGCCGACGACCTTCAGGCCGACGCCGTAGTCCCGGGCGTACTCCTTGTACTGGCGGTAGACGGACACCCCCTTGCGGGTCGGCTCGGCGACGAGGAACGTGAGGTCGAAGCGGGTGAACATGCCGGACGCGAAAGAGTCCGAGCCGGCCGTCATGTCCACCACGACGTATTCCCGCGGGCCGTCCACCAGATGGTTGAGGCAGAGCTCCACTGCTCCCGTCTTGGAGTGGTAGCAGGCGACCCCGAGGTCGGCGTCCGTGAACGGGCCCGTGACCATCAAACGCACGGCGCCGCCGTCGAGTTCCACGTTCCTCGCGCAGGCTTCGTAGACCGGGTTGTCCTCGCTCACCCGCAGCAGCCGGGAGCCCTCGCCGGGCGGGGTGGTCTTGATCATCGTCTCGGCCGAGACGATCCGCGGGTTGTCGCCGCGCAGGTAGTCCTTGATCAGCGGCAGCCGCTCGCCCATCGCGGGCAGCGCGGCGGCCTGGTCCTCGTCGAGGCCGAGCGCGGGCCCCAGGTGCTGGTTGATGTCCGCGTCGACCGCGATCACGGGCGCGCCGGCGGCGGCGAGATGGCGGATGAACAGGGAGGAGAGCGTCGTCTTGCCGCTGCCGCCCTTCCCGACGAAAGCAATTTTCATGTTCACAAAGGGTAGTGGCGCGCTGGCTGTCCGTGGCAGTGATGCGTGAAGAAGACCACTCCTTCGAGGGGCGCGGGCGCGAGGTGACTACTGTCGTACTCATGAGTACGACAGGCGCGACCGCCGATCCCCTGGTGGCCCTGGGCACGCTGCCCGGAGTGGCCGAGTCCGTGGAGTCCGTGCGCAAGTCCGTGGACCGGGTCTACGGCCACCGGATCATGCGCCGCCGCAGCACCGCGGTCACCTCCGAGGCGGCCCTGCGCGGGTCACGCGGCTCGGCCGCGCTCTCCGGGGCGGACTGGGCGCTCGAAGAGGTCCGCAGGCGCACCGACTTCAGCGCCGACGACGAGGCGCGCGTGGTCGGCGCCGCCCTCCGGCTCGGCGCCGAGGCGGGGCAACTGCTGTCCGTGTGGCGGCAGTCGCCCCTGCGCGTACTGGCCCGGCTGCACCTCGTCGCGTCGGCCGAGCAGGGCGACACGACCGGCCGTCCCCGGCAGGACGGCGAACCCGTCGACGAACCCCTCGTCGAACTCCCCCTCCCCGGTGCCGACGAGGTCTCCGCGCGACTGGAGGGGCTGGCCGGGCTGATCGTCGCGGGCAGTGCCGCGCCCGCGCTGGTCACCGCCGCCGTCGTCCACGGCGAACTGCTCGCCCTGCGCCCGTTCACCTCGCACAACGGGCTCGTCGCGCGTGCCGCCGCGCGGATCGTCCTCATCGGCAGCGGGCTCGACCCCAAGTCGATCTGCCCCGCCGAGGTGGGCCACGCCGAACTGGGGCGGGCCGCCTATCTCGCGGCCCTGGAGGGGTACGTGTCCGGGACGCCGGAGGGCGTGGGCGCGTGGATCGCGCACTGCGGGCGCGCGGTCGAGCTGGGGGCGCGGGAGTCGACGGCGGTGTGCGAGGCGCTGCAGCGCGGGGCGGCGTGAGGCGCGCCCGCGCGAGAGGGGCGGCTTCCTGACGCGCGCGCGTGCGGGTCGTTCGGCGGGAAAAGAGTTGCGGCGGTACGGGATTCCGTACCGCCGCTGGCATGTTCGCCGGGTTACCAAGCGTCCTCGAAATGTTGCCCATCAGGTCGGGAGCTTCGCCCGTCACCTGGTGCGGCTGGCCCGTAATCGACGGGTCGACGTCGCGTGGGTGCCCGGTTCACATGCTCGGTCCGTGGGGCCAAATGCGTCAGTCAGGTGATCCTCTCGGATGTCCTTCGGTCTCGCGGGCCGTGTCTTCCTTTGTACTCCCGGACCCGGGAGAGCGAAAGTCCTGGCCGCGATTCTTTGCTTTTGGCGGCAAACAGGGGTCATTCGGTCAGGTCAGCGGGGGTCGCCTCCGGCTGACGTACCAGACGAGCCCCGCGGTGGCCGCCGCCGCGCCCACGGCCGCCGCCGCGACGAGCGCCGGGCGCGGCGCGAACGACGGGATGCGCTGCTTGAGCCGGACCGGGCGGTGGAAGTCGAGAATCGGCCACCCGCGCGTGAGCGCTTCCTTGCGCAGCGCGCGGTCCGGGTTCACCGCGTGCGGGTGCCCGACCGACTCCAGCATCGGCAGGTCCGTCGCCGAGTCGCTGTAGGCGTAGCAGCGCTCCAGGTCGTACCCCTCGGACTCGGCCAGCTCCCGGATCGCCTCCGCCTTCGTCGGCCCGTAGGCGTAGTACTCGACCTCGCCCGTGTAGCAGCCGTCGTCGCCCACCACCATCCGGGTCGCCACCACCCGGTCCGCGCCCAGGAGTTCGCCGATCGGCTCGACGACCTCGGAGCCCGAGGTGGAGACGATCACGACGTCGCGGCCGGCCGTGTGGTGCTCCTCGATGAGGGAGGCGGCCTCGTCGTAGATGATCGGGTCGATCAGGTCGTGCAGGGTCTCGGCGACGATCTCCTTCACCTGCTGGACGTTCCAGCCGCGCACCAGCGCGGAGAGGTACTCGCGGGTGCGTTCCATCTGCTCGTGGTCCATACCGCCCACGAGGAAGACGAACTGGGCATATGCGGTGCGCAAGGCGGCCCTGCGGTTGATCAGACCGCCTTGGTAGAAGGACTTGCCGAAGGTGAGAGTGCTCGACTTCGCAATGACCGTCTTGTCCAGGTCGAAGAAGGCCGCGGTGCGGGGCAGGGAGTGGTTTTCCACGTCCCCGAGCATAGGTGCAGCCCATTCGGCGTAAGGTGGGGCGCGTGGGTTTGCCTGAGAGGGCTCTCGGGTACACCATGGAAGTCACGGATCGTTCGCGACCGTGCTAACCCGGCCCGACTCCTCCCCCCCCGAGTCAGGCCGTGGAGACGACCCCCACTCTCCCCCCCGGTGGGGGTCGTCGCATGTCCGGGTGGGTTTTTCCCCTCACTTCACGGCGATCTCGCCGTACGAGGCGGCTGCGGCCGCCTCTTTCTCATGTCCGCAGAGCATCACGGAGCGTAGCCGTCAGAGTGCTCTGCGGAAGGTTCCTGTGGGAAGTACCGGAACTTCGGCGGGTTCGGCGATTTTGTCGACGTGACGTCGGTATTTCGTCAACGGAAGGTGCCGGTCTCACCGGTTCGGGTGGTCGAGATATCCACAGGCCGGTGCCCTGTCCACAGTTTTCGACCAAGATCCACACGATTTTCCCGATCGCCGCATCGTGATTCCACCGCGTTCCGTCGGGCCGAGTTCCGCTTTTCCGGACGCGGGGTGGCCGGTTTCCGTCCGGCCGCCGATGCCGGTCGATTGCGAGAAGGGGGATGAAACCGTGTCCGGATCCGTCACACACGACCCGCCGCCCACCGCCTCGGGGCGCCAGGGCAGGCCGCTCATCGTCACCGAGGACGTGTGCCTGCTGGACGACCTGCTGCGGCTGTGCGCCGCCGCCGGCGCCACACCCGAGGTCCACCCCGCGCTGCCGCAGCGCGCCGGGGTCTGGGAGTCCGCGCCGCTGATCCTCGTCGGCGACGACGCCGCGCGCCGGGTCCGCCGCTCCGCCCGCCGCCGCGGGGTGGTGCTCGTCGGCCGCGACCAGGACGACCCCGACGTGTGGCGCCTCGCCGTCGAGATCGGCGCCGACCACGTCCTGATGCTGCCCGACGGCGAACAGTGGCTCGTCGACCGCATCGCCGACGTCGCCGAGGGCATCGGACGGCCCGCCCTCACCGTCGGTGTCATCGGCGGGCGCGGCGGCGCCGGGGCCTCCACGCTCGCCTGCGCCCTCGCGGTCACCTCGGCGCGGGAAGGGCTGCGCACGCTCCTCGTGGACGCCGATCCGCTCGGCGGCGGGCTCGACGTCCTCCTCGGCGGCGAGACCGCCAAAGGGCTGCGCTGGCCCGCCTTCGCCGCCTCCCGGGGGCGGGTCGGCGGGGGCGCCCTGGAGGAGTCGCTGCCCGAGCTGCACGCCCTGCGGGTGCTCAGCTGGGACCGCGGCGACTGCGTCGCGATCCCGCCGCAGGCCGTCCGCGCGGTGCTCGCCGCCGCCCGGCGCCGGGGCGGCACGGTCGTCGTCGACCTTCCGCGCCGGTTCGACGACGGGGTCGCGGAAGTACTCGCCCAGCTCGACCTCGGGCTCCTCGTCGTCCCCGGCGAGCTGCGCGCCGTCGCCGCCGCCGGGCGGGTCTCCTCCGCCGTCGGGATGGTGCTGCGCGATCTGCGGGTCGCCGTGCGCACGCCCTGCGCGCCCGGTCTCGACGACCGGGAGGTCGCGCGGTTGCTGCGGCTGCCGCTGGCCGGGGAGGTGCCGCTGGATCCGGCGCTGCTGCGGACCGACGCGGGGCGGCGTCCGCCGGGGGCGGCGGCTCGGGGGCCGCTCGGGCGGTTCTGCAAGGAGTTCTGGGAGCGGGTGTTGGTGGAGGGAGGTGGGGGCGAGAGAGGGGTTCAGGGGGCGGTGAGGTGAGGGCGGGGGCTCGGGCGGAGTGGGGCGCGGAGTGGGGCTCGGGGGCGGGTGCCGGTTCGGGGTGAGGGGGCTGGGCGCAGGGGTCGAGTTCGCGGCGGAGGTGCCCGGAGTTCGGGGCGGTATCGGTTCTGGGTTCGGGAGTCGGGCGCGGGGTCGGAGTTCGGAAGGTCCGGGGTTCGGAAGGTCCGGGGTTCGGAAGGTTCGGGAGTTTCGTGAGAAGGGAGAGGGCTGTGAGTGCTGGTGGGGTCGAGTTGCTGGACGGGGTGCGGGAGTGGCTGGCGTTGAGCGGGGGTGAGCCGACGCCCGCGCGGGTGGCCCAGGCGCTGCGGGAGCAGGGGCGGGTGCTGGGGGATGCGGAGGTGCTGGGGGCGGCGGACCGGCTGCGGTCGGAGCTGGTGGGGAGCGGGCCGTTGGAGCCGCTGCTCGCGGACGCCTCGGTGACCGACGTGCTGGTGTCGGCGCCCGACCGGGTCTGGGTGGACCGGGGCGGCGGGCTGGAGCTGACGTCCGTCGTCTTCCCGGACGCGGCCTCCGTGCGGCGGCTCGCGCAGCGGCTGGCGGCGGTCGCCGGGCGCAGGCTCGACGACGCCCGGCCCTGGGTCGACGCCCGGCTGCCCGACGGGACCCGGCTCCACGCGGTGCTGCCGCCGGTGGCCGTGGGGTCCACGTGCCTGTCGCTGCGCGTCGTGCGGCCGCGGGCGTTCACGCTCGACGAGCTGGTGGCCGCGGGGACCGTGCCGCCGGGCGGCGACCGGGTGCTGCGCGCACTGCTGCGGGCCAGGCTGTCGTTCCTGGTCAGCGGGGGCACCGGGACCGGGAAGACGACGCTGCTGAGCGCGCTGCTCGGGCTCGTCGGGCCCGGTGAGCGGATCGTCCTCGCGGAGGACTCCGCCGAGCTGCGCCCCGACCACCCGCACGTCGTCCGGCTGGAGACGAGACCGGCCAACCAGGAGGGCGCGGGTCTGGTCACCCTGGAAGACCTCGTCCGGCAGGCGCTGCGGATGCGCCCGGACCGGCTGGTCGTGGGGGAAGTGCGGGGGCCCGAGGTGCTGGATCTGCTGGCGGCCCTGAACACCGGTCACGAGGGCGGCTGCGGGACCGTCCACGCCAACGCCGCCGCCGGGGTGCCCGCCCGGCTCGAAGCGCTCGGCACGGCCGCCGGGCTCGACCGGGCCGCGCTGCACAGCCAGTTGGGGGCCGCCCTGTCCGTCGTCCTGCACCTGGTGCGCGACGGGAGCGGGCGGCGGCGGATCGCCGAGGTGCACGTGCTGGAACGGGACCCGGCGGGGCTGGTGCGGACCGTGCCGGCGCTGCGGTGGGGCGCGGACGCGTTCGTCCGGGAGACCGGGTGGGGGCGGCTGCGGGAGCTGCTGGGAGGTGAGGAGGCGTGAGGTCGGCGTACGAACTGGCGCTGGGGGCGGCCCTGGCGTGTGCCGGGGTCGTGTTCTGGACCCTCGGGGAGCGGCGGCACGGGGTCCGCCGGGCGCGGCTGCTGCTCGCCGGGGGCGGGGTCGTCGCGGCCGACGGGTGGGACGCCGGGCGGGAGCTGCGGCGGGTGCGGGAGCGGTGGCGGGCCGAGTGGTGGGCGCCGGTCGTCGGGGTCGTGCTGGGGCTGCTGGGGGCGTCCCCGCTGCCGGTGCTCGCCGGGGCCGTCGCGGTGCCGTTCCTGCGGCGGCTGCGGCGGGCCGCCGAGGAGCGTCGGGAGCGGGAGCGGCGTACGGACGCGGTGATCGGGCTGTGCTCCGTGCTCGCCGGTGAGGTGCGGGCGGGGCGGCAGCCGGGGGAGGCGTTGTCGCTGGCCGCGCGGGAGACGGCCGGGCTGGAGGAGGCGCGGGCCGGGGTGCTGGCGGCGGCCCGGTTCGGCGGGGACGTGCCGGGTGCCCTCGCCGTCGCCGCGCGGCAGCCCGGGGCGGAGGGGTTGCTGGGGCTCGCCGCCTGCTGGCGGGTGGCCGTCGACCAGGGGGCCGGGCTCGCTGCCGGGCTGGATCGGGTCGAGGAGGCGTTGCGGACGGAGCGGGATCAACGGGCGGATCTGCGGGCGCAGTTGGCCGGGCCCCGGGCGACCGCGGTGATGCTTGCGGGGTTGCCGGTGGTGGGGTTGGGGCTGGGGGCGGTGATCGGGGCGGATCCGCTCGGGGTGCTGCTGCACTCCGGGGCGGGGGTGGGGTGCCTGGTGGTGGGCGGGGTGCTGGAGGCGGTGGGGGTGTGGTGGGTGGTGCGGATCGTTCGGGGGGCGGAGGTGGTGTGAGGGGGTGGGGCGCGAAGGGGTTTGCGTGCGGATCGAGTGGTCTCAGGTGGTCTCAGGTGGTTTCAGATGAGTTCGGTTGTTCGGGAAGGGGTGGTGCGGGATGAGTCAGGAAGTTGTCCACAGGCTGGGGGTGGCCGTGGGGGTGCTGGTGGCGCTCGGGTGGGCCGTGCGGGCGGTGGAGCGGGCTCGGCGGGAGCGGAGGGTGCGGCGGAGGCTGGCCGAGTTGATGGCGCTGCGGCTGGTGGCCGAGGCGAGTGTGCCGAAGGCGCGGGTGTGGGACGCGGTGCGGCGGTGGGGGCCTGAGGTGGGTGTGGTCGGGGTGGGCTGGGTGCTCGTCGGAGGGGGGGATCGGGGTGGGGCTCGGGGTGGCGGGGGCCGTCGGGGTGTGGCGGTGGCGGCGTGGGCGGGAGCGCGGGGTTGCCGGGGGTGGGGCGTCCGGGGGTTCAGGAGGCGGGGCGTTCGGGGGTGGGGTTGCTGGGGGCGGGGTGGAGGCGGTTGATGCGGTGGCCGCGGCTCGGCAGCTTCCGTTGGCCGCGGATCTGCTGGCCGCGTGTGTCGCCGCCGGGGCCGGGCCCGTCGTCGCGGCTCAGGCCGTGGGGGAGGCGCTTGGGGGGCCGGTGGGGGAGGGGCTGGCGCGTGGGGCCGCGGAGGTGCGGCTCGGGGGTGAACCGGGGGACGCGTGGGGGAGGTTGGCTCGGGTGCCGGGCGCGGAGGGGCTGGCTCGGCTGCTTGAGCGGGCGGACGTGTCGGGGTTGCCGGCCGCTGGGCCGGTGGCCCGGCTCGCGGCGGATGCCCGTGCGGAACGGGGGCGGGCGGCCGTCGCCCGGGCCCGGCGGGCGGGGGTGCTGGTGACCGCTCCGGTGGGGCTGTGCTTTCTGCCCGCGTTCCTGGTGGTGGGGGTGGTGCCGGTGGTGATCGGGCTGGCGGGAGGGGTGGTGGGCGGATGACGGGGTGACGGGAGAGGGCGGGCGGTGGGGTGGAGCGGGAGCGGTGGGTCGAGTTGAGAAGGGTTCGGAGCGATGACGGCTGAAAACTTGGAGGTTGGGATGTATCGGGTGATGCGGGCTCGGGTGTGGATGGCGGTCTGCCGGGTGCGGGGGCTTGGACGGGTTGGACGGGGGCGAGGGCGGGACGCCGGAATGGCGACCTCCGAATACGCCGTCGGAATTCTGGCGGCCGTGGGGATCGCGATGGCGTTCTACAAGGTGGTGACCAGTGACGCCGTCTCCGCTCAACTGGCCGCGATCGTCTCCAGGGCGCTCAATGCGTCGGTCTGAGCGGGGCGGGGATCGCGGGTTCGTCACCGCTGAGGCGGCCGTCGTGCTGCCGGTGCTCGTCGCGTTCTGCATGGCGCTGGTGTGGGGGCTGCTCGCGGTCGTCGTCCAGATCCGGTGTGTCGACGCGGCGAGTGCGGGGGCGCGGGCCGCTGCGCGGGAGGAGACCGAGGAGGTGGTCGTCCGGGTGGTCCGGGCGACCGCCCCTCGGGGGGCCCGGGTGTCGGTCGGGCGCGCGGGGGATCAGGTCCGGGTGGTGGTCGTCGCGAAGCCGGCCGGGTTCGGGGTGCTGCCGTTCGAGGTGCGGGAGGAGGCCGTGGCTGTGTCCGAGGGGGTGGTGGGGCCGTGAGGCGTTCACGTGACCGGGGGTCGGCCAGCGTGTGGGGGCTCTTCGTGGTGGGGGTGCTGTGTGTCGTGTTCGGGGGTGTGCTGGCGCTGGGGCAGGCCGTCGTCGTCCGGCATCGGGCCGCCGGTGGGGCTGATCTCGCGGCGTTGGCCGCTGCGGGGGGTGTGCTGGAGGGGGAGGCGGCGGCTTGTGAGCGGGCCGGGCGGGTGGCTCGGGCGCAGGGTGGGTGGGTGGTGCGGTGTGTTGTCGTGGGGGAGGTGGTGGATCTGACGGTGGGGGTGGGGAAGGGGCCGTTCGCGGCGGAGGCGCGGGCTCGGGCGGGGCGTGTGGAGGTGGGAGGAGGGTGAGGTGATGGGTGGGTGAGGTGGTGGGGTGGGGTGCGGGTTCGCTGTGGCTGGTCGCGCAGTTCCCCGCGCCCCTGAGGGTGGTGCGGCTTACGGGGTGTGGATGCGCCGCGGGTCGGTCGAGGCCATGCGGCGGAGCCGGACGTCGGAACAGCCTCACGTCCCTTCGTCCTCGTACGCCCCGCCCGTACCCTCAGCCCCCTCACGCGGCCGGTATGCCCGCCCCGTGACCCCGTTTCCCTTACTCCTCCGGTACGGCCGCCCTGGGGCCCCGCCCCTTACGCCTGCGGAATGCCGCCCCGTGACCCGTCCCTCGCGCCTCCGGTACGCCCGCCGCGCCCCCAGCCCCTCGCGCCCCGATATGCCCGCCCCGCGCCACCACCTCGCCTCTCCACATCTCCCGTGCCCCCGTCCCTCACGCCCCCGTCGCCCCCCGAAGCAGCTCCCGCAGTACCCGTACCGCCCCCCGTTTGTGCAGCGGTTCGTTGCCGTTGCCGCATTTGGGGGACTGGATGCAGGAGGGGCAGCCGGTGTCGCAGGGGCAGGTGGTGATGGCTTCCAGGGTGGCGGTGAGCCAGGGCGCGGCGGTGTGGAAGGCGCGCTCTGCGAAGCCGGCGCCGCCGGGGTGGCCGTCGTAGACGAAGACCGTGGGGAGGAGGGTGTCGGGGTGGAGGGGGATGGAGACGCCGCCGATGTCCCAGCGGTCGCAGGTCGCGAAGAGGGGGAGCATGCCGATGGAGGCGTGTTCGGCGGCGTGGAGAGCGCCGCCCAGGATCTCCGGGGAGATGTTCGCCCGCTCCAACTGGTCCTCCGTCAGCGTCCACCAGACCGCGCGGGTGCG
Organism: Streptomyces roseirectus; assembly: GCF_014489635.1. Lineage (NCBI taxonomy): Bacteria > Bacillati > Actinomycetota > Actinomycetes > Kitasatosporales > Streptomycetaceae > Streptomyces > Streptomyces roseirectus. The sequence continues at coordinate 4,368,060 of NZ_CP060828.1, read as the reverse complement.
CAGTGTGCGGGGCGGGAGGTCGAGCTTGGTCTCGCCCAGGACCTCGCCCGTCAGCACCCGGCGCCGCAGGAACGAGACGACCTGGTTGGTGACCTCGACGGAGCCGTAGTGCAGCGTCCCCTCGCCCCAGGGGATCTCGGCGTCCGTGGAGAGCACCGCGATGGACGTCGTGTCGCGGGCGATCGTCGAGTACGGGGGGCTGGCCTCCTCAACGAGGGCCGTCGCGTCGTCCAGGTCGAGCGAGCGGACGAGGTACGTGCGCCCCTGGTGGAGGTGGACGGCGCCCTCGTGGACGGACGTGTGCGCGGAGCCGGCGTCGACGGTGCCGAGGAGGCGCCCGGTGCCGGACTCGACGATCTGGACCGGCGTACCCCCCTCGCCCCGGATGTCCGCGAGGTCGGCGGCGCGCTCGCGGCGCGTCCAGTGCCACGCCTTGGTGCGCCGGCGCAGCAGCCGGGCCGCCTCCAACTGCGGGAGGAGATCCTTGGCGGAGGGCCCGAACAGCTCGAAGTCGTCCTCGGTCAGCGGAAGTTCGGACGCCGCAGCACACAGATGGGGCGCGAGGACGTACGGGTTGTCGGGGTCGAGGACCGTCGACTCGACGGGCTGGTCGAACAGCGCCTCGGGATGGTGGACGAGGAACGTGTCCAGCGGGTCGTCACGCGCGACGAGGATCGCGAGCGCCCCCTCACCGCCCCGCCCCGCGCGCCCCGCCTGCTGCCACAGGGACGCCCGCGTGCCGGGGTACCCGGCTATCAGGACGGCGTCCAGCCCCGAGACGTCCACGCCCAGCTCCAGGGCCGTCGTCGCGGCGAGGCCCAGCAACTCGCCGGAGTGCAGGGCGCCTTCGAGCGCGCGCCGCTCCTCGGGCAGGTAGCCGCCCCGGTACGCGGCCACCCTGCGCGCGAGCGACCGGTCGACCTCCGCGAGCCGTTCCTGGGCGATGACGGAGATCAGCTCGGCACCGCGCCGCGAGCGCACGAAGGCGACCGTGCGGACGTTCTGGACGGCGAGGTCGGTCAGCAGGTCGGCCGTCTCGGCGATCGCCGTGCGCCGCACCGGGGCGCCCTTCTCGCCCTCCAGTTCGGTCAGCGGCGGCTCCCACAGGGCGAACGCCAGCTCCCCGCGCGGGGAGGCGTCGTCCGCGACCTCGACGACCGGCAGGCCCGTCAGCCGCCCGGCCGCGACGGAGGGCTCGGCGGCCGTCGCCGAGGCCAGCAGGAACACCGGGGAGGAGCCGTAGCGGGCGCACAGGCGCCGCAGCCGGCGCAGGACTTGGGCGACGTGGGAGCCGAACACACCCCGGTAGGTGTGACATTCGTCCACCACGACGAACTTCAGGGCCTTGAGGAACGACGACCAGCGCGCGTGCGAGGGGAGGATGCCACGGTGCAGCATGTCCGGATTGGTGAGCACGTAGGTGCCGTACTGCCGTACCCATTCACGCTCCTCCACCGGTGTGTCCCCGTCGTACACAGCAGGACGCACCGAGGTGCCGAGAGGTTGTGAAAGTTCCTTCACCGAACGCAGCTGATCCGCCGCCAGCGCCTTCGTCGGGGCGAGGTAGAGAGCGGTCGCGCCACGGCCGTTGGGGGCCTCGGAGCCGTCCAGCAGGGCGCTCAGGACCGGTACGAGATAGGCCAGGGACTTGCCCGAGGCGGTGCCCGTGGCGACCACCACCGAGTCGCCGTCCAGGGCGTGTTCGGCCGCGAGTGCCTGGTGCGCCCAGGGGTCCGGGATGCCGTACGCGCGCACGGCCGCGATCACCTCCGCGCGGATCCGGTCCGGCCAGACGGCATGACGGCCCGCGCGCGGGGGCAAGTGCTCCGTATGGGTGATGCGCGAGGCGCGCTCGGGCGTGGCTGCGAGGCTGTGCAGCAGGGCCTGCGGCGAGGGTCGATCGGATCGGTGTTTCTTGGCCATCGGCACCGAGTGTGTCACCGGCGTGACGGACAATGGAGCGAAGGCGTCGTGCACGCCTGCCGGTAAGTGATTGAATGCCATCGCGGCTGGCGAACCGTCCAGGGGCTCCTGCCTAGGTGTCCCGAGGGGCGACCGCTCGATAGCAAGGTGCTGGAGGATCCGTGGACCTGTCCCTGTCGACCGAGACCATCGGCGATCGCACGATCGTCAGGGTCGGTGGCGAAATCGACGTATATACCGCGCCCAAGCTGCGTGAGCAGCTGGTCGAGCTGGTGAACGACGGGAGTTTCCACCTCGTCGTCGACATGGAGGGCGTGGACTTCCTCGACTCCACCGGGCTCGGCGTGCTGGTCGGCGGTCTCAAGCGTGTGCGCGCCCACGAGGGCTCGCTGCGACTGGTCTGCAACCAGGAGCGCATTCTCAAGATCTTCCGGATCACGGGGCTCACCAAGGTGTTCCCGATCCACACCTCGGTCGAGGACGCGGTGCAGGCCACCGACTGACCTCCGCCCGTACGCGGTACAGCAGTTGAACGACCAGGGGGGACCGGGCCGCCGTTCACCGGCGGCCCGGCCTTCCCACAGCACGCCCGTAGTTCCGAGGGGGACGCATGGCCACCGTTGAACTCCGCTTCAGCGCGCTGCCCGAGCACGTCAGGACCGCCCGACTGGTGGCGGCAGCGGTGGCGCGCAGGGCCGGAGTGGACGAGGCCGTACTCGACGAGGTCCGGCTCGCCGTCGGCGAGGCATGCACGCGCGCGGTGGGGCTCCACCAGAGCGCCGGGCTCACCGCGCCCGTGAAGGTCGCGCTGATCGAGGAGGAGAAGCAGTTCTCCATCGAGGTCGGCGACGAGGCCCCGGCCGCGGCCCCCGGCGACGGCGCGTCCGGCGGCCCCGAGGCCGAGGAGGACGACATGGGCCTCGCGGTCATCAGCGGGCTCGTGGACGACGTACAGGTCACCCCGGGACTGATCCGGATGACGTGGCCGGCCACATCGGCATAATCACCCCGCGGTACCTGAAGGGCCCCCGCAGTGGGGCCCTTCGGCATGTGCGGGCCCGCCGATTAACATTTACACTGGATTCGTAAAAACAATCTTGGGTGCGTGAAGGAATTCACGATCAATGCCCCGAACTCATTACTTGACGCGGCGGCGAATTCTGCCTCCCCCGCACTGTATTGATCGGGTTCCGGTACCTACAATCCGTCCACATCTTTGAGCTCAGCCCAAGCGTCAAGGAGGACGAATGGCGGAGCTGACCGACGGAAATCGTGTCCTGGTGGTGGTCATCGCCCTCGTCGCGCTGGCGGCGCTCGCCGTCGCGGGTGTGCTGCTGCGTCAGGTGCTGCGGGCCGGCGAGGGCACCGACCGCATGAAGGAGATCGCGGCGGCGGTCCAGGAGGGCGCGAACGCCTATCTCGCGAGGCAACTGCGCACGCTCGGCGTGTTCGCGGTGGTCGTGGTCTTCCTTCTGCTGTTGCTGCCGGCCGACGACTGGAATCAGCGGATCGGACGTTCGCTGTTCTTTCTGATAGGAGCGGCGTTCTCCGCGGCCACCGGTTATATCGGCATGTGGCTCGCGGTGCGCAGTAATGTACGGGTCGCCGCGGCGGCCAGAGAAGCGACACCGGCGGAAGGTGAACCGGAAAAGGATCTCACCGCCGTCAGCCACAAAGCGATGAAGATCGCGTTCCGTACGGGTGGCGTCGTCGGCATGTTCACGGTCGGCCTCGGCCTCTTCGGCGCCTCCTGCGTCGTCCTGGTCTACGCGGCCGACGCCCCGAAGGTCCTGGAGGGCTTCGGCCTGGGCGCCGCCCTCATCGCCATGTTCATGCGGGTCGGCGGCGGCATCTTCACCAAGGCCGCCGACGTCGGCGCCGACCTGGTCGGCAAGGTCGAGAAGGGCATCCCGGAGGACGACCCCCGCAACGCCGCGACCATCGCCGACAACGTGGGCGACAACGTCGGCGACTGCGCGGGGATGGCCGCCGACCTCTTCGAGTCCTACGCCGTGACCCTGGTCGCCGCGCTGATCCTCGGCAAGGCCGCCTTCGGCGACGCCGGACTCGCGTTCCCGCTGCTGGTCCCGGCGATCGGTGTGATCACCGCCATGATCGGCGTCTTCGCGGTCGCCCCGCGCCGCAGCGACCGCAGCGGCATGAGCGCCATCAACCGCGGCTTCTTCATCTCCGCCGTGATCTCCCTCGCCCTGGTCGCCCTCGCCGTCTTCGTCTACCTGCCGGGCTCCTACGGCGACCTGGACGGCGTCGGCGACACCGCGATCAGCGGCCGGGACGGCGATCCGCGCGTCCTCGCCCTGGTCGCCGTCGCCATCGGGATCGTCCTGGCCGCGCTGATCCAGCAGCTCACCGGGTACTTCACGGAGACCACCCGGCGGCCCGTCAAGGACATCGGCAAGACGTCCCTCACAGGCCCCGCGACCGTCGTCCTGGCCGGGATCTCCATCGGCCTCGAATCGGCCGTCTACACCGCCCTGCTGATCGGCCTCGGGGTGTACGGGGCGTTCCTGCTCGGCGGGACGTCGATCATGCTCGCCCTGTTCGCGGTCGCGCTGGCCGGGACCGGGCTGCTGACGACCGTCGGCGTGATCGTCGCCATGGACACCTTCGGGCCCGTCTCCGACAACGCCCAGGGCATCGCCGAGATGTCCGGGGACGTCGAGGGCGCGGGCGCGCAGGTGCTCACCGACCTCGACGCCGTCGGCAACACCACCAAGGCCATCACCAAGGGCATCGCCATCGCCACCGCCGTCCTCGCCGCCGCCGCGCTCTTCGGGTCGTACCGGGACGCCATCACCACGGGCGCGCGCGATGTCGGCGAACAGCTCAGCGGGGACGGGGCGCCGATGAGCCTGATGATGGACATCTCGCAGCCCAACAACCTCGTCGGGCTGATCGCGGGCGCGGCCGTCGTGTTCCTGTTCTCCGGGCTCGCCATCAACGCGGTGTCCCGGTCGGCCGGTTCGGTCGTCTTCGAGGTGCGCCGGCAGTTCCGCGAGAAGCCCGGGATCATGGACTACACCGAGAAACCCGAGTACGGGCGGGTCGTCGACATCTGCACGAAGGACGCACTGCGGGAACTCGCCACGCCGGGGCTGCTCGCCGTCATGGCGCCCATCTTCGTCGGGTTCACGCTGGGCGTCGGCGCGCTCGGCGCGTTCCTCGCGGGCGCGATCGGCGCGGGCACGCTGATGGCCGTCTTCCTCGCGAACTCCGGGGGCGCCTGGGACAACGCCAAGAAGCTCGTCGAGGACGGCCGGCACGGCGGCAAGGGCAGCGAGGCGCACGCCGCGACCGTCATCGGCGACACGGTCGGCGACCCCTTCAAGGACACCGCCGGGCCCGCCATCAACCCGCTGCTGAAGGTCATGAACCTCGTCTCCCTGCTGATCGCCCCCGCGGTGATCAAGTTCTCGTACGGCGCGGACGAGAGCGTCGGCGTGCGGGTGCTGGTCGCGGTGCTCGCGCTCGCGGTGATCGTGGGGGCGGTGTACGTGTCCAAACGGCGGGGGATCGCGGTGGGGGACGAGGAGGAGGACGCGGCCGGGAAAGGGGCGGGCGCGCAGCGGGGGGCGGCTGTTCCGTAGGGGCGGGCGTTTCCCTGGGCGGGCGGTTCGCGCGCGTGGGCGCGTGGGCCGCCTGTTCGGGTGCCCGCGCGCGTGCCGTGAGCCTTCTCTCTCTTGGCACCCCGGGACAAAACGCTCGACGGCGCCCAAAGGGACCGTTCTCGATGAGGGCGGCGCCGGGGCGGCGTGTATCTTCCGGGGCCGAGAGCCATGGAAGGGACCGATCCGGTGAACAAGAAGCTCGCGGCCGCGCTGTCCGGCGGTGCGGTTCTGATACTGACGCTGTCGGGATGCAGCGGCGACAAGAACGAGGTGAACAAGGACCTCGTCGCCTGGGCGGGCAAGCTCTGCTCCGACCTGCCGGCACTGAAGGCCAAGATCGACACCGCCAGCGACTCGATCCAGAAGGTCTCCAGCAACGGCCTCCCCCCGAAGGTGGTCCAGCAGACGCTGTCCCAGGCGTTCCAGGAGCAGGCCGACGGCTACAAGGGCATCGCGGACGCCATCAGCGCCGCCGGCGTGCCCCCGGGCGTCGACGAGGGCGCCACGAAGCAGCAGAACGCCGTCACGGCCCTCACCGCGCTCTCCACGTCGTACGCCGGCCTCAAGACCAAGACCGACGCGCTCGACACCAAGAGCGAGGGCAAGTTCTCCGTCGGCCTCGAAGCCGTCGCCTCCGACCTCAAGACCCTCAAGACCAGCGACACCGCGCTGACCGACCTGGAGACGGGTGAGGTGAAGCGGGCGATGGTGGAGCAGGACAGCTGCAAGCAGACGGCGGTTCCGTCGGCACCGGCGTCGGAGTCGGCGTCGGTCGGGGGCGCGGGGGCGCCTTCGGGGGCGGCTACGCCGTCGGGGGCCGGCGCGGGCGCCGGTGCTGGTGCCGGTGCGGGCTCGGCTTCTGGTTCGGCCACGCCGAGCGCTTCTTCCACGGCGGGCTGAGAGAGCGGGTTGAGAGGGCGGCCGGCGAGACCTCCGGGGCGGGCGGCGAGGCTCCGGGAGGGACGCCGGCGGTCTCGCGTCCGGTGAGGCTCCCGGAGAGCGGGCGGTGCTCCTCCGGCCCGGTGTCCCCTAAGGGGAGCCGGCCCGAAGGGTGGTCGCTGTGCCCTAGGGGACGGCCCCGGAAGGTCCCCGATCTCGTGGGCGGAGCCGTTCGGGAGGGCGGGGACGGGGGACAATGAGCGTGTGAGTGAAGCCACCCTCTCCCCGCTGCCCTCGTCCGACCGCGTCGATGTGACCGCCCGGCTGCGCGAGGCCCTGCTCGCGGCCTCGTTCACCGCCGACGGCCTGCTCGACCTGCTCGGCGCCCCCGCGTACGCGGCGCTGGCCCGCAGCGAGACGGTGCCGGCGCTGCGCGCGACGCGCGGCGGCTCACCGCTGGAGACACTGGTCCGCCTCTTCCTCCTCCAGCACACGGTGCCCCACGCACGCGTGGCGGACGTCCTGCCGGTCGACGCGTGCGTGGAGAGCGGCTGGCTGACCCGCGAGGGCGCCGAGGTCGCGGCCACCGTCGACGTACGCCCGTACGGCGGGCCCGACGGCGAGGACTGGTACGTCGTCTCGGACCTCGGATGCGCGGTCGGCGGCGCCGGCGGCATCGGCAAGCGGGACGAGGCCGTCGTGCTCGGCGTCGGCGGCGCCTCGACGACGCTCGCCGGGATCACCGTCCGCACGCCCGTCGCCTCCGCGCTCGACCTCGGCACCGGCTCCGGCATCCAGGCGCTGCACGCCGCCCGGCACGCCACGCGCGTGACGGCCACCGACCTCAACCCCCGCGCCCTGCACATCACCGCCCTCACGCTCGCCCTTTCCGGCGTCCCGGCGGCCGACCTGCGCGCGGGCTCGCTGTACGAGCCCCTGCGAGACGGCGAGACGTACGACCTGGTCGTCTCCAACCCGCCCTTCGTCATCTCCCCCGGCGCCCGCCTGACCTACCGGGACGGCGGCATGGGCGGCGACGACCTGTGCCGCGCGCTCGTCCAGGGCGCCGGCGAGCGGCTGAACGACGGCGGGTACGCGCAGTTCCTCGCCAACTGGCAGCACGTCGAGGGCGAGGACTGGCAGGACCGGCTGCGCTCCTGGGTGCCGCGCGGCTGCGACGCCTGGATCGTCCAGCGCGAGGTGCAGGACGTCACCCAGTACGCCGAGCTGTGGCTGCGCGACGCCGGCGACCACCGCGACGACCCGACGGCCTACCAGGAGCGCTACGACGCCTGGCTGGACGAGTTCGAGGCGCGCAAGGTGAAGGCCGTCGGCTTCGGGTGGATCACCCTGCGCAGGACGTCCGCCGCCGAGCCGTCCCTCACGGTCGAGGAGTGGCCGCACTCCGTCGAGCAGCCCCTCGGGGACGCGATCCGCGCGCACTTCGAGCGCGTCGACTACCTGCGCGACCACGACGACGCGGCCCTCCTCGCCGCCCACTTCACGCTCGCCCCCGAGGTCGTCCAGGAACAGGTCGGGCTGCCCGGCGCGGACGACCCCGAGCACGTCGTCCTGCGCCAGCACCGGGGGATGCGCCGGGCCACCAAGGTCGACACCGTCGGCGCCGGGTTCGCGGGCGTGTGCGACGGGTCGCTGAGCGCCGGGGTGATCCTCGACGCGATCGCCCAGCTCGTCGGCGAGGACCCGGTGGTGCTGCGGGACCGTACGCCCGCGCAGATCCGGCTGCTGGTGGAACAGGGGTTCCTGGAGCCGGTCACCGCGTGATCGTCCGGGGGCGGGCGGGCGGCGAGGAGGGCCGCGTCGCCGTGCGGGTCGTGCGTCGGGTCCCCTTCCCGGCGCCGGCGTCCTCTCTTCAGCGAAGCACGCGGCACTGACAGCCCGGTCGGCCGGTTATGGCCCGCCCTTCCCGGCCCGTGCGCGTCCGGTACGCAAGTCGGCCGGAAACCCACCCGCGCGTGGGGCGTGTGTGCCGGGCGTGCGCGTCGGTGCGCCGGGCCCGCGGGCGGGGGTCCGGGGAGTGGCGGGGCTGTGTTCACCTCGGGTTCGCCGGGGTGCCGTCCGGGCGTGGCAGGGTCCGCCGCAGCCGCACGCGCGTGTGGCGGGACGAGGGGGCGAGGACGGACATGGAGAGTGGGCCGGCGATCTTCGCGGGGGCGGTGTTCGCCCTGTTCGGGGGCGCGCTGCTGGTGTGGACGGCCGTACGCGCGCGCCAGCGCCAGCCGGTCGCGCACGGGGTGCGGCAAGGGGTCTCGGTGACGTTCGCGACGGCCGTCGCGGTGGCGTCGCTCGCCGTCGCGGGGTGGTGCCTCACGCGGGTCTGAGGAGGGGCCGGGACGCTGCGGGGCTTCCCGCGCGCGGGCGCCGTGCCGGTGCGCGGGTGCGGTGTGCCGTCGGCCGTCGGAAAACCGTCGGCGCGGACTCCGGGCGGCAGGAATGGCGGTAGTCGGGTTACCGTTCGAGTGGCCGTTGCGGGCTTTTCCCGTTTGACACGGGGGCGGGATGTACCGTCACACTCCGCAGCGTCACCATGACTGTGCCCCGGGACGAAGCCCGGGGAGGCCCGAGCGTCGACCGGAGAGAAGAGCGAAGTTGTCCCCGACAAGCGAGACCGCGAAGGGCGGACGGCGACTCGTCATCGTCGAGTCGCCTGCCAAGGCCAAGACGATCAAGGGCTATCTCGGCCCCGGATATGTCGTCGAGGCCAGTGTCGGGCACATCCGTGACCTCCCCAACGGCGCCGCCGAGGTGCCCGAGAAGTACACCGGCGAGGCCAGGCGCCTGGGCGTGGACGTCGAGCACGACTTCCAGCCCATCTACGTGATCAACGCCGACAAGCGCGCGCAGGTCAAGAAGCTCAAGGACCTCCTCAAGGAGTCCGACGAACTCTTCCTGGCCACCGATGAGGACCGCGAGGGCGAGGCGATCGCCTGGCACCTCCAGGAGGTCCTGAAGCCCAAGATCCCCGTCAAGCGCATGGTCTTCCACGAGATCACCAAGGACGCGATCCGGGCCGCCGTCGCCAACCCCCGCCAGCTCAACCAGCGGCTCGTCGACGCCCAGGAGACCCGCCGCATCCTCGACCGCCTCTACGGCTACGAGGTCTCGCCGGTCCTGTGGAAGAAGGTCATGCCGCGCCTGTCGGCCGGCCGTGTCCAGTCCGTCGCGACCCGACTCGTCGTCGAGCGGGAACGCGAGCGCATCGCTTTTCGTTCTGCTGAGTACTGGGACCTGACGGGGACCTTCGCGACCGGCCGCGCGGGAGACCCGTCGGACCCGTCGTCGCTGGTCGCCCGCCTCCAGACCGTCGACGGCAGGCGGGTCGCGCAGGGCCGCGACTTCGACTCCCTGGGACAACTCAAGAGCGAGCAGGTCCTCCACCTCGACGAGGCGAACGCCCGCGCCCTGGCCGCCGCCCTCGCCGACACCGCGTTCTCCGTCCGGTCCGTCGAGTCGAAGCCGTACCGACGCTCCCCGTACGCCCCGTTCCGTACGACGACCCTCCAGCAGGAGGCCAGCCGCAAACTCGGCTTCGGCGCGAAGGCGACCATGCAGGTGGCCCAGAAGCTGTACGAGAACGGCTACATCACCTACATGCGTACGGACTCGACGACCCTGAGCGACACGGCGATCACCGCCGCCCGCGCGCAGGTCACGCAGCTGTACGGGGCCGACTACCTCCCCTCCGCCCCGCGCACGTACGCCGCCAAGGTCAAGAACGCCCAGGAGGCGCACGAGGCGATCCGTCCCTCGGGTGATCGTTTCCGCACCCCGGCCGAGACGGGCCTGACCGGCGACCAGTTCCGCCTCTACGAGCTGATCTGGAAGCGCACGGTCGCCTCCCAGATGAAGGACGCCACCGGCAACAGCGTCACCGTCAAGATCGGCGGCACCGCCGCCGACGGCCGGAACGTCGAGTTCAGCGCCTCCGGCAAGACGATCACCTTCCACGGCTTCCTGAAGGCGTACGTCGAGGGCGCGGACGACCCGAACGCCGAGCTGGACGACCGCGAGCGCCGTCTGCCCCAGGTCACCGAGGGCGACCCGCTGGCCGCCGAGGAGATCACGGTCGACGGGCACGCGACCAAGCCCCCGGCCCGCTACACCGAGGCGTCCCTCGTCAAGGAGCTCGAAGAGCGCGAGATCGGCCGCCCGTCCACGTACGCGTCGATCATCGGGACCATCCTCGACCGCGGCTACATCTTCAAGAAGGGCACGGCGCTCGTCCCGTCGTTCCTGTCCTTCGCCGTCGTCAACCTCCTGGAGAAGCACTTCGGGCGGCTCGTCGACTACGACTTCACCGCCAAGATGGAGGACGACCTCGACGCCATCGCGCGCGGGGACGCCCAGTCCGTGCCGTGGCTCAAGCGGTTCTACTTCGGCGAGGGCACGGTCGGTGGCGGCGCGGCCGACGCCGGCAACGGCGACGGGGACCACCTCGGCGGCCTCAAGGAGCTGGTGACCGACCTCGGCGCGATCGACGCGCGCGAGGTGTCCTCCGTCCCCGTCGGCGACGGGATCGTCCTGCGGGTCGGCCGCTACGGGCCGTACATCGAGCGCGGCGAGAAGGACTCCGAGGGCCACCAGCGCGCCGACGTCCCCGAGGACCTGGCGCCCGACGAGCTGTCCGTCGAACTCGCCGAGGAACTGCTCGCCAAGCCGAGCGGTGACTTCGAACTCGGCACCGACCCGGTCTCCGGGCACCAGATCATCGCCCGGGACGGCCGGTACGGGCCGTACGTCACCGAGGTGCTGCCCGAGGGCACGCCGAAGACCGGCAAGAACGCGGTCAAGCCGCGCACGGCCTCGCTGTTCAAGTCGATGTCCCTGGACACCGTCACCCTGGACGACGCGCTCAAGCTGATGTCCCTCCCGCGCGTGGTCGGCGCCGACGCCGAGGGCGTCGAGATCACCGCGCAGAACGGGCGCTACGGGCCCTACCTCAAGAAGGGCACCGACTCCCGGTCGCTCCAGACCGAGGAACAGCTCTTCACGATCACCCTCGAAGAGGCCCTGGCGATCTACGCGCAGCCCAAGCAGCGCGGGCGCGCCGCCGCCAAGCCGCCGCTGAAGGAGCTGGGCGCGGACCCGGTCAGCGGGAAGCCGGTCGTCGTCAAGGACGGGCGGTTCGGGCCGTACGTCACCGACGGCGAGACCAACGCGACGCTGCGCTCCGGCGACAGCGTCGAGGAGATCACCCCCGAGCGCGGCTACGAACTCCTCGCCGAGAAGCGGGCGAAGGGGCCGGCCAAGAAGACCGCGAAGAAGGCGCCCGCCAAGAAGGCCCCGGCGAAGAAGGCCGCCGCGACCAAGACGGCCGCCGCCAAGAAGACGGCCGCGAAGAAGACGACGGCGGCCAAGAAGACGACCACCGCGAAGAAGACCACCGCGGCGCGGAAGACGGCCGCGCCGGCGGAGGACTGAGCGGCAGCCGGGACTGCCCGCTGAGGGGCGGGTACGGCTGGCGACGTGGCCGGTCGGGTGAGCGGGGCGGGCATGGCCGGCCTCGGGTGACCCCGGCCGGCGGCTCGGCCGGCCGGAGCGGCATCGCTGGCCTCGGGGTGGCATCGTCGGCTTCGGGGTGGCTGGCTGGTCTCGGGGCGGCTGGGCGGCAGACGCGGTCGTCCCGTCGTCCCTGAGGCGGCCCGGCAGGCAGCCACGGCAGTCCCCCTGCGGCGGCCGGCAGGCGTGGTCGTCCCTGAGGTGGCTGACCGGCATACATGGCCGTCCCTCAGACGGCCGGTCGGCAGTCACTGCCGTCCCCTGCGGCGGCCGGCAGGCGCGGTCGGAGGACAGCGGCCAGCGGGCGCGCGTGCCCGAGGACCCCGCCGAGGCCATGGCGGGCGTCGGCTTTCGGCGGCCCGCAGGCACGCGGGCCCCGGCCGGGAGGCCGGGGGGGCTCCTGAGGAGCGACGGCCAGCGGCCCGCAGGCACGCGCGCCTCGGGGTGGCCGCAGGCACGCGCGCGCCGGGGGTGGCCGAAAGGTGCGGTCGTCGATACGGCCCTGTGTCGCCCCCGGCAAGGGAGGGGCGGGCGCGGGGTCGTTGTCGTTTTTCGGTGCGGGTTCGGGGTGGGTGCGGCCCGGCGCGCTCCTGTGGGGGTGGGCTGTCAGCGGGGGCGGATAGGCTGAAAGCATGACGCGAGCCGAGCAGCCGACGGGCCTTCACCCGGCAGAGAATGACGCCCTGGTGGTGGACTCACGTGAGCGCGCCGTGCGGGCGTTGCTGAGGCAGCCCCAGTTGCGGCGGCTGTGGAGCGCCCATCTGGTGGGCGGGGTGGGCGACGCCCTCGCCGTCCTCGTGCTGGTCTTCCTCGTGCTCCAGGCCGCCGTCGCGCAGGAGTCCCTGGGCGGCGGATACCGGGGCATGGCGCTCAGCGTGGCGCTCGTCCTCGGTGTGCGGATCGTGGCCACCGTCCTCTTCGGCGCCGTCCTCCTCGGCCCCCTGACCTCGCTGACCGCGCCCGGCGGCCCGCTGGACCGCCGCTGGACGATGGCCGGGGCCGACGGCGTGCGCGCGGTGCTGCTGATCGTCGCGCCCCTGTGGATCGACTGGACGCCGGGCAACGCGCTGGCGCTGCTGCTGGCCACGGTCTTCGTGACCGGCATCGCCGAGCGGCTGTGGACCGTCGCGCGCGAGGGCGCCGCGCCCGCGCTGCTGCCGGCACCGCCGCCCGAGGGCGCGACCGTACGGCCGCTGCCGGACCACATGGACGCGCTGCGCCGCCTGTCGCTGCGCACCAGCTTCGCGGCGATCCCGCTGGGCGCGGCCGTCCTGATCGCGGCCGGCCTGGTGAACGTCCTGCTGGGCGCCGGTGTCGAGTGGTTCGACCAGCACCAGGCGGCGCTCGCCTCGTACGTCGCGGCGGGCCTGTTCGCGGCGTCCCTGTCGGTCGTCTCCGCGCTGGAACTGCCCAAGGTGAGCACCCCGCGCGCGCGGTCCCCGCTCGAAGGGCTGCGCCGCCCGCGCGCGGCGAACGGCTCCGAGACCGGCCGCACCGGCGCGATCCCGCTGCTGGTCGCGGCCTGCGGTGCCGTGGCCGGGGCGATCGCCGCGGCCGTCGCGGTGGCCGCTCTCCAGGCCGTCGACCTGGGCGGTGGCCCGGTCTCCTACGGCCTGCTCGTCCTCGGCCTGACCGGCGGCGTCGTCGCCGGCATCCGGACGGCGCCCAAGATCCTGCCCGCGCTCTCGCGCCGGCGCCTGCTGGCGCTGGCGATCGCGGTGACCGGCGTGGGCCTGCTGGCCGCCGGGCTCGTCCCGGACAACGCGACCGTCCTGCTGCTCGTCGCCCTCGCGGGCGTGGGCGCGGGCGTCGCCGCCAACACCGGGCACGCGCTGCTCGACCAGGAGACCGAGGACAGCCGCCGTGCGCGCGTCACCGAGCACCTGCACGCCGTCGTCCGCGTCTTCGTCGGGCTCGCCGCGCTGATCGCGCCCCTGGTGGCCGCGCTCATCGGGCCGCACCGCCTGGAGAGCGGCCGGTTCGTCTTCGCGCACGGCGGCGCCGCGTTCACCCTGATGCTGGTCGGCGCGCTGCTGCTGCCGGTCGCTGCCCTGGTCCTCGCCAAGGTCGACGACCGCTCCGGCGTCCCCCTGCGCCAGGACCTGCGCGACGCGCTGCTCGGCGGCTCCGAGCCCGCGACGGCGCCCGCCACGAGCGGCTTCTTCATCGCCCTGGAGGGCGGCGACGGCGCCGGCAAGTCGACCCAGGCCGAAGCGCTCGCCGAGTGGATAAGGGCCAAGGGGCACGAGGTCGTCCTCACCCGCGAGCCCGGCGCGACGCCGGTCGGCAAGCGGCTGCGCTCGATCCTCCTCGACGTCTCGTCGGCCGGCCTCTCGCACCGCGCGGAGGCGCTGCTGTACGCCGCCGACCGCGCCGAGCACGTCGACACCGTCGTCCGGCCCGCCCTGGAGCGCGGCGCCGTCGTCATCACCGACCGGTACGTCGACTCGTCCGTCGCCTACCAGGGCGCCGGGCGCGACCTCTCGCCGGTCGAGATCGCCCGCATCTCGCGCTGGGCCACCGACGGGCTCGTCCCGCACCTGACGGTCCTGCTGGACGTCTCCCCGGAGACCGCCCGCGAGCGGTTCACCGAGGCGCCGGACCGGCTGGAGTCCGAGCCCGCCGAGTTCCACGCGCGCGTGCGGACCGGTTTCCTCACGCTCGCCGCCGCCGACCCCGGCCGCTACCTCGTCGTCGACGCCGGGCAGGAGCCCGAGGCCGTCACGACCGTCGTCCGCGCGCGCCTCGACCAGCTGCTGCCCCTGTCCGAGGCCGAGATCGAGGCCCAGGAGGAGGCGCGCCGGAAGGCCGAGGAGGAGGCCCGGCGCAAGGCCGAGGAAGAGGCCGCCCGCAAGGCCGAGGAGGAGCGCCTGGAGCGCGAGCGCCAGGAGCAGCTTGCCAAGCTCCGCGCCGAGGAGGAGGAGCGCAAGCGGCGCGAGCTGGAGGAGGCGCAGCGGCGCGAGGCCGAACGGCAGGCCGAGGAGGCGCGCGTGCGCGCGGAGGAAGCGCGCAAGCGGGCCGAGGAGGAGCGGGCCCGGCTCCTCGCCGAGGAGAAGGCGCGCGCCGAGGAAGAGGCGCGGCGGGCCGCCGAGGAGGAGCGGCGCCGTCAGCAGGCCGAGGAGGAGGCGCGGCTGCGGGCCGAGGCCGAGGCGCGGCGCCTGGAGAAGCAGCGACGGGCCGAAGAGGCGCTGGTGCGGGCCGAGGAGGCGCGACGGGCGGCCGAGGAGGCCGCTGCCGCCGCGCAGGCCGGGCCTCGGACGCCGCCCCATGGGACGCCGGTCGGCGGGTGGCCCGTCGGCGGTGAGCCCGGGACCGGTGCCGGGGCGGTGAGCTGGCCCGCCGCGCGCGGGGGCGCGGGCGCCCAGGGGGCGTCCGAGGGGCGGGATCTGCGGACCGAGTCCGGGGAGTCGGCCGCTTGGCCCGCCGTGCGCGAGGGCGGCGGTTCCGGCGCGGGGTCTGGCGCAGGATCCGGCGCGGGCTCTGGCGCGGGCCGGAAGGGTGGGTGGCCCACTCCTTCGGAGGCGGCCACCGTGCCCACGCCCGCAGTGACGCCGCAGGAGGCCGCGCGGGGGCGGGACGTCGAGGAGACGGCCGTGCTGCCGCCGGTCCGGCTGGTCAAGGACGACGCTCCCTCCGGGGCGGGCGACGTGACGGCCGAGCTGCCCCAGCCGGGCGCCGGGCGGCCGTCGTGGGCCGTCGGGGACTCCGGCGCCGACGTCGAGGAGACGGCCGTGCTGCCGCCCGTGCGCGGGGAGACGCCCGCCGACCGGGTGCCGCCAGGGTTCTTCCGGGACGAGGCGGAGGACCGGACGCGGGAGCTGCCTCAGGTGGACGAGGGCGGGGCGCCCCGCAAGCGGGCCCGGTCGGACTGGGCCGAGGAGACGCCGTTGGACGATCTGCCGTCGCTGGCCGATGAGTTGCTGGGGCCTCGGCGGGATGACGAGGACGGGCGTCGGCGGTAGGCGGGCGCGGTAGGGGTGCCGTGGCTGCCGGTGGGCGGGTGCGGCACCGTGGCGCCCGCCTGTCGGACACCGGCCCGCGTCCCTGAAGGGCTGGGCGATTCCCGGCGTGGGGGCGGGCTGGGCTCCGTTGTCAGTGGTGGCCCGCACAATGGGATATGCGGCGCTGAGCGGGACGAAGCGGAAAGGTGGCGGGCGCGGGTGAGCGTGTGGGACGACCTCGTCGGGCAGGAGCGGGTCAGTGGGCAGTTGGGGGCTGCCGCTCGGGACGCCGACGCGTTCGTGACCGCGGCCGCCACCGACGCGCCGCCGCCCGAGGCGTCGAAGATGACGCACGCGTGGCTGTTCACGGGGCCGCCCGGGTCGGGGCGTACGCAGGTGGCGCGGGCGTTCGCGGCGGCGCTGCAGTGCGTGAGCCCGGACCGGGCGCTGGGCGGAGCGCCGGGGTGCGGTTTCTGCGACGGCTGCCACACGGCGCTGATCGGGACGCACGCGGACGTGACGACGGTCGCGGCGGTCGGCACGCAGATCCTCGCGGAGGACATGCGGGACACGGTGCGCAAGTCGTTCACCTCCCCGGCGAACGGCCGCTGGCAGATCATCCTCGTCGAGGACGCGGAACGGCTGAACGAGAAGTCGGCGAACGCGGTCCTGAAGGCGGTGGAGGAACCGGCGCCGCGCACGGTCTGGCTGCTGTGCGCGCCGTCCCTGGAGGACGTCCTGCCGACGATCCGCTCCCGCTGTCGGCACCTCAACCTGGGCACCCCGTCCGTGGACGCCGTCGCCGACATGCTGGTGCGGCGCGAGGGCATCGAGCCGGCCGTCGCCGCGTCCGCCGCGCGCGCGACGCAGGGGCACGTCGACCGCGCGCGGCGCCTCGCGACCGACCCGGCGGCGCGCGCGCGGCGCGCGTCCGTGCTGAAGCTGCCGCTGCGCGTCGGTGACATCGGCGGGGCGCTGAAGGCGGCGCAGGAACTCGTCGACGCGGCGGCCGAGGACGCGAAGGTGCTCGCCGAGGAGGTCGACGGCAAGGAGACCGAGGAGCTGAAGGCGGCGCTCGGCGCGGCGCAGGGGGGCCGGATGCCGCGTGGCACGGCGGGCGTGATGAAGGACCTGGAGGACAAGCAGAAGCGCCGGCGCACGCGTACGCAGCGCGACAGCCTCGACCTCGCGCTCACCGACCTCACCGCGTTCTACCGCGACGTCCTCGCCCTCCAGCTCGGCACCCGGGTCGCCCTCGCCAACGCGGACGCCGAGGACACGCTGGAACGGCTTGCCCGCGAGGGGTCCCCGGAGGCGACGTTGCGGCGGATCGAGGCGATCGGGGCGTGCCGGGTGGCGCTGGACCGGAACGTGGCGCCGCTGCTGGCGGTGGAGGCGATGACGATGGCGCTGCGGGAAGGGTGAGAACGGCCCCGGCGTCACCGTGAGTTGACGGGGCTGTCACTCGTCCGGGGTGAATCACGGACGAATCGGCTACGGATTGTTGCTTACCGTTACTCTCGGTGTATGAGTCCCAGTCGTCCTCGCTCCCGTACCCCGCTCGCTCTCTTCGCGTCGCTCGCCTCGGCGGCCCTGCTGCTGAGCGGGTGCTCCGTGCCGACGGCCGATACCGCGCGGACGGCGCTGGTGGCGCTGCCGAGGTCGACGCCGGCGCAGTTGGCGCCGTACTACGGGCAGAAGCTGCGGTGGCGCAGCTGCGGGGTGCCGGGGTTCGAGTGCGCGACGATGAAGGCGCCGCTGGACTACGCGAAGCCGGCCGCCGGGGACGTCCGCCTCGCGGTGGCCCGGAAGAAGGCGACCGGGCCGGGGACGCGGCTCGGATCGCTGCTGGTCAACCCCGGTGGCCCCGGCGGCTCGGCGGTCGGCTACCTCCAGCAGTACGCCGGGCTCGGCTACCCGGCGCAGGTGCGCGCACGGTACGACATGGTCGCCGTCGACCCGCGCGGCGTCGCCCGCAGCGAGCCTGTGACATGCCTCGACGGGCGCGCGATGGACGCGTACACGCAGACCGACATGACGCCCGACGACCCGCGTGAGACGGACGCGCTGGTCGCGTCCTACCGGAAGTTCGCGGAGGGCTGCGGCGCCGACGCGCCCCGGCTCCTGCGGCACGTCTCGACCGTCGAGGCCGCGCGCGACATGGACGTCCTGCGGGCGGCGCTCGGCGACGCGAAGCTGACGTACGTCGGGGCGTCGTACGGGACGTTCCTCGGTGCGACGTACGCCGGGCTGTTCCCCGAGCGCGTCGGGCGCCTCGTCCTCGACGGCGCGATGGACCCCTCGCTCCCCGCGCGCCGGCTGAACCTCGACCAGACCGCCGGCTTCGAGACGGCGTTCCAGTCGTTCGCGAAGGACTGCGTCCGGCACCCCGACTGCCCGTTCACCGGCACGCCCGCGCAGGTCGGCGCGGGCCTCAAGGCGTTCTTCCGCCGCGCCGACGCGCGCCCCCTCCCGACGGGCGACGCGGACGGCCGCACGCTCGGCGAAGCCCTCGCGACGACCGGGGTGATCGCCGCGATGTACGACGAGAGCAGTTGGGAGCGGCTGCGGGAGGCGCTGTCGGCGGCGATCCGCGAGAACGACGGCGCCGGTCTGCTCGTCCTCGCGGACAGCTACTACGAACGCGACTCCGCCGGCCACTACGCCAACCTCATGTCCGCCAACGCCGCGGTGAACTGCCTCGACCTGCCGCCGGCCTACGCCACGCCCGAGGAGATCCGCGCCGCCCTCCCCGCCTTCGAGAAGGCGTCCCCCGTCTTCGGCGAGGGCATGGGCTGGGCCTCCCTCAACTGCGCGTACTGGCCCGTCCGCGCGACCGGCACGCCGCACCGCATCACCGCCGACGGCGCGGCGCCCATCCTCGTCGTCGGCACCCTCCGCGATCCCGCCACGCCCTACCGCTGGGCCCAGTCCCTCGCCGCCCAGCTCTCCTCCGGGCGGCTCCTCACGTACGACGGCGACGGGCACACCGCGTACGGGCGGGGCAGCGTGTGCGTCGACTCCGCGATCAACGCGTACCTCCTGCGAGGCACCGTCCCATCCACCGGCCTCCGCTGCTCCTAGGCGCTCCACCAGGCGCCCCACCAGGGTGGTCGGAGCACCCCTCGAAACTGTGTAGACTTACGACCGTTGCTGATCGCACCATGGTGCGGACAGCGCGCCGCCTTAGCTCAGATGGCCAGAGCAACGCACTCGTAATGCGTAGGTCTCGGGTTCGAATCCCGAAGGCGGCTCTATGGTGAACCCCAGGTCAAGCCTTTGACCTGGGGTTTCTTTTTTCGGGCGACCTTGGAATCTCGGCAAATCGGGCACCACCTGTCTATGCATCGTAATGCGTAGGTCGGAGGTTCGTTTCCGTGACGAGGCTGACGAACCAAGGATCTGAGCTGGGCTTTTGCTTGCCGGTAGGGAACAGGTCAGGCTGGCGCAACGGGTCCCGGTGGACAGCCGGTGGACAGCCGTGCGTGAAACTCCGTCAGAGACTCTCGTCACCCCTTGGCCAACGGGTGAAATTCACCGGTCTCCGAGGGGGCCGCAGTGGCGTCGAGACTGTTCGGTTCTGACATGGATCGACGGCGAGAAGGTCGGATCACGGACGCGCGCGTGCGCAGAAGGTCGTTGAGTATGCGCACCGGTGATGCCGAGTGCAGGGCCAGCCGGGCGTCGAGCGCTGTCTCCCACTGCTCAGTCAGCCCGATCATGAGGCGCTCGCGCATGCCAGGGGTGACGTGGGCATAGCGTGCCGAGACAGAGCCGTCGACGTGGCCCATTCGGTCGTCCATGAGGACCCTCTCGGTGCCCAGGTCTTCCATCACGGTTCGGTGGGTGTGGCGGAGTCCGTGAGGTGTGAGGCCCTTGGCGATTGGGAGCCAGCAGGCGTTGGCCCGGTTGCTGGCGCCCCGTCCTCGGGCTGGAACGCCGGGCCAAGGCTCGCCGCGCAGGGGTACGGGGCGGGCTTCCTGCGGTGCCTTCTTCGGATACCAGCCCGAGACTGCTGGGGCGAACAGCCACGTCGCGAAGCCGTTGCGGCGCCAGTGCGCTGCGTTCTCCGAGGCCGTGCCGCCCCGCACGAACCCTAGGTCCGCGATGGCCTGCTCCACCCTGACCCGCTTGGCTTCGCTGACGCGGTCGGGGTGGTTGAGTGCGTTGGACACCGTCCCCGTGGAGACTTCGGCGCGGCGCGCGACATCAACGAGCTTCGCGCCCTGATGGCCACCCGCACGAGTTGTGCCCTGCCCCCGGAAGACGAAGGTCCTGCCGTGACACGGACAAGGTGCTGGCTGCGTACGGGTGACGTGGGTGGCGACCAGGGCCGACAACCAGTCCATCGCGTCGATGGTTCGGTAGCTGTCGTCCTTGGGCGGGCAGCGTACGAACTCGCCGGTGTCGAGCTCATACAGCTGCCACTCGACACGGATCGAGCTGGGGCGGGCGAATTCCGTCTCCAAGCCGACGATTTCGCCCCAGCGCATGCCCGTGTACCCCTTGAGGACCACGGCAACGAACTCGTCGTCACGACCAGACAGCAAAGCGGCTCGCTCGGCGGTCAGAAGGATGCCGAGCGCGTCGGTGATGACCTTTTCCGGGCCGCGGCCTCGGGACCGGCCCGAGCGCTTTCCTCGTCCGCGCCGCCTGGCGGCCGGGTTGGTCGTGATCAGGCCCTCGTCGATCGCGTCCTCGAAAATCACGTGGAGCGTCGCGCGCCAGGTCCTCACGCTGGAGGCCGCGTAGACAGCCGACTCCCTTTTCTGTCAGAGGTCTACGTCTGTGCGCAGGATGCCGGCGAGCGCCTTGTCCCCGAAGTCGGGGAGCAGGTGCTCCTTGATGTGGCGCCGGTAGTTCTGCATGGTTGAGGCGGCCAGATCCTGAGCCTCGTACCAGCGGTGCGCGTACTCGCCGAAGGTCTCCTGGCCGAGCTCCGGGGCGCGCGGGCTGCGGCGCTGGGCGTTGTTCTGGGCCAAGGCCGCGATCCTGTATCGGCTGAGCCAGTGGTTCCCGCCCTCCTCTGCAAATCCCAACTTCTGTCTTCCTCTCGCGTGAACTCATGGCTCACGGAGGTTTCCACGAGACTCCAGAGCAACTCGACATGCCGCAGAAGATCACGCGAAGAGACCGAGCAAGGTCACACGAAGAGTGGGGAGAGCAACAGGGAGCGTGTGCTGCACACGGATCTGCGCCTTGAACCGGCGTGCTGGTCGGGCTCCCTGACTGGCAGGGCGCCGGAGACCGGCCCCAGCGGACGAGGGAGTGGTGGCAAATGTCGCGAACCTTGCCGAATGCCGAGCACGTCTCCTCCCCCGATGGCTCGCCTGCCCCCGAGACAGCCAAGTCCCCGGATGTCGCGGGCGAATCCGTCGGTCAGCTTGATTAGATATGGCGATGGCGCAAGGCCAAGATGCGCCCGCACGCGCGAACCCATGCCGGTCCAGCCAGTCCTCGTCCGCTCGGTCAACCAGTGCGCAGCGACACAGCCGCAGTGCTGGAACCCGCCCGGAATACCGGCCCCGGCGAGGCATTACCGCTGCCGGTCAGCAACTCTTACGCGCCGTGGTTCTGCACAGGCCGGATCTGAGCGTGGGATCTTCGTGTCCTCCGCCCAGGTAACCAAGCGGCGTACGTGTCGTGCCTCGCGAAGCTGGCAGACAGCCCTCCACAGAGATCACCTACGTCAGACGAGCCCCGTTCGGTACCATGCTCCGAACGGGGGATTTCGGTTGTCGTGGGACGAGTAGCGGCACACTCACCGCACGAGGCCCGAGAAGTCCTGCCACACGCCGCTCCCCGGAGCACACAGGCGAACCGACCGCACAGGACTGACCGGGTACGGAGCGTGAAGATGGACTTCGACGTCGCCGCTCCCGACCCTGCTGGCATGGTGGCGTCGCTCAGTTCGCTCGGTTACTCGCTTCCTGCCGCCGTCGCAGACCTTGTGGACAACAGTGTCTCGGCTGAGGCCCGGAACATCGACGTCGACTTCACGTGGGACGGGCGGAGTTCCTGGATCGCTGTGACGGACGACGGCAGGGGGATGACGGAGCCCGAGCTGGTGACCGCCATGACGGTGGCGGCCCGCGGTCCGTCAGCCGAGCGGAGTGCCACGGATCTCGGCCGTTTCGGTGTGGGGCTGAAGTCCGCCTCGTTCTCCCAGTGCCGCAAGCTCACCGTCGCCACGGTCAGGGACGGGGTCTGGCACGTCCGGACGTGGGACCTCGGCGTCGTGGAGCACTACAAGGAGTGGCGGCTCCTCCATGACCCGGGCGACACGACCACCGCTCTCCTGCGTCGGATCGCGGGAAGCATGCAGCACGGGACGATCGTTCTGTGGGAGCAGCTCTCCGGTTACCACAACACCGCCGTGGCCAGAGACGACGAAAAGACGCAGGCCCAGTTCTACGCGGAGGCGGAGCGTACCGAAGCGCACCTTGCGATGGTCTTCGCCCGTTTCCTGCAGCGTCCGGCCCGGTGCCGGATCCGGGTACGTGGCTCCGCCCTCTCCCCGTGGGACCCGTTTCTGTCCAAGCACCCGTCGGTCCAGCGGATCCCCTGGGAGCCTCTACCGCTGGGATCGGAGTCGGTGCGCGTGGAGCCGTTCGTCCTCCCGACGGCCCAGCGGCTCTCGGCAGCCGAATACGAGTCGGCTGCCGGGCGGAAGGGATGGCTGGGGCAGCAGGGGTTCTACGTCTACCGCCGTGACCGCCTGATCCTGGCCGGTGACTGGCTGGGGATCCGCGGCCTGCGGCGCGAGGAGAAGTACAACCTCGCGAGGATCGCCGTGGACATCCCTGCGGAGACCGACGCCGACTGGGGCGTGGACGTGCGCAAAGCGAGTGTGGTTCCCCCCGTCTCCTTGCGTCGTCATCTGGAGAGGATCGCGAGGCACACCCGCGAGGTGGCCTCTCGTTCCGCACGACAGCGTGGTCAGGTGGTGTCGCGGGCGCACGGTGACCCCCTGAAGTTCGCCTGGAACGTGAAGCGCCTCGACGGCCGGATCGTTCTGCGCATCAACAGAAAACACCCCTTGGTGAAAGCAGCGACGGACGACCAGGGCGGCAATCCGGACGTCGTCCGCTCGATGATCCGCCTTCTTGAAGAGACGGTCCCAATCACGGCGCTCCGCTTGCTCCACGAGACCGACACGGTCGACGACCCCGAACCCTTCGGCGGCCCGGGGCCGGCCGCCCCGGAGACCGTGGACATCGCCCGCCAGGTGTACGAAGCACTCCTTGGGCAGGGCCGCTCCCCAGAGGACGCCCGGGGCGTACTCAGCTCCATGCCTCCCTTCGACGAGCAACAAGGTTTCTGGAACTCCTGACCCACCTGGTAGTCCCCATGCCCAACCGACCCGGCCGCAGGAGGTCGCTGTGAGCACCACCCCCGAAGACAGTCTCGAGAAGGCCGAGCAGACCGCGGTGCTGCTTCTGCCAGGTGACCGTCAGGCAACGCCGGCTGAGGTGGACTTTGCGGTGAACACCGCGGTCAGCATCCTCGCTGCCCAGGGGATCACCGTGGAGCGAGATCTCGTACGGAAGGTGCTCGAGGCCCGGGCTTCCGTGTTCCAGGCTGATTCCTCCGCGATGAAGAACGACGAGGGCCACGTGCCCTGGCTTGCCGACGCGAAGGCCGACCGGAAGTGGGACTTCTGGGACCGTTACCGGCGCTACCTCCTGAGTGTCTCCAAGCTCCCGACGCAGGTCGTACGCCGACTCGACCAGAGCACCGACGACGTCCTCGGCGAGCTGGAAGACCCTCAGCGGGAAGGCGCGTGGCGCCGGACCGGGCTCGTGATCGGACAGGTCCAGTCCGGCAAGACGGGGCAGTTCATCGGGCTCGCCGCGAAGGCAGCCGACGCTGGCTACCGACTCATCGTGGTGTTCGCCGGGATTCACAACGACCTGCGCAGCCAGACCCAGCTCCGTATTGACGAAGGGCTCCTCGGGTTCGACACCCAGTACCAGTTCCGCTCGGATGACGACGCGCATCGTCATATCGGGGTCGGCGCGATGTCACACGGCAAGCGTCTGAAGGCGGCGTCGCTCACCACCAGTCACGAAAAGGGGGACTTCGCCCGGAAGACGGCGGTGTCCGCGAACGTGCCGGTGGGCAGTGTTCCGGTGGTCCTCGTGGTCAAGAAGAACCGTCGGATCATCGACAACCTGCGGGACTGGGTGATCGACAACCACGGCGTGGAGGACCCGGAGACCGGCCGGATGGTCGTGCCCGACCTCCCCTTGTTCGTGATCGACGACGAGGCCGACAACGCCGGGGTGAACACCTCCAAGGACCCCGACACCAACCCGTCGGCGATCAACAAGGCGATCAGGCGGTTGGTCAACAGCTTCACGAAGGCGTCCTACGTCGGCTATACCGCGACCCCCTTCGCGAACATCTACATCAATCCCGACACGGACCACGACGAGCTGGGCCCCGACCTCTTCCCGGAGAGTTTCATCCGCACGCTGCGGGCGCCGTCCAACTACCTCGGACCCGAGCGGGTCTTCGGTCTGCAGACCGACGGAGACGAGGAGGACATCGAGCCGCTGCCGCTCATAAGGCATATCAAGGACACGGACCTCTGGGTGCCGGACAAGCACAAGTCGTACCACCGGGTTCCCGACTACCTGCCCGAGTCGCTGCAGCGTGCCATCCGGTCCTTCGTCCTGACCTGCGCGGCACGTCGAGCACGGGGGCAGGTCGCTGTGCACAACTCCATGTTGGTGCACGTGACCCGCTTCACCGCCGTACAGCAGCAGGTCCGCGACCAGATCGACGCCCATGTGCGTCTGCTCTTCGACGTCCTCCAAGACCGGTTCAGCAGTGCTCGCGAAGAGCTTGAGGAAGAACTGCGGGAGCTCTGGGACGAGGACTTCGTCCCCTGCACCGAGGACATGACCGGGGGCGGGCTCGACTGGGGGGACGTCGAACCGCATCTCCACGCCGCCCTCGGGAAGATCACCGCCATGGCTGTCAACGGTGCCGCGAAGGACGCTCTCCAGTACTACGAGCGCCGGGATACCGGCCTGTCGGTCATCGCCGTAGGCGGCGAGAAGCTCTCCCGCGGTCTGACCCTCGAAGGGCTGTCGGTCAGCTACTACCTGCGTGCCTCCAAGACGTACGACACCCTGCTGCAGATGGGGCGCTGGTTCGGCTACCGGCCCCGCTACGAAGACCTGTGCCGCCTGTACACGACACGTACGCTGCAGCGCCAGTACGCGGAGATCACTGCAGCCACCGACGAACTCCGGCGCGACGTAGAGGAGATGTCCGCGGTGGGACTCACCCCCCGCGAGTACGGTCTCAAGGTCAGGACCTCGTCGCTCGGCCTCGGTATCACGGCCTCCAACAAGATGAGGCAGGGTACGCGTGTCCGCCTCAGCTACTCCGGTGAGCTTCCCGAGACGACTATCTTCGACCTCTCCGAGAAGGCGGTTCGTAACAACCACGAGCTCCTTGAGTCGTTCGTCGCGCGCCTCGATGGGCTCTCCGCCGGGAAGGTGGACGAGCGGAGCGGGAGCATCACCTGGAGTGGCGTCGCAGCCTCGGACGTTACCGAGGGTTTTCTCGACTCCTACCTCACCGACCGGCAGGCCCAGCGGGTGCGGCCGGCCTTCATCGCGGAGTACGTACGCCAGTGCGCCAAGCAGGGTGAGCTCGGCAACTGGACAATCCGCCTCGCCAGCCGACTGCCGGAGGGAGCTGCGGCCGAGATCGCAGGCCATTCCGTCGGCCTCATCACGCGCAGCCACTCCAAGTCCTCGGACGTTGTTCCCGGCCGCTACACGATCAAGCGCGTACTCAGCCCCGCCGACGAACTCTGCGACCTAACCGACGAGCAGAAGGAGCGTGCGCTGAAGGACACGAAGGAGGCCGCGAAGGGGAAGCTCAACAGGAAGGGCGAGCCGCTCGACCCCGACACTCCCCGCGGTCGGCCCC
This sequence comes from Streptomyces roseirectus, assembly GCF_014489635.1. Lineage (NCBI taxonomy): Bacteria > Bacillati > Actinomycetota > Actinomycetes > Kitasatosporales > Streptomycetaceae > Streptomyces > Streptomyces roseirectus. The sequence goes on along the minus strand of NZ_CP060828.1, from coordinate 4,342,217 downwards.
TGCGCAACCAGCGCCGCTCTGACCAGCCGTTGCTTCTGTTGTATCCCCTCAGCCCTGCCGAGGTGGCCAAGTCGTCGGGGAACGCCGAGCCGGTCGCTCCGCTGGTCGGGTTTGCCATCAGTTTCCCGTTCTCCCGTCACCAGTTGAAGACCGAGTACGTGGTGAACGACATCTGGTTCAAGCAGGACATGGAGTTCGACGACTTCGAGGACGAAGAGTGATCGACGAGAGTGTGTGGCAGGAGCTGGAGGCCCACCAGCAGACCCCGGGCAGGTCGACCCGGCGGCTCCACCCCGACTCCCCGCACGACATCCACGTGTCGGTGACGCACCCTGCCCACCGGCGGATGCTGCTGCTCGGCACAGACGCCAGGACCGCCGACACCGTACGTCAGGAGATCCACGAACTGCCGGCCACCCGCGGCCTGCAGCTGAACCTGTCGTCGGTGTCCGGCAACCACTACGAGCTCCAGGTGATGCTCACCGACGACGAACTCACGGAGGTGTTCACCCCGCTCGTCTCCGACATCGCAGAGGTGGTGCGGGACGCACCGACAACCGAGACGGCGGCGGAGGCCGCGGTCCGCCGCTACGTCCGGTGGCAGCAGCTGCTGCGCTCAGTGTCGCGCGACGGCCTGTCGCGACAGGCTCGGTGCGGTCTCTTCGGCGAACTCCACTTCCTCCTTGAGTACGTGCTTCCGGCTGTGGACCAGCACACAGCCGTCAGCTCCTGGACCGGCCCCAGGCAGACGAACCAGGACTTCCAGCTGCCCGGTGCCGCGGTCGAGGTGAAGGCGACCACAGTGCGCTCTCCCAGGACGGTCCAGATCGCGAGTGAGCGGCAGCTGGACACGGCCGACTCGACGCCCCTCGCACTGGCTCATGTCGTCCTCGACGACCGGCAAAGTGGGCTCGGCAGGAGTCTGAACGCCCTGGTGGACGAGATACGGGCCCGTCTGACCTCACCGTCCGCCGCCCAGCGCTTCGAGAGTCTGCTGGTCCAAGCCGGCTATCTGCCGAATCAGCGGGACCTCTACGACCACGACCGTTACACCCTGCGGCGCAGCGAGTTCTGGACGGTGGGGGAGGGTTTCCCCCGCATCGTCGAGGCCGAACTGCCACCAGGGGTGGGCAACTGCACCTACACCATCGACGTGTCGGCACTGACCGCCCACAGCGTGACCGCCGAGACACTCGTCGACCTGATCCGAGGAACCCATGGCTGAGCACGACCTCCACGACTACTCACGCGCGCTGGTGACCGACATCCAGGCGCTGGCGGACGCCGAGGGCGGCTCGATCCCGAACACGTTCACCCAGCACGTACTCGAGATCCTCGAGGAGGCCGGGGTGGTCACCGACGCTGCGCTCGCCTACCACTCCTCCCGGGGGCTGGAGATCTACGGCTACGGTCTGCCCGAGGACGGGTCCAGCCTCGATCTCTACACCACCGACTTCAACCTGACCCCGATGAGCAGCAAGCTGACCAAGGCCGAGTCCGACAGGCTCTTCCGCAGGCTGTTTGCGTTCCTGGGCAAGCACGCGGCCATCCGCCCCAACCAGGAGGACAACACCGACGTGCACGACATGTGCGTCGGTGTGGAGAAGGCGCTGTCGGAAGTTCCGAAGATCCGCCTCTTTCTCCTCAGCAACCGGGTCAGCACGACGAGTGCCCCGGGACCCGGAGAGTTCGAGGGGATTCCTGTCACACATGAGCTCTGGGACCTTGCGCGGCTCCACAGACACGAGACCTCCGGGAGCATCGGCGAGCCCATCAAGGTGACTTTCGAGCGTCCTCTTCCGTGCCTGGCGGCGCACAGCGACGAGCCGAACTACTCGGTCGTCCTGGCCGTCATCCCCGGCCGACAGCTTGCCGAACTGTACAAGGAGCACCGGACCCGGCTGCTCGAACTCAACGTCCGGTCCTTCCTCCAGACCCGCGGTGGCGTGAACAAGGGCATCCGCGAAACCCTGCTGAAGGATCCGAGCCGCTTCCTCGCCTACAACAATGGCGTGACCGCCACTGCCTCGGACGTGGACTTCGAGACCGACGAGCACGGCAGTCCCGTCGCGATCAGGAGCATGACCGGTCTCCAGATCGTCAACGGCGGCCAGACCACCGCCTCGCTGCATCACGTCCTGACTCATGACAAGCGGGACTTGGACGGCGTCCACGTACAGATGAAACTCACGATTGTCGATCCCGCTTACCTGTCCGAGATCGTTCCGAGGATCTCCCAGTACTCCAACACCCAGAACAAGGTGACGTTGGTCGACTTCAGTTCGAACCACGAGTTCCACGTCGCCTTCGAGCGTGTCTCCCGCAGCCTGTGGGCTCCTGCGACCGACGGCAGTGGTCAGGAGACGCGATGGTTCTACGAGCGGGCGCGGGGTCAGTACACCGACAAGTCCGCCGAGCACGAGACCCGTGCCGCCCAGCGCAAGTTCAAGCTGATCACGCCGAGTCGGCAGAGATTCAGCAAGTCCGACCTGGCCACCTTCGTGCACTCCTGGGAGCAGCTCCCGTACTGGGTCAGCCGCGGCGCCCAGAAGAACTTTGCTCATTTCATGGAGCGGATCGAGAAGTCCGATCCCGTCGTGGACGTGCAGTACTGCAAGCGCGCCATAGCCACTGCCCTCCTCTTCCAGGCTGCCGACCGGATCGCTCGTGCACACTCGGCTGGCAGCCACAAACGACTGATCACGACCTACACAGTCGCCCGGCTCTCGCTCGCTGCCGAGAAGCGGATCGACCTCGACAGGGTCTGGAACGAGCAGGGCATCACGGACGCTTTGAGGGACGCCCTCGACGAACTCTGCCCCCTGATCATGGAGACGGTGATCTCCGGTGACCGGCACGTGTCGGAGTGGGCGAAGAAGCCCGACTGCTGGGACGAGGTGTCCCGCATCGCGTGGACACTCCCCGACGCGCTGACCGCCGAGCTGTCGGCCGAGTCCTTCGAGATCGCCTCTCCCGAGAGTACCGAGTCCGACGAGGCCGAAGCCGCCGTCGAGGACATCCCCAGCGAGGAGTGGCAGGCTCTGGCGGACTGGGCCCGCGAAGGCCGGGTTCTGCGCGCCGTGGACAGGCAGCTCGCCGACCGTGTCGCGCAGCGTCTGTCCCAGGGACGACGGGTCATAGGGGCTCAGGCACGACAGGCGATGGAGGTCTACGAAGAGGCTCTGCGGCATGGGTTCCATCCCATGCCCGTTGGCCTCGACGACGGGACCGTGTGAGAGCGCGGCAGTCCCGGGCAGTCAGGGTTGCGGACCGTAGTCCGCATCTGGAGTCCTGAGGTCAGGGCCGACGCCGGGCAGGCCGCCGAACGCATCGTTCACGCCGCACGTTTCAGTCCTCCTGGGAGGGCCCTGTCAGCCTGTGGTTACCGCAACATCCAAGGTAGCTTCGGACCCTTCGTCCTCCTGGGGACGGGTCGGGCAGTAATCGCTCAGCGGGCAGCTTCCACAAACGGGCTGCTTGTCACGACACAGGTTCTCGCCGATGAATCTAATGGCGGCCATGCGCACTGGTGCGTCCCGGCCAGCGCCAAGAAGTTTGATGAGGTTGAGCCGACCCTCGGTCAATCGGTTGGTCAGGTGCGATTCGTTCTGATGAACCCGCGCGGCCACCCGCAATGCACTCTGGCCGACCAGCATTATGTCGCCGCCAGCCAGCAGCCTGAACAACGCGAGCTCAGCTGGCTTGAGCCCCAACACCTTGCTGTGATCGAGAACCGAATCAGCGTTCACCCAGACCTCGGGCTTGTCGACGACCGGACTGAGCCTGCCCTCCAGACGCTTGCGGAGTGCTGTTGTCGGCGCCGCGTTCACGAGGGCGAGATAGACGTCCTGCGTCAGTTCCCTGTGCCCGGCGACCTCGTCCATCACGTCGGAGAGCTGCTTCGGGTGCAGCTTGCTTCCCGAGAGCACCGCCATGACGAGAGCCCCGAGCGGCTTCATCTTCCGGCCGCCGGGGAACTGGTACCACTGCTTGCCCGCACGCTGCTCCTTGGCCCAGCGGGTCAGCTCCTCACGTACCTTCGGCCACTTGTCCGCGGCTTCGTCCCCGGCGGGAACATCTTGCGGCTGGAGAACCCGGGCCGCGGCTTCGCCCAACAGCGGGGGAACCGCGTTGCCGATCTGGCGGAAGGCGTCGCTCCGCGTACCCGCGAACCGAAAGCGGTCAGGGAAGGTCTGAATCCTCGCGGCTTCACGCACGGTCAGCGTTCGCGCCTCTTCAGGATGGATGTACCAGTAACCGTCCTTGGCGATGTGCGCGGTGATGGTGCGGCTCAGTTCCTCCCAGTCCAGTTTCTTGTACTTGTCGGTGAATTGCTCCGAGTCGTACCTCTGGAAATCCTTCTCGTCCTCTTCCAGTTTCTCTTCGAGCTCGGAGTAGAGGGTTTTGGAATCCATGACCGTGAAGATCCTGAAGTCGTCCTCACGAACCCGCCGTGTCATGTGGTCGTGAATTACACCCTTGTCTGCCCTTCTGCGCATCTCCTTGGCGAAGGAAGAGAGTGTCGACTCCTGCTGCTCGTCGTAGTCGATGACTCGGGCACCCACCGCTTTCAAAGCCTCCGGATTGAGCGCAGGTAGGTCGCCGATGGCATCCCGAAGTTTGGTCTGTTTCTTCGGCTTCCCCCACGCGAAGTCGCCACCGTCTCTCCGTGCGAGGAGGATCAGACGCTTCCTGTGCTGCGGCACGCGATAGTTCCACGCATCGACGAGACGTACCTGGGTCACGTACCCGAGGTTCTCCAACTTTGCCTCGATGATGCGGATCACGCTGAAGTCATCGCCGAGCCCCATGTCGGGGACGTTCTCCATGAGGACGGCACGTGGAAGGAGCCGCTCCACCACATCGACGTAGGCGCGCCAGAGTTCCTTTCGGAGATCGTGCGGGTCACGGTTGTGGTATTCGACCAAGTGTCGGATTTTGCTGCGTCCGGCACGACTGAACGGCTGGCAGGGAGGGCCTCCCGCCACGATGTCGATATCGGCGCCGGAGTCCAGGATTCGCTGGACGAATTCGCCTCGCTGGTCGTCATCGCCGAGGTCGACGCAAAGACTCATTCCCGGGAAGTTTGCTGCATGCGTCTCGCGAGCCCGCTCGTCGAAGTCCACGGCCGCAGCGGTGGTCCATCCGGCCCGCTCAAGGCCCAGGCTCAGCCCGCCGGCACCCGAGAAGAGGTCGACAGCCAGGCGTTTACCTTTTCCGTAACCGGACTCGACCCATTTTCTGAAATCGTCCGGCTCGCAGTGGTGCCTGTGCTTGTCCAGTTTGAGGTAGTCGCTCCGCTCCAGGGGCACGCCGTACGTGCTTTTTGCCCCCTTCTCCTTCGCCACGACCCACTCCTCCGTACCTGATGACCTGAACGACCTCCAGGAGATCACGCACGACGCTGCGGAGGCAAGGCTTCCGGCCGGTCCACGCCGCCGCAAAGCCTCGTCTGTCACGCGGGTGACCTGCCTGGTGAACACTGCTGTTCGCTCACCGTGTCTCATTGGCAACTTGAAGCAGTGTCCTACTCTTGAGGCACCCCATGTTAGAGGACACCGCCCGGGCTACTCTTCGGGACTCCCCAGTTCCGGTTGCGATACGTCCACGAACGTCGCTTGTCTCAACGAACCCCCGAACCAGAAGACACGTTCGATCACAGGGCTATGCCCCTTTGCCGGGCGTCGGGTGCCGCAACCACCGTGAACCCCCGTCCCGGCACACGTGCTGCCCAAATCTCCCGAGCAGCGTTTCCGGAGCCCTCCCCGCCGTTAAGATCGCAGCTGGTACTCCTCGGGCGGGGGTGCGGGTGCGAAGCGGTCAGAGGGGCGAGCGTGGACTCCGAGAACACACAGACGTTCCTTCGTCCCCGTGCGCGCCTGATGAGCACACTCGGCGAGGAACTGATCAGCAACGAGCGGGTGGCGCTCACCGAGCTGGTCAAGAACGCCTACGACGCCGACGCGAGCCTGGTCGTGATCAGGTTCAACGGGCCCTTGGAGGAGGGTTTCGGTTCCATCGAGGTGTGGGACGACGGGCACGGTATGTCCCCCGAGACCGTCCGGGACACCTGGATGGAGATTGCCACACCGTTCCGGCACCGTGCCCCGCACAGTGAGCAGTTCGGGCGAAGGGTTCTCGGTGCAAAGGGAATCGGGCGCTTCTCTGCAGCCCGCCTCGGCGCCGTGACCGCGATCAGGAGTCGCAAGGCCGGCGGCCCCGAGGTGAACATCCGGCTCGACTGGAGCGACTTCGCCGCCGAGAACGCCTACCTCGACCAGGTACCGGTCCAGTGGAACGTGGGCGCTCCCGAGGTGTTCGCCGACAACGGCGAAGCGCGACGCCTCTTCGACGAGGTGACAAGTACTTTCCGCGCGAGCGGGAAACAGCCCGCCTGGACGGGCTCTCACGGCACTCTCGTCCGGCTCGAAGGGCTTCGGCAGGACTGGGGGGCCGAGTCGGTGGAGAGCCTGAAGCGGTCCCTGTCCCGACTCCTCCCCCCTCCCCCTCCTGCGGAGCTGGACGTACCCGACCAGCCGGAGTTCACGATCTACCTCTCCCTTCCGGCCGGGCCGTTGGACCACCACACCGGTTTCGTCGCGGCCAGCGAAGCTCTGGCACACCCGCACTACCGCCTCATAGGGACCATCGACGAAAACGGTCTCGCCGACCTGACCATGACCAACCTGACGTCCGGGCAGTCGGAAACCCTGAACCAGTACGTCTTCCCGTCGCACGGGAAGGCACCCAAGTGCGGCCCCCTGAAGCTGGACCTCCGTACCTGGGACCTCGACTCGGCCTCCCTCAAGGAGATGCTCAACATCGACCTCGGGGCCCGCAACATCACCGAGGTCCGTAAGCTGATCAAGGACAACAGCGGTGTCGCCCTCTACCGGGACGGCTTCCGGGTGCAGCCCTTCGGCGAGGTCGACTTCGACTGGCTGCGCTTCGACCTCCGCCGCGTGAACAACCCCACCATGCGGTTCTCAAACAACCAGGTCGCGGGCTTCGTGTACATATCGGCGGACGGCAACCCCGGGCTTCGGGACCGGTCGCACCGGGAAGGGCTCATCGACTCTCCCGAGTACGAGGACCTGAAGGGTGTACTGACCCAGGCCGTGAGCCGACTCGAGACCTGGCGCTACAGGCTGCGCCGTCCGAATGGGGAGGGCCGCCAGTCGGGTCCGGTCACGGTGGACACCCCCTCCGGCGCTGGAAGCGACCGCCACGGCCTGTTCCAGAACTTCACCCTCTCGCCCGTCCGGGACGTTCTCAACGCGAAGTACCCGGACGACACCGAGTTGAGCCGCGCGCTGGAGGAGGCTCAGGAAACGATCGACGAGAGCGTCGAGAAAGTCCAGGAGGTCCTCTCGCAGTTCTCCCGCCTCGCGACTCTCGGAGCCCTGGTTGACGTCGTACTGCACGACGGTCGAACGGCACTGACACGCATCGCCTACGTCCTCCGTCGGCTGAACAAGCTGGCAGGCCGTAAGCGCGACGAGGACGAACAACTCGCCTCCGCTCTCACGAAGATGCACGTCGACCTCACGGCGCAAGAACAGGCTTTGGACCGGCTCTTCACCCGCGTCGAGCCGCTGAGCGGCCGGCGGCGAGGCCGCCCCCGCGCCCTGTCTCTCCAAGCCGCGATCGACGAGGCCGTCGCGGTCCACGAGGGCACGCTCAAGAAGCATGGCATCACCGTCACCGTCAGCGGCGAGGACGTGACAGTGACGGCTGACCCCGGTGACATCTCCCAGGTGGTCCACAACCTCGTAGGGAACTCCATCTACTGGCTCTCCACCCTGCCCGAGGGGAAGGAGCGCACCATCCTCATCGAGACGAGGCGGACGCCCGACGACGAGGTCGACATCGACGTGAGCGACAGCGGCCCCGGAGTACGTGAGGAGATCCGAGAGATGATCTTCGACACGTACTTCAGCGACAAGGAGGACGGCATCGGGCTGGGCCTCAGCATCGCCGGCAGCGTCGTGAAGGACTTCTACGACGGCGATCTGTCCCTGGTGACGCCAGGGCCCCTCGCCGGAGCCACGTTCAGGGCAAGACTGAGAAGGAGAGTTGGGTGACGGACGGGGGCGCGGTGTACCGGGTCTTGATTGTCGAGGACGAGGTGGACATCGCGGAGGAACTGTCCGAGATGCTCGGGGAGGAGCTCTCGGACCTCGGAACGCTCGACATCCACGTCGAGAACGATTTCGACGAAGCCGAACGCCTGCTGGAGACCCAGCCGTTCGATCTGGTTGTTCTGGATGTCAGGGACGCGACACGGGGTGGCTCCACCGCGCACCCCAACCTGCAGGGCCGGGAACTGTACGACCGGATAGCCAAGACCCGCTGGGTGCCGGTTGTCTTCTGCACCGGCCTCGCGGAGCAGGTGAACGACCTGGCGCAGCCACCGCTCATCCAGGTGGTCCCGAAGAACCGGCTGGACGACGCCGTCACCGCGATACGGGAGGGCCTCGAGTCCGGTGTCCCGGTCCTCACCCGGCACATCACCGCCCTCGTGGACGAGCACGTACGCGGATTCCTGCGGGACGAGATCGCCCCGAACTGGGACCGGCTCGAGGCCGTCGACCGTAGCCAGATCGCCCCCGTTCTCGTGCACCGCCTGGCGGCCTGGCTGAAGGAGAACGCGGCCGAGGCCCTCGGAGCCGCGCTCGGTTCCTCCGAGGACCGTGTGATGGGACACGCGTCGACCGCCCGGATGTACCTGATGCCGCCGGTTACGAAACACGTGACCGCGGCAGACATTCTGCGGGACCCCCAGGACGGCTGGTGGCTCGTCCTCACCCCTGCGTGCGACCTCTACGAGGACCTGCTGAGCGGCGGCAACCGCGCGGCCAAGGCCGAGTACGTGCGTCTCGCCAAGGCGGTGCCGTTGAGTGAAGCGCCCTTGATCGCTCGTTGGGTCGAGGCCGGATCTCCCATCAAGGGGAGCAAGGAGCGGAACGCGGCTCTGGAGATGTTCCGCGACAACAATGCCCGTTACCGGATCCTGCCCAAGTACCTCGACATCCCGGACCTGCTGGTCGACTTCGAGATCGTGCAGTCTGTTCCGTTGGCAGAGGTCCGCTCGTGGACCCAGGTCGCCACGCTGGACAGCCCGTTCGCCGAGGCCATGCTGACCTCGCACGGGCACTCGGTGGCCAGGATCGGCACCCCCGTCGTCGACTACGAGAACATCAAGCAGTCCCTGGGGCTGGACGGAAAGGGGAAGGCCGCGGAGCAGAAGCCGGTTCCGAACCCTCGTACCACGACGAAGGATGCCAAGCAGTCCTGATTTTCGGCCGGGATGGTCAGCCTGTCGGCCATCTCGCCCGCGCGCTGAATTCTGAAGCGTGATCTGAGCGACCGTGTCGGGGATCTCAGACGGCAGAGTCGTGGAGCCCTGTGATCCATGGGAGATGAGGTGGCCCATGCCTCCGCAGGGCCCGGTACGCCGGCACGAACTCCCGCACAAGTGCGAAGGGGGGAGCGCTCTTCAACCGGTGGCACTCTCCGGCAAGGACTTCAGCGAAGGCCAGCAACTTGCGGTGGGCTGCTCCCTCCATCAGGCGCGCTGCTGCCTTGGCGCCGTCGCTGATCAGCTTCGTGGTGCTGATCAACTCGTCCTTGGCGGCTGGATCCCCGTGTGCAAGGGCAGGTGACAGGCGGTCTCGTTCACCGAGGACGTGGGCAGCTGCCAGGCAGAGAACCGTTGACGCTGTTGCTTCGGCGGGTTCTCCCGCGTTGGTCATGGCATTTGCCAGCAGTGGGAGAGTGGCGAAAGGCAGGGGGTCGGCAGTGTCCCAGAGGGGCTCTGCGACCTGGAGCCCGGCATGTGTTCCCGTACGGTCCACGTGCAGCAGAGGCCGGTCAGGAGACTCCTGACGTAGTTCCCAGCACTCGACGCTGGGGTCCGCGATGGCGCCCCTGAGGATCGCACGAAACGCCTCTCTCAGGCTCTCAACGGAGACGTCGGGCACGTCCAGCCGCACGAGACTGCCACGGCGCCGGATGTCCAGCACCGGGAATCTGACTTCTCCTGCTGCCTGGAGTATGGAGAGGTCTCGGCCGACGTAGTTCGAGTCCTCCGCGCCCCGGACGACCAGCGATGTGTTCTGTGCGTAGGCCACTGCCACCCCGTGCTCGAACCCGCGACAAATGGCGCGAGCGCGGAGCGCTGCGTCCAGTACCTCGTCGAGATCGGCTGGCCGTCCGCCCAAGAGGAGTGTGTCGTTGACAGGGTCCCAGTGGAAATCCTCGTGGGCGTTCGCGTTGCGCCACTCGGAGCGGATCGTCGAGGCAAGCAACTTGCACAGTGGCTGGCCGTCTTGAGCTGCCAGCAGATCCCGGACGGTGGCGAGCGAGGCCCCCTGCGGAACCGTCCTTCCCAGCAGTTCCAGTACCACAACAGCCGTGCGCCTGACGTCTGCTTCCAGCACGGCCCGGTGCAGGTCCATGACCGCCCGCGCCTTTTCTTCCTGGTACTCCTCCTCGTAGCAAGCGTCGAGGTAGGCGATCTGTCCGCGATGGGCGGACACCATCTCCGGTTCTCGGGCTACGTGTCGTGCCATCACTGAACATGCCAGTTCCGGATCGGACTTTAGATGGGACGTCACCAGGTCACGTCCCAGGAGGGCAGCACGGTGCGTTACCAAGGGGCGATCGGAGATCGCTAGGACGGCAAGGTGATGGAGAAGTATTACCGTTAGGGGCAGTGAGTCATCGATCAGATGTCTCATGCTCCGGCGCAGCCGATGATCGAGCATCTGCGGGGCTTCCGCCCAGGCGGCCAAGAGGCGGGCCCGCGACGCCACACCCGACCCGGGACCCACTTGCTCGGCCGACACCCCGAGCGTTCGCTGGTAGACGTCCTCGTCAGGAAGGTCGGCGTGATCAGTCTTGGCGGCAGTTTCCAGAGTTCGCCCGGCTGCCTGAGCCGCGAGAGCATACTTCCGTGCTGCAGACCAAGCGGACTCCGCCCATCCCTGTTCCAGGCAGACGAACAGCGCCTGAACCTCGTTCCGATTCGCTCGCGCCAGGTCAGTCGCCAACCGTCGCTCTGCTGCGCTCGTACGGGACGGACTGAACCGGGACACCTCTTCTGCGACAGCGCTCAGGGCAACAACCGACGCGTGGAGACTCCGCAACAACTCCGGAAGCTGCTTCCCGACGGTCCGGCCCGAAGCGGTCCGTAGGCGCAGGATCTCCGTAACCTTCTCGTCGGTCTCCCGCTGAAGCCCAGACAGGTTGGCTTCCCTCAGCACTGTCTTCCATTGCGCGCGGGTCACCGGCACAAAGGCGACTTCCTGCTGTCCCGTGATCTGCTCAGGAGGCGCGGAGAGATTCAGCTTTCGGGTCACTTCTCGCACAGCCGCGCAGGACTCTCGTTCAGCTGCGCCCAGTTGGTCGGGAAGAGATATGTCCACCAGCACAGGATGACACCGGCAACCCGCTTGGAGCGTGATGTTTTCCTCGTGACTGTCGGTGCCTGCGCACGACGATGATGCTGGCGTGATGTCAATCCCCAGATTTCGTAGAGACGTTGGTTATGCGGCCCGGTCTTGTTGATCGAGCCGAGCTCGCGCTTGTTGGATGATCCGTTCGAACTCGACGGGTGGTTGCCCGCTGGCCGCGCTGTGGCGTCGTTTGGTGGTGTAGAAGTCCGCGATCCAGATGGCGGTCTTCAGCCGCGCCTCGGCGCGGGTGGCGAAACGGTGTCGGTGGACGTGTTCGACCTTGAGGACCGAGTGGAACGACTCCGCGGCGGCGTTGTCCAGGGCGGAGCCGGCACGGCCCATCGACTGCACCATGCCCCACCTGCCACAAAGCCGCCTGAACGCCTCGGAGTTGTACTCCGGTCCGCGGTCGGTGTGGAAAATGACGCCGTCCACTTGGCCGCCTCTGGTCGCGATCGCCATCTGCAGGGCAGCGCTGACCAGCGTCGTGTCGTGCCGGTCGCCCATCGCGTAGCCCAGGGCCCGGCGGGAGAACGCGTCGTGCACGCTCGCGAGGTAGAGCTTGCCCTCGCCGGTGTCGATCTCGGTCATGTCACCCCACCACAAGATATTCGGCGCGATCGCGTCGAACCTGCGCAGCACCAGGTCACGTGCCGTCTTCCGCTTCCCGGGACGGGTCAGCGAACGCCGGCGGCGTGGTGGCTCGCGGCCCTGCAGGCCGAGCTCGGCCATGATGTCGGCGACGGTGTTCTGCGACACCTGCCGGCCCTCCTCCCACAAGTCCGGCGTGATCCTCGGCGAGCCGTAGGTGCGGCCTGACCGGTCGAAGAAGTACGAGATCCGCTCGGCCAGCAGTACCCGTCTGACCTCGCGTTTCGCCGGCTCGGACGGTCTGCGCCGCCACTTGTGGAACCACGCCTCCGACACCCCCAGGGCTCGACAGGAGGTGCGATGCGGAATCTTGAAATCGGTCCTCTGGTCGCTGATCACCCCGACGAGCGCCGCCGGGTCCGCAACAGCTACTTCACCCACAGGACCATGCAGCGTTTGAGGACATCACGCTCCATGACCAGCTCCTTGTTGTCCCGCTTGAGCTGGGCATTCTCCCGTCGCAACCGTGCAAGTTCCTCGCTCTCACCCGTCGGACCGGCCTTGCCGGCCACCCGTGCCCTCGACACCCAGGTGGCCAGCGTCGTCTCATTGATCCCAAGGTCCTTCGCGACCTGTGGGATCGGCTTGCCGGTCTCCGCCACGATCCGCACAGCCCCCTCACGGAACTCCGCGTCGAACTTCCGCCTCTTGCCCGCCATGACCCTCAACTTCCCCTGCAGTCACGGTCTCTACGCTACGAGGGGAAGGTCAGTGAGGCCCGCCGTCTGTGTTGGAAGGTCTCCGTGTACGATGCGCGAGCCGATGGTGAGGCAAGGCCGCCTTTAGAATGGATCGACCGCCAAGTCGTGCAGGCTGACCGAGGGAACGGTGCCGGAACCTGAGCGAAGGGGTGCTTGTGGAGATTCTACAGTGGCCCCCATGGCTCTCCAATTGGTCGAATGCGTCGTCGGGAGACCAGTTTCGGTCTCACTGATGGGTCGGCGACAACCCCGTCGGTGGACAACCGGTGGACAGACGCCTTTGGACGGTGCATCACAGGGTGGCACGGGCCAACCTGCCGCACATGTTCTGATCAGGCAAAACGTCACCACGCAGCACGACGAATCACCACGCAACACGAACGCTCATGGTCTCGTAATGCGTAGGTCTCGGGTTCGAATCCCGAAGGCGGCTCTTGTGAAGCCCAGGTCAGATGCTGTCTGACCTGGGCTTTTTTCTTGCCCGTGATGTGGTGCGTGAGCGCGGCACGGTGCGAAAAGGCGGCCTGGGGGCCAGCGGTGACGTAACGGTGTCGTGGCGTGCAGGAGGCGTGCAGGCCGGTGACATGGGCCGTTCGGCGGTGGCTGACTGTGGTTTGGGGGACTTCTGCAAACGCGGGAGCCCCGGCCGTAGCTGGCCGGGGCTCCCGCGCGATGGCCTGCGGAAGGGCGGCATCGCGTCGAGCTGGGCCTTGAGTTGCTTACGGCGAGTCCGGTGCTCCGCGCCCTTGTAGGGGGTGGCCTTGAGTTCCTGAGCGACGGCCCGGCGCTGGGCGTTCTGCTCCTGGATCTCGATGTCGCGTTCGTTGATCGCGTTGAACATCACGGTGAGGTGGCGGACGCGGACGTCGGTCTCGTAGCGGGACGTGTCGCCTCGACGCAGGTTCTTCTTGCCCGCGAGCCAGGTGTCGAGCTGCTTCTCGACCGTGGTCTTCAGGGTGACCTGCTGGCCCATCTTGATCCGGCGGCGGGTCTCGTCGTAGTCCGGGACCGGGGATTTGTCCCTGAGGCACTTCTTCAGGAGGTCGCTGATCTGCTGGCGGCCCCAGTCGTCGTCCTCGTCCGGGATCTTCAGCAGGACCCAGACCTTGTCGAGTTCCTCCTGGGCTTTGGCGGAGGTCTCGAAGCTGCTCTTGCGGTAGCGGCGTTCCGTGGCCAGGGTGGCGGAAGCGCGTGCGGCGATCAGGACGTTGTCGTGGGCGCGATGGAGGTCGAGGAGTTCCTGCGCACTGGTCCGGGACCGGGGCTGTGGTGCGTTCTTCGCCGGTGAACCAGGTCGGTGCTTCCCAGGTGGCGCCGGCGTCGACTGCCGCCGTGGAGTTGGCCAGGGCCAGGCCCAGGTTGTTGTGGGCGTGCAGGCCGATGGCCGAGCCGGTCACCGAGCGGACCAGGGTGACCAGGCGGGAGACCTCTTCCGACAGGAGGCTGCCGTTGGAGTCCGCCAGGTAGATCACGTCTGCCCCCGCGTCCTCGGAGAGCGCGGCGAGCTCGACCAGGCGCCGGCGGTCGAGCCGGCTGACCCGGGTGATGTTGACGGTGGTGGTGAAGCCGATGTCCGCGGCCCTGCGCAGCATGGCCGGCCCCGGCTCGGGTGTCTTCGACGGCAGGCAGAGCCGCACGAGCCGCACGCCCGCCCGGTACATCCGCGTGAGGTCGTCGTCGGCGATGTTCTTCGGGTGCAGGATCATGCAGATCTGTTCGGGCGGTATGACCTCGGCGACGGCCCGTATGTGGTCGTCGGTACCGACGCCGGTCAGCCCCACGCCCGGTTTGGGCTGGGCGTAGTCGAGCGAGAAGTCGAAGTTGTTCGATTCAGCGCGTTCGCCATTGCCGCGACGGGTCCGCATGCTGGATCAGCGGATTCCTGAACGGAATCACGGCCGAGCAGACCCGGAGTTCTCGCTGTGAACGCTATCGGCATCGGCAGAGCAAGGCTTACCTGTCCTCAAGGATTGTCGAATTTTCCTCGACGACCTTTCGACGCACCTGGGAGCAGACCCCTGAAAGTATCGATGACCAATTCCGGTCGATGTCCGGGCGGAGTGCTAGGGACATTCGCATGGTGATCGGGAAGTTTTCGAGCTTTTTGAGTTTGATGCGTCGTGAGGATATCGAGGCGACTGCTGTCGGATAGACCAGGGTCCAGGCGGGCGAGCCTGCGCCGATTTCGGCCAGGGTGTCCTGGAGGCCGGTGAAGGGTGGGCCTGGCGCCGGATCGAAACCGGCGTCCTGGCAGGCGAGCAGTACCGAGTCGTGGAGGATGGTGTTCTGGGTTCGGTCGGCGATGCGCAGGGGGAGTTCGGCGAGGTCGTGGAGGGTGAGGGTGGGTTTTTCGGCCAGGGGATGGGTGGCGGGGAGGGCTACCAGCAGTGGGTCGTACCACAGGGTGAGCAGATTCAGCCCTGGCACGCTCTCGACTCCGCGGATGAAGGCGGCGTCCAGTGTGCCGGCCTGTAGTTCCTTGAGGCGTTCCTGTATGCCGAGTGTCTGGAATTCGAAGCGGGTGTTCATTCCGTGTCGAGGCAGGGCGTCCAGGAAGTAGTCGAGGCGTCGTCCTAGTGCCGAGCTGATGCCAAGGCGGAAGGTGTCGCTCTCCTGGGTCGCCGTTTTTCTGGCCTTGGCCGTGAAGGTGTCGACCGCTCGCAGGATCTCTTGGCCTTCGGTGAGCAGTTCCCGGCCGAATGGGGTGAGCTGTATGGAACGCCGGGATCTGTCGAAAAGGTCTGCGCCCAATTCGCGTTCCAGGCGTCGGACCTGCTGGCTCACCGCGGGCTGTCCGATATTCAGGCGCTCGGCGGCCCGGCCGAAATGCAACTCCTCGGCGACGGCCACGAAGTACTGGATCTGACGCAATTCCACTCGGCCCCCCCGCGCCTGCCCGACAAACTGGGCTGATGTCACGGGAGTGATCATCTCATGACCCATAGGATTCGCGGCAGAAATTTACGATCAATATACGATGCGCTCCTTCCTGCCGCGTGGCCGGCGTCAGGAAGAAGCGGAAGGACACGATTCCCAGGAGGGACGTGCCGGCGACGTACCAGCCGAGGCTGAACAGATCCCCCGCGGGAAGCCGGCTGACCGTGAAGATGCCCAGCGACGCGCCGAGCAGTTGGAGCGCCAGCATCAGCAGGGCGCCCGTGGAGAAGAAACCGTGGCCCCACCACAGGAGGCGGTCGATCGCGCGGGTACGAACCAGGGCGCGCGAGGTCAGGTTGCCCGCCACGTAGGCGACCCAGACGGTGGTGTAGCAGTAGCTCGTCGTCACGGTGGCCAGCCCCATCCGCTGGAAGATCAGCGGGGACGCGGCCAGGTAACCGAAGAAGAGCGGGCAGGTGAGCAGCCGCGGGTAACCGCGCAGGGTGGCGCCCAGGTGCCGGCCGCGCCGCTTGGGCGGCAGGTTCTCGGGCACCCGCGCGGCCATGACGAGCAGGGTCAGCGCACCGGTCAGAGCGGTCATCGCGAACGGGGCCCGCCAGCTGACGTACGTGGTCAGGTAGCCGCCGACGAGAGGGGCGACCGAGGGGGAGACGCCCACGATCGGCATGACCGTGGCGAACATCCGGGCCGCGTCCTTCTCCTCGTACAGGTCGCTGATGACCGCGCGGCCGATCACCATGCCCGATCCGGCGCCCAGCGCCTGCGGCAGCCGGCCGGCCCCGAAGACCTCGATGGTGGGCGCGCCCGCGCAGATCAGGGACGCGGCGACGAAGACGCCGAGGCCGAAGAGGATGACGCGCTTGCGGCCGTACGCGAACAGGCCGCCTGCGTTGAGCTAGCACAGCACGGCGAGCAGCAGCGCGTACGGCGTGTGGGCCAGGGCGGTCGTCGTGAACGGACTTCCCTGAGGTCAGGAGGAGGTCAGGAGGAGGTCAGGAGGGGGGCAGGGGGCGGCGCGTTCAGCGGTCCGGTGCGGCCCCCCGAGCCGGTCCGGGCCGGTCTGAGTCGGTCAGGGCCGGTCCGGGCCGGTACGGGGGACGACCGGGCCGGACCGGTGGTCCGGGGAGGGGAACCCGTCAGCTCCTGGCCGCGCGGGCCGCGAGGGTTTCCCCGGCGATCGACCAACTGTCGGGGGCGATCTCCTGGACGGTGATCCAGACGCTCTCCGGCTTCGCGCCGGTCGCCCGCACATAGGCATCGGTCAGCTCGCGCACGAGCTCGCTCTTCTGCTCGGCGGTCTTGCCGGGGGTCTGCTGAACGTGGATGAGGGGCATGGGTATCTCCGATCGGGCCTGGTGAGGAACGCGACGGGGGCGTTCCGTCGCGGATCAAGTCCAGCACCGGCGTACCTGCCGTCCAAGACGCGATCGACTCTGACGACGATCACGATTCGTGATGAGTCAGCGCCGGGGGCGGAAGGTGGCGACCATCAGGCCGCCGGTGACGGCGAGGGTCAGGAGGGTGAGGGCGAACGCGGTCGTGCCGTTCGTCAGGCCGATGGTGTCGCTGAGGTAGCCGGTCGAGACCGGCAGTGCTCCGGCGGGTATGTAACCGCCGATGTTGAGCGCCGCGTTGGCCTCGGCGAGCCGGTGGGCGGGGACGCTGTGGTTGAGCAGGGAGAGGGCGCCGAGTTGGCCCATGCCCTGGCCGGTGCCGGCCAGGAGGGCGGAGGCGATCAGTGCGGGGACCGATGAGGTGTGTACGGCGGTGGTGAGCGTGATCATGCTGAGCGTGGTGCTGATCGCCCCGGCGGTCAGAATGGTGCGCCGGTTCAGCTTCTGCACCGCGAATTGCACGCCGGTGGCGGCCAGGAACATCGCGAACGCCATGGCGCCGGCGATGGTGCGGCTGGTGGTGCCGAGCAGGCCGGACAGCAGTGACGGGCCGAGCGAGAGCATGAACGACGTCGCCGTGATGCCGGGGGCGAAGACGGCGATGCCGAGGGCGAGTCGCAGGCCGTCGCCGCGCGGGACGCCGGGGACGCGGATCCAGGGGCCCGCCACGGGCGCGGTGGGCCGGCGTACGGGCATCCGCAGCACGGCGAGCACCGCGGTGGCGAGCAGCACCGCCTCCACCACGAAGACGGTGACGGTGGGAGCGGGCGCGGTCTCGGACAGCACGCCCGCGAGGAGCGGGCCGAGGCCGGCCCCGAAGACCATGGCGCAGGAGGCGAGCAGCGCCGCGAGCCGCTTACGGCTCTGCCCAGCCACGTCCGTCACGGCGGCCGTGCCCGCCGCCACGTCCGTCACCGCGGCCATCCCCGCGGAGACGACCGCTCCGACGGCGATCCCGGTGAACAGCCGGGCCGCGATCAGCGCGGCCACGGTGGACGCGGTCGCGAAGACGGCGCAGGCGGCCAGCGCGAGCCCGAGCGCGGGCAGCAGGACCGCCTTGCGGCCGAGCCGGTCGGAGACGACGCCGGAGACGAGCAGCGATCCGAGCAGGCTGACGATGTAGAAGGCGAAGATCACGGTCAGGGTCCCCTTGGAGAACCCGATCTCGCGCTGCCACAGCACGTACAGCGGCGTCGCCGCGTTGGACAGGACGAAGACCGCCGCCACCGGCCAGGCGGCCAGCCACACCCACCCCCGCGACGCTCCCCGTTCAACAGCCGCCCTCGCAGGCGCGGTTCGGTTCTCCGGCATGACAGGCCCTCCCGCCGGCTAAGTACGAGTTTTCTCGAACTTAGCATGCAGTACGATCGGAGTCGTACTGAGGATCCGGGCCCTGAGGAGTCGTCCATGCCTGCCATCGAGCCTCCGGCGGACCTGCCCGAGCCGTTGCCCGAGCCCGCCGTGGAGGACCTGCGGCTGGAAACCGTGCTCGGCGCGCTGAGTGATCCGCTGCGGCTGCGGATCGTGCGGAAACTCCTCCTGGAGTCGGAGGACTTCGACCACACCTGCGGCTGGTTCGGGCTCGACCGCCCCAAGTCCTCGCTGACCCACCACTTCAAGGCCCTGCGCGAGGCGGGAGTCACCCGGCAGCGCCAGTACGGCCTGGAGCGCCGCAGCCACGTCCGCGTCGACGACCTCGAAGCGCGTTTCCCCGGCCTGCTGGACCTCGTCGCGGCCTGGACGCCCGACGAGCGCTGAAGCCCAGGCCGGGACCGTTCCGACCTGGGCTTCATGCGAAAAGGCTCAGAGACCCGCTGCCTTGCGCAGGGCGTCCACCCGGTCTGTCTTCTCCCAGGTGAAGTCGGGGAGTTCGCGGCCGAAGTGGCCGTAGGCGGCGGTCTGGGCGTAGATGGGGCGGAGGAGGTCGAGGTCGCGGATGATGGCGGCCGGGCGGAGGTCGAAGACCTCGTCGATGGCCTGCTCGATGGCGGCGGGGGAGACGGTGTGCGTGCCGAAGGTCTCGACGAAGAGGCCGACGGGCTCGGCCTTGCCGATGGCGTAGGCGACCTGGACCTCGCAGCGGGAGGCGAGGCCCGCGGCGACGACGTTCTTGGCGACCCAGCGCATCGCGTACGCGGCGGAGCGGTCGACCTTGGACGGGTCCTTGCCGGAGAAGGCGCCGCCGCCGTGGCGGGCGAAGCCGCCGTACGTGTCGATGATGATCTTGCGGCCGGTGAGGCCGGCGTCGCCCATCGGGCCGCCGATCTCGAAGCGGCCGGTGGGGTTGACCAGGAGGCGGTAGTCGGTGGTGTCGAGGACGATGCCCTCGTCCGCCAGGGCCTTCAGCTCGGGGTCGACCACGAAGTCCCTGATGTCGGGGGTCAGCAGGGTGTCGAGGTCGATGTCCGCCGCGTGCTGGGAGGAGACGACGACCGTGTCGAGGCGGACGGCCTTGTCGCCGTCGTACTCGATGGTGACCTGCGTCTTGCCGTCGGGGCGCAGGTAGGGGACGGTGCCGTTCTTGCGGACGTCCGAGAGGCGCTTGGAGAGGCGGTGGGCCAGGAAGATGGGGAGCGGCATCAGGGTGGGCGTCTCGTCGGACGCGTAGCCGAACATCAGGCCCTGGTCGCCGGCGCCCTGCTTGTCCAGCTCGTCCTCGTCGCCCTCGACCCGGGACTCGTACGCGGTGTCGACACCCTGCGCGATGTCGGGGGACTGCGCGCCGATGGACACGGAGACGCCGCAGGACGCGCCGTCGAAGCCCTTCTTCGACGAGTCGTAGCCGATCTCCAGGATCTTCTCCCGCACCAGCTGGGGGATCGGCGCGTACGCCTGGGTGGTGACCTCACCGGCGACGTGCACGAGGCCCGTCGTGATCAGCGTCTCGACGGCGACCCGGGACGTGGGGTCCTCGCGCAGCAGCGCGTCGAGGATCGTGTCGCTGATCTGGTCGGCGATCTTGTCGGGATGGCCCTCGGTCACGGACTCGGAGGTGAACAGGCGGCGGCCGCCGTTCCGGGTCGAATGTGTGCCGGTCATTTCGGTTCCCTCTTGTCCAGGTAGATTTCCGGAACGTCGGTCCCGGGGAATTAAACCGGGCGCCCGCCGGGCGGCCAACCCCTAATAAAGTCCGGCCGATAGGGGCGGCGTGCGGGTCGCGTTCCATTCGGCGGAACGCCCGTTGACCAGGGCACCGAACATCGCGTTCCGTAGAGTGGCGGGCACCCGTGGGCTGCTCTTCACGTTTATCGGCGACGTACGGTGGAGTGATCGAGAGGAGCGTCGGACAGTGCTCGACAGCCGCGAAAGAGTAATGACGAAGCTCTGGGGGCACATTCAGAAACTCCGGCGGCACGGCGGCGGGGCGGCTGTCCTCAAGGGATTTCCGGGCTCCGGGAAGACGACCCTCCTCGGACGGTTCGCCGAACGGACCCGGGCCGCCGGGATGGTGACCCTGTACGCCACCGGTAGCGCCGACGAACAGGGCGTCCCCCTCGGCGTCGTCGAGCAGTGGTTCGACGACGGGCGGGGCGGCGTCGGGCCGCCGCCCCGGCTCGCCGCCCTCGTCCAGGCGTACCGCGAGGCCCTGCTGCGGGGCGACGAGCGGGACGCCGAGCGGCTGATGCTGCGCACGCAGGCGCTCGTCGAGGACGCCCTGCGCGGCCTCGCCGGGCGGGGGGCCGTCGTCGCCGTCGTCGATGACGCGCACCACACCGACGACGCCTCCACGCAGGTCCTGCGGTTCCTCGCCAAGCGCCTCGTGCGGCTGCGGGTCTTCCTCGTGCTCGCCGACGGGCTGCACCCCGGCGAGGAGTACCGCGCCTTCCAGGCCGCGCTGCTGCGCGGCGCCCGCCTGTGCGTGGCCGAACTCGCCCCGCTGGACCCGCAGGACACCGTCCGGCTGCTGCGCGAAGTGCTGGGACGGCCGCCGACGCCCGCGTACGTGCGGGACGCGCTGGAGGTGACCGCCGGGAACCCCCGGCTGCTGTGGGCCGTCGCGCGGGACACGCAGTACGCGTTCCAGGACGTGCCGGCCGCGCGCTGGTCGCCCGTGCCGGGGACGGCGTTCTGCGAGGCGGTCGCGCTCATGGTGTCGGCGCAGCGCTCCGAGACCGTCGAGAAGGTCGCCCGCGCCCTCGCCGTCCTCGGCGACGCCCGCTCGCCCGACCTGATCAGCAGGCTCGCCGGCGTGGACCCGGTCGGGGTGGCCACCAGCCTCGACCTGCTGGAGGCCGCCGGACTGGCCGCCGACGGCCGCTTCCGGCACCCGGCGACCCGGGCCGCCGTCCTGGAGGACAGCGGGTTCACCGGGCGCGCCGAGCTGAGCCGCCGGGCCGCGCGGCTGCTGTACCGGGCCGGCGCCGCCCCGCTGCGGGTCGCCCGCTGCCTGACCGCCGCCGGGGGCGTCGTCGCCGCCTGGGAGGTGTCCGCGCTGCGCGAGGCCGCCCGGCACGCGCAGTCCGAGGGGCGCTGGGAGGAGGCCGTCGAGCTGCTGGAACTGGCCCAGAGCTGCCGGGGAGAACTCGACGACCCTGCCGGGCTCCTCGTCCAAGTGGTCCTCGCCCGCTGGCAGTTGGACCCCTACACCGCCTCCCGGCACCTCGCCGAACTCGTCGGCCTGGGCCGCGCGGGGCGGCTCGCGGCGCGTGAACTCACCCTCGTCGCCCAGATGCTGGCCTGGCACGGGCGGCTCGACGAGGTCGACGACGTGCTCGCGCTGCTGCGGGAGCGGGCCGCGGACGACGCGCAGGCCGCCGTCGAACTCGGGCTGCTCGACGCCATGCTGAGCCTCGTCTTCACCCGCTACCGGGACGACGGACAGCACCGGCCGGCGCTGGACGTGCCGCCCTGGCGCGAGGTGCTGCTCTCGCTGCCCGCCCTCGGGAGCGCCGGCGCGGACGGCTCCCTCTTCTCCCTCGTCGACCTCACCCAGCAGGCCCTCTACACGGCCGGCGACGCCGAGGCGCGGATCACCGACATCGTCCACTGCCACCTGCGGCTGCTGCACCAGGTCAGCGCGGACCGGGAGCCGCTGCCCAGGATCGACGCCGTGTCCGTGGCCGCCGTCGAACGGCTCTCCCCCTTCCACCAGCTCCTGCTGCACTGCCTCCAGGCCGTCAGCGCCCTCGCCCAGGGCGACCTGGCGCGCGCCGAGCAGAGCGCGCGGGCCGCGCTGGTGCGACCGCGCGCCTGGGGGGTCGCGGTCGGACTGCCGCTGAGCGTCCTCGTCGTCGCGCTCGCCCGGCGCGGCAAGGCCGACGAGACGGCCGAACTGCTCAACACCCCGGTCCCCGCCGCCCTGTTCGCCTCCCGGTTCGGGCTGCTCTACCTCGACGCCCGCGGCCAGCACTACCTCGCCGTCAAGAGCTACGGCGCCGCCCTCAGCGACTTCCTCGGCTGCGGCGAGGCCGAACGGCAGGGCGGGTTCGAGCCCACGCCCGCCTGCCTGTGGCAGGCCCACGCCGCCGAGGCCCACCTGCGCCTCGGCCACCGCGACGACGCCGTACGCCTCGCCCGCGACGCCGCCGACAGCGGGTTCGCGCGCGCCCGCGCCGTCGCCCTGCGGGTCCTCGCGCTGGCCCGGCCCGTCGAGGGGCGCGGGGCGCTGCTGCGGGAGGCGATGGGGCTGCTGGAGGACACCGGGGACCGCGTCGAACTCGTCGAGTGCATGGTCGAGTTGGGGCAGACGCACTACGCGCTCGGCAACGCGCGGGTCGCCCGCTCGCTCATCCAGCGCGCGGTGCGCGTCGCGCGCGGGGCCGGGTTCGAGGACGTGCTGCAACGCCGGCTCGGGGAAGGGGACGCGCGGTCCGCGCCTGCGCCGCCTGCGCCGGCTGGTCCGGCCGGTCCGCAGCCGGCGGCCGAGGGCGCGGCGGCCCGGCTCAGTCCGGCCGAACGGCGAGTCGCCTGGCTGGTCGGCGTCGGATACAGCAACCGGGAAATAGCCGCCAAACTCTTCGTCACGGTGAGTACGGTCGAACAGCATCTCACCCGTATCTACCGCAAACTCAAGGTCAAACACCGTGACGAACTCGCCGCATGTTCTCCGCCACTGGACGAAACGCTCGCCTAGCGCGCGTTTCTCTGGGTGCCGTCCATAAACATGGGCGGCACCTTGTTTTTTCCGCGGGAAGGATCCATTTCAGGGGGCAGGTGGGGTGGCCTAGGGGTGGCTGCGTACAAGGGCGGCAATTACGGTCGATACGGTGGAACGAATCTGCCGCATCGGATTTCCCGATTTCAAACGGGTGGCCATGAAAATGCGAACCGACACACCGCCCATGCTGCGTGTCCTCGGGCCCATGGCGGTCCGGGCCGAAGGCCGTGAGCTGCCTGTCGGCCCACCCCTGCGCCGGCTCCTGCTCGCCCTCCTCGTCGTCAGACGCGGGCAGGTCGTCCCCGCCGAACTGCTCATCGAGGAGCTGTGGACGGGCCGGCCGCCGAAGAAGGCGCTCGCCACGCTCCAGAGCCACGTCTCCCATCTGCGCGGGGTCCTCGATCCGCCGGGCGCGCGGGGCGTGGGGTCGGTGCTGCGGCACCAGGCACCCGGGTATGTGCTGCTGCTGCCGCCGGGGCAGGTCGACGTCCACCTCTTCGAGGAACTGGTCCACGCCGGGCAGCGGCTGCTGCGGGAGGGGGACGCGAGCGGGGCCTGCGTGAGCCTCAGCGAGGCGCTGACGCTGTGGCGCGGGGCGCCCTACACCGAGTTCGACTCCTCCGCGTCACTCGCCCACGAACTCGCCCGCCTCGAACAGCTCCGGCTCACCGCGCTGGAACACCGCGCCGACGCGCGCCTCCGGCTCGGGGACGCCGAGCAGGTCGTCTTCGAGCTGGACAGCGAGGCCCGCCGGCATCCCGCGCGCGAACGGCTGGTCGGGCACCTGATGACCGCCCTCTTCACCCTCGGCCGCCAGGCGGAGGCGCTGGCCGTGTACGAGCGGACCCGGGGGTATCTGGCGGAGGAGCTGGGGGTGGAGACCGGGGACGAGCTGCGGCGGGTGCATGTGGCGATCCTGCGGCAGGAGATGGGGGTGCGGACGGGGGAAGGGGTGCGGACGGGGGAGGGTGTTCGGGGAGTGGGGCGGCTGGGGGAGCCGGTGGGGGCGAACGGGATGGGGGGCGGAGGAGGCGGTGGTGCCGGTGCCGGTGCCGGTGCCGGGACTGGGGCTGGTGGCGGTGCCGGGTTCAGTGCCGGTGGTGGGGGAGTGGGGGAGCGGGGAAGGGGCGTGTCGGTGCCGGCGGGGGCGGGGCTGGATGCCCGGTCGGCCTTGGTGCAAGGGGCCTTTGTGGGCCCGGTGCAGGGCGCGGCGGTGCAGGGGGCCCTGGGGGCTCCGGCGCAGGCCCCGGTGCAGGGGGCGTTCGCCGCTCCCGCGCAGGGCCCGGCGCAGGCGGGTTTCCCGGTCCCGGCGCAGGGGGCCCTGGCGGCTCCGGTGCAGGGTGGGATGCACGGCCCGGCGCAGGGTTCGGCGCAGGGCCCGGCGCAGGATGCCCTCGCGGGCCCGGCGCAGGTGGGTTCTCCGGCTCCGGTGCAGGGCGTTCGGGCGGCCTCGGTACCGACGGGGAGCCTGTCGCCGTCGCCGGGGGCGTACGCGGCCTTGGGTGGGTCCTCGTTCGTCGGGCGGAGCGTCGAGTTGGGGCGGTTGGAGGCCGAGGCCGTCGGGGCGCTCGGGGGGCAGGAGTATGTGAGCTGTGTGACGGGGCCGCTCGGGATCGGGAAGTCGCACCTGCTGACGGAGTTCACCGCGCGGATGGGGGCGGCGCATCCGGACGTCGAGGTCGTCGCCGTGCACGCGCTGCGGGACCAGGGCGTGCCGCCGCACTGGCTGTGGACGCAGGTGCTGCGGCGGCTGTCGGTGACACGCGCAGGCGCGTTCCACGACGCGGTCGTGCCGTACGAGGCGCTGCTCGCGCCGCTGCTCGCCGGCGTCGGGGAGCAGCGGGCGGGCGGTGAGCAGGCGCGGACGCGGTTCCTCACGCAGGACGCGGTCTGCGAGGTGCTGCGCACGCTGGCCGCGCAGCGGGCGCTGGTGCTGTGCGTGGACGATCTGCACTGGGCGGACGCCGCGTCGCTGGGGCTCCTGGAGATGCTGGCGCGGCGGCGCGGGGGGTGGCGGATCGGCGTCGTCGCGTCCGTGTGGGACTGGAAGATCACCGTCGACGGACGGCTGCGGCGCGTTCTCGGGGACATCCTGCGGGGGCCGCGCGCCGGGGTGCTGCGCCTCGGTGAGCTGCCCCGGCACTCCATCGCCGACCTCGTGCGGGCGCGGCTCGGGCCGGAGACGGAGGAGGAGCACGTCGAGCGGGTCTACCAGGAGAGCCAGGGCAACCCCTACTTCGCCCACCGCACGCTCATGTGGTGCGGGGCTCGGCAGGACCGCGACGGGCGCGGCGAGCGGGCGTGCTGCGCGCAGGGGCGGGCGCGGGCGCTGGAGAGCCTGCGGGCCGTGCTCGCGCGGATGCCGGAGCGGGAGCGGCGCGTGGCGCACCTGTGCGCGGTCGCCGGCGAGCGGATCGACCTCGATCTGCTGCGCCGGGTCGCGGCGGACGAGCCCGTCGACGCCGCGCTGGACCAGCTGCTGCGCGCCGAGCTGCTGCGCGAGGACCCCCGCCACCCCGGCCGCGTCCGGTTCGTGTCCGCCCCGGTCCGCCAGGCCCTCGCGGACAGCATCGGCCACGAGGAACGGCACCGGTTCCGGCAACGGATCGCCGAGGCGGCGAACGAGACGGACGAACTGGTGTGCCACGGCTGCTGAACCACCCGGCCAAGGCCGCTGAGCTGCCCGGCCAAGGCTGTTGAGCCGCCCGGACGCGGCGCTGAGCCGCCTGGCCACGGCTGTTGAGCCGCCTGGCCCCGGCGCTGAGCCGCCTGGCCCCGGCTGCTGAGCCGCCTGGACGCGGCGTTGAGCTGCCTTGCTCGGCTACGGCCGCTGAACCGTCTGGCCACCTCCTGTCGGGTGCCGCCTATGCGCTCGTGGCGGCCGCCTCGCCCGGCCCCGGCTGCCGAGCGGCTTGTCGCTGAGCCGCCTGGCCCCGGCGCTGAGCCGCCTGGCCCCGGCTGCTGAGCCGCCCGGATGCGGCGTTGAGCTGCCTTGCTCGGCTACGGCCGCTGAACCGTCTGGCCACCTCCTGTCGGGTGCCGCCTATGCGCTCGTGGCGGCCGCCTCGCCCGGCCCCGGCTGCCGAGCCGCCTGACCCCGGTCGCTGAGCCGCCTGGCCCCGGCGCTGAGCCCCCTGGCCACGGCTGCTGAGCCGCCCGGATGCGGCGTTGAGCTGCCTTGCTCGGCTACGGCCGCTGAACCGTCTGGCCACCTCCTGTCGGGTGCCGCCTATGCGCTCGTGGCGGCCGCCTCGCCTGGCCCCGGCTGCCGAGCGGCTTGACCCCGGCCGCTGAGCTGCCCGGACGCGGCGCTGAGCCGCCTGGCCACGGCTGTTGAGCCGCCTGGCCCCGGCGCTGAGCCGCCTGGCCCCGGCGCTGAGCCGCCTGGACGCGGCGTTGAGCTGCCTTGCTCGGCTACGGCCGCTGAACCGTCTGGCCACCTCCTGTCGGGCGTCGCCTATGCGCTCGTGGCGGCCGCCTCGCCCAGCCCCGGCTGCCGAGCCGCCTGACCCCGGTCGCTGAGCCGCCTGGCCCCGGCTGCCGAGCGGCCTGACCCCGGCCGCTGAGCCCCCCGGACACGGCGCTGAGCCGCCCGGCCCCGGCTGCCGAGCCCCTCGGCCACGGCTGCTGCCACCCGGCCACGGGTGCCGAGTTGCCTAGGCCGGTACCGGGGTCGGGGCGCTGATTTTTTTCAGCATGTTCAGGAGGGACTTGCCGCCGATTTCCTCGCATTCCAGGGGGGTGTCATGGGTGTGCAGCCAGCGGATGCTGTCGGTCCAGCGGACGGGGTGGATGAGTTGGGCGCCGAGGGTGTGGGGGAAGTCGGTGGGGTCGTGGGGGCGGGCGGTGACGTTGGAGATGACCGGGGTGTGGGGGGCGGTGAAGGTGAAGTCCTTCAGGTACTTCTCGAAGAGGACGCGGGCCGGGTCCATGTAGCGGGAGTGGAAGGGGCCGCCCACCCGCAGGGGCACGAAGCGGATCTTGCGGGCCTTGAGGGCGTCGTGCGCGGTGCGCAGGTCGGGGAGGGGGCCGGCGACGACGAGCTGGGTGTCGGAGTTGAAGCCCGCCATGTCGATGGTGTCGATGCCGTCCTGACGGAAGACCTCCTGGAGCTCTTCCGGCTGGAGGCCCATCACCGCCGTCATGCCCCCGTCCGAGGCCGCCGCCATCAGCTCGCCGCGCTTCTTGACCAGCCGCAGCCCCGTCTGGAAGTCGAACGCGCCGGCCGCGAGGAGCGCGTTGTACTCGCCGAGGCTGTGCCCGAGGTAGAAGTCCGCGGGCCGCTCCTCGCGGTGCTCGCGCTCGAACGTGTGGAAGGCGTTGACGGTGAACAGGGCGGGCTGGGTGCACTCGGTGCGGGCGAGGATGTCGTCGGGGTTGTCCCGGCAGACGGCGGCGAGGTCGTAGCCGAGGAGGTCGCAGGCGAACTCGGTGAGCGCGGGGTAGCGCTCGAAGAGGCCGGCGCCCATCCCGCGGGACTGCGCCCCCTGCCCGGGGAAGAGGACTGCGAACGGCATGGTGTCTCCCAGTACGGGGTGGTGGACGGGGTCAGGCGTCCAGGGCGGCCTTGCCGAGGACGTCGAACAGGAGCAGGGCGCTGTGCAGCCGCAGCCGGTCCTCCTGGACGGGCCGGCCCAGGAGCCGTTCGGCCTTCCTGATCCGGTAGGCGACGCTGCTCTTGGCGATGTGCAGGCGCCCGGCGACGGCGGACATGCTGCGCTCCAGATCCAGGTAGCACTTGACGGTCGTCCGCAGCTCGGCCATGTCCTCACCGGCCAGCGGCCCGAGTTCGCGGCGCACGAACCCGGCGCTGAGGTCGGGCCGCGAGCGCAGCAGGACGGCGAGTTCGAGGTCGGCGTAGTCGTACGGCGACCGCTGCCCCCCGGCGCCGGGACCGGCCGCGCGGATCAGCTCCGCCGCCTCCCCGGCCTGCCGGTGACTGGTCCGGAAGCCCTCGATGCCCTCGCCCGGCAGGCCGGCCGCGATGTGCACGCCCGGCACCTGCCGGTGCGGGCCCTCCGCGTCGCGCAGCTGACGCAGCGACAGCGGGTTCCCGCGCGTGCGCGCGCCCCACGCCCACAGCGACGACACCCCGACGGGCACGGTCAGCAGCGAGGAGCAGCCCGCGCCGCGCAGCAGGGTCGTCGCGGCGGCGGCGAGGTCGGCGGTGCCGTGGGCGTCCCAGTCGTCGCGCCAGACGATCAGCGCGAGGTGGCTGCGGCTGATGTCGTAGCCGAGCCGCAGGAACGCCTGCGGGGCGTCGATGTCCGTGCCGTCGAGGATGTCGAGGACGAGTTCCTGGTGGTGCGCGGCGGCGCTGCCGAACCAGCCGCGCCGCTCGTGCTCCGCCTGCTCGGCCAGCGTCAGCAGGATGTGCTGCACCTCGGCCACCAGCGCCCCGGAGAGCGTGCGGGTGACGTCGGCGGCCTCCGCCGGGCCGAGCAGGTCCTCGCAGGCGTGGAACAACTCCCGCACCAGACAGTCGAGTTGCCCCTTGAGGACGTCGAACGTGCCGCCGGCCGGCAGCCCCCGCCGGGTGGCCTCCCGGACGGACACTCCGACGGCCTCCGGCAGGTCGTCGGCGGTGTACCCGGCGAGGCAGGTCAGCACGTACAGCGCCAGCGCCTCCGCGCCCCGCGCCCCGAGGTCGGCGGGGACCCGGGGCAGCACGGCGACCCGGCCCGGCGGCGGCACGGCGACTCCGCCCGGCAGCCGCCCGGCGCCCCGGCCCGGTGCCCGGCCGGTGACTCCGTCCGGTGACGGGCCGGCGGCTGCGCTCGTCGGCCACCCGGCGCCAGGGCCCGGCGGCGGCACGGTGGCTCCGCCCGGCGGCCGGCCGGTGTCCCGGCCCGCAGGTCGGCCGGTGACTCCGTCCGACGCCCCGGCGGCGCCCCGGCCCGGTGCCCGGCCGGTGACTCCGTACGGTGACGGGCCGGCGGCCCCGCTCGCCGGCCACCCGGAGCCTTGGCCCGGCAGACGGTCGGCGGCCTCGTCCGGCGTCCGGCCTGCGAGCCTGTCCGGTGATGGTGTGGCGACTCCGTCCAGCAGGCGGCCGGGTTCTCCGTCCGGTGACGGGCCGGTGTTCCTGGCCGTCGGCCACCCGGTGCCAGGGGCCGGTGGTCGGTGGGTGCTCCGGGACGGTGGCTGGGTGTTGGTTCCGGGCGGGCGGCCGGTGGCGGCGCCCGCTGCGGCCATTCGCGCGGCCACCTCCACCGCCCACCCCACGGCGCCGTCCCCGATGAGCAGGCGGGCCTCGCGGAGGGTGGGGGTGTCGCTGACGGCGTGGTGGAGGGCGTCGGGGTCGTGGGGGCGGAGCTGGAGGAGCCAGGAGTTGCCGGGGTCCAGGGGTTCGCGGACGGGGCCGGTGGCGGGGCGGGAGTGGGCGTGGTGGACGCCGCCGCGCGGGAAGGTGAGCGCGTGGACGCGGTGGCGCGCCCCGACGGTCTCGTTCATCGGCGTGCCGCCTCGGTCGTCGTCCCCAGCAGGCCCAGGGCCCGGAGGTCCGCGACGTACTTGCGGACGAGGGCCGCCGAGGCGTGGGGGATCTCGGTGCCGGTGTCCTTCACGGCCGCGTGGAACCGTTCGGCGGGCAGGGCCGGGGTGGGGGCGCCGGGCTCGGCGAAGGCGTGCAGCAGGGGCAGCAGGGAGGCCCGGCGCAGGGGTTCGGGCAGGGCGCGCAGGGCGGCCTCGAAGCGGGCGAGCCAGGTGGCGTGGTCGGGCAGGCGCCGCACCGGGCACCCCGCGTCGGTGAGCCAGTCGACGACGGTGTCGAGGCCGGCCCCGTCGTCGTGCGGGTTCACGGCGTGGAAGGTGTGGTGGCCCTCGGTGATGCCCGCGCCCAGCGTGGTGAGGGCCGAGGCGCTGAAGTCGACCGGCAGGCCGTCGTGGCGGACGTGGCCGAAGGTGTCCGGGGCGATGCCGGTGGCGGCGAGGCTCAGCAGGAGCCGGGTGAACAGGTCGGGCACGTTGAGCTGGCCCGCGTAGCGGGTGTGCGCGAGCAGGACCCCGGAGCGGAAGACACCGACCGGCAGCCCGAACCGCTCGTGCGCCTCGCGCAACAGGACCTCACCGGCCCACTTGCTGGTCGCGTACCCGTCGGCGTACCCGTCGCCGGCGCGCCGGACGGGCACGGCGGTGCGGATGTCGGCGTTCTCGTCGGGCGCCTGGACGGCGATCGTCGAGACGTACGTGACCGGCTTCCGCCGGGCCGTGAGCGCGAGGCGGATCACCTCGGCCGTCCCGGCGACGTTCGGCCCGAAGAGCTGGCGGTAGGGCAGGACGTGGTTGACGAGGGCGCCCGCGTGGACGACGAGGTCCACCTCACCGGCGAGCCGGTCCCACGTCCCCTCGTCGAGCCCGAGCCGGGGCTCGCCGAGGTCGCCCGCGACGACGTCCAGCGTGGAGCCCGCCAACTCCCGGTACCGGGCGAGGAGTTCACCGTCGCCGGTGTCGTACGCCTCCTCGAGGCGCCGTGCCGGGTCCGTGCCCCGCACCACGCACACCAGCCGGCCGCCCACCGGCGCCAGCCGCTCCAGCCACTCCAGGCACAGGAACCGGCCCAGGTAGCCGTTGGCGCCGGTCAGCAGGACCGTGCGGACGTCGCCGGAGGGGCCCGGCAGCGCGGGGGCGGCGGCGAGCAGCCCGGCGTCGAGGAACTTCTCCAGGGTGAGGTCGCTCGCGCGCACCTCGGCGTCGTCCGCGCCGTGCACCGCCGCGTACGTCGCGCCGCGCGCGCCCGCCTCGATGTGCCGGGCCACCCCGGCGAGGTCGTTCGCGGCGCCGATGACGACGCCGACGGGCACCTCGACGCCGAAGATCTCCTCCAGCAGCCGGGAGAAGGCGAGCGCGGACAGGGAGTCGCCGCCGAGGTCGGTGAAGCGGGCGCCGGGGGCGGGGGCGGCGTCCGAGCGGCCCAGCAGCGCCTGCGCCGCCCGCACGACGGTCTCGGCCACCGGTCGGTCCGCGCCCGTGCGACGCAGCTCGCGCAGGCGCTGATCCTGGCCCTCGGCCAACTCGGCGTACAGCGCTTCGAGTCGGGCGCCGTACCTCTCCTTGAGCCGGGGGCGCAGCACCTTGTGGCTTTCGGTGTAGAGGCCGTTCTCGGGGCTGAACGGCTCGGTCTCGATCAGGAAGTCGCGCGGCACCTCGTACGGGTTGAGGCCGGCGTCCGCCGCGACCTGCCGCAGCCCCTCGGCGAGCGCCGCCTTGAGGGCCGGCGTGCCTTCGCCGTACCGGGCCAGGGCCTGCGGGGTGGGCACGATCACCGCGAGGAGGTGGGAGCGCTCGCTGTTGCCGTACACGTAGATCTGGTGGACCGGCGGCGCGGCGAGGAACGCGGTCTCCAGCCGGGAGACGGCCACGAACTCGCCCTGGGACAGCTTCAGGGTGTCCTTCGTGCGGTCCACGTGCACGAGCCGGTCGGGGCCCAGCTCGGCGAAGACGTCACCGGTGCGGTAGTAGCCGTCCGCGTCGAAGAGTTCGGCCGTCAGCTCCGGGCGCTTGTAGTAACCGGGCACCAGGGTCTGCGACTTGAGGAGCAGTTCGCCGCGCGGGTAGGGGAGGTCGGTGGTGTGGTAGCCGAGTTCGGGGACGTCGACGAGCTTGTAGTCGAGCACGGGCGGACGCTGGACGACCGTGTCGAGCAGGACGCCGCCCGCCTCCGTGGAGCCGTACCCGGTGTAGAGGTGGAAGCCGAGACACGCCTCGACGAACGAGGCCAGCTCCGGGGAGAGCGGGGCGGTCCCGCAGAACGCGTTGGCGATCCGCCCGCCCAGCACGTTCTCCCGCAGGTCCTTCAGGACGGCCGCCTCCACGTCACCGGGCTCGCCCGCCCGGCGGTCCAGCTCGCCCCGGTAGCGCTGGAAGAGCATGTCGCAGATGCGCGGAACCATCGTCAGCTCCGTCGGCCGCACCAGCGCGATGTCGTCGAACAGCGCCGACAGGTCGCTCTTCGCGGTGTAGTAGCCGGTGCCGCCGCGCACCAGCGACCCCATCAGGGCGTACCGCCCGGCGAGATGGCTGTGCGGCATGTAGAGGACGCTCACCGGGGGCTGGTTGGCCGACCCGTAGCTGAAGCCGTACCAGGCGGTGCCCACCAGCCGCTGCGTGTACATCGCCCCCTTGGGGGCGCCGGTCGAACCGGACGTGTAGATCAGCAGCGCCAGTGGGTCCTCGCCCGGCGCGGCCGTGAACAGCGGGGCCGGCGGCAGCTCCCTGCCTCGCGCGATCACCTCCGCCAGCGTCTCGACGGCCGCCGCGCTCCCCGCCTCGGCCAGCCGCCGCCGGGCCCGCATCAGCGCGGCCCGCTGCGCGGGGTCCTGGGGGCGGTGGTCGAAGACCGTCAGCCGCCGCACCGACGCCGCGTCCAGGACCAGTTCGACGGCCGCGTCCAGGTGCTCGGCGCTCACCGCGAAGACGCTCGGCTCGGTCTCCGCGACGATCTCCGTCAACTGGCTTCTCGTCGCGCTGTGCTGGAGAGGCACGGGGACGACGCCCGCGTGGATGGACGCCAGGTCCAGCGTCGCCTGGTCGACGCTCGGGAAGCCCAGCGTGCACAGGCGCTCCCCGGGGCCCAGCGGGTACTCCGGGTCGTGCCAGCGGGCGGCGACCGCCCGGATGCGGGCCCACAGCTCGCGGTAGCTGACGGTGTCGAAGCGCGGCAGGAGTTCGCCCGTCGCCGGGTCCTTCGCCCGCTCGCCGAGGGCCGGCCGGTCGCCGTAGCTCTCCATGACGGCCGCCATCACCTCGGCGAGCGCCTGTCCCGGGTCGACGGACGCCAGGACCTCGGCGAGCCCGCCGCCCGTGTCAGGGGCGGGCGCGGTGGTCGCGTCCCGTGATACGGCCATGGTCGGCTCTCCTCAGGGTGTATCAGGGTGTCTCAGTGGGGGGTGGGATGGTCACCAGGTGACCGGCAGGGCCGCCACGCCCCGCACGAGGCGTTCGGTGCGCCAGGACAACTGGTCGGCCGGGACCGCGAGTCGAAGGTTCGGCAGGCGCTGGGTCAGGATCTCCAGGACGATCCGCAGCTCCAGGCGGGCCAGCTGGGCGCCCAGGCAGTGGTGCAGGCCGTGCCCGAACGTGACGTGCGGGACGCGCTCGCGGTGGAAGTCGATCTCGTCGGGCCGCTCGAACACCTCGGTGTCGTGGTTGGCCATGCCCAGCTCGGCCACCACCGCGTCCCCGGCGCGGATCAGGGTCCCGCTCAGCTCGACGTCCTCGGTGGCGATCCGGGTGAACCCGGCGGTCGCGCTGTTCGGGATGAACCGCAGCAGCTCCTCGACGGCCTTGGGGATCAGCGTCGGCTCCGTCCGCAGCCGTTCCCACAGCTCGGGCCGGGTCACCAGCGTGTAGACGAAGTTGCCGATCTGGTTGGCCGTCGCCTCCTGGCCCGCCGACAGCAGGCTGACCCCGAGGCCGATCAGCTCCTCCTCGGCGAGCGGGCCCTCCTCGTCCTGCTCGTCGTCGGCGACCAGCTCGCCGAGCAGGTCGTCGGTGGGGGTGATCCGGCGCTGCGCGATCAGTCCGGCGAGGTAGGTGTCGAGCTGGGCGCGGGCCTGCGCCGCCTGCTCGGGGTCGGCCAGCATGAGCAGGCCGTCCACCCACTCGCCGAACCGGCCCCGGTCGGCCAGCGGGACGCCCAGCATCTCGCAGATCACCGTGATGGGCAGCGGCCAGGTCAGGGCCGTCGTCAGATCGGCCGGTGACCCGGTCGCCTCCATCGTGTCGAGCAGTTCGTGCACGATCTCCTCGATGCGCGGGCGCAGCGCTTTCAGCCGGCGGACGGAGAACGCGTTCGTGACCCGGCGCCGCAGCCGCGTGTGGTCCGGCGGGTCCATGCTGAGCATCGAGGTGCTGGGCAGCCCGACCGCGACCGTGCGCGGCACGTGGTCGCCGACGGCAGCCGCCCGGCTGAACCGGGGGTCGGCCAGCACCGTCCTGACGTCCGCGTGCCGGGTGACGAGCCAGCCGTCGCCGCCGAACGGCAGCCGCACGCGCAGTACCGGGCGCTCGCCGCACAGTTCCTTGAGCGTCGGGTCCAGGTCGAGGCGGATGATCGGGCCGAAGGGGTAGGCCCGTACTTCTTCGCCTGCCGCAGTCATCGTGTGCGTCCTTTACGTGGGGTGGGGTGTCGGGAGGCGGCGTCGCGGGTCAGGCGAGGCTCGCGGTCTTCCCGCCGTCGATGACGACGTTGCTGCCGGTGATCCACGAGGCGCGCGGCGAGACCAGGAAGCTCACCGCGTCGGCGACGTCCTGCGAGGCGCCCAGTCGTCCGAGCGGGATCTCGGCGGCCCACTGCTTCGCGAGGTCGTCGAGGTCGGTGCTGGCCGGGTCGCCGCCGAAGTACTCGACGATCTGGCCGCGCGCCGACTTCGAGGCCGGCGTGTCGACGTTGCCCAGACACACCGACACGACCCGGATGCCGTCCGGCGCCAGCTCGGTGGACAGGCCCTTGCTGTACGACTCCAGGGCGGCGTTGGCGGCGGCGTAGTGGTACAGCATCGGGTACGCGGCGATCGTCGCCGTCGTCGAGACGTGGACGATGCTCCCGCCGCCCGCCTCGCGCATCGAGGGCACCAGCGCCGCGTTGAGCCGCACGGACGCCAGGAAGTTGACGTCCATCGTGTACTGCCAGTCCTTCTCCAGCTCCAGCACCGGGTGGAAGGAGCGGACGCCGCCCACGTTGTTGACGATGATGTCGACGCCGCCCAGCGTCTCCAGCGCGGCGTCCGCGAACGCGCGCACCCCGTCGGCGGTGCTGAGGTCGGCCTTGACGAACGTGGCACCGGACGGCGCGTCCGGGTCCGGGTTGCGGGCGGACGTCACGACGCCGGCGCCGGCGTCGAGGAAGTTCCGCACGATCGCGGCGCCGATGCCGCGGCTGCCGCCGGTGACGACGGCCCGCTTGCCCGCCAGCTCCGTGAGCGGCGTCGGGGTGGGGTGGTCCTGGCTGGTCATGGGGTTCTCCTCCTGAGGTTGCGGGCGCGCGGGGCGCTACCAGACGACCGGCATGGTGCGCAGGCCGTGGACGATGTCGTTGAGCTTGAAGTCGGACCGCTCCAGCGGTCGCGCGAGCCGCAGGCCCGGCAACCGGCGGAGCAGGGTGGTCAGGGCGACCTGGAGTTCGACCTCGGCCAGGTGCTGGCCGACGCACTGGTGCGGGCCGACGCCGAAGGACAGGTTCGTGCGGGCCCGCCGGCCCAGGTCGAGGGTGTCGGGGTCGGGGAACACGCTCGCGTCGCGGTTGCCGGACGGGAGCGCGGCGACCACCCACTCACCGGCCCTCACCTCGGTGCCGGCGACGGTGACGTCCTCGGTGGCGTACCGGACCAGGCCGAACTGGATCACCGTCAGATAGCGCAGGAGTTCCTTCACGGCGGGGCCGATGGTCTCCGGGGCGGCCCGCAGCGCGGCCAGCCGTTCGGGGTCCTCAAGGAGCACCGCCATGCTCAGCGTGATCATGTTGGCGGTCGTCTCGTGCCCGGCGACCAGCGTCAGCACGGCCAGCGTGGACAGTTCGGGCACGGTCAGCGGCCGGCCGGTGGCGGCGGCGCGTTCGATCAGCCGGCTCAGCATGTCGTCCCGCGGCACGGCGATCCGCTTCTCGATCAGCTCGCCGAGGTAGTCCTCCAGGCGCCGGGTGGCCGCCGCGCGGGTGGCTTCGTCGGCCTCGAAGCTCGTCAGGATCTGGCTGTCGTGCTGGAAGGCGGGGTGGTCCTGGTAGGGCACGCCGAGCATGTCGCAGATCACCTGGGAGGGGATCGGCAGCGCGAAGTCCCGCACCAGGTCGGCGCTCGTGCCCGTGAGCATCGCGTCGGTGTGCTCGTCGGCGATCCGCTGGATGTAGGGCCGCATGGCCGCCACCCGGCGGCCGGTGAACTCGCCGACCAGCAGCCGCCGCAGCCGGGAGTGCTCCTCGCCGTCCAGCTGGATCATGAAGCCCGGCAGCGGGGCGTGGCCGGCGTAGGACGGCAGCATGTGGTCGGAGCCGGCGGCGCGGGAGCTCAGCCGGGGGTCGGCGAGCACGTCGCGGATGTCCTGGTAGCGGGTGACCAGCCAGGCGTCCATGCCGGCTGGGCAGCGCACCCGGGACACGGGCTCCTCGGCCCGCAGCCGGGTGTAGGTCTCGTCGATGTCGAAGGGGCATCCCTGCGGCCGGGAGACGGGGAAGTCGGGAACGTCGGTGTCGGATGTCACGGTGTCGGATACGGGGCTGATGTCTGTCATGGGGGCAGCTCCGGGCTGACGTGGTGGAGAGAAGAGGGGCTGTCCGGGGGGCCGGGGCGCACGGATGTGGGGGGTGCGCGCCGGGATCCGGTCCGCCGGACGGGCCCTGGGGCCTACCGGACGGCCGTGGGTTCGCGGACGGCGGCGGGCGGTTCGGTCCGGCGGGGCCGCTTCACGCTGAAGCGCTGGACCGCGGGGCGTTCGACCAGCGTGTAGAGGGCCACCGCGAACGCGAGGCTGAGGACGACGGTCAGCGCGATGTTGAGGGCCGTGTCCGTCGCGGAACCGGTGTTGACGCCGTCGATGGCGTCCAGCGGGCCGTACTGGATGACCAGCCAGTGCACCATGTAGAAGGCGAACGAGATCTCGCCCAGCCACACCATGACCCGCCCGTTGAACGGCGTCCGCACCCCGCGGACGTCGGCGGCGGCGCACGCGGCGATCGCCAGGGCGACCGGGAACGCCGTCATCCCGGCGGAGATGCGGAAGATGCCCGGCAGGTACGCCTGGACGGTCGTGCAGACGGCCAGCAGCAGGAACGCCGGCGCCATGCCGAAGCGGATCCACTTGCCGTTCATCATGACCCGCGCCAGCAGGATGCCCAGCACGAACTCCAGCATCCTGGTGAAGGGGAAGCTGTAGACGAACCAGCTGTGCCACTCCGGGATCGTCGGGTCCCACGAGGTCGCCGGGTCCCTCGGCAGCAGCAGGGCGACGAACGGGACGAGGACGGTGCCCGCGGCGGTCGCGCCCACCCACAGCCACAGCCGTTCCGGGCGGATCCGCCTGATGTACCGGATCAGGACCGGGAACGCGAGGTAGAAGACCAGCTCGCAGCAGAGGGACCAGACCGGCACGTTGATGCCGTTGAGCCCGCCGAGGGTGTCGAAGTGCGGCACCCAGGGCTCTACCAGGAAGAACACCGGGACCGTGTTGACGACCTTGAGGGTCACGCCCGCGGTGGCCATCAGCGCGAGGGTCACGGCGAACGTCACCCAGTGGTTCGGGAACACCTTCACCAGGCGTCGGCGCCAGAACTTCCGCGCGGTGTCCTGCGGGGCGGCGACCCAGGTGAGGACGAAACCGCTGAGGGCGAAGAAGAACGACACCCCGACCGGCCCGATGGTCGTGAACACGGGCCACAGGCCGGGATACAGCCCCGTCAGATGGGTGATCAGCACGGCCAGGGCCGCGATGGCCCGGGTGCCGGTCAGCGACGGCAGACGACTGGGGCGGGTGGGGCGGGTGGCAGGTTGCGGCGTCTCCATGGCCGTCTCCCTTCGAATCGCCGAGCCGCCGCTACGCGGCTTCGCCGGGCGCCGGCATGGCGTAGACGTACTCCTCGATGCGGTCGATGAGACCGTCCTCGAAGCGGAAATAGAGCAGGGCGTTGAGGGCGCTGCTCGTCCCGTCGGTCATGTTCAGGTGCAGCACCTGCTGCTGGAGCACCGCCTCCCCGTCGTCGAACCGACGGAGCACGTCGTACCGCATCGACTCGACCGTGGTGACGAACGACCTGAACTGGGTGAGGCGTTCACCGATCAGCTGTTCCGGCTTTCCGTCGTTCTGCCATACGGTCGCCTTTTCGGTGCACATCTCCTCGGCGGCGGAGAAGTCGTACTTCTCCAGCACCCGAAGAAAACGGTCCACCAGATTGCTTATGTTCTCCGACATGACGGTTCCTTATCTTCTGGTTATTGAGGCCGCCGACAGGGAATCGGCGAGGGCGGGGGCGTCGGCGCGCAGGCCGTAGGAGGGGGTGCCGGGCTGCTGGCGCCAGGAGTCGTCGAGGGTGCCCGCGTCGACGGTGTCGAAGCCGAGCTGGTCGATGAGGTCGCGCACGGTCCGCTTGGCCGCCTCGTCGTCACCGGCGACCGGGAGGGCCTGGCGGCCGGGGGTGCCCCGGGGAAGGCCGCGGTCCAGGAGGTCCTGGGCGTAGGTGCCGTTGAACGCCTTCACCACGGGGTGGCCGAGACACTGCTCGGTCCAGCGGCTCTCGGGCAGGCCGTCCTCGATGGCGGCGATCCGGCCGTCGCGCTCCCTCGGGTAGTAGTTGCCGGTGTCGATGACGACGACGCCCGGCGCCGCGCCGTCGAGAAGCCCGGCGGGCAGCTCGGCGACGGCCTTGACGGGGACGGCCACCACGACGACCTGGGCGCCCCGGGCCGCCTCGGAGACGGTGACCGGGAGGGCGCCGGTCTCCTCGGCGAGCGCCGTGAGGGTGTGCGGGCCGCGCGAGTTGGCCACGGCCACCCGGTGCCCGAGCGCGGTGAACCGCCGGGCCAGATTGCCGCCGATGTTGCCCGCGCCGATGATGCCGATGCGCATGGACGTGCCTTTCCGGTGCCGTCAGGCCAGGGTCTGGAGGACCGACGGGTCGTAGGGGAGGGCGCGGGACAGTTCGCCGCGCAGGGCCAGCGCTGCCCAGTCCGGGTTGGCCAGCAGGGAGCGGCCGACGGCGACGAGGTCGAACTCGTCGCGCTCCAGGCGGGCCGCCAGCTCCTCGATGCCGGCCACCGCGGAGGGGCCCGTGAAACCGGACGTGAAGTCGCCCTCGCCGTACTGCCGTTCCATGCCGACCGAACCGACCGTCACGGACGGCTTGCCGGTGAGCTTGCGCAGCCAGCCCGACAGGTTCAGGGAGCTGCCCTCGAACTCCCGCAGCCAGTACCGGCGCGTGGAGCCGTGGAACACGTCGACACCGGCCTCGGCCAGCGGCGTCACCAGCCCCGCCAGCTCCTCCGGGCTCTCGGCGGTGCGCGCCTCGTACCGGCCCACCTTCCACTGCGACAGCCGGAAGAACACCGGGAACCCGGGGCTGACGGCCGCGCGGACCGCCCGCACGACCTCGGCGCCGAACCGGGCGCGGGAGGCCGGGTCACCGCCGTAGCGGTCGGTGCGGCGGTTGGTGGCGCTCCACAGGAAGTTGTCGATCAGGTAGCCGTGCGCGCCGTGGATCTCGACGCCGTCGAAGCCGAGGCGTTCGGCGGTGGCCGCGGCCCGCGCGTACGCGGCGATCGCCTCGTCGATGTCCCGCTGCGTCATCGCGCGGCCCAGCGGGGTGCCGTCCAGGCCGATGCCCGAGGGGACGTCGGCGGGCGGGTCGTCCGTGAGGCGGGCCGCGCCCGTGTGCCACAGCTGGGGGATGATCCGGCCGCCGGCCGCGTGGACCCGGCGGACGACGTGCGACCAGCCCTCCAGGGCCCGCTCGCCGTAGAAGTGGGGCACGTTGTCGTACGCGCCCGCCGCCGGGCGGTCGATGTACGTGCCCTCCGTGATGATCAGGCCGACCTGGTGCGCGGCCCGGCGGGCGTAGTACTCGGCGGCGTCCGGGCCGGGGACACCGCCGGGGGACGCGGTGCGCGTCATCGGCGCCATCACGATCCGGTTGGGGACCGTGAGATCACCCACGGTGAACGGCTCATGCAGACCGGCCATCATTTCCTCCAGGGATGCCAGGGATATCGGGGGTGAATTCGTCGAGCACCGCGTTCCATTCGGTCAGCGCTTTTCGCGCGGTGCTCTCGTCGAAAACGTGGGTGTCGTACTTGAGAAAGACCTTGTAGCCCTCGCCGTCCCGGTAGAACTCCAGGGAGAGCGGATATTCACCGGCGTACGGGAGGTCGTCGAACGGCCGCAGATCCAGGGCGCCGGGACCGGACCGCACGCCGTCCCCGAGGAGTTCGGCGCCCTCGAAGTTCTGGAACAGGAAGTTCGTCAGGACCAGCGGGCCGCCGGTGCCCAGCGACCGGGCGATCTCCGGCAGCGGGCAGGCGCCGTGCTCGATGCCGGCGACCATCTCGCGCTGCGCCGACCTCAGGAGCCCGGCGAGGTCGCCGGTGTCCGCGCAGCGCAGGGGCAGACAGTTCGCGATCTGGCCGACGACGTCCTGGAAGCGCTTCTCGTAGCGGGCGGCCACGGTCATGCCGAGGATCAGGTCGCCTTGTCCGGTCAGCCGGCGCAGCAGGCGCACGTACGCCGCGAAGAACACCGTGGCGACGCTCACCCGGTGCGCCCTCGCCGTCGCGGCGAGCGCGGCGGCCCGTGCCGGGGGCACCCCGGCGGTCAGGACGGCCACCCGGGGCAGCCGGCGCGGGTCGTACGGGCGGTCGAAGGGCAGCGCGAGCGGCGGACTGCCGGCCAGCCTCCGCAGCCAGTGCTCCCGGTGCCGGGCCCCCCGCGCGCCGGCCAGCAACTCCTCCTCCCAGGCGACGAAGTCCCCGAACGAGACGCCGGGCTGGGCCCGCTCACCCCGGTACGCCTCTTTGAGCGTGCGGATCAGGACCGCGGTCGACGTGCCGTCCATCAGGATGTGGTGGACGGTGAGCAGCAGCAGGCGCCGCCCGCCGGGGAGGGTGACGAGGTGAGCGCGGACCAGCGGGCCGGCCGCCAGGTCGAAGGGGACGTCCACCAGGGCACGCAGCTCGGCAAGCTGCTCCGCACGGGACTCGCCCGTCAGCGTGACTCGTCCGAACGACGGGCCCCGGCCCGGTACGACGGTCATGTACGGAACGCCGTCCCGCTCCCCGAACCGCGCACCCAGCACCGGATGCGTCTCCACCTGCGCCCGGACCGCGCGCTCCAGCGCCGCCTCGTCCAACTCCCCGTGGATCTCGAACAGCAACGGCAGGTTGTAGGCCACCGACCCCGGACAACGCCGCTGGTCCCGGTACATGACGAGCTGGCCCTGCGCGAGGTTCCAGCGGACGGGGGGAAGGGGCGGCGCGGGGACGGAGGGGTGCGGGCCGGGGAGTTGGGCGGGGCCGGGCAGGGGGGTGGGGCCGGGCGGCTGGGCGGTGGTGAGCGGCTGGGTGGGGCCGGGGGGCGCGGTCGAGGCCAGGGGCGCGGCCGAAGCGGGGGGCTCGGGAGCCGCCGCGGGCGCCGGTGGCCGTTCCGGGGCGGGGTGGCCCGGGGCGGGGAGTTCCGAGGCGGGGTTTCGCGGTTCGGTGAGATCCCGGGCGGGGTGGCCCGGTGCCAGACGCGCTGGGGCGGTGCGGGGCGTGGCGTCGGCGTACCGCGTGAGCAGGTGGGCGGTGAGGTGGTCCGGGGTCGGGAAGTCGAAGGCGACGGTCGTCGGGAGGTCCAGGGACAGGGCCTCGTTCAGGGCGCGCACCAGGTGTATGGCCCGCAACGGGTCCAGCCCCTGGGCCTCGAACGGCAACTCGCCGGCGATCTCGTGCGGCTCGCGGGCCAGGACCCGCCCGGTCACCTCCCGCACCACGTCCGACAGCACCACGCTCGACACGAGCCCGCCCGGCGGCATGGCCTGACCGCCGCCGTCAGCCGGCTGCCCGGTCCCATCGGTGCCGCCGGTCGGCCGGCCCGTGTCGTCGGTCGCCTGCCCCGCCCAGCCCGTGCCGTCAGCCGGTCGCATGGGAGGCCGTTCCGTAGGCCGTGGGGATGGCGGTGTGGAGGATGTCGCGGAAGGCGGTGGCGCGGGTGGTCATGGTGAGGCCGGGGGGTGTGGCGATGCCGAGGGCGGTGGTGGGGGGTGTGGGGGCGGTGATCGGGAGGGTGTGGAGGGTGTTGCCGTCCAAGGTCGTGGGGGTCGAGGAGCGTTCGTAGGTGAGGGAGATGCCGGCGCCGGCGGCGACGAGGCCACGGACGGTTTCCGGGGTGGACGCGGTGATGACGCGGGGGGCGGGTGCGCCGGCGTTCGCGTAGAGCTTCTCGAAGTGGCGGACGAGAGGGGCGGAGTCGAGGGTGATCAGGGGGCGGGTGCTCAGCTCGGCCAGGGGCAGGGGGGCGCCGTCCGTGCCGCGTGGGTCGTCGCCGGGAAGCAGGGCGTGCAGGGGGAGTTCGGCGAGTGGGTGGAACGCGGATTCCGCCGCGAGGAAGTCGTAGGTGACGATCAGCTCGCACAGGCCGTCGCGCAGGCGGTCGAGGAGGAGTTCGGCGGATTCCTCGTGCACGTTCAGCTGGAGCCGGGCGTGGCGCTCCTTGGTCAGCCGGTAGGCGAGGGGCAGCAGGAACGGGGTGACGGGGAGGAAGAACCCGACGTCGAGGCGGCCGGCGGTGTCGTTCACCAGTGCGTCGCCCTGGGCCTGGATGTTCTCCGCCTGCCTCAGCAGCGCACGCGCCTCCCGCAGGAGACGCCGGCCGCTCGGGGTGAGGGTGACCCCACGGGACCGGTGCCGCAGCAGCAACTGCACGCCGAGCCGGCGCTCCAGCCGCATCACGGCCGAGGAGACCGTCGACTGCGACGCGCACAGCAGTTCCGCCGCCTCGGAGATGTTGCCCATCTCGGCGGCGACCACGAAGTACCGCAACTGGGCGAGGCTGAAGCCCACGTGGTCGGTCGCGGCGTGCCGGTGGCGCGGGCGGCCCGGGGGACGGCCGTCCGGGTCCGGCGGCCCCGGGCGCGGCACGCCGTTCGCGGGGGCCGCGCTCCTCTGGTCGAACATGGGTGATCCCGCCGTTCTGTCCGTCTCGCTCTCCGCCGGCACGGGCAGCACCGCTGTCCGTGTCTCCGTGAGCGAAATGGTGGGCCGCACCCCTTGCGGTTTCCTCCGTCGGCGGCTGGTGGCCCCTTGCCGGGTCCTTTCGGTTCGCTTGCGGGGCCTTTTTCCGCACCCCCGGCAGTGCGTCCGGGGCCGTGTCCGGACCGCCGGCAGCACGGCCCCGGCGGTTGCGACCGGGGGACCGGCACGCGGGCGGAAATTCGCTCCGGCAGGTGTTTCACCGGCCGTGTCCGTCCGGCTCTACTGGGTCATCGACGGCTCGGCGAGATCTTCGCAGCCGAACACGGAGCGCGGCGAGCGCTCCCCTCGCGAAGCGACCCCCTCGCACCGCACCCCTTCGCGAATCCCCTGTGAACCGACCGCCCCTTCGCGCTGCCAAGGAATGAGCAATGACCAGAACGGAAAAGATCGTCCGGTTCATCGAAGAGCAGTTCCTGATCGAGTTCGGCGACGAAGTGACGCCGCAGAGCGACCTGTTCAAGGACGGAGTCATCGACTCCTACGGCTACATCCAGCTGATGTCGTTCCTTGAGGAGGAGTTCTCGCTGGAGATCGCGGCGGAGGAGTTCCTGATGGACGTGCCGGCGACGCTGGACGCGCTCGACGCGTTCGTGGCGCGGAAGCAGGGGGTCTGACGTGTGCGGGATAGCGGGTTTCGCCGCCCCGGCGCTGACGCCGGGCACCCAGCCGGCCGTCATCACCGGCATGCTCTCCCGGATCCGGCACCGGGGCCCCGACGAAGCCGGGTACTACCTCGACGACGGCATGGCGATGGGCACCGTACGG
The DNA here is from genome assembly GCF_014489635.1 of Streptomyces roseirectus. Taxonomy (NCBI): domain Bacteria; kingdom Bacillati; phylum Actinomycetota; class Actinomycetes; order Kitasatosporales; family Streptomycetaceae; genus Streptomyces; species Streptomyces roseirectus. The sequence continues at coordinate 4,298,546 of NZ_CP060828.1, read as the reverse complement.
CTGGCGATCGTGGACCTCGCGTCCGGCGCGCAGCCGATGTCGGACTCCACCGAGCGCTACTGGATCTGCTTCAACGGCGAGCTGTACAACCACATCGAGCTGCGTGAGGAACTGACCGCGCTCGGCCGCCAGTTCAGGACCCGCTCGGACACGGAGGTCGTCCTCCAGGCGTGGATCCAGTGGGGCCAGGCGTGCCTGAGCCGCTTCAACGGGGCGTTCGCCTTCGCCGTGCGGGACGCCGTCGCCGGCGACCTCTTCATCGCCCGCGACCGCTACGGCAAGCGCCCCCTGTTCTACGCGGACCGCCCCGACGGTTTCCTGTTCGCCTCGGAGATGAAGGCGTTCCGCGCCTTCCCGGGCTTCTCCTTCGCACTCGACCCGCACGAGCTGAAGTCCATCTACGGCATCTGGACCCCCCTCCCGGACCGCACCCCCTTCAAGGGCGTCCGCCAGCTGCCCCCCGGCAGCCTCCTCACCCTGCGCGGCGGCCGCGTCGAACTGCACACGTACGAAGAACTCGCCGTCGACGCGCCCCCGTTCACCGGCACGCCCGCCGAGGCGGCGGCCCTGGTCCGCGACACCCTGCGCACCAGCGTCGAGGTGCGGCTGCGCAGCGACGTCGAGGTCGGCGTCTACCTGAGCGGCGGACTCGACTCGTCGATCGTCGCCCGCCTCGCCACCGACCTCTCCTCCCACGAGGTCCGCACGTTCTCCGTGGAGTTCGAGGACCGCGCCCTCGACGAGTCGAGCGCCCAGCACGAGGTCGCCCGCTACCTCGGCACCCGGCACTCGTCCATCGCCATCTCCACGGCCGACGTCGTCGAGAACTTCCCGGCGGCCGTCCACCACGCCGAAGTCCCCGTGTTCCGCACCGCGTTGGTCCCCATGTACCTGCTGTCGCGGCACGTGCGGGACGCCGGCATCAAGACGATCCTCAGCGGCGAGGGCGCCGACGAGGCGTTCCTCGGCTACTCCCTGTTCCGCGAGACGATGCTGCGCGCCGACTGGCACCGGCTCACCGCCGAGGAGCGCCGGGAGCGGATCGCCGTCCTGCACCCCGAACTCGCCCACTTCGGGCCCGAGCACCAGGTCCATGTGAGCGGGCTGCTCAGCCAGTTCGCCGAGGAACGCCTCGACGGCCTGTTCTCCCACGAACTGCGCTACCAGAACGGCCGGTTCGTGCAGCGGCTGCTCAAGGACCGCGAGGATCCGTTCGCCGACCTCCTCGCCCTCGTCCGCGACACCCCCGGCTACGCCGCCCTGTCGCCGACGCAGAAGGCGCAGTGGCTGGAGTTCAAGACCCTCCTCGCCGGCTACCTGCTCTCCAGCCAGGGCGAGCGGATGGGGCTCGCGCACGGCGTCGAGAACCGGTGCCCGTTCCTCGACCCGGCCGTGGTCCGCGCCGCCGCGCTCGTCAACCTGCGCTACGACGACGGCTGGGAGGAGAAGGCCGTCCTCAAGGAGGCGTTCCGGGACGTCCTGCCGGCCGAACCCCTCACCCGGCGCAAGCAGCCCTACCGCGCGCCGGGCAGCACCGCGTTCCGCGAGCACCGGCCCGACTACCTCGAACTGGTCCGCTCCGAGCACGAGTTGGCCCAGATCGACGGCATCGACCCCAGGTTCGCGAAGCGGCTCGTCGACAAGGTGCTGGCCGACGGGGGCGCCGAGGTCAGCACGAAGGAGGACCACGCCTTCATCCACCTGCTCTCGACCGCCGTGCTCAACCGACAGTTCGTGATGGACCGGGGAGATGAGATGCGGATCCCACAGGCCGCCGAGATGAACCTGACGACCGTGATCGACCGCCGGCACGGCAGCCCGCTCCTGGCAGGGGGGCAGCGATGAGCCCGGATCAGCGGCGGAACGTTTCCGCAGAAGCTGACAACGCAGACGACGCCGTCGCGATCATCGGCCTCGCCCTCCGCCTCCCCGGCGCCGACACCCTCACCGAGTTCGCCCGCCACCTCACCGACGGCCGCTCCCTCATCTCCGAGGTCGCGCCCGAACGCTGGTCCAAGGAGCGCTGGTTCGGCAGCCCCAAGCGCGGCGCCGAGAAGACCAACAGCGTCTGGGGCGGCTTCATCGAGCACGCCGACCGCTTCGACGCCGCGTTCTTCAGCATCTCCCCGCGCGAAGCGGAGAGCATGGACCCCCAGCAGCGCTTCGCCCTCGAACTCGCCTGGCACGCCATCGAGGACGCCGGCCTGCGCGCAGGATCACTCGCGGGCAGCCGCACCGGCGTCTTCATGGGCGTCTGCCACGCCGACTACGCCGAGCTGATGGAGCGCGACGGCGCCAAGACCGACGCCTACTTCCCCACCGGCACCGCCTACTCGATCATCTCCAACCGGGTCTCCTACTACTTCGACCTGCAAGGCCCCAGCATCACCAACGACACGGCCTGCTCCAGCTCGCTGGTCTCCGTGTACGAGGCCGTCACCGCGCTGCGCAACGGCGACTGCGCGCTCGCCCTCGCCGGTGGCGTCAACCTCTGCTGGTCGCCCAAGCACTTCGTCGCCTTCAGCCAGGCCAGCATGCTCTCGCCCACCGGACGCTGCCGCGCCTTCGACAAGGGCGCCGACGGATACGTGCGCGGCGAGGGCGGCGCGGTCCTGCTGCTCAAGCCGCTCGCCCAGGCGATCGCCGACGGCGACCCCGTGCACGCCGTCATCCGGGGCGCCGCCACCAACCACGGCGGGCGCACCAGCTCCCTCACCGTCACCAACCCCGCCGCGCAGTCCGACCTCGTCGAGGGCCTGTACACCCGCGCCGGCATCCGCCCCGAGACCGTCTCCTACATCGAGGCCCACGGCCCCGGCACGCCCGTCGGCGACCCCATCGAGGTCATCGCCCTCAAGCGCGCCTTCCGCAACCTCCACGAGGCGCAGGGCACCGAGCCCGCGCCGGACTCCGTCGGCATCGGCTCCGTCAAGACCAACATCGGCCACCTCGAAGGCGCGGCCGGGGTCGCCGGCATCGCCAAGGTCGTCGCCGCCCTCGCGGGCAAGGTGCTGCCGGCGACCGTCGGCTTCGAGGAGCAGAACCGGCTCATCGACCTCGACGGCAGCCCGTTCCGCATCGTCCGCGAGACCCAGCCCTGGGACGCGCCCGCCCCCCGCCGGGCCGGCGTCAGCTCGTTCGGGTTCGGCGGGACCAACGCGCACGTCGTGCTGGAGGAGTACGTCCCCGCCGAGCGGGCCGAAACGGACCTCGCCGAGGACGCCGGGCCGTACGTCGTGCCGCTGTCCGCGCGCAACCCCGAGCGGCTGAAGGAGATGGCGCGGCGGCTGCGGGAGTTCCTGGAGACGGACGGGTCGACGGCCCTGCGCGACCTCGCGCACACCCTCCAGCGCGGGCGCGAGCCGATGGCGTCCCGGGTTGCCTTCGTGGTGGCGGATGTTCCTCAACTGCTTGGCCTGCTCGCCGAGTTCGTGGACGGTGCGCTGTCCGAGGGCGCCGCGCACGGAGACCCCGACGACCTCGCCGCGCGCTGGGCCGAGGGCGGCGACGCCGACTGGACCGCGCTGCCCGGGTACGCCGAGGCGCGCCGGGTCCGGCTGCCCACGTACCCGTTCGCACGGGACCGGCACTGGTTCCGCACCCGGCCGGCCGAGGACCAGGGCGCGCCCGCTGCCGGGAACGCCGCCCCCCACCCCCTCGTCCCCCGCAACACCTCCACCCTCGACGAGCACCGTCACACCGCCGTCCTCACCGGCGCCGAGCCCTTCCTCGACGCCCACCGCGTCCACGGCAGCCGGGTCGTCCCCGCCGCCGCGCAACTGGAGCTGGCCCGCGCGTCCGTCGCGAACGCCGCGCCCGGCGGCACGGGCACGTCCGTGCGGCTGACCGACACCGCCTGGCTGCGCCCGCTGGTCGTCGACGGCGATCCGGTCGAGGCGCATGTCGTGGTCACCGGCCGGTCCGACGGCACGCTCGCGTACGAACTCCGCACGGTGGACGGCGGCAAGTCGGTCGTCCACAGCCGGGGCACGGCGTCGGTGGGGGCGGGGGACGAGTCCGAGCGGCTGGATCTCGCCGCGCTGCGGGCGTCCTGCGCGGGCTCCCGTGATCCCGGTGAGGCGTATGCGGCGCTTCATGCGGCCGGGCTTGAGTACGGCCCCGCGATGCGCGGGCTCACCGAGATCCGGCTGGGGGAGGGGGAGTTGCTGGCGCGGCTCCAGCGGCCCGCCGCCGACGTCGCCGATCCCGCCGTCGCCCTGCCGCCCAGCGTTCTGGACGCCGCGCTCCAGGCGTCGGTGCTTCTCCAGGCGGCTCTGTTTCCTGAGGCGGGCCGCAGCCTTTCCATGCCGTTCGCCCTCGATCGGCTCGACGTCCACGCGGCCTGCGCCGACACGATGTGGGCGTGGGTCCGGCACCGGGGCGGCGGGAAGGGGCTCGCCACGTTCGACGTCGATCTGTGCGACGACGAGGGTGTGGTCCGCGTGCGGTTGCGTGGGTTGGCGCAGCGGACGGTTGTTGAGGCGGGCGGTGTTGGTGGGGCGCGTGGCTCAGAGATTGGAGCATCAAGCCCCGGTGGGGCTTGGGTCGGGCCGGGCCAGGTCGGTTGTGAGGCGGCGGGGTCCGGTGGGGCTCGGGGGGCGTCGGGCGGGGGCGGGGTGGAAGCGGCCGACTTCGACGGGACGCGGCTCGTTGCCGCCAGTTCCCGTTGGGTCGCCGCGTCCGTCGATGGGGCCGTCGACGGTGTCACCGTGCACGGGTTCCTCGCCGGGCGGAGTGACGCGTACGCCGCCGAGGTGTCCGCCGCGAGCGGTGTGCCGTTCGTCGTGCTGCCCGCCGTCACGCCCGACGCGGTCGCGGACGGGGTCGGGGCTGTGCTGGATCTCGTCATCGGGCGGGTCCGGGAGTTGCTGCGGGACAGGCCCAAGGGGGCGCATCGGTTCGTCGTGGTCGTGGACGAGCGTGTTCCTCGTCGGTTCCATGCGCCGCTCACCGGGCTCTTCCGCACGCTGAACCTGGAGAACCCCGCCGTCTCGGGGCGTGTTGTGCGCGTCGCCGGGTTGGGGAATGCCTCGGCCGGGCGGGTTGCCGAGTTGGTGCGGCTGGAGGCCGGGGATCCGGTCGTTCATGACGCCGAGGTGCGGCACGGGGCCGACGGGGTGCGGCAGGTGTGGCGGCCGGACGCCGTCGAACTCGCCCTCGACACGCGGGTACCGGCGCTCAAGGACGGCGGCGTGTACTGGGTGACCGGTGGGCTCGGGGGGATCGGGCGGAGTGTTGCCCGGTACTTCGCGCGTCACACCGGCGTCACCGTCGTGCTCAGCGGCCGGAGTGAGGGGGGCGAAACCAGCGCCGCCGTCGAGGAGTTGCGGGCGGCCGGCGTCGACGCGCACTACGTCGCCGCCGACGTCGGCAGCGCGGCGGACGTCGAGCGCGTCGTCCAGGGGATCCTGCGCGCGCACGGCTCGCTGGACGGGATCGTCCACGCGGCCGGGACGCTGCGGGACGGGTACCTGCTGACCAAGGAGCCCGGCGACGTCGCCGAGGTGCTGCGGCCCAAGGTGAGCGGCGTGCTGCACATCGACGCCGCGACCCGGGGCGTTCCGCTCGACTTCCTCGTCCTGTTCTCCTCCGTCGCCGGCGTCTACGGCAACCCCGGCCAGGGCGACTACGCGGCGGCCAACGCCTTCCTCGACGCCTTCGCGCACGACCGGCAGGCCCTCGTGGACGCCGGTGAGCGCAACGGCCGTACGGTGGCCCTGAGTTGGCCGTTGTGGGCGGACGGCGGCATGACGGTCGACGACGTGACGCTCGCGTCGATGCGCCGTCAGCGAGGCTGGGAGCCCCTGCCGACGGAGGCCGGGCTGCGCGTGCTGGGCGCGGCCTTGCTCGACACGCCGGAGCACGTCGTCGTCGCGTACGGCGCCGAGGCGTCCCTCGCGATCGCGCCGCGCGTCGAGCAGGCACCCCGTCCCGTCGCCGCGCCGGCCGCCCCGACGGGCACGCTCACCGAGGCCGACCTCCTCGCCCGGACGACGGACCTGTTGAAGGACCTCCTCGGCGAGGTCCTGCACCACGATCCCGCGCACCTGAAGCCGAACGTCGGCCTCATCGAGTACGGCATCGACTCGATCGGCGTGCTGGAGGCGACGGAACGGCTCGGCGAGATCTTCGGGCCGCTGCCCAAGACGCTGTTCTTCGAGTACGTCGACATCGCGGGTGTCACCGGTTACCTGATCGAGGAGCACCGGGCGACGCTGGAGGCGCGCTTCGGGGGTGACGCCGAGGTGTCGACCGAGCCTGAGAGCATCGTCGTTGAGGAGACTCCGGCTCCGGCTCCGGACCCTGCTCCCGCCTCCGTCGTCGTTCGTGAACCCCTTCCCGACGACTACCACGACATCGCCATCGTCGGCGTCTCCGGCCGTTACCCCGGTGCGGACACCCTCGATGAGCTGTGGAGTGTGCTCGAAGAGGGGCGGCATCTCTTCCAGGAGGTGCCACGGGACCGTTGGGACCACGACGCGATCTACAGCCCCGAGCGGGCCGTGCCCGGCAAGAGCGCCATCAAGACGGGCACGTTCCTGAGGGAGATCGACACCTTCGACCCCCGCTACTTCCGCATCTCGAAGCGGGACGCGGAGCGCATGTCGCCTGAGGTGCGGCTCTTCCTCCAGGTCGGCGTGGAGGCGCTGGAGGACGCGGGTTACTCGCGGGAGACGTTGCAGCGCCGGTACGACGGTGACGTCGGCGTGCTCGTCGGGACGATGAGCAACCACTACAACCTGTACGGGTTCCAGAACAGCCTGACCAGAGGCGCCCCGGCGACCGGGAGCTACACGGCGACGATCCCGAACACCCTGTCGTACTTCTACGGCTTCACGGGACCGTCGATCTTCCTGGACACGATGTGCTCGGGCTCCTCGACCTGCGTCCACCAGGCCGTGCAGATGCTGCGGGCCCGCGAGTGCAAGATGGTCGTCGCCGGTGGCGTCAACCTCCTCCTGCACCCCTACAACCTGATCACCTCCTCGCACGAGCACTTCACCACCGCCACCTCCGACGTGATCCGCAGCTTCGGGCTCGGCGCGGACGGCACGATCCTCGGCGAGGGCGTCGGCGCGGTCGTGCTGAAGCCGCTGGTGGAGGCGGAGCGGGACGGCGACCAGGTGTACGCCGTCATCAAGGGGACCGCGCTGTCCAACGCGGGCATACGCAACGGGTTCACCGTCCCCAACCCCCGCATGCAGGCCCGCGCGATCGAGAAGGCCATCGACGACTCCGGCGTCGACCCGCGCACGATCACCTACGTCGAGGGGCACGGCTCCGGCACCTCGCTCGGCGACCCGATCGAGGTACGGGCGCTGACCTCGGCGTTCGGCAAGTACACGGCCGACAAACAGTTCTGCGCGCTGGGCTCGGTCAAGTCGAACATGGGCCACCTGCTGCACGCGGCCGGGATGATCGGCTTCGCGAAGGTGCTGCTCCAGCTCAGGAAGCGCACCCTTGTGCCGTCCCTGCACAGCGGGGAGCTGAACCCCGACATCGCCTTCGAGAACACGCCGTTCCACGTGCAGCGCGAACTCACCGAGTGGAAACCGGCGGTGACCGATGAGGGCGGGGTGACGACCGTTCATCCCCGGCGCGCGGGCATCACGTCCATCGGCGCGGGCGGCATGAACTCGCACATCATCGTCGAGGAGTACGTTCCTGAGGCCCGCCCGCTCGCCGAACGGCCGCGTGGCGCCGAGCTGTTCGTGTTCTCCGCGATGACCGACGCCGCGCTGGAGACCTCCCTCTCCCGGTTCCGCGACTACCTCGCGGCGGCCGACGAGGCCGACCTGCCGTCCATCGCCCACACCCTGCGCGTCGGCAAGAACGAACTGCCGCGCCGCTGGGCCTTCCTGGCGCGGGACCTCACCGAAGCCGTCGCGTCCGTCGACCGTTACCTGGCCGGCGGGCGTGACCAGGACGCCGCGCTGACCGGCGCCGACCCGGCCGTCCGCGACCTCGCCCTCGACTGGACCGGCGGCGGCAGCGTCGACTGGACGCCCCTCACGGGCGAACGTCCGCCCCGGCGGATCTCGCTGCCGGCCTACCCGTTCGAGCGGGTGCGCTGCTGGACGGAGCCCGAGCCCGGCGCGCCGAGCGTCGTCACGCCGCTCGCGGTGCGCGACAAGGCGCACCCGTTCCTCGGGGCCAACCGGTCCGACGTCGGCGGGCTGCGGTACGTCCTCGACGTCCACCTCGACGACCTCGCCGACTACGGGTACGCCCAGGACAAGGTGCGCGGGATCGTTCCGGCGTTCGCCGTCGATCTCGCGCTGGCTGTCGGGCGGGCGACCGGGTTCGCGGAGCGGCCCCGGGTGAGCGGGCTGCGGATGTACGGGCCCGTGAACTGGGGGGAGACGGCGCGGCTGGTGACCACCTTCACGCCGGACGGCCGGGATACGGGCGTCGGGGTCGTGGTCCGGGAGGACCGGAACGGGGTGCGCAGTGTTGTCGCCGAGTTCGTGGTGCGGCACGGGGACGGGCGGGGGGCTCCCGCCGGAGGGTCGTACCGGGACGCCGTGCGCGTGCTCGACCGGGCGCAGGTGCTGGCCGAACTCGCCGAGGGGGGTGTCGTGCCCGAGGCCGTGCGGTTCGGGGTGTCCGGGGCGTCCTGGCTGGCGGACGGGCGGCTCGTGCTCGCCGTCGGGGTGCCTCAGGTGCGGCAGGACGTGGTGCTGCGGAACGTGCGGATCGCTCCGCACGTGCTGGCCGCGCTCTCGCACGGGGTGCAGCTCGCCGCCAAGCGGGACGGGGTCGTCGACTGGGCCCGGCAGGTGCCTCGCGGGTTCGAGGACGTGCGGGTCTTCGATGAGGCGCGGAGTGCCGATGAGGTCGCGCATGTCGTGCTCGACACCGCTGTCGGCAGGGTCCAACTGACCGACGCGGACGGGGCTGTGCTGGCCGAACTCACCGGGATGCGGTGGGGAGAGGCGGAGGCCGGGCCCTCGTACGAGGAGGTGGCGCGGCGGGAGATACCGGTGGCGGTGGCGCCTGTGCGGACCGAGCCTGCGGTTGTCGTTCCGGCTCCGGCTCCGGCTCCTGTTCCCGTGCCGGCCCCTGTCCCTGTCGCTCAGCGCGACGACGACTCCCTCGTCGCCTTCGCCGTCGACCGGCTGCGGCTGCTCGCCTCGGACATCCTCAAGTTCGACGCCGAGGAGCTGGACGCGCACACCGGGTTCGACGCGTTCGGGTTCGACTCGATCTCGCTGGTCGCGTTCAGCAGGCTGATCAAGGAGGAGCTGGGGGTCGAGCTGACGCCCGCCGTGTTCTTCGACGTCAACACGCTGGCCGCGCTGGGGCGGTACGTGGTCGAGGAGTACGGGGAGTCGGTGCGGGCGGCTCGGGGGGAGGTGACGCCTGTCGAGGCAACTCCGGTGCAGGTCGCGTCTGTTGAGGCAACTCCTGTGCAGAGCAAGCCCGTTGAGGACACTGTCGCCCCTGTCGACCCCGGCCGGCCGATGCCCATCGCCATCATCGGTGTCGCCGGACGCTTCCCCGGCTCGCCCGACCTGGACGCCTACTGGACCAACCTCGCGGAGAACCGCGACTGCGTCACCGGGTTCCCCGCGCACCGCTACGACGCCGCGTACGCGAAGGTCGTCGAGGGGGCGGAGTTCCCGAAGCACGCGGGGGTCGTGGACGACGTCGACGCGTTCGACGCCGGGTTCTTCCAGATCTACCCGCGTGAGGCCGAGCTGATGGACCCCCAGCACCGGCTGGCTCTCCAGACGGTGTGGCACGCCGTCGAGGACAGCGGGTACGCGCCCGGGGCCCTGCCGCGCGACACCGGCCTCTACCTCGGTGTCTCCGGCACGGACTACGCGACGCTGCTGACGACGTACGGGGTCGAGCCGGACGCGTTCACCTCCACCGGCAACGCGCACTCCATCCTCGTCAACCGGATCTCGTACGTCCTCGACATCCGGGGCCCGAGCGAGCCCATCGACACGGCCTGCTCCAGCTCGCTGGTCGCCGTGCACCGGGCGATGGAGGCGATCCGCTCCGGCGCGTGCGAACTCGCGATCGCGGGCGGCGTCAACCTGCTGCTCAGCGTGGACACGTTCGTCAGCGCGAACCGGGCCGGCATGCTCAGCCCGACCGGCCGGTGCCGCACCTTCGGGCGGGACGCGGACGGGTACGTGCGCGGCGAGGGCGTCGGCGCCCTCGTCCTGAAGCCGCTCGACGCCGCCGAGCGCGACGGCGACGCCATCCTCGGCGTCCTCGTCGGCAGCGCGGAGAACCACGGCGGGCGCGCCAACTCCCTGACGGCGCCCAACGCGGACGCCCAGGCCGACCTCGTCGCCGCCGCGATGCGCGGCATCGACCCGCACACCGTCGGCTACATCGAGACCCACGGCACCGGCACGGTCCTCGGCGACCCCGTCGAGGTGCGCGCGCTGCGCACCGCCTACCGCAGGCTGGGCGCGGGACCGGACGCGGACATCGCGCTGGGCTCGGTGAAGACGAACATCGGCCACCTGGAGGCGGCGGCCGGGGTGGCGAGCCTGCTGAAGGTGCTGCTCGCCATGAAGCACGACACCATCCCGGCCTCCCTCCACTCCGGCGACCTCAACCCCTACCTCGAACTCGACAAGGGACCCTTCCGGGTCGTGCGCGAGAACGAGCCCTGGCGGCGCGGGAGTTCGCCCCGGCGGGCGGGCGTCAGCAGCTTCGGGTTCGGCGGGGTGAACTGCCACGTGGTGGTCGAGGAGTACGTGCCCGGCGCGGCTCCGGCCGCCGGGTCCACCCCGGTCGCCGTCCCGCTGTCGGCCCGCACCCCTGACCAACTGCGCCAGGTGGCCCGCGACTTGCTGGCCCACCTGGAGCGCGCCGACGTTCCGCTGTCCTCCCTCGCCTGGACCCTCCAGGCCGGGCGTGAGGCGCTGCGCGAACGCGTCGGCTGGGTGGTCGGCTCGCGGCGCGAACTCGCCGCCGAACTCCGGGCGTTCGCGGAGGACGGCCCCCACACCGGGCTCCTCGGCACGGTCACCCGCCCCGCCGGCGACACCCTCGTGACGGACGGCGACCCCGCCCGGCTGCTCGCCCGCTGGATCGCGGGGGACGCGGTCGACTGGCGTGCGCTGTACGGGAGTTCGACGCCTCGGCGGGCCCATCTGCCGGTGTACCCGTTCGCGCGGGACCGGTACTGGATCCCGGGGGCGGCGGCGTGTGATGCCGCCGGGGCTGAGATCGGGACCGCGCTGCTCGTGCCGCGCTGGGAGCCCAAGGCCGTCACCGGGTCCGGTGAGATGCCGTCCCGGCGGGTCGTGCTCCTGTGCGGTGAACTCGCCGCCTCGGCACGGGAGTTCATCGAGCCGGGGGTGCACTGCGTCACCGTCGTGAGCCTCAAGCAGCGGCTCGGCAGCCGGTTCGGTGACGTCTCACGGCAGGTGTTCGCGGCCCTGCGGGACGTCGTCGCCGAGGTGACGCCCGGCCGCACGCTCGTCCAGGTCGTGGCGCCTGTCTCCGGCGCCGACACCGTCCACCTCGCGCTCTCCGGACTGCTGCGCACCGCCGCCGCCGAGGACCCCTCGCTCACCACGCAACTCATCTGCCTGGACGGGGAGTTCGACGGCCGGACCGTCGCCGGTCTCGTCGCGCACAACGCCCCCGCCGAGGACGACGTCGTCCTCCACCGGGGCGGCGAACGCTCCGTGCTCGCCTGGCGGGACGTCACCGGCACGGGCTCCGCGCGGGTGCCGTGGCGGGACGGCGGCGTCTACCTGATCACAGGAGGCGCCGGGGGCGTCGGTGCCGTCGTCGCCCGTGCCATCGCGCGGGACGTCGAGCGGCCCACCCTCGTCCTCACCGGACGGTCACCGCGTGACGCCCGCGTCGACGCGCTCCTCGGTGAGCTGCGGGACGCCGGCGCCGTCGCCCGGTACGCGCGGGCCGACGTCTCCCGGTGGGAGGAGGTGCGCCACCTCCTCCGCGAGACCGGGCCGGTGCACGGCATCGTCCACTGCGCCGGGGTCGTCCGCGACGCGGCGCTCGTCCACAAGACGGAGGAGGAGTGGCGGGACGTCCTCGCGCCGAAGGCCGACGCGGTCGTCCACCTCGACCGGGCCGTGGGCGACGCCCCGCTCGACTTCCTCCTCCTGTGCTCCTCCGGCTCCGCCATCACCGGCAACCCCGGCCAGGCCGACTACGCCACCGCCAACGCCTTCCTGGACGCCTTCGCCGGACTGCGCAACGCGCGCGTCGCCGCCGGCGAGCGGTCCGGGCGGACCCTGTCGCTCGGCTGGCCGCTGTGGCGGGACGCCGGGATGCGGGTCGACGAGGCCGTGCGCGCCCGGCTCTGGACGGGCCGGGGGCTGGCGCCGATGGAGAACGCCGCCGGGGTCGAGGCGCTGGTGCGGGCCTGGGGGCTGGGGGAGGAGGGGCACGTCTGGATCCATCACGGGGATGTGAACCGGGTTCCGGTGGGCGGGGTGAGCCGGGTGCCGGCGGCGGCTGCGGTTGCCCCGGCTGCTCCGGCCGCCGTTGCCCCTGTCCCCGTCGGTGACGCCCTCCGTCGGCTCGTCGAGATCTTCGCGGAGGTCACCAAGGTTCCGTCCACAGCTGTGGACGCGGACGCCCCGCTGCACGAGATGGGGTTGGACTCCATCATGATCGTGCAGCTCAACAGGGAACTGGCGCTGGTGTACGGCGAGGTCTCGAAGACGGTGTTCTACGAGTTCCCGACGCTGCGGGCGTTGGCGGAACACCTGGCGCCGAAGGGGGAGTCGGCCACTCCGGCGGCGGAACCCCGTGTGACGGAACTCCGTGTGGCGGAACCCGTGCCGCAGACTTCCGCCCCCCGGCCCTCCGCCGCCCCCGCCACCCGCGAGCCCATCGCCGTCATCGGGATGACCGGCCGCTACCCCGGTGCCCCGGACCTCACCCGGTTCTGGGCGAACCTCAAGGCCGGGCGGGACGCCATCCGTGAAGTCCCCGCCGACCGCTGGCCCCTGGACGGCTTCTACGAGCCCGCCCGCAAGACGGCCATCGCCAACGGCCGCAGCTACAGCAAGTGGGGCGGTTTCCTGGACGACTTCGCCGGGTTCGACCCGCTGTTCTTCCGGATCGCACCCCGCGACGCCTACGCGATGGACCCGCAGGAACGCCTGTTCCTCCAGGCCGCGTGGGAGGTCCTGGAGGACGCCGGCTACACGCCGGAGGAGCTGGGCGCCCGGCACGGCCACCGGGTCGGCGTCTTCGCCGGTGTCACCAAGTCGGGCCACGCCCGGTACGGGACGCGGCGGCTGCCGTCCGGGGAGACGGTCGTCCCGGCGCTGTCGTTCGCCTCGCTCAGCGCGCGGACCTCGCACCTCCTCGATCTGCGGGGCCCGAGCATGACCATCGACACGATGTGCTCGGCGTCGCTCACGGCGATCCACGAGGCGTGCGAGCACCTGTACCAGGGCACGTGCGAGGCGGCCATCGCCGGTGGCGTCAACCTGTACCTGCACCCGCTGGACTACGTGGAGCTGTGCCGCTCCAACATGCTCTCGGCGGAGGGGAAGCTGCGCAGCTTCGGCAAGGGCGGCGACGGCTTCGTACCCGGTGAGGGCGTCGGCGCGGTGCTGCTCAAGCCGCTCTCGCGGGCCGAGGCCGACGGCGACCAGGTGCTCGCGGTGATCCGGGGCACGAGCGTCAACCACGGTGGCCGCACCCACGGTTACACCGTGCCCAACCCGGTCGCGCAGGCCGAGCTGATCCGGGACGCGCTGAAGCGGGCCGGCGTCTCCGCCCGCGACATCGGGTACGTCGAGGCGCACGGCACCGGTACGGAACTCGGTGACCCCATCGAGGTGACCGGGCTGACCCTCGCGTTCCAACAGGACACGGACGAGCGGCAGTTCTGCGCGCTCGGGTCCGTGAAGTCGTCCATCGGACACCTCGAAGCGGCGGCCGGTGTCGCCGGGCTGACCAAGGCCGTGCTGCAACTGCGGCACCGGCAGTTCGCGCCCAGCCTGCACGCCGACGAACTCAATCCCAACCTCGACCTCGAACGCAGCCCGTTCTTCGTCCAACGCGAACTCGCCGACTGGCCCGGCGACCGGCCGAGGCTGGCCTCGGTCTCGTCGTTCGGTGCGGGCGGCTCGAACGCCCACGTCATCTTGGAGGAACACGTGTCCCAGTCCGCCTCCGGCCGGGCGCCGGCGCACGCAGGAGCCGAACAGCTCGTCGTCCTGTCCGCCCGTACGTCCGACCAACTCCGCGCCCACGCCGAGCACTTGGCGGACCACCTCGCCGGTCCCGGCGCGGCGGCCGACCTCGCGGACCTCGCGTTCACGCTCCAGACCGGGCGCGTCGCCCTCGACGAACGCCTGGCCGTGGTCACTGGATCGGTACGGGCCCTCCACGACTCCCTACGGTCTTATGTCGCGGGCGACCCCACCGCCCCCGGCGTCTTCCGAGGCACCGCCGGCCACCCCACCGGCACAGTCGCGGAACTGACGGAGGACGACGACCTCCGCGACCTCCTCATCACCCGCTGGACGCAATCCCGCAAGCTGACGAAACTAGCCGCGCTCTGGACCGAGGGCGTCCCCTTGAACTGGCCCGCCCTCCACGCCCCCACCACCCCCCGCCGCATCTCCCTCCCGACCTACCCCTTCGCCCGCGACCGCTACTGGGCAGGCGACCTGGAGGCCGTGGCGGACGGCGCGGGCGCGGGCTACACAGCACCGGAGACCGCTGGAACGAGCCCCACGTACGAGACACCGAGCGCGCGCACGAGGCCGAATACGGCGTACGCCGCCACCTCGACACCCGCCGGAACGTCCGCCGGATACGAGACTCCCGAAACCGGCACGACGCCCGCCACCTACGCCGCTCCCGGCGCCGCCGGGGTGAGCGCCGGGCACGAGACTCCCGGAACCGGCATCGCCTCCACCGGGCACGGGGCTCCCGGGACCGGCGCGGCGCCCGCTGCCTACGCCGCTTCCGGCGCCGCCGGGGTGAGCGCTGGGCACGGGGCGACCTGGACCGGCATCGCCTCCACCGGGCACGGGGCTCCCGGGACCGGCGCGGCGCCCGCTGCCTACGCCGCTTCCGGCGCCGCCGGGGTGAGCGCCGGGCACGGGGCGACCTGGACCGGCATCGCCTCCGCCGGGCACGAGGCTCCCGGAATCGGCGCGGCGCCCGCCGCCTCCGAGGTCGGGCGGGTGGCTGCCGGGTACCGGGCTCCCGAGCCCGCTGCGGTGCCCGCCGCTTCGGTGAGCGCCGGGCACGGGGCGACCTGGACCGGCATCGCCTCCGCCGGGCACGGGGCTCCCGGGACCGGCGCGGCGCCCGCCGCCCACGCCGCCCCTGAGGCCGGCGGGTTGGGTACCGGGTACCGGGCTCCCGAGCCCGCTGTGGTCTCCGCCGCTTCGGCGAGCGCCGGGTACGAGGCTTCCGGCGCCGCCGGGGCGTACGCCGCCTCCGAGGTCGGGCGGGTGGCTGCCGGGTACCGGGCTCCCGAGCCCGCTGCGGTGCCCGCCGCTTCGGCGATCGCCGGGACAGGGGCCGGGTACGGGACTCCCGAGGCCAGCACGGCGCCAGCCGCCTATGCCGCTCCCACCCACCCCGCTCCCGGCTCCGCCGAGTCCGTCCCCCCGCTCGAAGACCGCGTCCGCGACACCGTGCACGCCAAGCTCGCGATCGCCCTCGCCATGGACGAGCGGGAGATCGACAGTCGGCGGGCCTTCGCCGAGTACGGGCTCGACTCCATCCTCGGGGTGCGCTTCGTGCACGAGCTGAACGAGACGCTGGGCCTCGACCTGACGACGAGCGTCATCTACGACCACAGTTCGGCGGACCGTCTGATCACCCACCTCCTGGACGACCACCGGGCGGCCATCACCTTCGCGGCAACACCGGAACCGGCCCCGGCCGCCCCGACGTTCCCGGCCCCGGCGGTCGGAGGGCTCGCCGCCACACCTGAGCCCGCTCACGCGTTCCCGGCTCCGGCTGCTCCGGCGGCCAGCGCGTTCGTCGCCGCCCCCGCCCCCGCCCCCGCTCACCCGGCGGCCCCCGCCAACCCCCGGCCCCCCATCGCCATCGTCGGTATGAGCGGCCGTTTCGCGGGGTCCGATTCCCTTGATGAGCTGTGGCAGCACCTGGCCGAGGGGCGCGACCTCACTAGCGAGGCGAGCCGGTGGCCACTGCCCGCTGTGGACGAGGCGGGGAACCCCCGTTGCAACAGGGGTGGGTTCCTGGAGCGGATCGATCAGTTCGACCCGTTGTTCTTCAACATCTCCGGGGTGGAAGCCGCGGTGATGGATCCTCAGCAGCGGCTGCTGCTGGAGGAGTCGTGGAAGGCGTTGGAGGACGCGGGGTATGCCGGGACGGCAGTGAATGAGCGGGATTGTGGGGTGTATGTCGGCTGCTGGGAGGGGGATTACCGGAACCTCGTCGGGGAGGACGCGCCGGCGCAGGCGTTCTGGGGGAACCTCGGGTCGATCGTGCCGGGGAGGATCGCGTACTTCCTGGACCTGAAGGGCCCGGCGATCGCGGTCGACACGTCCTGCTCAAGTTCCCTCGTCGCCTTGGACCTGGCCTGCAAGGACCTGTGGTCCGGCGAGACGGACATGGCCCTGGCGGGCGGCGTCTACGTGCAGTCCACCCCGCGCCTGTTCGAGCTGGCGGGCCGCGCCAACATGCTGTCGCCGACAGGGAGTTGCCGCGCCTTCGACCACCGCGCGGACGGCTTCGTCCCCGGCGAGGGCGTCGGCGTCCTCGTCCTGAAGCGGCTCGACGACGCCCTCGCGGACGGCGACCACGTGCACGGCGTGATCCGCGCGTCCGGCACGAACCACGACGGCGCGACGAACGGCATCACCGCCCCCAGCTCGGTCTCGCAGGAGCGCCTGCTGAGCGAGGTGTACGACAGGTTCGGCGTGGACGTCGAGACGATCCAGCTCGTCGAGGCGCACGGCACCGGCACGAAGCTGGGCGACCCGATCGAGTTCCAGGCGCTGACCCGCGCGTTCAGGAAGGACACCGACAAGGAGGGCTACTGCGCGCTGGGTTCGATCAAGACGAACCTCGGGCACACGCAGTACGCGGCGGGCGTCGCCGGCATCTTCCGGGTGCTCCTCGCGATGCGCAACGAGCGCATCCCGGCCTCCCTGCACTTCGAGCGGAACAACGAGGCCGTCCGCCTCGACGGCAGCCCCTTCTACGTGAACACCCGCACCGAGCCGTGGCCCGCCCCCGCGCACGGCCCGCGCCGGGGCGTCGTCAGCTCCTTCGGCGCGAGCGGCACGAACGCGCACGTCGTCCTGGAGGAACCCCCGGCCCGCCCCGCGACCCGCAGTACCGCAACGGCCCACCTGGTCGTCCTGTCGGCGCGCTCGCGCGAGCAACTGGCCGAGCAGGTCGCCCGCCTGGCCGCGCACTGCCGCGCCCGGACCGAGCTGGACGCCGGGGACGTCGCCTGGACCCTCGCGGTCGGCCGCGCGCACTTCACGCACCGGTACGCCTGCGTCGTCCGCGACCGGGATGACCTGCTCCGGGTCCTGGAGCAGGGGCTCGGCGGGCCGCGCGCCCTGACGGGCGAGGCGAAGCCGTCCGCGACGCCGGCCACGCTCCCGGCGGACCTCGGCGCGCTCGCGGAACTGTACGTCCGGGGCGCCGAGTTGGACTTCACGCGCGTCCTCCCCGGCGGCTCGCGCCGGGTCCCGCTGCCGACGTACCCGTTCGCCCGCGAGAGCCACTGGGCGACAGGGACACCGCCGGTCGCATCGACACCGTCGGCCGTATCGACGCAGGCCCCCGCAGCCCCCGTCCTCACTCCTGTCTCCTCCGCCCACCCCTTCCTCACCGACCTCACCCCCGACCCCGCCACCCCCGGCACCCTCCGAGGCACCGTCCGCCTCACCGGTGACGAACGCCTCCTGCACGACCACCTCGTGCGCGGCGGCCGGGTCCTCCCCGGTGTCGTGCACCTGGAACTCGCCCGCGAGGCCGCCGTCCGCGTGCTGGGGACGGACCCGGCGTCCGGGCTGCGGATGCGGAACGTCACCTGGGTGCGCCCGCTGGCCGTGGACGGCCCGCTGGACGCGACGGTGACGGTGCGTCCGGACGCCGAGGGCGTCACCGTCACGATCGGCGCACCCGGCGAGCCCCCGTACAGCGAGGCCAGGGTCCAGCCGCCCGCGGCCCCCGCCCCCGCGCCCCTCGACCTGTCCGCCCTGCGCGCCGCCTGCCCCACCCGCGTGCCCGGCACCCGGATCACGGAGTCGCTGGTCGCGGCCGGCATCAGCCACGGCCCGTCGCTGCGGGCGATCGACGAGGCGTACGTCGGCGAGGGCACGGTCGTCGTCCGGTTGGCCGCGCCCGGAGAGCACCCGTACGTGCTGCACCCGGCGCTGACCGACTCGGCGATCCAGGCGTCCGCCGCGCTCGCGCTCGACGGCGACGCGGACGAGGTCAGGGTGCCGTTCGCGCTGGAGACGCTGGACCTGTTCGGCCCCTGCGAGGGGGTGATGTGGTCGGTGGTCCGCGTGGTGGACCCGAGCCGGCTCGACATCGACCTCGTCGACGAGGCGGGCGCGGTCCGCGTCCGGCTGACCGGCTACACCTCGCGCGCCGTCCCCGACTCCGCGCCCGCGCTGTTCAGCCCGGCGTGGGAGCCGGTGTCGGCCGAGGAGTGGGGCCCCGCGTCCGCCCAGGGGCGGGTGCTCGTCGTGGGCGCCTCGGACGAGCGGTTCGCCGACGTCCTGCGCACCTTCCCGCAGGCCCGAGCCTGGCGCCTCGCACCGGGCGCGCCGGTCGAGGAGGTCACCGCCGCGCTGACGGCGACGGGCGGCATCGACCACCTCCTGTGGCTGGCCCCGGACACCGCGCCCCACGCGACGGACGCGGCCGGTTTCGTCGCCGCGCAGGAGGACGGCGTCATCGCCGCGTTCCGCATGGTCAAGGCGCTGCTGAACACCGGCGCCGACGCCCGCCCGCTCGGCGTCACCCTGGTCACGCGCGGCGCCCTCGCCACCCACGCCGGTGAGGCGACCCGGCCCGCGCACGCCGCCCTGCATGGCCTGTTCGGCTCGCTGGAGAACGAGTACGGGCACTGGACCGTCCGCCGCGTCGACCTCGACGAGGCCGGTGGGCTCGCCGGACTGCCCACCCGCACCCCGGGCGGCACCTGGGCCCGGCGCGCGGGCCAGTGGCTGCGCCGCCGCCTCGTCCCGGCGGCCTCCGCCCGCCTGGAGACCGTGCCCTACCGCGAGGGCGGCGTGTACGTCGTCATCGGCGGCGCGGGCGGGCTCGGGGAGGCGTGGACCCGGCACGTCACCGAGCGGCACGGCGCCCGCGTCGTCTGGCTCGGACGCCGTGCCCAGGACGCCGGCATCGAGGCACGCCTGCACGCGGCGCGCGGGCGCGGCGAGGTCCGCTACCTCGCCGCCGACGCCACCGACCCGGCCGCGCTGCGCGCCGCGTACGAGGAGGTCAAGGGCCGGTACGGGCGCGTCGACGGCGTCGTCCACTCGGCGCTCGTGCTGCGTGACCGGGGGCTGGCCAACATGGCGGAGGGCGACTTCCGTGCGGCGCTTTCGGCGAAGGTCGACACCAGCGTCGCGATGGCCCAGGTCTTCGGCCGCGAACCCCTCGACTTCGTCCTCTTCTTCTCCTCGCTCCAGTCCTTCGTGACGGCCGCCGGGCAGTCCAACTACGCGTCCGGCTGCGCCTTCGCCGACGCCTACGCCCACCTGCTGGGCCGTGAACTCGCCTGCCCCGTCCGCGTCATGAACTGGGGCTGGTGGGGCTCCATCGGCAGCGTCGCCTCCGCGTTCCACGAGCAGAGCATGGCCCGCTGGGGCCTCAAGTCCATCGAGCCCCCGGAGGGCATGGCCGCCCTCGGCACCCTCCTGTCCGGCCCCCAGCCCCAGGTCGGCTACGTCAAGCTGACCGACCCCCGGGCCATCGAGCCCATCGACCCCACGCTGCGGACGACGGTGTACGCGCGGGCCACGTCCGGCGTCGCGCCGGAGACGGTCGCCGCCCACACCGGGCAGGCGGACGAGGACCTGCTGCGCGGCGTCGCCGCGTGGCGCCGAGACGAACGCGACCCGCTGCTCGCGCAGTTGATCCGGGCCCACCTCGAAACGCTGGGCGTCGTCCGGGCCGGGGAGTCGATGCCGGGCGGCACCGGCGGGCTCGCGCACGGAGGCGTGGGCGAACCGACGCCCGCCGACCTCACCGCCCTGCGCGCACGCGGCGGCATCCACGAGCGGTACACCGCCTGGCTGGCCCACTCCCTGCGGGTCATGCCGGCCTCGGCGCCGCCGCTCGACGTCCTGGAACGGCAGTGGGCGCAGGAGTGCGCGCGCTGGTCTGCCGACCCCGACAAGGCGGCCGAACTCGCCCTCGTCGACGCGACGTTGAAGTCCCTGCCCGCGATCCTCACCGGCCGCGTCCCCGCGACCGACATCATGTTCCCGCGCGGCTCCGTCGAACTCGTCGAGGGCTGCTACCGCAACAACAGGGTCGCCGACACGTTCAACCGGACGATGTCGGCGGCGGCCGCCGGCATCGTCGCCGACCTGCTGCGCCAGAACCCGGACGCCAAGCTCCGCATCCTGGAGATCGGCGCCGGCACGGGCGGCACGAGCGTCGGCATGTTCGCCGCGCTGCGCCCCTACGCCGACAACATCGACCGGTACACGTACACCGACCTCTCCAAGGCGTTCCTCAACCGCGCCCAGGCCAACTACACCCCCGACGCCCCCTACCTCGACTGCCGCCGCCTCGACGTCGAACAGCCCCTCGCCGGGCAGGGCATCGAGGCCGGCAGCTACGACCTCGTCATCGCGGCGAACGTCCTCCACGCGACCCGCGACATGCGCAACACGCTGCGCAACGCGAAGGCCGCCATGCGGGACCGGGGCTGGCTCCTCCTCAACGAACTCACCGCCTTCGACGTCTTCAGCCACCTCACGTTCGGCCTCCTCGAAGGCTGGTGGCTCTCCGAGGACGTCCCCCTCCGCGTCCCCGGCTCCCCGGCGCTCTCGCCGGAGGCGTGGCGCGAGGTCCTGCACGGGGAGGGGTTCACGTCGGTGGTGTCACTGCTGCCGTCGGCGGCGGACCTGGGCCAGCAGATCATCGCGGCCGAGGGCGACGGGATCGGGAGGCAGAGGGTGAGCCCGGCCACGGGAGGAACCCAGCGGACCACGCAGGCTCCCGCGACCCCGGCCTTGGTTGCCCAGACCCCGGCCGCCGCGACGACCCCGGTCCCGGCCGCATCAACTCCGTTCACGCCGAACCCGGTTGCCGTAACCCCGGTAGCCCCGACCCTGACCATCCCGACCGCACCCGCCCCGGCTCCGGCCGCCCAGACCCCGGGGGCTCCGGCCCTGGCCGGACATGCTCAATCCGTCCTCACCGCCTACCTCACCGACAAGGCCGCCGAAACCCTCCGAGTCCCGGCCGACAAGATCACCCCTGACACCTCGTTCATCGAGTACGGCATGGACTCCATCCTGGTCCTCCAGTTCACCAACGAACTCCGCCAGGACCTGGGCGAGTTGTCGTCGACCGTGCTGTTCGAGGAGGACTCGGTCGGCAAGCTCACCGCGTATCTGATGGCGCACCGCGCCGACGAGGTACGCGCGCTGGTGGCCGCCCTGCACCCGGAGCCGACGAGGGACGAGGGCGCGGTGGACGTGACGGAACCGGTCCTGGGAACCTTGTTCCACGCGGCCGTCCGCTCCGCGCCGTCGGCGGTCGGCGCCGCCCTCCTGAAGAGCGCCGCGCGCCTGCGCCCGGCGTTCGGGACGGGCGCGGACAGCCCGGACCCGGAGACGCTGTACCTGGCGGAGGGCACGGACGAGGTGGGCCTCGTCTGCCTGCCGTCCCTGATCGCCCCCACCGGCGCGCACCAGTACCTGCGCCTGGCGATGGCCCTGCGCGGCCGGCGCTCGGTCTGGGCGACCGGCATGCCGGGATACGCGACCGGCACCCCCCTCCCGCAGTCCCTCGACGCGGCGATCGACCGCCAGGTCACCGCGTTGCGCCACCGCTTCGCCGACCGCCGCTTCGCCCTCGTCGCCTACTCGTCCGGCGGCTGGCCGGCCCACGAGATCGCGCGGCGCCTGGAGGCCGACGGCACACCCGCCGCCGCCCTCGTCCTGCTGGACACCCCCGCGCGGCCCGGCGACGCGCTGGGCGACGGCATGATCACGATCACCCGCTGGCTCGCCGACCGCTACCCCCAACTCCCCGCCGACGACGAACAGCTCACGGCGATGGCGAGGTACGCGGAGGTCTTCGAAGGCTGGGAGCCGCGTCCGGTGTCGACGCCGACGCTGTTCGTCGCGCCGGCCTCGCCGGAGGCCCTGGCGGAGGTCCTGGGCGACTCGTCCCGTCAGCAGTGGGGTCCGAACTGGCCGCTGGACCACACCCGGCTGGAGGTTCCCGGTAACCACTTCACGCTGCTGGAGGAACATGCGGAGAGCACCGCGCAGGCGGTTCATGAGTGGTTGACGCGTCTGGGCTGATGCCGGGGGACGTGTGAGTGGGCGCCGACGGGTTGCATCCCGCCGGCGCCCACGCCGTTGCCGTCGTCGATGCTCAAGCCGTCGTCCGCGTGCCACCCGGCACCAGTGTCTTCTCCGCGCTCAGGACGAACCGTTCCAGTTCCGGGGAGCCCACCGCGTGGGGGCAGTACTCGTGGCGGACCCGGTCCACGGCCGTGCGCGCGTTCACGCCGGTGACCGCCATGTCGAGGCAGGCGAGCGCGGCGCCGGTGCGGCCGTGGCCGCCGAAGCAGGCGACTTCGAGGGTCGCGCCGTCGCGGAGCTCGGCGGCGAGGTCCCGGACGTGGGTGAGGAGGAGCGCCGACTCGACGGGGGCCTCCAGCGTGGGCCAGAAGACGAAGTGCGGGCGTCGGGCGTCGGCCTCGTCGCGCCAGCGTTCGTCGAGGTAGAGGCCGAGGTCCGCGGGCTCGGTGTGCGGCGCGTGCAGGCGGCGCTCCGCGCTGTCCAGGGACGTGCCCCACACCGTGAGGTCGCCCAGCCGGTAGTGGGTCCTCCAGTGGCGGTCCTTCTTCGGGCGGTCGGTCATGTCGTGCCTTCCTCTCGCGTCGCGCCGGAGCCGGGGATCCGGAAGCCGGCCGTGTGGTGTTCCGCGGGCCCGAAGGCCGCCTTGAACCTCGTCACCGAGGTGCCGGGGTAGGTGTCGCCCATGTGCAGGGTCCGGGCGCCGCGCGCGCAGGCGTCCTCGATCATCAGGTGGACGAGGTACGTGGGGGCCTGGCTCTGGCCGGCGGCCTCCTTGTCCATCGCTGCGGCCCAGTACACGGTCTGGGGGCCGTGGTGCAGGGCCATCAGGGCGGCGATCGGGGTGTTCTCGCGTGATGCCAGCCATATCTGGCAGGCGTTGCCCAGGTGGCGGGCGACCGCCGCGAACTTGGTGGGCGGGTTCTTCTCGCGCACTCTGCGCAAGACGTCGTCGGGGGTGCCGTCAAGGGTGTTGCCGGGGGTGCCGTTGGGGGTGGTGTCCGCCTGCCTCGCCCAGCGCGTCGCGGACAGCTCGAACAGGCGCTGGAACTCCGGGACGAGGCGGCCCGTGCCGTCCCGTTCCACGTCCAACCCCGAGCGTTCCGCCCTCCGTACCGCGCCTCTCGCCCGCTTCGTGAAGCTGTCCCGCCAGACCTTCTCGAAGCCGCCGGTCAGGTCGAGGACCTGGGTCATGCGGGGGTTTCTGGTGGTGCCCTTCGGCATCAACGGCTCCCACAGCGCCGTCGACGCCGTGTCCGGGCGCAGGTACACCTCCCTCGCGGGGAGTGCGGCCAGGTCCTCCACGACCGTCCGCGCGCGCTCGGGTGTCAACGCCCCCGGGCGTCCCACTACCCCGCCCACCCCCCAGCCCTCCGGCCACGACGCGTACGTCCCCGTCTCCGCCGAGCACACCAACGGCACGAGCAGCCTCGTGCCGTCCGGCCACGTGTACACGCGTGACGCGTCCTGCCAACCGTTCGCACACACCGCGTCCCGCCAGCCCGAGGTCTGGCTCGGCAGCACGCTGTCACCCGCCTCGGCGGTGAGTTCGTCCCAGAGGGGGGTGGGGATGTGGGTGTCCATGCGGACGCCGGGGAGCGGTGGGTCGCCTTCGCGGGGGGTGTCCGGTCGGGCCGGGGGGTGCGGGGCGGTTGGTGTCATGGGGGGACATCCTGGGGGGTGGTGGGGGGTGGGGTAAGGGGGGGTTTCTTCGGGTGGAACGGGGGTGGGGGGCGGGGTGGTAGCGGAGGTGGGGGAGTGGGGATGGAGTGGTGGCGGTGGCGGTGGCGGCAGTGGGAGGGGGCGGAGTGTCGGCAGAGGCGGGGGTGTTGGTGGAGGTGGAGGTGGTGGCATGTGGGGCGGTGGGGCTGGGCTTGGCGGACGGTGTGAGGGGGGCCGGGGTGGTGGGAGATTGTGCATTTCCGGCCAGGGCCGGAGCCCCCGGGGTCAGGGCGGCCGGAGCCGGGGCGGGTGCCGTCGGGATGGTTGGGGTGGGGGCAACCGGGGTTGGGGTGACCGGGTTCGGTGTGAGCGGAGTGGGTGTGGTTGGGGCCGGAGTGGCCGGGACCGGGGTGGTCGGGGCGGCCGGGGTTGGGGTGAGTGCGGTCGGGGCGGCCGGGATCGGGGTGGGTGCGGTTGGAGTGGTCGAGGGCGGGGGTGGCGGTGGCGTTTCGTGGTGCGGAACCGGTGGCTGTAGTGGGCGGGGGGTGCGGGCATCGTGGGTCGGGCGGTTCTGTCGGATCGGCGGGTTGGGCCACGCCGGGAGTTGACCCGCGTCCGCCCGTCCCGTACTCACCCGCACTCGCCCTGTACTCACCCACACTCGTCCCGCTCACCCCGCACTCGTCCTGTACTCGCCCCGCGCCCGCCCCGGCGCCCGCCTCGAAGAGCCGATGCCGTGGAGCTTCAGCCCGTGCCCCGCCCTGACGGTCCCGCGCCTCGCCCCGGCGGTCCCGTGCTCCGACCCACCGGTCCTGTGTCCCGGCCCGGCGGTCCCGTGTCCCGACCTGACGGTCCCGCGCCTCGTCCCGGCGGTCCCGTCCCCCGACCCACCGGCCCCGTGCCCCGCCCCGGCGCTTCCGTCCCGGCGGCGAACCGGACCCGGCTGGCCTGGGGCCCGGTCGGATGGGAGCTGACGAGCGGTGACCCGGCCGAACACCGCTGGTTCACCGAGCACTTGTCGGTCACCGAGGACCACCTGCCGTACGCCGAACCCCTGCGCACGTTCAGGATCGAGGTGCGGACGGGAACGGCCGCCGAGTGGTGGACGGGGCGGGCAGGGCGAACGGGGCAGACGGCGGACGGTCCCGTCGTCCGAATCCGCGACGTCCTCCACCACCGCACGACCATCGAGGGCTACCCGGCATGGGTCCCGGCGGACGGCGCCTACGCGTACGTCCACAGGGGCGGCAACGACTGGCTGGTCCTGCGCGACGACCGTGGCCCCAACCGCTTCCGCCCCGCCGAGACCCTGGCCGCCGAACTCCTCAACGTGACCCTCACCGAGCTGGGCGGCACAACCATCCACGCATCCGCCGCCACCGCCCCCCACGCCACCCTCTTCGCAGGCGCCTCCGGCACCGGCAAAACCACCCTCGCCCTGGCCCTCGCCGCCCGAGGCGGCGCCTTCATCGCGGGCGACCGCAGCATCCTCCTCCCCGGCGACAACCACTGGCACATCGCCGGCGCCGCCGTAGCCGCCCGCTTCGCCCCAGGCACCCTCCACGCCACCGGCCACGCCGAACGCGTCTACACAGCACGACTGCTACGCCACGCCGAGAAACCACTGCGCGAGGACGGCAGGCTGCCGGGCCACGGCGCCGGGTCGCTGTGCGACGGCGATGGGCTGCTGGGCCACGGCGAGAGGCTGCTGCGCGACGGAGCGAGGCCGCTGCGCGACGGCGGCGGGCTGCTGAGCCACGGCGACGAGTTGCCGCGCGAGGGCGACACCCCCTCCGCCCCGTCCCCGCCCTCCAAAGCCCTCCTCACCCAGACGGAACTCCACCGCCTCCTCCACACCCCCACCTCAGCCGGCGCCCCCCTCACCCGCATCGCCCTCCTCGAACCCACCACCACCAAATCCCCGACAGCGACCCGAATCCCCCCGAACGAAACCCCACCCCTCCTCCACCCCCACCTCCTCCCACCCCCCACCCCGTGGTGGCACCCCTCCCCGCCCCCACCACCCCTTCTCCCTCCCTGCCCCCCAGCCCCCACCTTCCGCCTCCGCTGGAACCCCACCACCCACTCCGCCGAGACCGCACTACGCGTACTGGACGAGGCAGAGGCTTCGGAACGGGGCTGACGTTGGTGGGGGACGGGGCGCTGTTCCGGGAGGCGGCGCACACGCGGCGTCCGGCCCCCTGGTGGCATCCCGGAGCGGTCGTGCTCCGGGATGCCACCAGCTGTGCCCGGTGCTTCCAGGCGGCCGCGTTGATCAGGCGGAAAGCCGTTGCCCATGGGTCGGGCCGGGGCCCGCGTCGGTGAACGCGGCGGGGCCGAAGGGGGCGCCGTCGTAGGTGTAGGGGTAGTCGATGCCCAGCGTCGCGTAGGCCGCTGCTCGTCGGCGTTCCTGCTGGAGGCGTTCGCGTGTGGCGTCCGCTTCTGCCTGGCGGCGGAAGATCGCGGCGGCTTCTTCCTTGCTGGGGCTGGTCCACGGACGGGTCCAGGGGCTGACGTACGGCTGGCTCGTCTCCGGCGGGACGGGGGCCGCTGCGGCGAGGGGCTTGCGGCGGGTGCCCGTGGCGGGGAGGAGGTACGAGAGCAGGATGTGCAGGCACGCCGAAATGGCGCGCGCGATAGAGTGGCGCACGGCGACAGAGTCCTTCCAAGACAGAGATGTCGTCACGGCCCCATCAGCGGAGTGCTTCCAACACTCCGAGTCCTGGTGGGGCCACTTTTTGTTGTTGTGCGCAGCACCGTAGCACCCAACTCACCCTTTGCAGACCGGAAGTTGAGTTCTGTGATCTTCCGTTCGGTTATGAGCGAACGGCGCTCTCGACCAGGAGTGCGCCGATGCGGCCAGCCGTCGGAGCGGGCAGGACACAGGAGTTCGCGCCTCTGAACGGGGGCAACCGCGGGGCTGTCGGAGAGGGGTCACGAAGCACCTGAGCGTCCGTTGCGTGTCGGCGTAGCCTGATTGCATGGCTGAGCACCTGGGAGACCGCCTCAAGCGTCTCCGCCGACTCGCAGACCTCACGCAACTGGAGCTGTCGGAAAGCTCCGGGGTGTCCCTTGATGTGATCGCACGGCTTGAGCAGAAGCGGAAGCACAGCGCGCGCCTCCCCACCCTGCACGACCTGGCTCGCGGGTTGGGTGTTGAGTTGACCGCCCTTCTCGGGGACCCGCCGGGCGCTCCCTCCACCGGTGATGCCGACCCGCCTCAACTGGTCGCGATCCGCCGTGCCATCGCACCTCCACTGTTTTCCCCTCTCCCTGAACCGACCGACGTCGAGCGCCTTTCTCTGCCGCTGCTCCGTCGGGAGATTTCCGAGGGGTGGACGCTGTATCACAACGCCCAATTCGGCGCTCTCATGGATGTGTTGCCCGGGATCATCAATGACGCTCGCTTCGCCGCCTCCGTAGGCAGCGTGGACGAGCGGGGAGAGGGACAAGCGGCACTCGGCAAGTCGCTCCAACTGGCCGGGCATCTCGCTATCAGGCTGGGGAAAACGGATCTGGCTCTGAGCGCCCTTGAGCGCGCGATGAACGCCGCCTCCGACTCATCCGATCCCCTGCTTTCTTCGATGATCAGCAACAGCGTCGCATGGAACTACCAGCGACAGAACCGGCTGGATGACGCAGGAAATCTAGCAATTCACGCCGCTGACTCCATCGAGAAAGAGAGCGAAAAGGGTGCCGACGGATTGAAGGTCTGGGGAGGGCTCATCATGTCCGCAGCCACCTCCTTCGCCCGTTCCGGGGACTATGAAACAGCGAACGACATGATGACCAAGGCGGAGGAGGCGACGAAACGGCTCAAGGATTTTCCGACCTCCTCCAACGGAAAGATGGTTTCCGTATTCAGCCGTTCATCCGTCCGAATCGAACGGGTTCGCCTCGCGGTGCAGCACGAAAAGCCCGCAGAAGCGCTTTCGTTGGCGAAGTCCATGCGGCTCAGCTCTGACACTCCACCCTCGTGGCGCACATGGCTCTTGCTGGACGTGGCACGGGCGCACACGGACCTGGACAATCCAGAAGGCGCCGTCAAGGCACTTGAAAGTCTCAGGAAGATCGCTCCAGGGTGGATGCGACACCACACCCTCGCGGTCGCCATCGTCACGGACCTCTGGGCGGGCTCGTACCGACCCCCTGGCCTGCGGAAACTGGCCGAGTTCCTTGGCGTGGTGAGTTAAGGACCCAAAACTAGGGCGCTACGTCCCTGCCCGACCTCCCCTCTCCACCGGTTTGCTGGCCTGCTGAAAGGAACCCCCGCGACGTTCGAGCGTCCGGGGGCCTGGCCACCAACCACGTGGAGGTTGATGACGATGGGCAACAGTACAAGCCCGAGCGGGCGGCGTAGAAGAGTTGTTCGAGCCGTGCCGGCCACCCCGGTCGCCTACTCGACCTATGCGCCCCGGGGACACACCTGCGCCGACTGCAAGTCCTTGATCGGCATGGGAGCGCGGGTCGTACGCCTCGCCGCCGACCACACCACGAACGGGCAAGCGCTCCCCGACTACCGGCACTACTTCTGCTACTACCCGAAGGGACCCGGCAGGCCCGCCAAGGAGGCCACCCGGTGAACTGGCCCAACACCCGCGCCAGCGCCCTCGGCAAGCCTCAGCTCGTCCAGCTCATGGACGGCACGGAAGAAGAAACTGACGCGGCATCCCTGACGGACTGGCGGACCGAGTACGGCGGCGTCCTCAACCCCCGAACCGGCGAGATCGAACTCCCCACTCAGACGTTCGCCCCCTGCCCCTACCCCGACTGCACCGAGTGCGCGGAGGAGGCGAGCAATGGTCACCGCTGAGCACATCGGGAAGTTGGTCACGGACGGACAGCGCACGGGCGTCCTCATGGACCTGATCGAGCGCGAGCACACGAACCCCAATTCCGAGTACCGCGAATCCAAGCTGTACGCGTACGTGCGTCCCGAAGGCGGTGGCATCGAATGGGACGCGCCCCCGGATGCTCTGGAGCCCGTGTGAGGACCCTGTGCACCATCGTCGTCGTCATGGCGGCGGTCATGTGGGCCGTGACCATCGCATGGATCGTCGCCGGGGTGATGTCGTAAACGCCTTCAACAGAAAGGATCGCCCCATGACGATGACAGTGCGGGCGTGCGGATCGATTTCCGTCCTGCCCCTGCCGGATCTCGTCGCCGCAGCAGAGGCCCACGGCGAAACCGTCCCCGTCAAGGAGTACGCCCAGTGCGCCGTTCCCGTGCGCTGTGAACTCGCCGTGGAACACGAGATGGACGGCGCGCACTGCGTGTATGTGAAGGAGTGGGACGACGGAACCGGAAATCTGTGGTGGCGCTGGTGGGCTGACGGGGCAGGGGAGTTCGTCTCCGCGCCCGCGTGCGAGGCGGTATCGGACGGCGACGACCCCGAGGCGTGCTATCTGGTCGCGAGCCACCCGCGCGAGCACTCGTGGGAGATCTTTAACCCCTTGCGGGAGGAAGTCACGCGCGATGCACAGAGCTTTCTCCCTGATGGGCTGGGGCGGCGGCGCCCGCAGGACGGCCCGTACGCTTTGGGAATGGCGACGACAGCAGAGCCCAAGTACACGGGCCTGATCTTCGACTTCTTCGGTGTCCTGACCTTCAACATGGTCGAGGTGATCTCCTACTTCGAGGACCGGGAGAGGATCGCCCGAGGGACGTTTCTCCGCGCCTGGGCCGACCCACGAGGGCAGGAACTGTTCCGGCAGCTCGAACTCGGCGAGATCACGCAGCCCGACTGGAACAGAGGGTTCGCTGCCCTGATGGGCGTCGCGCCCGACAACCTGATGGCCCGGTACCTTCACGACGCCTTCCCTGCGCACCAGGTGCTCAACGTGGCCCGGCAAGCACGGGCTGCCGGGATCAGGACCGCGGTGTTGTCCAACAGCCTCGGGCGGGAGCCGTACGACCCCTACGCCGGGTTCGACTTGCACGGCACCTTCGACGAAGTCGTGCTCTCCGCAGAGCACGGAGTACGGAAGCCCGATCCCGCCGTCTTCCGCCTGGTGCTCGACAAGCTCGGGGTGCCGGCCGGGCGGTGCCTGTTCGTCGACGACAGCGAAGAGAACCTTGCGGCCGCCCACAGGCTCGGCATCACGCCGCTCCTGGCGCTGGACGAGAAAGTGGTGGCGAGGCGTCTGCGTGAGGTGCTTGGCCTAACCGACCTGTAGGAACTCCCGCACCGCGGCGTGCGAGGTGTGTGGCGGGCGCCGGCTCGGTAGCTGCCACGACGCCCTCTTACCGCAAGCCGTCGCCGATGTGGCGAGCCTCGACGCCTACGCCGCCCGCGACATCCTGGACCACCCCGTTGCGCGCTCCTGCCTGAGCGGTGAGCAGAGACGGCAACTCGACGCCGTACTCACCGCGTCAGGGCGGGCAGGACACAGGAGTTCGCGCTCCCGAACAGCACGCTGATCGCCGGCTCCTCAAGCAGGGCGTGGGGCGCACGAGCACGGGGTTGTTCCCGAACGACGTCCCCCTCTCCACCCGTCCTTCGGCTACTTCACGAGTTGCCGCTCGGTGACGTGGGCGAAGTCGAGGGGAGAGGTTCCTTGGCCGACCAGAAAGCGTCGTCGACGTTGGGGCCAGGTACTTTCCGCTCGTAGTAGTCCTGCCCGGCGGCCTTGGTCTTGGGCCTGGCGACGTCGGATTTCTTTGCGCACGGGGTCGCCACTTCGAGGAAGAACTGGCCCGCGCTGCCGACAATGAGACCGAGGCGATACCCGTCAGGGGTTTCTGCGAAGATCGCCGGAGACTCCTTGTCCGAGTTGACACTGGTGATCTTGTAGCCGCTCTTCTTCCAGTTCCGCTCCACCACCCCGAGCAGCCCGCCCCTTCGCTCAGCCGAGACCTTCGTCATGACCACGGCCCTCCGCGTGACCGCTCCAAGTTCGTGGCTGTCCGAGGTGGCATCGAGGCAGAGCGTGTCGGTCGAAGTCTGATGGGTCCACTGCAAGGGCGGGACAACCGATGAAAGCGTCCTCTGAACGATTTGGTCGGCCGACTCGGCAGCCTGCTGCATATTCACCTTGGAAATTCCTCCAGCTTTTCCGGAATCGGCAGAGTTTCCCGTGCAGCCAGAAACGGCGAGAGTGAATACGATACTGCAAGCCAATTTCAGTCGGAATTTCATCGAGGTGCCTCAGTCGTGATGGAGTCGGATTTACCGGCTACGATCCTAGCGATGTTGTCTGCCGAGGCTGGATCGATGGCGGGGTTGAAGTAGTTGGAGTGGGCGGGTGTTGGTCCCTGGCCTGCCACGATGGGAAGTGGGCCGTCAGCCACCTTGAATCGCCTGCCGCCGAAAGCCTCGCTCGCAGGGTCCGTCCCGAACCAGTTCTGGTCGTGCTCGGGCATGAGCAGAGTGCTGAGGACCGGACCGGTGAGTACTCCCGCTTTCGAGGGCAGCCAGGTGACGGGGTCATTCTGGGCGGATCCGACGAACACATGATCGGCGCCGACGTTCAGTTGGGACGCATTGTCGGCTCCGGTGCCGGGGCTGCCGAGCAGGATGATGTCATCCGCCCCGGGGATGCCCCCTGGCCGCATGGCCGCTTCCCCGACCATGCGGGACCCGTACGAGTGCCCGATCGCTGTGAGGTGGAGGTCCTTCTGGCCGTTGGTCGCGGTGATTCCGTCCATGAAGCTGTTGTAGTCGGGGGCCCCGTGTTCTGCGGAGGTGGTGGACGCGACATCGATGGACTGGGGTGCGTCGTACCCGAGCCAGACTATGGAAGCAGTTGAATCACTGTCGTGCCGGTCAGCGCCCATTTTCGTGTAAAGCGCCCGATCCAAGGTGCCATTGGCAAAGTCCTTGTCAAGCTTGGTGCCCAGCCCCGGGACATAAGCGGCGACGTTCTTCGACGTGTCAGGATCCCCGTAGCTGACAATGGCGCGGCCGTTCCCCCGGTCGCCGATGCCCAGCAGATACATGGGAGGGTCGACGGTTTCCTGGAGCTTCGTCTGTATCCCCTTCAGCCCCGCCAGCATGTCTTTCGACTCGGGCTGCCCGTCCAGCTTCGCGATAAGGAGCGTCAGATTCTCCCTGTTCGCTTCGTCGCGGACGGCGGAAGGGATTCCGTCGAGGTTTCCGATGACGTCTGGGAAAGACGTGAGGTACTCCTCGCGCTGTTCCTCGCTGAGGTGGTCCCACCATTCCTTGCGGTCGGCCGGCGACTTGTCGAACGGCAGGTGATCGGCGAGGTAGTTCTGCGCCGCGCCGCTCACCGCGTTGACGTCGGCGGCCACGTCGGCCCAGGTCCTGGTGTCGACCGTGAGGCCCGGAGCGGCCTTCAGTTTCCCCAGCGCGGAGTTGTAGCGGTCATCGATCTCACGTGCCTCGCGCAGGGCGCGGGCGATGCGGTCGGCGATCTCCTGAGCTTTCGCGAGATGGGGGTTGGGGCTCTTCAACGCCGGTGCGCCAGGCCCCATGCCGGGAGAGTACATACCGTTGCCGTCGCGGCGGAGGCCGCTGTTGCCGGAGCCGATCAGGCCGTTGTTGCCCACCACGGTTCCCCCGGGAACCAGCTCGCCGGTCATCGCGTTCTTGCCACCGGCCGGGTAGTCGATCCGCCCGTCCGCGTGGACGGTGTAGCAGTTGGCCGCCGCATCCTCCAGCGCGTCCCGCAACTGCTTCTGCGGAGCGGCGAGTTCGATCCCCAGCGCTTCGACCGAGGCCCGCACGAGAGCGCACTCGGTGTGGATGTAGTGGTAGTTCTCGCTGAGCCGTTTCAACCGTTTGACTGCGGCCGTCGCCGACTCGCTCTCCTGGGTCTTGGCGAGGCTGCCGCTCATGTCGCCGTCCACCCGTTCGCGTGCCGATCCGGCATGCTTCGACGCGGCGTTCCACCCGTCGGCCGCGTCGGTCAGCTCGGACAGCTTGAGGTCTCGAAGCTGTGGCCAGGTCAGTCCGGAAGTGATCGTCACTCCGCTTTCCTCGTGTCGGGCACCTGGACGCTCTTGGTCTTGTCGGCCGCCGCCGCGTCGACTTCGCCCATGTCCTTGGCGACCTGCCGCAGTTTGGGCTCCAGGTCGCCGCACTCGTCACGGACAGCACTGAGGCGTTCGTCCCAGGAGGTGAGAACGGTCTTCAGCGTGCTGAGGCTGACCAGCCCTTCGAGGCTGCCGCTGATCCCGTCGTGCGCGGCGCGGAGGTCGACACCGGAGGTTACGGTGCTGGTCTGTAGTTCGTCCGCCGTACCGGCCGCTTTTGTCCAAGGGCCGCCTTTGTGCTTGAGCGTGCCGGTGCCGCCCGAGCCGTCAGCCGAGGCGCTGTTGAGCCGGGTATGAGAGGTATGCCGCTCGGCGGCCTGTGCCTTGAGCTGTTCCCACTCGTCCCATGCCATCGGCGGTCACCCTCCCCATGTCCCGAGCCCCGTTTCGCTTCTGCTCGTGTCTGGTGAGGCTGCCATGACAAAGATTACGGGTGGGGGTGCTGTGCGACGCCCGTGGGATCACTCAAATCGGCACTGAGTATGCGTACTTACTCCCAGCACGACCGAACACTGACACGGCGGCGTCCACAACGTGGGTCGTCCCACCCGTGTTTCGTCCCGAGGAACGGGCCTTTCAGCGGGGCCGGGGGAGTTGTGAGGGTGGCGGTGGGGCCGGTGGCTGTTCCGGTCGTGTCTGTCGTTGAGCCAGGAGTCGTGTGTCGTGAGAGTCCGCCGGCAGTTCCTCGCTCGGCGTCCGCCCTCTCTCTCCGTTCTCTGGGGGCTTCTCGTGGTCACCCTGTGCGGCGCGGTGGCGCAGGTCGGGGCGGTTCTGGTGCTTCTGCGGGGCGGCGGGCAGGGGGGTCTCGGGTACGGGCTCGTCGGGTGTGGTGTGGTGTGGTGGGTGGCCGGGACGCTGGACGCGGTTCTCGTGCCCCGCGCGGCCCGCGCGGTTGATCACGCGGCCCGGCGGACTGTGCTGGGGGTCATCGCGGGGGCGGCGGAGGACGGGCGACTGGACGCGGGGGACCGGGAGTTGGGGGACGCCGTGCACGCGGCGGCGGGGGTCGCGGTGCGGTGGGAGCCGAAGCCGGGGACGTTGGTGGGGCCGGGGGCGCGGCTCGTGCGGGACGTCGTGGTCGTGGGCGGAGTGTGCGGGGCGCTCGGCGCGGCATACGCCCCGGCGGGGTGGGCGTGCGCCGGGGTGGCGGTGCTCGGCGGGGGCGTGCGGGTGCGGCGACACGTTTTCGACGCCGCCATGAGGGTCCGGCAACTCGCCTTCGGCGTCGGCATAAGGGCCCGGCGACATGTCCGCGACATCGTCATGGGGGTCCGGCGATCCGCCTCAGGCGACGCCGTCCAGGTCAGGCAGCATGCCCGCGCCGACGCTGTCCAGGTCCAGCGATCCGCCCGCACCGATGCCGTCCAGCCTCAGCGATCCGCCCGCGTCGGCGCTGTCCAGCTTCAGCAACTCGTCCGCGCCGACGTCGTCCAGGTCGGGCAACTTGCCCGCACCAACGCTGTACGGGGCCGACGCCATGCCTGCGCCGACGCCGTCCAGCTTCAGCAACCCGCCCGCACCGACGCTGTCCAGGCCGGGCAGCATGCCCGCACCAACGCCGCCCAGCCCCGACAACCCGCCCACACCGACGCCGAGTTCGGGCGTGCGCAATGGCTGGCCCTCGCTCGGCGTGCCCGGTGGCGGCCCCTCGTCGCGCGGGGGTCCGCGCTCGGTCTCGCGCTGACGGCGTTTCTCGTGGCGGGCTCTCGGCCGGGGTTGGAGGCGGGGGCGGTGCTGGCCGCCGTTCTGCTGTATCGGGCCGCCGTCGGCCCGAGGGATCTCACGGCGGTGCGGCACGGCGTCACCGCGCTGCGCCGGGTGCGGGCGCTGGTGCTGACGGCGGCAGGGACCCCCACAGGGACGCCCGCGCCCCGCACGCCTGGCGAACCCCGCGACCCCCGCGACCCCCGCGAGCCCTGTAACCCCGGCGCCCCCCGCGACCCCGGTACCCCCAGAGAGCCCGGCGCCCCCCATGACCCCGGCGCCCCCGGCGCACCCCGCACCCCCGGCGCCCTCGGCGTACCCCGCGCCTCCGGTGAGCCCCGTAACCCCGGCGAGCCCCATGACCCCGGCGCCCCCGGCGCACCCCGCACCCCCGGCGCCCTCGGTGAACCCCGCGCCTCCGGTGAGCCCCGTAACCCCGGCGAGCCCCATGACCCCGGCGCCCCCGGCGCACCCCGCACCCCCGGCGCACCCGGCGCACCCCGCACCCCCGGCGCCCTCGGTGAACCCCGCGCCTCCGGTGAGCCCCGCGCCTCCGGTGAACCCCGTAACCCCGGCGAGCCCCGTGACCCCGGCGCCCTCGGCGTACCCCGCGCCTCCGGTGAACCCCGCGACCCCGGCGCCCCCCGAGAGCCCGGCGCCCCCGGCGAACCCCGTACCCCCGGCACCCCCCACACCCCCGGCGAGCACCTGACCGTCCGCCCGCTCCCCGGCGGCGGCCTCCGTATCCGCCTGGTCCAGCCGGGGTTCCCCGTCAGGGAGGTGCGTGTCGCGCCCGGTGCCTCCGTGTGTCTCGTCACGTACCGTGCCGCCACGGACGTCCTGCGCAGGCTCATGACGTCGACCACGGGCCCGGTGTTGTTGGTTCCGCCTGATCCGCTGCGCCTCGGCTTCGCCGGCCTGGTCGACAATGTCACCTTGGGCGCCCGCCCGTTGCCCCCGGACCTCGCCCCCCTGGCGGACGCCCTCCCGTATGCCTTCCTGTCCGCCGAGTACACCGACGGCGCGGACTTGGACGAGGCCACCTGGTCGACCGTCACCGCCGCCCGGCTCACCGCGCACCTCCCCGACACCCCCGTCCTGATCTGCCTCGCCGCGCCCCCGACTCCCGCGCTGGCGACGGCACTTGACCACGCCCGTGCGAGGGGGGCGTGTGTGCTGCGCCTGATCCCCGCCACCCCGGAGCCCACATGACGCACCCCGCCGTCCCCTATGTCACGACCGCCGCCGGCGCCTCCCTCGGCTGGTGGACGTCGCATGCCTCGCCGGGCGATCCGGTGGGCGTCCTCGCGCTGGCCCTGGCCCTCTGCTGCCTGGGCAGCGCCTGGCGCGCGGGCCTGGCGGGCTTCGCCGTGGACAGGACCGTCCGTCTCGTGGCGGTCCTGACCGTCCACCCCGTCCTCGCCCTGGCCCTGCTCCCCCTCTGCCTCCCGCACCGCCCCCCGACGACCCGCCCGCCCCTGACCGGTGACGCCGCCGACGCCGCCCGCGCGATCAGAAGGATCGTCCGCACGGCCGTGGAGCCGAAGGGCTGGCCGGAACTGGCCGCCTGGCGCCTGATGCCCCTGCTGGTGACGCACCACGACCGCCACGCGGGCACGGTGGCGACGGCGACGACCCGGACGGCGATCCGCACGGTGCCGGGCAGACTCCCGCTGCCGGCGGCGCTCCTGCTGACGTCGGTGGCGGTGTGGACCGTCCCGGGGATGACCCTCACCCAGGCTCAGACGGTCATGCTGGCCGTGACGATCGTGACGGCGGCCTGAACACCCTCACCCCAACAACCCCCCGAACACCACCCGCTCATGATCCCGTTCCCCCACCGTCTCCGGGCAGTGCACGACGTTCCGCCGCTCCCCGCACCCCAACTCGGCCCGCAGCCACCGCTTCACGGCCAGCGTCCGCCGGATCGCGTCGTCCCCCCGGACCGCCAGCAGCTCGACGGGCCCCTCGCAGAGGTACGCGAGGGTCAGCGCCCCGTCGGGTTCGTCGGTCTTCTCGGGGAGCCAGCGTTCGGCGTCGGGAGGACGGAGCCGGAAGGAGCCGACGGGCTCGACGTCCAGGCCGGCGTCCCGCAGGGCGGAGAACACGACGAGGGAGAGCCCGCGGGCGACGCCGTCGGGTTTGACGAGGGCGTGGGTGGAGGGGGAGAGGTCGCAGCGGGTGGGGAGGGCGAAGCGCGGGAGTGGGTTCCAACGGGTCCGCATCGGCCCTCCGAATATCGCCGTCGGCCAGTATCGAGGTCCCGATCCTGCCGTCGGCCACGGCCTCGCAGAACCCTCTGTTCCGCGCGGCGAAATGTCCCGGTCACACCGGCGGAGCCCCCCGCTAAGGTCGCCGGAGAGAGCCGGACGGCCGACACACCCACGCCCGAGAGGGGACCAGCAGATGACGAGGGACCGGGGCCTGGCCCACGCCCAGAAGTATCTCGGCGACTTCGAGACGGCCGTCGCCGAGCGGATCGAGCAGCGGGGGAAGGCCCGGCTGCTGGAGGCGGGCTGCGGCTACGGCGTCGCGATGATGGAACTCGTCCGCGCGTTCGGCGACGCCGTCGAGGTGCACGGCTTCAACTACTCGCCGATCGACGGCGACGAACGGCGGATGCGGACGGAGGCGGTGGAGCGGGGCATCTTCACGGAGGCCGGCCTGGCGGACGTCACCCTGCCGCGGATCACCTTCTGCGACGCCTCGAAGCCGCTCCCGTTCCCGGACGGCTCCTTCGACTTCGTCTACAGCCAGGCGTCGATGTACCTGTACGACGACAAGGCGGCGTTCCTGAAGGAGTGCAACCGGCTGCTCGCGCCCGGCGGGGTGGCCCGCATCAACCCGTCCCTGCACTTCGACGAGAAGGACGCGCCGGAGAAGTACCAGGGGTACTGGGAGATCTGGGACGACGGCCGCGAGGTGACCCTCGGCGACCACCTCAAGCGCGTCGACGGCATCGACCTCGTCTGGCCGGCCGGCCCGGACCACCCGGACCTCGCGTACGTCGAACTCCACCGCCGGGACGAACTCGACCTCGGCCTGCGCCTCGTCGCCTCCGTCGACCTCAACTTCCTGTGGCACGAGTGGGGCGGGGTCCGCAGCGTCTACTCGACGCAGGTGGAGTTCACGCCGCGCTACAAGCGCGAGCTGGGCAGGGTGGCGTGACGGAAGAGGCACCGCAAGCGCCGGGTGTCCGGAACGCGTCCGCCGCAGCACCCCGCGTCATCGAGATCGTCCCCTACGACCCCGCCTGGCCAACGGAGTTCACCGCTCTCGCCGCCCGCCTGCGCCCCGCCCTCCCCGACGCCCTCCGTATCGACCACATCGGCTCCACCTCGGTCCCGGGCCTCGCCGCGAAACCGGTGATCGACGTACAGATCTCGGTCCCCGCCCTCACCCCGGACGACGACTTCCGCACCCCGCTGGAAGCGCTCGGCTTCCGTTACCGCAGGGACAATCCCGACCGGTCGAAACGGTATTTCCGCGAGCCGGAAGACACCCGCCGCATCCACATCCACGTACGCCGCGCGGGCAGCCTCGACGAACAACTCAACCTGGTCTTCCGGGACTTCCTGCGCGCCCGTCCCGAGACGGCCCGGCGCTACGCGGAGGCGAAACGCGAGCTGGCGGCCCGCCACCGCCACGACGCCGAGGCGTACACCGAGGGCAAGAGCCCGTTCATCTGGGCGACGCTGCGCGAGGCCGCCGTCTGGGCCCAGGAGACCGGCTGGGAACCGGGCCCCAGCGACGCCTGAACCGTCCGGCACGGGCGTGACGGACGGTTCAGGCGTCGCTGGAGGGGTGAGGGGCCGGGGTCAGTCCCAGATGAGGCCGTCGCCGCCCGCGGCCTGGACGGTCGACGCCTGCTGCGCGGCCGGCTGCTCGGCGTGCAGGGCGAAGCCGGTCAGGGAGAGAACGGCGGCGACGAGAATTCCGTGGAAACGAAGGGTACGAGACATGGGGGGACCTCCAGAAGAATTGCGGTGAAATGGTGGGGGGAATTCATTTGCTCACCGGATTGATCGGCGGCCCGGAAAGAGCGGCCCGCGTTATTACCCGGCGGAAGTGAGGGGCGCCGTTTCGCCTTTTCGCTGTCCGCGTCGCCGCGTCCCTCGCTTCGTTTTCGATTCTGGGGATCCGCACCACCCGGCAGAAGCGGGAAAAGCGGCCCGGCCGCTTTGGGCCAGCGGTGGCCGCGAACGGCCACGGGCGGCCGGGTACGGTCAAATCCAGCCACCCCGCCCGCCGTCGGCGCCGGGCGGCCGCACGCCTCGGATGCCTGGTCCGGGGTCCGGTCGGCCCGGCGCCCGGCGGCACCCCTTGGTCAAGGGATGGTCAAGAAGGTAAAGCCGAGGGAAGGTGCACTGCCTCGCACTCCCTCGCGCGGGCGCGTGGCAGTCCGGACCAGAGGGGGGATAGGGAAGCGATAGCGGACCGAAAGTCCGGCCCCTTTGTGTGAAGGGCGGGCGAGGTGTTTCCTTCGCCCCGACGGTGTGGCGGACCCTTGGGATACCGCCCTGGACGGGGGATGGAGGTCGTGTTCGATGATGTGTTTCCCGCGCGACGTGCGGCACGGAGGCGAGCCATTGGCGTTCGCCGATGTGCCGTTTTCCGCATCGGCAGGCTTATTAACCCGACGCCCCGGACCCGGGGCGCGCACGGGACGGTTCTCTCGGCGGGCGGAGGCAGAGGTGGAGCGGGTATGAAGGCCGTGTTCGGGCTGGCCGGGCTCGATCAGGTGCAGGAGATCGTCTACAGCGCGGCGCTGGAGGCGCCCGCCCTGGACGCCCCGGAGCTGGCGGAACACCTGCAGCTCCCCGTCGCCCAGGTCCGCGACGCGCTGGAGGTCCTGCTCGACCTGCGCATGGTGCGCCGCTCGCACGCCGAGCCGGACCGCCTCGTCGCCGTGGACCCCGTGGTCGGGCTGCAGAACCTCCTGGCGCGCGAGCACGAGCAACTGCTCGCACGGCAGCAGCAGATCTCGGCGAGCCAGTCGATGGTGCTGAGGATGCTCGCCGACCGTGACACCAGCGTCGCCTCCGCCGCGACCGAGGGCGTGCAGCGCCTGGACGGGATCGACGCCGTCCAGCAGCGCCTGGAGCGGTTCTCGCAGGAGGCCAGGTGGACCGTGGAGACGTTCATGCCGGGCGGTGCCCAGTCCGTGGCGGCGCTGGAGGCCGCGCGGGAGAACGACGCCCGGGTCATGGCCCGCGGGGTCACGATACGCACCGTCGGACTGGACTCCGTGCGCGGGCACGAGGGGACGCTGGCGTACGCCCGCTGGCTGACCGACCGGGGCAGTGAGTTCCGCACGGTCGACGCGCTGCCGCCCCGGATGGTGCTGGTGGACCGCGGCGCCGCGCTGGTGCCGATCGACCCCGAGGACAGCCGCAAGGGGGCGATGTACCTGACCGAGCCGGGCATGGTCGCCTCGCTGGTCGCCCTCTTCGAACAGGTCTGGGACGTCGCCACGCCGTTCGGCAGCGACCGCAGGCCCGACGGTGACGGCCTCTCCGCGCAGGAGAAGGCTTTGCTGGTGCTCATCGCACAGGGGCACACCGACGAGTCGGCCGCCTCGAAACTCTTCATCTCGGCGCGCACGGCCCGGCGGACGATGGCCGCGATCATGGAGCGCCTGGGTGCCCGCAGCCGGTTCGAGGCGGGGGTCAAGGCCGCCCAACTGGGCTGGCTGTAGCGGGTGATGACCGGATACGCCGGGGTGACGCCGTGCGGGCTCACCCCGGCGCGTCCACAAACCGGGAGCGGACCCGGGTTTTCCGGATAGCGCAACTCGACCGTGACATCCGGGATTTGCTTGGGAATACTGAACATTTCAAGCACCTGTGTGGTGGGAGTAGACTGCGGCCAGGGCGAGTTGAGAATGGGTCAAGGGCCTTGACGGAGCTGCCGTCGGACAGAGGCGGAGCGTTGGAACCTGTCTTTCGAGTTCTCGGACCGCTCCGGCTGACCGGTCCGGCAGGACCGATCCGGCTCCCCGCCGGGCGCGAGCGCGTCGTCGCCGCGCAGCTGATCCTCAACGCCAACAAGGTGCTCTCCGTGGAGCGGCTGGCGGACGCGGTCTGGGACTACGACGCGCCGTCCACCGCGCGGACCCAGATCCAGATCTGCATCTCGCGCCTGCGCCGGGCGTTCGACGCGGCGGGGCTCTCCGGACGGATCGTCACCTCACGCCCCGGCTACCAGCTCGTCACCGAACCGGACGAGGTGGACCTGCCCGTCTTCGAACGCGAGGTCTCCGAGGCCCTGCGCGCGATCCGCCGCCGCGCGACGCCCGACGCGACCGCCGAGGGGGTCGCCCGTGCGCGCCGCGCGCTCGGCCTCTTCACCGGCGAGCCGCTGGCGGACGTCGGCAGCGAGGTCGTCCAGTCCGTCGCGCGCCAGCTCGCGCAGCGCCGGCTGCACGTCCTCGAGGTCTGTCTCGACGCGCAGCTCGACCTCGGGCAGGCGGCGGACGTCGTCGACGAGATCGCCGCGCTCGTCGCCGAACACCCGCTGCACGGGCGGCTCGTGGCGCTCAACATGAAGGCGCTCCAGCGGCTGGGGCGGCGGGCCGACGCGCTCGCCGTCTACCGGGAGGCGCTGCGCGAATACCGCGACCGGCTCGGGCTGGAGCCCGACCCCGAGTTGAGACACCTGCATGAAACGATTCTGCAAGACATGAGTTACCCGGCGGGCGAAGGCCGCGGGCCGGAAGAACCCCGCCCCCTCGACTCCCCTTCCTCCTCCGACACCCACGGCACCCTGCGCCCCCCCACCCTCGGCCGCGAACTCCTCCCCGCACCGGGTACCTGCCACCTCGACGGCCGCACGGAGGAATTCCGCGCGCTGCGAAGGGTCCTGCGCGAGGCGCGGACGGGGGCGCCGGGGGCGGAGACGACGGGTACGGGCGGGACGGGTCCGGTGGGGACGGGCATGCCGGGGGCGCCGCGCGCGGGCGTGCCGGGGACGAGTCCGGGGGGCTTGGGCGGGGCGGGGATGTCGCGCGCGGGCACGCCGGGGACGAGTCCTGCGGGTTCGGGCGGGACGGGGGTGTCGCGTACGGGCGTGCCGGGGGTAGGGACGTCGCCTGCGGGTGCGCCGGGGACGACGGGAATGTCGCCTGCGGGCGCGCCGGGGACGACGGCTCCGGGCGAGGGCACCTCGCGCGCGGGCACGCCGGGCGCGGCCCCCACGTACGCGAACCCCACCGCTCCGGGCCCGACGTCCGCACCCCCCGCTGGTCCGGCCTCCGCCTACCCGGCCTCCGCTGGTCCGGCTTCCGCCTACCCGGCCTCCGCTGGTCCGGCTTCCGCGTATCCGGCCCCCGCTGGTCCGGCTTCCGCCTACCCGAACCCCGCTGGTCCGGGCCCGGCGTTCACGGCTTCCGCGTATCCGATCCCCGCTGGTCCGGCCTCTGCCTACCCGGCCCCCGCTGGTCCGGCTTCCGCCTACCCGAACCCCGCTGGTCCGGGCCCGGCGTTCACGGCTTCCGCGTATCCGGCCCCCGCTGGTCCGGCCTCTGCCTACCCGGCCCCCGCTGGTCCGGGCCCCGCGTTCGCGGCCCCCGTCCATCCCGACCTCTCTGACCTCGCCGACCTCGCCGAGCCCGGCGTCCGGCCCGGTCCCGTGCTCGTCTCTGTCTCCGGGCCGCGTGGTATCGGGAAGACGGCGTTCGTTGTCGCCGCGGCGGCCAGGCTCGCCGCCGACTATCCGGACGGCCGGCTGTACCACGACATGCGCCGTGCGGACGGTACGCCGGTGGACCCCCACACCGTCCTCGCGACGTTCCTGCGGGCCCTCGGTGTCCCGTCGGCCGAGGTGCCGCCGACGGCGGAGGAACGCTCGGCGCGGTACCGGGAGTTGCTGCGGGAACGCCGGGTGCTGGTGGTCCTCGACGACGCGCAGGACTTCCGGCAGGTGTCCCCGCTGCTGACGGACGGCACCGACAGCGCGGTCATCCTGGTCAGCAGGGAACCGTGGGGCGCGCAGCCGGTGGCCCGCCGGATCAGGCTGGGCCACCTCGACACGGACGCCTCCGTCAGCTACCTCGCGCGGCTGGTGGGCGCGGCCCGGATCGCCGCGGAACCGGAGGCGGCCCGCCGGCTCGCGGAGCGCTGCGCGGGGCTGCCGCTGGCCCTGACCGCGCTGGCCTGCCGGCTGAACCGGCGTTCCCAGTGGCCCCTGTCCCTGCACCTGAAGTCCCTCAAGGACGACGCGACCCTCCTGGACCAGCTCTCCACCGCCGAACCCGACGTCCGGGCCGCGCTCCAGGCCGACTACGACGACCTGCGCCCCA
This sequence comes from Streptomyces roseirectus, assembly GCF_014489635.1. Lineage (NCBI taxonomy): Bacteria > Bacillati > Actinomycetota > Actinomycetes > Kitasatosporales > Streptomycetaceae > Streptomyces > Streptomyces roseirectus. The sequence goes on along the minus strand of NZ_CP060828.1, from coordinate 4,255,408 downwards.
CCGCCCGCGTGCTGCTCCAACGCCTGGCCCGCTGGGGCGACCGCCCCTTCTCCCCCACGGTGGTCGACGCCCTCCTGGGCTGCCCGCCGGGCGCCGGCATGGAAGTCCTGGACGACCTGGTGGTGGCCGGCCTGGTGGACGTCCTCCCCGCCCCCAGCGCACCGGAGTCCTACCGCCTGGTCGGCCTCATCCACCTCCTCCTCCACCCCTCCCCGCCCCACCGCTCCCCCCTGGACCCCCTCCCCCCATTACCCCCCCTCCTCAAACGCCCCCTCCCCACCCGAACAACCCAACCCACGGGCCCCCTCCGCTGACCCCCTGCCCGCGCCCACCCCCCACCGACGCCCCACCCCCACAGACCCAAACACCGGCCCCCGAGCCCCCACGGCACGGCCAGCCCCACACACCCGGCCTCCCCAGCCCCGCCCCCACCCTCACAGAACAGCCCCACCGATCCGGCCGAGGCCGACCCAACGGCCCACCACCCCACGGCGCCCGCCGCGACCAACCCCCACGGACCGGCGTCCCGGCCCGCGAGCCCCGCGGCGTGGCCACCCACACACGGCCGGCCTCCCCACCGCCAGGCCCACCGCGCCCACCCTCACCGAACAGCCCCACCGGCCCGGCCGGGCCCGCCCCAACGGCCCACGCCGCCCGGTGCCCCGGCCCGCACAACCCCAGTCCCGGCAGAGCACCCCAGGATCCCCAGCGGCCCCGCACCCCGGCCCACCTGGTACCACCCTGTCGACCGATCGCTCAGCCCGAACCATCCGCCCCCGGGCGACCGCCCGCCTCGGGAGACTGCCCGCCTTCGGCGACCATCCGCCCCGGTGTCTGCCCGCCTTCGGTGCCCGCCTGGTTCCGGCGCTCGCCCGCTCCCGGAGACCGTCCGCCCCCGGGCGACTGCCCGTTCCGGTGAGCCCTGCCTCCGGGAGGCTGCCCGGCCCGCTTTTGGTGCCCGCTTGGCTCCGGCGCCCACTCCCGGTGTCTGCCCGTCTTCGGTGCCCGCCTGGTTCCGGCGCTCGCCCGCTCCCGGAGACCGTCCGCCCCCGGGCGACTGCCCGTTCCGGTGAGCCCTGCCTCCGGGAGGCTGCCCGGCCCGCTTTTGGTGCCCGTCTGGCTCCGGCGCCCACTCCCGGTGTCTGCTCGCTTTTGGTGCCCGTCTGGCTCCGGCGCCCACTCCCGGTGCCTGCCCGCCTTCGGCGCCCGCCTGGCTCCGGCGCTCGCCCGCTCCCGGAGACCGTCCGCCCCCAGGCGACTGCCCGCTCCGGCGAGCCCTGCCTCCGGGAGGCTGCCCGTCTCCGGCGACCATCCGCCTCCGGCTACCGCCCGGCCCGGCGACCACCCCACGCCGACCGGCGACCACCCCACGCCGCCCGGTGCCCCGGCCCGCGCAACCCCAGTCCCGGCAGAGCGCCCCAGGATCCCCAGCGGCCCCGCACCCCGGCCCACCGGGCACCCGCCCGCCGACCGACCGCCCACCCCGGACCACCCACCCCGGGCGGCCGCCCGTCTTCGGCGACCATCCGCTCCCGGAGGCTGCCCCGCTCCGACCGGCCGGTCACGGCCGAACTCCTCGCGCGGGTCGGCTGATCGCGGCCGCCCCTCAGCCCCCGTTCATACCTCACCCCCCATTCACACCTCCGGCACCGAAAGTTCCGTCCGCAGCGTTGCCAGCGCCGTAGGGGAGACCCCCCGCCGGCTGAGGAACGGCTGGAGGCCGCCGTGGCGGTCGCGGACTTCCGACAGGAGGGTGCGCATGGTTTCGGCGCGGACCTGGACGCGGTGGAGATAGTCGTCGCGGGTGTGACCACGGCGGAGCCACTTGTCCTGGAAGCGGTCGACCTGGGCGACGAGGTCGCGGGCGCTTTCGGCGTAGTCGAGGGCGATGTCGTCGGGTGGGCAGCCGAGGAGGTCGAGGAGGGAGGCGACGGCGAGGCCGGTGCGGTCCTTGCCGAAGTGGCAGCAGATCAGGAAGGGTTCGGCACAGGCTGAGGCGAGGGCGTCGAAGAGGCCCGGCCAGCACGCGTCGTACGCGTCCGTGAGGATGCCGTGGTAGTAGCGGACGACGTCCGCGCTGGTGGGCCGGGGCGCGGCGACGGCGGCGCCGGAGTAGCCGGTCAGCGGTGCCTGGACCCAGCGCAGACCGGCGTCGAGGAGGGCCTGGGGCGGACCGTACGCCGCGACCTCCCGCGCGCTGCGCAGGTCGACGACCGTCCGGATGCCGTACCGGTCGCGCAGGACGGCCGCGTCCTGTTCCGTGCACGAGGTCACATGCCCGCAGCGGAACAGCCGTCCACCGCGCAGCCCCTGCGCCCGCACCTCCCGGAAGTTGACCCCGACGGCCTCGGACTCCACGTTCCAGATCAACACGACGCCCCCTCTCCCACGCCGGCGCCCAGCCCCAGCGCCCCCGTGACCTCGTCCCAGAAGCGGGGGAAGTCCTTGTTGACGTCGGGGCCGTAGCGCACGCGGACGCGGGGCAGTTGGCGTACGCCTTCCAGGACCCGCGCCCGCGCCTGCGCGTCGAAGGGGCGGGGCGCGAGGATCCCGAGGTAGTCGACGAAGTACCGCAGGCCCCGCCCACTGGTCGGCTCAAGTTCGGGCGCCGCCGTGCCGGAGGTGTCGGCCTCCACCGTCCACCCGGACATGTGGGGATCGGCGACGGGGAGGACGATCCCGGCCGGTTCGGCGTGCTGGGCGCACCGCGTTCCGGTGATCGCGGTGAACTCGTCGATGTCGCAGTAGATCCGCACCCGCCCCTCCCGCGACCAGGAGTGGGTGGACGGCGTCGGCAGGGAGCCGAGGGGGGAGTCGCCGTAGCGGCGCAGCGGATGCGTCTCGAACCGCTCCCGCGCGGGATGCCCGACGAGCGCCCCGACCCCGATCCCGAGCCGCCGAGGCGCCCCGCTGAGCGCGAGCGGCCCGCCGGGCGACGTCTCCCAGGCGAGCAGCGTGTCGTCGGAGACGAAGTCCCAGCCGGCCAGCGTGGACGCGAGGAACGCGAGCGTCGACTTCCCCGAACTGCTGGCCCCGAAGACGGCGACGGCCTTGCCGTCACGGGCGACGGCGGACCCGTGCAGCACCGGCACCCCGCCGGAGTGCAGCTGCGCGCTGAGCAGGAACGCCACCAGCCGCACGACCCCGCGCCGCGCCCGGGGCGTGTCCTCGGCGATGTCCAGCCGCACGGCCCGCTCACCGCGGTGCACGCTGATCAGGACGGGATCGCTGTCCTCCTCCATGTCCCGCAGCGTCACCATCGTGTCGCTCAGATGCTCCAGGACGACCATCCGGGGCCCGTCCTCGTCGAGCCACAGCTGCGGACTGCGCGGCACGGCCTCCAGGTCACCCCGGGTGCCGGGCAGCTCCGGCACGCACCGCACGGACACGGTCACCGCGTCGGGATCCGCGCCGGCGGCCGGCACGAAGTACGGCCCGAGCAGCGCCGTGAGGAACGCGTTCAGCTCCGGCAGCGCGCTCTCGACGGACAGCCGCGCGAACCACCGCGACAGCGTGAACACCTCACCGGGCGGGGACACCACCGGCACCACCGGATCGTCGAGCAGGTTCGTACGCGGTTCTCCCGTCACAGGGGCCTTCCTTTCGCGGTTCCCACACGGCCCGGCGCCCGCCGCCCGGCCCGAAGCGGCCACGTTTCATCCTGCGGACCAACTCCCGTGCGGCCAGGGGCCGTTCCACGGCCCGGAACACGTCCTGCGCTCACCCCCGCACGTCCGCGCCGAACGCCCGCAGCTTCGCCGGCAGGTTCTCGTACCCGCGCGCCAGATGCCCCACCCCGTGCACGACGTGCCGCCCGCCGGCCGTCAGCGCCCCGATCACCAGCGACATCACGGCCCGCAGGTCACCCCCGTGCAGCTCCCCGGCCGCGCGGCCCAGCGTGCTCGGCCGCACGGTCATCCGGGACCCGGTGACGGTGAGGTCGGCGCCCAGCGCCCGCAGCCCCGGCGCGTACCCGAACCGCGACCCCCACACCAGGTCGGTCACCACGGACGGCCCCGACGCCCGCAGCAGCATCGGCACCAGCAGCGCGAGGGCGTCGCTGTAGACGAGGTGGGAGGCGGCGACGACGTCCACGGGCGTCAGCCGCGACACCCGCCCGACCCGCAGCGTGTCCCCCTCCCAGTCCAGCGGGACCCCCATCGCGTTCAGCACCGCCAGCTCCGGCACCAGCCCCGCCCGCACCGCGTCCGGCCGGTCCACCCGCACCCGCGACTCCGTGTCGAGGCACACCGACAGGGCGATCATCGTGACCACCTCCATCAGGTCGGACGGCAGCCGCAGCTCGGTGCCGCCGACCGGCCCGCCGCGCCCCTCGATCTCGATCTCGCCGTCCCCGAACCGCACCGGCACCCCGGCCGAGCCGAGCGCGCGCGCCAGCTCCACCACGTCCGCCTTCGGGTACGGCTCGCGCAGCACGGTCGTGCCGCGCGCGACCGCGCCGAGCAGCAGCGCCGTCTTCGTCGCCCCGGAGTAGTAGGGCCCGGTGAGGGTGCCGGTCAACGGCTCCCGGACGGCGAAGTCGGCGAGGTCGACGACGGCGCCGCGCAGCCCCGACAGCGGCGCGGACGCGCTGAAACCGCCGTCCGAGAGGTCGGTGCGGGCGCCGAAGCGCTCCATCACGGCGGCGACGTGGGACAGCGGGCGCTCGCCCGCCGAGCCCCCGCCGATCCGGCAGCCGCCGTGCCGCCCCGACACGACCCGGCCGGTCGCGGCGAGCAGCGCCGGCAGCAGGTAGACACCGCCGTGCACCTGCGCCGACAGCTCGTCCGGGATCCGGTGCTGCCGCAGCTCCCCGGCGAGGACGCGGAGCGTGCCCGCGCGGTGGTCGTGCATGACGGCGGCCCCGGCCCCGCCGAGCAGCGCGGTCAGCACCCGGGTGTCGGCGATGTCCGGCACGTTGGAGATCACCCAGGGCCGGTCCGCGAGGCACGCGGCGGCCAGCGCCGGGACGAGGAGGTGCTTGAACCCGGAGACGCCCACGCGCACCGGCGACGGCGTCCGCGTCCGGGAGAGCTCCCAGCTGTCGGTCGCCGCCTCGGCCTCGCGCGGGGCCGTGATCACAGACGCTGCACTGCGCATGAGGGGGTCCTTTCCTGCTGCGGGAATCACAGAGTCCTGGGCACCCTAGGGCGAATACGCATTTACGGCCGGAAAGGGTTTCACCCGGCGGAACGCTCTTCTTCGCGAAAGCTGCTCAGTGAAAGGTCGGTAAAACGCGTTCCGCCGGGAGAAACCCCGGATTCCGCGCGGCCCCGATCCGCCTCAGCATCCAGGGAAAGGTTCGAGGCAGGAGTGAATCCATGAAGGTACTGGTCATCTGGCCGCCTCATGTCCCCAGTTACTTCAACGCCGGCCATCACACGCCCGCGTTCATGACGGCGGGACACCTCCGGCGCGACCCCCGGGTGACCCGGGTCGACGTGCGCGACGCCGGGGTGCTCAACATGAACTGGAAGGCGGTCGGCGATCTGCTGTTCCAGGGTGACTACGACGTCGTCGCCGTGATGAACGACTTCGACGCCGTGGACGGTCTGGAGCGGTTCATCGCCTACGCCAGGGAGCTGTCGCCGCGCAGCCGGCTGGTCACGTTCGGCCGGCTGAGCAGCATGAACCCCGGGTACTTCCAGCGCTACGACCTGGACGCGATCGTCCGGTCCGGGGACTACGAGTGCGGGGTCGCGCACGTCGTCGACGCCGTCGCCGAGGGGCGCTGGCCCGAGGGCGCGCTGCCCGGGGTCGCCGTGCGGGCGGCGGGGGAGTGGCACGACCCGAGCGAGCCCGGGGGCACGCTGAGCGCCGACGAGTGGAGCCTGCCCGACGTCGACGAGATCCCCTACGCCGCCTACGACCGGCTCTACGCGCGCGACGACCACAAGTTCTGCGGGATCCCCTTCCGCCGCGAACTCGTCGTGCCGGCCGCGCGCGGCTGCCCCGTCGGCTGCGACTTCTGCGAAGTGCCGTCGATATTCGGGCTCAAGGAACGCCGGCTCTCGGTGGACCGAACCGTCCAATACATCGAGGACGCTTTTTCCCGGCAGCCTTTCGAATACGTCGCCTTCTACGCGCCGACCTTCACGCTCAACCGGCGCTGGGTGCAGGAACTGTGCGTGCGCTTCCAGCGGAGCGAGCTGAAACCGCGCTGGAAATGCGCGACCACCATTCACCACCTCAGTGAAGAACTCGTCACGCTGATGGGCGCCTCGGGCTGCGTCCGTATCTCCGTCGGCCTCGAAACCCTCGAACCCGACAGCCAGGGCACCCTGCCGCGGGCCAAGCAGATCGAGGACGAGAAGTTCCGCACGCTGGCCCGCTGGTGCGAGCGCGCGGGCATCGAGCTGAACGCCTTCGTCATCGTCGGCCTCCCCGGCACCACCCCCGCCGGCGTCGCCCGCACCCTCGACGTCGCCCGCAGCACCGGCGCGCGCGTCCGCCCCACCATGTACACCCCCTACCACGGCATCCCCGCCGACCTCACCCCCCTCCAGATCAGCCGCTACAACCGCCAACTCCTCTCCACCCCCGGCGACCCCCTCGCCCCCGAGTGGTACCGCTTCATGTTCGGCCCCGAGGACCGACTCACGACGGTCTACGAGGCGATCCCGCAGTACGCGACCCATGACGCGGCGTGAGACGGGCGCGGGGCGGGCGGGGACGCCGGTGTCGGTGACGACGACGGGAGCGGTACCGGGCCCGATGGCGGCCGCGCCGGCCTCGATGGCGGCCGTGCCGGGCCCGATGGCGCCCGTGCCGGCCCAGGTGACGACCGTGCCGGGCGCGGGTGGCGCAGTGCCGGCCTCGATGGCGGCCGCGCCGGGCCCGATGACGTCCGTGCTGGCCCAGGCGACGACTGTGCCGGGCGCGGGTGGCGCAGTGCCGGTCCCGATAACATCCGCGCCGGGCCCGATGGCGCCCACGCTGGCCCCGATGACGCCCACGCCGGGCCCGATGGCGCCCGTGCTGGCCCAGGTGACGACTGTGCCGGGCGCGGGTGGCGCAGTGCCGGTCCCGATAACATCCGCGCCGGGCCCGATGGCGCCCGTGCTGGCCCAGGTGACGACTGTGCCGGGCGCGGGTGGCGCAGTGCCGGTCCCGATAACATCCGCGCCGGTCCCGATAACATCCGCGCCGGGCCCGATAACATCCGCGCCGGGCCCGATGGCGCCCACGCTGGCCCCGATGACGCCCGTGCCGGGCCCGATGGCGTCCGCGCTGGTCCAGGTGACGACTGTGCCTGGCGCGGGTGGCGCAGTGCCGGCCTCGATGGCGTCCGCGCCGGACCAGATGGCGGCCGCGCCGGACACCGTGACCGCCTCGCCGCATCCGGCGATCCCCGCACAGGGCGCCGTACCGGCCGCTGCGTCGGCCCCGCCCGGTACTGCGCCGCCCGCGCGGGGTGCCGTGATGCCCGCGCCGGATGTCGTACCGTCCGTGTCCGGCAGCGTGATGCCTGCGCCCGGCAGCGTGACGTCCGTGTCCGGCACTGCGCCGGCCGTGTCTGGCAGCGTGATGCCTGCGCCCGGCAGCGTGATGCCCGTGTCCGGCAGCGTGATGCCCGTGTCCGGCACCGCGCCGGCCGCGCCCGGCACCGCGTCGGCCGCGCCCGGCACCGCGCCGGCCGCGCCCGGCACCGCGTCGGCCGCGCCCGGCACCGCGCCGCCCGTGTCCGGCACCGCGTCGGCCGCGCCCGGCAGCGTGACGCTCGCGCTTGGTGCCGGGCCGGCCCCGCTCGGTGCCTTGCCGGCCGGGCGCGGTCTCCTGGTGCCCGCGCCGGATGCCGGGGGGCCCTCGTCCGGTGCCGCCTTGGGCTCTGTCGGCTCCCCGCTCGTTCCTCGCTTTCCCCTGCGGGCCTCCGCGCTCGCCGTCGCGCATCCGCCTCGGCGGCGGTTCGCCGGGGTCAATCTGAAGAGTTGTGAGTTGCAGCATCCGTTGGCTGATCGGCTGGTGGCTGAGGCGTTGCGGGCGGTTGGGGTGGTTGATACGCGGTCGTATCCGGTGCTTGCCGAGGTGCGGGGGAAGTTGGGGGCTCGGTATGGGGTGGGTGTTGAGGGGGTTTTGGTCACGGCGGGGTCGGACAGTGCGATCGGGATGCTGGTCGACGCGTTCGCGGTGCCGGCGGGGCGGTTGATCGTGCCGGAGCCGGCGTTCGAGGCGTGGGAGTACTACGCGCGGTTGCGGGGGGTGCCGGTGACTTCGGTGCGGCAATTGCGGGGGCAGCCGCCTCGGTTGGACAACGCCGAGTTGTTCGACGCCGTGCGCGCGCATCCGCCGTCCGTCGTCGCGTTGACCAGCCCGGCGGGGCTGTCGGGGCTGCCGGTGCCGGCCGAGGAGGTCGGGTTCCTGGCGGACGTGTGCGAGCGGTACGGGCATCTGCTGGTCGTCGACGAGTGCTACGGCGCCTACGCGGGCGTGACGCACACCCCGCTGCTCGTGGACCACCCGCGCCTGGTCGTCGTCCGGTCGCACTCCAAGTCGCACGCCCTGGCCGGCGCCAGGATCGCCGCCGTCTTCGCGGGCGAGGACATCGCGGGCCACCTCGCCGCGTACCGCCCGGACAGCACCGTCTCCGGCCCCGCCCTCGCGCTGCTGTCCGAACTCCTGGAGCGCACGGCGGAGTTCGCCGAGGTGTGGGACGACGTGCGGGCCATCCGGGACGAGTTCGCCGACGCCGTCGAGGAGGTCCGCCCCGGCTGGCGGCGGCTCCCGCCCGGCGGGAACTTCGTCACCTTCCACACCGGCTCCCGGGACGAGCCCGCGCGCGCCGAACGGGCCCTGCTGGACGCCGGGTTCAGGACGCGCGCGCTGACCGGCGTGCCGGGACTGGGGGAGTGCCTGCGGATCTCGCTGGCCGACCGGCCCGTCATGCGCCGGGTCGTCGACGTGCTCGCCGAGGGGGCCCGCGCCGAAGGGGGCCGGTCATGACGCCGTGTGCTTGCCGAGGGGGCCCGCGCGTCGAGGGGAGTCGGTCATGACGCCGCATGCTCGCCGAGAGGGCCTGCGTCGAGGGGGCCCGCGCCGAGGGGAGCCGGTCGTGACGCCGCTCGCCGGCCGGGTCGCCGTCCTCGGCAGCCCCGGCAGCGGCAAGTCGACGTTCTGCCACGGCCTCGCCGGCGCCGGGATCCCCCTCTTCCACCTCGACGACCTCTACTGGCACCCCGGCTGGCGCCGCACCCCGCCCGACGAATGGCGGCGCACGGTCGCCGAACTGGCGGACGGGGACCGGTGGATCGTGGACGGCAACCACCTCGACACCGTCCCCGAACGCCTCGCCAGGGCCGAGATCGTCGTCCTGCTCGACCTGCCGGTCCTCGTCTGCGCCTGGCAGGTCGTCCGGCGCAGTCGCCGGTTGCGGCGCGGCGGCGGCAGGGGCGGTGGCGGCGGCGAGTACCTGCCCCGGCGTCTGCGCGCCGGCGACCCGCCCGTGCGCGACCTGACTGCGCTGCTGCGCAAGGTCCTCGGCTTCCGGCGCCGTGAACTCGTCGAGCTGCGGCGGCTGTTGGCCGGGTACGACGGCCGGATCGTCGTCTGCCGGTCGCGGCGCGCGGCACGCCGGGCGCAGCGTGAGCTGACGGCGCTGCTGCGGGCCCGCGCCGGCGCCGTCGGCCCGCCGCCGGAGCAGACCCCGTGCACCTGCGGCGGCCCGGACGGGGCCGTCGTCCCGCTTTCCCTGGAGGACCGTTGACACCGCTGACCCACGATCCGGTGCTGCTGGCCGACGCCCGCAGCGAGACCGTGCCGTTCGCCTACCACCACCTGTCCGAGACGTTCCCGGCTCAGACCGCCGCGCGGCTGCGCGAGACGTTCCCGGAGTCCGGGTTCACGAAGGTCACCGGGGCGGATCCGGAGAAGACGTACACGATGTGGACGCGCCCGCTGCACCCGGCGCCCGCCGAGTCTGTGGGTGAACTCCCCACGCCGTGGCAGGAGTTCGTCCGCGAGGTGACCGGCGCCCGCTACCGCACCGCCCTCGCCGCGCTGACCGGTCTGCCCCTGGACCCCTGCCCCGTCGAGGTCAACCTCTGGCGCTACCCGCCGGACTGCTGGCTCGACCCGCACGTCGACAAGCCGGGCAAGCTCGTCACCCACGTCTTCTACTTCAACGAGCCCTGGTCGGAGTCCTGGGGCGGCAACCTGCTGCTCCTCGGCTCGCAGGACCCGGACGACGTGGTCCGGCGCGTCACCCCGGTCCACAACTCCAGCGTCGTCCTGGTGCGCGGCGAGACGTCCTGGCACGCCGTGGAAAGCGCGCGCCCGGAAAATCCCGGCGCCGTCCGGCTCTCGGCCCAGGTGATTTTCCACCGCCCCGAGTGATCCCCGTTTCACCGCACGGAATCGCCACTGCCGGACCGTATACGGCGACGGTAGTGTCAAAGACACCGGCGAGATCGGAAAGCCGCCTGGAATCGGCGTGAACACCCCTTATTCCCAGCCCTCGACAAGAGCGCGGGAACGCTGCGCGCCCAGGTTCCGCGGCTTACCGGTCTCGCCGGTCGACTTTCCGCCCGACCACGAGGAATCGTCATGGGAAACCCTGTTGTGAAAGCAGTGCCCGAGGATTTCGTCGTACGGGAGGTCATGGCCCTTCCGCAGCGGCCCTCGGCAGACCCCGGCCACACCTATCTGAACCTCCGTAAAAAGGGGTTCACCACTTTCGAGGCGATGGACCTGATCGCCCGCCACCTCGCCCTCCCCGCCGACGCGGTCTCCGCCGCCGGCCTCAAGGACGAGGACGGCGTCACCGAGCAGACCCTGTCCGTCGCCGCCGAGGTGCCGTCCGCCCTCCTCGACGCCTTCAACCGGCGCTGGACCCCCGGCACCGGCCGCTGGCTCGCCCTGGACCGCGCGGGCTCGGGCCCCCGGCGTCTGGGCATCGGCGAACTCCTCGGCAACGCCTTCCTGTTGACGCTGCGCGGCCTGGAGGCCGACGAGGCGGACCGGCTCAGGTCGGTGCCGCGCGGCGAGGCGCCCGTCCTGTTCGCCAACTACTACGACACCCAGCGCTTCGGCGTCGCGGGCGGCCCCAAGGTCACCCACCTCATAGGCCAGGCCCTCCTGGACGACGACCTCGACCTGGCCTTCGCCCTCCTGCGCACCTCCGGCTCCCACGAAGGCGGCCTCGCCCTCCAGCACACCGGCCCCGCCGACGAGTTCTTCGCCGGCCTCGACCAGCGCGTCACCGCCTTCTACCGGACCGCCCACTCCTCCTACCTCTGGAACCACCGCCTCGGCCGCCTCCTCGAACAGCACGGCCCCGACGTCCTCCAGACCGAACGCGAAGGTCTCGGCTACACCTACCCCACCACCACCCGCCCCCTCCTCGGCCTCCTCGGCGAACTCCCCGAGCTGGAGTACGACAAATGGCGCTGGACGAACAGCACCCTGCGCCGCACCACTTCCCGCCGCCCCACCACCCTCCAGACCATCATCACCATCCGCGACGTCGCCCCCGACGACATGTTCCCCGACCTCTGGAAATGCACCGTCTCCTTCATCCTCCCCTCCGGCGCCTACGCCACCAACGCCGTCTCCCAATTCCTCCTCCAACTCACCTGCGCCCAGCGTCCGGCACTCGGAGTGAACTGACGGCCCCGCCTTCTCCGCGGTCCCTTCCCGGCACACCGGGGGAGGGGCCGTTTTTCGTGGTTCTGGACGGAAACGGCCTGGCCGGTTCTGGCGTTCCGTCGGGCTTCCGGGTGGGGGTGGGGCGGCGGCAGACTCGTGAGAGAAGGAGACGCCACGGGCAAACCGGACGTCTCGCTCGCCGCCCGCACCGGTGCTCGCGTTCCCCCCTCAACTCCGCCGAAATTCCAGGAGTCCCCCCATGCCGAAAAACGTCACCATCGCGTCAGTGGATATCCCGTTCGATCCCTGTGTGTCACTTGTTGCCCGGGTGCGGCGAGAGGCGGGCGTGCGGTGACCGGCTCCGAGTCCGAGCGGACCGTACGGCTCGACCGGACGGACGAACTGCGGGGCCGCCGCAAGCGTGACTCCATGCTGACGCGGGGGCTCGCGATCCTCAGCGCGTTCCGCACGGACGACGTGGAACTCACGCTCGCGGAACTCGCCCGCCGCGTCGACCTGCCCAAGCCCACCGCCCACCGGCTCATCGCCGAACTGCTGGACTCCGGGTTCCTCGAACGCGGCCAGCGGGGGCTGGTGCTCGGCCGGCAGATGTTCGTCCTCGGGGGCCGGCTCCAGCGCGACCAGAAGATCCGCGTCCTGGCCCAGCCCCACCTCCAGCATCTGCGCCGGGTCACCGGCACGTCGCTGGTCTGCCTCTCCGTCGCCCGGGGGCGCGACGTCGTCCATCTCCTGCGGGTGGGCACGTCCAGGGTGTCCGACGAGCGGGAGAAGATCGTCGACCTGGGGGCGCGGAGGGTACTGGCCCAGGTGCCGCAGGGCACGGGCGCCGGCTTCGGGCCTGGCATCGCCCCTGGTTCCGGTCATGGGCCGGGCGCGGGCGCGGGTGCCGGTGCCGGTGCCGGTCAGGGCGTCGGCTCAAGTGCCGGTCCCGGCCATGGTCTCGGGCACCGTGCCGGTTCCGGTCCGGGGCACGGCTCCGGCTCCGGCGCCGGGTCGGGTCCCAGCCGGGGCCCCGCTTCCGGCCCCGGGCGCGGACGCGGGCGTGGACCCGGCGCCGGTGCCGATCACGGCTCCACCGCCGGCCCCGGCTCCGGCCCTGAAAACCCCGCCCTCCGGGCCCTCGCCCCCACAGGCGGCCCCGTCGTGCGGCTGGACGACGCCGTGCACGCCTGCACCGTCCTCGCCTGCCCCGTGCGGCTGCCCGGTACGGGCGTCGTGCTGGCGCTGTCCGCGGTGAGCGTCGCCGGCAAGGAGAACCGGGCCGCGCTCGCCCGTGAACTGCACCGTGTCGCGCAGGAGTTGGGCGCACGGCTGGCGGCGCTGCCGGACTTCCACGCCGCGCCGACGGGCGTCAGCGGCGCCGCGTAGCTCCCCACGGAACCGGGCCGCGCGGCCCCTCACGGGATCAGGCTTCGCGTGGCCCCCTGCGGGATCAGGCTTCGCGCGGCTCCTCGCGGGATCAGGCTTCATGCAGCCCCCTGCGGGATCAGGCTTCGCGTGGCCCCTCGCGGGATCAGGCTTCGCGTGGCCCCTCGCGGGATCAGGCTTCACGCAGCCCCCCTGCGGGACCAGGCTTCACGCAGCCCCCCTGCGGGACCAGGCTTCACGCAGCCCCCCTGCGGAACCCGGCTCCGCGCAGCCCCCTGCGGAACCCGGGCCGCGTAGCTCCCCCCACGGAACCCGACGCCGCGCAGCCCCTCACGGAACCGAAAGGACCCCCCCCATGAACACCCTGAACACCCTCACCACCCCCCTCGACCTGGACGCCCTGCGCGGCGCCACCCTTCACACCTCGCCCTTCGTCTGGGGCGCCGTGCGCGGCACCCTGCGGGAACCCGCACTCGGCCGCCTCGTCGAGGAGTTCCCCGGCGCCGGCTTCACCCGGACGGAGCGCCCCAGCGGCCGGCCGGGGGAGAAGGGGTACCGCACGGACAACCTCGCCCTGGTGGCCGACGACGAGGCCGTCGAGGCGGGGTTCAGGCAGCTCACGCCGCTGTGGCGGGACCTCGTGCGGACGCTGATGTCCGCCGGGTACCGCAGGACCGTCGGCGAGCTGATCGGCAGGGACGTCTCCCGGGCCCGCATGGAGGTCAGGGCCGTCCGCTACTCGGCGGGCGCCTGGATCGACCCGCACACCGACCGCACGGACAAACTCGTCACCCAGACCTGGTACTTCAACGCCGACTGGCCCGCCGCGAACCGGGGCGAGTTCCAGGTGCTCGGCTCGTCCGCCGCGGACGACGTCGTCGAGCGGGTCCTGCCGCTGGCCGGCGAGTCCATCGTCCTGTGCCCCTCGGAGAGTTCCTGGCACTCCGTCGCGCCCGTTTCCGACGCCGCGAAAGAGGACCGAAAGGTGCTTCTGCTGCATCTCACGGCGGCCTGAGAAGTAATTCGTTCCGCGCGGTGGAATGTTCGGGACTTGTCCCTTGAGGGGGTTCTCCGGGCGCTGGTAGAAATTGTTTGTCGCCGCGACGGGGTCGAGGAAAATCCGAAAACCCCGGCGACAGAAAACCGACGAAGAAAGGGAATAACATGACTCGCAACGCCGTCACCCTCGTCTCCCCGCGCCTGGAGAAGGTCGTCACGAAGAAGGCCTGAACCAAGGGCTGATAGCCCCTAGGGGCTAGCGGTGCCGCCACGAGGTAACCGTGGCGGCACCGCTTGGTTTTTATCGCCCCTTTTTCCGGCCGTCCGCAGGGGCCCGCAGATTTCGACATGTCCGAGAGAAAGGAATCCGGATGCTCGCCGCCGGAGAAATACCGCCGACCACCACGGAGCGCATCCGCCCTCAGGTGGTCAGTCTGCTCGACCCGAACCTGGAGACCGCCAGCGTCTGCCTGTCCGTCGGCTACGGCGCCCGGCTCGACCCCCAGGGCCGCTGCGGCGTCGCGCACCTCCTGGAGCACCTGCTCTTCTCGCTGCCGAAGCCGGGCCGGCCGTCCTTCGCGGAGTGGGTGGAGCGCCGGGGCGGCACCACCAACGCCGAGACCGGCCTGGAGACCATGCTCTTCTACGCGCAGGTCGCCGCCGAGGACGCGCAGGAGACGACGGCGATGATGCTCGACGCCGTGCTGGACCCCGTCTTCGACGAGCGGGTCTTCGAGCTGGAGCGCGAGGTCGTCGTCAAGGAGATGGTGACGGCCGCCGCCGACCCCGCCGACGTCGTCCAGGACGTCGTCTTCGAGAAGCTGTTCCCCGGCCACCCCATCGGCCGGCCGATCGGCGGGCGGATCGACGAACTGCGGACGCTCACCTCCGCCGACGTGGAGAAGGAGTACCGGGCGCGCTTCCTGACCGGGCCGATGGCCCTCGTCGTGGTGGGCCCGCGGCCGGTCGACGGCATCGACGACCTCCTCGGCACCTTCCCCGACCCCGGCACCGGTTCCCCCTTCGCGCCCGCGCTGCCGCTCCCCGCCGCCGACCTCACCCCGCCGGGCCCGGCCGGACCCGACTTCGCGTGGACCTGCTTCGCCGGCCGCTCCCCGGCCCTCGACGGCGCCGGCAAGGAGGCGTACACGGTCCTGTCGATGCTCCTCGGCTCCAGCCCCTCCTCCCTCCTCTACCGGAAGCTGCGCGTGGAGGAGGCCCTGTCGTACGCGTTCGAGTCGTGGAGCCGCTTCTACACCGAGGCCGGGGTCTGGCGGCTGCTCGTCGGGGTCGAGCCCGAGGCGGTGGGCCGGCTGACGGAGATCGTCGACGGCCTCCTCACGGACCTCGCCGAGGGCCGCGTCCCCGACGAGGAATTCGCCGTCGCCAAACGCAAGGCCGAGATGCGCCTCGTCACCCAGGGCGAGACCCCCGTCGAACGCGCCCGCCTCACCGCCCTCGGCATTCGCGGCGGCACCACCGACTGGTCCCTCGACCAAGCCCGAGCCGCCCTCCGCGCCGTCACCCCCACCCAGGTCTCCCACGCCGCCGCCACCCTCCGCGGCAACCTCACCATCGCGGTCCGCCCGGAGGCAGCGTGAACACGCAAGCGGCCCCGACACAGCCGACGGCCATGGCAGCACCCGACACCCCCGAGACCCCGCCGGCCGGAACGCCGGCTGACACCCCCGAGACCCCGCTGGCCGGAACGCCGGCTGACGCTCCCGAGACGCCGCTGGCCGGAATGGCGGCAGGCGCTCCCGAGACCCCGCAGGCCGGCGCCGCGGCTGACCTGCCTGTACTGGGCGTCGGCCCCGGCCCGGGTGACCTGTCCGCACGCGTCCCGGCCGGTGCGGACGACCGGCCCGGTCCGCAGGTCCCGTCCGGCGACACGGGCGGTGTGTCCGGCCCCGGAGCGTCGCCCGCCGGCGTTCCGGACGGCGCCCGGCCCGGCCCCGAGACCCCGCCCGCGGACGTGAGCGTCCGCCCTGCCTCCGAGACCCCGCCGGCCGGCGTGAGAGTTCCCCCCGCCCCCGATGACCTCCTCGCCGGCGTCACCGCGGGCCCCTACACCGACCCCGTCACCAAGGAGCGGCACATCCTGGTCCAGGAGGCCGGGGAGCGGGTGTGGGAGGACGCCGGGGTGTTGGAGGCCGTGTGCGCGGCCCTGCACCGCGAGCATCCCGGCGCGGAGAGCACGTTGCTGCGGACGCCGCCGGGGGTGGAACTGGGCGCGCCCTGGCGCCGGCATCTGACGTACGTGCGGTGTGACGGCGAGCTGCCCCCGGTCCCGGACGGCCCAGAGGTCAGCCCCGCGGACGGCGACGCCGACGCCGAACTCGTCCGGCTCTGGCTGGCGCAGGCGTTCACCGCCGCCGGCGTGGACATGCGGCGCCCGGTGTCGGAACGGGTCGCGCGGGCCGAGGCCGACAGCTTGTACGCGCTGCCGGGCCGGGTGTCCCTGATGGCCCGCCACGAGGGCCGGACCGTGGGCCACGCGACACTGCTGACCGAACAGCAGGACGAGACGACGGGGGAGACGTTCGTCGAACTCGTCGACATCCTCGTGGACGGCGCCCCGAACCCCGGACTCGCCACGGCCGCCCTGACCCGCGCCGCCGCGACCCACGCCCGCACACTCGGCCGCCCCCTGATCGGCAACGTCGTCCACACCGCCGCCCCCGCCCCGACCGGCTCCACCAAGGACACCTGGCGAATCGTCACCAAGCTCCTGACAACCGGCTGGACCCTAGACCACGAGTACTGGCGATCCCCGACCCCAACCCCGACCTCAGCCCCGGCCTTGGCCCCAGCTTCAACCCCGGCCTCGGTCCCCGCCCAGGGCTCGACCCCGGCTCCGGCCTCGGGCTCGGCCTCGGCCCCGGCCCCGGCCCCGGCCCCGGCCCCGGCCCCGGCCCCGGCCTCGGGCTCGGTCCCGGCTTCGGCCCCGGCCTCGGGCTCGGTCCCGGCTCCGGCCTCGGGCTCGGCTCCGGCTCCGGCTCCGGCTCCGGCTCCGGCCTCGGGCTCGGGCTCGGCCCCGGCTCCGGCTCCGGCTCCGGCCTCGGGCTCGGGCTCGGTCCCGGCTCCGGCTCCGGCTCCGGCCTCGGGCTCGGCCCCGGCTCCGGCCTCGGGCTCGGCCCCGGCTCCGGGCTCGGCCCCCGCCCCGGGCTCGGCTTCGGCTCCGGGCTCGGCCCCGGCCTCGGCCCCCGCCTCGGGCTCGGCCCCCGCCTCGGGCTCGGCCCCGGCACCTCCGGCCGGGCCAAGCGTGCCAGCCGTCCCGGCAGGGCCGGTGGAGCCCAGGGTGCCAGGCCGCCCAGCAGGGCCGACGGGGCCGGACGCGGCAGCCTTTCCGGCAGCTCCGGCTTCGGCCCCGGATCCGGCTCAGGCTTCGACCTTGGCCCCGGCCCCCGCCCCGGCTCCGGGCTTGGCTCCGGCTCCGGGTTCGGTCCCGGCTTCGGCCCCGGACCCGGTCCCCGCCCCGGCTCCGGGTTCGGCTTCGGACCCGGTCCCCGCCCCGGCCTCAGCTCCGGGCCCGGGCTCGGCCTCTGTCCCCGCCCCGGACCCGGCCCCGACCTCGGCTCCAGTCTCGACCTCGGACCCGGCCTCGGCTCCAGCACCTGCCCCGGCCCCCGCCCCCGCCCCGCGACCGGAGGCCCGCTCATGACCGGCGCCCGCACTGAAGCGCCGGAGGCCCGTACGGATGCCTCGGACGCCCGCACCGAAGCCCCGCGCACCCCCACGGCCCCCCTCCCCGACGTCACCCTCGACATGCTGTACCGCCTGCTGGGCGTCGCCGAGCACGAGAGTCGGCGGGAGTTGATCCGGCGGGGCCGGCGGGTCTCGCCGAGGCTGCCGCAGTTGCTGATCTCGGCGGCGGCCAGGGAGGGCGTGGCGCTGGGCAGCGGGGCCAGTGATGAGCTGCGGAGGGCGAGGGCGCGGGCCGGCCGGTACGCGGACCTGTTCGACGCGGTGCGGGCCGCCGTCCCCGGCGTCAGGATCGCCAAGGGCCCCTCGGTCGCCCGCTGGTACCCGCCGGACCTGCTGCGCCCCGTGGGCGACCTCGACCTCTCCTTCGCGACGGAGGACGAGCTGTGGCGGGCGGCGCTGACGGTGACGGGCCGGGCCCCGGTCGAGGACATCGTCCTCGCCCTGACGCGGCACGAGGGCCGCACCAGTGTCACCCTCGGCCTGAGGTGGCCGGCGGAGGACGAACTCCTGGACCGCCCGTACAACGTCGAGCTGAGCATGGTCGCCTTCCCCGGCGACCCCGGTTCGGCCGTCCCTCCGCGCCGCACCCTCCCCGCCGACCAGACCCTCGCGGACCTCCTCGCGCTGGCCGAGGAACGCTTCCAGCGCCCCTTCCACGCGAAGGACGCCGTGGACGTCCTGATGATCCTCACGCACTGCCCGCCGCCCCCCGCCACCCTCGCGGAGGCCGCCGCAGCCCACCACCTGGCCCCCGAACTCCTGGAACTCCTCACCTACACCCAGGACGGCACCCAGGCCCCCTTGGACGCCTTCCGCACCCCCCTGCACGAACCGGCGGCAGCCGAACTCGCCCGCCGGGAAGCCGCCGAGCGCCCCGCCGATCCGCCCACGACCGTGGACGCCCGCCTGGACGCCGGTTTCCCCGTGGCGGGCCTACGCCTGAACCGACGCGACACCCAGACGACCGACGCCGCCAGCCCCGACACCCCGGCGACCCTCCACTCCGTCAGCCCCGACACCTTGGCGGCTCCCCGTGCCGTTAACCCCGACACCTCGCCGACTCCCCGCGCCGCCAGCCCCGACACCCCGGCGACCCTCCACTCCGTCAGCCCCGACACCTTGGCGGCTCCCCGTGCCGTTAACCCCGACACCTCGCCGACTCCCCGCGCCGTCAGCCCCGACACCCCGGCGACCCTCCACTCCGTCAGCCCCGACGCCCCGGTGGCCCCCCGCGCCGTCCACCCCGGCACCTCGGCGGCCCCCGCCGTCCACCCCGGCCCCCCAGCAACCCGCTCCGTCCGCCACGACACCAACGGCATCACCCTCCTGCGCACCCCCCTCGCCGACTTCCTCCTGGTCTGCGGCGAGGTCGTGAGCTGGGCCGACTACGAAACGGCGCTCGCCGCACTCGACCGTCTGGAGGCCGTCCGGTGACAGAGACCACCCCGCCCGCCGTCGAAGTCGTCGACCTGCGCAGGGAGTTCACCGTCGGAAGGGGCGCGGGCGCCCGTACGCTGACGGCGTTGGACGGCCTGAGCCTGACGATCGCCCCCGGCACCGTCCACGGCCTCCTGGGCCCGAACGGCGCGGGCAAGAGCACCCTGTGCAAGATCCTCTCGACGACCCTGCTGCCGACCTCGGGCACGGCCCGCGTCCTCGGCTTCGGCGTCACCGACCGCCCCCGCGAGATCCGCCGCCGCATCGGCCTGGTCCTGGGCGGCGACCGGGGCCTGTACGGCCGTCTGACGTCCCGGCAGAACCTGGAGCTGTGGGGTGCCCTGCACGGACTGCACGGCCGGGAGCTGCGCACCCGCATGGCGGAGCTCCTGGACCGGGTCGGCCTGACCGACCGCGCGGACGAACGCGTCAACGGCTTCTCACGCGGCATGAAGCAGCGCCTGCACCTGGCCAGGGGCCTGATCGGCGACGCCCAGGTCCTGCTCCTGGACGAGCCGACCACCGGCATGGACCCGGTCGCCGCCGACGACTTCCGCGACTTCGTCCGCGCCCTGCGCGCCGAGGGCCGCACCGTCCTGATCACCACCCACGACATGGCGCAGGCCGAGGCGATCTGCGACGAGGTCACCCTGATCGACCACGGCCGCGTCCTGACCTCCGGCGACCCCCGCGACCTGGCCCGCCGCCTCTCCGGAGGCCAGCGCGTCGAGGCGGACGCCGTGCCGCCGAGGGTCGCCGCCGAGATCGAGGCCCTGCCCGAGGTGAACACCGTGCGCCGCCCCCGGGGCGGACACCTGTGCGTCGACACCGCGAGCGCCGAGGCCACCCGCCTCGTCCTCGCGCTGCTGGTCGACGCGGGCGTCAGCAGCGTCCGCACCGGCCCGCCCGGCCTGGAGGAGCTGTACCTGAGGGTCGTCGGCGGCCGGAAGATGCGGGTGTCGGCGTGATCACCACCCTGTGGGGAGCCGTCCGCTTCCAACTTGCCATCGCCCGCACCAGCCCCGACGTCCTGCTGATCCTCGTGCGGGCGCCGCTGATGACGATGGTGCTGCTGTCGATCAGCGAGTACTCCGGCCGGCGCGACCTGGCCGCCGGGGTGGTGCTGGCGCCGGTCCTGATGGCGCTGTGGGACATGACGCTGCTGATCGCCGGCGAGGTCATCAACCGGGAGCGGTCGTGGGGGACGCTGGAAGCGCTCGTCGCGACGCCGGCCCGGTTCTTCGTCGTCGTCCTGGGCCGGATCGGGGCCGTCACGGCGATCAGCATGGTGTCGTTCGCGGAGGCGTGGCTGGTGGCCCGCTACGGCTTCGGGATCCATCTGACGGTCGTCCACGGGACCGTGTTCGTGCTGTGCGTCCTCGCCTCGGGGCTCGCCATGGCCGGCACCGCGACGCTGCTGTCCGCGCTGTTCGTCCTCGCGCCGAGCGCCCGTCTCATGCAGAACACCCTCACCTACCCCTTCTACCTGCTGGCCGGCGTGCTCGTGCCGGTCTCGATGCTGCCGGAGTGGCTGCGCCCCCTGTCCTCGGCGGTCTTCCTGTCGTGGAGCGCCGACCTGCTGCGCCGGTCCCTGTCCACCGAGCCCGTCCCGGACGCCGCGGCGAGCCTCGCCGTCATCGTCCTGCTGGGGCTGGCGGGCACCCTCGCCGGACTGTTCGCCGTCAACCGCGCGCTGCGGCAGGCCCGTGCCGCCGGAACACTCTCCGAGGTGTGAAGTGAGTACTCTCGCCGCCGCTGTCACGAGCCGCGTCCACATCGTGCGGTACGCGGCCCGCACCTCCGCCGCCGACTTCCGCCAGACCTACACCTGGCGCTCCTGGACGATCGGCTGGCTGGGCCGCATGCTCTCCCAGGTCACCTTCTTCGCCCTCATCGGCGTCATGCTCGGCTCCCCCGAGCGCACGCGCTACCTCGTCGTCGGCAACGCGGTCATGGCCTGCGTCATCGAGACGATGACGGTCACCACGAACGGCGTCCGCGAACGCCAGGAGGGCACGTTCCCCCTCCTGTCCGCGTCCCCGGCGCCGCTGGGTACCGTCCTGTTCGGCCGCGGCCTCCAGCAGCCGGTGAGCGGCGCGGTCACCGCCCTGGTCACCCTCTTCGCGCTGGCCCCCGCGTTCGGCGTCCGCCCCACCTGGCCCCAGGTCCCCGCCCTGATCCTCCTCGTCCTCGTCACCGCCCTCACCTCCTACGGCGTCGGCCTCTTCCTCTCCGCCGTCGTCATCGGCCTGCCCGGCGCCCGCAACGTCGTCTCCAACACCGCCTACCTCCTCATGATGGCCATCTGCGGAGTCCAGGTCCCCACCGACTTCTGGCCCCCCTGGGTCCAATACACCGCCGACCTCCTCCCCCTCACCCACTCCCTCACCGCCATCCGCGCCATCCTCACCGACCACCCCCTCACCCGCCCCCTCACCCTCGCCCTCCTCACCGGCGCCCTGTGGCTCTACCTCGCCTCACTGGCGATCCGGCTGGTCCAGGCACGGGGGAGACGGACGGGGTCGTTCGACTACGGGGCCTGAGAGGGCCGATCGGGGTGGGAGTTTGTATAGGTGGAGTTATAATAACTGCACCTATACATAGGAGGCGCTGGTGGACAAGCCCGCCGAGATGTTCGACCGGGACTTCGAATGGGCCGAACTCACCCGCTTCGCCACCCTGCCCGGCCCGCAGGCGGCGCTCGGCGTGGTCTCCGGCCGTCGCCGACAGGGCAAGACCTTCCTGCTGGACGCCGTCACCCGAGCGGCCGGCGGCTTCATGTTCACGGCCACCGAGACCACCGAGGCCGACTCCCTGCGCGAGTTCGGCGAGGCGCTGGCCCGGCACCGCGGACAGCCCACCCCGTTCCGCTTCGCGCACTGGGACGAGGCCGTCAGGGAACTCCTGCGCATCGCCGACACCGGCGCCCCTGCCGTGGCGGTCATCGACGAGTTCCCCTTCCTCGCCAAGGCGTCCCCCGCCCTCCCCTCGGTCATCCAGCGCGCCCTCGACCCCGGCGCCCAGCACACCAACACCCCGGTACGCCTGCTGCTGTGCGGGTCGGCGCTGTCCTTCATGGGCAAACTGCTGTCCGGGAACGCCCCGCTGCGCGGCCGCGCCGGACTCGAACTCGTCGTCCCCACCCTGGACTTCCGGTCGGCGGCCGACTTCTGGCAGATCACCGACCCGCGCACCGCCCTGCTGACCAACGCTGTCGTGGGCGGCACCCCCGCCTACCGCAAGGAGTTCACCCAGAGCGACGCCCCCGCCGGACCGGACGACTTCGACGACTGGGTCGTGCGCGCCGTCCTCAACCCGGCCCGTCCGCTCTTCCGGGAGGCCCGCTACCTCCTCGCCGAAGAGCCCGAACTCCACGACATCGCGCTCTACCACTCCGTACTCGCCGCCATCGCCGCGGGCAACGCCGCCCGGGGCGGCATCGCCGACCACCTCGGCCGCAAGTCCACCGACCTCGCCCATCCGCTGAGCGTCCTCCAGGACGTCGGCATGATCACCCACGAGGCGGACGCGTTCCGCCGCAACCGCTCCGCGTACCGCATCGCCGAGCCACTGCTCACCTTCTACCACGCGGTCATGCGCCCGGCCTGGGGCGACCTCGAACGCCCCGGCCGGGCCCCGGCCGTCTGGCGCCGGGCACAGGCCACCTTCCGCAGCAAGGTCGTCGGCCCACGTTTCGAGCAGATCTGCCGGGAGTGGGCCCGCTGGCACGCGGCCCCCGACACCCACGGCGGCCACGTCACCCGCGTGGCCGCCGGCACGGTCAACGATCCAGCCGCCCGGACCAGCCACGAGGTCGACGTGGCCGTCCACGGCGAGTCCGACGACGGCCGCGCGGCCCTGCTCGCCATCGGCGAGGCGAAATGGGGCGACGTCATGGGCCTCGGCCACCTCGACCGCCTCCGCCACATCCGCACCCTCCTCACCCGAACCGGCACCGCCACCGCCACGACCCGCCTGCACTGCTTCAGCGGCACCGGCTTCACCGACGAACTACGCCGCCTCGCCCAGGACGACCCCACGATCCAACTGGTCGACCCAGCACGGCTCTACGGCGGGGAGTGAGCCGCACCTTCCACCGGAACGGGCGGTGCGTCCCCAGGAGCCGTGATGGCAGAGTCTGGGGTGAAACCGCGTCGAGGCAGGTCCTAGGAGAGGCGTCGTATGAGGGTCGAACTCCCGCCGGAGCCCATGCACTTCGTCAACCGCGAGCGGGAACGGGAGCGGGCGTTGCGGGCGGTGGAGGAGTGGCGGGGCGGTGGGCGGCCGCTGGTGCTGGCGTTGAGCGGGCCGGCGGGGCTGGGGAAGACGGAGCTGGCGCGGCTGATCGCGCGGACCGTGCTGGACCGGTACCCGGGCGGGGTGTACGACGTCGACCTGGACGACTACCGCGTGGACGGCGTGCTGGACGCCGGCGACGTGCTGGCCCACCTGCTGCGCCTGCTCGGCGTCGAACCGGCCCTGGTGGAACGGCGGTTCACGGACCGCTGCCGGCAGTACTGGAACCTCACGGCGGACGCCCGGCTCGTCCTGCTCGTCGACAACGTCCGGTACGCCTCCGAGGTCGTCCCGCTCCTCCCGGCGTCCGGCGCGAGCGTCGTCCTGGTCGCGAGCCAGGGCCCGCTGCACGACCTGGAGGACGGCGCCGCCGTCGACCTCACGCTGCCGCCGCTGGACGAGCGCGCGGCCACCGAACTCCTCGAACTCGTCGTCCGCGACCCCCGGTTGGCCGGCGACCAGGAGTCCGTGCGCGCCCTCGTGCGGCTGTGCGACGGCCTGCCCGCCGCCCTGCACGTCGCCGGCCGCTGGCTGCGCGGACACCGGGTGCGCCCGCTGCCCCAGCTGATCTCCGAACTGCGCGGCGAGTGGGACGAGAAGGGCGTCCCCGGCGTCGAACGCGTCTGGAACACGGTGTACGAGGGGCTGTCGCGCCCGGCGTCCCTCCTCTACCGCCTGCTGCCCCACCACCCCGGCCCCACCTTCACACCGGCCTCCGCGACCGCGCTCCTCGGACTGGGGGAGGCCACCTGCCACACAGCGCTCGAAGAACTCCACCGCGCCGGCCTGTTGGACCTCGGCACGGGCACCCGCCTGCGCCTGCCCGGCCCCCTGCACGCCCACGCCCTGCGCCGCTCCCGCCACGACGCCGACGAGACCGCCGCCGCCCGCGTCCGCGTCCTGCGCTGGTACGTCCGTCAGGCACAGCGCGCGGACCTGCTGGTGGCCGGGGAGCGGCTGACCGTCGGCGACACGTTCGAGGCCGACCCGTCCGCGCCGGACGCCGAGATCGACGCGGCGTGGCTGTACGACGAACGGCACGCCCTGTTCGCCTGTCTGCGGCTCGCCCACCGCGGCGAACTGGACGCGGAGGCGGTCGCCGTCTCCGAGCCGATCTGGACGTACGCCCTCGACCACCCCCACCAGACCGACGTGATCGAGGTGTTCCGGCTCGCCGTCGCCTCCGCCCTGCGGCACGGCCGCGCCACCTGGATCGTCCGCACCCGCCTCCAACTCGCCCGCCCCCTCTGGCAGTCCGGCCAACTGGACGAGGCGGAACGCGAGTTGACCGCCGCCGAGGCCGCCACCCAGCTCCTCGGGGACGGCGAACCGGACGCCAAACTCCGGGGCTCCGTCGCGGAGGCCAAGGGGATGCTGCTCGGGGCACGGGGTCAATGGGCCGACTCCGTGGGCGAGTTCGAGGCGTCACGCGCGATCCACGCGGCTCTCCCCAACCCCTACGGTGTGCTGCTCCAGACCTACCGGCTGGGCGAAGCGCGCGCCCGGCTGGGCCAGTTGGACACCGCACGCGCTCTGCTGACCGAGGCACGCGAGGCGGCGGTCGAGCAGAAGCGGGAGCGGATCACCGCACGGATCTCCTTCGCCCTGGCGGGAGTTCTGGGCCGGCTCGGCGAGGTGGACGCGGCACGGACGCTGTACGAGGGGGCGCTCGAACGTGCCCTCCTGCGCCGGTCGCAGTTCGAACAGCGGCGTGTGCATGGGGCGTTGGAGAAGTTGGAGGCTGCAGCCGGACGGGAGGGAGAGGCCGCGCGGCATCGGAAGGCGGTGGAGGAGATCCGGCGGAGGAACGGGATCGAGTGAGGGGGAGGGCGGGACGGGCTGTCGGCCGAGGCGGCGGGCTGAGGGGGGCCTCGGAGCGCGGCCCTCGAGTGTGCGGCGCCGTGGGCCTCGGCGCGCGGCCCCGGGCGCGCCGCCACGTGCCTCAGGCCGCCGCCCCTGAGCATGCGCCGCCCTACGCCTCAGACCGCCGCCCCAGCCTCCCCCTCCGTCGCCTCCCGCAACCGCACCCTGAACTCCCGTTCCCCCACAAGGCAGTTGAACACGACACGCCCCCCGTCCCAGTCCCGATGCCCCGCCACCCACACATGCGCGGCCGACACCGCGACCGCCGGATCCACGGCCGACACCCGCCCGTCGGCCTCGACCCGGGCCTCGATCCGCACCGCGTACGGGAGTTCACGGCCACGGAACCTCAACACCCCGTCCCCGCACGGCTGGACGACCCCCGCCGTACGGCACCCCGGGTAGGAGTCGAGCGCGTGCCGGGTCCACCCGCCGGACGTCCAGCCGGCCCCCGAGGGCAGCGGCCGACGGTACAACACTCCTGCGGACAGCGTCACTTGCTCACCGGCCGCCCCGTACTCCACCGCGAGGTGATGCCCGGCCGGCGCGAGCCCGACGGGGTGACGGGCGACGCGGACCCCGTCGGGGATGAGCCCGGCGTGGACGTCGAAAGCGGCGGGCATCCGGCGCGCGGGCGCGGGGGAGGGGAGGAGCCGCGGGGACGTCGCGGCGGCCGGCGTGAGCCCGAGCAGCCCGTACAGTTCGGCGCGCAGCCGCTCCAACGCCCGCCCCGGGAAGGCGAACGCGGCCTCGGCGGCATGGCGGGCCGCCCCCGGCCGATAGGCGTCCAGCGCCCGCCGGATCTCCTGCCCCCGCCCCAACACCGGTACGGACCGCAGGAGTTCGTCCATCGGACTGCCCGGGATCAACTCCGGCCCACCGCTGCCGACGCCGACCACAGGCCGGTCGTCGGCCGCCGACCCGGCGAAGTACAGGGCCGTCGACCCGTGGTCGGTCACCAGCGCGTCGGCGGCGACGAGGACCGCGGCCCACTCCTCGCGGGGCGCGGCGAGGACCAGTCCCGCGTCGAAGGCGGGCGCGAGGCGTTCCGCGAGGTCGTAGGCGCCGAGGCGGCTGTGCTCGTTGGGGTGCACGACGAGGGCCAACTGGTATTCGTCGTAGGGGAGTTCGGCGGCGAGTTCGGCGGGCAGGTCCGGTCGGCGGTGGAGCAGGGACTCCGGTCCCCAGGTGGACGTCAGGACGAGGAGCCTGCGCGAGCCGGTGCCGAGCGCCGCGCGGTAGCGGTCACGGAGGGGGCGGGAGGCCAGGAGTCGGTCCAGCGTGGGGTCACCGACGACCCTCGCCCGCGAGGCCGCCCCGGTGCCGGCGGCGCGCAGGCGGGCGACCTGGTCGGGGTGCGCCATGGCGTGCAGCGCGATCGGCGCGCGCCGCAGATAGACGGGGTCGAGCCCGGACGCCGAGTCCGCGGACCCCTCGGCGCGGATCGTCTTGCTGAACCCCGCACCGTGCGGCAACAGCACGTGCGGGCCGCTGAGCAGCGCCAACTCCCCTTTGGGGGAGGCCGAAACGACCAGGTCGTAGGCCCCCGCGCAGGCTTCCTCCCACGGCACGACCCGCCCGCCGAGCGCGTCGACGACGGCCAGCGCGTCCACACCGAAGTCGGAGCCGGGGACGAGGGTGAAGCACCGGGCGATCCGCGCGTCCCCGGCGAACACGGGGACGACGTCGAGCAGCCGGTGCAGGGCCACCGCGGACCGGGCGGCGAACAACACCCTCCTCATACCGAGACCGCCCGTCGCCCGTCGCCCGTCGCCCGTCGCCCGTCGCCCGTCGCCCGTCGCCCGTCGCCCGTCGCCCGTCGCCCGTCGCCCGTCGCCCGTCGCCCGTCGCCCGTCGCCCGTCGCCCGTCGCCCGTCGCCCGTCGCCCGTCGCCCGTCGCCCGTCGCGCAAATTCTCCGATTCTACCGGAGCGAGGGCCGGGCCGCACGGTGTTTTCGCAGGTGGGAGCGGGTTTCGGGGTTCGTCAGGGGCCGACGGCATGAATCGATCGTAACCCTCACCCCCCGGAGCGAAGATCGGTGAAGATGACCGCATGAGTGAATGGGGAGTAGCCCTCATAGCGGCGGGCTCGGCGCTCGCCGGCAGCCTCGTCACCGGCTGGTACGCCCGCGGCGCGGGCCTGCGCCAGGCCGAGGCGGCACGCCACGCGGGCGACCGCCAGGCCGACGCCCTCCTGGAATCCGTCCGCATCACGATCCGCGCGGAGGCGACCCAGCGGGCCCTGACCGAACGCCGCAGGATCTACGCGGAGTTCCTGTCGGCCGCGGAAACCGTCATCCTGACGGAACGCACGGGCCAGGGCCACCCCGACGACGCCGCCCACCTCCAACGAGCCCTCGCCGCCGTCCTCCTGGAGGGCCCGCCGGACGTCGCGGCGAGCGCCCAGGCCCTGCTCGACGCCCTCCGCCGCCACGCCTCCCTGGACGACCTCCAGCGCGCGAAGTCGGCCTTCGTCACGGCGGCCCAGCACGCCACCCCCCACCCGGCCCCGCCCTCCGAGTGACGCGCGGACCCTCGGCAAACCCGCGCAAAAAGGAGGCAAAGCCAGCCGCACCTCGGACAACGTCCTTCTTTGAGGCAACATCTTGATGAACGGCGCACACCGTCGACCCCCCGGCCGCCGCCGGCGGCGACGACAAGCCGCCCCAGCACGCCGCACGCCGAAAGAAAGTAGAACCGCAGTGGAGCCGAGGATCGCGGTCGCCGTGGTGACGATGGGAAACCGCCCGGACGAGGTGGACGCCCTCCTGGAGTCCGTGGCGAAGCAGTCCCTCCCCCCGGCGAGAATCGTGATCGTCGGCAACGGCTGCCGTCTCCCGGAGTTCACCCACCGGCTCGCCCTTCCGGGTGAGGTCACCCTCCTGGAACTTGACGAGAACCTGGGCTGCCCCGGCGGCCGCAACGAGGCCCTGGCGAAACTGCGGGAGTACGGCGACGTCGACGTCGTGGTCGACCTCGACGACGACGGCCTCCTCCCCGACCCGGACACCCTGCGCGGCGTGAGCGACCTGTACGCCGCGGACGACCGCCTCGGCATCGTCGCCTTCCGCATCGCCGACGAGCACGGCGAGACGGCCCGCCGCCACGTCCCCCGCCCGGGGAAGGCGGACCCGATGGAGGGCGGCGAGGTCACCGCGTTCCTCGGCGGCGGCCACGCCCTCAGCATGCGGATGCTGGAGCAGACCGGCGACTGGCCCGCGGAGTTCTTCTTCGCCCACGAGGAGACGGACCTGGCCTGGCGGGCGGTCGACGCGGGCTGGCGCATCGAGTACGCCCCGCACCTCCTCCTCCAGCACCCCAAGACGTCCCCGGCACGGCACGCGATCTACTACCGCGTCACCGCCCGCAACCGCGTCTGGCTGGTCCGCCGCAACCTCCCCCTCCCGCTGATCCCCCTCCACCTGGCCGTCTGGATCGCCGTCACCCTCCTGCGCACCCGCTCCCTGGCCGGCCTGCGCGCCTGGTTCGCGGGGTTCGCGGAGGGCCTGCGCCACCCGGCGGGCCCCCGCCGCCCGATGAGCTGGCGCACGGTGTGGAAGCTGACCCGGCTGGGCCGCCCGCCGGTCATCTGACGCCGCCTCACTTGGCGTCCGCATAGCACTCGACCACGGCCGTGGTGAACGGGAACCGCACCGGCGTCTGCCCGAACGTCAGCACCGCGGCCGTCCGGGACGCCTCCCGGATCGCCTCGACGACCGCCTCGGCCTCGTCCGCCGGACAGTGCACGATCACCTCGTCGTGCTGGAAGAACACCAGCTCGGCCGCCATGCCCGCGCACGCCTGCCGCAGCGCCGCCAGCATCAGCAGCGCCCAGTCGGCGGCGCTGCCCTGCACGACGAAGTTCCGCGTGAACCGCCCGCGCGCCCGCGCGTTGCTCGACGCGTACCCCGGCACCCAGGCCGACCCCTCCCCGGACGTCCCGCCGGACGCCCCGCCGGGTGCCTCGACGGGGATACCCGCCTCGCCGTCCGCGTCCCCGGACGTCACCGCGGGCGGGCAGGTCCTCCCCAGCCAGGTCCGCACCAGCCGGCCCTCCTCGCCCGCGCGGGCCGCCTCGTCGACGTACTCGACCGCGCGCGGGAACCGGCGGCGCAGCGCCGCGAGGTTCTTCAGGCCGTCCCCGGACGTCTGCCCGTACACCGCGCCCAGGACGGCGAGCTTGGCCTGGTCCCGGTCGCCGGAGAACGCGCGGTCCGACACCGCCTGATACAGGTCGCCCTCCCGCCCGGCGACCTCCATCAGCCCCGGATCACGCGAGATCGCGGCGAGCACTCTGGGCTCCATCTGGTCCGCGTCCGCCACGACCAGCCGCCAGCCCGGGTCCGCGACGACGGCCCGCCGGATCACCTTCGGGATCTGCAGCGCGCCCCCGCCGTTGGTGACCCACCGCCCCGTGACCGTGCCGCCCGCCAGGAACTCCGGCCGGAACCGGCCGTCCCGCACCCACTCCTGCAGCCAGCTCCATCCGTGCGCCACCCAGATCCGGTACAGCCGCTTGTACTCCAGGAGCGGCGCCACCGCCGGATGGTCGATCGACGCGATCTCCCACTTCCGCGTCGACTTCACCTTGATCCCGGCCTGCGCGAACGCCTTCACCACGTCCGCCGGCAGGTCCGGCCGCACCCGCCTCCCGAACGCCACCGACACCTGCTCCGCCAGCTCGGCCAGCCGACGGGGCTCCCCGCCCCCGGCATACCGCTCCCCGAGCAGTTCCCGCAGCACCTCCCGGTGCACGTCCGCCCGCCACGGCAGCCCCGCCGCGTTCATCTCGCCCGCCACGAGCGTCCCCGCCGACTCCGCCGCCGTCAGCAACCGCATCCGCCCCGGTTCCGCCACCCGCTCGATCCGCCGCAACTGCTCCCGATAGACGGCGACCAACTCCCCAACAGACAACGGCGCCAACGCCTCCCGAGCCTCGAACAACGACGGCTGCCCACTCCCACTCCACACCGGCGGATCCTCCGGCACAGCCGCCCCCCGCAACCGCGCCAACGCCGCCCACGCCGACCGAGGCGCCCCAAACTTCCCCTCGTACCCCAGCAACAGCCCCTCAGCCACCTCAACGTCATAACACCGCTCCACCCGCTCCCCCGCCGCCACCACCCCCGCATAAACCTCCCCACTACTCCGCCAAACCCACCGCCCCACCTCCCCCCACTTCCGCACGGCCTCCACCACCCCGGCCTCCCGCACGACTTCCCCCACAACCTCCCCGTCCTCCCCCAACCGAGCAACCTCCACCCCACCCCCCTCCCCAGGCACAAGAACCCACCGCTGACTCATGAGAACGAGTGTGCCAGCCCCCACTGACAACGGGGCAAAAGGTTCCTTTATGGAGCGAGGGGGCGGTCTGCCGCGTGACGCGGAGAGTTCGGACGGTACGTTCTTCGGCGGCATGATGGTGTTGCGTTCGAAGGGAGAGCTACGGTGCCCGTGAGAAAACCATCCACCGAGCGTCAACGCCGCCTCGGCGCCGAGCTTCGTACGATGCGCGAGCACAACGGAGTCCGCTCGTTCCGGGGTAAGCAGCGACAGGGTGCGGGTGTGGGCAGCCAACTACCGGTGCCCTGACGCGCGTTACGTGGACGCATTGGCCGATATGGCCAGGGAGCGCGGGCCGTACTGGTGGGACAAATACCGGGACGCAATACCGGCTGGTCTGCTGGACATCGCCGAGATGGAGCACCATGCGACCGCACTGCGCTCCGCTCAGATCATGCACCTGCCCGGCATCCTTCAGACCCCCGACTACACACGAGGCGTGTTCGCCGAGGCGGTGCCGACCATGGATCCGGCGGACCTGGAGCGGCATGTCGAGTTCAGGATCGAGCGCGCGGCACTACTCGACCGTGAGGAAGCCCCTCTTTTCGAATTCCTGATCCACGAAGGCGCGTTGCTGATGCGGTTCGGCGGCGGGAGGACCCTGGCGAAGCAGCTCACCTACCTGCTGGAGCAGTCCGGGCACCCCAACGTCACCATCCGCGTAGTGCCGTTCGCGGCAGGTGGCTTCGCGAACGCCGGCAGTTCGACGCTCTACTGAACCAGCGGCGTCGCTCGACTTCATCCGACGGGTGACCAAGGCGAGTTGAGGGTTGAGGACCAGTGGAACTTCGCTGGCGTAAGGCGTCCGCCTCGGCAGACACCGGAGCATGCATCGAGATAGCCGAGGAAGACGGCCACATCCTCCTCCGCGAGAGCGACGACCCCGACGTGGTCGTCCAGACCACCCGCCATAAGCTGCGGGCCTTCCTCGAAGGGGTCAAGGCGGGCGAGTTCGACGACTTCGTGTAGCACCCTTGGCCATAGTCGGCATATGCCACCTCATGCGACTTGAGGCAACATGTTGTTTCGCGCATCTCGTGGGGCATGCCTTGTGCAGCGGCGGCTCAGCGTTGAGTGAACGCGTCCCGTCGCCACGCAAGAAACCCCAGCGGTGAGCGACCATCCCGGGGCACGGCCAACGCTTCAGAGGAGCGTCAGCATGTCCCACAGTACCGGGCAGCGGCCCGGCCCCCGCCCCCGACGCGGGCCGCCGTCCCCCCGGTCACCGCGTCCGCGTCACCGGCGCCGAGATCCCCGTCCTCCCCAGGTACCTCCTGAAGCGGCGCCGGACCGACGTCCGCAGGCCGGCCGCCCGGGTCCGTCCCTACCTTGTCGCGCACGAACAGCGCTTGCGGAGGCGGGTGTTGGTGCTCGCGCTGGACGGGATCGACGTCGGGCCGAGGGTGATCCACGGTCACCGGATCGGTACGCCGGTCGGGGCGGCGGCCTGATGAACGGGGAGCGGACGCAGGTCCGCCGGGTGCCCAGCAAGCCCGTCCGCCGGGGCGGGGACGGCCCGGAGCCGAGTCGTCCCGAGTGCCGGAAGAACACGCCGAGCAGGGGGACGCGATGACGACCTGCACCGCTTTCCTGAGCGTCCCCGGACACCTGCGGGAGACCGCCCTGACCTTCCCCAACGGCCGTCCCGGCGAGGACCGCTCCCGGACTCCGTCACCTGCGAACTCGACGCCCACCCGCACGGCGAGCACGCGGCCCTGCTGCGTGACCTCAGCAATGAGGACGACGGCGCGGTGTGGGTCGTCCGGCCCGACGCCGGTGACGCCCAGGTCCGGCACCTGGTCCACTGCCCCTCCGGGAGCCCGCAGGGGCGGGACGCCTGCTGGCTGGCCGAGGAGCATCGGGGTGGGCATACGTGGGAGCGGTACGAGTAGCGGGCGTTTCCGTGTGGAGAGGTGCTCACGTCTTCGGGTGAGGGCACCCCTCCGTGTGCGGGTGTCGGGCATCTCCTTCGCGCAGGTGCCCGCGCCATAGCCCTCGAGCTCAGATCTTGATGACGGTGACGCGCCCGAGGCAGAGCGCGGTGAGGTCCTCAGGGTCGGAGGTAAGAACGGTGACGGGTCCGGGGGCGGCCAGTGCCGTGGCGCTGAGCATGGCGTCGACGGCGTACTTGTGGCCGTGTAGGCCGGCGTCCGCGAGGAGCGCTGCGGCGTGCCGGGCGATGGGCTCGGTGATCGGTTCGACGACGAGGCGGGACAGGGTCCATTCCAGGGCCGGGCGATTGATCCGTGGGTGGATCACCTCCACGAGCGTGGCAGCGGAGGTGATCACCCGGAGGTCGTCGGCCCGGGCGAGGGCGAGCCAGCCGGTGACCGCGCGGTCGCGCATGACCGCCTTGGCCAGTCCCTCGCTGTCGAGGACCAGGGTGCCGCCGGGGACGGCGGGAGAGGGGGTCACGCGGCGTTCGCCCCGCCTCGGGTCTGCTGCTCTCGGGCCTGGTGGAGCTGGTCGCGCAGTGCCTGGATCTCTCCGTCCAGGACGGGGCCGTGTTCGGCCTCTGCCACGGTGATGAGTTCGTTGAGGTTGTCCCGCTCGATCTGGCGGGCGACGGCCGCGGCGACGTAGGCGGACAGGCCGGAGGGGCCGCTGCGGGCCTTGGCGGCTTCGGCGATGTCGCGCGGCATGGTGATCGAGTACTTACCGGTGGGCTCGGTCATGCTACTTATCCTACCTTGCATCCTCCCGCTTCCCTCCGTGCGCGATCACCTCTCATGCAAGATCGAGCAAAGGAACGGTAATCTCCCTGGAGGTGGCGGGAGTTGTCCCGGCGGTGCCGTGATCCCGTCCGCCACGGCCGGGTATCACCACGGGGACGGGGAGGGCGCCGCGCATGGCGTGGGACGAGTGGGAGCAGCTCAAAGCCGCGGCGGCGCAACGGCAGTCCACGGGGATGCAGCTTAACAGTCACTTGTCCGACTCGGACGGCGGCCCGTCCCAGGGTGATCTGCGGGTGCGGAACGCTGACCTGGAGGCGGTGGGCAAGGCCGCGCATGATCTGTTCGACGACTTCGGGGTGTACAGCCGTCACGCGCAGATCGCTTCGGAGGCCGCCGCGGGCGGGCTGAAGAGCGAGGGGTACGCCCTCGGCGCGGCGCTCGGGCATGTGGCGACGCGGTGGAGCGAGCAGTCCCGCTCGCTGCTGGACGCTTGCGCGCACATCTCCAACCACCTGCGCTACACGCAGACCCTGCACGGCGGGGCCGACTCCTACATCGGAGGCGCGGTCAGCAGCATCTCCGTCCTCGATCGGGGTTTTGACGAGCGGAAAGGCCACTGACGCCGATGGACCTGGAAGCACTCCGGTTCGGTGACCTCACGAAACTCGGTGAGGCGGTCACCGACTGGGAGCAGATGACGTCCAAACTCGCGACCCTGAAGGGGGACGCGCGGGACAACCTCAAAGCGAAGTCGGACAAGGCGAAGTGGGCCGGGGTCAACGCCTCAGTCACCCGCGAGTTCGTCGACAAGACCGCCGCGGAGTTCACCGACGCGCACGCGCAGGCCGACTCCATCGCCAAGATCCTGGGTGACACGCACAAGGAACTGCTGGGCTACCGGACCCAGTTGAACGACGCGATCGAGCGGGCCGGGAAACTGGGACTGGTGGTACTCGACACCGGCGCCGGTACGTTCCAGGTCACCCGTTCTGTCCGTCCCGACTGGGCGTCCGACCCCAGCGGAAAGACCGACGCGCAGAGCCAGAAGGCCGCCGAAAGCCTCCGCGACGAGATCCAGCGCATCCTCGGCAAGGCCACCGAGAGCGACAGCAGTGCCGCGAAGGTCCTCACCCTCCTCGCCGACCAGGCCGAGCACGGTTTCACCGACGCCGCCTACGCGGACCGGGACTCCGCCGCCAAGGCCGTCGCCGCCGCCGAACAGCTCGCGAAGGCGGCCAGGAAGCCGGCGGACATGACACCCGCCGGAATCACCGCCTTCAACCGCACCATGGAGCAGTACCGCGACGACCCGCTCTTCTCCGAACGATTCGCCACCCAGCTGGGCGCCAAGGGCACACTCCAGTTCTGGACCGAGATGGCCCACGCCCACGCGGGCGCGCGGGGCGCCGAGCTCGACACGATGAAGAGTCTCCAGGAGAACCTGAGCCTCACCCTGGCCACCGCATCGTTCTCCGAGTCGGACGCCATGAAGGACTGGAAGAAGGACGTCCTCGCCGAGAGCAACACCAACTTCCGCGCCGCCGGATCGATGAACCCGGTAGGAGCGCTGGGCTCCCAGGTGATCAGCAGCCTGATGCGGGAAGGGCGCTACGACACCGAGTTCCTCGACGCCCACCGGGAGAAACTCTTCAAGGCGGACAAGGGCGCGGGCGAGTCCAACACCGACGCCCTGTGGGTCAACGGCCACGACGGCCTCGACCTCGTCTTCGGCGACGGCACCGGCCGCGACCCCCTGGAAGGTCTCTTCGAGGGCCTGTCCCACAACCCCGAGGCCGCGACCCACGCGTTCGCCTCCAAGACCGACCTTGACCGACTGCTCGGCACCACCCAGTACACGGACCGGGGCGGCCCACTGGGACGCGCCCTGGAGGCGGCGGTGACGGGGGTGCCCGCCGGGGATCCCGCGTATGTGGCGCCACCACACAGCGCGGCACAGGTGAACCTCATGGCCAACATCATGGCGGCGGTCGCCGATCCTGACGGGGGCTCGGACCTGGTGAAGCGGGAGATGGGGGAGAGCTTCGGGCATATGGCGGCTTCTTACATGCCGGAGATCAGCCGGGTACTGGGCGGGCCGAATTCAGAAGCGTCTTTCCTCACCAACAGCGAGAAAAATGACGGGCTCGATCAGACAGACGTCGCACGGTTCCTGTCGGCTGTCGCACTGGACCCGGCAGGCAGAGCGGGCATCATCTACGGGGAGAGCATCTACACCGCCAGCCTGCTCGAAGCTCACCTGACAGACCCGTCCCTCTTCGAAGGATCGCGGGAGCGAGTCCTCGAAGACATCGGGAGGAACGCGGGAATCATCGAAGGGATCGTCGGCCACGCCGTCGCCGACGCCGAGATCAAGGACGCCGCCGAATCCGAGAAGGACCACAACGACGGCCTCGAGACGCAAGGAGACCTCTTCAACACGGCCATCTCATCAGGAGCCGGCGGCCTTGCCGCCCTGGCACCGCTGCCGTTCGCCCCGGTGGCCGCCGTAGGAAGCGCCGCCTTCTCCGGAGTCGCCGCCACAGCCGTGAAACAAATCTTCGAGGGAAGGGAGATGGAGGGCACGGTCGACGCGGCGATATACCGGACCGGACAGGACCTCAACGCATACCAGGAATCGGTCAGTCAAATGGCACAGTGGTCCGTCCAGGACGCACTGAACCGGCACGACATAGACCTCCCGGAGGACGAGATGAACAGCATCGTCCGCAACGCCGTCAATGATGGATGGGATTCGAGCAGCACAATTTTGGAGCGAAGCATGGAAAGGCCGAACTGACTCAATGAAAGGTAAGCGGAAAGATATAGTCCTCTGCGCAACCGCCTTGGCTCTAGCAGTAGGAGGCTGGTTCGCTTATCAGGAAATCTTCACCAAGGGACTCGAACGACTCCCGGGAAAGGTCTGCGACGGCGCCGCAGGCCGAGACAGCGTGATCCGCCTGCTGCCAGAAACGCGAACAGCGAAAGAGCAATTCAGCACCTCCGGCACAAGAGATAACTTCAAGTTCTCCTGCGGAATCTTCGCCGGTGATTCCATCCTTTCAGGAGGCGTGGACATCCAAGACTCTTCGCGAAGTGCATGGCAGAAGCACTATGGAGTCGAATCCTCGGACGCCAAAGGGAACTTGGTGTCCACAGGAGAGTTTTCCGCCCTGTCCAGAGATGATTTTTCCAGTGTCTACATTCCATGTGTTCCCGCTGGAACCGAAGTGTCAGACGCCAGGCAGGGGTACGCACTGATCGCCTATGTATCGGTGACCGGGGAAAGCCTGATCACTGGACTCCCTCTGCGGCAAGAACTGGCCGACTACGCCTACGAGCTCACCCGCCGCGCCTACACCCTGGGCAAGTGCCAAGGGAACCAGGACTTCCCGGAACAACTCCCCCGCTTCAAGGAAAAATAACGCGACCCCGACGAACATCGTGCGGCGCCAGGTGGAATCTCTCCCGGCAGAAGTGAGGACCACGGCTGAGTAGAAGTACTCACGCGAAACGAACGGAGGTGAGGGTTGGATGAACGGCACAGCCCTCGGAAGTCAGCTGTCAGAAGGCGGCGGTTAGAGTTGATGGCACGCTTCGTGCGGGGAGGGTGACGGGATGCCGGTCGAGGGCGGGACGGTCTGATGCGTGACGCTCAGAGTTCGGGCGGTACGTTCTTCGACGGCATGAGCCACGAGCAGATGCTCGCGTGGCTGGACCAGGCGAACGCGGGCGTGGTCAGCGGCGCGGCGGACCGTCTGAAGAAGGCAGCCGACGAGATCGAGAAGATCGCCGAGGAACTGAAGGTCCGTCCGCAGTGGGTGGCCTGGAAGGGCGAGGGCGCCGACGCCTTTCGCACCTGGGCGGCTGACCTCGCGAACGCGACCCTGCGTCTGAGCGACTTCAGCCGTGACTCCGGCACCTGGCTCGGGCATGCCTCGGACGCCATCTCCCTGGCCCAGTCCGCCATCCCCCGCGATCTGCCCGGCACCACGGCCAACCTTGCCGCCGTGAACGCCGCGCGCAACGACCCCGACGCGGCCTCCATCGCGTCCAAGTCGTCGGCGGAGTTGGCAGCTCTGAAGGCGGATCAGGAGAAGGTTCGCCTGGAGGCGGCCACCCAGATGAACAAGCTGGCACAGTCGTACTCCTGGTCGGCTACGCAGCTGAACTCGTTGGAGAGACCGAGACTTCCACCGCCGCCCCAGGCGGTCATGCCTCAAAACGTTTTGTCGGCTGATGCCAAAGGCGTCGCCGACTCTGGGACCGCTGGATCTTCCGGAACAATTTCCGCCAGGACGCTCCATGCGGCCAGTAGCGGGGCGGCGGGGAGCGAATCGGCTGGGGTTTCTCCTGTGGGGCAGGTCTCCGGCGCTCCCGTAGTCCAGCCGCGTGTCCCGGGTGAGACCTTGCCTCCGGTGCGGACGGGTATCGACTCGGTCGGTACGTTGCCGACGCAGACTCCGGTGGACACCCCACGCGTTCCTGCCGATCCCGGCCCCGTGAGGGGGCCGGTACCACAGACCGGCCCCGTGCCTCCGTTGTTCAGCAGCGGGCAAGCCCTGCCCGTCAACAACCCGACGCCTCAGGGCCGCACGCTCGGGGCGGGCAGAGTGCCCATGTCCCCGGTCGGCCACGAGCCGGGGACGGTCTTCGGCCGCACTCCAGGCATCTCCGGCGGCTCTAACGGCATCATCGGCGGCCGTCCCGTCCTCCCCTCCGAGAGCCGGCCGACCGGGGCCATCCCGCGCGGCACGGTCGTGGGAGGGGAAGGCGCGCCCGTACGCGGCCCGATGGGGCCCATGGGCCACACCCCCGGTACGACGAATCCGTTCGGCAGGGCGGCGGGCACCCCCGGCACGGCCCCCGGCGGCCGTCCGGTCTCCCCATCCGGCTCCGGTGGCATCGTCGGAGGGCGCCCCGCCTCCAACGCCGGTGTCGTAGGAGGTAGTTCCATCCAGCGGCCGAGGAACACGGGAGGACAGGTGCCCGGCGCCGTCCGAACCCCGGTCACCGGCGGCACAACCGCCGCAGGACGCCCCGGCGAGGGCCGGACGGGGGCTGCGGCCTCAGGCCCGTCCCAATCAGTTCCTCTCCGGAACGCGAGAAACGGAAGTGGTCGGCCGTACGGAGCCACCGAGGACGAGGAGACTTGGCGTCGGAACCATCGGCCCACCGTGCCGCCGGTCGTCGACTGACGCGTTCAGGAAACAGGGAGAGGGAAGTCCATGAGTGCCAGCAGTACGCGACGCGGGGTCCGTCGTGTCGTCGCGGCCACGGTCCTCGGTCTGCTGCTGACGGGCGCTGCCACAGCGCCGGCCGCCAGTGCCGAGACGATCCGCCAGCGCCAGTGGTACCTGGACCGGATGCAGGCCGAGAGCATGTGGAAGACCAGCACCGGCAAGGGTGTGACGGTCGCGGTCATCGACACCGGTGTCGACCCCACCAACCCTGACCTCGTAGGGCGTGTTCTCCCGGGCAAGGACTACGCCACAGATCAGCCCGGCGACGAACACACCAACTACGACACCTTGGGCCACGGCACCGGCATGGCCGCCCTGATCGCGGCGACCGGTGCCAATTTCGGCGGGAACGGCTCCTTCGGCCTTGCTCCCGGTGCCAAGATCCTGCCGATCCGCCTGCCCGAGAGTGGCGCAGGGGCCAACATGGCCGAAGGGAACAAAATCTTCAACGAGGCTCTCGCACAAGCAATTCGCTACGCCGCTGACCATGGCGCGAAGGTCATCAACGTC
This sequence comes from Streptomyces roseirectus, assembly GCF_014489635.1. Classification (NCBI taxonomy): domain Bacteria; kingdom Bacillati; phylum Actinomycetota; class Actinomycetes; order Kitasatosporales; family Streptomycetaceae; genus Streptomyces; species Streptomyces roseirectus. Next base: position 4,216,368 of record NZ_CP060828.1, on the reverse strand, counting down.
TCCCAGGCAGCCCGGGAGGACACGCCGGAAGTAGCCGAGGCGGTCAAGTACGCTTTGGACAAGGGCTCGTTGATCTTCGCGTCTGCCGGAAACAGCGGGAACGAGGCCAACTTGCCTGAGTACCCGGCGGCCACCCCCGGTGTCGTCGGCGTCGCGGCGGTCGGCAAGGACCTTCACCGGACTGACTTCTCTCAGTACGGCCCCCAGGTTGACATGGCCGCCCCCGGCGAGGACATGGTCCACGCCTGCGGTGGCAAGACCGGCCTCTGCACCACCAGCGGTACCAGCGACGCCACCGCCCTGGCCTCTGCCAGCGCTGCCCTGATCTGGTCCGTCCACCCCACGTGGACGAACAACCAGGTCCTGCGCGTGATGCTGAACACCATCGGTGGCCCTACGGACGGCGCCAAGCGCAACGACGCCATCGGCTACGGCATCGTCCGCCCCCGCATCGCCCTCCAGAACCCCGGCGACCCGGGCCCGGCGGACGTCTACCCCCTCCCTGACCTCGCGGAGGCGCGGCAGTCGGCGTCCCCCAGCCCGGTCCCGTCCGCCAGAGCGAGCGAACCGGCGAAGGCGGCAGCCTCCTCCAAGGGGGACGACGGAACTTCCTGGCTCGGCCTCGGGATCGCGGCCCTCGTCGCGATCGGCGCGGCAACAGCCGTCGTCGTCCGCAAGCGCCGCACCGCCACCCCGCCAGAACCCCGGATCCAGCAGCATCCGTCTCCTCAGCAGGGGTTCGGCCCGCCCCCCGTCATGCCCGGCAGCGTCCCCCCACCGGGCCAGGACTCCGGCACGTCCTGAGGGGGCATCCTCGGAGATATCACGTGAGCACTCACCCCCACCCCACAGTCACCCAGGCCCTGAAGACGGCCCTGTACGACACCACGGACACCACCCTCGACACGGCCGCCTCCCTCCTGGCCGCGGACCCCACCACGGACGCCGACCTGCGCGCCAGAGGCGAAGACCTCCTGACGACGGCATGGCACAGAGGCTGGCAGCCCGCGGACCTCGTCCGCCTGACCCGCAGGGACCTCACCCCCGCTCACACCCACCACCTGACCACCTTGATCCGCACCCAGGCGAAGTCGGACAAACACCGGGGCCCCCGCTGGACCGCCCAGCTGACGGCCCTCCCGGACAACCCCCCACCGAGAACGGACCGTTTCACCGAGGCCACCAACCTCCTGGAGCTGTACCGCCTCCTCCTGCGCCTGCCCACCCTGGAACCCCTGACGGAACCCGGAAAACCCACCGCCCCCACCACGAACCGCACCCTCGCCAAGATCCGCGCCCTCCTGGCGAAGGCGGAGGCGACGACCTACCCGGACGAGGCCGAAGCCCTGACCGCGAAGGCCCAGGAACTGATGGCCCGCCACAGCGTGGACGAGGCACTGCTGGCCGCCGGAACCCCGTCCCCCGACACCCCCACGGCCTGCCGCATCGGCGTGGAACCCCCCTACGAACAGGCGAAGGCCGTCCTCCTGGACGCGGTCGCGGACGCCAACCACTGCAAGTCGGTGTGGAACGAACCCTTCTGCTTCTCCACGGTCGTCGGCTTCGAGGCCGACCTGGAGGCGGTGGAACTCCTCTACGCCTCCCTCCTCGTCCAGGCGGAGACGGCGATGACCCGCGCGGAAGCCGCCCAGCGGGCCTCGGGCCGCAAGCGCACGAAGACGTTCCGCCAGTCCTTCCTGGCCGCCTACGCCCACCGCGTGGGCGCCCGCCTCACCGAGGCGACCCGCACCCAGATCCCCGAAACCCTCCTCCCGGTCCTGGCCACCCGCGACATAGCCGTCACCACCGCCACGGACCACCTCTTCCCCCACACCGTCACCACCCGCCTACGAGGCATCACCGACGAGGCCGGCTGGACGGAGGGCGCGGAGGCGGCCGACAGAGCAACAGTCGAAAACCGCCCCCGCCTACGGGACTAGAGTCCCCCGCCCACAGGATCAGTCCCCGGCCTGCTGGAACCCGCTCACCGTCGCGTCCGCCTTCTTGGCATCGGCGAGCACGACATCCCCGTACGACCAGTCGAACTCCTTGACCGCCCCGGCGGCCACCCCGAACGCCAGCTTCGTCGCCTTGATCGCCTTGTCACCGTCCCCGCGCGTGTAGGTGACCGTGAACGACGCCGTCCCCTGCTCCGGCAACGTCACCTCCTGCGCCACCGCCGCAGGGTCCTGCGGGACGACGGCGGAGGCACCGCCGGCCTTCAACTCCAGCTGGGGAAAGCCCGCCAGGGAGCACTCCGCGCCGGTGTTGGTGAGGGTGAACGTGACGTTCCCGCTGTCCCCGACCCCCGGCGCCGCGTTGACCGCGCCGACCGCCGCGTCCAGCTTGTCCGCGGCACACCCCGACCCGCCCCCGGCGGCGGAAGCGGACGGCGACGCGCCGGCGTCCGCGTTCTTCTCGTCGTCACCGCCCCCGGAACAGGCGGACAGCACAAGAGCCGCGGAGAACACGGCGACACACAGACGGAGCGGAACGGCGCGCATGAACTGATCCCTAGGAACGAGTGACGATAGCCAGGGGGATCATCCCCTACCCGAGCCCCCCGGTCGGCACCCCCGACGGCAACACACTCCCGTCCGCCTTGGTGTACGTCTCCTTCCCCACACTCCCCGCCCACGTCACCACCAACTTCTCCGCACCCAGGGAGTCCACCGTCCCGACGGTCCGGTCCTTCTTCCCCGCCACACACCTCAACCGAACCACCCCCGCCCCCACCGTCCCGTTACACACGGTCCCCCCGGTCGCATACAGCGACGCCTTCCCCCCATCCACCATCAACACCACGGCTTCCCCACCCCCGGTCCCGAGCCAACTCCCGGAGAGCGTGGGGGAGGAGGCGGACGGCGACGGAGAAGGGACGGCGGGGGAGGAGGAGGCCGTCGACGGCTCGGGCGAAGGCGACGGCGAGTCCCCACCCCCACCACTGCACCCAGCCATCAGAACGGCCCCCACCACCAAACCCGCGCCACGCAAGCCCACAGAAGCCACCGCACACTCCAAGCCCTAGAAGCCGAGAACGACGGCAAGCTACCAGCCACACCCGCTTTTTCAGGGGCGCGGGGCTGTACCGATTTGCGGCTACCGCCGCGTGGGCGCGAGCAACCACACACAACCCGCACCCGACCTACCAGGAACTCTTCCGAACCCCCGGCAGATACCCCGCGTGCGCCTGCTCCCGCAAGCTCACCCGGGACAACCCGAACGCCCGGAAATACCCCCGGGGCCGCCCGTCCACCTGATCCCGGTTCCGCACCCGCGTAGCGCTCGCGTCACGCGGCTGCCGCTCCAACTCCCGCCGGGCGGCGGCCCGTTCCTCCTCGGAGGACGACGGCCGCCGGATGATCTCCTTCAACTCGGCCCGCCGAGCGGCGTACCGCGCGACGATCTCCTGCCGCCGCTCATTCGCCGCGATCTTGCTCTTCTTCGCCATCAGACCCGCACCCCCCGCGCCCGGATCCGCACCACGGCCGCCTCGACCCCGATGGAGTCGACGGTCTTGATCCCCTTCGCGGACAGCCGCAGCCGCACGTACCGCCCCTCACTGGGCAACCAGTACCGCTTCGACTGGATGTTGGGGTCGAACCGCCGCGAAGTCCGCCGGTGCGAGTGCGAGATCCGGTTCCCGAACCCCGGCTGCGCCCCCGTCAGCATGCAATGCGCCGACATGAGTGACCTACCTCTCTCAATCCCTTGTCGCTAATGGAAGTCGTTTTCAGTAAGGTACCAGCATGGCACGCAACGAACTCCGCCCGGTCATCAAGCTCCGCTCCACGGCGGGGACCGGCTACACCTACGTGACCCGCAAGAACCGCCGAAACGACCCGGACCGCATGACCCTGCGCAAGTACGACCCGGTCGTCGGCCGCCACGTCGACTTCCGAGAGGAGCGCTGAAAGCCATGCGAGAGGGAATCCACCCGGCGTACGGGCCCGTCGTCTTCCGTGACCGTGCCGCGAACTACGCCTTCCTGACCCGCTCGACGATGACGAGCGAGAAGACGATCGAGTGGGAGGACGGCCAGACCTACCCGGTCGTGGACGTCGAGATCTCGAACGTCAGCCACCCCTTCTACACCGGCACGGCCCGCGTCCTGGACACGGCCGGCCGCGTCGAACGCTTCGAGAAGCGCTACGGAAAGCGGGCGGGCGCGTGAGCCTGTCCGTCGTGATCGTCGGCGGGCTGCACACGGCGGCCCGCAAGGCGACGGTCGCACAGCTCCTGAGGGACGTCCCCGGCAGCGTCGTCCTCCACCACGACCTCGCGACGGCCGTCTCGGGCAAGGTGATCCGCACCATCCAGGACGCCACGGGCATCCGGGAGACCGGCGAGGCCCCCCTCTCGAACGACTGCGCCTGCTGCGCGCTCCGCGAGGACCTGGTCCCCGAACTCCGCCGCCTCTCCCGCGCCGACGAGACCCCGCTGGCGATCGTCGAACTCTGGGACTCGGTGGAGCCAAAGGCCATGGCGGAGGTAGTAGCAGCGGGCGGCCTAGACGTCACCGGCGTCATCACAGCCGTAGACCCCGCCCTCCTCCTCCCCTACCTCGGCAACGGCGACGACCTCGCCGACGCCGGCCTCGCCGCCGCCCCCACCGACCAACGCACCATCGCCGACACCTTCGCCCGCCAGTTGGAATACGCCCCAGTCCTAGCGATCCTCGATTCCCCCGACGCAGACGAAGAAGACCGCGAACTCCTCACCCAACTCCACCCGACAGCCCGCCAGGTCCCCATAACAGGCGGCCACCAGGAAGGGGACCTGGCGGGCATAAACCCCACAGAGGTGGACTGGGACGCCCTACTGGCAAACGAGGCTGACGCAGAGGCTTTTAGGGGCGCGGGGCTGGATCAATCTGCGGCTCCGCCGCGGGGCGCGACCAACCACGACGCTCCCGCACCCGACGAATCCCCTCAGCGGGCCACGGACCTCAGGGGCGCGGGGAACGGCGCGACAAGCCACGACGCACCCGCAGCAAACGAAGCACCTGAACCCTCCACGGACCTCAGGGGCGCGGGGAACTGCGCGAACGGCCACAACGCACCCGCACCCGCCAACGCGCCCCAACCCACCCCCCTCGCCCGCGAAGCCCTAGCCGGCTTCGACGTGGAAGCCGCAGCCGCAGCCCAACACCCCGCCTGCGCCCTCCTCCCGGCAGAAGCGGACAACCACGGCGTCACCACCTTCGTCTGGCACCGCTCCCGCCCCTTCCACCCGGAACGCCTCTACGCGGCCCTGGAGGACCTGACCTGCGCGGCAGCCCGCAGCCGGGGCCGCTTCTGGCTGGCGGACAAGCCGGACGTCCTCCTGCACTGGGACGCCGCAGGCGGAGCCCTCTGCGTGGAGGCCGCAGGCCCTTGGCTCGCGTCCCTCCCGGACGCGGCCTGGGAGATGGTCCCCCCGGTCCGCCGAGCCGCCGCCGCCCTGGACTGGCACCCGGAACACGGCGACTGCTGCCAGCACCTGGTCTTCACCTCCCCGGGCCTGGACCGCGACGGCCTCGAAAGCCTCCTGGAGTCCTGCCTGTTGACGGACGCCGAATACGCGGCGGGCCGCACCGCCTGGAAACACCTGCCCCCCGCCTTCGACACCCTCCTGGAGATCTGATGCCGCCCCGCAAGTTCGACCGCAAGCCCCCCAAGTCCCGCCCCAACCCCCTGGACCAGGCGGGCATCACGTACATCGACTACAAGGACACCGACCTCCTGCGGAAGTTCATCTCGGACCGCGGCAAGATCCGCAGCCGCCGGGTCACCAGGGTCACGGCCCAGCAGCAGCGCGCCCTGTCGAGGGCGATCAAGAACGCGCGGGAGATGGCCCTGCTGCCGTACGCGTCGAAGTAACGCCACGCGGCCGGCAGTTGACGGCGAAACCCCACAAGGGGCGGAAGGCTTACGGGAGTTGTCCCGAACAGCCTCCCGCCCCTCGCGTCATTGCGGGCTACGTCCGCCCCGGAGCCACAGTCGGAGGCTCCCGTACCCGCGCTCAGCCGAACACCTGACCGCACCCCCGGCGGGAGCCGTATCCCGGGGCCGCCCACACAGCACTCGCACCACGTCCGCACCTCAGCCCCACCCCGTTCCCCGGACCGGGCGCCGTATGGTGCCGCAAGTGGAGCCCGGCCGTCCGCCGGAGGGTCATGATCCGGCCAACAACCGGACTGGACCAAACGGTTGAAGACAGGAACACCGAGGCCGGGTCGTGCGTCCTTGTAGGTGCGTGCCCGAGGAACGCGTTCGGTAAAACGCGCGTCAAAACCTGTAACCATGGCGGCACGCCGCGTGCACGTGCATCTGCTCATGCAACTGCACATGAACGGAGTTATGATCCGGACAGTTGACCACTGCACCAATGGACACATGAGCCTTGTGCACCACCAGGGAGCGACCTGTGGACCACGACGTTGACGGGGGACGCGACGTGTATAACGGCATGAAGGCCACGCAGTTGCACGGAGTGGCCTGGCAGAAGAGCAGGCACAGCAACTCGCAGGGAAACTGCGTGGAGTTCGCGCGCCTGCCCGGCGGCGACGTCGCGGTGCGCAACTCGCGCTTCCCGGACGGCCCGGCGCTCGTCTACACGCGCGCGGAGATCGAGGCCATGCTGCTCGGCGTCAAGGACGGCGAGTTCGACCACCTGATCGTGGGCTGAGCGCGGCCGCTGCCTGACCGGGCGGCCGCGTCGGTACACCGAGGGTCGGTGACGCGCGTAGAACTCGCGCGCCCGCGCCCGTACTCCTCCAGCGGGGCTACTCGACGGGTGTGCCCAGCCCGAACAGGGCCCACACGACCTTGCCGCCGAGCGCGCCGGCCAGCGGATGCCAGCCCCAGCTGTCGGCGAAGGAGTCGACGAGGAAGAGCCCGCGCCCGGACTCCGCCGAGAAGTCGTCGCTCTCGCGCGCCTCGGGCGTCGTCCGCCCGGGGTCGCGCACCGCGCACACCAGCCGTCCGGTCCACCGCATCAAGTGCAGCCGCACGGGCGGCTGGTGGTCGGCGCAGCCGTTCGACTCGGCCTCGGCGGACGGCAGTCCGTGCCGCAGCGCGTTGGTGACGAGTTCGGAGACGACCAGACAGATGTCGTCGAAACGGTCGCCGACGTCCCACTGTCCGAGCGTGCGGCGGGTGAACTGCCGTGCCTCGCGCACCGCTTCGAGGCGGGCGGGCAGCGCGCAGGAAGCGGCGTTGGACACGGCCGCGGGATCCAGCGGCGGAAGGCCCTGCCGTAATGGCTTGAGCATGGTCGATCCATTCGTCCCCATGCGAGGCACTCCCGGGAATTCGCGGTCGTTGCGATGCAGCGGTGGCGCGAGACCATGGTTTCGGATGCGACCGGCGGATGCAAGGGCAGATGCACGTGCACGCGCCCGGAATGAGTCGCTAGTCTCAGTTGTTGGTCATTTTTTCCGCCAACTTCTCGCACAACCCTCCCGTGAACCCTGTGTTCTCCCTCCCTTCTCCCGCCCGCGCTCTTGCGCGGTCCCACGAGGAAGGTTTGACTTCTTTCCGTCTCTGTAATCGGGCGAGTACTGCTCGGAGTGATTTAGTGGCAGACTTCGGGCCCTGGAGACGGTTGGGGAGGCTGGCGAACGTGAGCGCGGGAGAGCCCGGATCGGTGGTGCGGCGCATGCTGCTCGGCTCGCAACTCAGGCGGCTGCGGGAGTCACGGGGCATCACACGCGAGGCCGCGGGCTACTCGATCCGCGCCTCCGAGTCCAAGATCAGTCGGATGGAGCTGGGCCGGGTGAGCTTCAAGACGCGGGACGTCGAGGACCTGCTGACGCTGTACGGGATCACGGACGACGCCGAGCGCGCCGCCCTCGTCGGCCTCGCCCGGGAGGCCAACGTGGCCGGCTGGTGGCACAGCTACTCCGACGTCCTGCCGTCCTGGTTCCCCACCTACGTCGGCCTCGAAGGCGCCGCCTGCCTGATCCGCTCCTACGAGGTGCAGTTCGTCCCCGGCCTCCTCCAGACCGAGGCGTACGCGCACGCCGTCGTCGCCCGGGGCATGAAGAACGCCTCCGCCGCCGACATCGACCGCCGGGTCGCGCTGCGCCTGGAGCGCCAGAAGTACCTCGTCTCCGAGAACCCGCCCGACGTCCACGTCGTGCTCGACGAGGCCGGTCTGCGCCGTCCCTACGGTGACCGCGAGGTGATGCGCGGGCAGCTCCAGCACCTCATCGACTTCTCCGAGCGGCCCAACGTCCGCCTCCAGGTGATGCCGTTCAGCTTCGGCGGCCACACGGCGGAGTCCGGCGCGTTCAGCATCCTCAGCTTCCCCGAGTCCGACCTCTCGGACGTCGTCTACCTGGAACAGCTCACCAGCGCGCTGTACCTCGACAAACGTGAGGACGTCGCGCAGTACGAGCAGGTTCTGCGCGAACTCCAGGACGACAGCCCGTCCCCGGCGGAGAGCCGGGACCTCCTGCGGGGTCTGCTGCAACTCTCTTGATGTAAACGTCAGTTGAACCGGCAAGCGTCGTCCTCCGTGGGATAGGGAAAACCCTATGAACACGGCGTGGTTGCTTGCCTGTTGAACAACTTCTCCTCCAACGGCCCGTATTCGTCAGTACGATGACGTGTGATCAGCTTGAACGGCTGTTCGGAGACGGATCGCGGGGGTCTGCCTCCACTGCTTCGGCGGCAAGGGATTGAGGGATCACATGTCGTCCTCCGACTTCACCGACCTGGCTCAGCAGTTCATCGACGGTGAGTGGCGTTCCGGCACCGGCTCCTGGGACATCATCGACGTCAACCCGTACGACGGCGTCAAACTCGCCTCCATCACGATCGCGACGATCGACGAGGTCGACCAGGCGTACCGCGCCGCCCAGCGCGCCCAGCGCGAGTGGGCCGCGACCAACCCCTACACCCGCCGCGACGTCTTCGAACGCGTCCTGCGTCTCGTCGAGGACCGCGAGCAGCTGATCACCGACTTCATCGTCTCCGAACTCGGCGGCACCCACCTCAAGGCCCGCTTCGAGATCGGCCTCGCGAAGGAATTCCTGCGCGAGGCGGCCCAGTTGACGCTGCGCCTCGAAGGGAGACTCCTGCCGTCCCCGATCGAGGGCAAGGAGAACCGCCTCTACCGGGAGCCCGTCGGTGTCGTCGGTGTCATCAGCCCCTTCAACTTCCCCTTCCTGCTGTCGATCAAGCCGGTCGCCTCGGCGCTTGCCCTCGGCAACGCGGTCGTCCTGAAGCCGCACCAGGAGACGCCGATCGTCGGCGGCACCCTGATCGCCAAGTTCTTCGAGGACGCGGGTCTGCCCGCCGGCCTGCTGAACGTGGTCCTCACGGACATAGCCGAGATCGGCGACGCCTTCATCGAGCACCCCGTCCCCAAGGTCATCTCCTTCACCGGCTCTGACAAGATCGGCCGCCACATCGCCACCGTCTGTGCGGCCCAACTCAAGCGGACGGTCCTGGAGTTGGGTGGCAACAGCGCGCTGGTGGTGCTCGACGACGCGGACATCGACTACGCCGTCGACGCGGCCGTCTTCAGCCGCTACGTCGACCAGGGCCAGGTCTGCATGGCCGCGAACCGTGTCCTCGTCGACCGCTCCGTCGCCGACGAGTTCACGGAGAAGTTCGTCGCCAAGGTGAAGACGTTGAAGACCGGCGACCCCAGTGACCCTCAGACCGTCATCGGCCCGGTCATCAACTCCCTCCAGGCGAACGCCGTGACGGCCGCGGTCGACCAGGCGGTGGCCGAGGGCGCGACGGTCCTGGTCCGCGGCGAGACCACCAACAACCTCGTAGAACCCTCGGTGTTGACGGACGTCCCGAGCCATTCGGCGTTGCTGCACAAGGAGATCTTCGGCCCGGTCGCGCTGTTGGTCCCCTTCGACGGCGAGGAGGAGGCCATCCGCATCGTCAACGACTCCCCCTACGGCCTCAGCGGCGCCGTCCACACGGCCGACGTCGAACGCGGCGTGACCTTCGCCAAACGCATCGACACCGGCATGTTCCACGTCAACGACGGCACCATCCACGACGAACCCCTCATCCCCTTCGGCGGCGAAAAACACTCCGGCATAGGCCGCCTCAACGGCGAACCCACCCTGGACGCCTTCACCACTCTCAAGTGGATCTCAGTCCAACGGGGCCGCAGCAAGTTCCCCTTCTGAACCCCTGGTTGACCCCTCCTCACCGCGACGCCGAGCAGGGCCGGCCCCTTCTGCCCGCCCGACTCGCGACGATCCCGCACGCCTCGCGCCGTCGCCTCCGCAGCGGCACCTTGACGTTCTCGCCCGGCCTCCCCTGAAGTCGCCCCTGGATGCCGCCGACGTCCTTGGCCCGCAGCGCCCCCTCTCAGCCTCCCGGTACCGCAGAAGCCCGACGCCTCGTGCACGCTCGTTTCCGATCCCCGCCCGTCGCGGACAGGATCTGACCTACATCTCCCCTACCTTCATGGATGTCAGCCACCCCGCCCCGGCGAAAGGCAAACCCATGGTCACTCACGTTCCCGCAGAGGCCCCCGGCGACGAGCGAGGCGCGCTGCTCGCGTTCCTGGAGGAGCAGCGTGGCGGTATCCGTCGGGCGGTGTTCGGGCTCACGGAGGAGCAGGCGGTGTCGAAGCCGAGTGCGAGTGAGCTGTCGCTCGGGGGCCTGGTGAAGCACGTCGCGGAGGTCGAGCAGAGTTGGATCGCGCGGGCGAAGGGGGAGGAGCCGGCCGTCCACAGGGAGTTCTCGAACTGGCACGAGTGTTTCCAGCTGGTCGGCGACGAGACGGTGGAGGAGCAGCTCGCGTACTGGGAGAAGGTCGCGGCGGAGACGGAGGCGTTCATCAGGAGCGCCGACACCCTCGACCGGACCTTCGCGCTCCCGGACCAGCCCTGGTTCCCGCCGGAGGGCCGGGTCTCCCTGCGCTGGGTCCTCCTGCACCTGATCCGGGAGACCGCGAGGCACGCCGGCCACGCCGACATCGTCCGCGAGTCCCTGGACGGCAAGACCGCCTTCGAGCTGGTCGACCTCGCGGCGAAAAGCTGACCCCATAACCTGGACCGCATGTCAGCGATCCGCCTCCTCGTGCTGAACGCGGTCCGTCAGCACGGCCGGGCCCACGGCTACCAGGTGCGCAGCGACCTGGAGTACTGGGGCGCGCACGAGTGGTCCAACGCGAAGCCCGGCTCGATCTACCACGCCCTGAAACAGATGGCGAAACAGGGTTTCCTGCACGAGCACGAGATCGCCCCCTCGACCGTCGGCGGCCCCCCGCGCACCGAGTACGAGATCACCCCCGCCGGCACCGAGGAATACCTCCGCCTCCTGCGCGAGGCCCTGACCTCGTACGACCAGAAGACGGACGTCAAGTCGGCGGCCCTCGGCGGCATGGTGGACCTCCCGAGGGGGGAGGTCATCACCCTCCTGGAGGAGCGCATCCGGCGCATCGAGCGCTGGCGGGGGGCCGTCACCGACTACTACATCCCGGAGGACGGCCCCGAACAGCTCGGCCACATCGGCGAGATCATGCACTTCTGGATCCACACGGCCGACGGCGAGGCCGAGTGGACCCGGGGCCTGATCACCCGCATCAAGGGCGGCGCGTACTCCTTCGCGGGGGAGGGCGAGCCGTTCGTCGGCGTCCTGGCGGAGGGCCAGGAGAACCCGTACGCGACGGGGGAGAGGCACCCCGGGGACGATCGCTGAGGCCGACGGTCGACGACGGCTGCCGACGACGTCTGTTCGACGATCGGCGCAGCTAATCAAGTTTGACCAATCGACGTGACCCCGTTACCTTCGACCCCGCCAACTAGTCAACTTTGACTAAAAGGGGGAGCGTCCATGCCCGACCCGGCCATCACCGTCACCGCCGCCCACAAGACCTACGGCACGAAACCCGCCCTCGACGGCCTCGACCTCACCGTCGCCCGGGGCGAGGTCCACGCCCTCCTCGGCCCCAACGGCGCCGGCAAGACCACCCTCGTCCGCATCCTCGCCACCCTCCTTCGCCCCGACGCCGGCCGCGTCGAGGTCGCCGGCCACGACGTCGTCCGCCACCCCCGCGAGGTCCGCCGCCGCATCGGCCTCCTCGGCCAGCACGCCGCGCTGGACGAGGACCTGGACGGCCGGCAGAACCTGGAGATGTTCGCCCGCCTCCACCACCTCGGCGCACGGCGCGCCCGCACCCGCGCCGCCGAACTCCTCACCCGCTTCGACCTCGCCGGCACCGGCCGCAAACCCGTCCGCGCCTACAGCGGAGGCATGCGCCGCCGCCTCGACCTCGCCGCCGCGCTCATCACCGACCCCGAAGTCCTCTACCTCGACGAGCCCACCACCGGCCTCGATCCCCGGGCCCGCACCGAACTCTGGACCTCCGTCCGCGCGCTCGCCGCCACCGGCACGACGGTCCTCCTCACCACCCAGTACCTCGAAGAGGCCGACCAACTCGCCCACCGCATCTCCGTGCTCGACCAAGGCCGCGTGGCCGCCGAGGGCACCCCCGACGCCCTGAAGTCCGCCACCGGCGGCGACCGCATCGACATCACCCTCCGCCACGCCCACCAACTCCCCACCGCCGCCACCCTGTTGTCCCTCCCCAACACCACCCTCACCCCATCCCGCCGCCTCCTCAGCGCCCCAGCCCCCAACCGCCTAACCACCCTCTCAACAACCCTCCAAGCCCTCACCGCCGCCGGCATGGAGCCCGAAGACATCTCCCTACGCCGCCCAACCCTGGACGAGGTGTTCCTACACCTGACGGGGGAGGGGAAGCGGACACCGGGGGAGAAACCGGGCACGCAGAACAGCAGGACCGAGAGGGCAACGGCACAGGGCGGCGACGCCGAGACAACTACGGCCGCGAGCCACAACTGACCACGACGAACCCGCACTCAACCACCGCGCAGCACCACGTCTTTCAGGGGCGCGGGGCTGTATCGATATGCGGCTCCGCCGCGTGGGCGCGAACAACCACAACGCACCCGCACCCCGCAACGCACCACCCCACCCCTCCCGAACCCGGCACCGGAGGCCCCATGCCCCCGCACCCCCTCACCGACTCCTGGACCATGACCCGCCGAGAACTGGCCCACTGGTCCCGCCACCCCGCCCCCCTCCTCATCGGCCTCCTCTTCCCCGTGATGCTCCTCCTGATGTTCGGCTACCTGATGGGCGGCGGACGAGGCGTGACCGGCGACTACCTCGACTACCTCCTCCCCGGCATGCTGGCCCTGACCATGGCCTTCGGCCTGGAGAACACGATGGCCGCCGTCACGAGGGACTTGACCAAGGGCGTGATCGACCGCTTCCGCTCCCTCCCCATGTCGGACGCCGCAGTCCTCGTCGGCCGAGCATCCGCAGACATGCTCAGCTCGACCCTCGCCCTGACCGTCCTCATGACCACGGCCCTCACCCTGGGCTGGCGCCCCGACACCACCCCGACGAACTTCCTCACCGCCCTGGCCCTCCTGCTCCTCCTCCGCTTCGCGATGCTCTGGATCGGCATCCACCTGGCCCTCATCGCCGGCACCCCCGAACTGATCCAGACCGTCCAGATCCTGATCTGGCCCGTCGCCTTCCTCTCCAACGCCCTCGCGGCCCCGGAATCGATGCCGTCCTGGCTCGCCGCAGCCGTCGACTGGAACCCCCTCTCCCAGACGGCCACAGCGGTCCGGGACCTGCTGGGCGCCCCCGGCGCGGAGGCATCCCACACCTGGACGGCCGTCGCCTGGCCCCTGGCCCTGCTGGCCCTGTTCTTCCCACTGGCGGTAAGGAAGTTCGCAAGGCTGAACAACTGACCCCGCACCAACCCCCCGATCCCGAGTCCGCGGACCCGCCTGCCCCCGCAACTCCGGCACCAACCTGCTCAGATCCTCGAAGAACAACTCGGCGAGATCCTCGACAACGCCCGCTCTGTGAACGTTCGCCGAGATTGCCCGGTTCCCGGAATTCCCACTTGAACCTGACGCAACGTGAGGCGCCACAGTGAAACCCGACCGAGCAGGAACAGGAGCCGCACGTGAACTACTCCGTGGGACAGGTGGCCGCGTTCGCGGGCGTCACCGTCCGTACCCTCCACCACTACGACGCGATCGGCCTCCTGCCCCCGACGGCCCGCACCCCCACCGGCCACCGCCGTTATACGGACGCCGACCTCGACCGGCTCCAGCAGCTCCTCTTCTACCGGGAACTCGGCTTCCCCCTGGAGGAGATAGCGGCCCTCCTGGACGACCCCGCGACCGACCCGGCCGAACACCTGCGCCGTCAGCGCGACCTGCTCGACACCCGCATCGCCCGGCTCCAGAAAATGGCAGCCGCCGTCCGACAAGCCCTGGAGGCACGCACGATGGGCATCGACCTCACCCCCGAAGAACGCTTCGAGGTCTTCGGTGACAAGGACCCCGACCAGTACGCCGACGAGGCCGCCCAGCGCTGGGGCGGCACCGACACCTACGCCGAGAGCATGCGCCGCACCTCCCGCTACACGAAGGCCGACTGGCAGCGCCTCAAGGCCGAGGTCGACGCCTGGGAGGCCCGCTACACGGCCCTCGTCGCCGCGGGCACGGCCCCCGACACCGACGAGGCGGCCGCCCTGGCCGAGGAACACCGCCTCCACATCACCACCTGGTACTTCGACTGCCCCCACGAACTGCACACCTGCTTCGGCGACATGTACGTCTCGGACGCCCGCTTCAAGGCGTACTACGACGGCATGCACGCGGGCCTGGCCGACCACCTGAGGACGGCGATCAGGACGAACGCGCACAGGCGCGCGGGGTAGTCGGGCGGGGGCGCGGCCGCCCGCGCCCCCGCAGACAGGCCCGGGTCACTCCCGCGCCAGCACCACCGCCGTCCCGTACGCGCACACCTCCGTGCCCACGTCCGCCGCCTCGGTCACGTCGAACCGGAACGCCAGCACCGCGTTCGCCCCACGCGCGCGTGCCTGCTCGATGAGCCGCTGCATCGCCTCGTTCCGGGTCTCGACCAGCGTCTTGGTCAGCCCCTTCAGCTCGCCGCCGATCAGGGACTTCAGCCCCGCCCCGATCTGGCTGCCGAGGTGCCGGGAGCGCACCGTGAGCCCGAACACCTCCCCGATCACCTGATCCACCCGATACCCGGGCACATCGTTCGTGGTGACGACCAACACATCGGGCTGGGGCCCCTGCCCGCCGCCGTAGTCCTCGATACTCATGTCCACAGCTTTGCCCCAGTGCCCGCACAGTGCATCCTGGGAACCCCCGTGGAACCTGGCCGGTGCCGGCTGCGTTGATACGTTTGGACGCGCAGCCCCCCGCCAGCTTCATAACCTCACAGCAGGAGCCACATCCCCGTGAATACGGTGACCACGCTTGCGCTCGGCCCCGAGTGGCTCAGCCCGGACTACCTGATCGAGACGTTCGCCCTGCCGGGCATCCTGTTGATCGTCTTCGCCGAGTCGGGCCTCTTCGCCTTCCTCCCGGGCGACTCCCTGCTGTTCACGGCGGGCCTGTTCGTGGCCCAGGGGCAGTACATCAGCGAGCCCCTGTGGCTGGTGTGCACGCTGATCGTGGCCGCCGCGGTCATCGGTGACCAAGTCGGTTACATGATCGGCAAGTTCCTGGGCCCGAAGCTCTTCAACCGGCCGAACTCCAAGCTCTTCAAGAAGGAGAACCTGGACAAGGCGCACGAGTTCATGGAGCGCTACGGCCCGAAGGCGATCGTCCTGGCGCGCTTCGTCCCGATCGTGCGGACGTTCGCCCCGATCGTCGCCGGCGCCGGCCGCATGAAGTACCGCACGTTCCTGTCGTACAACATCATCGGCGGCATCGCCTGGGGCACGGGCGTCACCCTGGCCGGCTACTGGCTGGGCCAGATCGAGTTCATCCGTACGAACGTCGAGTCGATCCTGATCCTGATCGTCGTCGTCTCGGTCGTCCCGATCATCATCGAGTTCCTGCGCGAGCGCGGCAAGAAGAAGCGCGAGGCCGCCCAGCAGCCCCCGGCGCACCCCCAGTTCCACGCCCCCCAGGCGCAGCCGATGGACGACGCGACGACACAGTTGCGTCGCATCCCCCAGTCGGAAGCCCCCCAGCACCCCCAGCACCCGCAGTCCCCCCAGCACCCGCAGCAGCCCCAGCAGCCGTACGACAACGGCGGCGGCCAGTACTACGGCGGCGGGCAGCAGCAGCCGTACGGCGCCCAGCAGGGCGGCCACTACGGCGACGGCAACGCGTACCCGTACCCCCCGCAGCAGCCCCACCAGCAGCAGGGCTACTCCCAGAACGGCTACCCGCAGGGCTGACCCCGGCTCAGAACCCGCGGGTCCGCTTCGCCGCCGGCCGTTTCTCCCCGGACACGCGCAGGAACAGCCGGGACATCTCCGACCCGAGGTTGACGCCGATGGCGATCGCCATCGCCAGGGCCGCCGCCTTCGACAGCCCCACCATCCCCTGGTCCACGTGGTGCTGGGCGATCGACAGCAGCCCGAAGTAGGTCGCGGACCCGGGCAGCAGGGGCCCGATCGCGGCGGTCGTGTAGGGCAGCGCGGACGCGAACCGGTAGCGCGCGAGCAACTGCCCGAACAGCCCGACGAGCCCCGCCGCGGCGGCCGTGGCGACGACCGCCGAGATCTGCCCGGCGTGGTGCATCGCCCCGTACACGCACCAGGCGACACCCCCGTTGAGCGTCGCGGCGAGCACGGTGGACCGTTCCTGCTGGAGCAGGACCGCGAAGGTCAGCGACAGCAGCATGGCCGCCCCGATCTGCGTCCAGGGCCGGTCGGCGGTCACGAGCGCCGCGTCCGGATTGAGCCGCGCCCCCAGGCTGACGCCGATGTAGAGCACGGTCAGCACCCCGACGACGATGCCGACGAAGAAGTACAGCACCTCCAGCAGGCGCGCGGCGGCGGTGATGTAGAACCCGGTCAGCCCGTCCTGCACCCCGGCCACCAGCGCCCGTCCGGGCAGCAGGGCGAACAGCCCGCCGGTGATGACGGCGGACGCGGCGACGTCCACGTGCGCACGCGTGAGGGCGATGCCGATCGCGGCGGGCGGCAGCGCGGCGACGAGGAACTGGTAGAACTCCGGCAGCCCGCGCCCCGCGCACAGCCACGCCAGCCGGTCCCCGAGGACGGCGCCGAGCGCGGCGGCCACGAACACCACCGCGCCGCCCCCGACGAGCACCGACGCCGCCCCGGCGAGCAGCCCGCTCGCCGACGTCAGCACCCACGTCGGGTACGGGTGCCGGTTGCGGCGTATCTCCGCGAGGCGCCTGTACGCCTCCTCGAGGCTCAGATGGGCCTCGGGGTCACTCAGGTCCCCGACGAGCCTGAAAACGGCTGAGAGGCGCGTGTAGTCCGTTCCACGGCGCCGCACGATCCGCGTCGCGGTCACCGGATCCTCGACGAGCGACGGCTGGTAGGAGATCGAGACGAGCGTGAACGTGACGTTCGGCTCGCACCGGTCAAGACCGTACGACCGGCACACCGCGAACATCGCGGCCTCCACGTCCTCCGAGCCCTCCCCGCCCGCCAGCAGCAGCTCCCCGATACGCAGCGTCAGGTCCAGCACGCGCGGGACGGCGGGCCCGGCCTCGTCGGACGCCTTGGGCGGCGCTTCGGGCGCCGGCCGCTCGGCCACCGGCATGCGCAGCATCGTCCGCATCCGGTCCTGCCAGGGCACGTCCTTCATCAGGCTGACGACGGGCACCCCGGCGGCCGGCGTGAACGCGGGCGGCGCGTCGTGCGCGCTGTAGACGCTCGGGGTGCTGAACGCCGACCCCTCCGGCTCACCGGGCGGCTGCGGGGCGTCCAGACCCGCCGGGACGGCGAACTCCGACGTGGTCTCCGACTCGCTGACCCTGAGGACGCCGAGCCCTTCCGGGATCGCGAACTCCGAGGTCACCTCCGGGTCGTAACGCACCTCGTCCGACCGCGCCTTGCGGTTCTCCGCCTCCGTCACCGGGCAACGCTCCCTGGAACGACACCTTCCGTATCGGCCTCAGTATGCGCACGGTGCGCACAGGCAAGCGAAAGGGCCGCACGCGTACGCACGCGCGCGGCCCCTCACGGACGGGATGCTCAGTGGCCGCCCTCGTCCTGGAAGCGCTTGTAGGACCGCTCGATCTCGGCCTCGGCCTCGGTGCGGCCGACCCAGTCGGCGCCCTCGACGGACTTGCCGGGCTCCAGGTCCTTGTAGACCTCGAAGAAGTGCTGGATCTCCAGGCGGTCGAACTCCGACACGTGGTGGATGTCACGCAGGTGCTCCACGCGCGGGTCGGTCGCCGGGACGCACAGCAGCTTGTCGTCGCCGCCGGCCTCGTCCGTCATCCGGAACATGCCGATCGCGCGGCACTTGATGAGGCAGCCCGGGAACGTCGGCTCGTCCAGGATGACGAGCGCGTCCAGCGGGTCGCCGTCCTCGCCGAGGGTGTTCTCGACGAAGCCGTAGTCGGTCGGGTAGGCGGTCGAGGTGAAGAGTCGACGGTCCAGGCGGATCCGACCGGTCTCGTGGTCCACCTCGTACTTGTTGCGCGAACCCTTCGGGATCTCGATCGTGACGTCGAACTCCACCGGTGGCTCCTCCATGATCAGCACATACTTCGGGTGGTTAAGTGTCCCTCACGCTGATGAGTGGTCGCGAAAGGGGCTGGTGGTCGTGCCGGAGCTGAGACCGTGGCAGGCCGCCCGACCGCGCCTGGAGCGCGTCGCGGGCGCCGTACGCCCCCGTCTCGCCAAGGCGGTCGGAGCGGCGAGGCCGAGGGCCGCTCGGGCCGTGCGGGCCGTCTCCCCCCACGTCGCCCGCCTCGGGCCGCCCCTGGTGAAGCTCGGGAAGGCCGTGCAGCCGCAGCTCGCGAAGGCCGCCGAGGTGTCCCCGAGGCGCACCTGGCAGTACAGCGCCGGCGCGGCCGGCGCCGGACTGGTGCTGGCCGTGGGCGCGGCCACCGCCGCGGGCCCCTGGGACTCCTCCGGCCAGCGTACGGCCGAGCGCGATCACGCCGCCGCCGTCAGTGGCGCAGATCACGGCCGCGGCCCGTCCGGCTCCTCCGGGACGTCGGCCCAGGCGCCGAAACCCGCCCCGAGCGCCCTCTCCGTCCTCGCGAGCCTCGGAGGCGCCGCCGGGACCGCCAAGGCCCCCGCGCCCGTCACAGGGGCCCTCACGGCCGTTCTCGGCCCCCTCCTGACCGACCCGGCCCTCGGCTCCCAGCGTTCCGCCGCGGTCGTCGACGTCGCCACCGGCCGCCTCCTGTACGGCTCCGGCGCCACCACGCCGCTCACGCCCGCCTCCACCACCAAGATCGCCACCGCCGTCGCCGCGCTCTCCGCGATGGGCCCCGACCACCGCCTCACCACCCGCGCGGCCCTCGAACCCGACACCCGCGAGCTGGTCCTCGTCGGCGGCGGCGACCCGACGCTCACCGCGCGCGCCGACGCCCAGGGCTGGGCCAGCCTGCGCACGCTCGCGAAGTCCACCGCCGCCGCCCTCAAGAAGCGCGGCCTCACCGACGTCACCCTGTCGTACGACACGACCCTCTACGCCGGCCCCGACGTTCACCCGATCGGGAAGAACCCCAACCTCGCGCGGGTGACGCCCCTCACCGCCGACGAGGGCCGCACGGACGACTCGACCAGCGGCGACGTCGAGCGCGTGCCCGACCCGGCGGCCGACGCGACGACGAAGTTCGCGGGCTTCCTCGCGGCCGAGGGCGTCACGACGAAGGCCCCGGGCCCCTCGAAGGCCACCGCCCGCGCGCAGACCCTCGCCACCGTCAGCTCGCCGCCCCTGGCCACCCTCGTCGAGCGCATGCTCACCAACAGCGACAACGACATCGCCGAAGCCCTCGCCCGCCACACGGCCCTGGCCACCGGCGCCCGCCCCGACTTCACCGGCGCGGGCCAGGCGATCACCGCCCAACTGGCGAAACTGGGCCTCCCCATGGCGGGCGTCTCGATCAAAGACGGAAGCGGCCTGAACAGATCCGACCGCCTCACGACCACCCTGCTGACGTCTCTCCTGGTGAAAGCCGCGGACCCGGCCCACCCCCAGCTCCGCCCCGCCCTCACCGGCCTCCCCGTGGCCGGCTTCACCGGCACCCTCAGCACCCGCTACACCAACGCGGCGGCAGGCGTGGTGCGCGCGAAGACGGGCACCCTGACCGGCGTGAACGCCCTGGCGGGAACCGTGGTCGACCGGGAGGGCCGCCAACTGGCGTTCGCCTTCCTGGCCTCGGGCACGACGGACGCGGGCGCGGCACAGGGAGCCCTGGACCGGGCGGCGTCGGCACTGGCGGGCTGCGGCTGCGACTGACCCACGAGCCCCACGCCCCTCCGCCCGCCCACACCCGCCCTCCCCACGCCCTGCCCGTTGTCGGAGCGCTCACGTACGGTTGACGGCATGACGAGCATCGGTGCTTCTTCCGGGATGGTCGACTGGAATCTGGCCGTGGCGACCGCGACGCGACTCGTGCGGCCCGGCCCCGAGGTGAGCCGTGACGAGGCACGGAAGGTCGTCGCGGAACTCCGCCGGTACGCGAAGGCGTCGGAGGGGCACGTCCGGGGCTTCACCCGGATGGGCACGGAGGACGTCCACGACACCCCGGTGCTGGTGGTGGACCGGCCGGGCTGGGTGCGGGCGAACGTCGCGGGATTCCGCGAGGTCCTGAAGCCCCTGCTCGACAAGATGCAGGAACGCCGCGGGAGTTCACCCGGCGGCGCGGTCCTGGGCGCGGTCGGCGGCAAGGTGACCGGCGTGGAACTCGGCATGCTGCTGTCGTTCCTGTCGTCCCGCGTACTGGGCCAGTACGAGACCTTCGCGCCCGCGACGAGGGGCCTCCCGGCCGGCGCGAACGGCGGCGGACGCCTCCTGCTGGTCGCCCCGAACATCGTCCACGTGGAACGCGAACTGGACGTCGACCCGCACGACTTCAGGCTCTGGGTGTGCCTGCACGAGGAGACGCACCGTACGCAGTTCTCCGCCGTGCCGTGGCTGCGCGACCACCTGGAGGGCGAGATCCAGTCGTTCCTGGGTGAGACGGATGTCGACCCGTCGACGTTCCTGGAGCGCATCAGGGAGGCCGCCCAGTCGCTCGCGGGGGGCCGCCCGGAGGGCGAGGAGGACGACGGCGGGCGCTCGCTCGTGGAACTGGTCCAGTCGCCCGCCCAGCGCGAGATCCTGAGCCGCCTGACGGCCGTGATGTCCCTCCTGGAGGGCCACGCGGACTTCGTCATGGACGGCGTGGGCCCCGAGGTCGTGCCGACCGTCTCGGAGATCCGCGAGAAGTTCCAGCAGCGGCGCGCCAAGGGCGCCTCCCGCCTGGACATCGCGCTGCGCAGGCTGCTCGGCCTGGACGCGAAGCTGAAGCAGTACCGGGACGGCGAGCGCTTCGTGCGCGCGGTCGTCGACCAGGTCGGCATGGACGGCTTCAACCGCGTGTGGACGTCCCCGAACACGCTCCCGACGAAGGCCGAGATCGCCACACCGGCGGACTGGGTCGCGCGCGTGCACCGCAAAGCCGACATGTGAGCCGACGGCAGGAAAACGCCCCCGCAATCACCCGTCCGAGGGACCGTGAGCGACCGGAAGGCGTGCAATGCTCGGGGAACGGCCCGGTTCTGTCACCATCTACACACTCTGAGTGACCTGACTCGGGTGCACACCCCCCGAAAACTTCATGAAGGGAACCGGACATGGGTCCCCATCCTGCGGTCGCGGCGATACGCCTGGCGGTCCGCCGCGTACTCCACGACATCCTCACCGACCACGCACACCCCGCGCCCCCCTCCCCGCCACCCCTCGTGCTGGTGGCCTGCTCCGGCGGCGCCGACTCCATGGCGCTCGCCTCCGCCCTCGCCTTCGAAGCCCCCCGGCTCGGCATCCGCGCGGGCGGCGTCACCATCGACCACGGCCTGCAGACCGGCTCCGCCGAACGCGCCGGGGACGTCGTCACGCGCCTGCGCGAACTCGGCCTGGACCCCGTCGAGTCGACGGCCGTGACGGTCGGCCGCGAGGGCGGCCCCGAAGCCGCCGCACGCGACGCCCGCTACGCCGCCCTGGACGCCGCCGCGGTACGCCACGGAGCCTCGGCGATCCTCCTCGGGCACACGCGCGACGACCAGGCCGAAACCGTCCTCCTGGGCCTCGCGCGCGGCTCCGGCATCCGCTCCCTGTCGGGCATGGCCGCGGTCTCGGGGGCCGACGGCCGTTACCGGCGCCCCTTCCTCCAGCTCGACCGGCAGACCGCCCGCAAGGCGTGCCTGGTCCAGTCGCTGCCCGTCTGGGACGA
This sequence comes from Streptomyces roseirectus, assembly GCF_014489635.1. Classification (NCBI taxonomy): domain Bacteria; kingdom Bacillati; phylum Actinomycetota; class Actinomycetes; order Kitasatosporales; family Streptomycetaceae; genus Streptomyces; species Streptomyces roseirectus. The sequence goes on along the minus strand of NZ_CP060828.1, from coordinate 4,194,154 downwards.
CCCGCACAACGCCGACCCCGCCTACACGCGCTCGCGCCTGCGCCACGAGGGCCTGCCCGCCCTGGAGAAGGCCCTCGGCAAGGGCGTCGTCGAGGCGCTCGCCCGCACCGCCCAGCTCTCCCGGGACGACGCCGACGCCCTCGACACCTGGGCGCGCCAGGCGGAGGCGTCCGTACGGGACGCCGCGGGCCTCCTGGAGTGCGCCAAGCTCTACGCCCTCCCGCCCGCCGTACGCCGCCGCATCCTGCGCCGCGCGGCCATCGAGGCGGGCGCCCCCGCCGGTTCCCTCTTCGCCCGGCACATCGAGGAGATCGACCGGCTGATCACCGGCTGGCGCGGCCAGAAGGCCATCAACCTGCCCGGCAGAGTGGTCGCCCAGCGCCAGGGTGGCAGACTGGTCATCCGGCAGGGCTGAACCCCGGCCCCTCCAGCAGGGGCACCGGGCCGGCCGCGCCGGCGAGCCGGACATGCGGGACGACCGACCGAAAGTGATGCGGGTGGACGCGAAAGACATGGGTGCCGACCTCCAGCAGGTGCTCATCAGCAAGGAAGAGATCGACGCCAAGCTCGTCGAGCTGGCCGCGAAGATCGACGCGGAGTACGCGGGCAAGGACCTGCTCATCGTCGGCGTCCTCAAGGGCGCGGTGATGGTCATGGCCGACCTCGCGCGCGCGCTGTCCACCCCCGTCACGATGGACTGGATGGCGGTGTCCTCGTACGGCGCGGGCACCCAGTCGTCCGGCGTCGTGCGGATCCTCAAGGACCTCGACACCGACATCAAGGGGCGGCACGTCCTGATCGTCGAGGACATCATCGACTCCGGCCTGACCCTGTCGTGGCTGCTGTCCAACCTCGGCTCGCGCGAGCCCGAGTCGCTGAAGGTGTGCACCCTGCTGCGCAAGCCCGACGCGGCCAAGGTCGCCATCGACGTCGAGTGGGTCGGCTTCGACATCCCCAACGAGTTCGTCGTCGGCTACGGCCTCGACTACGCCGAGAAGTACCGCAACCTGCCGTTCGTCGGTACGCTCGCGCCCCACGTGTACGGCGGCTGAGAACCTCGTACGAGGCGATCGGGCACGAGCGGGAACCCCAGCGGGATTCCCGCCGTTGGAGCATGCAGACGGCACTGCCGGGTCCTGAGTGCGGCTGTGGCCGCCCAGCCTGGGGTACCGTCGGAAGAACTGTCTTATCAAACTCACTATGGCAGGAGGGACGGGGCGGCACCGCTCCGTGTGGATGGACGTGAAGCGATACTTCCGTGGGCCGGTCATGTGGATCGTGCTGGCCGTCCTTGCCGTGGTCGTGTTGATGCAAGTCGTCGGCTCGTCCGGCGGCTACAAGACGGTGGACACCGGCCAGGTCGTGGCAGCGATCAACAACAATCAGGTCGAGTCGGTCAAGATCACCACCGGTGACGAGCAGACCGTCAAGGCGACGCTCAAAGACGGCGTGAAGATCAAGGGCAGCTCGAAGATCCAGGCGAGCTACATCGGCGACCAGGGCGTGACCATCGCCGGCACGCTGCAAACCAAGTACCAGGACAAGCAGATCCCCAAGGGATACACGGTCTCGCCGACCAAGCAGAACGCGTTCGTCGGCATCCTGCTCTCCCTGCTCCCCTTCGTCCTCATCGTCGTCGTCTTCCTGTTCCTGATGAATCAGATGCAGGGCGGCGGCTCCCGGGTGATGAACTTCGGCAAGTCGAAGGCCAAGCTCATCACCAAGGACACCCCGAAGACGACGTTCGCGGACGTCGCGGGCTGCGACGAGGCCGTCGAGGAACTGCACGAGATCAAGGAGTTCCTCCAGGAGCCGGCCAAGTTCCAGGCCGTCGGCGCCAAGATCCCCAAGGGCGTGCTCCTCTACGGCCGTCCCGGCACCGGCAAGACGCTCCTCGCGCGCGCCGTCGCCGGCGAGGCGGGCGTCCCGTTCTACTCGATCTCGGGCTCCGACTTCGTCGAGATGTTCGTCGGCGTCGGCGCCTCCCGCGTCCGTGACCTCTTCGAGCAGGCCAAGGCGAACGCCCCGGCGATCGTCTTCGTCGACGAGATCGACGCGGTCGGCCGCCACCGCGGCGCCGGCCTCGGCGGCGGTCACGACGAGCGCGAGCAGACGCTCAACCAGCTGCTCGTCGAGATGGACGGCTTCGACGTCAAGGGCGGCGTGATCCTCATCGCCGCGACGAACCGGCCCGACATCCTCGACCCGGCGCTGCTGCGTCCGGGCCGCTTCGACCGGCAGATCGCGGTCGACCCGCCGGACCTCCAGGGCCGCCTGGAGATCCTGAAGGTCCACCAGAAGGGCAAGCCGGTCGCGCCCGACGTCGACCTCGCGGCGGTCGCCCGCCGCACCCCGGGCTTCACCGGCGCGGACCTGAGCAACGTCCTCAACGAGGCCGCCCTGCTCACCGCCCGCAGCGACAAGAAGCTCATCGACAACGGCATGCTCGACGAGGCGATCGACCGTGTGGTCGCGGGCCCGCAGAAGCGGACCCGGATCATGTCGGACAAGGAGAAGAAGATCACCGCGTACCACGAGGGCGGACACGCCCTGGTCGCGGCGGCCTCCCCGAACTCCGACCCCGTCCACAAGATCACCATCCTGTCCCGCGGGCGCGCCCTCGGCTACACGATGGTCCTGCCGGACGAGGACAAGTACTCGACCACCCGCAACGAGATGCTGGACCAGCTCGCCTACATGCTGGGCGGTCGCGCGGCCGAGGAACTGGTCTTCCACGACCCGACCACGGGCGCCGCGAACGACATCGAGAAGGCCACCGCCACGGCCCGCGCGATGGTCACCCAGTACGGCATGACCGAGCGGCTGGGCGCCATCAAGTTCGGCGGCGACAACACCGAGCCCTTCCTCGGCCGCGAGATGTCCCACCAGCGCGACTACTCGGAAGAGGTCGCCGCCCTGGTGGACGAAGAGGTCAAGAAGCTCATCGAGAACGCGCACAACGAAGCCTGGGAAATCCTGGTGGAGAACCGCGACGTCCTCGACAACCTCGTCCTCGCCCTGCTGGAGAAGGAGACGCTGGGCAAGGAGGAGATCGCCGAGATCTTCTCCGCGATCCACAAGCGGCCCGCGCGCCCCGCGTGGACCGGCTCCTCCCGCCGCACCCCGTCGACCCGTCCGCCGGTGCTCTCCCCCAAGGAGCTGGCCCTGACGAACGGCGCCAACGGCTCGGCCGCGGCGATCACCGCCAAGGCCACGGCAGCCGAGCCCGCCCCGGCGGTCGAGTCCCCCGAGGACCGCGCCGACGGCTGACACCCGGCCCGGAATGGATGCCGCGCCCCCCAGGACCTAGCCTGGGGGGCGCGGCATTTCGTATGACAACCGCAGCTCAGGCGCGTGCCCCACACGCGCGACCCGCACAGGAACGAGGCAGCCACATGACCGACCCCGTGACGCTGGACGGCGAGGGTGCCATCGGTGAGTTCGACGAGAAGCGCGCCGAGAACGCCGTACGCGAACTCCTCATCGCGGTCGGCGAGGACCCGGACCGCGAGGGGCTGAGGGAGACGCCGGGGCGGGTGGCGCGGGCGTACCGGGAGATATTCGCGGGGCTGTGGCAGACGCCGGAGGACGTCCTGACCACGACGTTCGACCTCGGGCACGACGAGATGGTGCTCGTGAAGGACATCGAGGTGATGAGCTCCTGCGAACACCACCTCGTCCCGTTCGTCGGGGTCGCGCACGTCGGGTACATCCCGTCCGCCGACGGCAAGATCACCGGGCTGTCGAAGCTCGCCCGGCTCGTCGACGTCTACGCGCGCAGGCCGCAGGTGCAGGAACGACTCACCACGCAGATCGCCGACTCGCTGATGCAGATCCTGGAGCCGCGCGGGGTCATCGTCGTCGTCGAGTGCGAGCACATGTGCATGACGATGCGCGGGGTGCGCAAGCCCGGCGCGAAGACCATCACCTCGGCCGTGCGCGGCCAGCTCAGGGACCCTGCGACCCGCAACGAGGCGATGAGCCTGATCATGGCCCGCTGAGCCCCGCGAGGGGGCTCACAAGGGCTTGCAGGCGGGCTCTCGGGCCTGCTCTCAGGCCGCCGACGGCTGCCCGTTGCCGTTCGCGCGGTCGTCGTCCTCCGGGAGGCGGCAGACGCGCTCCAGGAAGATGGCGGCGGCTATGACCGCGAGGCCCGCGAGGACGGAGAAACCGGCGTAGATGGCCTGGTCGCGGCGGGCGGGCTGGTCGAGGAATTCGAGCAGGAAGACCCCGACGCCGCCGTAGACGCCGGAGACGAGGGCGGCGACCAGGGCGCTGGACTGGCCGAAGACGACCGCGCGGGCGGCCATCAGGGGGTCGACGCCCTTGGCGCCGGGGCGGCGCTCGCGCTGGGCCTTGAGGCGGGCGCGCAGCGAGAGCGCCGTGGCCAGCAGGACGACCGCGATCAGCGCGAGGACGATGGGGGCGGCCAGCGGAACGCTGGGCAGGGTCCCGAGCGAGTTCCAGAGGCGGGCGCCCGCCCAGGACAGGATCGCGGCGACGGCGAACACGCCGGCCAGCACCCTGATGCGCAGCTCTCTCACGGTGTCCCTTCGGCTCCCCCGGCGGTCCGCGGGCCCTCCCGCGGACGCAGTGTCGTCACCGACCTTAACGACTACGCGGGCAGGTGGAGTTCCAGGTCCGCCCGGGGTACGACACCTTCGCGCCCGACCCCGTCCAGCAGCTCGGCGACCGCGCCGCGGCCGGGCAGCTTGGCCTCCGGGTCGACGTCGTACCAGGGAGCCAGTACGAACGCCCGCTCGTGCGCGCGCGGGTGCGGCAGCGTCAGCTTCGGGTCGTCGTCCACGACCTCCGCGTACGTGACGATGTCGACGTCCAGCGTGCGCGCGCCCCAGCGCTCCGCGCGGACCCGGTCGAACGCCTCCTCCACCGCGTGCGCGCGCTCCAGGAGGGACGACGGGGGCAGAGTCGTCTTCAGGACGACCACCGCGTTGAAGTACGACGGCTGGCTCGCCGGGTCGACGCCCCACGGCTCCGTCTCGTACACCGGCGACACCGCCTTGACGCGCAGGCCGGGGGTGTCCTCCAGGGCGTCGATGGCGCCCTGCAGGGTCTCCAGGCGGTTGCCCAGGTTCGAGCCGAGGGAGAGCACGGCCCACTGCGGGTTGTGCAGCGTCGTGTCGGCCGCGTCGACCTTCTCGACGACGGCCGCGGGCACGGGCTGGACGGTCGGGTCGGTGGGACCCGGGGAGAAGGAGGGGGTCATGCTCGGCTCCGGGTGATCGTGACGGTCACGTCGTCGAAGGGGACCGTGATCGGCGCGTCCGGCTTGTGGACGCACACCTCGACCTCCTCGACCCCGTCGTGCTTCAGGCAGGTCTGCGCGATGCGCTCGGCGAGCGTCTCGATGAGGTCGACCGGCTCGCCCTGGACGACGGCCACGACCTCCTCGGCCACGATGCCGTAGTGCACGGTCTTCGTCAGGTCGTCGTCGGCGGCGGCCGGGCGGGTGTCCAGGCCCAGCACGAGGTCCACCACGAAGGTCTGGCCCTCCTCGCGTTCCTTGGGGAACACGCCGTGGTGCCCGCGGGCCTTCAGGCCGCGCAGCGCGACACGATCCACGCGAATCACTCCTGCCAGTCGTCGGTCGGTGGACGGCCGCCGCTCCGCACGAGCGGCACACCGGCCTCGATTCGAATCTACCCGCGAGCACTGACAGCGCCGGTCCGCGGCGTGCGCGGGGCCGGGCCGGGGCCGAGGGGGCGCTTCATCGACTCCCTTGGGGGACCCGGCCGCTGACGGGTCGGTAGCCGCCCCTACCCACGGGTTCGTGATTCCAACCACTTCTTGCTCCCTGTGGGGGCCGGGGAGGGCTCGCGGGGGCGCTGAGGTGGTGAAAGAGGGCGCGCGGGGGCGGCGAAAAGGGGGTGCGCGGCCTTGTTCAGGGCGTCGGTGTTCAGGACGCCGGCTCGTCGTCCCCGGTCTCCTCGTCGTCCGGGTCGTCGTTCTCGGCGAGCACCGGTGAGGCGTGGTGGGACCACAGCTTCCAGCCGTCGGGGGTGCGCCGGAACACGTTCGTCGCGACGACGACCTGGCCGACCAGCGGTCCCAGCTCCTCGCCGGCCGCGGGCGCGGGGCCGCCGCTGAGGATGTTCTCCGAGCAGGTCACCAGGGCCGTGTCGCCGGTCACCGAGACGTGGACGTCCGTCAGGAAGAACTGGATGTAGTCGGTGTTCGCCATGATCAGCGCGTACGAGCGCAGCACCTCGCCCCGGCCGGTCAGCACCGGCCACCCGGGGTGCACGCAGGACACCACCCCGGCGTCCGCGGGGTCGTGGTACTCCTCGTCGACGCCCAGGTCGGAGGGGGTGAGCCAGAGCGCCGACACCCCCTCGAAGTCACCGCGCTCCAGCGCCTCGTAGAACGCCGTGTTCGCGGCCTCGACCTGCTCGACGTCGGTGTGGGGCGCGCTCACCGGTCTCCTTCCGCGGGTCGCGCGGGCGTGGCGGGGGTACGGGGGTGCTCCGCGCGCGGGGCACCCGGGGCGCCGGCGGGGGAGTGGGTGTCGGCGGAGGAGCGGGGGTGCGTGGCGGTGCCCTTCGCGCGGGCGCCCTCGATGGCGCGGGTGACGCGTACGGCGTCCGCGGTGGCCCGGACCTCGTGGACGCGGACGGCCCACGCGCCCGCCTGCGCCGCGAGCGCGGAGACGGCGGCCGTCGCGGCGTCGCGCTCGCGCGCGGGGGGCGGGGCGCCCTCGGGGCCGGCCAGGACGCGGCCCAGGAACCGCTTGCGGGAGGCGGCGACCAGCAGGGGGTGGCCGAGCGCGTGCAGACGGTCCAGGTGGGCGAGGAGGGTCAGGTCGTGCTCGGCCTCCTTGGAGAATCCGAGCCCCGGGTCGACGACGATCCGGTCCGGCGCGACCCCGCCCGCGAGAACGGCTTCCACGCGCGCGTGCAGCTCGTCCACGACTTCGGCCACGACGTCCTCGTACACCCCGTGGACCGTCGCGCCCTCCAGGAAGCCGCGCCAGTGCATGACGACGAAGGGGGCGCCGGACGCCGCGAGCACCGGGATCATCGCCGGGTCGGCGAGGCCGCCGCTCACGTCGTTCACCAGGGCCGCGCCGGCCGCCAGGGCCTGCTCGGCCACGGACGCGCGCATGGTGTCCACGGAGACGACGACCCCCTCGGAGGCCAGCCCCCGCACGACCGGGACGACCCGCCGCAGCTCCTCGTCCTCGTCCACCCGCCGCGCGCCGGGGCGCGTCGACTCGCCGCCGACGTCCACCAGGTCGGCGCCCTCGGCGACCAGGTCCAGGCCGCGTTTCACGCCGGCCGTCGTGTCGAACCAGCGGCCGCCGTCGGAGAAGGAGTCCGGGGTGACGTTCACGACTCCCATCACCGCGCACCGGTCCCACTCCGGGAGTCCGGTCACCCGCCCGCGTCCGCGTTGCTTGCTCATACGTTCAGCGTAGGCCCCGGGGGTGGGGGTGCGTCGCAACGGTGCTGGCTCGTCGTCACGCGAAACGGCGGCGTCACGACGAAACCGTATCGTCGTGACGCCGTCGTGCCGTCGGTGCTGTGCCGTCCCGGCCTACGCCGCCCTGACGTCGCTCTCGGCCATCACGTGGGCGCAGGGCCGGGCGGAGGCGGGGGAGCGGCGGAGGAAGCGGGGGAGGGGGAGCGCGAGGTCGACGAAGCCCTCGGCCTGCATGGCGGCGATGCCGATGCGGGGGAGGTCACCGGAGTTGCGGTAGACGACGAAGCGGGGCTCCCAGCGGGGCTGGAACTTGGCGTTGAACTTGTAGAGCGACTCGATCTGGAACCAGCGGGAGAGGAACACCAGGAGCCCGCGCCAGGCGCGCAGGACGGGCCCGGCGCCGATCTTCTCGCCACGCGCGAGGGCGGAGCGGAACATCGCGAAGTTGAGGGACACGCGCGTGATGCCGAACTTCGGGGCGGCCTGGAGGGCGGCGACGATCAGCAGCTCGTTCATGCCGGGGTCGGCGGAGCGGTCGCGGCGCATGAGGTCCAGGGAGGCGCCGTCCGGGCCCCAGGGGACGAAGTGCAGGATCGCCTTGAGGTCGCCGTAGGCGTCGGTGATGTCGTCGGCCTTGTGCGCGGTGGCGATCAGGCAGTCGCCGTCGGAGGGGTCGCCGATGCGCCCCAGCGCCATCGAGAAGCCGCGCTCGGTGTTGGTGCCGCGCCAGTCGTCGGCGGCCCGGCGGATGCGCTCCAGCTCGGCGTCGCCGAGGTCACGGATGCGACGGACGCGGGTCTCGTACCCGGCGCGCTCGATGCGCTTGACCATCTGCCGCACGTTGCGCATCGCGCGGCCGGCCAGCGAGAAATCCGCGACGTCGACCACCGCCTCGTCGCCGAGCTCCAGGGCGTCGAGGCCGGTCTCGCGGGTCCACACCTCACCGCCGGTCTCCGAGCAGCCCATGACGGCGGGCGTCCAGGAGTGCGCCTTGGCCTCGTCCATGAACCGCTCGATGGCGCCGGGCCACGCCTCGACGTCGCCGATGGGGTCGCCGCTGGCGAGCATCACGCCGGAGACGACGCGGTAGGTGACGGCGGCCTTGCCGCTGGGCGAGAAGACGACGGCCTTGTCGCGGCGCAGCGCGAAGTGGCCCAGGGAGTCGCGGCGGCCGTGCTTCTCCAGGAGCGCGCGCAGGCGCGCCTCGTCCTCCTCGGTCAGCTGCGCCGCCGGGTGCTCGGGGCGGAAGGCGAGGTAGATCGTCGTGAGCGCGGTGACCCAGCCCAGGGCGCCCAGGGAGAAGGCGACCGTCCAGGAGGTGTTCCCCGAGTAGTCCACGGGACCCTCGAAGCCGAACAGGCCGTACACGACGTGCGTCAGCCGGTCGGCCACGCTCGGGTCGCCGACCATCCGCTCGGAGTGGACGCTGACGATGAGCAGGCCGAGAGCGAGGGAGCCCGCACTCATGAAGATGAAGTTGGCCAGCGCGCGCCAGCGGCTGCGTGGGTCGGGCAGCGCGTTGAACTGGTCGCGGTAGACGATCAGCGCCACCAGGAGCGCGACCGAGATGAGGACACCCACCGGGGAGTGCCGGTACGTGAACTGGGCCGCGGCGCCGGCCGGCAGCAGGGCCACCGCCGCGCGCCACGCGCGCCGCTTGCCGCGCTTCAGACCGTGCGCGAGCAGCAGGAGCAGGATGCCCGCGCTGAGCGAGAGGGCCGCGGCGAACGGGCCGAAGGAGCCCGGCAGTACCTCGGCGATCGTGTGCATCCGGCTGTGGCGGAACCGCGGGAACACGCCCGCGGCGACGTCCAGCAGTCCGACGAGGGCACAGGCTCTGCCGACGAGGACCGGCACGGACTCGGGGCGTGGACCTCGCAGCGCGCGCCGTACGCGACCTGATCGGTTCGGAACCCCGCCCGACATTTCCCCATCTTCCTTGACAGACATCGCATCCCGTAGTTCCGCGAGTGACCTTGATCCCGGGGCCAGAACGGCCGTACCGGCGACATTGCGTCCTCTAGGACGGTGTCTCGGGGAGAGAGGTTCACTCAGCTCCCCAAAGTGGCTCCAAAGGTCAGGGAAAGACCGGGACAAGCCCTCGCGAAGGAATGCGGGGGCCGCGCGGGAGCCCGGAAGGAAAGCGGCAGGCAGGAAACGTCCTTATGGGTCTCACGAGCAACAAGGTGCTGGTGCTGGCGATCGTGTGCGCCGCACTGCTGTTCATCGGCACGGTCTGGCTGTGGCCACGCCTGGCCAGACGCGGCGTCGTCCCGGTCGCCGGGCGCGTCGGGCTGCTGCTCGCGACCCAGGTGACGCTCTTCGCGTCCGTGGGCCTCGCGGCGAACCAGGCGTTCGGGTTCTACGCCAGCTGGGCCGACCTCTTCGGCAAGGAGAACGGCCAGGGGGTGGTCGTCGACCACGCCACGGGCGGCGGTCCGGCGGGCCCGCTGAAGGTCCTCGACCAGCAGCGCGTGGAGGGTCCGAAGCGCACCCCGCAGACCGGCGGGCGAATAGAGAAGGTCTCCATCATCGGCTCGACGACGCACATCGCGTCGCCCGCGTACGTGTACCTGCCGCCGGAGTACTTCCAGCCGCAGTACCGCACGCGCGCGTTCCCCGCCTCGATCGTCCTGACGGGGTACCCGGGCACGGCGCAGGCGCTCGTCGACAAACTGGACTTCCCGCGCACCGCGCGCGACCTCGCCGCCGACGGCAAGGCGCAGCCGATGATCCTGGTGATGCTGCGCCCCACGGTGGCGCCCCCGCGCGACACCGAGTGCGTCGACATCCCGCGCGGGCCCCAGACGGAGTCGTTCTTCGCGAAGGACCTGCCGGCCGCCATCGCCTCGCACTACCGGGTGACCCCGAAGTGGGGCGTCATCGGGGACTCCACGGGCGGCTACTGCGCCCTGAAGCTCGCCATGCACCACCCCGGGGTGTTCGCCGCGGGCGCGGGCCTGTCGCCGTACTACAAGGCGCCGATCGACCCCACCACGGGCGATCTGTTCCAGGGGAACGAGACGCTGAAGAACGAGGCCGACCTGAAGTGGTTCCTCAAACACCGGCCCGCGCCCGACACTTCGCTCCTCGTCACCAGCAGCAAGGTCGGCGAATCCAACTACAAGGCGACGCTGAAGTTCATCGATCTGGTGAAGGCGACGAACCGGACGCGTATCTCGTCGATCATCCTGGACAGCGGCGGACACAACTTCAACACATGGCGACGCGAGATTCCGGCCACCCTTCAGTGGGTCAGTGAACGCCTCGCACCGCAGTGAGGCGCCCGCGCGCGAGGGCGGCGGCCCCGCGCGGGCCTGCCACAGAAGCCCCGGTGACGCACTCCGGCCGGAAATGATCTTGGTTTTCGCTCGTCACGCTCCCCGCGTTGGCCGGAATTCTTTTCCGGCGCCGTGCGAAGGTTTCGGGATGGCTGTGTTTTTACGGGGCAGGGCGCCAACGCTCCCCTACGCGCGGTAAGTTTCTGGCCATGCCACGTGGACGTCACCGTCATTCCCCGCCTTTGCACAGGCTGCTGCCCCCGTCGGCGATCGCAGGCGTCTCCCTCGTCTGCGCCTTCGGCCCCTGGGTGTTCTCCGACGCGGGCGTGCTCCGGATGATCGCCGCGTTCGCCGCCGCGGTCGCGGTCGTCGGGGCGGCCGTCCTGCGCCGCTGGGACGCGCAGGCCGGCAAGACGGTCGCGGACCTCTCGCGCGCGCGGGTGAGCGACGAGTGGCGCTACGAGGAGCGGGTCGCCGAGCTGGAGACCGACCTGGAGGAGTCGCGCGAGCTGCGCGGCAAGCTGGAGCAGCGGCTGCGCGCCAAGCGTGCCGAGCTGGCCGGCCTGCGCAACGAACACGCCGCCCTGCTGCGGCGGTACGCGACCGCCGAGACGGAGCGGGCCAGCGCGCTGGAGAAGCGCCGCAGGCTGGAGCTGTCGGCGTCCACGGCCGCGCCGGCCGGGCCCGCGGTGGCTCCCGCCGAGCGCGAGACGCCCGCCGAGTCCGGGACGCCCGCCGAATCTGGGACGCCCGCTGTCGAGGCGCCGGCCGCGGCGCTGTTCTCGCCCGAGGGGTCCGAGCTGTTCCTGCGCGCGGCGCGGGCGCTGGGCCGCCTTGAGGGGCAGGAGACGGTCGAGGGGGGCGCCGCGAAGGCGAGTTCGCCGGAGGAGGGTGCTCGCGAGATGAGCTTCCTGGAGAAGGCGACCCTCGGGAAGAGCGGCCAGGCGAAGGGCGGTGTTCCGTCGGGTGGCGGTACTCCGTCGGACGGTGGCTCGCCCAAGGGCGGCGCGGCCGAGGACGGCTTCGACAAGGAGGGTTCCGGCAAGGAGGCTTCTCCCGAGTCCGGTGCCCGCAAGAACGGTTCCCCCGAGGGCGGTTCCCGCAAGGACGGCGCGCCCGTGACGGAGGGCGAGGCCGAGGGGAAGCCCGGGGCGGCCGACGCGCAGACGCACGCGGTCGCCGCCGAGATCGTCCAGCGGCCCGCGCACGCGCTTGAGCCCGTGCGTGCGGCGGGCATCCCGCAGCAGCCCGCCGGCTCCGGCGACGACTCCAGCTCCAGCTCCAGCTCCGGCTCCGGCTCCGGCGAGATCGCGCAGCGGCCCGCCGGGCACTTCGCGGTGCCGACCGCCGTCGCCGTCGTACCGGCCGCGCAGCCCGCGCGGCGCCCCTCCGCCGAGGGCGGTTTCGACTTCTTCGGCACGAAGCAGGAGCCGGCCGCCCTGGAGGCCGTGCAGAACGAGGACCTGGCCGACGTCGTCGGGCAGGAAGCGCTCGCGCTCCACAAGGCCGAGTCCGAGGCCGAGTTCAAGCCCGCCGACGAGGCGTCGCGCGGCATCGGCCAGGTCGTCGACCTCACGGCGCACGACGAGACCGAACAGCTCGACCTCCAGGGGCTGCGCAGCGTGTCCTACTGACGCCCGCCCGACGTACGCGAGGGCCGTACGACCGTCCGCGAGACGGCCGTACGGCCCTCGCGGCGTTCCCGGACGACCCCGGAGCCTCACGCCATCCACCGGTCCGGCAGCGCGTCGCGGCGGCCCGTGCGGGACCGGTCCGCCTGGCCCTGGAGGAGGGCCGCGGCCTCCTGAGCGTCCCTCAGACGGGCGGAGACGGTCTTGTCGGCCCCGGTGTCCACGTGGACGCTCGCGAGCCGCCACAGCCGCCCCCAGGGCCCCTGAGTGAGCCGTACGCTCTGGACCTTGGCGTGGGGGACGAGGGCGAGGTGGCGACGCAGCAGGCCGTGCCGGGAGACGAACACCGCGTCGGTCACGGCGATGCCGTAGCCGCGCCACCAGCCCGGCGCGATCCGCCCGGCCCGCTTCGGCGGACGCGACAGCGCGGCGGCGTCCGGGACGCTCACCCCGGGCAGCACCCGCGCGATGACGGCCTCGGCGGCGGCGCGCGGCGCGACCGGCACCAGCAGGGAGTTCGCCGACCCGGCGACGTCCAGCTCGACCCGCACCCACCCCAGGCGCCGCCACAGCAGCGGCTCCACGATCCGTACGGTCTGCACGCGTCCCGGCGGCACCGTCTCGTGCGAGCGGTCCAGCAGCCCGTGGTCGAGCCGCAGCCCGTCCGGCGACTCCCCGACCGTCCAGTCGTACTCGGCGACGAACTTGCCCACCGTCCCCGCGCCCGCCGCGCCCAGGATCGGCAGCCCGGCGACGAGGGCGGTCCACCAGTTCGTGGCCGTCCACAGCAGCGGCACCAGGACGAGCACGCCGAGCAGCGCGGCCCAGGTGCCGCCCGACAGCAGGCGCGCGAGGGCGAGGCTGCGCGGCGGCACCCGCAGCAGTTCGCGGGTGGGGGCCTCGCCGACCTCGTGCGCGGTCTCGGGCGCGAACCCGGCCGCCCGCGCGAGGAGTTCGGCCCGCAGGGCGCGCGCCTGCCGCTCGCCCAGGAACGCCAGCTCGTCCTTGTCGTCGGTGCCTATGACGTCCAGCCGCAGCTTCGCGACGCCCGCCACGCGCGCGAGCAGGGGCTGCGTCACGTCGATCGCCTGGACGCGCTCCAGACGGATGTGCGCGGTACGTCGGAACAACAGGCCCGTACGGATGCGCAGTTCGGTGTCGGTCACCGCGAAGTGCGTGAACCACCAGCTGAGGAAGCCGTACAGGGCGGACGCCGGGACCACCACGGCGATCGCGATCAGCAGGGTCGTCGACGTCAGCCGGGTGAGCTGTTCCTGCGCCTGGTTCGGGTCGTGCACCGCCCACCCGGCGAGCACCGCCACCGGCGCCCACGCGCGCCGCAGCGGCGTCACGGGATGCAGCCGGTGCTCCACGACCGGCGCCGCCCCGTCGGACGGCGTCCGCTCCGCGGCCGGCTTCTCCAGTGCGACGGCGTCCTCGGCGCGTACGGAGTCCCCGGCGCGTATGGAGTCCCCCGCGCCCGGCGTCGTCACAGGCCCGCCGATCGGGCCTCGCCCAGCTCGGTGAGCCGGTCGCGCAGCCGTTCCGCCTCCGCCGGGTCGAGCCCCGGGATGGTCGCGTCGGTCGCGGCGGCGGCCGTGTGCAACTGCACGCTGGCCAGCCCGAAGTACCGCTCGACGGGCCCCGAGGTGACCTCCACGAGCTGCATCCGCCCGTACGGCACGACGGTCTCCTCGCGCCACAGGACGCCCCGGCTGATCAGCAGGTCGTCCGCGCGCTCGGCGTACCGCCAGGACCGCCAGTTGCGCCCGAGCAGCACCCAGCCCCACCCCGCGATCCCCACGGGCAGCAGCGCGAACGCCGCCCACGCGGGGGCGGCGAACAGCCACAGGCACACGCCCAGGGCGACGGCCGCGAGCCCGAGCCACACCACCAGCAACAGCCGCCGCATGCGCAGCAGTCCCGGCGGCAGTCCGGTCCACACCGGCTGTACCGCCTCGCTCCCCGCGCCCCGCGCGCTCCCCGTCTCCATACCGCCAGCGTACGTAGGGGAGACTGGAAGCATGACTCCTACGACGGAGACCACGGTCGGGATCGGCGGGGCCGCGGAGAGCACCGACATGGTGCTCAACATCGGTCCGCAGCACCCCTCCACGCACGGCGTGCTGCGGCTGCGGCTCGTGCTGGACGGCGAGCGGATCGTCCACGCGGAGCCCGTCATCGGGTACATGCACCGGGGTGCCGAGAAGCTGTTCGAGGCCCGTGACTACCGGCAGATCATCATGCTGGCGAACCGGCACGACTGGCTGTCGGCGTTCTCCAACGAGCTGGGTGTCGTCCTTGCCGTGGAGCGCATGCTCGGCATGGAGGTGCCCGCGCGCGCGGTGTGGACGCGCACACTCCTCGCGGAGCTGAACCGGGTCCTCAACCACCTGATGTTCCTTGGCTCGTATCCGCTGGAACTCGGCGGGATCACGCCGGTGTTCTACGCGTTCCGCGAGCGCGAGGTCCTGCAGAACGTCATGGAGGAGGTCTCCGGCGGGCGCATGCACTACATGTTCAACCGGGTCGGCGGCCTCAAGGAGGACCTGCCGGCCGGCTGGACCTCCCGCGCGCGTGCGGCCGTCTCCGCCGTGCGCTCGCGCATGGACGTCTTCGACGACCTCGTCCTGGGCAACGAGATCTTCCGGGGCCGCACGCGCGGGGTGGGCGTCCTGTCCGCCGACGCCGTCCACGCGTACGGCGTGAGCGGGCCCATCGCGCGCGCCTCCGGCGTCGACTTCGACCTGCGCCGCGACGAGCCCTACCTCGCGTACGGGGAGCTCCACGACGTCCTCAAGGTCGTCACCCGGCGCGAGGGCGACTGTCTCGCCCGCTTCGAGTCCCTGCTGGAGCAGACGCACAACGCCCTGGACCTCGCCGACGCCTGCCTCGACCGCGTCGCGGACCTGCCGCCAGGACCGGTCAACCAGCGCCTTCCCAAGGTCCTCAAGGCGCCCGAGGGCCACACCTACGCCTGGACCGAGAACCCCCTCGGGATCAACGGCTACTACCTCGTCAGCAAGGGCGAGAAGACCCCGTACCGCCTCAAGCTGCGCTCCGCGTCGTACAACAACATCCAGGCGCTCACCGAACTGCTGCCGGGGACGCTGGTCGCGGACATGGTGGCGATCCTGGGGTCGATGTTCTTCGTGGTGGGGGACATCGACAAGTAGGAGTGCGTTGGAAAACCGGACCGACCCTCACTACGGGGCGAGCGGGTCCGGGATCCCGACCGGCTGCACCAGCCAGCCGAAGTCGCCGAGCCCCCCGGGCGCGGTGAGCTCGGCGGCCTCCCCTCCGGCCGCGAGCGCGCGCACGTACGCGGCGGGGTCGGACGACGCGAGCGCGAGGGGCGGCCGCGCGCCGGTGACGCCCAGCGCGCGCAGGGCGGTGCGCTGCGAGTACAGAGCCGCCGGTTCCCCGGGCCGCTCTCCCGCCCGCGCGCACGCGTCCAGCGCGACGTGCGCGGTGATGTCGCACGTCCCGTCCGGCACCGGCACGACCTCGCGCCCCGCGCGGAACCCGGTGAGCGTCCCGAAGAGCGGGCGGGCGTCGGCCGTGTGCCCGTAGTCGACCGCCACCGCGAGCCCCCGGTCGAGACAGGAGACCGCGTGCGCCCACGCGCGGTCCCGGGGAAGGCCGATCTCCGCGCGCCCGCCCTCCTCGGCGTCCGCCGGCCACCACCGGTCCAGCCACGCGGCGTCCTCACCGCCGACCGGCGGCCCGAGGCGTTCGGTGCCGTCGGCGCGGACGAGGACGACGCGCGCGACCGCGTCCGCGTCCGTCTCGACGACGTCGAGGGGCACGTTGTCCAGCCACTCGTTGGCGAACAGCAGCCCGCTGACGCCGGACGGCGGCTCGCCGGTCCAGGTGATCCGCTCGTCCAGCCCGTCCGGCCGGGCGGCGATGTC
The DNA here is from genome assembly GCF_014489635.1 of Streptomyces roseirectus. Lineage (NCBI taxonomy): Bacteria > Bacillati > Actinomycetota > Actinomycetes > Kitasatosporales > Streptomycetaceae > Streptomyces > Streptomyces roseirectus. Next base: position 4,177,888 of record NZ_CP060828.1, on the reverse strand, counting down.
GACGCCCCACGCGCGCGTGCGTGCGGCCACGCCCTCGGGCAGCGCCGCGAGCACGCCCGTCAGCAGCTCTCCCCGCCCCGCTCCCACGTCCACGAAGTCCAGCACCCCGGGCCGTCCGAGCCTTTCGTCCACCCGGCACAGCAGCGCGGCCACAGCGGCCGCGTAGAGCCCCGAGGCGTGCACGGACGTCCGGAAGTGCCCCGCGGGGCCCTCGGGGCGCCGGTAGAAGCCCTCAGGGCCGTACAGGGCCCGCTGCGCCGCCGCCCGCCACCCGTGCCACGCGGACGCGTCGTCGTCAGCCGTCACACCCACCACCTCGCCGAAGCCCCGCGTCCACCCGCCCAGGCTATGCGCACAGCTGATCACCTCCTCCACCTTGCGGAGTACGCGCGCGGGATACGGATCGGTCCTCCGGTTGACCCCCAGAGGCTTCACGCATCCCTACGCTGGGTTACGTGCAGCGCCTCTACGACTTCCTCCGCAGGCACCCGACCGGGGTCGACGGCTTCTGGGCCGTGATCCTGTTCGGGGCCGCCTTCGCCATGGAGACGTCTCGCCAGGAGGCCGAGTGGAGAGACGCGCCTGCGGCGGTGATCCCCGTGGTGATCGCGCTGTCCGTGGTGATGACGCTGCGCAGACGCATGCCCGAGGCGATGCTCGTGCTCGCGGCGGTCACCGGCTGCGCGCAACTGGTGCTGGACGTGGGCGTCAACCCGGCGGACTTCGCGCTGCTGATGATCGTCTACACGGTCGCCGCCGTCGGGGACCGCTGGGCCTCGCGCCTCGCGCTCGGCATGGGCCTGTGCGCGGCGGCCGCGGCGGAGCTGCGCTGGCCGACCGGGCACACGAGCGCGGCGGGCACCGTCGTCATCGTCGCCTTCCAGACCGTCCCGTTCGCGCTCGCGTGGGTGCTCGGCGACTCGATGCGCACCCGGCGCGCGTACTTCGCGCAACTGGAGGAGCGCGCGGACCGCCTGGAGCGCGAGCGCGAGGCGCAGGCGAAGGTCGCGGTCGCCGCCGAACGCGCGCGCATCGCGCGTGAACTGCACGACGTCGTGGCGCACAACGTGTCCGTGATGGTCGTCCAGGCCGATGGCGCCGCCTACGTCCTGGACGCCGCCCCGGACCAGGCGAAGAAGGCCCTGGAGACGATCTCGTCGACCGGCCGCCAGGCGCTCGCCGAGATGCGCCGCCTGCTGGGCGTCCTGCGCACCGGCGAGCACCAGGAGGGCGGCGAGTACGTCCCGCAGCCGGACGTCGAGCAGATCGAGGACCTGGTGCAGCAGTGCCGGGGCTCCGGACTGCCCGTCGACTTCAAGGTCGAGGGCACCCCGCGCCCGCTGCCCAGCGGCGTCGAGCTGACCGCCTACCGCATCGTCCAGGAAGCGCTGACCAACACGCGCAAGCACGGAGGCCCCAACGCGGGCGCGAGCGTGCGCCTGGTCTACTTCGACGACGGCCTCGGCCTGCTCGTCGAGGACGACGGCAAGGGCGCCCCGCACGAGCTGTACGAGGAAGGCGGCGCGGACGGCCGGGGCCACGGCCTGATCGGCATGCGCGAGCGCGTCGGTATGGTCGGCGGAACCCTGGACGCCGGTCCGCGCCCCGGGGGAGGCTTCCGCATCAGCGTCCTCCTGCCGCTCAAACCGGCGCACTGACACCCACGCGCGCCTGCTGACACCTGTCACGAACACCGGTTCACGAACCCATGGAAGAGGCCCCGATGACGATCCGCGTGATGCTCGTCGACGACCAGGTGCTGCTGCGCACCGGGTTCCGGATGGTGCTCGCCGCCCAGCCGGACATGGAGGTCGTCGCGGAGGCGGGCGACGGGGTCGAGGCGCTGCAGGTGGTGCGCTCCACGGACGTCGACGTCGTCCTCATGGACGTCCGCATGCCGAAGCTGGACGGCGTGGAGGCCACCCGGCGAATCTGCGAGGAGCCGGACCCGCCGAAGGTGCTCATCCTGACGACCTTCGACCTGGACGAGTACGCGTTCTCCGGGCTGAAGGCGGGCGCCTCCGGGTTCATGCTCAAGGACGTGCCGCCCGGCGAGCTGCTCGCCGCGATCCGCTCCGTCCACAGCGGCGACGCCGTCGTCGCCCCCTCCACCACCCGCCGCCTCCTGGACCGCTTCGCGCCGATGCTCCCGAGTTCCGGGCGCGCGCCGGAGCACAAGGAGCTGGAGCGCCTGACGGAGCGCGAGCGCGAGGTGATGATCCTCGTCGCCCAGGGCCTGTCCAACGGCGAGATCGCCGCCCGCCTGGTCCTCTCCGAGGCGACCGTGAAGACCCACGTGGGCCGCATCCTCACCAAGCTCGGCCTGCGCGACCGCGTCCAGGTCGTCGTCCTGGCGTACGAGACGGGCCTCGTGCGCGCGGGCGGCGGAGCGGCCGGGGGACACGCCTGAGGCGCGCGGCCGGCTCCTACCGGAGGATGCCCTCCAGGAAGTCGCTGCCCAGGCGGGCCACCAGGGCGACATCGAGCTGGTGCAGGACATAGCGCCCGCGCCTGCGGGTCGTGATGAGGCCCGCCTTCTTCAGGGCCGCGAGGTGCCGGGATATCTCCGGGGCGGACATGGCGTGGATCTGGGCGAGTTCGGTCGTCGTGTACGCGCTGCGGGCCAGGTTGCGGCAGAGCTGCATGCGGACGGGGTGGGAGAGCGCGTTCATCCGCAGGGTCAGCTGCTCCACCGAGGGCGCCGTGACCGGGGACGGGGAGTGCGCCGGGTAGTGCAGCAGGGGGCGCCACCCCGCACGGTGCAGGACGTTCAGGTGCGGGCGGCCCAGGCTGGTCGGGACCAGCAGCAGACCGTCGTCGCGCGCGGACGTGCGGCTCTCGACGAGCTTGTCGACGACCAGACGGCCGTTCGCCTCGTCGAGCCGGACGGCGGGGGAGACCGCCGCGAACGCCTCGGCGGGCCCGCGCCGGTGCAGCACCTGCGTCTTGTGCCGGGCGTCGGCCGCGAGCTGGTGGCTCAGCCGCGACCAGGTCTCGGCGAAGAACGCCTCGTCGCAGTCCTCCAGGAAACGCCGCAGCCACGCGCGCACGCCCGGCGGATCGTCCAGCACCCGCCGCGCGAACGCCAGCTGCCGGGGTCCGCGCGAGGCGGCGAGGTCCAGCACCCGGCCCTGCAGCGCCGGGTCACCGAGGACGCCCGGCGCCGGGCGGTCGCACGCCGGGCACGCGAACTCCAGGGCCGCGTCCACGAACTGGTCGTCCGGCAGCTTGTCCAGCAGCGCCAGATCGTCGGCCAGCGTCTCCCCGGGCAGCGCGCCCGGCACGCCCGCGCACGCCAGGAACAGGTCCGAGAACACCGACCGCCACAGGAACTCCGCCTCGCACATCCGGTCGGCCAGGTGCGGGTCGAGCCCCGGCAGGACGCTCCCGGTCCAGCCCTGGATGCCCGGATGGTGCCCCGGCTCCGACAGCGCGTGCAGCGCCATCCCCAGCTCGGCCAGCGGCGACGGGACGAAGGCCACCTGCTCGGGCCGGACCCCGGCGATGTCGATGCTCACGCTCATGGGCCCATGGTGCACCCCGCCACCGACAACGCCCCCGCCGATTGACGGCCACCGTCAATCGGCGGCCCCGTGCGGCAGCCGCGCCACGAAATCCGCGACCGCCGCCTTCACGTCCGCCGCGTCCCAGTCGAGGCCCGCCGCGCGCACCGAGACCTCCGTGTACGACACCCCGGGGCCGCGCCGGTCCCACGGCGAGGCGAACAGGAACGTGCCGGTCTCCTCGGCCTGGCGCACGGCCGCCTCGGCGAGGGTGTCCGGGTCGTACGGCAGCCAGAACTGGAACTCGTGGGTGTGCGGCACGCGCGGGTGCACACGGAACCACGGGACGCCCGCCTCGGCGAACCCCTCCTGGAGCGCGTCGGCCACCACGCGCGCGTGGGCGACGTACTCCGGCAGCCGGGGCAGCTCGCGGTCCAGGCCGGCCAGCGCGGTGAGGGCGGCGGGGAACTGGTGGAAGAGCATGCCGCCGTAGCGGTGGCGCCAGACCCCGGCCTCCGCGATCAGCGACTCGGGGCCCGCCAGGACGGCGCCGCTGAGCCCGTCGAGGGACTTGTAGAGCGACACGTAGACGCTGTCCGCGAGGCCCGCGATCTCCTCCAGCGGACGGCCGAAGTGGGTGGTCGACTCCCACAGGCGCGCGCCGTCGAAGTGCACCACGGCGTCGCGCTCCCGCGCGGCGGCCACGGTCGCCGTCAGCTCGTCCCAGGAGGGCAGCAGGAAACCGGCGTCCCGCAGCGGCAGTTCCAGCGCGAGCGTTCCGAAGGGCTCCGGGGCCTCGCGCACCTCCTGGGGCGTCGGCAGCCGGTGCTCGTCCGTGAGGTGCACCGGCCGCAGCCCGGAGAGCTGGCTGAACGCGTCGCGCTCGTGCACCTCCAGGTGGGCCAGCGGATGCACGGCCACCGCCGGGTTGCCGGTGCGCCCCGCCCAGCAGCGCAGGGCGATCTGCTGGGCCATCGTGCCGGTCGGGAAGAACGCGGCGGCCTCCGTGCCCAGCAGCCCGGCGACCCGCTCCTCCAGGGCCGCCACGACGCCGTTGCCGTACACGTCGGTGCGCTCGTCGAGGTCGTACACCTCGGCGGCCTCCTGGAGGTGTGCCATGCGCTCCCGAAGGGACGCGCGGTACGGCGGGCGGGAGAGGATCCGCGCGGCCTCCCGCTGGGCCGTCATGCGCCGCTCGCGCAGCCGCTCGGCGAGGGTGGCGGCGTCGTCCGGGTCTGGGGTGAAGGTCATGCCTGGATCATGCCGCGCGCGGGGCCGTACGGGCACCCGCGTTATCGGCGGCGCACGCCCCGCCGATACCCACAGCCTGTGGACAACCCGCCACCCCCTCAACAGATCGCGTTAACATGACGAGAAATCGTCCGGTACCCAGATGCGGACTGGAACGGGAAGGCCACCGTCGCGTGAGTACAGTCCACCAGCCAGATCCCCGGGACCGCCCCGCGCGGCTCACCGTCGGCGTCGTCGGCGCCGGCCGGGTGGGCCCCGCGCTGGCCGCGTCCCTCCAACTCGCCGGACACCGCCCGGTGGCCGTCTCCGGCGTCTCCGACGCGTCCCGCAAGCGCGCGGCCCTGCTGCTGCCCGACGTGCCCCTGACGACCCCCGCGGATGTCCTGGAACGTGCCGATCTGGTCCTGCTGACCGTCCCCGACGACGCGCTGCCCGCCCTCGTCCAGGGCCTTGCCGACACCGGCGCCGTCCGCCCCGGCCAGCTCCTCGTGCACACCTCCGGGCGCTACGGCGCGAAGGTCCTCGACCCCGCCCTGCGCGCGGGCGCGCTGCCCCTCGCGCTGCACCCGGCGATGACGTTCACCGGCACCCCGGTCGACGTCCAGCGCCTCGCCGGCTGCTCCTTCGGCGTCACCGCTCCCGAGGAGCTGCGGCTGGCCGCCGAGGCACTGGTGATCGAGATGGGCGGTGAGCCGGAGTGGGTCGCCGAGGAGAGTCGCCCGCTGTACCACGCGGCCCTCGCGCTGGGCGCCAACCACCTCGTCACCCTGGTCGCCCAGTCCATGGAGCTGCTGCGCGAGGCGGGCGTCGCCGCACCCGACCGGATGCTCGGCCCGCTCCTGGGCGCCGCCCTGGACAACGCGCTGCGCTCCGGCGACGCCGCCCTGACCGGCCCCGTCGCGCGCGGGGACGCGGGCACGGTCGCCGCGCACGTGGGCGAACTGCGCAAGCACGCCCCGCAGACCGTCGCCGGGTACCTCGCGATGGCCCGCGCGACCGCCGACCGCGCGCTCGCGCACGGCCTGCTGAAGCCGGAGCTGGCGGAGGACCTGCTCGGCGTCCTGGCCGGCGGGACCTCAGGCACGCCCGGCACGCCAGGTACGCCCGGCACCGAAGGAGACGCCCGATGAGCCGCTGGTTCGGAGTGCTGCGCGACCGCGAGGCCCTGGAGGACGCGCGGGACCATCTCGCGCTGCCGGGGCACAACGCGGTCGTCATGACCATGGGCGCCCTCCACGAGGGGCACGCCGCCCTGATCCGGGCGGCCAGGGACCGCGTCGGACCCAAGGGCTTCGTCGTCGTCACCGTCTTCGTCAACCCCCTCCAGTTCGGCAAGGGCGAAGACCTCGACCGCTACCCGCGCACTCTCGACGCCGACCTGAAGATCGCCGAGGAGGCCGGCGCGGACGCCGTGTTCGCCCCGTCCGCCGACGAGGTCTACCCGGGCGGCGAGCCCCAGGTCCGCATCAGCGCGGGCCCCATGGGCGAACGCCTGGAGGGCGCCGTACGCCCGGGGCACTTCGACGGCATGCTGACGGTCGTCGCGAAGCTCCTGCACCTCACCCGCCCCGACGTCGCGCTGTTCGGCCAGAAGGACGCCCAGCAGCTCGCCCTGATCCGCCGAATGGTGCGCGACCTGAACTTCGGTGTGGAGATCGTCGCCGTCCCGACGGTCCGCGAGGACGACGGCCTGGCGCTGTCCAGCCGCAACCGCTACCTCTCGCCCCAGGAGCGCCGCACCGCGCTCGCCCTCTCGCGCGCGCTGTTCGCGGGCCGCGACCGGCACGCCGCGCAGGAGGCGCTGCGCGCACGCGCGCGTGAGGTGCCCGTGACGCAGGCGCGCGCGCAGGCGCTGAGCGCGATCGGCGAGTCCCGCGCGGCAGCCGACACGCACGCCGTCGCCCAGGCCGCTGCGGGCACGGCAGGCATCCGCGCCGCCGCGCGCGTGGTGCTCGACGAGGCCGCCCGTCTGGACCCGCCGCTCGCCCTGGACTACCTCGCGCTCGTCGACCCCGCCGACTTCACGGAGATCGGGGACGACTTCACCGGCGAGGCCGTCCTCGCCGTCGCCGCCCGGGTCGGGACGACCAGGCTGATCGACAACCTCCCCCTGACCTTCGGAGCCGCCTCGTGACCAGCACAGGCACCAGCACAGGCATACGACTGCACGCGCCCGCGCCGGGCTGGTCGATCACCGCCGACGTCGTGGTCGTCGGCTCCGGCGTGGCCGGCCTGACCGCCGCCCTGCGCTGCGAGGCTGCGGGGCTGAACACCGTCGTCGTCACCAAGGCCCGCCTGGACGACGGCTCCACCCGCTGGGCCCAGGGCGGCATAGCGGCGGCCCTGGGCGAGGGCGACACCCCCGAGCAGCACCTGGACGACACCCTGGTCGCCGGCGTGGGCCTGTGCGACGAGGAGGCCGTCCGGATCCTCGTCACCGAGGGCCCCGACGCGGTACGCCGCCTCATCGCGACCGGCGCCCACTTCGACGAGTCCGCCGAGGGCGACCTGGAACTCACCCGCGAGGGCGGCCACCACCGCCGCCGCATCGCGCACGCGGGCGGCGACGCGACCGGCGCGGAGATCTCCCGGGCCCTCGTCGAGGCGGTCCGCGCGCGAGGCGTGCGCACGGTCGAGAACGCGCTCGTCCTGGACCTCCTGACGGACGCCGACGGCCGCACGGCCGGCGTGACCCTGCACGTGATGGGCGAGGGCCAGCACGACGGCGTGGGCGCCGTCCACGCGCCCGCCGTGGTCCTCGCGACCGGCGGCATGGGCCAGGTGTTCTCCGCGACGACCAACCCGTCCGTGTCGACCGGCGACGGCGTCGCGCTCGCCCTGCGCGCGGGCGCGGAGGTCAGCGACCTGGAGTTCGTGCAGTTCCACCCGACCGTGCTGTTCCTCGGCGCCGACGCGGAGGGCCAGCAGCCGCTCGTCTCCGAGGCGGTGCGAGGCGAGGGCGCCCACCTGGTCGACGCGGACGGCGTGCGCTTCATGGTGGGCCAGCACGAACTGGGCGAGCTGGCGCCCCGGGACATCGTCGCCAAGGGCATCACGCGCCGCATGCAGGAGCAGGGCGCCGAGCACATGTACCTCGACGCCCGGCACTTCGGCGCCGAGATGTGGGAGCAGCGCTTCCCGACGATCCTGGCCGCCTGCCGCGCGCACGGCATCGACCCCGTCCACGAGCCCGTCCCGGTCGCCCCGGCGGCCCACTACGCCTCCGGGGGCGTGCGCACCGACTCGCGGGGCCGCACGACCGTGCCGGGCCTCTACGCGTGCGGGGAGGTCGCCTGCACGGGCGTCCACGGCGCCAACCGGCTCGCCTCGAACTCCCTCCTGGAGGGCCTGGTCTACGCCGAGCGGATCGCCGTCGACATCGCGCGGGCCGGCGTTCACGCGCGCGTGCCCGCGCCGGTCGAGGTCCCGCAGACCCCCGCGCACCCGCTCCTCGCCCCCGAGGAGCGGTTCGCGATCCAGCGGATCATGACCGACGGCGCGGGCGTCCTGCGCTCCGCCGCCTCCCTGGAGGAGGCCGCCGCGAGGCTGGACGCTCTCCACGCGCACGCGCGCGACGCCCTCGACGAGAACGGCAAGACCGCCGAGCCCGGCGTCGACACCTGGGAGGCCACCAACCTCCTGTGCGTGGCCCGCGTCCTGGTCGCCGCCGCCCGCCTGCGCGAGGAGACGCGGGGCTGCCACTGGCGCGAGGACCACGCCGAGCGTGACGACACGGCCTGGCGCCGGCACATCGTCGTGACGCTGAACCCGGACCGCTCGCTCGCCGTGCGGCCGACGGACACCGCAGACTTCCCCCCGACCCAGCGTCCCCAGGAGCAGTGACCGAAGTGAGCAACGACCTTCCCCTCGTCCAGAGCGGCGGCTGCGGCGACGGATGCGCCTGCGGAGCCGAGGACGACGCCGAGTACGCCGAGTACCTGGAGTGCGGGCTCGACCCGGCGCTCGCCGCGCTCCTGGCCGAAGCGGGGCTCGACCCCGTGGAGGTCGAGGACATCGCCAACGTCGCCATCCAGGAGGACCTGGCGCACGGCGTGGACGTGACGACCGTCGCGACCATCCCCGAGGAGGCCGTCGCCACCGCCGACTTCGTCGCGCGCGAGGCGGGCGTCGTCGCGGGCCTGCGGGTCGCCGAGGCGGTCGTCTCCATCGTCTGCGCGGACGAGTTCGAGGTCGAGCGGCACGTCGAGGACGGCGACCGGGTGGCGGCCGGGCAGACCCTGCTGTCGATCACCTCGCGCACCCGCGACCTGCTGACCGCCGAGCGCAGCGCCCTGAACATCCTGTGCCGCCTGTCCGGCATCGCGACCGCCACGCGCGCGTGGGCGGACGCGCTGGAGGGCACCAAGGCGCACGTGCGCGACACCCGCAAGACGACGCCGGGGCTGCGCGCGCTGGAGAAGTTCGCCGTGCGCTGCGGCGGGGGCGTCAACCACCGCATGTCGCTGTCCGACGCGGCGCTCGTCAAGGACAACCACGTGGTCGCCGCCGGGGGCGTCGAGGCGGCCTTCAAGGCCGTCCGCGCGGCGTTCCCGGACGTGCCGGTCGAGGTCGAGGTCGACACCCTGCACCAGCTCCGCGAGGTCGTCGACGCGGGCGCCGATCTGATCCTCCTGGACAACTTCACGCCCGGTGAGTGCGCGGAGGCCGTCGGGATCGTCGACGGGCGCGCGCTCCTGGAGGCGTCCGGCCGGCTCACGCTCGACAACGCTCGCGCGTACGCCGACACCGGGGTCGACTTCCTCGCCGTCGGCGCTCTCACCCACTCCTCGCCGATCCTGGACATCGGCCTGGACCTGCGCGAGGCGGAGTGAACCGATGCTTCTGACGATCGACGTCGGCAACACCCACACGACGCTCGGCCTGTTCGACGGGGAGGACATCGTCGAGCACTGGCGGATCTCCACGGACGCGCGCCGGACGGCCGACGAACTCGCGGTGCTCCTCCAGGGCCTGATGGGCATGCACCCGCTCCTGGGGGACGAACTCGGCGACGGCATCGACGGGATCGCCATCTGCGCGACCGTCCCCTCGGTGCTGCACGAGCTGCGTGAGGTCACCCGGCGCTACTACGGCGACGTCCCGGCCGTCCTGGTCGAACCCGGCGTCAAGACGGGCGTCCCGATCCTCACGGACAACCCCAAGGAGGTCGGCGCCGACCGGATCATCAACGCCGTCGCCGCCGTCGAGCTGTACGGGGGCCCCGCGGTCGTCGTCGACTTCGGGACCGCGACCACCTTCGACGCGGTCTCCGCGCGCGGGGAGTACGTCGGCGGGGTCATCGCGCCCGGGATCGAGATCTCCGTCGAGGCGCTGGGCGTGAAGGGCGCGCAGCTGCGCAAGATCGAGGTGGCCAGGCCGCGCAGCGTCATCGGCAAGAACACCGTCGAGGCCATGCAGTCCGGGATCGTCTACGGGTTCGCCGGGCAGGTCGACGGCGTCGTCCAGCGGATGACGCGGGAGCTGGCCGCCGACCCCGAGGACGTCACGGTCATCGCGACCGGCGGGCTCGCCCCGATGGTCCTGGGGGAGGCGTCCGTGATCGACGAGCACGAGCCGTGGCTGACCCTCATCGGCCTGCGGCTGGTGTACGAGCGGAACGTGTCCCGGATGTGACCCCGCGCGTGGCGCCCCGGGAGGGAAACCGGGGCGCCACGCGCGAGTGATATGTCGAATTTGTCTGATTAGCGCGTATCGTCGCAGCATGCCCACGCCATACGGATCCCGCGGCGGCATGGCGTTCGGTGCGGAGGAGCTGCGTGTGCTCCGTCGCGCTCTCGCCCTCGCCCTTCACCCCGGTCCCGCCTCGGCAGAGGACATCCAGGACTGTCATCGGCTGGCGACGTCTCTCGACGAGGCGCTGCGCGAGGCCGCGCGGTTGCGGACGTTCCTGGTGGCCGACCTCGTCCGCTACCGGGCGGCGCTGCCCGGCACCGCCGCCGGGTACCTGACCCTCCTGGAGGAAGTGCTCGGCACCGGGTACCGGCCCGAGCCGGACGACCTCGCCGCCCTGCGCGCCCTGCGCGGCAATCCGCTGGCGGCGACCCTCCTGAGCCGGTGCCAGGTGCTGGCCGAGCAGGACGTCCGCAGCCGGCTCGCCCGCCGGACCACCCGCCATGCCGTCCCCGCGCCTCTCACGCCCACTCCGGCGGTCCCGGCCTCCCGCACCCGCCTCCTGGCCCTCCCGGGCGGCCTGTCGCCCGACAGCGGCTTCGAGGGGGCCGCGCCGCAGGAACCGGCGGCCCCCGCCGAACGCCCGAAGCCCCGCCCGGCCGGCGAGCCCGCGCCGTCCCCGTCCCCCGACCCGGCCCGCCGCCCCATCCCGACCCCCGGCGAGGTCTTCCCCCGCCGCAAGCCGGCCCAGCCCCCGGCCGACCCCGAGGAACGCGCGGCGGGCTGACGGAAACCGGTCGAGGGGGCCGCGCTCAAGGAGTCGACGGCTCCGAGGAACCCCCGAGCCCTCGGCCGCCCCATAGCGCCCCCGCCTCCCCGTCGCTCGCCTCCCCGCCCTCCCGCGCCCGTGGACGCCGGAGGGCGGACTGCTGAGCTGCCTCGCCGTGACGCCCTTCGCGCGCGAGCCGGAGCAACGGACCGGCGAGTTTCTGAACGGCCTGTCCTCCCGCGCGCGAAGGCCGGTGGTGCCGGCCCGTGAAAACCAGCTCGCTGTCCCACCGGCTCCGCGCGTGAGCCGGAGGCCGGGCGGCGCCTCGTCGAATGGCGCAGCCCTCGAAACCGGCGCCTCGGCGGGGCGGTCGGCTACACCGTCGCTGCCGGACCGCAGCGCGAGCCGGCGCCTGCGGGCACTACGCGCGGCAGGGCGCCGTCCAGGGTCGGAAGAATCCTGGTCGGCTGTGACAGGTGCCTTGCCTTCCGCCCTCCCGCGAGAGCCGAAACCCTGGTCGTCCGGCGGAAGAACCTCGCCATCTGCCGCGCGCGCCCGCGTAAACCCGTGTGCCCAGTCGGGCGGCGTCCGTGGCTGTGGTCGGGAATTCCGGTCAGGTGCCCGAGCTTCGTACGAGTTCCGCGCGAGGCCAGGGCGTGCGGGTGGCGGAAGGGGTGTCCGCAAACCGGCCCTCAAGAGCTGCCCGCGTACGTGCCGTGGCACGTGTCATTCGAGGGGCGGGCTCGGGGCGTCCTACGGAACGTGTTTCGTTCCGCGCGGCTGCTATGCGCGTGTTTCGGGGTGGGCCCCAGTGGTGTTCGAGGCGGGCTCTATAGGGGCTCGTGAAGTCGGTCCGCATTGGGAGGGGCCGGCGGAATCGGGGAGAAGGGCGGGCCGGGGTTGTCATCGAACGCTCACTGATCGTGGTGTTCGGGGTTCGAGGGGGAATTTGGGCCGGGCGGCGACGCGGTGGCTCTCTGTGCGCGGCCTGTTCGGAAGCCGGGCAGGTTTCGGGCCCGCCGGTTTCCCCCGCCGGGGTTCTTCGTGGCTCGGAATCGTCGGATCCCGGGATTTTCGGACCTCGGATTTACGGGTTCCGGTCCCCTGGCGCCTGCATTTCCGGGGCGCCGGACGTGCCGATTCCCTGGTGGCCGACCCGCGAAGGTGATCGCCGGGAAGGTGCGGGGCCGTGAGGATACCCGGCGCGGGCGGGTGAGGGCCGGAGTTTTCAAAAGCTCCGGAATAGCACCCCGGGATCCGACGATCCGCCGGGCGGAACGCCCGCCGGGTGCAGGAACGGCTCCCCACAGGATCCCGAAGGACCCCGACAGGTTTCCCGAGAGGCTTCCGGGAGACGCGCCGGCCGGTCCCGCGCGGGCCCTCCCGCCAGGCTCGCGCCAGACCTCCGTCACGCCCCGACCAGCCCCCGACCACCCTCCACCAGGCGTCCCCGCCCCTTCCCGACCCCGCCCGGATGTCCGCTTCCTCCGTGGCTACCCTGGATCCATGGACTACGTCTCCGCGCTCGTGCCCCCCATCGTCATGGCGGTGTTCTTCATCGGCCTGATCCGAGTGATCGTGAAGACCCAGGGCGGCGCCAACAAGGCCAAGGAGGACGCCGCCGTCGACGCGGCGCTCGCCCGCGCGGAGGCGGCCCGGCAGGGCGGTTCCGGCCGGTCCGAGGGCTGACGGGGCCGTCACCCACGCGCGCGTGGCCGATGACGGCACCTCACCGTCGTCCGCCCCATTTGTTCGCATTCGTAGCGAAAAGTGAACGTTCGACGGGTAAATGGCTAGATCTCCCAGTATTGTGCTGAGCTGTGCCTCGCCCATTGGGAGAACTCGAAGACGCGGTCATGACGCGGGTGTGGAAGTGGAACCGTCCGGTCACCGTTCGGGAAGTCCTGGAAGACCTTCAGCGGGAACGGCCACTCGCGTACACCACGGTGATGACCGTTTTGGACAATCTCCATCAGAAGGGCTGGGTGCGCCGGGAGTCGGAAGGCCGGGCCTATCGATATGAGGCGGTCTCCACGCGCGCGGCGTACTCCGCCGCCCTGATGAACGACGCCTGGAGCCAGAGCGACAACCCGGCCGCCGCCCTGGTCGCGTTCTTCGGGATGATGAGCGACGAACAGCGCCACGCCCTGCGGGACGCCGTACGGATGGTCCAGGGCCCCGAGACGCCCGAGCCGGCCCCCGGGGAGAGCCCCGGCGCGGCGGCGGAGGGTGCCGGGCGATAGCGTCCGCTCATGTCAGCGCACAATCCCGCGGCGCGCGAGAACTCCGCGGTCCCCGCCAAAGCCATCACCGTCCGGCGCGCCCGGACCGGCGATGTCCCCGCCGTACGCCGACTCCTCGACGACTACGCGCGCGAACGCATCCTGCTCGACAAAGCGACGGTGACGCTTTACGAGGACATCCAGGAGTTCTGGGTCGCGGAACGGGACGACAACGCCGAGGTCGTCGGCTGCGGCGCGCTGCACGTCATGTGGGAAGACCTCGCGGAAGTCCGCACTCTCGCCGTCAAGCCCGGCCTGAAGGGCTCCGGTGTCGGGCATCAGTTGCTGGAGAAGTTGCTGCACACGGCGCGTTGGCTCGGTGTTCGCCGGGTTTTCTGTCTGACCTTCGAAGTGGACTTCTTCGGCAAGCACGGCTTCGTGGAGATCGGTGAGACGCCGGTGGACACCGATGTCTACGCGGAGCTGCTCCGTTCCTATGACGAGGGCGTCGCCGAGTTCCTGGGACTCGAACGAGTGAAACCGAACACCTTGGGCAACAGCCGGATGCTTCTGCATCTGTGATCGACCTTGCCCAAGGGTCCTATGTCCGAAACGCGCACGTTTCCGGTCTGGGCGGGCGGCCGGTCTCTCCCAGGGGTTTGTGTTTTCCCAGCAAAAGCGGTTTGCTTTCCGACGTACTGCGTAGTGCATATAACTAGGGGCGGTGAAACGGCGGACGCCGCAGACCCCCAGCCCTCTCGTTATCGATGAAAGGAATACCGGTGGCACAGAAGGTTCAGGTCCTTCTTGTCGACGACCTCGACGGCGGCGAGGCGGACGAGACCGTGACGTTCGCGCTGGACGGCAAGACCTACGAGATCGACCTCACGACGGCCAACGCGGACAAGCTGCGCGGCCTCCTCGACCCGTACGTGAAGGGCGGCCGGCGCACCGGTGGCCGTGCCTCCGGCGGTCGCGGAAAGGCCCGTGCCGCGGCCGGCGGCAACCAGGACACCGCACAGATCCGCGCCTGGGCGAAGGAGAACGGTTACGACGTCAACGACCGTGGCCGTGTTCCCGCGACCATCCGCGAGGCCTACGAGAAGGCCAACGGCTGAGCGCACGCGCGCCGCAGGCGGACACGGTGCCCTTGAGTCGCCAGCGTGTCCACCAGCCGTACGAGATCGGGGGCGCCCTTGTCGCCCCCAGGTGTCGGCATCGCCGGCAGCGAGGTCAGAGCCTCGCGACCCGGAACGGGGGGCCGCAGCCACATGGCGGCCCCCTGTGCAGTTCTCCGGCGGGCCGTCCCGGGCGGCAGCGGGGCGGTGACGCTCCCGCCCTCGCCGGTCGCCGTCAGGTCCAGGGGCAGCGTGCCCCACTCCAGCCACTGGAGGATCCCCGGCAGCTCCTCCGCGCCGCCCGCCGCGATCCACAGCCCCATCCGGTCGCCGCGCACCGCGACCGGGGTGCCCGGGGCGAGCAGCCCGAGCGCGGCGCGGCCCGCCTCCGCGGGGACATCGAGGACGTCGAAGATCCGGCCCGTGAAAAGTCGTACCGGCGATCCGGGCACTGTCGGCCAGCCCAGCTCGTTCTCGTACCAACCGCGGATTCCCGGCCGGGGATCGCGTGGACGACGGGGGGAGGGGACCGTGGTGACGGAGGCGAGCGTGCGGCCGTCCGGCGGACCGGGCGTGAGGCCGGGCTCGGGCGTGGGCCCGGGGGCGGAGCCAACCATGCCAAGCGCAACCGCGCGAAGGGCCGGAGAGTTACGCTGAGTGTGGTACTGACCGCGCAGAGTGCGGAAAGGGGGGTGTCGAGTCGTGAAGGCAGACGCAAGGTTGTTCGCCCGTAGCGGAGGGAACCGGTGCGTACGGCATGGACTGTCGGTCCTGGCGGGTAAGACATCCCTAGTGAGAGGGGTCGACACGCAGGAGAGGCCGTACCGCGTTCGCCGTCGGCGTACTGGCGACCGGGGTAACTGCCTGGCCTGCGGGAACATCGTCTCGCACCATCAGGTTGGAGCAGATGTCGGCGTTCGGGGTCGGGAGACCGCGCCAGGTCCTCGGGCCTGCGGAGGTGATCCGGACGGTGTCGGCAGTTGGAATGAGCGGTCCCCGCTTGCGGGACTAAGCTGCGGAAGGACAGCGAGGGGAGCGTCCCCTCATTGCCTGACCGCTCTGAGGAGCGATTAACGATGTTCGAGAGGTTCACCGACCGCGCGCGGCGGGTTGTCGTCCTGGCTCAGGAAGAAGCCCGGATGCTCAACCACAACTACATCGGCACCGAGCACATCCTCCTGGGCCTGATCCACGAGGGTGAGGGTGTCGCCGCAAAGGCCCTGGAGAGCCTCGGCATTTCGCTTGAGGCGGTCCGTCAGCAGGTGGAGGAGATCATCGGTCAGGGCCAGCAGGCCCCGTCCGGGCACATCCCCTTCACCCCCCGTGCCAAGAAGGTCCTGGAGCTGTCGCTCCGCGAGGCCCTTCAGCTGGGCCACAACTACATCGGCACGGAGCACATCCTGCTCGGCCTGATCCGCGAGGGCGAGGGCGTCGCCGCCCAGGTCCTCGTCAAGCTGGGCGCAGACCTCAACCGGGTGCGGCAGCAGGTCATCCAGTTGCTCTCCGGCTACCAGCAGAGCAAGGAGACCGCCACCGCCGGCGGCCCCGCCGAGGGCACGCCCTCGACCTCGCTCGTCCTCGACCAGTTCGGCCGCAACCTCACCCAGGCCGCTCGTGAGTCCAAGCTCGACCCGGTCATCGGGCGCGAGAAGGAGATCGAGCGGGTCATGCAGGTGCTGTCCCGCCGGACCAAGAACAACCCGGTCCTCATCGGTGAGCCCGGCGTCGGCAAGACCGCCGTCGTCGAGGGCCTTGCCCAGGCCATCGTCAAGGGCGAGGTGCCCGAGACCCTCAAGGACAAGCACCTCTACACCCTCGACCTCGGTGCCCTGGTCGCCGGGTCCCGCTACCGCGGTGACTTCGAGGAGCGGCTGAAGAAGGTCCTCAAGGAGATCCGCACCCGCGGCGACATCATCCTGTTCATCGACGAGCTGCACACGCTCGTCGGCGCGGGTGCCGCCGAGGGCGCGATCGACGCCGCCTCGATCCTCAAGCCGATGCTGGCGCGCGGTGAGCTCCAGACCATCGGCGCCACCACGCTCGACGAGTACCGCAAGCACCTGGAGAAGGACGCGGCCCTTGAGCGCCGCTTCCAGCCCATCCAGGTCGCCGAGCCCTCGCTGCCGCACACCATCGAGATCCTGAAGGGTCTGCGCGACCGCTACGAGGCCCACCACCGGGTCTCCATCACGGACGAGGCGCTGGTCCAGGCCGCCACCCTGGCCGACCGGTACATCTCGGACCGCTTCCTGCCGGACAAGGCGATCGACCTGATCGACGAGGCCGGCTCCCGGATGCGCATCCGCCGGATGACCGCGCCGCCAGACCTGCGCGAGTTCGACGAGAAGATCGCCGGCGTCCGCCGCGACAAGGAGTCCGCGATCGACTCGCAGGACTTCGAGAAGGCCGCGTCCCTGCGCGACAAGGAGAAGCAGCTCCTCGCCGCCAAGGCCAAGCGGGAGAAGGAGTGGAAGGCCGGCGACATGGACGTCGTCGCCGAGGTCGACGGCGAGCTGATCGCCGAGGTCCTGGCCACCGCCACCGGCATCCCGGTCTTCAAGCTCACCGAGGAGGAGTCGTCCCGCCTGCTGCGCATGGAGGACGAGCTCCACAAGCGGGTCATCGGCCAGAAGGACGCCGTCAAGGCGCTCTCGAAGGCGATCCGCCGTACGCGCGCCGGGCTCAAGGACCCGAAGCGCCCGGGTGGTTCGTTCATCTTCGCCGGCCCGTCCGGTGTCGGTAAGACCGAGCTGTCCAAGGCGCTCGCCGAGTTCCTGTTCGGCGACGAGGACGCGCTGATCTCCCTCGACATGTCGGAGTTCAGCGAGAAGCACACCGTCTCGCGGCTCTTCGGCTCGCCCCCCGGCTACGTCGGGTACGAGGAGGGCGGCCAGCTCACCGAGAAGGTGCGCCGCAAGCCGTTCTCCGTCGTCCTCTTCGACGAGGTCGAGAAGGCCCACCCGGACATCTTCAACTCGCTGCTGCAGATCCTGGAGGACGGTCGCCTGACCGACTCCCAGGGCCGGGTCGTGGACTTCAAGAACACGGTCATCATCATGACGACCAACCTCGGCACCCGGGACATCTCCAAGGGCTTCAACCTGGGCTTCGCCGCCTCCGGCGACACGAAGACCAACTACGAGCGCATGAAGAACAAGGTGTCGGACGAGCTCAAGCAGCACTTCCGCCCCGAGTTCTTGAACCGCGTCGACGACGTCGTCGTCTTCCCGCAGCTCACGCAGGAGGACATCCTCGCCATCGTCGACCTGATGATCGGCAAGGTGGACGAGCGCCTGAAGGACCGCGACATGGGCATCGAGCTGTCGCAGTCGTCCAAGGAGCTGCTGTCCAAGAAGGGCTACGACCCCGTTCTGGGTGCCCGGCCGCTGCGCCGGACCATCCAGCGGGAGATCGAGGACACGCTCTCGGAGAAGATCCTCTTCGGCGAGCTGCGCCCCGGTCACATCGTGGTCGTCGACACGGAGGGCGAGGGCGACAACGCGACCTTCACCTTCCGCGGCGAGGAGAAGTCGGCGCTGCCCGACGTCCCGCCGATCGAGCAGGCGGCCGGCGGTGGCGGGCCGAACCTGAGCAAGGAGGCGTAAGCCTCAGCCTCCGGCGGATCAGCCGTACGGAAGGGGCCGGTGCTTTCGAGCACCGGCCCCTTCCGGCTGCCTGGCGGGGCGGGGCGTGCAGGAGAGCGGTTGGACGCCGGGTCCGCAGCGGGTCCGCAGCGGGTCGGCAGCGGGTCGGCGTCGGTTGTCGCGGAGGGAGCCGCGGGGTGCGTCACTTCGGCAGGCGGCAGGCGGCAGGCGGCAGGCGGCAGGCGGCAGGCGGCAGGCGGCAGGCGAGCGGGTGTCGGGTGTCGGGTGTCGGGGGGGGCGTGCGCGGTCGCGCTGGAGAAGGGGCCGCTGGTGGCCTGCGCGCCCGGCTTCCGGCCGCCCGCGGTTCTTCGGCGGGCCGGGGGTTTCGGGAATGCGGCAGGGCCGGGTCCGGCGCTTTTGGAGGCGTCGGAACCGGCCCTGTCGTGTAGTGGGGCTGTGAGGGTTACGAGAGCTGGCCGTCGTAGTCCGGCAGCTTGTACGTCTTCTCGGCGTGGCCGCCCGAGAGGTCGGTGGCGCTGTTGCCGATGTTCGCGATGATCGTGTAGCCCTTGTTCTCGATGTCGACGCGCTGGGCGGTCTTGTAGGCGGCGACGTCCTTGAAGAGGTCGATGAAGCCGCGGACGTACAGGCCGGAGACCTGGTAGCCGACCGTCTTGAGGTTGAAGTCGGTCGCCGACTTGATGATGCCCGGCCGGGCGGTGACGAAGAACAGGGCGACGCCGTGCTCCTGCGCGTACTTGGCGACGTTCAGGACGGGCTTGTTGGCCGGCTGCGGGTAGCTGAAGCCGAAGTCGGTCTCCAGCGCGGTGTTGTCGATGTCCAGGACGAGCGCCTGCTTCTCGCCCGGCTTCGCGGCGGCGATACGGTTCTGCAGGTAGGGCAGGGCCTGGTCCATCAGGGCCTGGCAGTCCTGCTGCCAGGTCGCGTAGTCGACGTCCGCGGCGGCTGCGGTGGCGGTGGAGGTGCTGGTGGCCGTAGCGGCCTGGGCGCCGGCCGGGACCGCGAGGGCCGTCACGGCGGTCGCCGCGACGACGGTCAGGCCGATACGGCGCGTCCAGGTGCCTCTGGTCATGGGTGGGGTCCTCTCGCGTCCTTGCGCTGCCATGTCGTGAGCATGCTGATCGGTGGGGGTGGCCTGAGGGGAACCAGCGGGTTACTGGACGGTAGATGGTGCTGAGAGCCACGTCACAGACCCGTGCGTACATCGTGACCAGCATCACAACTCGCCCTGAAGGAAGGGTTCTTGGGGTGGGTGGCCGGTGATGTGGCGCACAGGGGGTGCGTCACGTACTAGGCGGAATAGGGGAGGGGTGGCTTGGGTCGTCTGTCCTGATCAGGGGTTTTTGTGGTGACGTACTAGCTTCTGTCGTAGGTCACCCGTTTGGGGGTCCGAGGGGGCGCGGGTTACCAAGGGGTGGTCCACCTGGCGGGTTCGTGTGCCGGGTGGCTTTTCTGTCCCCGACCTTCCGAGGTACTTGATGTCCCCGCGCGCTTTCCTCCGCTCCCTCCGTACGTCCTCGCTCCGCACCCGCGTGGCCGTCGGCGCCACCGCCGCCGGCGCCGCGGTCGTGCTGGGCGGTGCGGGGACGGCGTCCGCCGCGGCTCCCTCCTGGGTCGACCCGGTGAAGTCGTACACCCTCTCCGCGAGCTTCGCGCAGGCGGGGAACCTGTGGTCCGCCAAGCACAGCGGGCAGGACTTCGCGGTGCCGACCGGGACGGTCGTCGTCGCCGCCCACGGGGGGACCGTCGTCAAGGCGGGGCCCGGCGGTGCCGGGGACGGGGCCGCGTACGGCAACGCCGTCGTCATCAAGCACGCGAACGGGGTGTACTCGCAGTACGCCCACCTCTCGCGGATCGACGTCAAGGTCGGGCAGGTCGTCGCCACGGGGCAGCGGATCGGGCTCGCCGGCAGCACCGGGAACTCGACGGGGCCGCACCTGCACTTCGAGATCCGGACGACGGCGAACTACGGCTCGGCCGTGGATCCGGTGGCGTTTCTGCGGGGCAAGGGCGTGACCGTCTGAGGGCAGGCGGTTCGTGAGGGGGGGGCGCTTGTCCTGGGGGCTTGATCCTGCGGGACGGCGTTTCAGCGCTTCGCGTTCTCGTGGGCCTGGGTGACCAGGTCGATCGCGACCTCCAGGACCGCCTCGCGCTTGGCCTCCGGGGCGCCGTCGAAGTCCTGGAGGAGGAACATGCCGGCGTGCAGAGTGAAGATCGCGCTGACGCAGCGGACCTGCTCGGTGAGGGGGGCCTCGCGGTCGATGATGATGTCGCGCAGGCCCTGCATGCGGCCCTTGAAGGAGTCGCCGATCTGGAGTTCGCGGACCGTCGCCTGGTTCTCCTGCATGAAGCGGAAGAGGGGGGCGGCGTCGGCGAGGTGGCGGCTGTAGCGCCGCACGATCTCCTGCTTGGTCTCCAGGGTGTGGGGCTGCTCGGCGCCCCAGTCGATCAGCTCCTGGATCGGTTTCGTCAGATCCTCGAAGATGCTGACGATGATCTCTTCCTTCGTCTTGAAGTGGTAGTACAGGGCCGCTTTGGTCACGTCCAGCCGCTCGGCGATCTCGCGGAGCGATGTCTTCTCGTAGCCCTGCTCGGCGAAGAGTTCGAGCGCGACGTCCTGGATGCGCTGGCGGGTGTTGCCGCGCCGCTGCTGCTTGGTGCCGTCCATGGTGGGGCCCATCTTCCAACTCCTCGCGCCACTTCGGAAACCCGCCCGCCGGGTGGTTGCCTTGGGAAAAAACTTACTTGACGACCGGCTAGTTACGGGTCTACGTTCCCCAGTGTATCGAACTAGCCGGTCGGCAAGTAAGTAGCCGGCCTGGGGGAGTGGGAACCATGGCGGACACACGAAGCGTTGAATCGGTGAACGGGGACGGGGTGCAACGGGCGGCGGGATCGGTCGCCGGAGCCTCGGCGCCCCCGGGGGCGGTGGCGTCCAAGACGGAGGCACCGGCGGGAGCGGCCGGCACCGCGCCGGAGGGCAAGCAGCCCCGGAGCGTACGGGTCGTCCTGCTCGCGCTGATGATCACGATGATGCTGGCCATGCTCGACAACATGATCGTCGGCACGGCCATGCCGACGATCGTGGGCGACCTGGGCGGCCTCGAACACCTCTCGTGGGTGGTGACGGCGTACACCCTCGCGACGGCCGCGGCGACCCCCATCTGGGGCAAGCTCGGTGACATGTACGGCCGCAAGGCCACCTTCATGACGTCGATCGTCATCTTCCTGGTCGGCTCCGCGCTCAGCGGCATGGCGCAGGACATGGGCCAGCTCATCGCCTTCCGGGCTGTTCAGGGGCTCGGCGCCGGCGGTCTGATGGTCGGCGTGATGGCGATCATCGGCGACCTCGTGCCGCCCCGCGAGCGCGGCAAGTACCAGGGCATGATGGCGGGCGTCATGGCGCTCGCGATGATCGGCGGACCGCTCGTCGGCGGCACGATCACCGACCACTGGGGCTGGCGCTGGGCCTTCTACATCAACCTGCCGCTCGGCGTCGTCGCCTTCGCCCTGATCAGCGTCGTCCTGCACCTGCCGAAGAAGCGCTCGCAGGCGCGCATCGACTACCTCGGCGCCGCGCTGCTGACCGTCGGCATCACCGCGATCGTCCTCGTCACCACCTGGGGTGGGACGGAGTACGCCTGGACGTCCGCCCGGATCATGGAGCTGATCGGGATCGGCGTCGCCGCGCTCGTCGGGTTCGTGTTCTGGCAGACGAAGGCCGCCGAGCCGATCCTGCCGCTGCACATCTTCCGCAGCCTCAACTTCACGCTGATGTCCGTCATCGGGTTCGTCACCGGGTTCGTGATGTTCGGGGCGACGCTCTTCCTGCCGCTCTACCAGCAGTCCGTGCAGGGCGCGTCCGCGACCAACTCCGGGCTGCTGCTCCTGCCGATGCTGGGCGCGATGCTCGTCACCTCCATGATCGCCGGGCGGATCACCACCAGCACCGGGCGCTACAAGGTGTTCCCGGTCGTCGGCAGCGTCCTCATGATCGGCGGGCTGTACCTGCTGTCCACGATGGACACCGGGACCTCGCGGCTCACTTCCGGGGTCTTCATGGCCGTCGTCGGGCTCGGTATGGGCTGCCTCATGCAGATCACCATGCTCGTCGCCCAGAACAGCGTCGAGATGAAGGACATGGGCGTCGCCTCCTCCTCCGCGACCCTCTTCCGGACGCTCGGGTCCTCCTTCGGTGTCGCCATCATGGGCGCGCTGTTCAACAACCGCGTCCAGGACGTCATGAGCGAGCGCGCCGGGGCTCTCGGGTCCAAGGTGACCGAGGCGTCCGCCCAGCTCGACGCGGCGAGCCTGGCGAAGCTGCCGGCCGCGGCCCGGGAGGCGTACCAGTACGCCGTGTCCTCCGGTAGTCACTCCGCCTTCCTCCTCGGTGCTGTGGTCGCTGTCGTGTCCCTGGTCGCCGCGTTCTTCGTGAAGGAGGTGCCGCTGAAGGGGGCGGGACCGCAGGGGCCGGGCGAGGTGTGATCCTCCAGTTCTGAACGAGGGCCTTCCGGTCGGTGTCCGCCGCTGGGAGGCCCTTCGGGGTGTCCGGTTCACGGCATCATCGGGTAGCTCCCCGTGTTCGTCGGGGCGTGTTCCGGGAGCCAGAGGACCGCCACCGCGCCCTCGGAGGGGACGTGTTCGGGGGCGGCCGGGGGGCGGACGTTGCGGAAGGTGAGGCGGGCGCCGAGGACGCGGGCCTGGCCGGCGGCGATGGTGAGGCCGAGGCCGTGGCCGTGGCCGGAGCGGTCGGAGCTGC
Source organism: Streptomyces roseirectus (assembly GCF_014489635.1). NCBI lineage: Bacteria > Bacillati > Actinomycetota > Actinomycetes > Kitasatosporales > Streptomycetaceae > Streptomyces > Streptomyces roseirectus. The sequence goes on along the minus strand of NZ_CP060828.1, from coordinate 4,155,030 downwards.
CGGTGCGGAAGCGGCTGGGGCCGTCGGCGAGCAGGGCCTCCGGGAAACCGGGGCCGTGGTCGCGGACCCGGATGACGCGGCCCTCGACGGTGACCTCGATGGGCGGCTTGCCGTGCCGCGCGGCGTTGGCCAGGAGGTTGAACAGGACGCGCTCCAGGCGACGCGGGTCGGTGGTGACCTCCGACTCGTGCACCACCCGGACCCGCACCGCCGGGTCCTTCGCGGCCACGCGGCGGGTGACGAATTCGCCGAGCATGATGTCCTGAAGCTCCGCCCGCTCGGAGGCGCCGTCCAGGCGGGCCACCTCCAGGACGTCCTCGACGAGTGTGCGCATCGCCTGCGCGCGGTCCAGGACGAGTTCGGTGGGGCGGCCCGGCGGCAGGAGTTCCGCCGCGGTCAGCAGCCCTGTCACCGGTGTCCGCAGCTCGTGCGCGATGTCGGCCGTCACCCGGCGCTCCGCCTCCAGCCGCTGCCGCAGCGCGTCCGCCATGGCGTCCACCGCGCTCGCTAGGTCGTCGGTCTCGTCCCGGACGACCCCGCCGATCGCGTCCTGCACGCGGACGTCCGCCTCGCCCTTGGCCACCTGGTTCGCCGCTGCCGCCGCCTTGCGCAGCCGGCGGGACAGCTGGCCGCCGATCAGCACGCCGAGCGCGCTGCCGCCGAGGACGACCGCTATGGAGCCGATGATCAGGGCCTGGTCGAGGTCGTTGAGGATGTCGGTGCTGCGGTCGGTGAAGCCCGTGTGCAGCGAGAGCACCCGGCCGTCCTTCACCGGCACGGCCGCCCAGATGTCCGGGACCCCGCCCCTGCGGTCCGCGACGAACGTCGCCCTGCGGCCCTCCTCGACCTTGTAGCGCAGCTCCGGGGGCAGCGTGGTGTCGTCGATCTTGATGCCGGGGAAGTTCGGACGGCCGGACAGCTCGTAGTTGCGCTGGGCGATCTGGACCCGCTCGTCGGCCAGGTCACGGGCGTTGTCCAGCATCGACACCCGTGCGGCGTTGTGCACGACCAGGCTCAGCACGATCGCGATCAGCGCACCGACCAGTGCGATCGCCGCGCTCAGCTTCCACTTGAGGCCCGTACGGACGTCCGCACGCTCCCAGAGCGCCTCCATCTGCTTCCGGATCATCCCCCGTACCCCTGCCCCGCTCATGCCTGCCCCGCTCATGCCTTCAGCTTGTAGCCGAAGCCGCGGACCGTCTCGATGCGGTCCTGGCCGATCTTGGTTCGCAGTCGCTGCACATGGACGTCGACGACGCGGGTGTCCCCGCCCCAGCCGTAGTCCCAGACGCGCTCCAGGAGTTTGTCGCGCGAGAGGACCGTCCCCGGCGCGGAGGAGAACTCCAGGAGCAGACGCATCTCCGTCGGCGTGAGCGCGACCGGGCTGCCCGCCTTCGTGACCTCCATGCCCTCGGTGTCGATCTCCAGGTCGCCGAAGGTCAGCACGCCGCCGGCGGCGGAAGCGGCGGGCTCGGCGCGGTCGCCCCCGCCCGCGTGCCCGAAGCGGCGCAGGACCGCGCGGATGCGGGCGACCAGGACGGCGCCGTCGAAGGGCTTGGTCACGTAGTCGTCCGCGCCGGCCTCCAGGCCCAGGACGACGTCGATCGAGTCGGCTCGCGCGGAGAGCATGATCACCGGCACGGTCGACTCGTCACGGATGCGCCGGCACAGGCTCACGCCGTCCAGGCCGGGCACCATCACGTCGAGCAGCGCGATGTCGGGGCGGTTCGCCCGGAACGCTTCGAGGCCCGACAGGCCGTCGGGCATGGCGGTGACCGCGAAGCCGTCCCGCTCCAGGGCGAGCTGGGTGGCCTCGCGGATGACGTCGTCGTCCTCGACGAACAGGACGTGTGTCTGGTCTGCCATCCGGGTGCTCTCAGTCTTCGTGGGGGTCTCTTGTCGGTCGTACCGTGCTCGGCGCGGGGCCTCCCACCAAGGGGACGCTCCGGATGCCCGGCCCGTTCGCCGTCGCTTTCACTCGTACATCGGTCCGGACCGTCCGATCGGTTCACACCGCCGGGGATTTTTTTGCCGGTCTCGATTTCCGCAGGTCAGCGAGGCACAGTCAAGACGCCGAAAGTCCGTGAAGCATGGCCGGTCGGCGGTTGTGCCGCAGCCGATCGGCCGATGGACCGGTCTACCCCGTGGGAGCCGGGGAGGGGACCGGAGTGGCTTCCGTCCCCGTGTTCCCGTACTCCGTGTGAGTGCTGAACTTCTTCGTGAAAGCGCCCGAGTTCCACAAGTACGTGATCACGGTCTCCCCGGACGGGTCGGAGACGGTGTCGTCCTTGGCGTAGACCTGCTTGGTCACGACGAGATAGCCGCGGTCGATCTCGGCGTAGACCGGCGGCTCCTCCGCTTTGAAGACGTTCTGGTAGCGCCCGTTCTTCTCGTGGTAGACGTACGAGCCGACGCCGACCGCGTCGCTGCACGTCAGTACGTTGACCACGATGTCGGTCGCGGCGCCGCCGGTCAGATTGCCGTACTCCACGTCGACCGGGTACTGGTCGGCGACGCACGGCTTCAGCTCGCGCTTGACCTCGGTGGCGACCTCGGGGTCGTCCTTGATGAGGCTGACCGCGTCGATCTGCCGGGGGTCGGAGAACTCGTTCTGCGAAGGGGTCGCGCCGGCGACGGCCTCCACGTGGGCCGGCCCCTCGTCGCGCGCGCCGGTGCCACCGGTCCCGCAGGCGGACGCACACAGGGCGAGGACGGCGAGCACGGACACTCCCGTGATCGCCGCCTGGAAGGTTCCCTGGGCCGCAGTTGGTTCCGGCTCGGTCAGGCCGCCGCGCAACGCTCCCGCTCCTCACGCTCCAGCGCGCGTGCGTCCAGATCGCGGGCCTCCAGCTCCTCGCGGAGCCGGGCGAGCGCCCGGTGCAGCGTGCTCTTGACCGTTCCGGCCGACATGCCGAGGGCGGCGGCCGTCTCCTCCGTGGACATCTGCTCCCAGTGTCGCAGCACGACGACACTGCGCTGCTTCGGAGCGAGGACTTTCATGGCGTCCATCAGGAGGGCGCGATCCGCGTGCTGCTCGGTGGCGTCCTCCACCGAGGCGTCCGGGAGCTGCTCGGTGGGCACTTCCTCCAGCTTGCGGGCCCGCCACCACTCCGTACGGGTGTTGATCATCACCCGGCGCAGGTAGGCGTCCGCGAGCCGCTTGTCCGCGATGCCCTCCCAGCGCCCGTAGGTGCGTGCCAGCGCCGTCTGGAGGAGGTCCTGGGCGTCGACCGGGTCAGGGACCAGCCGGCGGGCGCTGCGCAGCAGCGCGTCCTGTCGCGTGCGGACGTACTCCTCGAAACCGAGCACCTCGCTGTGCGCCATGTCCAACCGCCTCCGATCCCCGTTCCGGCCGACTTCCGTGCCGGTTTACCGCTTGTGGTCTGTGGCCCCGCGTGGCTGCCGGGCACGGGAAAAAAGCTACGGAGCTGTTGTCACGGCACTGTGCGGAGCAGCCTGCGGCGAGCGCGCGGCTGTCCGTCGGTTGTGTAACGAACGACGGATCGGATACGAGAGACGGGGGTTTTGGTGTGCCTATGGGGCGATTTGAGCTGTGGGTGGATGTGACACAGCCGAAGGATCCGCTGTGACAGAGGACCTTCGGCTGTGAGGTGACCGTGAATCAGATCGAGTGGTTCACCCCTGCGGCAGGCGGTACAGGCCGCCCGCGAGAGGTTCCACCAGGCCGTCGGAGACGAGGCCGTCGAGCGCCCGCGCGCGCTGCACCGGCTCGTGCCACACCCGGTCGAGCGCGGACTGCGGCACGGGCGCGTGCGCCTCGCGCAGGACGGCGAGCAGCTTGCCGCGCACCTGGCGGTCCGTCCCGGCGTACGTCTGGCCCCGGCGCGGCGGCCCCTCGTGCTCGGGCTTGCCCGCGAGACGCCAGGCGCAGCTCGCGGCGATCGGGCAGCGGTGGCAGCTCTCGTTCTTGGCGGTGCACACCAGGGCGCCCAGTTCCATGGAGGCGGCGGCCCAGCGCGCGGCCGTCGACTCGTCGTCCGGCAGCAGCGCGCGCGCCAGTTTGCGCTCGGCGGCCGTGGTGGCGTTCGGCGGGTACTGGGTGCCCGACACCGCGCGCGCGAAGACCCGGCGGACGTTCGTGTCCAGGACGGCGTGCCGGCGCCCGTACGCGAAGGAGGCGACGGCCGCGGCCGTGTACTCGCCGATGCCGGGCAGCGCGAGGAGCTGGGCGTGGTCCGAGGGGACGTCGCCGCCGTGCCGCTCCGTTATGGCGACCGCGGCGCCGTGCAGGCGCAGGGCGCGGCGCGGGTAGCCGAGCCGGCCCCACGCGCGCACGGCCTCGCCGGGCGCCTCGGCGGCCAGGTCGGCGGGGCGCGGCCAGCGGGCGAGCCACTGCTCGTAGATCGGCAGGACGCGGTTCACGGGCGTCTGCTGGAGCATGAACTCGCTGACCATCACGCCCCACGCGCCCGCCTCGGGGCGCCGCCAGGGCAGGTCTCGCGCGTGTTCGTCGAACCAGTCGATGACCGGGGCGTGCAGATGGGCGCCGACGGTCTCGCCGGGCTCTTCGTCGCGCGCGCGTGCTCGGCGGGACAGGCCGGGGACGGCGTCGGCGGGGGTGGTGTGCGGGGGCTTCGTGGGCGCAGTCATGGCCCTTCGATCCTGCCATGGGAAGGGGTGCACGCGTGCGTGCCGTCACCCGTGAGGGGGGTGCCGCGCGCGAGCCCCGGAGCGCCGGTTTCCCTGTCGTGGCCAAAGGTGCAAGGGGTGCGATTGTGAACGAGTAGGGCGCCGAGGGGCGTTGTGGCGGACGCGACCGGGATGATGATCCGGAAAAGTTGTGGTTCAGGCGGCGGGTGGGGACGGCGAACGCCGGGATCTCTCGTACAGTTTGCGCCGTGGGATCTCTGCGCAATCCGGTCGGGCCGCTTCCCTCCACCATCTACTGGCGACGGAGGGCCGTACTGCTGTCCGTGCTGGCCCTGTTGGCGCTTCTGATCGCCTGGATCGTCGTCTCCGGCGACGGCGGCAAGAAGAACGGCGCCGACGGCTCCAACGGCAAGAATCCCGTCTCCTCGATCACCCCCGGGCCGTCCGGCTCGGGCCCGGCGATCAGCCAACACCCGGGCGGACGCGACGAGTCGACGCCCGGCGACTCCAACGGCTCGTCCTCCGGCGGCGGTTCGGACGACGGCGGCTCCGGATCGGACACCGGCTCGGGTGACGCGGGCGGCGACACCTCGGGCGGCACCGGCACCGGCGGCGACGACGGCTCCAACGGCAGCGGCAGCGCGGGCACCGCCCTCCCGGCCGGCACCGCGCTCCCCAACTGCACGGCCAGCGTGGTCACCTGGACCCTCAGCAGCGTCACCAACACCTACTCGCCCGACCAGACGCCGACCTTCCGGCTCACCGCGCGCAACAGCTCCGCGAGCGACTGCAAGGTCGACCTCGGGCCGAGGAACACGGTCCTGACGATCACTCAGACCGGCAGCGACGACACCTACTGGGCCTCCGACGACTGCCCGAAGAACGCCGCCGCCGCCCTCTACCGCGTCCCCGCCGGCAGCGCCTTCACCTACACCCTGAAGTGGGACCGCAAGCCGAGCGCCCCCGAGTGCGCCACCCCGCCCGCGGGCACCGCGAGCGCCGGCACCTACCTCGTCGAGGCCAAGACCCCGGGATTCGCGAAGGCACAGATCTCGTTCGTCCTGGAGGCGGACTGACCGTCCGTCGCCGCCGCGCGCCGGAGCCGGACGTACGGCCGCTCAGGGGCCGTTTCCGGGGCGCGTGACCCCCTCTCGGGGATCTTGTGCCCGGCGCTCGCGCGAAGGGCCGTCGCAGCGTCTCGAACGCCGTGACGGCCCTTTCCCGTACGTACTGCTGATCCCGCGTCAGGCGCGACGCCGTCAGACGTACCGCTCCAGGATCGACGACTCCGCCAGCCGGGACAGTCCCTCGCGGACACTGCGTGCGCGGGCCTCGCCGACGCCGTCGACGGTCTGGAGGTCGTCCACGCTCGCGGCCAGCAGCTTCTGGAGGCCGCCGAAGTGCTCCACCAGGCGGTCGATGATCGCGCCGGGCAGCCGGGGCACCTTCGCGAGGAGCCGGAAACCGCGCGGCGAGACCGCCGAGTCGAGTGCCTCGGGAGACGCCGTGTAGCCCAGCGCGCGGGCGACCGTGGACATTTCGAGCAGTTCCGCGTGCGTCAGCGCGTCCAGCTCGGACAGTGCCTCGTCGACCGTACGGGAACGTTTCGCGGTCGGCTCGGGGACGTAGTCCCGCACGACCAGCTCGCGCTCCGGCTCCACGCCCGCGATCAACTCGTCGAGCTGGAGGGCCAGCAGACGGCCGTCCGTGCCCAGCTCGACGACGTACTCGGCGATCTCGGTGGCGATCCGGCGGACCATCTCCAGGCGCTGTGCGACCGCCGAGACGTCCCGGACGGTCACCAGGTCCTCGATCTCCAGCGCCGACAGCGTCCCCGCGACCTCGTCCAGGCGCAGCTTGTAGCGCTCCAGGGTCGCGAGCGCCTGGTTCGCGCGCGACAGGATCGCCGCCGAGTCCTCCAGGACACGCCGCTGCCCGTCGACGTACAGGGCGATCAGGCGCATCGACTGGGAGACCGACACGACCGGGAAACCGACCTGCTTGGAGACGCGGTCGGCGGTGCGGTGACGCGTGCCCGTCTCCTCGGTGGGGATCGTCGGGTCCGGGACCAGCTGTACGCCCGCGCGCAGGATCTTCGACAGGTCCGATGAGACGACGATCCCGCCGTCCAGCTTGCACAGTTCACGCAGGCGCGTCGCGGAGAACTCGACGTCCAGGACGAACCCGCCCGTGCACATCGCCTCGACGGTCTTGTCGGAGCCCAGCACGATCAGACCGCCCGTGTTGCCCCGCAGGACCCGCTCCAGGCCGTCCCGCAGGGCCGTGCCCGGAGCGACGGCGCTCAGGGAGGCGCGCATCAGGCCATCGGAACCGGCACTCCCACCGGACTTGCCGGGAGCCGCTGCCCGGTCGTTGGCTGCCACTGCACTCCTCCGGTCACAGGTTCTGGGGGGCTCCCGCCTGCGCACTCGGTTCGTACGGACGGGCGAGACCAGGGCAAAGTCTACCGGCGGTCCCCCTCGTCCTGGGGGGCCTGTCGGCGACGCGAGCGCGGGAGCACGCGCAGGGCGTCCCCTATGTCGGCGACTTCCAGGACCTTCATCCCGGCCGGGATCTTGCCCGGGTCGCCCGGCACGAGCGCGTGCGTGAAGCCCAGGCGGTGCGCCTCCGCGAGCCTGCGCTGCACGCCCGTCACCCGGCGGACCTCGCCCGCCAGGCCGACCTCGCCGATCGCCACCAGGTTCTTCGGCAGCGGGGTGTCGCTCGCGGCCGACGCCAGCGCCAGCGCGATCGCCAGGTCGGCGGCGGGCTCCGAGAGCCGCACGCCCCCGACCGTCGCCGAGTAGATGTCCCGCTTGCCCAGCGCGCTGATCCGGCCGCGCTGCTCCAGGACCGCCAGCATCATCGACACCCGGGACGTCTCCAGGCCCGACGTCGTCCGGCGCGGCGACGGGATCTGCGTGTCCACGGTCAGTGCCTGCACCTCCGCGACCAGCGGGCGCCGGCCCTCCAAGGTGACCGTCAGGCACGTGCCGGGCACCGGCTCGTCACGGCGGGTCAGGAACAGGCCGCTGGGGTCCGCGAGGCCCGTGATGCCCTCGTCGTGCAGCTCGAAGCAGCCGACCTCGTCCGTCGCGCCGTAGCGGTTCTTGACGCCCCGCACGAGGCGCAGGCGCGCGTGCCGGTCGCCCTCGAAGTGCAGGACCACGTCCACCAGGTGCTCCAGCAGGCGCGGGCCCGCGATCGCGCCGTCCTTCGTGACGTGGCCCACCAGGAGCGTCGACATGCCGCGGTCCTTCGAGGCGCGGATCAGGGCGCCGGCCACCTCGCGCACCTGCGCCATGCCGCCGGGGGCGCCGTCGATCTCCGGGGAGGCGACCGTCTGCACCGAGTCCAGGATCAGCAGCGACGGCTTCACCGCGTCCAAGTGGCCCAGGACGGCCGACAGGTCCGTCTCCGCCGCGAGGTACAGGTGGTCCGCCAGGGCGCCGATGCGGTCCGCGCGCAGGCGGACCTGGCTCGCCGACTCCTCGCCCGTCACGTACAGCGTGCGGTGCTCGTCGCTCGCCGACTTCGCCGCGACGTCCAGCAGGAGCGTCGACTTGCCCACGCCGGGCTCGCCCGCCAGCAGTACCACCGCGCCGGGGACCAGGCCGCCGCCCAGGACGCGGTCCAGCTCCGGGACGCCGGTCGTGCGCGCGGTCGCCTGCCTGCCGTCCACCTGGCCGATCGGGAGCGCGGACGTCGTCACCCGGCCCGGGGCCGTCGTACGCACCGCCGGGGCGGCGCCGTACTCCTCGATCGTCCCCCACGCCTGGCACTCCGGGCACCGGCCGAGCCACTTCGCCGTCTGCCAGCCGCATTCCGTGCAGCGGTAGGAGGGACGGTCCTTGGTGGTCTTCGTGCGGGCAGCCATGGGCAAACCGTAGCGGGCGCCACCGACAGCGCGGCGGGGCTGTGGACAACCGGCGCGGGTCACGGTGCGTGAGCGGCGGGAATCCGCCTCGGTCACCCCGGGAACCGGCCACTCCGGGGCGGTTCGTGTCCCCTATTGAGGGATCGTTTCACCCGTATGGATTAAAAGGGCTCAAGGTTTGGGAGCGGGGCGTTCCGGGGCGCCTACGGTCGCACGGGTGATGAGCACGAGTCCGGAGACCCCTCCCCGTACGACCGGCGCGCACCGGGAGCGACGGGAGGCGCGTGATCGTGAGGCGGCGCGCACGTTGGCGCAGCGACCGCCCGCGCGGTACGAACCGTATCTCGACGGCCTGTTCACGTACTGTCTGGCCGTCCTCTGCGACCATGACGCGGCCGTGGCGACCCTGGGCGACGCCCTGGCGTTCGCCGAGCGGCGCGGGCACCGGATGCCGGACGGGCACGGCGAGCAGCGGGCGTGGCTCTACGCGCTCGCGCGCTGGGCGTGTCTGCGCAGGCTGACGGAGGCGAAGCAGAAACGTCATGCCTCGCCCTCGTCTCCGGGCTCGGGCGAGCGCCGGGCCGAGCAGGCCGACGCGGACGAGGCCGTCCAGGAGCAGCGGCGCCGCGAACTCGCCCTGCTGGCCTGGCCGGAGGCCGCCGGCACCACCCCGGAGCAGCGCGAAGCGCTCGAACTCGCCGTGCGGCACCGGCTCGCCGCCGCCGAGGTCGCCGCGGTGCTCGGGATGGACCCCGCGGCCACCCGCGAACTGCTCTCCTCCGCGGCCTGCGAGGTCGAACGCACGCGCGCGGCCCTCGCGGTCGTGGAGACCGGCGGCTGCCCCGGCGTCGCCCGCCTCGCGGACGGTCACCACCTGGTGCTCAGCGCGGCCCTGCGGCGCGAACTCGTCCGGCACGTCGACGACTGCCCGCGCTGCCGCCGGGCCGCCGAGCGCGCCGTCCCCGGCCGCTGGCCCGGCGCGCAGATGACCCCGGCGGAACTGCCCGTCCTGGAGGCGCCCCGTGCCGCGCTGTACGTCGCGATGACGCACGTCCCGCGCGCGCGTGGCGCCGCCGCGCCCCGCTACGACCGGCGTGGCTTCCCGATGGACCCCAAGGACCGGGCGGCCCGGCGCGACCGTCTGCGCGCGCGTGCGGTGACGACGACCGTCGTCGCCACCGTCGTCGCCGCGCCCGTGCTCGCCCTGTGGGCCGCCTACCGGGGCGAGCCGGTGGGCGAGGGCGTCGACGGGAACGTCCCGCGCGCGAGCGAGGCGCAGCGGCCCGGCACGCTGGGCGGCGGGGCGAGCGGTGGCTACCAGAACGCCGGCAACGCGGGCGCCCGCGCCGGAGAAGGGCACGCGGACGGCAGCCGGGCCGACGTGTCGGTGGAGGTCATCAGCGTCGCGGGCGTGGGCGCGAAGGGGGCCGCGCGTCTCACCGTGACCGCCGCGAGCAGCGGTGACACCACCCTCGTCACCCTCACCGCCGCGAAGGACGGCGGTCCCGTCCGCTGGTCCGCCACCACGGGCGCCGCCTGGCTCTACCTGAGCACGTCCTCCGGCACGCTCGACCCCGGCGAGTCGATCACCGTCAAGGTGTACGTCGACGCCCTGCGCGAGCCCGCCGGGGCCTGGCACGCGCGCGTGGCGATCGCCCCGGCCGGCGTGGTCGTCTCCATCACCGGGTACGGGCCCGTCCCGACCGAACCCGGCACACCCGGCACGCCGCCCCCGTCGACGGGCCCTTCCCCCACCCCGAGCACATCACCGTCCCCCCCGGACCCCACTCCGAGTGACCCTCCGTCCAACTCGCCCGAACCGTCCCCCAGCGAGTCGTCCAGCGACCCGGGCAGCCCGTCACCGTCGGAAGGGGGCAGCGAACCCACTCCGGCGGCGTCTTGAGGGCATCGCGCGGGGGCGCTGGGCGGGGGTGCGCGCGAGGGAGGGCGGGCTGAGGGCCTGGCTTTGGGCTGGGCCCCGATGGGCTCCGGGCTGGGGCTCCCGGCGTGTGCGGGGCTGGGCAGGGTCGCTTCCACCGTGGTTCACGCGCGGTGGGGCGCTGTGAGGGCCGCCGGGCACGGCTGAGCGGGACGGTCGGCGCGCGCGGCAACTGCCGCCCGAAGCTCCGCGGGTCGGTGTTCCGCCGGGTGGTGTGGCGATGCGGGCCGTCGGTCTCCGCCCGGAGCCGGAACCGCGCCCACCGGGCCGCCCGGCCAGGGCGGGCTGCTCACCGGCGCCGGCCCTCGACGCGATGCGCGGGCGCCAGCCCGGCGGGCCGGCCCGCGGAGTCGCCGGCTCCGCGCCGGTACACCACCCAGTGGGGCGTGGCCCTCTGTGGCGTCCGAGGCTTCGCGAATCGGCCCTCCACACGCGGGGGCCGCGCACTAACTACGCCCCGTGGCGAAGGCGCCCGCCCACGCGCAGGAAGCGCCACCGGCCCGCCCGCCCCACGCGCGCGTAGCAACCGGGGCGTACGCGGCGACGTCGTCCCACACCCGCGTCCCACACCCGCGCGACGCCCCCGCGCGCGTAGCAACCCCCACTCGCCCAGCCCCACCCACGCCACCGCGACCGACCCGCTCCGCGCCCCCTGCGCCCGGCTTGATGCCGGTCGGGGGTGGGGGCGGGTGTGGAGGGCGGAGGGGCGGGAATTCGGATGGAGGCGTACGCGCGTGGGGGAGAGGGGGACGTGTGGAGGGGCGGTCAGGCCGGGTCGGCGGGGTGGGGGGCGAGGAGCGGGAGCTGGGACGCCAGACGGGCCTCGCAGAGCTCGACGAGACGGTCGTAGCCGGCCTTGCCCATCAGCTCGGTCAGTTCGGCCCGGTAGGTGACGTAGACGGGCTCTCCGGCGCCGTGCGCGGACGTCGCGGAGGTGCACCACCAGTGGAGGTCGTGACCGCCGGGACCCCAGCCGCGGCGGTCGTACTCGCCGATGGAGACCTGGAGGATCCGGGTGTCGTCGGGGCGGTCGATCCAGTCGTACGTGCGGCGCACCGGGAGCTGCCAGCAGACGTCCGGCTTGGTCTCCAGGGGCTCGCGGCCCTCCTGGAGGGCGAGGATGTGCAGCGAGCAGCCCGCGCCGCCGGCGAAGCCGGGACGGTTCTGGAAGATGCAGGAGCCGTTGAAGGGCCGGGTCTGCCGGGAGCCCTCGTCGTCCTTGGAGACCCAGCCGCCGCGCCGGCCCTCGGCGTGGTGCTGCCAGATCTCGGGCGTGAGCCGCGCCACATGCTCGGCGACGCGTTTCTCGTCCTCCTCGTCGGAGAAGTGCGCGCCCAGGGTGCAGCAGCCGTCGTCCGCGCGGCCAGCCTGGATGCCCTGGCAGCCGCTGCCGAAGACGCAGGTCCAGCGGGAGGTCAGCCAGGTCAGGTCGCAGCGGAACAGTTGCTCGTCGTTCGCGGGGTCCGGGAACTCGACCCACGCGCGCGGGAAGTCGAGGCCCTTCTCGTCGCCCTCCAGAGCCTGCCTCTTCGATGACCTCGCGTGCGAAGAACTCCCGGACGGCGCGCCCGCCTTGTCGGCCTTGGGTGACTTCTCCGGCTTTTCCCGGTTCTCGGTCTTCGCCTTTTTCGTCTTTGGCACGGGACCAGGGTATGCCGCCGCGGCCGTCTCACGGCACAGACGGAGGGACGGAGGACGGAGCCACTGGCAGTAGCGTTCCTTACATGAGACTCGGTGTCCTCGACGTGGGATCGAACACGGTGCATCTGCTGGTGGTGGACGCACACCCGGGCGCGCGCCCGCTGCCCGCGCACTCGCACAAGGCGGAGCTGCGCCTGGCCCAACTCCTCGACGAGGACGGGGCGATCGGCCCCGAGGGGGTCGACAGGCTCGTCGGCGTCGTCCAGGAGGCGCTTCAGGCGGCCGAGGACAAGGGCGTCGAGGACCTTCTGCCGTTCGCGACGTCGGCCGTCCGGGAGGCCAGCAACGCGGACGACGTCCTCGCGCGCGTGCACGCCGAGACCGGTGTCGAACTCCAGGTGCTCTCCGGCGCGGAGGAGGCCCGGCTGACCTTCCTCGCGGCCCGCCGCTGGTTCGGCTGGTCCGCGGGCAAGCTGCTCGTCCTGGACATCGGCGGGGGCTCCCTGGAGATCGCCTACGGCATCGACGAGCAGCCCGACGCGGCCGTCTCCCTCCCGCTCGGCGCGGGCCGCCTCACCGCCGGCTGGCTGCCGGGCGACCCGCCGGAGGCGGAGCGGATAAGAGCGCTGCGCCGGCACGCCCGCGCGCAGATCGCCCGCACGGTCGGTGAGTTCAGCCGCTTCGGCGCGCCCGATCACGTCGTCGCGACGTCCAAGACCTTCAAGCAGCTCGCCAGGATCGCCGGCGCCGCGCGCTCCACCGAAGGTCTCTACGTCCAGCGCGAGCTCAAGCGCGAGTCCCTGGAAGCCTGGGTGCCCCGCCTGGCGGGCATGACCGTCGCCCAGCGCGCCGAACTCCCGGGCGTCTCCGAGGGGCGCGCGGGCCAGCTCCTGGCCGGCGCACTGGTCGCCGAGGGCGTCATGGACCTCTTCGGCGTCGAGACGCTGGAGATCTGCCCCTGGGCCCTGCGCGAGGGCGTCATCCTGCGGCGGCTGGACCACATGCCGACGGCGTGAACGCGGCCCGTCGGCGCGCGCGAGGGCGTGCGCCGGCGGGCGAGGACGCCCACGGAGGCGCCGCACGCCCCGCGCGCGTGAAGTGCGCCACCTTGAGGACCCGGCACTTCCCGCCCCCGGGATCTCCGCCGCGTGCCCGGCTGGCCCCCGTCTGTCCTGCGAGGGTCGTCCCTATGCCCGGATTCGGCAGCCGTGCGCACGCGTGGCCGACCGGAACCGCCTCGCGGGAGGCCGCGGGGGACCCGGCCACGGCGCCCGGCGCGGCCCCGTACGCTGTCCCTCGTGGCAGAACCAGTGGTGCGCATCCCGGATGCGAAGGTCGCTCTGTCCACGGCCTCGGTCTATCCGGAGTCGACGGCGACGGCCTTCGAGATCGCCGCGCGCCTCGGGTACGACGGGGTCGAGGTGATGGTGTGGAACGACCCCGTCAGCCAGGACATCGAGGCGCTGAGACGGCTCAGTGACTACCACCGGATGCCGATCCTCGCCGTTCACGCGCCCTGCCTGCTGATCACGCAGCGGGTCTGGTCGACGGACCCCTGGGTCAAGCTCCAGCGTGCGCGCACGGCCGCCGAGAAGCTCGGGGCGAGCACCGTCGTCGTCCATCCGCCGTTCCGCTGGCAGCGGCAGTACGCGCGCGACTTCGTGCAGGGGATCTGGCGGATGGCCGACGAGACGGACGTCCGGTTCGCCGTCGAGAACATGTACCCCTGGCGCTACCGCGACCGCGAAATGCTCGCGTACGCGCCGGACTGGGACGTCACCAAGGACGACTACCGGCACTTCACGATCGACCTCAGCCACGCGGCGACCTCGCGCACCGAGGCGATGGAGATGGTCGACCGGATGGGCGACCGCCTCGGCCACGTCCACCTTGCCGACGGCCTCGGCTCCAACAAGGACGAGCACCTGGTCCCCGGGCGCGGCACGCAGCCCTGCGCCGAACTCCTCGAACGCCTCGCGCTGACCGGCTTCGACGGGCATGTCGTCATCGAGGTCAACACGCGCCGCGCGATGTCGGCGGCCGAACGCGAGGCCGACCTCGCCGAAGCCCTCGCCTTCACCCGCCTCCACCTCGCCTCGGCCCTGAAGGTCCCCCGCAGGTGACGCCCCGCCCACCGCGGCACGAGGACCGAGGGCCCGCCCCCGGCACCCCCGCCAAGCCCCTCCAGGCCGCCTCGGACGCCCCGTCAGCCCCCGCCGCGCCTCCTGGCACCCCGGACGCCCCCAAAACGGCTCACAGCGCCACAGAGGCCCCCTCGGCACCCCGTCGACGCGGTCGCCCCCGGCTCAGCGAGTCCGCGAGCGGGGAGACACGGGCGAAGATCCTCGCCGTGGCCCGCGAGGAGTTCTCCGAGCGGGGATACGAGAAGACGTCCGTGCGCGGGATCGCGAAGGCCGCCGGCGTCGACTCGGCGCTGGTGCACCACTACTTCGGCACCAAGGAGCAGGTGTTCGCGGCGGCCGTCGAGGACGCCGTCGCGCCCGCGCTGAACGCGCCCGACGTGCTTGCCGACGGCCCCTTCGAGGAGACCGGCGAGCGGTTCGCGCGGTTCGTCTTCGGCGTCTGGGAGAACCCGACCACCCGCACACCGCTGCTCGCGATCCTGCGCTCCGCCGTGACCAACGAGACCGCCGCCGCCGTCTTCCGCAGCCTGATCGCCTCCCAGCTCCTGTTCCGCGTCGCCGCGCGCGTGGACCTCCCGGACGCCGAGCTCCGCGCCGAACTGGCGGCCGCCCAGCTCGTCGGCTGCGCGCTGCTCCGGTACGTCGTCAAGGTCGAACCGCTGGCCTCGGCGGACATCGAACAGCTCATCGCGCGCGTGGCGCCGGTCGTGCAGGGGCACCTGACCGCACCGTGATCCGAACCTGACAAGCCACCCGCTGTCACCGCATCAGCGCCACCCTCGTCCCCGAGACGCACATCCCGCATTCCGGACGCCCCGTCCCGCCCCCTGGATGACCGGCGTACGCTCGGCAGCAGCCCTACCTGTCTGAAGGAGCGAGCGACGATGCCCGAGCTGAGGTCCCGCACAGTCACCCACGGCCGCAACATGGCGGGCGCCCGCGCCCTTATGCGCGCCTCCGGTGTACCCGGCGCGGACATCGGCCGTAAGCCGATCATCGCGGTCGCCAACAGCTTCACGGAGTTCGTGCCGGGCCACACCCACCTCCAGCCGGTGGGCCGGATCGTCAGCGAGGCGATCGTCGAGGCCGGCGGCATCCCGCGCGAGTTCAACACCATCGCCGTCGACGACGGCATCGCGATGGGCCACGGCGGCATGCTCTACAGCCTGCCCTCGCGCGACCTGATCGCGGACAGCGTCGAGTACATGGTCGAGGCGCACTGCGCGGACGCGCTGATCTGCATCTCCAACTGCGACAAGATCACCCCGGGCATGCTGAACGCGGCCCTGCGGCTGAACATCCCGACGGTGTTCGTCTCCGGCGGCCCCATGGAGTCCGGCCGCGCGACCCTGGTCGACGGCACGGTCCGCACGCTCGACCTGGTCGACGCGATCTCGGACGCCGTGAACGACAAGATCTCCGACGCGGACATCCAGCGCATCGAGGAGAACGCCTGCCCGACCTGCGGCTCGTGTTCCGGCATGTTCACCGCCAACTCGATGAACTGCCTGACCGAGGCGATCGGCCTCTCGCTCCCGGGCAACGGCTCCGTGCTGGCCACCCACACCGCGCGCAAGCGCCTCTACGAGGACGCCGCGCGCACGGTCATGGACATCACCCGCCGCTACTACGAGCAGGACGACGCGACGGTACTGCCCCGTTCCGTCGCTTCCTTCGCGGCGTTCGAGAACGCCATGGCGCTCGACATCGCCATGGGCGGCTCGACCAACACGATCCTGCACCTCCTGGCCGCCGCCCAGGAAGCCGAGGTCCCCTTCGGCCTGGAGCAGATCGACGCGGTCTCCCGGCGCGTCCCGTGCCTCGCCAAGGTCGCCCCCAACGTCGCCAAGAACCGCACGTACTACATGGAGGACGTCCACCGCGCGGGCGGCATCCCGGCCCTCCTGGGCGAGCTGCACCGCGCGGGGCTGCTCAACGAGGACGTGCACGCCGTCCACAGCCCCTCCCTGGCCGACTGGCTGAAGACCTGGGACGTGCGCGCCGGCTCCCCGTCCCCCGAGGCGATCGAGCTGTGGCACGCCGCCCCGGGCTGCGTGCGCTCCGCCGAGGCGTTCTCCCAGTCCGAGCGCTGGGACACGCTCGACGACGACGCCGAGGGCGGCTGCATCCGCTCCGCCGAGCACGCGTACTCCAAGGACGGCGGCCTGGCCGTCCTGAAGGGCAATCTGGCCGTCGACGGGGCCGTGGTGAAGACCGCGGGCGTCGACGAGTCCATCTGGACCTTCGAGGGCCCCGCGGTCGTCTGCGAGTCGCAGGAGGAGGCCGTGCAGAAGATCCTCCTCAAGGAGATCAAGGAGGGCGACGTCGTCGTCATCCGCTACGAGGGCCCCAAGGGCGGCCCCGGCATGCAGGAGATGCTCTACCCGACCTCGTACCTCAAGGGCCGCGGCCTCGGCAAGGCGTGCGCGCTGATCACCGACGGCCGCTTCTCCGGCGGCACCTCGGGCCTGTCGATCGGCCACGCCTCCCCGGAGGCGGCCGGCGGCGGCACCATCGCCCTGGTCGAGGACGGCGACCGCATCCGCATCGACATCCCGGGCCGCTCCATCGAGCTCCTGGTCGACGACGCCGAACTCGCCCGCCGCGAGGCCGCCCTGAACGGCGTCTACGCCCCCAAGAACCGCGAACGCAAGGTCTCCGCCGCCCTGCGCGCGTATGCGGCGATGGCCACCAGCGCCGACAAGGGCGCCGTCCGCGACGTCTCCAAGCTCGGCTGACGCCCGCGCGCACGACGGGCTGGGGCCCCCTTCGGCAAGAAGGGGGCCCCAGCCCGTCGTCACGTCCCGCAGGCGCTCTCAGTCCCCCGGGGACCCGGACGCCACCGAGAACACCGTCCCGTCCGGCGCCCCCGCGTACACGCGCCCGTCGACCACCTGGGGCGACGGCAGCGCGGCGGCGACCTCGTCGGAACGAGCGCCGATGCGCAGGGTCGTCTGGCCGACGAGCTTGCCCGCGCGCGCGTCGACGGACAGCAGACGGCCGTCTGCGGCGCTGAAGTACACGCGCGTACCGTCCGCCGCGAGGTCGGAGCCACGGCTCACGGACGTCTGGAGCGACCACACCTGCTTGCCCGCGGAGAGGTCGACGGCGGCCAGGGAACCGTCGTAGCCCAGGAGGTAGACCCTCTCCCCGGTCACTGTCGCGCGCGCCTGCGAGAGGGCGACGTCCAGCGGCACCTTGAGGGACTGCTGTGTCCCCGGCGAGTACCGGACCACCGCGCCGGTCTCGCCGTAGTCGGAGCCGCCCTTGAGGAACACGAGGTCCGCGCCCGCGCGCCCCACCGGAGTGAGCCCGCCGGTCAGCCGGGCCTCCCAGCGGACGGCGCCCGACGCCGGGTCGATCGCGGTGACCCGCGTGCGCGCGCCGTCCGACGACACGCTCGTCGCGTACGCCAGGCCGTCCCCGTCGAACGCCGCGAAGACCGGCAGCCGCTGGCCAGGGATCCGCTTGCTCCACAGGTCCCGGCCCGACGCGCCGTCCACGGCCGTCACCTTGCCGTCGGACGAGGTCAGCAGCAGCGTGCCGGGCGCGAAGAAGACACCCGAGTACGCCGAGACGTCGCGCTGCCAGCGCGTCGCGCCCGTCGCCGGGTCGAGGGCCACGGCGCGGCCGCCGGAGCCGGTGACGACGTGGACCAGGCCGCCCTCGACGACCGGCGCGCGGCCCGGCGACTCGCCGGCGGCGAGGGTGTGCCGCCACAGCACCCGCCCGTCGTTCGCGTCGAGCGCAGAGACGAGCCCCCGCTGAGCGCACAGGAGGCGCCCTGAGGCGTGTGTGCAGCGCGGGATGGACTCGGAGCCGTCGGCCGCCGGTTTTGTCGCCCAGGGGGCGAATGAGGCCGTTGTGGAGGCCGTCGGGCGAGGACCGGCGGTGCCGCCGCCGTCGATCAACTGCAACCCGGCGAGACCACCGCCCGCCAGGACGGCGACGACGGCACCCGCGAGGAGCGCCTTCCCGCGCACGCGCCGGACGGGCCTCGCCGGCTCCTCGACGGGCACCTCGGGCACGACGGACGGCTCCGTGTCGCCGTCCGGGACACGCGTGCCCGGCACAAACGCCTGCGTGTCGTACGACGCCGCCACCGACCGCAGTTCGCGCATCAGCTCGTCCGGAGTGGGCCGCTCCTCGGGCTCCTTCGCGAGGCAACGCCGCACCAGGGGCGCGAGGTTGTCCGGTACGCCGGTCAGCTCCGGCTCGTCGTGGACGACCTGGTAGGCGACGATGTAAGGGCTGTCCGAGTCGAACGGGCCGCGCCCCGTGGCCGCGTGGACCAGGACCGAGCCCAGCGCGAAGATGTCCGCGGCCGGGCCCACCTCGCGCGGGCGCCGGAACTGCTCTGGTGCCATGAAGGGCGGCGTCCCGATCAACTTGCCGGTCTCGGTGCGCAGTTCGCTGTCCTTCGGGCGCGAGATCCCGAAGTCGATGACCTTGGGCCCGTCCTCGGCCAGCAGGACGTTGCTCGGCTTCAGATCGCGGTGCACCACGCCCACGCGGTGGATGTCCCGCAGCGCCTCGGCGAGCCCCGCCATCAGCCTGCGCAGCTTCTCCGGCGGCAGCGGGCCGTTCCGCTTCACCTCTTCGGACAGGGTCGGCCCGGGGATGAACAGCGTCGCCATCCACGGCCGTTCCGCGTCGTGGTCGGCGTCCACGACCGGCGCGGTGAACGCGCCGCTGACCCGCCGCGCGGCGCTGACCTCCTGCTGAAAACGGCTCCTGAACTCGGGGTTCTTCGCGAACTCCGCGTGCACGACCTTCACCGCGAGCTTCAGCCCCGAGGTGCTGCGGGCCAAGTGCACGACACCCATCCCACCCGAGCCGAGGCGTGACTCCAGGAGGTAGTGGCCGGCGTACTCGGGAAGTTCCGCTTCCGCGCCCGCTCCGCTGTCCCTCCGTGGCGCCATGGAACCACCCCCGTGCTGTCTCGGCGCCTGGAGCCTAGTCGATGACGCGTACGGGCCAGAGGCGGCCGGTTGGCCATCATGTGCGAGTCACGTACGTATGTTTCGAACGCTGATCCGTGGGTATCAACGGGGTCCCATGGTCGTCATGGGGTTCACGGGGGGAGGGTTTCTCATGTCTGTCGAAGAGACCGCGCAGGACGCGGGGGCCGAGGAGCAGGAGCTCGGTATCGCGCAGGTCTACTACCCGGTCGCGCCGGGCACCCAGCTCAACGTCCGCAGCGGTCCGGGGACCGGCTACTCGCTCGTCAAGGTGCTGCCGCTCAACACGCGCGTGCCGATCAACTGCCAGATGCAGGGGACGACGGTGGCGGGGTACTACGGGACGACGAACATCTGGGACAACATCGGCAACGGGGAGTTCGTCTCGGACGCGTACGTGAAGACCGGGAGCGACGGTTACATCGCGCCCCGGTGCAACTTCTGATCGGTTCGGGGCACTGAAAGGGCCGGTCCCGCCGGTCCTGTACCCGGCCGGAGAGGTGTCTTCGGGCGGCGCCATAATCGTTCCGTGAGCGACGAAAACGGCAGTCCGGACAGGAAGGGCCTCCCGGCCGGGGGCGCGGGGCCGCAGCCCGAGTCCCTGCGCTTCTTCGGGACGACCTGGGTGAACCACGACGACGGCTACACGCTCCGCCGTGTCGGTGTCGCCGCGGGCTCGCTGGTCGTCACCGTCGGCGCGTGTCTCGTCCTTCGGTTCGCCTACGAAGGGCTTGCGATCGCCGAGGTCGGGCGCTTCGTCATGGTTCTGCTCGTCGTGATGTTCGCCGGGTGCACGGCGCTTGCCTTCGGGCACACCTGGGACAGCTTCCGCAAGCGGCCCGATCCCGCCCGGCAGGCGTCGCTTCGGGGGCTTCTCGCCATCGGGTTTCTCGGGGCGCTGCTCGCGTACACGTTTCGGTCGTTCCGTGAGGCGCCTGGGGAGGGGCTTTGCCGGGAGGAGTACGAGGCGGCGTGTGAGCGGGATGCTCGGCGTAGTCGGCGGAGGACGGGGAATCCGGCGCGGAGGAAGGGGCGGGGGTAGGACTTAGCTGGGCTTGGGTGGTTGTTCGGCCTGCGGGCTGACTTTGGCGGGCGTTGGGGGTTTGAGCATGCCCGGGCGGGGCCGGGGGGGGTTTGAGGTGTCTATCGGGCTGCGGGTGGGAGGGGGTGGAGGACGGGAGGGCTGGTAGGGGGTGGCTGTAGGGGGTGTGGCTGCTGCTTGGTGCCTGAAGGGGTTTCGGGGCTGGTGTGGGTGGGGTTCGGTGCGGTGGCGTAAGCGGCCGGGGGCCGGTTTCCTCGCGTGAGTGCCGTTGCGGCGGCGAACCAGCGTCCGTCTTCCTCACGCGCGCGTGCCATCCCGACGGCGATTTCCAGCTCGTCCCCCTCCTCGCACGTCGTACTCCGCACGCACGCACGCGTGCCGAGCGAGTCGGACAGGGCACCCGCACCCGCACCCGGCCACGCGCGCGTAGCCAGCCAGACGGCCGTCCCGCCCCCTCCTGCACCCCCGCTTAGCCGCAGCCCGATAGACACCCCAAGCCCCCCGGCACCGCCGCGGCATGCTCAAATCCCCAACCCCTGCCAAAGTCAGCCCGCAGGCCGCCCCCCCCGCGCCCCGACAGGCCCCCACCCCCCCACCCCCTCACACCAAAACTCCATTCCCCCCCACCCCCACACCCCGCCACCATGGCCCCATGACCACTACCCCTCACACCGCGGCCCGAGCCCATTCCTTCAACGCCGCGGCCGCCCAGTACGCGGCCAACCGCCCCTCCTACCCGGCCGAACTCATGGACGTGGTCGAGGAGTTGACCGGGCGCCCGCTCGCCGGGGCGAGAGTGGCGGACGTCGGGGCGGGGACGGGGATCTCCGCGAGGGTGCTGGCCGCGCGAGGGGCGCGGGTCGTGGGGGTGGAGCCGGGGGAGGGGATGGCGACGGAGTTCCGGCGGGCGTTGCCGGAGGTGCCGGTCGTCCGGGGCGACGGCAACCGGCTCCCGTTCCAGGACGCCTGCCTCGACCTCCTCACGTACGCCCAGTCCTGGCACTGGACCGACCCCGCCCGCGCGGTCCCCGAAGCCGTCCGCGTCCTGCGGCCGGGCGGGGCGCTGGCGCTGTGGTGGAACACGACGCCCTACGACGTGCCGTGGCTGAAGGCGCAGGCGCTGCGCATGGGGCGGCACTTCGGCATCGATGTCGCCCAGGAGAAGAACCACGTGTCCCGCACGGACCTCGCCGACCCCACCGGCACCCTCGCCTTCACCCACCGCACGGTCCGCTGGAGCCGCCGGGTCCCCGTCGACACCCACCTCGCGAACATCGGCAGCCACTCGATGTTCCTGGTCGACACGGAGGAACGAACGACCGCCTTCCTCACCGCCGAACGCGCCCACCTCCTGACCACCTTCCCCGACGGCATCATCGAGGAGACCTACGACGTCTCCCTCCTCCTGGCCCGAACCCCCTGACGAGAGCCGACGGCCAGGCGCCGGGCCCCCCGAACCCGCCCCCCTAACCCCCCGACACAACCCCCACCCGCCCCCGCTCCCCCCGCTCCGAAACCCATCCCTCCAACGCGGCAGCGCAAGCCAGATCCACATGCCGCAGCTCCCCCAACTCCAACCGCACCTCCCGATCGACCGGCAACCCCTCCAGCACATCGAGCAGCTTCGGCAGCCGCAAGAACGTCGCGTGCCCCACCACCCGCACGACCAGCCCATCCCCCCGGTCCTCGATCTCGACCTGCACATGGCTGATCTCCCAGGCGGTCTTGGCGACCGCGAGGGCGAGCCCGACCAGCACCCCCTCGAAAAGGTTCCCGAGGACGATCGCGACGCAGGTGACGCCGAGGACGACGACCTCCCCCCGGTCCGAACCCCACAGCGCCCGCACCTCCCGCAGCGGAACGAGCTTGCACCCGGCGTGGACGAGCAGCGCGGCGAGCGCGGCGACGGGTATCAGCCCGAGCACCCCGGGTATGACGGCGGCGAAGAGCAGCAGCCAGCCCCCGTGCAGCACGCGGGACGCCTTGGTCCGCGCGCCCGCGTGGACGTTGGCCGCGCTGCGGACGATGACCGCGGTCATGGGCAGCGCCCCCAGCAGCCCGCACACGGTGTTCCCGGTGCCCTGGGCCATCAGTTCCTTGTCGTAGTCGGTCCTCCTCCCGTCATGCAGCCGGTCCACGGCCGCCGCGCTGAACAGCGACTCCGCCGACGCGATGAGCGCGAACGCGACGACGGTCCCGACGACCCCCACCTCCGCGAGCCGCCCGACGTCGGCGAGGCCCGGCACCCGGACCGCCTCCCACAGCCCCCGCACCTCGACCCGCCGCACCCCGAGGTCGAACACCCCGGTCACCACCGCCGCGAGCGCGACCGCCACGAGCGGCGCGGGCACGAGCCGCGCCCCACGCCGCCACCGCCCCCACAGCAGCAGTACGGCCATGGTGGCACCCCCCACTGACAACGCCACGGGATCCGCCTCGCCGGGCAGCCGCACCAGCCCCGCGAGCTTGCCGAGCCCACCCGCCGGCGCGCTCGCGTCCCCGAGCGCGTACACCTGCCCGGCGACCAGGACGAGCCCGATCCCGGCGAGCATCCCGTGGACGACGGCGACGGACACGGCCCGGAACCACCGCCCCAGCCGCAGCGCCCCGAGCCCGATCTGCAGCAGCCCGGCGGCGCACACCAGGACGCCGAGCGCGTGCAGCCCGTACGCCTGGACGGCCTCGTACACGAGCACCGTCAGCCCGGCGGCGGGCCCGCTGACCTGGAGACTGCTGCCCGGCAGCGCCCCCGCGACGAGACCGCCCACGATTCCGGTGACCAGCCCCAGCTCGGGCGGCACCCCCGAGGCCATCGCGACCCCCACGCACAGGGGCAACGCGACCAGGAACACGACAAGCGAAGCGGACAGATCGGCCTTGCGTACGCCACGGCGCATCTCGACAGCACCTCCGGTCGGCAAGCGGGAGACGCGTGGGCGCCACGCCCGGGGGAGGGACGCGGCCGTCCAAGAAGGCTTTTCGTACGACCTGACAGACGCCACGCGCGACCCGGAACCCCGCCGTTCCGCGCATGAATTCCATTGTCGGCAATGCCGCCCGCCCGCACACCGGCGCCCGGGTGGCGCGCGGGGGGGTAGTGAGGCGCGAAACGAGCACGCGCGCGCTCCCCTCGACACCTCCGCGTCCCTCGACACCCCCGTGGCCCTTGACGCCGCAGCCTGCTGCGAGCACTATTCATCACATGATGAATAAAACCCCGAAGCCCCCCGACACCCCCCACCGCCCGACCCCCGCCCCTGACTCCGCCCGTGACTCCACCCCTGACCCCGTCCCCGCCGTCCGAGCCACCTCCCTCACTGTCACCCGAGGCCCCCGCCAAGTCCTCCGCGATCTCGACTTCACCGTCCCGAAAGGCCAGATCACCGGCCTCCTCGGCCCCTCCGGCTGCGGCAAGACGACCCTCATGCGGTCGATCGTCGGCACCCAGGCCAAAGTCACCGGCACCCTGAACGTCCTCGGCCACCCCGCCGGCCACCCCTCCCTCCGCAGCCGCATCGGCTACGTCACCCAAGCCCCGTCCGTGTACGACGACCTGACGATCCGGCAGAACCTGGACTACTTCGCGGCGGTCCTCGACCCCTCCCGCCCCCACGCCGCCCGCCGCGCCGACGTCGACCGCGCTCTCACGGACGTCGACCTCACCTCCCACGCCGACGCCCTCGCCGGCCACCTCTCCGGCGGACAGCGAGGCCGCGTCTCCCTCGCCGTCGCGCTCCTCGGCACCCCCGACCTCCTCGTCCTCGACGAACCGACCGTCGGCCTCGACCCCGTCCTGCGCCGCGACCTGTGGGCCCTCTTCGACCGCCTCGCCGCCCGCGGCACCACCCTCCTCGTCTCCTCCCACGTCATGGACGAGGCCGAACGCTGCCACCGCCTCCTCCTCATGCGCGCCGGCCGACTCCTCGCCGACGACACCCCCGAAGCCCTGCGCACCCGCACCGCCACCGACACCGTCGAAGCCGCCTTCCTCCACCTCGTCGACCAGGCGACCGAAGCCACCCGCGACAAGGAGCCCCACCGATGAACACCGCCCAGCGGACCACCACGCGGACGACGACGAGCACACCGACGCCGCCCGCCCGCGCCCTGAACGCCGCCCGCACCACCGCCACCGCCGCCCGCGTCCTGCGCCAGCTCCGCCACGACCCGCGCACGATCGCCCTGCTGGTCCTCCTCCCCTGCCTCCTGCTCGTCCTGCTGCGCTACGTCTTCGACGGCAGCCCCCGCACCTTCGACAACATCGGCGCCTCCCTCCTCGGGATCTTCCCGCTGATCACGATGTTCCTGGTCACCTCCATCGCCACCCTGCGCGAGCGCACCTCGGGCACCCTCGAACGCCTCCTGGCGATGCCGCTCGGCAAGGCCGACCTGATCACCGGGTACGCCCTCGCGTTCGGCGCCCTCGCCATCGTCCAGTCGGCCCTGGCCACCGGACTCGCCGTCTGGTTCCTCGGCCTCGACGTCACCGGAAGCCCCTGGCTCCTGCTCCTCGTCGCCCTCCTGGACGCCCTCCTCGGCACCGCGCTCGGCCTGTTCGTCTCCGCCTTCGCGGCCTCCGAGTTCCAGGCCGTCCAGTTCATGCCGGCGGTGATCTTCCCCCAGCTCCTCCTGTGCGGCCTGTTCACCCCGAGGGACGCGATGCACCCCGTCCTCGAAGCGGCCTCCGACGTGCTGCCCATGTCGTACGCCGTCGACGGCATGAACGAGATCCTGCGCCACACCGACACGACCACCGCCTTTGTCCGGGACGTCCTCGTCGTCGCCGGCTGCGCCCTGCTGGTCCTCGCCCTCGGCGCCGCCACCCTGCGCCGCCGCACACGATGACGCCCTGCCCCTGTTCCGCCAACCGGACAGCCGCCCCCGGCCCCCGCTCCCGGTGCGAGGATGACGGCATGAGCCAGAAAGTCGCAGTCCTCGGCACCGGAAAGATCGGCGAAGCCCTGCTCAGCGGGATGATCCGGGGCGGCTGGAACCCGGCCGACCTCCTGGTCACCGCACGCCGTCCCGAGCGCGCGGAAGAACTCCGCGCCCGCTACGGCGTCACCCCGGTCACCAACGCGGAAGCCGCCAAGACCGCCGACACCCTGATCCTCACCGTCAAGCCGCAGGACATGGGCGCCCTGCTCGACGAACTCGCCCCGCACGTCCCCGACGGCCGCCTCGTCATCAGCGGCGCCGCGGGCATTCCCACCTCCTTTTTCGAGGAGCGCCTCACTCCGGGCACCCCCGTCGTCCGCGTCATGACCAACACGCCCGCGCTCGTCGACGAGGCCATGTCCGTCATCTCCGGCGGCTCCCACGCCACCGACGACCACCTCGCCCACGCCGAGGAGATCTTCGGCGCCGTCGGCAAGACCCTGCGCGTCCCCGAGTCCCAGCAGGACGCCTGCACCGCCCTCTCCGGCTCCGGACCGGCGTACTTCTTCTACCTCGTCGAAGCCATGACCGACGCCGGCATCCTGCTCGGCCTGCCGCGCGACAAGGCCCACGACCTCATCGTCCAGTCCGCGATCGGTGCCGCCGTGATGCTCCGCGACAGCGGCGAGCACCCCGTCAAGCTCCGTGAGAACGTCACCTCTCCCGCCGGCACCACCATCAGCGCCATCCGCGAACTGGAGAACCACGGCGTCCGGGCCGCCCTCATCGCCGCCCTCGAAGCCGCCCGCGACCGAAGCCGCCAGCTCGCCTCCGGCAAGAAGGACTGACGACCGGCGGCACGACGACGAGGACACCGGCCCGGACACCCGCTCCGGCACTACCGGGCCGCGTTCACCTCCGCCCCCGGCACCGGCTCCAGCAGCCCGATCGCCCGGTAAGCGGCGTCCACCGTCGGCCGCGCCATCGCCCGCGCCCGCTCGGCACCCTCCCGCAACACTCCCTCCACCTGACCCGGATCCGCGCACAGCTCCCTGTGCCTGGCCTGCACGGGCCTCAAAATCTCGATCACAGCCTCGGCGGTGTCCGCTTTGAGAGCGCCGTACGAATTGTGAACGCCTGACAGATCCTCAGGGTTCCCGCCCGTGCACGCGGCCAGGATCTCCAGCAGATTCGCCAGGCCGGGCGCCGCGGCACGGTCGTACACGACCTCCCGCCCGCTGTCGGTGACAGCTCTCATCACCTTCTTGCGGATGACGTCGGGCTCGTCGAGGAGATAGACGATGCCCGGCCCGGAGTCGTCCGACTTCCCCATCTTCGACAGTGGGTCCTGGAGGTTCATCACCCGCGCGCCCACCGCCGGGTGCGTCGCCCTCGGCACCACGAACGTGTGGCCGTAACGCTGGTTGAACCGCACCGCCAGATCCCGCGCCAGCTCGACGTGCTGCGTCTGGTCGTCGCCCACCGGCACGTCGTCCGTCCCGTACGCCAGGATGTCCGCCGCCATCAGCACCGGATACGTCAGCAACGACAGCCGGACGCTTCCGCCGCGTGCCTGTTCCCGCCGCGCCTTCTCCTTGTACTGGATCATCCGCCGCATCTCGCCGTCGCTCGCGACGCACTCCAGGACGTACGACAGCCGTGCGTGCTCATCGACGTGGCTCTGCACGAACAGGGTGCACAGCCGCGGGTCCAGCCCCGCAGCCAACAGCAGGGTCGCCGCCTGCCGACTGAGCCGGCGCACGCGCGCGGGGTCGTGGTCCACGGTCAGGGCGTGCAGGTCGACGACGCAGAACAACGCGTCGGACCGGTGCTGGTCTACCTCGGCCCACCGCCGCATGGCCCCCAGGTAGTTCCCCAGCGTCAGATGCCCGGTCGGCTTGATCCCGCTGAAGACCCTCGTCATCCCTACTCCTCCTGGTCAGGGCCGCCGTCCCGGCGGGCCCCCGAGGTCCTGGAGAGGAAACGAGAACGGCCGCCGAGGCGGCGGCCGTTGATCGCGTACGTGAGTACCGGCCGCCGTCAGGCGGCCCACCACTGCTGGGTGTACGTACGCGTCGTCATGCCGGGCAGCGTACGCCTCCGGGGTGCTCCTCGGCCGTGAGTTGACACACCTGGGGGCGGTCCGTACTGTTCTCCGAGTTGTCCGACGTGAGCGTCGACTCCGGTCGGTCCCCGGACAGCCATTCCGCAAGTACCAAACCAACACTCGACGAGCAGTCGTGTGCTTTGGCGTGCGTATTCGCGAAATGAGGAATCCACGTTCGAAAGAGCGCGACCCCCGATTGGCTTCGGGGGCCGGGAATCCGCTAAAGTCTCACTCGTCGGAACGGCCCAACAGCCGCAAAGACAACCCCCACTGACTGGGGATCAGACGCCGAAAGGATCTGATAGAGTCGGAAACGCCGAAAGGGAAACGCCCGAAGCGAAAGCGGAGAGCGGGAACCGGAAAGCACCGAGGAAATCGGATCGGAAAAAGATCTGATAGAGTCGGAAACGCAAGATCGAAGGGAAACTGCCCGGAGGAAAGCCCGAGAGGGTGAGTACAAAGGAAGCGTCCGTTCCTTGAGAACTCAACAGCGTGCCAAAAATCAACGCCAGATTAGTTGATACCCCGTCCAGCCCGGTTGTGAACGCCGGATGGATGAGGTTCCTTTGGAAAACAACAGCGAGGACGCTGTGAACGGTCGGATCATTCCTCCGACTGTTCCGCTCTTCTGTGTTGTGCACCGGATTACCGGTAAACATTCACGGAGAGTTTGATCCTGGCTCAGGACGAACGCTGGCGGCGTGCTTAACACATGCAAGTCGAACGATGAAGCCCTTCGGGGTGGATTAGTGGCGAACGGGTGAGTAACACGTGGGCAATCTGCCCTTCACTCTGGGACAAGCCCTGGAAACGGGGTCTAATACCGGATAGCACTCCTGCCTGCATGGGTGGGGGTTGAAAGCTCCGGCGGTGAAGGATGAGCCCGCGGCCTATCAGCTTGTTGGTGAGGTAACGGCTCACCAAGGCGACGACGGGTAGCCGGCCTGAGAGGGCGACCGGCCACACTGGGACTGAGACACGGCCCAGACTCCTACGGGAGGCAGCAGTGGGGAATATTGCACAATGGGCGGAAGCCTGATGCAGCGACGCCGCGTGAGGGATGACGGCCTTCGGGTTGTAAACCTCTTTCAGCAGGGAAGAAGCGAGAGTGACGGTACCTGCAGAAGAAGCGCCGGCTAACTACGTGCCAGCAGCCGCGGTAATACGTAGGGCGCAAGCGTTGTCCGGAATTATTGGGCGTAAAGAGCTCGTAGGCGGCTTGTCGCGTCGGATGTGAAAGCCCGGGGCTTAACCCCGGGTCTGCATTCGATACGGGCAGGCTAGAGTTCGGTAGGGGAGATCGGAATTCCTGGTGTAGCGGTGAAATGCGCAGATATCAGGAGGAACACCGGTGGCGAAGGCGGATCTCTGGGCCGATACTGACGCTGAGGAGCGAAAGCGTGGGGAGCGAACAGGATTAGATACCCTGGTAGTCCACGCCGTAAACGGTGGGAACTAGGTGTTGGCGACATTCCACGTCGTCGGTGCCGCAGCTAACGCATTAAGTTCCCCGCCTGGGGAGTACGGCCGCAAGGCTAAAACTCAAAGGAATTGACGGGGGCCCGCACAAGCAGCGGAGCATGTGGCTTAATTCGACGCAACGCGAAGAACCTTACCAAGGCTTGACATATACCGGAAACGGCCAGAGATGGTCGCCCCCTTGTGGTCGGTATACAGGTGGTGCATGGCTGTCGTCAGCTCGTGTCGTGAGATGTTGGGTTAAGTCCCGCAACGAGCGCAACCCTTGTCCTGTGTTGCCAGCAACTCTTTCGGGAGGTTGGGGACTCACAGGAGACCGCCGGGGTCAACTCGGAGGAAGGTGGGGACGACGTCAAGTCATCATGCCCCTTATGTCTTGGGCTGCACACGTGCTACAATGGCAGGTACAAAGAGCTGCGAAACCGTGAGGTGGAGCGAATCTCAAAAAGCCTGTCTCAGTTCGGATTGGGGTCTGCAACTCGACCCCATGAAGTCGGAGTTGCTAGTAATCGCAGATCAGCATTGCTGCGGTGAATACGTTCCCGGGCCTTGTACACACCGCCCGTCACGTCACGAAAGTCGGTAACACCCGAAGCCGGTGGCCCAACCCCTTGTGGGAGGGAGCTGTCGAAGGTGGGACTGGCGATTGGGACGAAGTCGTAACAAGGTAGCCGTACCGGAAGGTGCGGCTGGATCACCTCCTTTCTAAGGAGCACAGTACCGATTGCAGGCAAATGTTCTGCACGGTCAGCTCATGGGTGGAACGTTGATTATTCGGCCTGGTTCTGGGTCGGGGGCTTGCAAGTACTGCTCTTCGGAGCGTGGAACGCATGATCTCCGGGCGGGATGAGGTTGGGCACGCTGTTGGGTGTCTGAGGGAATGAACTCCCTCGTGATGCCGACCCCAGTGCACTCGGGCTCTGGTCCGGGGTGATGGGTGGTTGGTCGTTGTTTGAGAACTGCACAGTGGACGCGAGCATCTGTGGCCAAGTTTTTAAGGGCGCACGGTGGATGCCTTGGCACCAGGAACCGATGAAGGACGTGGGAGGCCGCGATAGTCCCCGGGGAGTCGTCAACCAGGCTTTGATCCGGGGGTTTCCGAATGGGGAAACCCGGCAGTCGTCATGGGCTGTCACCCATGCCTGAACACATAGGGCATGTGGAGGGAACGAGGGGAAGTGAAACATCTCAGTACCCTCAGGAAGAGAAAACAACCGTGATTCCGGGAGTAGTGGCGAGCGAAACCGGATGAGGCCAAACCTACGACGTGTGAGACCCGGCAGGGGTTGCGTCGTGGGGGTTGTGGGATCTCTCTTTCACAGTCTGCCGGCTGTGAGACGAGTCAGAAACCGTTGATGTAGGCGAAGGACATGCGAAAGGTCCGGCGTAGAGGGTAAGACCCCCGTAGTCGAAACGTCAGCGGCTCGTTTGAGAGACACCCAAGTAGCACGGGGCCCGAGAAATCCCGTGTGAATCTGGCGGGACCACCCGCTAAGCCTAAATATTCCCTGGTGACCGATAGCGGATAGTACCGTGAGGGAATGGTGAAAAGTACCCCGGGAGGGGAGTGAAATAGTACCTGAAACCGTGTGCCTACAAGCCGTGGGAGCGTCGGACGAGGACTTGTCCTTGTCTCGTGACTGCGTGCCTTTTGAAGAATGAGCCTGCGAGTTTGCGGTGTGTTGCGAGGTTAACCCGGGTGGGGTAGCCGTAGCGAAAGCGAGTCCGAATAGGGCGTTTCTAGTAGCACGCTCAAGACCCGAAGCGGAGTGATCTAGCCATGGGCAGGTTGAAGCGGAGGTAAGACTTCGTGGAGGACCGAACCCACCAGGGTTGAAAACCTGGGGGATGACCTGTGGTTAGGGGTGAAAGGCCAATCAAACTCCGTGATAGCTGGTTCTCCCCGAAATGCATTTAGGTGCAGCGTCGTGTGTTTCTTGCCGGAGGTAGAGCACTGGATAGGCGATGGGCCCTACCGGGTTACTGACCTTAGCCAAACTCCGAATGCCGGTAAGTGAGAGCGCGGCAGTGAGACTGTGGGGGATAAGCTCCATGGTCGAGAGGGAAACAGCCCAGAGCATCGACTAAGGCCCCTAAGCGTACGCTAAGTGGGAAAGGATGTGGAGTCGCAGAGACAACCAGGAGGTTGGCTTAGAAGCAGCCACCCTTGAAAGAGTGCGTAATAGCTCACTGGTCTAGTGATTCCGCGCCGACAATGTAGCGGGGCTCAAGCGTACCGCCGAAGTCGTGTCATTGCAGCATGAGGGCCAACGCCTGCTGTGATGGGTAGGGGAGCGTCGTGTGCCGGGTGAAGCCGCGCCGGAAGGCAGTGGTGGACGGTTCACGAGTGAGAATGCAGGCATGAGTAGCGATACAAACGTGAGAAACGTTTGCGCCGATTGACTAAGGGTTCCTGGGTCAAGCTGATCTGCCCAGGGTAAGTCGGGACCTAAGGCGAGGCCGACAGGCGTAGTCGATGGATAACCGGTTGATATTCCGGTACCCGCTGTGAAGCGTCAAACATCGAACCAGGCGATGCTAAGTCCGTGAAGCCGCCCCGGAGCCTTCGGGCAAAGGGGAGTGGTGGAGCCGACGGACCAGACTTGCAGTAGGTGA
The DNA here is from genome assembly GCF_014489635.1 of Streptomyces roseirectus. Taxonomy (NCBI): domain Bacteria; kingdom Bacillati; phylum Actinomycetota; class Actinomycetes; order Kitasatosporales; family Streptomycetaceae; genus Streptomyces; species Streptomyces roseirectus. Next base: position 4,123,735 of record NZ_CP060828.1, on the reverse strand, counting down.
GTGATGGGGTGACGCAGGAAGGTAGTCCAGCCCGGGCGGTGGTTGTCCCGGGGTAAGGGTGTAGGACGCAGGGTAGGCAAATCCGCCCTGCACGTAGTCTGAGACCTGATGCCGAGCCGATTGTGGTGAAGTGGATGATCCTATGCTGTCGAGAAAAGCCTCTAGCGAGTTTCATGGCGGCCCGTACCCTAAACCGACTCAGGTGGTCAGGTAGAGAATACCGAGGCGTTCGGGTGAACTATGGTTAAGGAACTCGGCAAAATGCCCCCGTAACTTCGGGAGAAGGGGGGCCATTCCTGGTGATCCGATTTACTCGGTGAGCTGGGGGTGGCCGCAGAGACCAGCGAGAAGCGACTGTTTACTAAAAACACAGGTCCGTGCGAAGCCGTAAGGCGATGTATACGGACTGACGCCTGCCCGGTGCTGGAACGTTAAGGGGACCGGTTAGTCAAGATTCGTCTTGGCGAAGCTGAGAACTTAAGCGCCAGTAAACGGCGGTGGTAACTATAACCATCCTAAGGTAGCGAAATTCCTTGTCGGGTAAGTTCCGACCTGCACGAATGGCGTAACGACTTCTCGACTGTCTCAACCATAGGCCCGGTGAAATTGCACTACGAGTAAAGATGCTCGTTTCGCGCAGCAGGACGGAAAGACCCCGGGACCTTTACTACAGTTTGATATTGGTGTTCGGTTCGGCTTGTGTAGGATAGCTGGGAGACTGTGAAGCAGGTACGCCAGTACTTGTGGAGTCGTCGTTGAAATACCAGTCTGGTCGTGCTGGATGTCTAACCTGGGTCCGTGATCCGGATCAGGGACAGTGTCTGATGGGTAGTTTAACTGGGGCGGTTGCCTCCTAAAGGGTAACGGAGGCGCCCAAAGGTTCCCTCAGCCTGGTTGGTAATCAGGTGTTGAGTGTAAGTGCACAAGGGAGCTTGACTGTGAGACCGACGGGTCGAGCAGGGACGAAAGTCGGGACTAGTGATCCGGCGGTGGCTTGTGGAAGCGCCGTCGCTCAACGGATAAAAGGTACCCCGGGGATAACAGGCTGATCTTCCCCAAGAGTCCATATCGACGGGATGGTTTGGCACCTCGATGTCGGCTCGTCGCATCCTGGGGCTGGAGTCGGTCCCAAGGGTTGGGCTGTTCGCCCATTAAAGCGGTACGCGAGCTGGGTTTAGAACGTCGTGAGACAGTTCGGTCCCTATCCGCTGTGCGCGTAGGAATATTGAGAAGGGCTGTCCCTAGTACGAGAGGACCGGGACGGACGAACCTCTGGTGTGCCAGTTGTTCTGCCAAGGGCATGGCTGGTTGGCTACGTTCGGGAGGGATAACCGCTGAAAGCATCTAAGCGGGAAGCCTGCTTCGAGATGAGTGTTCCCACCTCCTTGAGAGGGTAAGGCTCCCAGTAGACGACTGGGTTGATAGGCCAGATCTGGAAGCCCTGTAAGGGGTGGAGGTGACTGGTACTAATAGGCCGAGGGCTTGTCCTCAGTTGCTCGCGTCCACTGTGTTGGTTCTGAAACCATGAACAACCCCGTATGGCCACATGCGGTGCGGTTGACTGTTTCATAGTGTTTCGGTGGTTATAGCGTGAGGGAAACGCCCGGTTACATTCCGAACCCGGAAGCTAAGCCTCACAGCGCCGATGGTACTGCAGGGGGGACCCTGTGGGAGAGTAGGACGCCGCCGAACAATCATTGTGGGGAACCCCCGCACCGTTAATGGTGCGGGGGTTTTCTGCGTTTAGGGTTGGTGTATGCGCTACGACCTCGTGATCTTCGACAATGACGGTGTCCTCGTCGACAGTGAACCCATTTCGAATCGGCTGCTCGCCGAATATCTCACCGAGGTCGGGCACCCGACGTCGTACGAGGACTCGATCCGGGACTACATGGGGTCGGCGATGCACCGGATTCATGACCTGGTGCTGGAGCGGACCGGGGAGCGGTTGCCGGAGGGGTTCGACGACACCTTTCACGCCCGGGTGTTCGCCGCGTTCGAGCGGGAGCTGAAGCCGGTGGCGGGGATCGTGGGGGTGCTGGAGAGGCTGGTGGCGGAGGGGGTGCCGTACTGCGTGGCGTCGTCCGGGAGCCATGAGCGGATCCGGGTGGGGCATCGGGTGGCTGGGCTGGACCGGTTCTTCGGGGAGGGGCGGGTCTTCAGCGCGCAGGATGTGGGGCGGGGGAAGCCGGCGCCGGATCTGTTCCTGTTCGCCGCCGAGCGGATGGGGGTCGCGCCGGAGCGGTGTGTGGTCGTCGAGGACTCGCCGCTCGGGGTGCGGGCGGGGGTGGCGGCCGGGATGGACGTCCTCGGGTTCACGGCCATGACGCCCGCCGAGCGGCTGGTGGGGGCCTCGCGGGTGTACTCGGAGGCCGGGGAGCTGGCGGAGCTGCTGCTCGGGTGAGTGCGGCGCCGGCCGACCCGGGGTGCGCTGGGGTCAGAGCTGAGGGAAATTCACCTTTGGCTTGATCTACCCATGAGTACGCCGGGGCCCTACGCTCGCCGCCATGACAGAAGTGCTGCGGCGCGGTAGAGCCTCGTTGGCGTTGAGCTTCTTCGCCCAGGGGGCCGCGTTCGCTCTGCTGGTGACCCGGATTCCGGCGATCCAGGATCGGTACGGGGTCTCCGACGGGCTGTTGCCGCTGTATCTGGCGGCGGTGCCGGTGCTCGCGGGGGCCGGGAGCGTGGCGGCCGAGCGTGTGGTGCGGAGGGTGGCGCCGAGCCTCGTGCTGCGGTGGGCCCAGCCCGTCGTCCTGCTGGCGTTGGTGGGGGTCGGGGCGGGGGACGGGACGGTTCAACTGGCGGCGGCGCTCGCGGTGTTCGGGCTGGCGCTGGGGGCGTTGGACGCGACGATGAACATGCTGGGGGTGAGCCTCCAGCGGGCGTACGGGCGCAGCATCATGCTCAGTTTCCACGCGGCGTTCAGTCTGGGCGGGATCGTGGGGTCCTCGCTCGCGTGGGCCGGTGCGCACTGGGAGTTGGCGTTGTGGGTGCTGTATCTGCCGGTCGTGGCCGTGTTGTTGCCGGCCGCGCTGGTGGGGAGCCGGTGGTATGTCGACGGGGGCAAGGTAGTTGAGGGCCCGGCGGTCGCCGTCCCCGCCCCCGTCCCCACCCCCGACGACACGGACAGGCTCGCGTTCCGGTTGCTGGTGCCGTTGTGTCTGGTGATGGCCTTTGCGTACATCGGGGACTCGACCGTCTCCAACTGGAGTGCCAAGTACCTCCAGGACGTGCTGGGGAGTTCGGAGCAGTTGGCGACTGTGCCGTACAACGTCTACATGGTGACCATGTTGGTCGGGCGGGCCGTCGGGGACTATGGGGTGCGGCGGTTCGGGGCGGCTGTGGTGGTGCGGTCGGGGGCGTTGGTGGCGGCCGGGGGGTTCGCGGTCGTGGCGGGGGCGCCGGGGGCCTGGGTGGGGATGGTGGGGTTCACGCTCGTGGGGGTGGGGTTGTGCGTGATCGTGCCGCAGACGTTCGCGGCGGCGGGGCGCTTGTTCCCGGGGGCGTCCGATGCGGCCGTCGCCCGGCTGAACATCTTCAACTACGTGGGTTTTCTGGTGGGTTCGCCGTTGGTGGGGGTGGTCGGGGACGCCTGGAGTTATCGGGGGGCCATGCTCGTGCCGATGGGGCTCGTGCTGGTCACCGTGGTGTATGCCCGGTCGTTCGAGGCGGGGGAGGACCGATACGGTGGCGGGCATGAGCGGGCGCGCGCAGCTGATGTGGGACGAGGCGGTAACGGGCTATGACTTCGGGGCCGAGCATCCGATGGATCCGGTGCGGCTTGAGCTGACCCGGGGTCTGGTGGCGGCACTCGGGCTCGACCGTGAGGTGGACGTCGTCTCGGCGAAGGCGGCGGGGGAGTCGACGCTGCGGCTGGTGCACCGGGAGGACTACATCGAGGCCGTGAAGGCGGCCTCGGCCGATCCCTCGTCCGCCGATCAGTCGTACGGGCTCGGGACGGTCGACGATCCGGCGTTCTTCCGTATGCACGAGGTCAGTTCGCTCATCGCCGGGCTGTCCGTGGGGGCGGCCGAGGCCGTGTGGCGGGGGGACGTCGCGCACGCGGTGAACTTCGCCGGGGGGCTGCATCACGCGATGCCCGGTGGGGCGGCGGGATTCTGCATCTACAACGACGCCGCTCTCGCCATCGCGCGGTTGCTGGAGCTGGGGGCGGAGCGGGTCGTGTACGTGGACGTCGACGTGCATCACGGGGACGGGGTGCAGGCGGCGTTCTGGGAGGATCCCCGGGTGCTGACGATCTCGTTGCACGAGCATCCCCGGACGTTGTTCCCGCAGACCGGGTGGCCCGAGGAGACGGGGGCGCCGGGAGCGGAGGGGGGTGCCGTGAACGTGGCGTTGCCGGCGGGGACGGGGGACGCGGGGTGGGTGCGGGCGTTTCATTCCGTGGTGCCGGAGTTGGTGGCGGAGTTCCGGCCGGACGTCCTGGTGACCCAGCACGGGGCCGATACGCATTTCGAGGATCCGCTCGCGCACCTGGCGGTTTCTCTCGACGCGCAGCGGGCTGTTCAGGTCGCCTGTCACGAGCTGGCGCACGAGTACGCCGGGGGGAAGTGGGTCGCGCTCGGCGGGGGCGGGTATTCCGTGGTCGACGTGGTGCCTCGGTCCTGGGCGCATCTCGTGGGCGTCGCCTCCGGTAAGGAAGTCTCGCCGGAGACCGTGATTCCCGAGAGCTGGCGTGAGCAAGTGTTCGCGCGCACCCGGCAGTTGGCACCCGCGCGGATGTCCGACGGGCGGTGGCCGGTGAGTTGGGCCTCCTGGGAGAGCGGGTACGACCCCGGGGACCGGGTGGACCAGGCGATCCTGGCGGCCCGGCGGGCGGCGTTTCCGCTGAGGGGGTTGTTGGCGTAGGGGAGTTGGGGGCGCCGCGCTTTGCGGCCGAGCCGTCGATCGGAGCAGCCCGCTCTCTCGGTCGAGCCGTCGATCGGAGCAGCCCGCTCTCTCGGTCGAGCCGTCGATCGGAGCAGCCCGCTCTCTCGGCCGAGCCGTCGATCGGAGCAGCCCGCTCTCTCGGCCGAGCCGTCGATCGGAGCAGCCCGCTCTCTCGGCCGAGCCGTCGATCGAAGCGCCCCGCTCCCTCGGCCGAGCCGTCGATCGAAGCGCCCCGCCCCCTTGGCCCAGCCGCCGATCGATGCAGCCCCGAGCCCGAGCCGCCCATTGTGAAGCAGCCCCGCGTCCTTGAGGTTCGGGGCTGTTACGCCGGTCGGGGGTGAGTTGGTCGAGTTGAGGGCGGGCCGGTCCCCAAGGGCGGGAGGATCGGGGGGTGTTCAGTGCCGAGGTGTTGCGGGGTTATCTCGTCGATGTCGGGATCGCGGGGACGGTGTCGAGTTGTCGGGAGCGGAGTCTGCGGAATTACCGTTTGTTCGCCGCGGGGGATCCGAGGGTGCGGTTGGGGGTGGTGCCGGAGAGGGAGTGGGGAGTAGGAGAGGTCGTCGGGGTGATGGTGGAGAAGTGCGGCGTTTCGGGGGATCTGGGGGTTGTCACGGGGGCGGACTGGATCGATCCGCGCAAGACGGTCGCGCGGCTCGACGCGTTCGCCGACCGGCTCAGGGACGTCGCGCTGCGTAACGGTTCGGTGTTGGTGGGGACGGGGCATCCGGGGCGGTTAGGGGGGTTTTACCGGGGGCTTGTGGACGCTTTGTCGACGGCGGGATGTGAAGTACTCACCCCGGCGAAGGGTCTCCCTGTCGACATAGTGACCCGGTTCGGCCTACGCACGTACATCCTTGAGTACGTACGAGGAGTCGGCCGGCTCCTCGAACCGGGCGTCGAACGCGCCGGTTGTACGACCGGCGCGCACACCCACTCACCCCTCCCGGTTCGACTGGCCCTGGAGGCCGCCGCGGCGGGCGGCGGACGGCTTCCGGATCTGGTGATCGGAGATCACGGCTGGGTCTGCGGAGCAGGTCAGCTGGGGTTTGAGGCCATTGGTCCTGCCGATACCGATGACCCCGCGGTGTTCGTGGGGGAGGCCGAGGGGGTGGTGTCCGTCGCCGTTCCGGTTGATGACGGCGCGCGGTCCGATTACTACTTGCCGCTGACCCGCTACGTACTCAATCGAGCGTGTCTGTCACAGTAGGGCTGCCTTGGGTGCACCTCTTCCCCACTCGCATCACCCGCCCCTACATTGGGGAGTGAGCACGCAACGACGAAGAGTCACCGGAAGGGGAAGCCGGTGGCCGTCGAGTGCGGAAGGTTCAGGTGTTGTCATGGCAGCTGATCGGCCTCTCAACGAGGTTGTGTTCCTTACCGTGGCGGAAGTCGCCGCGGTGATGCGCGTCTCCAAGATGACCGTGTACCGCCTGGTGCACAGCGGTCATCTGCCCGCGATCAGGGTGGGGCGGTCCTTCCGCGTCCCCGAACAAGCGGTGCACGAGTACCTCCGCGAGAGCTATGTGGGGGTGGAAACCGCCTGACGACTGACCTGGGGGGGATCAGTACAGGGCACCTCCGATCTCCCCCGACCCCCTCGAATTACGCCCTCAGCTCTCGGGCGGGTAGGCTGGCCCCTCGTAGGTCGTGTGGGCCCCGGCGCCCAGCACCGAGTGATGAGAAGTGAGCGAGGGTTGTCGTGGGCTCTGTAATCAAGAAGCGGCGTAAGCGGATGGCGAAGAAGAAGCACCGCAAGCTGCTGAAGCGGACGCGTGTCCAGCGTCGTAACAAGAAGTAAGCCTTGTCGCTTACGACTTGATATGGCGCGCGTCGCGTACGCGTGGTGTGGCCCCTCCCGGAAATCCGGTGAGGGGCCACACGCATTTCCGGCCCGCATTCCCGGCAACCGGGTGTGGCACGTATTTCGGGCCACAGGCGCGACGGGCAGTCATCACAGCGCAACACCGACCCGCTAAGTTGTCACTCAGGTCGGGAACACCAGGCCCTGGAAGGAAGGCGCGGATCTTGGGAAAGGTCGTGCTCGTCACCGGAGTCGCCCGCCGGCTGGGGGGCCGGTTCGTGCGGCGGATCCAGCGGGAACCGGATGTGGACCGGGTGATCGGGGTGGACGCGGTGCGGCCCGAGCACGATCTCGGGGACGCCGGCTTCGTCCTCGCGGACATCCGCCAGCCGACCATCGCGCGGGTGCTGGCCGAGAGCGGCGCCGACACCGTCGTCCACATGGATGTGACCGGCACGCCGCTGGGGAGTGGGAGTCGGACGTCGGTCAAGGAGAACAACGTCATCGGGACGATGCAGTTGCTGGGGGCGTGTCAGAAGTCGCCCGGGGTGAAGCGGCTGGTGGTGAAGTCGAGTACGAACGTGTACGGGTCGGCGTCCAGGGATCCGGCCGTGTTCACGGAGTCGACGGCCGCGAAGTCGCTGCCGAGCGGCGGGTTCGCGAAGGACGCCGTCGAGGTCGAGGGGTATGTGCGGGGGTTCGCGCGGCGGCGGCCGGACGTGGCCGTCTGCGTGCTGCGGTTCGCCAACATCCTCGGGCCCGGCGCCGAGACGCCGCTCGCCTCGTACTTCGAACTGCCCGTGCTGCCGACGGTGTTCGGCTACGACCCCCGGCTGCAGTTCGTGCACGAGGACGACGTGATCGAGGTCCTGCGGATCGCGTCGCGGGAACCGGCGCGCGGGACGCAGAACTGCGGGACGTTCAACGTCGCCGGCGACGGGGTGCTGCTGCTCTCGCAGTGCTCGCGGCGGCTGGGGCGGCCGACCGTGCCGCTGCTGCTGCCCGCCGTCACCTGGGCGGGGTCGCTGGTGCGGACGCTCGGGATGACGGACTTCTCGCCCGAGCAGATCCGGCTGCTGACCCACGGCCGGGTCGTGTCGACGTCCCTCATGCGCGAGACGCTGGGCTTCACACCGGCGTACACCACGGCGGAGACCTTCGCGGACTTCGCGCGCAGCCAGGGCCCCGGGCTGCTGCCCCCGGAGCGGATCGCCGGCGCCGTCGACCGGGTCGCGGCGCTGCCCCCGCTCCACCTTCCGACGCCGAGCGCCAACTGAGGAGCGTGCCGACGATGGCCGACGCCAAGGTCATTCCCTTCGACGACGACAGGGCGCGGGCGGGGAGTGTGCCGCGGCCGGTGCGACGCCGGGGCGGGCCGGTGAAACGCGGAAACGGTGAGGTCCAGCCCCTGCCCACCCGGGCCCCCGAGCGCGATGATGTTCCGGTGACACCACAGGAGCCGCGGTCCGTCGAGCGGCGTATCGCGGGCGGGCTGTCGTTCCTGCGGCGGCGGCTGACGGGGGACTACGAGGTCGACGACTTCGGGTTCGACGAGGAACTCACCGACCAGGTGCTGATGTCGCTGCTGCGGCCGGTGTACGAGAAGTACTTCCGGGTCGAGGTGAAGGGCATCGAGAACATCCCCGCCGAGGGGGGTGCGCTGATCGTCGCCAACCACTCCGGGACGCTGCCGCTGGACGGGCTGATGATGCAGGTCGCCGTCCACGACCACCACCCCGCCGACCGGCATCTGCGGCTGCTCGCCGCCGACCTGGTCTTCGTGCTGCCCGTCGTCAACGAGCTGGCCCGCAAGCTCGGGCACACGCTCGCCTGCGCGGAGGACGCCGACCGGCTGCTCGGCCAGGGGGAGCTGGTCGGCGTCATGCCCGAGGGGTTCAAGGGGCTCGGCAAGCCGTTCGGTGAGCGGTACAAGCTCCAGCGTTTCGGCCGGGGCGGCTTCGTGTCGACCGCGCTGCGCCGGGGCGCCCCGATCATTCCGTGCTCGATCGTCGGCGCGGAGGAGATCTACCCGATGATCGGCAACGCGAAGACGCTCGCGAGGGTGTTGGGGTTCCCGTACTTCCCGGTCACGCCGACGTTTCCGTGGCTGGGGCCGTTGGGGATGGTTCCGCTCCCGACGAAGTGGACGATTCAGTTCGGGGAGCCGATTCCTACGGAGGGGTATCCGGCCGAGGCTGCTGAGGATCCGATGTTGATGTTCAATCTCACGGATCAGGTGCGGGAGCAGATTCAGCACACGCTCTACAAGCTGCTGGTGCAGCGGAGGTCGGTGTTCTTTTAGGGGGACGACGATGAGAGGGCGCCCCATGGTGTGTGGGGCGCCCTCTTCTTCAGTCGGCGTCAGTCGGCGTCTTCGCTGTCGATGCCCAGGCCGGGGAGGAGGCCGGGGAGCAGCGGGGGGATCGTCACGTCGGGCGGGGTGGTGGACGGCAGGGACGGGGTGGTGGGGAGGTTCTTCGGGGGGTCGAGGAGGCCGCCGGTGTTGCCGCCCAGGAGACCGTCGTCGGACGGGGTCGAGGGGGCGGCCGGGGTGGAGGAGCGGCCCGGGGCGGTGTGGTCCGGGGTGGAGCGGCCGGGGGCGGGGGCGGCCGGGTCGTCGGCCGACGGGGTGGTGCGGGCGGAGGACGAGCCCGGCGAGCGGGCGGGGTCCGTGCCCTGGGCGGGGGGCGGGGGGAGGAGCGACTGGAGGGGGGCCACCTCTTCGTCCATCGCGTCGAAGACCATGGTGACCTGGTCGCGCACGTCGCCCAGTTGGACGGGGAGGCTGTCGCGCAGGGCGCCCCAGGCGTCGCGGTGGGCGCGGGCGAAGGCGGACAGGGCGCGCATCGGGCCCAGGGAGTCCGGGTCGCGCTCGTACGCCTCGTGCAGGAGGCGGTGGCCTTCCGTCGCGTCGTGGGTCATGCCCGAGAGAGTGCGGCGGATCTCGCCCAGCGACTCGTGGTCCAGGTGGCCGCCGCGGCCTCGGTCCATCAGGCGGCGGGCTTCGCTCAGGCGCGTCGACGCCTGGTCGAGGTAGGCCTGGCCGCGCTCGGTGTCGTCGTCCGTCAGGTAGGTGAGCTTGAAGTCCTCGATGCCGCGCTTGAGGCCGTACAGCGAGTCGCCCGGCAGGGCGTCCGAGCTCGCGGCGGCGACCCCGCCGAAGGCGCCCGCCGCGACGCCGACGCTCAGGCCGCCCGCGGTGAGGCCCTTGGCGAGCCGGCTGGTCGGGCGCAGCCGGCCGAGCGCCCGGTGTTTCGCGGCGCGGTGGCCGCGCTGTTCAGGGACCGAGGGGGCCTCGCCCCCTTGCAGCATCGCTTCCATCGCGGCGACCAACTGCGCCCGCTGGACGACCTTGACCTCGGGGTCCAGCTCCGGTTTGGGCAGCTCCGCGAGGCCTGACGTCAGGGACAGCAGCCTGTCCTGCTCGGTCCGCTCCGCGGCGGCCGGTGCCGGCGGTGATCCCTCGGACTGCTCGGCCGCCGCGCCCCGGTCGGAATCCTCCAGGGCCTGGGCGAAGGCGTTCGCCCGCCGGTGTGCCGATACGTTCGCGATCACTGGCGGCACCTCCTCTCGTCTTCACGGTCGACTCCCCTGGGGGCTTGGGGGTTGCACGTCCTCGACCGCTTCCACACGATCGGGTGATCGGGGGCGGCCGGAACGTGACCACAGGGAGCCTGTATCCCGCTCAACGAATGGCGCGGCACTTGGGTTACGGACTGAGGATGATCGGATCGGGAAGTCAACGGACTTTCACTGAAAGTGAGTTGGTGAGGGCCCTCGGTTACCGCGCGTCTTCCGGCAGGAGCCGGGCCAGCGTGCGGACGGCGCGGTACTGGAGCGTCTTGATCGCGCCCTCGTTCTTCCCCATCACCCGCGCGGTCTCCGCGACCGACAGGCCCTGGAGGAACCGCAGTGTCACGCACTCCTGCTGCTGGGGGTTGAGCCGGCGGACGGCGTCCAGGAGCGCGGCGTTCGACAGGGACTCCAGGACGGAGTCCTCCGGGGAGCGCTCGACCTCGTTGGCGTCCAGCATCTCGCCGGTCGTCACCTCCAGGCGGAAGCGGCTCGACTTGAAGTGGTCGGCGACGAGGTTGCGGGCGATCGTCACCAGCCAGGCGCCGAAGTCGCGGCCCTGCCAGGTGAAGGTGCCGATCCTCCTGAGCGCGCGCAGGAACGTCTCGCTCGTCAGGTCCTCGGCGGTGGCCTTGCCGCCCACGCGGTAGTAGATGTACCGGTAGACGGTGTCGCTGTACTGGTCGTACAGACAGCCGAACGCCTCGGCCTCGCCGGCCTGGGCCCGCTCGACGAGGTCCATCATCCGGGCGCTGTCGCTGTCCGCGGCGGGACGGCGGGCCGCGGGCGCGGTCGTACGGCCCCGTCTGCCGACGGTGGTGCCCCCGTCGGCGAGCGCGTAGCACGCGCCGACGGGGGTGGCGGTGGCGAAGGCGGGGACGCCGAACGCGGGGGGGACACAGCCGCGCAGCGTTTCCTTGAGCGTTGCGATCGATTCGCGCAGCGTAGCCAGGCCCGAGGCGTCAACCCCGACGTGTGGGTACACGGGACTCCCAGAGGCAGAGCTTCCATCACGTGCAGTGCGGGACCGATCACCTGGTGTAGGGGTGGACGGGCTCCGGATTGCGTTTGAGGAGAATAACGCTTCGTGAAGGTGCTGCTACGCCGAGTTGCTCAAAACTTCGATTACATGGGGTTTGTGATCGAATGGAGGCGGATCAAGTTTGTTGTTCTGAGCGGGGGTTGATCGAAAAAGATCGGCTATGAGAGGGGTGTGTGGCGTGTTGTGGCCGGGTGCGGGTCCGTTGTGGCTGGTCGCGCCCCGCGGCGGAGCCGCAAACGTCACAGCCCCGCGCCCCTAAACCCGGCAACTCGCCGACGAAGCCTGGAAGTCAGCGTTTGCGGCGGCTGAGCGCGATCGCCGCCGCCGTTCCGCCTGCAACCGCTCCTACCCCTGCCGCCGCCGGGATTCCCACCCGCGCCGCTTTTCGTCCCGTCCGATAATCGCGAAGACGCCAGTCCAACTTGCGGGCGTGTTTGCGGAGTTTGGCGTCGGGGTTGATCGCGTAGGGGTGGCCGACGAGGGACAGCATCGGGATGTCGTTGTGGCTGTCGCTGTAGGCGGCGCAGCGGGTCAGGTCGAGGGATTCCGCTGCCGCCAGGGCTCGGACCGCCTCCGCCTTTGCCGGGCCGTGCAACAGTTCGCCCACCAACTTGCCGGTGTAGACGCCGTCGACGGACTCCGCGACCGTTCCCAGGGCGCCGGTGAGGCCGAGGCGGCGGGCGATCACGCGGGCGATCTCGATGGGGGCCGCTGTGACCAACCACACTTTCTGGCCCGCGTCCAGGTGGGCCTGGGCGAGGGCTCGGGTGCCGGGCCAGATGCGGTCGGCCAGGTACTCGTCGTAGATCTCCTCGCCGATCGACTGGAGTTCGGCGACGCGGTGGCCCTTGACGATGGAGAGGGCGGAGTCCCGGGCGTCCTGCATGTGCTCGGGGTCCTCGATGCCGGCCAGCCGGAAGTACGCCTGCTGCCAGGCGAACCGCGCGAGGTCCCGGGTCTCGAAGAACTTCCGTTTGTAGAGGCCCCGGCCGAAGTGGAACAGGGCGGCGCCCTGCATCACCGTGTTGTCGAGGTCGAAGAACGCGGCGGCCTTGTCGTCGCCCTGGACGGGGAACTCAGGCTCCGCGTCCTGCGGCTTGATCTTCTGCTCGTCCTCTTTCGAGGACTTCCGCGCGGCCTCAGCCGACGCTTCGCCTGCCAACACGCTCCGTGCCGTGGCTGAGCGCCTACGGGGAGTGAGCCATCCGAGAGCGGCCATGTCGTGAGCATAGCCAGTGTGTTGGGTGCGTTCCGGATCGGAGAGGTTCGGGGGGTGTGAACTCTCCACTACAACTCGATATCGCCGGGCCAGAATGGGGTGCATGACTCCGCTCTTCCGGCGTAAGCCCTCCGTTCCCCGGCACGTCACCTTGATCGGCAAGCCTGACTGTCATCTCTGCGAGGACGCGGAGGCGGTGGTCGCGCGGGTGTGCGGGGAACTCGGGGTGGAGTGGGAGAAGAAGGACATCCAGCAGGACAGCGCGCTGCACGACGCCTACTGGGAGCAGATTCCGGTCGTTCTCGTGGACGGCGAGCAGCACACGTTCTGGCGGGTGGACGAGGGGAGGCTGCGGAAGGCGTTGACCAGGTAGTCCAAAGACGTACGAATGTCGCTTAGGATCGATGGTCGAGTGGTCTTGGGGGCGAGATTCGTGAGGAGCGTGAGCGGTTTTGCCCCCAGGAGTGAAACGCGTGACCCCGGTCACGTTGGCCGGGCAAATCGGACACCATCTTTGTGCACGCGTTCACAAAGACATAGCCTGCTTTCGACGGGGCGGTCCGGGGACGTACGACCGCCCACAGCCCCGCGCTACCCGCAGGAGCACCGTGGCAACTGGCCGAACTCACCGACCGGCGACCCGTAGCCGAGGGATCCCCGAGGCCACCGTCGCCCGGCTTCCGCTGTACCTCCGTGCCCTGACCGCGTTGTCGGAGCGCTCGGTGCCCACGGTCTCCTCGGAGGAGCTGGCGGCCGCGGCGGGGGTCAACTCCGCCAAGCTGCGCAAGGACTTCTCCTACCTGGGTTCGTACGGAACGCGCGGTGTCGGCTACGACGTCGAATACCTCGTCTACCAGATCTCCCGCGAGCTGGGCCTGACCCAGGACTGGCCCGTCGTCATCGTCGGTATCGGTAACCTCGGCGCCGCCCTCGCCAACTACGGCGGGTTCGCCTCCCGGGGCTTCAGGGTCGCCGCGCTGATCGACGCCGATCCGGCGATGGAGGGCCGGCAGGTCGCCGGGATCGCCGTGCGGCACAGCGACGACCTGGAGCGGATCATCCAGGACAACGGCGTCTCCATCGGCGTCATCACCACCCCGCCCAGCGTCGCGCAGCAGGTCTGCGACCGGCTCGTGGCCGCCGGGGTGACGTCCATCCTGAACTTCGCGCCGACCGTCCTGACCGTCCCGGACGGTGTCGACGTCCGCAAGGTCGACCTCTCGATCGAGCTGCAGATCCTCGCCTTCCACGAGCAGCGCAAGGCCGGCGAGGAAGCCGCGAACGCGCCCGCCGCGGCGCGCGGCGACGCCTCCGAGCAGGGGCCCGACGGGGACGTCCCCGCCGTGATGCCGGCATGAGCCTCCTCGTCGTCGGGCTGAGCCACCGCAGCGCGCCCGTCAGCCTCCTGGAGCGGGCCTCGCTGGGCCAGGACGCGCAGGTCAAGCTGTTGCAGGACACGGTCGCCGCCGAACCGGCCACCGAGGCCGCCGTGCTGGCCACCTGCAACCGCATCGAGCTGTACGCGGACGTCGACAAGTTCCACGCCGGTGTCGCCGAGCTGTCGACGCTGCTCGCCCAGCACAGCGGGGTCGGCCTCGACGAGCTGACGCCGTACCTGTACGTGCACTACGAGGACCGGGCCGTCCACCACATGTTCTCCGTGGCGTGCGGGCTCGACTCGATGGTCGTCGGCGAGGGGCAGATCCTCGGGCAGCTGAAGGACTCCCTCGCGAAGGCGCAGGAGCTGCACAGCGCCGGGCGGCTGATGAACGACCTGTTCCAGCAGGCCCTGCGGGTCGGCAAGCGGGCGCACTCCGAGACCGGGATCGACCGGGCGGGGCAGTCGCTGGTGACGTTCGGCCTGGAGCAGCTGGCCCGCGAGACGCCGGTCGACGAATGGGTGCGGGGCAAGAAGACGCTGGTCATCGGCGCCGGATCGATGTCCTCGCTGGCCGCCGCGACGCTCGCGCGCGCCGGGGCCGCCGAGATCGTCGTCGCCAACCGGACCTTCGACCGGGCCGAGCGGCTGGCCCAGATACTGAACGACGGCGACACGGACGTGACGGCCCGCGCGGTCCCGATGGAATCGGTGCCGGGCGAGCTGGCACGTGCCGATCTGGCCGTGTCCTGCACCGGGGCGACGGGGCTCGTACTGACCGGCGCGGACATCGCGCGCGCGGTGGAGGGGCGGACGCCGGAGACGACCGTCCTCCCGCAGGCCAGGCCCGTGAAGCTCCCGCAGCCCGCCGCCGGCGAGGACGCCTGCCCCCTCGACCTCGGCGCCGTCCAGCAGGGCTTCTCCGTCGCCGGCGAGGCCGCCGTCGCCGGGATGGACGCGGCGACGCTGGAGCAGCACGCGGCGTGGGTGGACAACGGGAGTGTCGACCGGCGGGTCAGCAAGGAGGCCGAGCTGATCTCGGCGCTCGCGCAGACCGCCGCCACGGTCGGCCGGATCCCGGAGCGGCGCAGGCCCGAGGGGCCCTCGGACGTCGTCCGCGCCGAGCCGGTGCTGTGTCTGCTCGACCTCGCGATGCCGAGGGACATCGACGCCGCCGCCCACCGGGTGGGCGGGGTGCGGCTGGTGGACATCGAGTCGCTGGCCGAGGCGAGCGCGGACGCGCCGATGGCGTCCGACGTGGACCAGGTCCGGCGGATCGTGTCGGACGAAGTGAACGCTTTCGGTGCCGCGCAGCGGGCCGCGCACATCACGCCGACCGTCGTCGCGCTGCGGACGATGGCCGCCGACGTGGTGGCCGGCGAGATCGCGCGGCTGGAGGGGCGGCTGCCGGGGCTCGACGACAAGCACCGGGCCGAGATCACCCAGACCGTGCGGCGCGTCGTCGACAAACTGCTGCACGCCCCGACCGTACGGGTCAAGCAGCTCGCGGCGGAGCCCGGCGGCGCCGGGTACGCGGACGCGCTGCGGACCCTGTTCGACCTCGACCAGGAGACGGTCGCCGCCGTGTCCCGGGCAACGGACGAGAAGGGCCCACGGGCATGACAGCAAGAGCACTGAGACTCGGGACCAGGCGCAGCAAGCTCGCCATGGCCCAGTCCGGTCAGGTCGCCGAGGCGGTACGGCAGGTGACCGGCCGGGCCGTCGAACTCGTCGAGATCACGACGTACGGCGACACCTCCCGCGAACACCTCGCGCAGATCGGCGGGACGGGCGTGTTCGTCACCGCGCTGCGGGACGCGCTGCTCGCCGGGGACGTCGACTTCGCCGTTCACTCGCTGAAGGACCTCCCGACGGCGCAGCCCGAGGGGCTGACGCTGGCCGCCGTCCCCCTGCGCGAGGACCCGCGTGACGTCCTCGTCGCCCGCGACGCGCTGAAGTTCACGGACCTGCCGCGCGGGGCCCGCGTCGGGACGGGTTCGCCGCGCCGGATGGCGCAGCTGAACGCGTACGCGCGCAGCCACGGGCTGGAGATCGAGACCGTGGCGATCCGGGGCAACGTCGACACCCGGATCCGGTACGTGCACGACGGGGAGCTGGACGCGGTCGTGCTGGCCGCCGCCGGGCTCAACCGGATCGGGCGCGCCGACGAGGTCACCGACTTCCTGTCGATAGACACGGTTTTGCCCGCCCCCGGCCAGGGGGCACTGGCGATCGAGTGTGCTGCGGGCAACGCAGACCTCGTCGCCGCGCTCGGCGAACTCGACGACCCGTTCACGCGGGCCGCCGTAACGGCCGAGCGGTCACTGCTCGCCGCCCTGGAGGCCGGTTGCAGCGCACCCGTGGGGGCGCTGGCCGACCTTCTGGCCGACGGGCAGATTGTCAAGGAAATGCGCCTGCGAGGGGTTGTCGGCACGACCGACGGCTCCCGTACGGTGCAGCTGTCCACCACCGGTCCCGTGCCCGAGACGCATGACCAGGCAATGACGCTCGGTCGCGAGCTCGCCGCCGAGATGCTTGCCCAGGGCGCGGCCGGTCTGATGGGGGAGCGAGCACATTGAGCCCCACCACCCTTCCCTCCGGCCTGGACCACGGGCACGTCACCTTTCTGGGTGCCGGACCCGGGGATCCGGGACTGCTGACTCTGCGCGCCGTGGAGGCGCTGGCGAACGCGGACGTCCTCGTCGCCGAGCACGAGGTGCTCGACGTCGTCCGGACGCACGCGCGGACCGGCGTCTCCGTCGTGCCCACGGACCCCGCCCCGGGCACGATCGCACCACAGCCCACGGTAGTTGACAGTGCGTCAACGACCGTCGCGCTTCCCGTGATGCGGGATGCGGCACATCTTGTCATGGAGGCCGCGCGGGGCGGCAGGCGGGTCGTGCGTGCGGTCTCCGGTGATCCGGGACTTGATACGTACGCCGCCGCCGAAATGCTCGCCTGCGCCTCCGCCGGGGTGCCCTTCGAGGTCGTGCCCGGTGTCGCCGCCGCCGTCGGCGTCCCGGCCTACGCCGGGGTGCCCCTGCGCGACGCGCAGGGGGCGGACGTCCGGTTCGTGGACGCCCGTACCGCCTCCGACCGGTGCTGGACGGAGGTGGGGGCGTCCGACGGGACCGTGGTCGTGTCGACGACCCTCGACGCCGTCGCCGCGGCCGCCGGGGAGCTGGTGTCCGCCGGGCGCAAGCCGGACACCCCGCTGACCGTGACCGTCGCCGGGACGACGACCCGGCAGCGGACCTGGTGCGCGACCCTCGGGACCATCGCGCAGATGCTGAAGCAGGCCAAGGTGCTGCCCTCGCCGGACGGCGGGCGGCCGGTGATAGCCGTCGTCGGTGAGCGGTCGGCGCCGGCGCAGCGGGATCAGCTGGCCTGGTTCGAGTCGAAGCCGCTCTTCGGGTGGAAGGTGCTGGTGCCCCGGACGAAGGAGCAGGCCGCTTCGCTGTCCGAGCAGCTGCGGTCCTACGGGGCCGTGCCGCACGAGGTGCCCACCATCGCCGTCGAGCCCCCTCGTACGCCGCAGCAGATGGAGCGGGCCGTCAAGGGGCTCGTCACCGGGCGGTACGAGTGGATCGCCTTCACCTCGGTCAACGCGGTCAAGGCGGTGCGGGAGAAGTTCGAGGAGTACGGGCTCGACGCGCGCGCCTTCGCCGGGATCAAGGTCGCGGCGGTGGGGGAGCAGACCGCCAAGGCGCTGATCGCCTTCGGCGTGAAGCCGGATCTCGTGCCCAGCGGGGAGCAGTCCGCCGCCGGGCTGCTGGAGGACTGGCCTCCCTACGACCCCGTCTTCGATCCGATCGACCGGGTGTTCCTGCCTCGGGCCGATATCGCCACGGAGACGCTGGTCGCCGGGCTCATCGATCTCGGGTGGGAGGTGGACGATGTCACCGCGTACCGGACGGTTCGGGCGTCGCCGCCGCCTGCCGATACTCGGGAGGCGATCAAGGGGGGTGGGTTCGATGCCGTGCTGTTCACGTCGTCGTCCACCGTGCGGAACCTTGTCGGGATCGCCGGGAAGCCGCACAACGTGACCGTCATCGCCTGTATCGGGCCGGCTACCGCCAAGACCGCCGAGGAGCATGGGCTTCGGGTGGATGTGATGGCTCCTGAGCCGTCCGCGCAGAAGTTGGCCGAGGCGTTGGCCGAGTTCGGGATGCGGCGGAGGGCTGCCGCGCTGGAGGCGGGGGACGCGGTTACTCGGCCGAGTGAGCGGAGGCCGGGGGGACGGCGGCGGCGGGCCACCTGAGGGTCTGAACGAAGACGGCGGAGCGTGTTTCCTCGCGGGGGGCTGCGAGGGGGACGCTCCGCCGTCGGTTTTTGAGCGGCCGTGCTTACAGGGTCGGGGGTGGTGGGGGTGTTGTCGTTGGCGAGGTGTCCTCGGGTGGTTGGCTCAGCGTCCACCGAGGTGGGGTTGGGGAGGGGGCTGCGGTGAGGTCGGGGGTCGACAGGGCGTCGGCAAAGGGGGTGTCCGGGCGGGCGTAGCTTAGGGATATGTCTAAGTACGGTTCCTTTCCCGGTTCCCGGCCCCGGCGGCTGCGTACGTCGCCCGTGATGCGGAGGATGGTCGCGGAGACGCGGCTGCACCCGGCGGACTTCATCCTGCCCGCGTTCGTGCGGGAGGGGGTGGCCGAGCCGGTGCCGATCCAGGCGATGCCGGGGGTCGTGCAGCACACGCGGGACAGCCTCAAGAAGGCGGCCGTCGAAGCCGTCGAGGCCGGGGTCTCCGGGATCATGCTGTTCGGGGTGCCGGAGGAGTCGAAGAAGGACGGCAACGGGACGCCGGGCACCGACCCGGACGGGATCCTCCAGGTCGCGATCCGGGACGTGCGGGCCGAGGTCGGTGACGAGTTGCTGGTCATGTCCGACCTCTGTCTCGACGAGACGACGGATCACGGGCACTGCGGGGTCCTCGACGAGCAGGGGCGCGTCGACAACGACGCGACGCTTGAGCGGTACGCCGAGATGGCCCAGGTGCAGGCCGACGCCGGCGCCCATGTCGTCGGGCCCAGCGGGATGATGGACGGGCAGATCGGCGTCGTCCGGGACGCGCTCGATCAGATCGGGCGGGAGGACGTCGCGGTCCTCGCGTACACCGCGAAGTATTCCTCCGCGTTCTACGGGCCGTTCCGGGAGGCCGTCGGGTCCTCCTTGCGGGGGGATCGCAAGACGTATCAGCAGGACCCGGCCAACTGGCGTGAGTCCCTGCGGGAGTTGGCGCTGGACGTGGAGGAGGGCGCCGACCTCGTGATGGTCAAGCCGGCCGGGCCCTACCTCGACATCCTCGCGCGCGTCTCCGACGCGGTGGACCTGCCGGTCGTCGCGTATCAGATCTCCGGGGAGTACTCCATGGTCGAGGCCGCCGCCGAGAAGGGGTGGGTGGACCGGGATCGGGCGATCTTCGAGACGTTGACGGGGATCCGGCGGGCGGGGGCGCGGAACATCCTCACGTACTGGGCTGTGGAGGCGGCTCGGAAGTTGGAGGGGTGGCAGTAGACGATGTAGCCGTCGGCTCGGAAATCTGTGCAGATTCTCCGGGAGGCTGTACATTTTTTGTATGTCCATTCTCCGGGAGAATCCCACTGTGCTCTCCGTGACCGAGGCGGCCGGCAAGGGCGTCGCCGGGCTGGTCAAGGCCGCCGAGGCCGGAGAGGACGTGATGGTCGAGCGCCATCACAAGCCGGTCGCCGCGGTGATCGGGATCGAGAGGCTTCGGCAGCTGGAGGAGCTGGAGGAAGATCTCGTCGATGCGCTGCTGGTGCTGACGCGGGCAGCTACGGACACGGGGGAGCGGTCGTCGCTGGACGAAGTGCTGCGCCGGTTCGGTGTTGACCGGGAGGGGTTGGAGAAGGAGTTCGGTGGGCACTGAGTCGCTGCTCAGTCGTGCGGCCGGCTCATCCATTCCTCCCAGTGGGCGATCGCCTGGTCCAAGGGGAGTGCCTTCGCTTCCTCCTCGCTGAGGCCCGTCTTGTGGATCAGGCGGTCGACGAGCCAGCCGGGGGCCGGTTCCGGTGGGGGCGTGGTGGTCGTGCGCAGGCCGAACCGTTCGAGCAGGCCCTGTAGTTCACGGGTGGCCGGGGTGTCGGGGAGCGTGTCCAGCCTCCGTCGGACCTCCTCGTACACCGCCGCGTCCTTGCGGGCGCCGACGGCCCAGATCTCCGAGACCTCGACGGTCGTCGTGCCGTCCGCGCTCTTCAGTACCCGCCACACGATCCGCCAGTGCCTGTCGCCCACGTCCAGCTTGCGGAAGCCCACGAGATCCCCGACGAGGGGTCTGCCCGCGTAGGGGTCGCGCTCCAGCATCAGGATCTTGTGCAGGGCTGCGCGTGCGGTCTGCGGGTCCCGGCGGTGCAGTGCGTCGAGGTCGGCTGCGGCGGCCTCGGTGAAGCGCACGGGGTGGCGGGGGGTGTCCGGCATGGGGGGAATGTAGTGGTCAACGAAGGGGCGTCGCAACTGCGTTGACGGAAGATCGGTCGTGCTGTATTACTTCTCGCACGACTAGGTGGGTGGGTGGGTGGGTGCCTTGATGGATATGACCACGTCGGCTGCCGCCGCCGAACTTCGCTGCTCCGTCAACACCCTCAAGAAGCTGATCGCCGCCGGTCTTCTTCCCGAGGTCCGCGAACGCGGCAACCGCACCCTGCTCCCCGCAGGTGATGTGCGTGCCCTGGCTCGGCGTGAGGGCGTCGATCCGGACGCTCTGGAACTGGGAGAGCTGCCCGTACTGCGGGTGGGGCCTGCCGAACTGGCGGAGGGTTCACGGCAGTCGGCGTTGATCGGGTACGCGGCGCGGCTGACGCCGGAGCAGATGTATCAGGCGCTGCGCGGGTGGTGGCGTTGTGATCCGGAGCGGATCCTGCGGGCGGGGGTGCTTGCTGTCACGCTCGGGCCTTACGCGGTCGCCGTGTTGGACGACTTTCGGTACGTCGAATCGCGTGGCGGACGGTACCGCTTCACCGGTGAACTCGCGGGATACGTGACCGACCTGGTCACGCCTGTCCAAGTCGTGCGCCGTGAGGCCCCGTTGGCCCGCAGGATCCTCGGACGGCGGCTGGAGTCCGAGTCCGGCGGGCCGGTCGCGTACGTGCAGCGGCGGAGTGCCGGCGGCTGATGTCGGGACGGGGTGTCAGTCCCACCAGAAGTGCCATGCGTGGGCGTCGATCAACTCCTTCGCGTACGCCTCGATCGTGCCGGGGCCCTGGGCGATGTTGTCGGGGCAGAAGGCGTAGTGCTCGGCGGCGATGGCCTCTGCCTCGGACTGGGTCGTGGGCGGGGCGGCGACCGAGACGGCGAGGGTGGCGAAGCCGAGGGCGACGACTCGGGCGCCGAAGCGGTCCTCCCAGGAGCGCAGGACGGCGCAGAGGCGGGCCACGTCGTTCTCGTGGTTGAGGGGGCCGGTCCAGCCGATGGCGGCGGGGATGTCGGCGGAGCGGCGGGCGGGGACGAGGGCGAGGTGGGGTTCGGTGAACCAGGTGGTGTCGTCCGACTCCGAGATCTCGTCGGCCAGTTGGGCGGCACGGGCGTCGGGGTCGACGGTCGGGGTGGCGGAGGGGGCGAGGCCGGGCCAGGCGAGGGTGAAGGGAGCGAGCATGTCCGCGGTGTCGTCGTCGTAGTCCTCCTCGTCCATCTCCCAGGACTCCGCGAGGACTTCCTCCGCGTCGTGGTCCCCGGGGTACGACATCGCGTCCGGGTCCAGCTCCCAACCCTCCCGGTCCACCCAGTACTTGTCCACGTCCACCAGCACCGGCAACAAGCCCGCCTGCCCCGCCCGGGCGCCCAGCGCCGTCCAGTTCCCCGACGACGACGGCTGGTCCGCGTACCACAGCAGGGGCTCGGGCCAGTCGCGGTCCACCAGCTTGCCGGGCGGGAGTCGGAGACCCAGCGAGCGGCCGCTCGGGTCGGTGGTCAGGTGGGGGAGGGGGTTCGGGAGAGTTGCCATGGCGGTGACTGTAGGGGGTGGGTCTGACAATGGGGTGGCGTTCTGGGGGAGGGCGGGGGTGTTCAGGGGGCGATGGTGTTCAGGGTGGTCACGTCCTCGGGGGAGAGGGGGATGCCCGCGCTGGTGTTCTCGCGGAGGTGGGTCGTCCAGGACGCTGCCGAGGAAGAGGTTGTATTCGCCAAGTGCTCCGCCGGGAACGGGAGTTCGGCGTTGATGTGGCGGAGCCGGTCGTACGCCAGCCGCCACCGCTCCTCGGTCGTGGCGTCGGGGCGGTGGCGGAAGAGGGGGGTTAGGTAACGATCTTCTTTGTCACAGGGCGGCGGTGAATGAAGCCCAAGTGGTGGGGGAGAGGCGGAGGTTGGGGGCGGTGTCCGGGTTCTTGGAGTCGCGGATGTGGATGGTGCTGGGGCACTGGGCCACTTCGACGCACTGGCCGCCTTCGTCGCCGCTGTAGCTCGATTTCCGCCAGGAGAGGGCGACTTCGAGGCACGCGCCGCCCTCGCTGCCGCTGTATGTCGACTTGAACCACTGAAGTGCCTCGGTGCTCATTGCTCTCCTAGCAGGCAGTCAAGCTTGCGTTTGGACTTCTCCACGTCCAACGCTTGTGTCCGCAGCATCGCATACTTGCTCTCCAGGATGGACATTTCCTCGGGGTCCGAAACCCAGTGACTGCCGCGCTGGCTCTCGGTGTATGCGAGGTGCTGGTGGTCCTCGGTTTCGAGGAGCGTGAACGGGCCGTTGAGGCCCGCATGGTGGAGGCTGTCCAGCGGGAGGATCTGGATGGTCACGTTCGGTAGGTCGGCGAGTTCTCGCAGGTGACGGAGCTGTCGCTGCTGGACTTCCGGGCCGCCGACCATCATGTGCAGGACCGGCTCCCAGATGACGAAGCTCATCGTCGGCCCGTTCTCCCGGCGCAGTATTGCCATTCGCTCGATGCGGCCCGCCAGCTTCGTCTGGATCTCCTCCTCCGAGTACGCCGGGACCCGCTCTCGCAGCACGGCTTCCGCGTACTCCTCGGTCTGGAGAAGGCCGGGGATGACCGCATTGTCGAACCAGTCGAGTTTCTTCGCCGTGCGCTCGTGTTCGATGTACTCCTCGGCGAACAACGGATACTGATCGATCTCCGGCAGGTTCTCCGCGCCCTCCTCGAACACCCCCTTCGTGCCGAGGGCTTCGTCGATCTTCCTGCCGATGTCCGGCTTCAGGGGCCGTCGGCCCTGTTCGATGGAGGCCATGGTCTCGTCGTCGATGTTGACGATCGCGGCGAGTTCGACCTGAGTCAGACCGCTCGCGCGGCGGGCGGCGGCGATCTGCCTGCCCAGCATCTTCATCGAGGTCTTGTTCTTCGGCCTTGACGGCTTCCTGGGACTCATGTTGGCGTGTATCCCCCGGAGTTGGGCGCGGTTCACCCGTACACACCCGTACGGAAACGCTGTACGGGTTCGCAGGGTGTTCAACGCTAGTGACCATCCGCAACTCTCGTCCCGTGAACGGAACAACTCATCGGCCGTCGCTGCGCGAGAGGTGCTTCCGCCGTGATCGGCGGTCCGTGCCCGCTGCCCGGCGGTTCGCCAGGGAAACGCTTGCCGGTTGGGGGCTCGACTCGTGCGAGCGGGCCGCCGATCTCCTGTTGTGCGTCAGCGAGTTGACGACCAACGCGCTGCTGCACGGGGTGCCTGTCGGGCGCCAGTTCATGGTGTCGCTGCGGCTCGACGGGGACGTCGTCCTCGTCGAGGTGCACGACAGCGGGGACGGGATGCCGCACATCGCTCAGGCGCGGGACGGGGACGAGGACGGGCGGGGGCTCGTGCTGGTCGCCGCGCTCAGCGCGAAGTGGGGGGTGCGGGAGAGGGGGGTCGGGAAGGTGGTGTGGTGCGAGTTCACCCTGCGCGCCGGTCCGCCAACTGCCCTTTCAGCCACGCCGGTTCGGGGTTGATGTAAGGCTGGCCCGCGATGAACACCGTCGGGACGGTTTCGTTGCCGTTGTTGGCCGCGCGGACTGTGGCGGCTGCCTCGGGGTCGGTCCAGATGTTGACCCAGTGGAGGTGGCGGGCCTCGCGGCCGAGGCGTAGGCGGAGGCGGGCGCAGTACTTGCAGCCGGGGCGCCAGTAGACGATCGGGCGGTTGCCGGGGGCGGCCTCGGCCTCTGCTTCCGTGAGTGAAGTGGGGAAGATCAGCGGGGAGTTGAGGGCCGTGAGGGTGGTGAAGAGGAGGGCGGTGGCCACCGCCGCGACCGTCTGAGACCTCGCGAGGAGGGTGGTCGTGGCGGTGGCGCCGCACAGGGCGAGCAGCGTCGGCAGGAGCCAGGCTCTGGGCATATGACGGGGTGTCAGAGTTTTTCGGGGGTCCTGATGCCCAGGAGGGTCATGCCCTGGTGGAGGGTGCGGGCGGTGAGGTCGACCAGGAAGAGGCGGTTCTCGATCTGGGCGGGGGTCTCGGCCTTCAGGACCGGGCACTGGTCGTAGAAGGTGGTGAGGTGGCTGGCCAACTGGTAGAGGTACGCGGCGAGTTTGTGCGGCTCGTAGGAGGCGGCCACGTCCAGGACGGTTTCCGCGAACTGGTCCAGGTGCAGGCCCAACGCCCGCTCCGCCGGGGCCAGTTCGAGGTCCGGGTGCGGGGTGGGCGCTGTGCCGTCCGCCTTGCGGAGGATCGACTGGATACGGGCGTAGGCGTACTGGAGGTAGACCGAGGTGTCGCCGTTGAGGGAGACCATCTGGTCGAGGTCGAACTTGTAGTCGCGCACGGCGGACGTCGACAGGTCGGCGTACTTGACCGCGCCGATGCCCACGTAACGGCCGTTCTCGGTGATCTCCTGCTCGGTCAGGCCCACCTTCTCGGCCTTGTCGCGGACGACGGCCGTCGCGCGGTCGACCGCCTCGTCGAGCAGGTCGACCAGCTTGACCGTCTCGCCCTCACGCGTCTTGAACGGCTTGCCGTCCTTGCCGAGGACCGTGCCGAAGGCGAGCTGCATCGCCGTGACGTCGTCGTTCAGCCAGCCGGCGCGGCGGGCCGTCTCGAAGACCATCTTGAAGTGCAGGGACTGGCGCGCGTCGACGACGTACAGGAGCGTGTCCGCCTTCAGGTTGAAGACGCGGTCGCGGATCGCCGAGAGGTCGGTGGCCGCGTAGCCGAAGCCGCCGTCGGACTTCTGGACGATCAGCGGGACGGGGTTGCCGTCGGGGCCCTTGATGTCGTCGAAGAACACGCACAGCGCGCCCTCGGAGCGGACCGCGACGCCCGACTCCTCCAGGAGGCGGCACGTCTCGTGGAGCATGTCGTTGTAGCCGCTCTCGCCGACGATGTCGGGGTCGCGGATCTCCATGTCCAGCTTCTCGAAGACGGAGAAGAAGTAGATCTTCGACTCGTCGACGAACTTCTGCCAGGACGCGAGGGTCGCCGGGTCGCCCGCCTGGAGGTCGACGACCCTGCGCCGGGCGCGCGTCTTGAACTCCTCGTCGGAGTCGAAGAGTTTACGGGCGGTCTTGTAGAGGCGGTCGAGGTTGGACATCGCCTCCTCGCCCGTGATCTCGCTGTCCTTGTGGTCCAGTTCGTGCGGATGCTCGTCGAGATACTGGATCAGCATCCCGAACTGCGTTCCCCAGTCGCCGATGTGGTGCCTGCGGATCACCGACTCGCCGGTGAATTCGAGGAGTTGGACGACCGCGTCGCCGATCACCGCCGAGCGGAGGTGGCCGACGTGCATCTCCTTCGCCACGTTCGGCTGCGCGTAGTCGATGACCGTCGTGCCCGGCGCGGCCGCGTACGGGACACCGAGGCGGCCGGTGTCGTCCGCGTAGCGCGCGGCCAGGTTCTCGGTGATCGCGCCGTCCGCGATGGTGATGTTGAGGAAGCCGGGGCCGGAGACCTCGACGTCCTTGATCACGGCGGACGCGGACTGGGGGGCCGTGAGGTTCGCGACGACCTGGGTGGCCAGCTCGCGGGGGTTGGCCTTCGCCTTCTTCGCCAGCGCGAGGATGCCGTTGGCCTGGTAGTCGGCCCTGTCGCTGCGTCGCAGCAGCGGGTCCGCTCCGGCGGCCTCCGGCAGGGTGGCCGAGAGGGCGGACGCGAGGTGCTGCTGGACGGAGTCGCTCAGGGACGTGACCGAGGCCATGGAGTGGGTGCCGTTCTCCTCGTGGGGATGGATATACCTCTCCAGTATCCCATGGGTGGTAAAGCGCTTTTCGGGGCTCAGGGGGCCGGGCCAGGGGGTGGCTCCGGAGTATGTCAGGGGTGGTGTGAGGGTCTGGTGTACGAATTCGGGTCCCATTGCCTACTGATCAGTCGCGGACTGTCATGTTGACCATGAAGCCCCCCACCATGAAACTCCGGGCCGCGCTGGTTGCTGCCGCTGCCGCCGGGCTCGCGTTCGCCACCGCTTCCAGTGCCTCCGCCACCCCCACGTACACCGGCCCCTCTTTTGGCTCCGCTCACCGCGTGACCACCGGCGCCGACGGTCAGAAGTACGACCTGAGGCTCGGCGCGTTCAACACCCTGCTGCCCGCGTCGGGCGGGACCGTCGACGTCGCCGGGTTCGGCTACAACCGGGCGCAGGGCATCTTCCTGGCCTTCTGCGTCGTCCCCAAGGGTGTGGTGATCGGGCACCCTGAGACGTACACCACGCTGCCTACGCCCTGCCTCGGTGGGCGGGAGTCGACCGACGGGTCCGCTCGGCGGATCACCGATACGGGTACGGGTACTCCCGGGGTAACCCTCCCCTACCAGGAGGGCGGGTCCTTCCTGACGAACCTCAAGATCAAGCCGCAGATCGCCGACGGGGTCACCTGCGGGGTGAACGGGGTGCAGTGCGCGATCGTGACCCGCGCCGACTTCACCGCGACGGCCGACCGGTCGTACGACCAGTACATCCCGGTGAGCTTTGACCAGTAGCTGGTGAACTCCGGCTGACCCGTTCGCATCTACATCGGCGTCCCTCAGAAGTACTACGGGGGCGCCGATACCCGTTTTCGTGGTTCGGGTGCCTCCTGGGAGAATGGGACGGTCAGCCGTGATTCCCAGAGGAATCCCAGAACACAGAGGACGTGCCGATCGTGGCTCAGAGCACCGAGACCACCGACTGGGTCTCCCGTTTCGCGGACGAGGTCATCGAGGAGTCGGAGCGTCGGGCCCCGGGCAAACCTGTGGTCGTCGCCTCCGGGCTCTCCCCCTCGGGCCCGATCCACCTGGGCAACCTCCGTGAGGTCATGACCCCGCACCTGGTCGCGGACGAGATCCGCCGCCGGGGGCGCGAGGTGCGCCACCTCATCTCCTGGGACGACTACGACCGCTACCGCAAGGTGCCCGCTGGCGTCCCCGGCGTCGACGAGAGCTGGGCCGAGCACATCGGCAAGCCGCTCACCTCCGTCCCCGCGCCCGCAGGGTCCGCGTACCCGAACTGGGCCGAGCACTTCAAGGCGGCCATGGTCGCGGCGCTCGGCGAGCTGGGCGTGGAGTTCGACGGGATCAGCCAGACGGCCCAGTACACCTCCGGCGTGTACCGCGAGCAGATCCTGCACGCGATGCGCCACCGCGCCGACATCGACGCCGTCCTCGCGCAGTACCGGACGAAGCCGAAGGCCGCCCCGAAGTCGCAGAAGCCCCTGGACGAGGCCGAGTTGGAGGCCGCCGAGGGGTCCGGCGCGGCCGGTGAGGACGACGGGTCCGCCGGATCCGCCGGGTACTTCCCGTACAAGCCGTACTGCGGCAACTGCGAGAAGGACCTCACGACCGTCACCGCGTACGACGACGACAGCACCGAGCTGACGTACACCTGCACCGCGTGCGGGTTCGCCGAGACCGTGCGGCTCAGCGAGTTCAACCGGGGCAAGCTGGTCTGGAAGGTCGACTGGCCGATGCGGTGGGCGTACGAGGGCGTCGTCTTCGAGCCGTCCGGGGTCGACCACTCGTCGCCGGGGTCGTCGTTCCAGGTCGGCGGGCAGATCGTCGGGATCTTCGGCGGCGAGCAGCCGATCGGGCCGATGTACGCGTTCGTCGGGATCTCCGGGATGGCGAAGATGTCGTCGTCCAAGGGCGGGGTGCCGACGCCGGGGGACGCGCTGCGGATCATGGAGCCGCAGCTGCTGCGCTGGCTGTACGCGCGGCGGCGGCCCAACCAGTCGTTCAAGATCGCCTTCGACCAGGAGATCCAGCGGCTGTACGACGAGTGGGACAAGCTGGCGGCCAAGGTGGCCGACGGTTCCGCGCTGCCGGGGGATGTTGCCGCGTACGCGCGTGCCGTCGGGACGGCCGCCGGTGAACTGCCGTCCACCGCGCGGGCGTTGCCGTACCGGACGCTCGCGTCCGTCGCCGACATCACCGCCGGGCACCAGGACCAGGCGCTGCGGATCCTCTCCGAGCTGGACCCGACTACGCCGCTGGGGGGACTCGACGAGGTCCGTCCCCGGTATGACAAGGCGGAGGCGTGGATCAACACGCACGTGCCCGCCGACCAGCGGACCATCGTGCGGTCCGAGCCGGACCTGGAGCTGCTGAAGTCCCTCGACGAGGCGTCCCGGGAGAGCGTGCGGCTCCTGCTGGACGGGCTCGCCTCGCACTGGTCCCTCGACGGGCTCACCCATCTGGTCTACGGGGTGCCCAAGGTCCAGGCCGGGTTCTCCGCCGACGCGACGCCCAAGGAGCTGCCGGCCGAGATCAAGACGGCCCAGCGGACGTTCTTCGCGCTGCTGTACCACCTGCTGGTCGGGCGGGACACCGGGCCCCGGCTGCCCACGCTGCTTCTCGCGGTGGGGCAGGAGCGGGTACGGGTACTCCTCGGGGAGTAGGGGTTGACGTGAGAAGGGGCCCTCTCGTGGGGCCCCTTTTCCGTGCCTGCTGTGCTTGCTGCTGTGCCGGTCAGGCGATGTGGTCGTCCATGACCTCGGCGTTGTGGCGGTTCTGGAAGCGCAGGACCATGCGCTTGGCCTCGGCGTCGGAGAGCGAAATACCGTGCGTGGCTTCGACGTTGTCGCTGAACTCGCGCGGCGTCGGGTAACTGCCGTCTATCGACTGCTTGAAGATGCCGTAGTACGAGTCCTCGTCCGGGGCGGGGGGCTCCGGGGCGCCGCCGCCCTCGCCCAACTCCCTTGTGCGGCCCGGCCCTGCCGGGATCGGGAAGGTGCCGGTCTCCTCGGGGGAGGGCTCCTCCAGCGGGGGCTCCTGCTGGTACTGGGCCTCGTACTGCTCCGCCTGCATTTCCTGGGCGTACCAGTCGGCGTACGCGGCCTCGGGGTTGTAGTTCGGGTCGTAGCCGCCCTGGTACTGGGTCTCGGAGGGCGCCTTCTGGTGGAACCAGGGACTTTCCTCGGGCGCCGGCTCGGGTTCCGGCTCGGGTTCCGGTTGGGGCTGCGGCTGTTGGTGCTGCTTCTGGAGCAACGGCGGCTGCTGGGCCGGGAGTTCGGGCTGCTGCTGCTCCACCGGGGCGGGGGCCGGGGGCAGTTCCTGTTGCTGGGGTATCGGCGGGGGCGGTGGGATCAGGACCGGTTCGATGCCGGCCGCCGCGAGGCCCGCGGGGGCCGTCTCCGAGAGGGGGATGCCGTAGCGCGCGAGGCGCAGCGGCATGACCGACTCGACCGGGGCCTTGCGGCGCCAGGAGCGGCCGAAGCGGGACTGGAGGCGGGCCTGGTAGACGAGGCGGTCCTGCTCCAGCTTGATGACCTGGTCGTAGGAGCGCAGCTCCCACAGCTTCATCCGGCGCCACAGCAGGAACGTCGGGACCGGCGAGAGCAGCCAGCGCGTGATGCGGACGCCCTCCATGTGCCGGTCCGCCGTGATGTCCGCGATCCGGCCGACCGCGTGCCGGGCCGCCTCGACGGCGACGACGAACAGGACCGGGATCACCGCGTGCATCCCGACCCCCAGCGGGTCGGGCCAGGCCGCCGCGCCGTTGAAGGCGATCGTCGCCATCGTCAGGAGCCACGCCGTCTGCCGCAGCAGCGGGAAGGGGATGCGGATCCAGGTGAGGAGGAGGTCCAGGGCGAGCAGGACGCAGATGCCCGCGTCGATGCCGATCGGGAACACGTAACTGAAGTTCCCGAAGCCCTTCTTGATCGCCAGCTCACGGACCGCCGCGTACGAACCGGCGAAGCCGATACCGGCGATGATCACGGCGCCGGCCACGACCACGCCGATGAGAACGCGGTGCATCCGGGTCAACTGGATTGGCGCGGCCACCCGTACTCCCCTTCGCTTTCCTGTCGTTGCGCGCAACAGGGTGGCACATGTGTGCGGCGAACGCGTTGTCGGACCGTCAGCTCTTACTGGGGGAGGGGGTGGCGGACGGGGCTGTGGAGGCGTTCGCCGACGGGGTCGCCGCGGGTGAACTCGGCTGTGTGGCAGCGCCGTTGGCCTTCTTGACCGCGGCGACCGTCTCCTTCGCGACCTGCTGGGCGAGCTTCATCAGATCGTCCGGGTCCGGCGCCTTGTCGCCCGCGAAACCGGCGCCGTTGTAGTCGACCGTGATGACGATGTTCTCCGTGCGCGTCACCACCGTCTGCTGCTTGAAGGATCCTTCCTTCTTCTTCTGGTCGTAGCGGATCGCGGTCGCCGCGTCGCCGATCCCGGTGGCGGCGGCCGACTTGACGTTCGTCGCGCCCTGCACCGACTTGGCGTCGTTCAACTGGCGGCCGTAGTAGTCCTGCGCCTGCTGATCGGCGTCGCCCGCGACGGAGTTGGAGTCGAAGCGGAGCAACGAGACGCTGAGCCAGCGGTACTGGGAGCCCTTCACGCCGTTGTCCGTGAGGCTGTCCCAGGTGCAGCCCGACCGGGTCCCGGCCTCGCCCGACGCCGACTTCTTGCCCGACTTGGCCTTCGGGACCGTGTCGTCGAGGGTGTCCTCCGAGACGACCTCGCAGGCGTCCGGCAGCGACTGGTAGACCGCCGCCCGGAGCGTGGGGGACGCCGAGACCTCCTCGCCGGGCGACGCCGCGCCGCTGCCCGACGACTGCTGGGTGTCCTTGTTCGCCGCGGCGGCGCCGCCGTCGTCCGAGTCCGAGGAGCAGGCCGCCGCGAAGAGCAGCACCGGGAGTGCCGCCGCAACCATCGCGCGGTTCACGCTCCGGGCACGCTTCGTCCGCTTCTCGGGCTGGTCGTCTCGCTGGGCTCGTCGCTGCATGGTTCCTTCACTCATGACGCTCGTGGTTCCTGCGGGCTCGTGGTTCCTGCGGGTCGGAACGGGTCCGAGGGGCCACCGTACGCGGTGAAGAAGATGTGCGTTCTTGTTTCGGTGTCTTGGCCGACGGGGGGACGGGGGGTGGCGCGGCGGGCGGTCAGCCGAGCCGGTCGGCCAGTTGGGCCGCGAGTTTCCGGGCCTTGTCCTGCATTTCCTTGCTGTCCGGGACCGTGCCGAGCGTCGTCGGCTGCTCGTCGTACTGGACGGTCACGATCACGTTGGACGTGCGGAACGCCACAGTCACCGTGCGCTGCTTCGCCGTCGAGCCGGAGTTGGTGAGGGCGTCGTCGAGGAACGCCTCGTCGCCGAGGTCGTCGAGGACGCGGGGCTGGATGTCGGCGGTGGGGCTCGGGGAGGCGGAGGGGGATACCGAGGTCGTAGGGGGTGTAGGGGAGGTGCTGGAGGAGGGGGCGGGGGTGCCGCTCTGGGCTGTGGCGGGGGTGGCGGCGGGGGTACTAGGGGTACTGGGGGACGGGGACGCCGGGGCCGGGAGGTCCGCCGCGAGCTGCTTGCGGGCGAAGAGGATCTGCGCCTGCGCGTCGTCGCTCACCGCGTTCGCGTAGCTGACGACGCGCTCGAAGTCCACCGAGAGGTGGTCCGTCGCGGCCGTCGACTCGACCTTCCAGCGACAGCCGACGCGGCGGTCCGTGTCGTACGTGAGGGTGGGGGTGCCCGCGTACGCCTTCTGCTGCTGGGTGACGTCCGCGAGCTGCTTGATGCCCGGCAGCAGGGCGTCCAGCGTGCCCCGGCCGACCGCGCCGCACGCCTCCGGGAGTGTCGCGTACCGGCCCGGCTGCGCCGCCGCGCTCGTGGTGCCGCTGTTCCCGGGGTTCGAGTCGTCCGTCGAGCCGCCGCCGTCCGAGCCGCCTGTGCAGCCGGTCAGCAGCACCGCGAGGAGGGCTGCCGCGCCGGGGACGTACGCCTTGCGCTGCACGGGGGGCTCCTTAAGGACTAGGGGTGACCCTGTCAGGGTGTGGGGGTTCCAGTGTCCCTCGCCAGGAATTTCGTTTGCCGGGCGCGGGGGGCACCTGACGACAATGTGTATCGCACGCGACACCGCTGACGCCGGTCCGGCATCCATTTCGTGGACCTTGGTGCCGGTTTTGCGTATCCAGTCGTTTGTTGTGTTTTCTGTTATTCCTGGGGGAGTTGGGGGACGTCATGTCGTACGTGGAGCTGCCGGGGGCCATGGTGCCGATCCGGATGTGGACCGATCCCGCCGGCGTCGAGGACGTCGCGCTGCGGCAGTTGCGCAACGTCGCGACCCTGCCGTGGATCAAGGGCCTCGCCGTGATGCCCGACGTCCACTACGGGAAGGGGGCGACCGTCGGGTCCGTCATCGCGATGCGGGGGGCTGTGTGTCCCGCCGCGGTGGGGGTGGACATCGGGTGTGGGATGTCCGCCGTCAGGACGTCGCTCACGGAGAACGATCTGCCGGGGGATCTGTCGCGGCTGCGGTCGAAGATCGAGGAGGCCATCCCGGTGGGGCGGGGGATGCACGACGACCCCGTCGACCCGGGGCGGCTGCACGGGGTGGCGACCTCCGGGTGGGACGACTTCTGGGCGCGGTTCGGGGGCGTCGCCGACGCGGTGAAGTTCCGTGAGGAGCGGGCCGTCAAGCAGATGGCGACGCTCGGGGGCGGGAACCACTTCGTCGAGGTCTGCGTGGACACGTCCGGCACGGTGTGGCTGATGCTGCACTCCGGGTCGCGCAACATCGGCAAGGAACTCGCCGAGCACCACATCGGGATCGCGCAGAAGCTGCCGCACAACCAGGGGCTCGTCGACCGTGACCTCGCGGTCTTCGTCTCCGACACCCCGCAGATGGCGGCCTACCGCAACGACCTGTTCTGGGCGCAG
The DNA here is from genome assembly GCF_014489635.1 of Streptomyces roseirectus. Taxonomy (NCBI): domain Bacteria; kingdom Bacillati; phylum Actinomycetota; class Actinomycetes; order Kitasatosporales; family Streptomycetaceae; genus Streptomyces; species Streptomyces roseirectus. The sequence goes on along the minus strand of NZ_CP060828.1, from coordinate 4,090,858 downwards.
GAGTACGCGAAGCATAACCGCGCCCTGATGATGGCGCTGCTGAAGGACGTCGTCCGCAAGGAGTTCAAGAAGGCGAAGCCGGTCTTCGAGCAGGAGATCTCCTGCCACCACAACTACGTGGCGGAGGAGCGGTACGACGGGATGGACCTGCTGGTGACCCGTAAGGGTGCGATCCGGGCGGGGTCCGGGGAGTACGGGATCATCCCCGGGTCCATGGGGACCGGGTCGTACATCGTGAAGGGGCTCGGGAACCCGCTCGCCTTCAACTCGGCGTCCCACGGGGCCGGTCGGCGGATGAGCCGGAACGCCGCGAAGCGGAGGTTCTCCGTCTCCGACCTGGAGGAGCAGACGCGGGGGGTGGAGTGCCGGAAGGATTCCGGGGTCGTGGATGAGATTCCGGGGGCGTACAAGCCGATCGAGCAGGTCATCGACCAGCAGCGAGATCTGGTGGAGGTCGTGGCGAAGCTCAAGCAGGTGGTGTGTGTGAAGGGGTGAGTGCGGGTTCGCTCGCCGCGAGTACTACGGGGGTGACCTTAGGGGTCCCGGGGTTTCCCGGGGCCCCTTTGGCTTGCCCGGGGTATCAGGGGAGGCGTTTTTCCATGAGGGTTACCGCGTACGGGCTGCCGGGGCCGTCGGCCTTCGCGCGCTGTTCCCCTACGACCTGGTAGCCGGCGGACTCGTAGTACTCGCGTAGGCGGGGGTTGGTGGAGAGGCAGTCCAGGCGGGCCCAGGGGCGGCCGGCGGCGGCGATGCGGGACTCGGCGTGGGTGAGGAGGTGGCGGCCGGTGCCGGGCGGGGCGGTGTGGGGGACGGTCATGAGGCGGTGGATGTAGCCGGCGTCGTCGGGGCGGGGGCCCCAGGCGGGCTTGTCGGTCCACCAGAGTTCGTAGGCGCCGGCCGTGACGCCGTCCGACTCGGCCAGCCAGACCTCGCCCTCGGCCATGCGGGTGCGGAAGTGGGCCTCCGTCTTCTCGCCGGGCTGCCACTGGACGATGCCCCGGGCGAGCTGCCAGAGGGCGGCGGTGTCGCGGAGGCGGACGAGGAGGGGGGCGTCCTCGGGGGTGGCTCTGCGGTATGTCAGGGGTGAGTGAGGGGCGGGCGTGGGGTGGTGGGGGTCGGTGAGGTAGCGGGTGCGGAGGGCGTTCCTCAGGGGGACGGGGTCCAGGGCCAGGGACTTCTCGACGTACCGGTCCACCGAGCCGTGGCGGGCGGTGAACTCCCGCAGGAACAGGCGCATCGCCGTCGCGGGGGCGCGGCCGAAGGAGGGCCAGGGCGGGGTGGTCTCGGTGGCGTGCCAGTCGGCGAGGAGGGCGGCGGTCGCCAGTTCTGTCCGGGAGTAGTCCTCGATGACTACCTCGTCGGGCACGTCCAGCAGGGTGAGGAGCAGGGCTGCCAGCAGGCCCGTGCGGTCCTTGCCGGAGACGCAGTGGAAGGCGACGGGGGTGTGTGCGTCCGCGATCAGTCGTAGGGCTGTCGCGATTTCCTTGCGGCCCTCCTCGGCGGTCTTCAGGTAGCGCTGGGCCAGGTGGGGGCCGAGGTCGGGGGCGGGGTTGGGGGCGAGGGCTTCGCTTCGGGCGGGCTGGGCGGAGCGGTCGGGTGAGTGGGGCTCCATGTTGAGGTGGTGGTACGCGAAGGAGCCGTCCTGTGGGACGCGGCCCCGGTGGGTGGCCTCCTCGGGGTCACGCAGGTCGATGACCGTGCCGATGCCCAGGGCGCGGAAGCGGTGCCAGTCCGGGGTGCCCTCGGTGAGCTTGCCGAGCGAGTCCGAGCGGTACAGCAGTCCGGGGCGGACCCGGCGGCCGTCCCGGGTGGGATAGCCGCCGAGGTCGCGGAAGTTGTGCAGGGTCTCGAACGGGGGGTGACTGTCCAGTCTGGCTGCTCTGTCCACGGGGGTGACCCTACTTGCGGGTTACTTCGCGTGGCGGACCGCGTAGATCATGACGAAGGCGATGATGTGGATGACGAAGAGGAAGTAGCCGAGGAAGATCCAGACCTGGCGTTCGTTCTTCGTCTCGTAGGCCAGACGGCGGAGTTCGGCGGCGCGCTCGGGGGTGAGGGCGTCGGGGGTGGCTCCGGGGTCCGGGGTCTCAGGGTTCGGGCCGGGGCTCGGGTCCGGGGCCGCCTGGTTCTCGCCGTCCGGCATCACAGTTCCCGGTGGACCTTCGTGTTGGACGCCTGGGCGCGCGGGCGCAGGACGAGGAGGTCGACGTTGACGTGGCTGGGGCGGGTGACCGTCCAGGCGATCGTGTCGGCGACGTCGTCGGCGGTCAGGGGCTCGGCGACGCCCTCGTACACCTTCGCGGCGCGCTCCTTGTCGCCGCCGAAGCGGGTCAGGGCGAACTCCTCGGTCTTGACCATGCCGGGGGCGATCTCGATCACGCGGACCGGCTGGCCGACGATCTCCAGGCGCAGGGTCTCGGCGAGGACGTGGGCGCCGTGCTTCGCGGCGACGTAGCCGGCGCCGCCCTCGTACGTGCCGTGGCCGGCGGTCGAGGAGACGACCACCACCGTGCCGTCGCCGCTCGCGACCAGCTTGGGCAGGAGGGCCTGGGTGAGGTGGAGGGTGCCGATGACGTTCGTCTCGTACATCGCGCGCCAGTGGTCGGGGTCGCCGGTCGCGACCGGGTCGCCGCCGAGGGCGCCGCCCGCGTTGTTGACCAGGACGCCGATCGTGTCGAACGCCGTCGCGAACTCGTTCACGGCCGCGCGGTCGGTGACGTCCAGGGTGTACGCCGTCGCGGCGCCGCCCGCCTCGGTGATCTCCTTGGCCAGCGCCTCTATGCGGTCCTCGCGGCGGGCGGTGAGGACCACTCGGTAGCCGGCCTGCGCGAGTTTGCGGGCGGTCGCGGCGCCGATGCCGCTGCTCGCGCCGGTGACTACTGCGATGCGGGACGCGGGGGAGGGCATGTGCTGCTCCTGGTGTCGGACGGACGTGGCTCTCCAAGGGTAGGTGGGGGATGGGGATCTTCCGTAGGGGTCCTGGGGGCCGGACCAGGGTTTCCGAGGTCGGTGGCTCTGGGGTAGGGGCGGGGCGGGTGGCTCTGAGGTACCAGGGGGCGGGGCGGTGGTGCTTCACCTGTTGGGCGGTGCCTGTCCGGCGAGGGCCGTGGGATACATCCCGTACGACCTTCGGTGGACCGAGGAGTGACGGTATGCGCAGGGTTCTGACGGCTGTGGTGGCTTCGGCGCTGGTGGCGCTGGGGAGCGGGGGCGTGGCGGCGGGGAGTGAACGCGCGGTCGCGGGGCCGGTGGTGCCCGACGTCTGGGGGCTGGTGCCGGAGGCCGACCTCTCGTACCACGGGGCCGCCGTGATGGCGGACGGGCGGATGGAGGTGCGGGTCGCGCCGCGCAACCACGGGCCCTCCCGGGTCGCGGACTCGGCCGTCCGGCTGCGCTGGTCCGTGCCGCTCGCGGCGGGGGCGCAGGGGCTGCCGAGCGGGTGCGTGCGGGTGGGGGTCGCGGAGGTGGTGTGCCGGACGGGTGCGCTGGCGGCGGACGCGTCCGGGGAGCGGATCGAGGTGGGGGTACGGCTGCGGGGGCGGCCCCAGGAGGTCGTCCTCGAGGTGGAGACCGCGTGGAGTGGAGGGACGGTCGACCGGAACCGGGGGAACGACCGGCAGCGGGTGCTGGTGCTGGAGACGGGGGACGCGTACTACTTCTGAGGTACGCCGCGGGACTCCGTGTCGTACTGCTCGCGCGCCGTGTGGACCTCGTCCATGTGGGTCTCCGCCCAGTCCTTCACGGCGGTGAGGAGGAAGGCGAGGCTGTGGCCCAGGGGGGTCAGTTCGTAGTCGACCCGGACGGGGACGGACGGGGTGATCTCGCGGGTGAGGATGCCGTCGCGTTCGAGGGCGCGCAGCGTCTGGGTGAGCATCTTCGGGCTGACCCCGGCCAGCTTGCGGGCGAGGTCGCTGTAGCGCAGGGAGCCGGGGGCGAGGGCGCAGACGACCAGGCTGACCCACTTGTCGCTGAGCCGGTCGAGCAGTTGGTTGGTGGGGCAGCCCTTGATGAACGCGTCGTACTCGACGCGGGCCTGGGCGCGGCGCTGGGCCGCTGTCGTCGTCGCCATGGCTCACCTTCCGGGTAGGTACGCACTCCTGGGTAACTACTTCCCGCTGGATAGTAGCTCTTCCTAGGGTCGTGGCAGCGGGGCGGAGAGCGTTTCTCAACCCCTTCTCGATTCCAGGGAGTTGTCTGTCATGCGTGCTGTCGTGGTCCGGGAGTTCGGTGGGCCGGAGGCCGTGGAGGTCGTCGAGGCCGAGGTGCCCGAGCCGGGGGCGCGGGAGGTGCGGATCAAGGTGGCCGCCGCCCCGCTCAACCCCGTCGACGTGGGGCTGCGTGCCGGGGCGTTCGGGGGCGCCGGGAAGCAGGTGGGGCTCGGGTGGGACGTCGCCGGGGTGGTGGACGCGGTCGGGGTCGCGGGCGCGTGGGCGGTGGGGGACCGGGTGGTGGCGCTCGACCACGGGATCTCCGGGGCGCTCGGGGCGCAGGCGGAGTTCGTCGTCGTGCCCGTCGACGCCGTCGCCGTCGCGCCGCGCGGGGTCGACGAAGTGCACGCGTCCACGCTGCCGTTGAACGGGCTGACGGCTCTCCAGGGCCTGGACGCCATGGAGTTGGGGGCCGGGCAGACGCTGCTGGTGACCGGGGCCGCGGGGGGAGTGGGCGCGTTCGTCGTCCAACTCGCCGTCCAGCGGGGGGTGTCGGTGACGGGGTTGGCCCGGGAGGGGGACGCGGAGTACGTCCGGGGGCTGGGGGCGGAGTTCGCCGGCGCCGGGGATGTGGAGGGGGAGTTCGACGGCGTCTTCGACGCGGCGGTGCTGGGGGAGGCGGCCCTGGGGTGGGTGCGGGACGGGGGCGTCTACATGGGCGTGATGCCGCAGGGGCAGCCCGCCGGGGTGCGCGGGATCCGGACGTCCGCGGTGGAGGTCGCGGCGGACGGGGCTCAGCTGGCCGGGCTGGTGAAGCTGATGGAGGAGGGGGTGCTGACGACCCGGGTGGCCGGGACGTACGGGCTGGAGGAGGCGGGGGAGGCGCACGCGCGGTTCGGGCGGGGCGGGGTCGGGGGACGGCTGGTGCTGGTCCCCTAGGGGTACCTCTCAGGCAGGGGGCCTGTCAGGTGATGCCCTGGGCGTACGCCTTGGGGGGGGTAGTCCCAGGGTCTTGGTGAACGCCCGGGTCAGGTGGGCCTGGTCGGCGTAGCCGAGGTCGGCCGCCAGGGCGGGCCAGTCGGGGGCGGGGTCGGTGGCGGCGTGGTCCAGGGCCTCGTGGAGGCGGTACCTGAGGATGACCCACTTCGGGGTGACGCCGACGTGGGCCGCGAAGAGGCGTTGCAGGGAGCGGGAGGAGAGGTTCGCGGCTCGGGCGACGTCCGAGACCTTGCGGAGGTCGCGGGTCTCGCGGGTCAGGTCGACCAGGCGGGTCGCCAGGTGGATCTGAGGGGTGAGGGCCAGGGGGAGGGCGAGGAAGTGGGCGTCCAGGGCGGCGGCGCGGGCGTCGTCGGAGGCGGGGGTGGTGAGGTCGAGGTGGGGGAGGGGGAAGGGGGAGGGGTGCTGGTGGGCCTCGCCGCGCGCCTCGTCGCCGATCGCCTCGCGGACCGTCTTGCGGACCGGCCTCGCGGCAGCCGAACCCTCGCGGCTGTCCTCCCCGAGCCTCACCACTCTCCCCGTCCACCCCGTCGCCGCCACCCCCGGTGTGAACGCGCTGAATGCCCCGGGGCGGAATTTCACCCCGCACACCCTCCCCCGGCCCGTAAGGGTTCTCACGTAGGACCCGTGGGGGATGCCGGTCAGTTCGGTGTAGGGCGGGCCGGTTTCCTCGTCCCACTGGAAGGTGAGGTTGATCGAGGGGTGGGGGATCACTCGTGAGGTGTAGGGGATGGGGAGGTCCCAGTCGATCAGCCAGTACCGCTCGATGTACGGCCGCAGGGCCGGTGCGGGGAGCCGGCGGCGGAAGCGGACGCGGGTGAGGAGGGCTGCCGGGTCGACGATGCCTCGGGTGTCGTCGGGTACCGCCATGGGGGGATCGTACGTCGGGGAATAGCTCCTGCGGGGTACGCGTTCCGGCGGTATAGTTTAACCGTCAACAACATGGAGGGTGAGCGGGCATGCAGTTCGGGATCTTCACCGTCGGGGACGTCACGCCCGACCCCACGACCGGGCGGACGCCGACCGAGGCGGAGCGGATCAAGGCGATGGTCGCCATCGCGCTCAAGGCCGAGGAGGTCGGGCTCGACGTCTTCGCGACCGGCGAGCACCACAACCCGCCGTTCGTGCCGTCGTCGCCCACCACCATGCTCGGCTACGTCGCCGCGCGGACCGAGAAGCTGATCCTCTCCACCTCCACCACGTTGATCACCACGAACGACCCGGTGAAGATCGCCGAGGACTTCGCGATGCTCCAGCACCTCGCGGACGGGCGCGTCGACCTGATGATGGGGCGCGGCAACACCGGCCCGGTCTACCCGTGGTTCGGGCAGGACATCCGCGAGGGCATCAACCTGGCGATCGAGAACTACGCCCTGCTGCGCCGGCTGTGGCGCGAGGACGTCGTGAACTGGGAGGGCAAGTTCCGCACCGCGCTCCAGGGGTTCACCTCGACGCCCCGGCCGCTGGACGACGTCCCGCCGTTCGTGTGGCACGGTTCCATCCGCTCGCCGGAAATCGCGGAACAGGCCGCCTATTACGGCGACGGGTTCTTCCACAACAACATCTTCTGGCCGTCCGACCACACCAAGCGGATGATCGACCTGTACCGGACGCGGTTCGCCCATTACGGGCACGGGACGGCCGAGCAGGCGATCGTCGGACTCGGCGGACACGTGTTCATGCGACGCAATTCGCAGGACGCCGTCCGGGAATTCCGGCCGTATTTCGACGTGGCGCCGGTGTACGGGCACGGGCCCTCGCTGGAGGAGTTCTCCGCGCAGACCCCGCTGACCGTCGGCACGCCGGAACAGGTCATCGAGAAGACGCTGCGGTTCCGGGAGTACGCCGGGGACTACCAGCGTCAGCTGTTCCTCGTCGACCACGCCGGGCTGCCGCTGAAGACCGTCCTCGAACAGCTCGACATGCTGGGCGAGGAGGTCGTGCCGGTGCTGCGGAAGGAATTCGCGAACGGACGCGGGGCGAATGTGCCGGACGCGCCCACGCACGCGTCCCTGCTCGCGCGGAAGAACCTCGCGCGGAAGAACGCCGAAGCGAAATCCGAGGAGGTCACGTCGTGAAACTCGTCGTCGTTTCCGCCGGGCTGAGTGTCCCGTCGTCCACGCGGTTGCTCGGGGAACGGCTCTCCGCCGCCGTCGCGCGGGAGGTCACCGGCGTCGAGGTGGAATTCGTCGAGCTGCGGGAACTCGCCGTGGAGATCGCGCACCAATTCGTGAGCGGATTTCCCGGGGCCGGGCTGCGGAGTGCTTTCGACGCGGTCGCGCAGGCCGACGGGCTGATCGTCGTCACGCCTGTTTTCTCCGCCTCCTACAGCGGGCTCTTCAAGTCGTTCTTCGATCTGCTGGAGAAGGACTCGCTGGCCGGGAAGCCCGTGCTGATCGCGGCGACCGGCGGAACGGCCCGGCACTCCCTCGTCCTCGACCACGCGCTGCGGCCCCTCTTCTCCTACCTGCGTGCCGTCGTCGTCCCGACCGGCGTCTACGCGGCCTCCGAGGACTGGGGCGCGGAGGGGCTGCCCGAGCGGGTCGAGCGCGCCGCCGGTGAACTCGGCGGGCTGATGCGCGGCCTCTCCGGGGCGAGGGCGCCCGAGGTGAGGGACGAGTTCGAGATCTCCGTCCCGTTCGAACAGCGCCTCGCGGCGCTCGGCGGGGGTGCCGACGGAGGTACTACGGGCTGACCCCTGCGGAATTCCCCCTAGTACCGCGGTAGTAGGGGGAATTCCGCATGATCACCCTCGCTCCGCGCCCTCTCCCGGTTGCCTCCGGCACGGTGAGAGGCAGGTAAAAAGGGTGATCGTCATGGTGGTGGCCGAGGCCGTGGGGGCCTTGCGCTTGGCAGACTGGACCAGTGCCTCAGACCGTGCTGCTTGCCGAAGACGACCGCGCCATCCGCCATGCCCTGGAGCGGGCGCTGACGCTGGAGGGGTATCAGGTCACGGCCGTGGCGGACGGCGTGGAAGCGCTGGCGCACGCGCACAAGTCGCCCCCCGACGTCCTCGTCCTCGACGTGATGATGCCCGGCATCGACGGGCTCCAGGTATGCCGGGTACTACGGGCCGAGGGCGACCGGACGCCGATCCTGATGCTGACCGCGCTCGTCGAGACCGCCGACCGCATCGCCGGACTCGACGCGGGCGCCGACGACTACGTCGTGAAGCCCTTCGACGTCGAGGAGGTCTTCGCGCGGCTGCGGGCCCTCCTGCGGCGCACCAGCACCGCACCCGGCGCCCCCGCCCCGCTCGCCAGCGCGCCCGCTCCCAAGGAACCGCCCGTGTCCGACCGGCACATCGAGGCCGCCGGCCTGCGCATGGACCCCCAGGCGCGGCGGGCCTGGCGCGGCGCGCGTGAACTCGAACTGACCCGGACCGAGTTCGAACTCCTCGAACTCCTCGTCCGCAACTCGGGGATCGTCCTCGACCACTCCACCATCTACGACCGCATCTGGGGCTACGACTTCGGCCCCGGTTCGAAGAACCTCGCCGTCTACGTCGGCTATCTGCGGCGGAAACTCGACGAGCCCGGCGCACCTCAGCTGATTCACACCGTCCGGGGTGTGGGGTACGTCCTCAGGGAGGACTGAGTGGGCCGGCTGCGGCGGCTGTTCGCCCGGCGGCGCCCCGAACTCGCCTCGCTCGGCACGACGTTCGCGGTGTCCTTCGCAGTGGTCACCGCCGTCGTGGCGATGTTCGTCGGGATCGTCTCCTACAACGCCGCCGCCCGACTCGTCCGCGTCGACCAGCAGTCGGTGTTCAGCGAGGTCGTCCAGGACCTGCGCGAGGAGGTCCGGGCGCAGCGGATGACGCCGGAGGACTTCTCGTCCTCCGCGCCCGGCCACGACCTCGTCCGGCCCGCCCGCACCAACGTCCAGGTCCTCGGGCCGGACGGGAGCGTCGTCGACCCCGGCCAGCCCAAGCTGCCCGTCACCGGCGCCGACCGCAGGATCGCGACGGCCACGGTCCCCGGAACTCTCGTCCAGCACAAGGGAGTCGACGTCGGCGACGACGTCTACCGCGTCGCCACCGTCTCCCTCGGGCGCGGCTGGGGTGCCGTCCAGGTCGCCCAAGAGTTCAGCGGTACCGAGGACTTGCTGCGCAACCTCCAGCAACGCACCTTCGTCCTCATGGCAGTTGTCGTCATCGCCGCCGGGCTGTTCGGCTGGTGGCTGGCCCGGCGCATCACGCGCAGGCTCGTCCTGCTGACGACCGCCGCCGAGGACGTCGCCCGAACTCGCCGTCTGGGCATCCAGGTTCCGGTCACCGGGTACGACGAGGTCGGCCGGCTCGGGCGGGCCTTCGACCGGATGCTCGGGCGGCTCGCGCAGTCCGAGGAGGACCAGCGGCGCCTCGTCCAGGACGCCGGGCACGAGCTGCGCACGCCGCTCACCTCGCTGCGCACCAACATCTCCCTGCTGCGCCGGATAGACGAACTCCCGCTCTCCACAAGGGAAGAGCTCGTCGCCGACCTCGGGCAGGAGGCCCGCGAGCTGACCGACCTCGTCAACGAACTCGTCGACCTCGCGGCCGGGCAGTCCGACACCGAGCCGCCGCAGCGCGTCGACCTCGCCGACATCGCCGAGGAGGCCGCGGGCGCGGCCCGGCGGCGCAGCGGGCGGGAGGTCGTCGTGCGCGTCAGCGGGGACACGACGACCGACGGGCGGCCGGGGATGCTCCAGCGCGCGGTCTCCAACCTCGTCGAGAACGCGACCAAGTTCGACCGGGACGGGAAGGGGCCGATCGAGATCAGCGTGACCGGGCCCGCGCGGCCCGGGACCGTCCGCGTCGAAGTGCTCGACCGGGGGCCGGGGATCTCCGAGGACGACCTCACGCGGGTCTTCGACCGCTTCTACCGTGCCGCCGACGCCCGTTCGCTCCCCGGCTCCGGTCTCGGCCTGTCCATCGTCCGCGAGGTCGCCCTCTCCCACGGCGGGACGCCCTACGCGCACCGCCGCGCGGGCGGCGGGTCGGTGATTGGCTTCACCGTGGGCGGTGGCTGAGCATCCGCGGTTGGCCGCGCGGGAGTTGGGCGCACGGGGCGAGGGCGGCGAGCACCGGTTCCGGGGCGCCCGCGCCGTCGTCGCGCCCGGACTGTCGGGGCGCGACCGGATCGCGGTGGCGGGGGACGCGGACGACGCCGTCGTACTCGTGCGCGGGCGGCTCCGCGAGGTCGGGTCCGCGAGGTCGGGTCCGCGTACCGGCCGTTCGGCGAGGCGGAGTTGGTGCGGCGGCTGGTGGCGGGGGTGCCCGAACTCGTGTCCGGCGGGCCGGAGTTCTTCTGGATGGAGACCTCGGTGGGGCCCGGCGTCCCGGACGGGGTGGGGCGGCTCGACGCCCAAGGGGAGTGCGCGGCGGGGGAGTTGTTCCGGGAGTGGTTGCCGTAACCGTACGCGTAGCCCGGACGGGAAGGGGTGCGGCGGTGGGCCGGGGTGAGGGGTGACGGGGTAACCGGCGCCGGGCGAGGGGGAGTTGGCGGGGTGAGGTGCGGGTCAGGGGCGCCGGGGCGCGGGGCGCGGCTGCTCGCCGTTGCCGCAGATGCCTGGTCCGCCGAGGAGTGCGGTTTCCTCGCCGGTGTCGTCACGCGTCCCGACGCGCGCGGGCGGGGGCTGGGGGAGGACCCGGTGGTGGCGCGGGCCGCGTTCGAGGCGTGCGTCGCCGAAGTCTGCGCGCGGGACGCGTGGTTGACGGATCATCCCGTCCGAGTGACCTGGCCCGGCGGCCAGTTCGCCAGCGGACGGCTGCCCGCCGGGCACCGGCTACTGAGCCTCGTCCAGACCGCCCACGCGGACGCGACCGACGCCCCCGCGCCCCGGGAACGCGGGGCGACCTACGGCAGTGACCTGCGTTGTACACCGGCGCCGGGATCCCCGCGCTCCAGTACGGCCCCGGTGACATCGGGGCCGCCCACAGCGCGCGAGGTCGTGTCGGTCAGGGAGTCCGTGGGAGTGGCGAGGGCCCTGGCGCTGATGGTCGTACGGGAGCTGGGTACCGCCTGAAGCTCAGGACGTCGCCGCGCTGCCCCCCGTAGTACCTACGGAGGACCCACCCTGAGTACCGGCGGACGTCCCGCCCGTACCGCCCGTCGCAGCCCCGCCCGTCCCCGCCGGCGTCTCCGTCATGAAGTTCTTCCACCCGCCCGCGGGCGCCTGCCCCACGTCCAGCCGGCGCAGCTTCTCCAGCACCTCCGGCTTCTGGACGTCCAGCCAGTCCGTGAACTGCCGGAAGGAGACGAGCCGGACATCGGCCCCCTTCTCCTTCTCCGCGGCGATGTGCTTGAACGCCTCCTCGACGGAGTCCATGTAGATCCCGCCGTTCCACTGCTCGAAGTGGTTGCCGATGAAGAAGGGGGCGCGGTTGGTGGTGTACGCGCGCTGGAAGCCCTGGATGTAGGCGCCCGCGGACTGCTTGCGCCAGCCCGGATAGTTGTGCGCGGGCGCCTTCGTCGAGTTGAGCGACTGGTTGGCCATCATGTTGTAGTCCATCGACAGGACCTCGAACTTACGGCCGGGGAAAGGTATCGCCTGGAGCGGGAAGTCCCAGATCCCGTTCCGCTTCTTGGGCCACACCTGCCGCCCGCCCGGCGACGACGCGTCGTAGCGCCAGCCCAGCTCACGGGCGGTGGGCAGCAGGTTGTCCTGGCCGAGGAGGCACGGCGTGCGCCCGCCGACCAGCTCCTTCTCGTAGTCGAAGGGGAGCGACGGCAGGTCCGTCCAGCCCGTGTTGGTCCGCCACTGCTTGACGAACGCCTTGGCCTGGTCGATCTCGCTGCGCCACTGCTTGGCCGTCCACCACTTCACGGACCCGTGGGACTCCCCGCAGAAGTGCCCGTTGAAGTGCGTCCCGATCTCGTGCCCCTCCAGCCAGGCCCGCCGCACGTTGGTCAGGGTCGCCTTGACGTGGTCGTCGGTGAGGTAGCCGATGTCGGAGGCGCCGCGCCGGTTGTTCGGCGGCTCGTACAGCCGTTTCTTGCTCTCCGGGAGCAGGTACAGCCCGGAGAGGAAGAACGTCATCGACGCGCCGTGCTCCTTGGCGAGGTCGAGGAAGCGGGGGAAGAGGCCGTTGCCGACCTCGCCCGCGCCGTCCCAGGAGAAGATCACGAACTGCGGCGGCTCCTGTCCGGGCTCCAGCGGCTCCGGCTTGGCCGGCTGGTGGGGCTGCTTGCCGGTGAACGCGGTCGAGCCGTCCCCGATGGGCTTCGCCGGAGCGCTGGGTTTGTCGCCGCCCTTCGGGGAGCCGCTTGCGGACGGGCTGCTGTCGTCGCCGGAACCGGAACCTCCGGAGGACGAGCCGCAGGCGGTCAGTCCCGCGGCGGCGGCAGCGCCCGCCCCGAGTCCTATGGCTCCCCTTCGGGTGACAGTGCGCATGGACCTTCCGTTCGTCACGTTTTCTCTGGATGGTTCACCCATTCAGAGGAGGTGCAGAACGAAGAGGTTCCCTCAGCAGTTCCGGGTTTGGTAACAGAAGCAACCGATTCCGGCCGCCGCCGCAAGAGACTCAAGTACTACGGGACGTCCCTTACGCCCCGAACGCCTTGTCCTTACCCTTCACCGGCTTCGCCCCGGCCCGCAGATGCGCCGGCACCAGGTCGATCGCGGGCTCCGAGTAGCCGACGGAGACGATCCGGTCGCCCTCGTACGTGAACGTCGTCAGCGAGGCCAGCGTGCACTGACGCTTGCGCGGGTCGTGCCACAGCCGACGCCGCTCGACGTACGAACGGACGATCCAGATCGGCAGCTGGTGACTGACCAGCACCGCCTCGTGACCGCGCGCCTGATCCCGCGCGGCGTCCAGCGCGCTCTTCATCCGCACGACCTGGTCGACGTACGGCTCGCCCCAGGACGGCTTGAACGGGTTGACGAGGTGCGGCCAGTTGCCCGGTTTGCGTAGCGCGCCGTCGCCGACGCCGAACGTCTTGCCCTGGAAGAAGTTCCCCGCCTCGATCAGCCGCGCGTCGGAGGCGAGGTCGAGCCCGTGCGCCTTCGCGATCGGCGTCGCCGTCTCCTGCGCCCGCTCCAGCGGGGACGCGACGACGTACGTGACGTCCCGCGCGGACAGGTGCTCGGCGACCCGGTCGGCCATCTGCCGGCCCAGCTCCGACAGGTGGTAGCCGGGCAGGCGGCCGTACAGGATGCCGTCCGGGTTGTGCACCTCGCCGTGGCGCATCAGGTGGACGACGGTGAGTTCCTTGCTGCTGCTCATGCTGCCGTTGCCTCCGCGGCTGCTGTGGCCGCCGCCGGGAGGGCGTCGGCGATTCTCTGGACGGCACGCTCGTCGTGGGCGGTCGACACGAACCACGACTCGAACGACGACGGCGGCAGGTAGACGCCGTTCGCCAGGAGGGAGTGGAAGAACGCCGTGAAGCGGAACGACTCCTGCGCCTTGGCGTCGTCGTAATTGCGCACCGGACGGTCGGTGAAGAAGACGGAGAACATGTTGGACGCGCTCTGCACGGTGTGCGCGACGCCCTCCTTGGTGAGCGCCTGCGACACGAGCGCCTGGATCTGCTCGGAGACGGCCGCGAGCCTGACGTACGCGGCGTCGTCCAGCAGCCTCAGCTGCGCGAGGCCAGCGGCCGTCGCGACCGGGTTCCCGGAGAGGGTGCCGGCCTGGTAGACGGGCCCGGCGGGCGCGAGGTGCGCCATCACATCGGCGCGCCCCCCGAACGCGGCGGCGGGGAAGCCCCCGCCCATGACCTTCCCGAACGTCATCAGGTCCGGGACGACGCCGTCGACGCCGAACCACCCCGCGCGGCTCGTCCGGAAACCCGTCATGACCTCGTCGGACACGTACAGCGCACCGTTGGCCGCGCACAGGTCCTTCAGCCCCTGGTTGAAGCCGGGCAGCGGCGGGACGACGCCCATGTTGCCCGGCGACGCCTCGGTGATCACGCACGCGATCTCACCGGGGTGCAGCCGGAACGCCTCGCGCACCGCGTCGAGGTCGTTGTACGGCAGGACGATGGTGTCGCCGGCCTGCGCGCCCGTGACGCCCGGGGTGTCCGGGAGGGCGAAGGTGGCGACGCCGGAACCGGCGGCGGCCAGGAGGGCGTCCACGTGACCGTGGTAACAGCCCGCGAACTTCACGACCTTGGCGCGCCGGGTGAACCCCCGGGCCAGGCGGATCGCGGACATCGTCGCCTCGGTGCCGCTGGAGACGAGGCGGACCTGCTCCAGGGGGGCGATGCGGGCGACCATCTCCTCGGCGAGCGCGACCTCGCCCTCGCCGGGGGTGCCGAAGGATGTTCCACGTGAAACGGCGTCCTGGACGGCCGCGATGACCTCGGGGTGGGAGTGGCCGAGGATCATCGGGCCCCACGAGCAGACGAGGTCGACGTACTCACGGCCGTCCGCGTCCGTCAGGTAGGGGCCGGTGCCCGAGACCATGAAACGGGGGGTGCCGCCGACCGCACGGAACGCCCGCACCGGCGAGTTCACGCCGCCCGGCGTGACGGCTGCGGCGCGGTCGAACAGGGCCTGGGAGGCGGGCGCGTCGTATGTATAGGGCTGTTCGCTCATGACCTGCGGCTTCTCCGGCTTGCTGAGGGGAGACGGGGGTGGGACCTCCTCAGGGTAGGCCAGGGGTACTACGGGTACCGGGGGGCAGGGCTCGTGGAGCCGGGGGGCAGGGCTCATGGAGTCAGCCCCGGGCAGTCGTCGGAATCTGAGAAACTGGGATCTGATACATACAGCTCACACGGGCCGTACTGAACGGGGACCGGGACCATCCCGCGGACAGGATGTTTCACCGCACGTTTCGGCGGGCGGCCGTGGGGGAGGTCACTGACACGATGATCGGGTTGCGCGGGCGGTACCGCGCGTCCTAGAAAAGCAGTCGGGTGGAGATATGCATCGCGGTGGCGGACTGGGCGAGGGGACCGATGACCTGGGTCCTCGTCGTGCCCGGCGGGGAAGGCACCGGCGCGACGCGGAGGAAACTGACGAGGCACAGCAGACACATCAGGCACAGAGTGCGCAGCATCCGGCACAGAGTGCGCAGGGCGAACCCGAGACGGTCGGTCGGCTGATCGACCCGAGGGTCGACCGCCTGTCGGCGGGGAGCGGGAACGGTGGTCGGGTGGGCGTGACGTACAAATACTTCGGTGCCCCCGACGGCGCTACGGCGGCCCGCGTCCCCATCTCCATGCGGCCCGAGGAACTGGGCGGCGACGAGCTCGGGATGAACGGCATGTTCACCAAGATCAAGCCGGAGACGATGGCCGCGATGGTCCTCACCGGCATCGAGGGCGTCCCTCTCCACAAGGTCCCCCCGCTCGAACTCGTCGTCCTCCACCCCGACTACGCGGTCGTCAAGCTGCCCATGACCGTCGTCGATCCCCTGCGGGACATAGGCGAGGAGGCGGTCGGCGCGGCGGCCTTCATCTGGTCGACCGTGCCCGATCGCGGGGGGCCTCGGGACGCGTTCAATGTGTACCAACTGCTGCATGAGTGGCAGGACTTCAGCCATCGGCTGCATGAGGCGGGGCATCAGCCGTACTGCTTGGTGTGGCCGTGAGCCGGTTGGCGCGGCCGTGAGCCGGGTTCCGGCGGAGGTCGGGCGGGGGGCTTGCGCGGGTGCTTCTTCCGGGCTCTGAAATGCGGTTTTTCTGGTGTGAGGGGGGTGCGCAAGATCCTCAGAACGGGCATGCGAAACTTTTCACATGAGTGCCGTCAGCCGCGCATCCCGGCGTTCGAACAGCGTCTTTGAGTACCGGCCACGGTCGCGCCGGACCGTCCTGATGATGGCGGCCGGTGCCGCTGTGGGCGGGCTGGTGCTGTCCGCCTGCTCGTCGGGCGGGACCTCCGGCGGGGGCGGGGACACGCACTTCGTGATGGGGACCGACGGGATCGCCCGGGTCAAGGCGGGGGAGCGGGACGCCGCGCCCGACCTGTCGGGGAAGACGGTCACGGGACCGGACCTCGACGTCGCCTCGTTCAAGGGCAAGGTCGTCGTCCTCAACGTGTGGGGGTCCTGGTGCTCGCCCTGCCGGGCCGAGGCGCCGGGGTTCCAGAAGGTGTCGCAGAGTTTGCGGAGCAAGGGCGTCCAGTTCGTCGGGATCAACACCCGGGACACGAACAACGACAACGCGCTCGCCTTCGAGAAGGAGATGGGGGTGACGTACCCGAGCCTGTCGGACCCGACCGGCAAGCTGCTGCTGCGGTTCAAGAAGGGCACGCTCAACCTCCAGACGATCCCCTCCACGCTGGTGATCGACCGTGAGGGGAAGATCGCCGCGCGCTCGCTGTCGCCGCTGAGCGAGGAACGGCTGCGGGAGATGATCGAACCGGTGCTCGCGGAGAAGGCGTGAACACGATCGCCGTGGGTGAGCTGAACGGGACGGTCCTCAACGGCGCCCTGATACTGGCCCTGCCGATCGCGCTGCTCGGCGGGCTCGTCTCCTTCTTCTCGCCCTGCGTCCTCCCCCTAGTACCTGGGTATCTGTCGTACGTCACGGGGATCAGCGGCACCGACCTCGCGGAGGCCCGCCGGGGGCGGATGGTCGCCGGGGCCTCGCTCTTCGTCCTCGGCTTCACGGCCGTCTTCGTCTCCAGCGGTGCCCTGTTCGGGTACTTCGGGGACACCCTCCAGGAGAACAAGGACGTCCTGTCCAAGACCCTCGGCGTGCTCATGATCCTCATGGGCGTGTTCTTCATGGGGCTCATGCCGTGGATGACGCAGCGCGAGTTCCGCCTCCACAAGCGGCCGGTCACCGGGCTGGTCGGCGCCCCGCTGCTGGGCGCCCTGTTCGGCATCGGGTGGACGCCGTGCATCGGGCCGACGCTCGCCTCGGTGCTGGCCCTGTCCTCGCAGCAGTCCAGTGCCGGACGCGGGGCCATCCTGACCGTCGCCTACTGTCTGGGGCTGGGCGTACCGTTCGTGCTCGCGGCGGTCGCGTTCCGCAAGGCGCTGGGGGCCTTCTCCTGGGTCAAGCGGCACTACGTCTGGGTGATGCGGATCGGCGGCACGATGATGATCGTGACCGGTCTGCTGCTGCTGACCGGCGTCTGGGACGGCATGGTGCAGGACATGCAGTCCTGGTCCAACGGCTTCACTGTGGGGATCTGATCCATGAGCAAGACCAGCCCGACCCCTACGACCCGTAGTACCTCAGGGGCTCCCGACGGTGCGTCCAACGGCGCTTCCGACGAGGCCGACGGCCTCGGCGCCGCCGGCTCCCAGCTCTCCACCGCGCCGGACGAGGCCATCAACGTCCCCGCGCTCGGCGTCATCGGCTGGGCCCGCTGGTTCTGGCGCCAGCTCACCTCGATGCGGGTCGCGCTGCTCCTGCTCCTGCTCCTCGCGCTCGCCGCGATCCCCGGCTCGCTGATCCCGCAGACCGGCAGCGACGCCACGAAGGTCGCCGACTTCCGCAAGACGCACGACACGCTCGCGCCGATCTACGACCGGCTCGGCCTCTTCCACGTCTACAGCTCGGTGTGGTTCTCGGCGATCTACATCCTGCTGTTCGTCTCCCTGATCGGCTGCATCGTCCCGCGCACCTGGCAGTTCGTCGGCCAGCTCCGCTCCCGCCCGCCGGGCGCCCCCAAGAGGCTGACAAGACTTCCGGCCTACACCTCGTGGCGTACGGGCAGCAGTCCCGAAGAGGTACGGG
This sequence comes from Streptomyces roseirectus, assembly GCF_014489635.1. Taxonomy (NCBI): domain Bacteria; kingdom Bacillati; phylum Actinomycetota; class Actinomycetes; order Kitasatosporales; family Streptomycetaceae; genus Streptomyces; species Streptomyces roseirectus. Next base: position 4,073,094 of record NZ_CP060828.1, on the reverse strand, counting down.
AGACCGCACTCGCCCTGCTGAAGAAGCGCCGCTTCCGGGCGCACCTCGACGGGGACGCCGTCGCCGCCGAGAAGGGGTACCTGCGCGAGGTCGGCAACCTCGCCTTCCACATCGCGCTGATCGTCCTGCTCGTCGCGTTCGCCTGGGGCCAGCTGTTCAAGTCCGAGGGCAACAAGCTGATCGTCGAGGGCGACGGCTTCTCCAACGTCCTCCCGCAGTACGACGACTTCAAGTCGGGCAACCTCTTCGACACCGGCGAGGACCTGGTCCCGTTCAGTTTCCGGCTGCAGAAGTTCACGGGCACGTACGAGCTGACCGGCCCCAACCGCGGCACCCCGCGCACGTACGAGGCCGCCCTCACCTACAGCGAGGGCGCGTACGGCAAGGACAAGCAGACCGTCGTCAAGGTCAACCACCCGCTGGAGGTCGGCGACGCCAAGGTCTACCTGACGGCCCACGGGTACGCGCCCGTCATCACCGTCCGCGACGGCAAGGGCAAGGTCGTCTACCGCGACGCGGTCCCGCTGCTGCCGCTCGACAACAACGTCACCTCCTCGGGCGTCGTCAAGGTCATGGACGGCTACCGGGACGCCAAGGGCACCTCCGAACAGCTCGGGTTCCAGCTCTTCTTCCTGCCGACGTACACCCCGGGCAACGAGCTGGCGTCGACGTTCCCCGCGCTGATCAACCCGATCATGAACGTCGTCGGCTACCACGGTGACCTCGGCGTCAACTCCGGTATCCCGCAGAGTGTCTACCAGCTCGACAAGTCCCACATGAAGGAGTTCAAGGACGCCAAGGGCGACCAGCTCCGCAAGAACCTCACGCCGGGTGAGTCGATGACGCTGCCGAACGGCGCCGGGTCGATCACCTACGAGGGGACCAAGGAGTGGGCGAACTTCCAGGTCGTCCAGGATCCGGGCGGGGGCTGGGCGTTGGCCGGGGCCGTCGCCGCGATCTTCGGTCTCGCCGCGTCGCTCTTCGTGCAGCGCCGACGGGTCTGGGTGCGGACCTCGACCGGTCCCGACGGGGTGACGCTCGTCGAGATGGGCGGGCTCGGGCGCAGCGAGTCGGCGAAGGTGCCGGAGGAGCTGGGGGCGCTGGCGGACCGGCTGTACGACCGGCATCCGGGGGCGGAGGAGGACGGGGACGAGGGTGAGGCCGGGGGCGACCCTGAGGCGTCCCCTGGCTCCGAGGTATCCCCTGGCTCCGAGGTATCCCCTGAGGCATCCCCTAGCTCTGAAGTCGTCCCTGAATCCGGGAGCGATCCCGACCCCGACGAAACCCCCAACCCCCAAGCTGTCCCTTCCGAAGGGTCTGAGAAGTGACTCTCGCCGCCACGACGGAACTCGCCGCCGCGACCAACGAACACCTCGCCAACATCAGCAACACGCTGATCTACTCCTCGATGGCCGTCTACACGCTGGCCTTCTTCGCGTACATCGCCGAGTGGCTGTTCGGCAGCCGCAGCAAGGTCGGCCGCACGGCCGCCGCGCTCACCCCGGCCGCCGGTGCCGCCGCCAAGAAGAAGGCGCCGGCCGTGACGGTCAACAAGGCCGGCGGGACCGCCGTCCTGGAGCGCCCCCAGGTCGTCGTCCGCTCCGCCTCCGGCGCGCGCGACGTGCCGGACGGGCCCGGCGCGCACGGCGGTGACGAGCAGGGCGACATGTACGGCCGGATCGCGATCTCGCTCACGGTCCTCGCCTTCCTCGTCGAGCTGAGCGGCGTCATCACCCGCGCGGCCTCGGTCGAGCGGGCGCCGTGGGGCAACATGTACGAGTTCAACATCACGTTCTCGACGGTCGCGGTCGGCGTGTACCTGACGCTGCTGGCGCTGCGGAAGAACGTCCGCTGGCTCGGGCTGTTCCTCATCACGACGGTGCTGCTGGACCTCGGTCTCGCCGTCACCGTCCTCTACACCGCGAGCGACCAGCTCGTCCCCGCGCTGCACTCGTACTGGCTGTACATCCACGTCTCGACGGCCATCCTCTGCGGCGCGGTCTTCTACGTCGGCGCGGTCGCGACGATCCTGTACCTCTTCAAGGACAGCTACGAGAACAAGCTCGCGGGCGGGGGGACGCCGGGGAAGTTCGCGAACTCGGTGCTCGACCGGCTGCCGGCGTCCGCGTCCCTCGACAAGTTCGCGTACCGCGTCAACGCGGCCGTCTTCCCGCTGTGGACGTTCACGATCATCGCGGGGGCGATCTGGGCGGGCGACGCGTGGGGGCGGTACTGGGGGTGGGACCCGAAGGAGACCTGGTCCTTCATCACCTGGGTCGGATACGCCTGCTACCTGCACGCCCGCGCGACCGCCGGCTGGAAGGGGCGCAAGGCCGCGTACCTCGCGCTCCTCGCCTTCGGGTGCTGGCTGTTCAACTACTACGGCGTCAACATCTTCGTGAGCGGCAAGCACTCGTACGCCGGGGTGTGACCTCACGGCTGAGGCCGGTTCCTGTGACCCAGGTCACGGGAACCGGCCTTTGTCGTACGGACTGCCCCTCAGGAGGGCGGCAGGCACTCCCTGGCCGGAGGTTTCCCTTCCGGCCAGGCGATGCGGACGAAGCGGTTGCCGCCGTCGGTGGTGAGTTCGACGATCGGGACGGCTTTGTCGTAGGGGTTGCCGTGGGCGTCGAGGCAGATCCAGCCGCTGGCGCCGCTGACGCGCAAGGAGCCTTTGACCTGGGGCCATTGGAGGCCGACGTCGGCGAGGGGAGGGAGGGTGCCGCCCTCGGGGGTGGCTTCGCGGATGCCTTTGACGGCGAGGGTCATCGCGTCGTAGCCGATGATCAACTGGCCGTCGTCGAGGCCGATTTCACCGATCGGGCCGATCGGCTCGCGGGCGGCGCGGGTGATGAGGTCGATGAGGTTGTTCATGTCGGCGGCCGAACCACCCGGTGTTCCGGCGGGAGTCGAGGTCCAGGCGTCGGGGTGGGCGAGGGCGGAGTAGCGGACGGTGAGGTTGCGGCTGAGGGCGGTGCGGTCGAGCCCCTTGTCGCCCTCCAGGTAGGACCCTTCGTCGCCGGTGAGGACCGTGAACTTGCGGTCCTGGCAGCCTCGTCCCCCCAACGCGTTGATGAACTGCCGCAGTTGGATGTGGCGCCCGGCGAAGAGGATCGTGTCCGTCCCCGGCGTCGTGTCGCAGACGAGGTGGGTGATCTGCCGGAAGGTGTTCGCGGTGGTCCCCTCCTGACTGCGGTCGGCGGGCGGCGTGAACGGCTGGGGCTCGTAGGGGGAGCCCTTGATCAGCGCGGCGAAGGAGTCCTGGAGCGTACGCGTGTAGGGGTCACCGGGCTTGTCGTAGACGAGGATCGCCTTGCCGGCCCCCACTTTCGCGAAGGACGCGAGTGCCCGCGCCTCGTCGGTGTTGGTCGGCGCGACCCGCGCGAGCCCGGGGAAGGGGTCCCGCCCGCGCTGCCCGTTGGCGAGGTCGTCGGCGGTGATGGACGCGCCGACGACGGGAATGCCCCGCGCGGTCAGCTCGGCCACGGCCGCCTTGTTGGCCTCGGTGCTGTTCCCGACCCCGGCGACGGCCCGCAGCCGGTCCTCGGAGCGGGTCATCTCGTCGAGCCGGTCCACCATCAGGTCCCAGTGCGCGCTGGTCGCACCGGGGTTGGCGAGCACGAGCCGGATCGCCGGAGTCTGACCGTTGGCCGCGTGGTTGGCCTGCCACTGCGCCAAGTAGGCGCCCTGTAGCTCGTGTTGGACGTCCCGCAGCGTGGACGGCGCGGTCGCGGTGTACGGCAGCATCAGCGCGACGGTGACGTACGACCCCTTCTTCAGGCTCGCGTTCTCCCTAGCGATCGCCCGTACGGGGTCCCGGAGTTGGGGCCGGCCGAAGTCGTACGCCGACGCCGTCACCCCGACGCACTCGGAGCTGCCCGGAGGCCGTTCGACGCCGTCCGCGCAGGACCGGTCCTCGGCGAGCAGCACCCGGACGCCGATCACCACCCCGACGACCAGCGCGGCCGAGACCACGATCGTGACGTACCGGTAGAGCCGGATCGACCAGAACTCGCGCAGCCTTCTCGGCATCAGACGTCCCCCTCGTCGTCGTTCGGCAGACCGAGCGGCCGCCCGGCCAGCGCGTCCGCGGGCCACGACCGGGACGCCGCGAACAGCAGCGCGCCCCCGTCCGGGCGCAGATCGGAGAGCTGTTCCAGTTCGAACCTGAGCCGGTCGCACACCCGTGGATCCGGCAGCACCAGCGGATCGCTCACCTGCCAGACGGCGTGCAGCAGCCGCCGTACCCGCAGGTGCAACGCGGCGTTCTCCGGCGGCGGCCCGCCGACGGCGTCCCGGTGCCCCAGCGCGATCGCCGCCCGCCGGTCCTCGGGCCCGAAGCAGGGCGCCGAGGCGACGAACCGCAGCCGGTCCAGCCAGTCACGGACCGGCAACTCGGGGAAGCCGTCCCGGAGTTCGGCGACCGCGCCGGCCGTGTCACCGAGGGCGAGTTCGTGGTGGAGCCGGTAGACGGCGGGGCCGTCCGCGTAGTGCCGGATCAACTCCTCGTGCACGTCACGCCACTTGGCCCGGTCGGGGCTGTGGTGGTGCAGCCGCAGGAGCAGCAGGGTGCGCACGAACCGGTCGCCGACGAAGTGCCCCGGCGCCTGCGCGACCCCCTCCGCGACGAGCCGCGCCCGCAGGGTCCGCACCCCCGAAGAACCGAAGTCCTCCGGGAGTTGGGAGGCGGCGAGCGCGACGGCCGACTCGTGGTCGTGGGCCGCCGCGAGAACCGTCAGCTCGTCCAGCCGGTCCGCCGGGACCAGTCGGCGCAGGAGTTCGCCGTACGCCGGGCGCCGGTCCTCCTCGTCGAGCTGGAGGCGCCGGGTCAGCAGCCGGGCCAACGTCCCCGCGTGCGAGGGATGTTGGCGGGCCGCCGTCGCGGTGAGGACGATGCCGAGCGGGTTGCCGCCGGTCAACCGGTAGATCGCGTGCGGGAGTTGGGGCGGGTAGGCGAAGTCCTCGCAGACCGCGCCGACGATGTGGAGGGTGTCGTCCGGGGAGAGCGGCGGCAGCTCCACCAGCAGGGAGCCCTGCAACGGCCGCAGCTCCCGGGCGACTTCGGACAGCTCGCGCCGCTGCGCGCCCTGCGGCACCCCGCTCCCACGCACGGTCGCCACGATCACCGCCGGATCGACGGTGCCCTCCGCGCGGTCCCGCAGCACCGCGTCCAGCAGGCCGGGGCCGGGGACGGTGCCCGCGTTGTCGAGGAGGACGACGGGTCTGCCCAGCCGCGTCAGATGCGAGCCGATGCCGGTGTACCCCTCGGCGAGGTCGGCCAACAGGGCGCGCACCAGCCAGCGTTCGGCGTGCTCGCGGGAGGTGCCGCCGGCGCGGAAGTTGCCCGACAGGAGCAGCAGACCGCGCTTGGCGTTGCCGCCCGCGTTCGGATAGGCCCGGTACCAGGCCGACGGGCGCTGTTCCTTGCGCGAGGACACGCCGTCCGACAGGGCCTCCAGCGTCGCCTCGACGGCCGCCGCGACGTACGGGCCCTGGCCGGTGGCGGCGGCGATCACCTTCGCGGCGACGCGGGCGGCCCAGCGGCCGGCCATCGAGAAGCGGGAGCGGTGCTCGTTGAGCAGCAGCAGCCGGGTCAGCTCGCGCCGGATGCGCTCGGAGTCGGTGCCGCCGCTCCACTCGCCGGCCCGCACCGCGACCAGCCCCGCCGTGAGCCGGGGGAACGTCAACTGGCCCGCCGCGCGGACCGGTTCGGTCAACTGCTCGGCGAGCACCAGCAGGGCCTGCCACAGCGGGGACCAGGAGTCGGTGCTCTCGTCGTGCGGGGGCGCGGCGAACTGGTCGTCCTCGCAGTCGATCCGGGCCAGCGGGGTGCGTTTGCGTGACTCGCCCCTGCGGGTGCGTTCGGTGTAGGCCGCCTCGATCTCGTCCAGCACCGCCGTCTTGCCGAGTCCGCGCCCGCCGGTCAGCACCAACACCGGCTGTACGCCGGGGTGTTCGGACTTGACGGCCAGGTGCTCGTACGGCCGCAGCCCGGTCAGCCGGGGCAGCAGTCCGGGTGGCTCCACCTCGAACAGGGCGCCCCGGCCGTGCAGTTGTCCGTGCACCACGCCTCCCCCCAGAGCGATGGTCCTGGACGCAAGGGTAAGGACGGGAGGGAGGTGCGGAACAGACGTCGGCGACATTGACGTACAAACGAAACCCGGGGCCCGTCCAAGTGGACGGACCCCGGGCTCAGTCGGCCTCGATCGGCCTCAACGGCTCACGCCAGGTCGAAGCGGTCCAGCTCGGCGACCTTCACCCACGCGGCGACGAAGTCCTTGACGAACTTCTCCTTCGCGTCGTCGCTCGCGTACACCTCGGCCAGCGCGCGCAGCTCGGAGTTGGAGCCGAAGACCAGGTCGGCGCGGGTCCCCGTCCACTTCACCTCGCCGTCGACCCGGCCCTCGAACGCGGTCTGCGAGGCGTCGGTGCCCTTCCACGCCGTGCCCAGGTCGAGCAGGTTGACGAAGAAGTCGTTCGACAGGACGCCCGGACGGTCCGTGAGGACACCGGCCTTGCTGTCGCCGTGCGAGACGCCCAGCGCGCGCAACCCGCCGACCAGGACGGTCAGTTCGGGGGCGCTCAGGGTGAGCAGGTTCGCGCGGTCCAGCAGCAGGTACTCGGCCGGGAGGCGGTTGCCCTTGCCGTAGTAGTTGCGGAAACCGTCGGCGACCGGCTCGAGCGCCGCGAACGACTCGGCGTCCGTGTGTTCGTCGCCCGCGTCCACGCGGCCCGGCGTGAACGGCACTTCGAGGTCGTAACCGCCGTCCTTGGCGGCCTTCTCGACCGCGGCGACGCCGCCGAGGACGATCAGGTCGGCGAGCGAGACCTTCTTCGCGCCCTGCGCGTCGAAGTCGGCCTTCACGCCCTCCAGGACACGCAGGACCTGCGCGAGCTGGTCGGGCTCGTTCACCTCCCAGCTGCGCTGCGGCTCCAGGCGGATACGGGCGCCGTTGGCACCGCCGCGCTTGTCGCTGCCGCGGAACGTGGACGCCGACGCCCAGGCCACGGAGGCGAGTTGAGTGACCGTCAAGTCGGAGGCGAGGATCTTCGCCTTGAGCGCGGTGACGTCGGCCGCGTCGATGGCCTCGCCCTCGGCCTCGGGCAGCGGGTCCTGCCAGATCAGCGTCTCGGCGGGGACCTCGGGGCCGACGTGCAGGACCTTCGGGCCCATGTCACGGTGCGTCAGCTTGTACCAGGCGCGGGCGAACGCGTCCGCGAACTGGTCCGGGTTCTCCAGGAAACGGCGGGAGATCTGCTCGTAGACCGGGTCGAAGCGCAGCGCCAGGTCGGTGGTGAGCATGTTCGGCGCGATCTTCTTGTTCGGGTCGTGGGCCGAGGGGACCGTGCCCTCGCCCGCGCCGCCCTTCGGCTTCCACTGCTTCGCGCCCGCTGGGGACTCCGTCAGCTCCCACTCGAAGCTGAAGAGGTTCCAGAAGAAATTGTTCGACCACTTGGTAGGCGTCGAGGTCCAGGTGACCTCCAGGCCCGACGTGATGGTGTCCGCGCCCTTGCCGGTGCCGTAGCTGTTGCGCCAGCCCAGGCCCTGCTCCTCCATCGACGCGCCCTCGGGGTCGGCGCCGACGTGGCTGTCGGAGGCCGCGCCGTGGGTCTTGCCGAAGGTGTGACCGCCGGCGATGAGGGCGACCGTCTCCTCGTCGTCCATCGCCATGCGGCGGAACGTCTCACGGATGTCGCGGGCCGCCGCGATCGGGTCCGGATTGCCGTTCGGGCCCTCGGGGTTGACGTAGATGAGGCCCATCTGGACGGCGCCCAGGGGCTCTTCGAGCTGGCGGTCGCCGGTGTAGCGCTGGTCGTCGAGCCAGGTGGTCTCGGGGCCCCAGTAGACGTCCTCCTCGGACTCCCAGACGTCAACTCGCCCGCCGGAGAAGCCGAACGTGGTGAAGCCCATCGACTCCAGCGCCACGTTGCCCGCGAGGATCATCAGGTCGGCCCACGACAGGCTCTGGCCGTACTTCTTCTTCACCGGCCACAGCAGCCGGCGGGCCTTGTCCAGGTTGGCGTTGTCCGGCCAGCTGTTCAGCGGCGCGAAACGCTGCTGGCCGGCGCCGGCGCCGCCACGGCCGTCGCTGATGCGGTAGGTGCCGGCGGAGTGCCACGCCATGCGGACCATGAACGGGCCGTAGTGGCCGAAGTCGGCGGGCCACCAGTCCTGCGAGGTGGTCAGCACCTCCTCGATGTCCCGCTTCACGGCCGGCAGGTCCAGGGCCTTGAACGCCTCGGCGTAGTCGAACTCCTCACCGAGCGGGTTCGCCACGGCCGGGTTCTTGGCCAGGATCTTCAGGTTCAGCCGGTCCGGCCACCACTGGCGGTTGCCGCCGCCCTGCGTGGGGTGCGGGGCTCGGCCGCCGTGCGCCACCGGGCACTTTGCTTCTTCGGCGTTCTCGGACATGGGGTTCCTTTCGAGGACTGAGCGAACGGTCTGCGCTCAGGCAGCGCGGGGGGTGGAACAGGCGGGGCACAGGCCCCAGTAGACGACCTCGGCCTCGTCGATCGTGAAGCCGTGGTCGTCGGCGGCGGTCAGGCAGGGGGCGTGGCCCACTGCGCAGTCCACGTCGACGACAGTTCCACACGTCCTGCATATGAGGTGGTGGTGGTTGTCGCCGACGCGGCCCTCGAACCGGGCGGGGCTGCCGGCCGGCTCGATACGTCGGATGAGGCCGGCCGCGGTGAGCGCGTGCAGCGCCTCGTACACGGCCTGGACCGAAACGTGTCCCACGCGCTCGCGCACGCCTGCGGCGATCGCGTCCACACCCAGGTGATCTCCGGTACGGACCGTATCGAGCAGCGCGACCCTCGCGGCCGTCACCCGCAGGCCGACACCACGCAGCTCCTCGGCAGGGGTGGGGGTTCCGGTTCCGGTCATGCCCCCAACCTAACCCCATAAAGGCGAACGATTCAAGAAAAGGACCCGTACAAGTTTTGTCGCCGGGGGTACGGGGAGTGGGGGTGGGGTTACGGGGTGTTCATCTTGAGTACTAGGGGTAGGGGGTGGCGGGTGTCCAGGGGTGGGGCGCGCGGAGGGGCGAGATGTAGACGGGGATGGGTTCGGGGACGGGGACGGGTTCGGGGACGGGTTCGGGGACGGGGATGGCGAGCCGGTTGTTCGAGTGGTGCCCGGTGTGTGAGCGGGCGGGCCGGGTTGTCCCTGCCCCTGTTTGCCGGCGCGCCTGCTCGGCCTCACGCCGGCGTCATCGCGCCGGGGTGGCGGGGCGGCCGGGCAGCGGGGGGCGCGAGGTCACGTTCCGGTGGGGGTGTGCCGGCGTGGAGCCAGTGGCTCGGCAGGTCGGCCCGCTGGGGCGGCGCCCGGCGCCCGGCGCGGGTGCATCGCGTCGGGGGCCGGTGCCGGTGCCGGTGGGCAGCCCACGCCGTGGCCGGGGTGGCAGGCCGTCGGTAGGCGCGGCTTCGGCTCGGGGTGGGCTCGGGGTGGGGGCGTCGACCCTGCATGGTCACACCGTCCGGCGGACCGCATCGGCCGTTAGGGGCGGCGATCCCGCGCGGTGGGGTGCGGTCTCGGTGGGGTCGGGGTGCGGTGGGATCGGGGGCGCGGTGGGGTCGGGGCGCGGTGGGACGTCCCCCCCGCCTGCGCGTCTGCCCGCTCGCGCGGCGCCGGTGCGTGTTGCTCACCGCCGCCTCGCCCGCCCTGGCCCGGGTGCCGGCGTCGTCGGACGGCGTGGGTCAGTCGTCCGTGTCGCGGCGGAACTCCGGGATCTCCTGTTGGGTCTGGGCGAGTTCGTCGAGGAGGGAGTGGAGGGGGCGGCGGGTGAGGACGGCGTTGTGTTCGATGTGGACGGTCGCAAGGGTCGCAAGGTTGACGGAGAGGAGGCGTAGGCCGTCGGACCCGTACTCCTTGAGGACCAGGTCGGTGACACGTGCCGCGCGGGCGGCGACGCGTTCCTCGGGGAAGAGGCCGACCGTGTGGCGGAAGAGTTCGAGGGTGATCCGGGAGATGTCCGGGAGGATCCCCATGAGCCGGACGGAGTCCGACTCCTCCTCGGCGCTCCAGCTCTCGTCGTCCCACGCGCTGCTCAGATCGAGGCCCACGGCCGCCCTCCCGCTCGTCCTGACGTCGACTCGGACCGTACGCCCCGCACCTTTCCGCGCGAAGGAAGTCTCGGAAATTGCCCGCGAAAGAAGGAGACGTTCCCGCTCTGGACATTTGGCGGCGAATTTTGACACGGTGTGACGCGTCGCCCCGCGATTCGAATAGGTGGCCTATTTCGCCGCGCGGCGGAATTCCGGCGCGCCCGTACGGGAGGAGAATCCCGATGTCCCTGGCCCACTACCTCGCCCAGAGCCCTTACAGCAGCCCGGGAGACCGGGCCCACCTCTACGCGGACCTTCCCGCTGACCCCGCCCGCCTGGCCCGTATGGTGCGGGACCTGCTCATCCACCGCTGCGAAGGCCCCCTCTTCGCCTACGAAATCCCCTCGCCCCGCCTCCACGACGACGCCGAAACCCGCTATGTGGACGGCATCCTGGAAATTCTCGCCGCCCGTTCCACCGCCCCCCTCGATAAACCCCGCGCCCCGGCGGACCGCTTCGTCGGCGTCTGCCGCGACTTCGCCCTCCTGCACTGTTCCTTCCTCCGCCACACCGGCACCCCCGCCCGCATCCGCTCCGGCTTCGCCGACTACTTCGGCACGGACGGCTTCCACTGCGACCACGTCGTCACCGAGTACTGGGACGCCCGCACCGAACGCTGGCTCCTCGCGGATCCCCAGCTCGCCGACCCCGCCGTCACCCGCCACTGGAACGCCGGCTTCGACCCGATGGACGTCCCCCGCACCCGCTTCCTCACGGCCGGCAGAGCCTGGCGCATGATCCGCGAACAGGCCGCCGATCCAAGGACGTTCGGCCTCCACCCACCCCACGAGGGCCCCCTCTGGGGCGAACGCTTCGTCGCCGGCAACGTCCGCCTCGACCTCGCCGCCCTCAACCGGACCGAGACCCTGCTGTGGGACGTCTGGGGCGCGGACCACACGGAGTACGACCAGGAGCAGACCCTCGACGACGCCGCGCGGGCGGTGTACGACCGCGCGGCGGCACTCCTCGCGGGCGACGAGGTCCCGTTCGCCGAGGTACGGGCACTCTTCGCGGGGGACGACGTGCTGCGCACGCCGGAGCGGGTGCTGAGCCTGGCGCCCTACAACGGGCCGGGGTACGTCACTCTCAGGAGCTAGGCCCGAGGTACCGGGCGACCTCAGGGGTAGCCCCGAAGTGCCGGGCGACCTCAGGGTTAGCCGCGAGGTACCGGGCTACCTAAGAGCTACCCCCGAAGTGCCGGGCGACCTCGGAGCTACCCACGAGGTACCGGGCTACCTAAGAGCTAACCCCCGAGTCCCCCTGGGCCAGCTCGGGGTCGGCCCCCAGCTCAGGGGTCAGCGGGTTGAGGGAGAACGCCGTGTCCCCCGTCACCGCCACGATCGCGTCGCCGACCAGCACCAGACTCGGCACGACGTTCTCCGGCTCCCCGGCCGGATCCTGCACCTTGTCCGTCGTCCACATCGCGGACCCGTCGATGGCGTCGAGCGAGAGCAGCCGCCCGTACCGGTTGGCGAGCAGGAGCGTGCCGGCCGTCTCCGACCACACCGGCTTCGACAGGTTCTCTACCTGCGTGTCGGCCTGCCACTGCAACGCCCCGTCGCTCGCGGTGACGGCCGTCGCGGTTCCGTCCGGCCGGATGAAATACACGGTCGAGCCGATGAGCGTGGCCGCCCCGCGCACGACCTCGATGAGCGGCGTCCGCACGACGACCCCGCTCGCCGGGTCCATCCGGAGCAGCGCCGTGTACGCCTCGTCGAGCCCGCCGAGCGACTGCGGCTCCGCGTCCTTCGGCTCCGCGAACAGGGGCTGCCCTTCGAGCACCCCCAGGGGGACGACCCCCGCGGGCAGGGTGGCCAGCTCACGCGAACCGTCCTCGCCGACCCGCAGCAGGCTCCACCTCCCCTTGGCGGGGTCGTCCTGGTCCCGGCACAGCCCGTAGGGGACACCCCGTAGCCCCAGCGGGGTACACCGCGACCCGGACGTCGACTTCGTGCCGGCCCGCCACAGGTCCTTGCCCGTCCTCGCGTCGATCCCGATCAGCTCGCCGTGGTCGGGCGAGAGCGCGAGCAGCCCGCCGTCGAACAGGGCGGCGGGCTCGGTCGCGTCGGCGGAACGGCTCCAGCGCCGCTCACCGGTCTTCGTGTCGAGCGCGGTCAACTGCCACTGCGGGGCGTCGGACCCGGAGACTCCGTCGGCGGCGCTCTTGTCGGCCGTGTCCCCGACGTCCGGGTTCTCGTACACGTACACGAGCCCGTCCCGTACGCCGAGCGGCCGGGCGGCCTGCGGGCTCGGGCCGAACCGCCAGGTCACGCGCCCGGTCCCGCCGTCCAGCCGGGCCACCGTGAAACCGCTGCCCGTGCAGTACACGGCGGTCTCGTCGGGGACGCAGCCGTGGGTGTCGAGCGAGGACATCCGGTCCTGGGCGGCGGCGGGCACGGTCTGCGTGAGGTTCGTCCGCCAGGGCGACCAGCCATCGGGCAGCGACAGTTGGGGAGCCTTGGACACATCGGACGTGTCCGAGGGCGCGTTGTCGTTCACGCTCACGCCCCACACGACGGCCGACAGGCTCACGACCCCGACGGCCACGGTGAACGCGAGGCGACGCGGGATCCGGCGCGGGAGACGGCCGACGGGCAGGCCCGGTCTCAGCCGGAGTACGGCCGGTGCCAGCCCCTTGAGTCGGTCCAACTGCCCGCGTCCGCCAGGCCACTTGAGCTTTCTTCCCGTGCGCCGGTCCGCCCCGACCGCTTGCGTTTCCGCGTCGTACGCGACCCCCACGGGCTCGGTCGCGTCCCCCGGCGGCGGAGCCGGCGCGACGGCGGGCTCGTCCGGCAGCGTCGTGAACAGCCGCTGGAGCTCGTCGAGTCGGGGCCGCAGCTCCGGCTCCTTGTTCAGGCACTGCTCGACGATCCCGCGCAACGGCTCGGCGACGCCGTCCAACGTCGGTTCCTCGTGCATCACTTGATACACCGTCAAGTACGGGCTCTCGCCGTCGAAGGGGCGTGTCCCCGTCGCCGCGTACACCAGCAGCGAGCCCAGCGAGAACACGTCCGAGGCTGCGGTGACCTCGCGCGGCGAGGTGAACTGCTCCGGGGACATGAAGGGCGGGGTGCCCATCAGGCGGCCCGTGATGGTGAGCGTCTGGTTGTCGGCGGCGCGCGAGATGCCGAAGTCGATGACGCGCGGCCCGTCCTCGGCCAGCAGGACGTTGCTCGGCTTCAGGTCCCGGTGTACCACCCCGGCCCGGTGGATGTCCCGCAGCGCCTCGGTCAGCCCGAGCGCCAGCACCCTCAACTCCCGCCCGGCGAGCGGACCTTGCTCGGCGACTACCTCGGAGAGCGTGCGCCCCGGCACGTACAGCGTCGCCATCCACGGCACCTCGGCGTCCGGATCCGCGTCCACCACCGGCGCCGTGAACGCCCCGCTCACCCGCCGCGCCGCCGCGACCTCCTGCCGGAACCTCGCCCTGAACTCGTCGTCCATCGCGTACTGCGCGTGCACGACCTTCACCGCCACCTGCCGCCCCGACGCCGAGCGCGCCAGGTGCACGACCCCCATCCCCCCACTGCCGAGCCGGTCGACGAGCGCGTACCCGCCGATGGACACCCCCGACCCCGTTTCCCCACTGCTCGGCGGCATGTACGGACGCCCTTCCCGAAGTTCCCCGTGCCCCTTGGGTATTGCCGAGGCATCAGCCTAGGGGGTGGGGGGTTGTGGACGGGGTGAGGGGAGCGTTTCCCGGTGGGGCCTCCAAGTCGGTGGCCCCGCGCGGCGGGTGCTCAGCCCCGGTCGGCCTCCCGCGCCGTCCGCTCCAGTCGTTCCCGGTACTCCTCCCACCAACTCGGCTCGCCCTCCGGGACGTTGGACTTGTCCGGCAGTTCGCCGGTGGTTCCGTCGAGGAGTTCGCGGACGATGTCGGCGTGGCCCGCGTGGCGGCTGGTGTCGGCGCAGACGCGGGTGAGGAGGTGGTGGAGGGTGGTGGCGCGGCGTTCCTCGGGCCACCAGGGGACGTGGCCGACGGCGTCGAGGGGGAGCGCGGCGACGGTCTCGCCGGTGTGGGCCCAGGCCCGGCGGTAGAGGGTGACGATGTCGGCGCGGGACTCGTCGGCCGTGGCCCACATGTCGGCGTTCATCTCGGGGTCGCGGGTGTACCACCAGGGCGGCGGGTCCTGCGGGTAGTACGGGCGGCCGAACGTGTCGCCGAAATAGCCGAGTTCGATGCCGGCGCAGTGCTTGACCAGACCGAGCAGGTTGGTGCCGGTCGGGGTGAGGGGGCGGCGGGCGTCGTACTCGGAGAGCCCTTCGAGCTTCCAGAGCAGGGAGTCGCGGGCCTCCTGCAAGTACCGCAGGAGGTCGGCCTTCGGGTCGGGAGCGGTCGTGTGTGCCATGCGCCCGAGCCTCCCACCGACCACCGACAACGCCCCGGCCGCGCGCCGCCGGCGTCCGCGTCAGGGTCCGGGTCCGCTCAGTCGCCGTCCTTCTTCGGCTCCTCGTCCGTCTCCTTGCGCTCCTTGCTCTCCTTGCCCTTCAACTCCTGTTCGCGGCGCCGCAGATCGGCCTCCCACTCCTTCAGCAGCGCCTCGTCCTTCTTGTTCTCCTCCTTGAGGGAGTTCAGGAACTCGGGGTTGTCGTCGGGTGCGACCCAGGTGGTGCGGTGATCGCGGTGCCACTCGGAGGGGGTGCGGCCGCCCGTCGGCGGTGTGCGCACCTTGCCCGTCACGAGCCACGCGATCGAGCCGGCCAGCGGGAACAGCAGGATGATGAAGACCCAGGCGACCTTGGGTAGATGCCGCACCTCGTCCTCGGGCGTGTTCAGGCAGTCGATGAACGCGAAGATCATCAGCGCCAGCGGAACCAGGAACAACAGCAGTCTGAGCATCGGGCGGGTTCCCCCAGGAAGCGGCGTCGGGGCCCGGTGACCCCGGTGACGGGGCCAGGGTAACGGTTGGTGAAAATCCGGCGCAGGGGGCGGGCACACCCAAAGGTATTACGGGGCCTACGAGCTGGGCCCGCCCGGTACTACGGGTACGACACCGCCGTCACCGCGGCCACACCCCGCCCGGTACTACGGGTACGACCCGGGCCCGTGCGCGGGTCCCGAACGTGCCTCGGCGATACTGGGACGCATGGCTTACGACGATCTTCGCTCCCTGCTCAGGGCCCTGGAACGCGAGGGCGACCTCAAGCGCGTGAAAGCCGAGGTCGACCCCTATCTGGAGGTCGGGGAGATCGTCGACCGCGTCCAGAAGGCCGGCGGCCCCGCGCTCCTCTTCGAGAACGTGAAGGGCTCGGCGATGCCGCTGGCCATGAACGTCTTCGGCACCGACCGCCGCCTCCTCAAGGCCCTCGGCCTCAAGTCGTACGGGGAGATCTCCGGGAAGATCGGCGGCCTGCTCCGCCCCGAGCTGCCGCACGGCTTCATCGGCGTCCGCGAAGCCTTCGGCAAGCTCGGCGCGATGACCCACGTACCGCCCAAGAAGGTCAAGGAGGCCCCCGTCCAGGAGGTAGTACTCCAGGGTGAAGAGGTGGACCTGGAGCAGCTTCCCGCGCTCTTCACCTGGCCGCAGGACGGCGGCTCCTTCTTCAACCTGGGCCTGACCCACACGAAGGACCCGGAGACCGGGATCCGCAACCTCGGTCTCTACCGCCTCCAGCGCCACGACAAGCGCACCATCGGCATGCACTGGCAGATCCACAAGGACAGCCGCAACCACTACCAGGTCGCCGCCCGTAAGGGTGAGCGGCTGCCGGTCGCCATCGCCTTCGGCTGCCCGCCCGCCGTGACGTACGCCTCCACCGCCCCCCTGCCGGGTGACATCGACGAGTACCTGTTCGCCGGGTTCATCGCGGGCAGGCGGATCGAGATGGTCGACTGCAAGACCGTCCCCCTCCAGGTGCCCGCCAACGCGGAGGTAGTACTCGAGGGCTGGCTGGAGCCCGGCGAGATGCTTCCCGAGGGACCCTTCGGGGACCACACCGGGTTCTACACCCCGCAGGAGCCGTTCCCCGCGCTGACGATCGACTGCGTGACGATGCGCAAGCGGCCGCTGCTCCAGTCCATCGTCGTCGGCCGGCCCCCCACGGAGGACGGGCCGCTCGGGCGGGCGACGGAGCGGTTCTTCCTGCCGCTGCTGAAGATCATCGTCCCGGACATCGTGGACTACCACCTGCCCGAGGCGGGCGGTTTCCACAACTGCGCGATCATCTCCATCGACAAGAAGTATCCCAAGCACGCGCAGAAGGTGATGCACGCGATCTGGGGCGCCCACATGATGTCCCTGACGAAGCTGATCGTGGTCGTCGACTCCGACTGCGACGTCCATGACCTGCACGAAGTCGCCTGGCGCGCCCTCGGCAACACGGACTACGCGCGCGACCTCACCGTCGTCGAGGGGCCGGTCGATCACCTCGACCACGCCTCCTACCAGCAGTTCTGGGGCGGCAAGGCCGGGATCGACGCCACGAAGAAGCTGCCCGAGGAGGGGTACACCCGCGACGGCGGCTGGCCGGAGATGGTCCTGTCGGACCCGGAGACGGCGGCGAAGGTCGACCGGCGCTGGAAGGAGTACGGGCTGTGAGGGTCTCGCCGGAGTACTACGGGGTGGTAGCTCCCCAGGGGGATGCGGGGTACGGGCTGTGAGCGCTTCCGCCGCCGCGGTGCCCCAGCCAGGGCGTACCCGGGCCTTCCTGCGCCTCGTCATGATCGAGCACTCGATCTTCGCGCTGCCCTTCGCGTACATCGCCGCCCTCACCGCGATGTTCCAGCTCGACCGGAACATGCACTGGGGCCGGCTCCTGCTCGTCACCGTGTGCATGGTCGGTCTGCGGACGTTCGCGATGGCCGTCAACCGGATCATCGACCGTGAGATCGACGCGCGTAATCCCCGTACGGCCCAGCGTGAGCTGGTGACGGGCGCGGTGTCGGTGCGGCACGCGTGGACCGGCGCCCTCATCGCCGTCGTGATCTTCCTCGGTTCGGCGGCGCTGCTCAACCCGCTGTGCCTGGCGCTCGCGCCCGTCGCCGTCATCCCGATGGTGGTGTACCCGTACGGCAAAAGGTTTACGAACTACCCGCAGGCCATCCTCGGGCTCGCCCAGGCGATGGGGCCCGTCGGCGGGTGGCTCGCGATCACCGGCGAGTGGTCGTGGGACGCGGTGATCCTGGGGCTGGCCGTCGGGATCTGGATCGGCGGGTTCGACCTGATCTACGCCTGCCAGGACATCGACACCGACCGCGAGACCGGCGTCCTCTCCGTCCCCGCCCGGTTCGGCGTCCCCGCCGCGATCT
The DNA here is from genome assembly GCF_014489635.1 of Streptomyces roseirectus. Taxonomy (NCBI): domain Bacteria; kingdom Bacillati; phylum Actinomycetota; class Actinomycetes; order Kitasatosporales; family Streptomycetaceae; genus Streptomyces; species Streptomyces roseirectus. The sequence goes on along the minus strand of NZ_CP060828.1, from coordinate 4,055,738 downwards.
GGGCCGCCCGCGTCTGCCACGTCCTCACCACGGCCCTCCTCGCCTGGTACGCCCTGGCCACCGACGCGGGCGCGTTCTTCTGGCTCGGCCTCCTCGTCGTCGCCGCCGCCTTCGGCTACGAACACACCATCGTCCGCCCCCACGACCTCTCCCGCCTCAACCGCGCCTTCTTCTCGGTCAACGGCTTCATCGGCATCGCCCTGTTCGCCTGCGCCCTGCTGGACCTGGCGGTCCGGGGACTGACGGTCTGAGCAGGATGCGGTTGCCATGAGCCACCCGCACCCCCGACTCGCCCGCTTCGAGGACGCGTTCCCCGGGTGTCTGACAGAGATCGTCGAGGGCACGGTGACGGCCACACCGGTCACCCCGTACCACAGGAGTACTACCCGGAAGGTATGGGTCGCACTGGAGCCCCAGCTCACGACCGGGTGGGGCCTCGTCAGCCGCGTCGCCTTCCCCTTCGACGACGACAACGAGTTCTGCCCCGACCTGGCGGCCATCCCCACGGCCGAGATCGCCGGGAACCACCTCGCCTACCCGCCCGAGCTGATCGCCCTGGCCGTCGAGGTCGTCGCCAAGGGCAGCGTCCGCCGGGACTACGACACCAAACCCAGGAAGTACGCCTCCCGGGGCATCGCCAACTACCTCCTCTTCGACCCCCTCCAGGGGCACGTGGTGACGATGTGGAACCCCGGTCCGGACGGATACCGGGGCCGGGACACCGTCCCGTACGGTCCTGAGCTGGTCGTGGACACCCCGCTGGGCAAGTTGACGATTCCGACCGGCGCCCTCCCCGTCGACCGCGAGGCGCCCGGCCGGTCCTGAGCCTCGTCGTGCCCGCCGGTACGCTCAAGGTGTGAACGCAGGAGAAACGCAGCGCGTGCCTTGGATCGTGGGGGTGTCGGGGGCGTCGGGGACGCCGTATGCCGGCGCTGTCCTGCGCGCGCTGCTGGCAGCGGGCGAGAGCGTGGACCTCGTGGTCAGCCGGGCCTCGCGGCTCACCCTGCTGGACGAGACGGGGATCTCGTTCCGGGACGCGCACTGGCGCGAGGACCTGACGGAATGGCTCGCGAGGGGTGCCGACGGCAAACCGGGGAGTTACGACGTCGACCTGAGCGGCGTACGGCACTGGCCCGCCGGCGACCTGGCCGCGGGCCCGTCCTCGGGGTCGTACCCCAGCCGGGGGATGATCATCGTGCCGGCCTCCACGGCGTGCGTCGCGGGCGTCGCCCTCGGCCTGTCCAAGGACCTCCTCCAGCGTGCCGCGAGCGTCGTCCTCAAGGAGCGCCGCCCGCTGGTCGTCGCCGTCAGGGAGACCCCGCTGAACGGCCAGACCCTGCGCCACCTGGTCACTCTGGACGACGCCGGCGCGAGCGTGGTCCCCACCTCGCCCGCCTTCTACGCCGGCGCCACCCACATCCAGGACCTGGTCGACTTCGTGGCCGGCCGGGTGCTGGACTCGGCCGGCGTGCCCCACGGCCTCTACCGCCGCTGGAAGGGCGAACTCGGCGGAGGCGGAGGCACCCGCGCCGACTGAGCGCCGCCCGCGCGCAGCACGTACGCCCCCTAGGGGCTACCCGAGTACTACGGGATGTACGGGATGCCGGCCCCGGCACAAGGGGGCAGCGGAGCTTCTTGGGGGAGCCTCCGCACCCCGACCGGCACTTTTCAGGAACCTCGCAGATCCGTCGAGCGCGAACGGATCTCTCATCGGAAGGCGCGAATCGCATGGACGCGGTGGACAGGCAGCTCATCCAGGCCCTGAGGGAGAACGGCCGGGCCTCCTACGCGGAGCTGGGACGCCTCGTCGGCCTGTCGGGACCCAGCGTCACCGACCGCATCAACCGGCTGGAGGCGGCCGGCGTCATCACCGGCTACCGGGCGACGGTCAACGCCGCCTCCCTCGGCCTCGGCGTCACCGCCCTCATCGGCATCTCCCTCTCGGACGCCGCCGACCACGAGGACGTCGCCCGGCGCCTGAAGGACTTCGGCGAGATCGAGGACTGCTGGTTCATCGCCGGCGACGACTCGTTCATGCTCAAGGTCCGCGCGAGCGACGTCGACGGCCTGGAGCGCATCATCCGCCGCCTCTCCGGCACGAAGGGCGTCTCCCGTACCCGTACGACCATCGTCCTGTCGACGAAGTGGGAGAACCGGGTGGGGGGCCTCCCCGAGGAGGTCTAGGCCGACCGGGCCCGGGGGAGGGCCGGGGGTATTACGGGTCCTACGGGCCCGCCGCTCCCCTGACGTGCGGGGGAGTACCTTTGGGGAAGCTGTCGTACGAAAGGTGTAGGCATGGACGTCGGGCTCAAGCGCGAGCTGGAGGAGAAGGTCCGCTCCGGCGAGCGGCTGACCCGCGAGGACGGCGTCGCGCTGTACGCGTCGGACGACTTGGCCTGGCTCGGCGGCCTCGCGCACGAGGTGCGTACCCGCAAGAACGGTGACGTCGTCCACTTCAACGTCAACCGCCACCTCAACATGACCAACGTGTGCACGGCGTCGTGCGCGTACTGCTCGTTCCAGCGCAAGCCGGGCGAGAAGGACGCGTACACGATGCGCATCGAGGAGGCCGTCCGGCTGGCGAAGGAGATGGAGTCGGAGAACCTGACCGAGCTCCACATCGTCAACGGCCTGCACCCCAACCTCCCCTGGAGGTACTACCCCCGCTCGCTGCGCGAGCTGAAGGCCGCCCTGCCCGGCGTCTCCCTGAAGGCGTTCACGGCGACGGAGATCCACCACTTCGAGACGATCTCCGGCCTGTCCGCCTCCGAGATCCTGGACGAACTCATCGACGCCGGCCTGGAGTCGCTGACCGGCGGCGGCGCGGAGATCTTCGACTGGGAGGTCAGGCAGCACATCGTCGACCACCGCACCCACTGGGAGGACTGGTCGCGCATCCACCGGCTGGCGCACGAGAAGGGCCTCAAGACCCCGTGCACCATGCTGTACGGGCACATCGAGGAGCCCCGCCACCGCGTCGACCACGTGCTGCGGCTGCGTGAACTCCAGGACGAGACCGGCGGGTTCCAGGTCTTCATCCCGCTGCGCTACCAGCACGACTTCGTCGACATGAAGGACGGCAAGGTCCGCAACCGCCTCCAGGAGCGCACCCGGATGGCGACCGGCGCCGAGTCCCTGAAGACGTTCGCGGTCTCCCGCCTCCTGTTCGACAACGTCCCCCACGTCAAGGTCTTCTGGGTGATGCACGGCGTCCAGACCGCCCAACTCGCCCTCCAGCACGGCGCGGACGACATGGACGGCTCGGTCGTCGAGTACAAGATCACCCACGACGCCGACAACTACGGCACCCCGAACAAGCTGACCCGCGACGACCTCCTCGACCTGATCCGCGACGCCGGTTTCCGCCCGGTCGAGCGCAACACGCGCTACGAGATCATCCGCGAGCACGACGGCCCGGACCCGCTGCGCCGGGAGTCCCCGCAGCCGATGCGGGTGTGACCCGCCTGCTACCCAAGGGCTGCGGAGCAAGGGCTACGGAGTAAGGGCTACGATCCCTCCGTGGCCCTTACTTTTACGTTCGACCCCGATGTCACCCCCGACCTCCACGACGGCATCCTCGACCTCTGGACGGACGTCTCCAACGCGGGCGGTGCCGTCGGCTTCGTCGCCCCGGTCGACCGGGAGACCGTCCGCCCCGCCCTGCTGAAGCACCTCGCGGACATGGCCGAGGGCCGGGTGCGGCTGCTGGTCGGGCACGACGAGGCGGGCAAGGTCGCCGCGACCGCCTTCCTGGCCCTGAACACCCACCGGCTGATGACGCACTGGCTGTGGCTCTACACGGTGATGGTCCACCCCGGCCACCAGGGCAAGGGCTACGGCCACGACCTGCTCGCCGCCGCCGAGTCCGCCGCCCGCTCCCTCGACGGCATCGAGGCCATCCGCCTGACCTGCCGGGGCGGGCTCGGCCTGGAACGGTTCTACGGGTCGTACGGGTACAAGGAGGTCGGCCGCATACCCGACGCGATCCGGGTAGCTCCCGGGGACGACAGGGACGACATCGTCATGCTGCTGCCGCTCCTGTGACCCCGTCCGCGGCTCCTGCGACCCCCGTCGAAGATCGCCTGCCCGGCGTGCTTCACTGGAGGGTGCCCCTTTTGGGGTGTCCGACCGTTCGACACGGAAGTGTGGATTGAGATGCTCCGCTACACGCTGATGCGCCTCGGGATCTTCGTGGGCTGCCTCGTGGTCGTCTGGGGTCTCGTCTATTCCGGGATCGTCCCGCGCGGCTTCGGCGACTCCAACGGCATGTGGATCGTGCTGCTCGCGCTGGTGGTCTCGGCGCCGATCAGCTTCGTGGTGCTGCGCGGCGAGCGCGACCGCGCCTCCGAGAACGTCGTCGCCCGGGTGGACCGGATGAAGGCCAACCTGGAGGCCAGCCGCTCCCAGGAGGACGCCGAGGGCACCGGGGGCGACGGGTCGGCGTCCCGCGTGCAGGGCCAGGCGTCCTGACCGGCCGAGCAGTGGGGCCTGCGGGGGAGTTGAACCGCCGGACAGGCCCTAACCTTGGCTCATGGGTGCCGTGAAGACCAAGCGGATGCCGCGCGCGGTCCGTGAGCAGCAGATGCTGGACGCCGCCGTGCGGACCTTCGGACGCCGGGGCTACATGGCCGCGTCGATGGACGAGATAGCCGAACTCGCGGGCGTCTCCAAGCCGTTGGTGTACCTGTACCTCAACTCGAAGGACGACCTCTTCACCGCGTGCATCCGGCGCGAGGCCGCCGCCCTCGTCGCCGCGATCCGCTCCGCGATCTCCACCGACCTCCCCGCCGACCGCCAACTCTGGGACGGGCTGCGGGCGTTCTTCGTCCACACCGCCGAACACCCGGACGCCTGGTCGGTTCTCCACCTCCAGGCCCGCACCCACGGCGAGCGGTTCGCCCGTGAAGTCGCCGCGATGCGCGAGGAGATCGTCGCCTTCGTCACCGGCCTCATCGTCGCCGCCGCCCGCGCCGCGCACCGCGACCCCGACCTTCCCGAGCGTGAAGTCGCCGGTCTGGCCGAGGCGTTGGTCGGCGCCGCCGAGTCCCTTGCCGACTGGGCCAACGCCACCGAGGGCGTCACGGCCCGCGAAGCGGTGACGACCCTGATGAACTTCGCCTGGTCGGGCCTGTCCAACTTGATGGCGGGCAACCGCACTTGGTCGGCGCCGGAGTAGACGCCGGGCGCCCGCTGTCGCGGCGGGTTTCGCCTCACGGACGTCCGGTCAGCGCGTCCACCCGCCCGCCCACATGCACCCGCCCCGCCTCCCCGTCGCCCCGCGCCCGCTCCCGCAGCTCGAACCTGGCCCCGTCCGAGGCGAACGCCACGGCGGACGGCAGCAGCACCGGCGTCCGGAACTCCGCGCGCACCCGCACGGCCGGCGGTGTGCCGTGCGCGGCGAGGCAGCGGGCCACGGTCCACATGCCGTGTGCGATGGCCCGCGGAAACCCGAACAGCCGCGCGGTGAGGGCGTAGAGGTGAATGGGGTTGCGGTCCCCTGAGGCCGCCGCGTACCGCCGCCCGACGTCCCCGGCGAGCCGCCACTCGTCGAGCACGGGCAGCGGAAGCCCGTCCGGAGTCTCCTCAACTCCCTTGCCCGCAGCGCCTATAGAGCCCGCAGCGCCCGTAGAGTCCGTAGCGCCCGTCACCCGGTGCCGCGCGAGATACGTGCTCCGCGACTCCCACACGACCTCCCCCGCATCGCGCAGCTCGGTGACGACCGTCGCTTCCGTCCCCCGCCGGTGCGGCGCCAACCCCTCGACGTGCACGGCGAGTTCGTACACCCCGGTCGCCGCGAGCGTCCCGTACCGGCTGACCTCGATGGACGTGTGGACCAGCCCGAGCAGCGGCAGCGGAAAACTCCGCGCGCTCAACAGCCGCATGGCCAGCGGGAATCCGAGGACGTGCGGATAGGTCACCGGCAACGAGTCGTCCCCGGTGGCGAACCCGCAGACGCGTTCGTACGCCGACAGCCGCGCGAGATCGATCCGCAGCCCGGGGACGACGACCCGCTCCCGCGTGAACTCGGCGTCGGGGCGCGGCCGTTTGAGCGGCGAGAGGAGCGCGCCCCGGACGAACAGCGGGACGAGCGACGGCACGGCCCCCAGCGTCGTCGTGGCCATCAGGCCCCCAGCAGACTCTGACCGCACACCCGCACGACCTGCCCGTTGACCGCCCCGGACGCCGGGTGCGCGAGCCACGCGGTCGTCTCGGCGACGTCGGCCGGAATCCCGCCCTGCGCAAGGGAGTTCATCCGCCGCCCGGCCTCGCGGATGAACAGCGGCACGGCGGCGGTCATCTTCGTCTCGATGAACCCGGGCGCGACGGCGTTCACCGTCACCCCGTGTTCGTCGGCCGCGCGCGGCGCGAGCGCCCGTACCCAGCCGGCGATCCCGGCCTTGCTCGCACCGTAGTTGGTCTGTCCGGCGTTCCCCGCGAGCCCGGCGATGGACGCGGTCGCGACGATCCGCCCGCCCGGCCGCAGCGTCCCCTTGGCGAACAGCGCGTCGGTGGTCCGCAGCACGCTCGCGAGGTTGACGTCCAGCACCGAACTCCACCGCTCAGCAGGCATGTTGACCAGCCGCCGGTCACGGGTGATCCCGGCGTTGTGGATCAACACGTCCAGACCGTCCGGGAGTTCGGCGGCGATGCGCTCCCCGGCGTCGGCCGCCGTGATGTCCAGCGCCAGTGCCCGCCCGCCGATCCGCTCCGCGAGCAGCCGCGCGTCCGCCTCGGCCTGCGGCACGTCGAGGACGACGACGTCCGCGCCGTCCCTGGCCAGCGTCTCGGCGACGGCCGCGCCGATACCGCGCGCACCCCCGGTGACCAGCGCGGTCCGGCCCGCGAGGGGCCGCTCCCAGTCCCCGGTGTACGCCGGGCCGCCGCCCACCTCGACGACCTGTCCGCTGACGTACGCCGACCTGGGCGAGAGCAGGAACCGCAGCGTCGACTCGGCGCCCCCGGCGTCGCGCACGCGCACCAGGTTCACCGTCCGCCCCCGCCCGATCTCCTTGCCCAGCGACCGGGTGAACCCCTCCAACGCCTGCTGCACGGCGGCCTGTTGGTGGTCACCGGCGTCAAGTGGCGTGCCCAGCAGGACGATTCGCCCGCTCGCGGCGACGGACCGGACGACGGGGTGCAGCGCGGCGTGTACCTCGGCGAGCGTCTCGACGTCCCGCACCCCGGTCGCGTCGAGGACGACGGCGGCCGGTGCGGCGGTGCCGGGGCCAAGTCCCGTACGGGCGAGGACGGGTGAGAGGTCCAGCGCCGAGGTGCCGGCCGTAAGGTGAAGCAACGTGCCGGTGAGGGACGGGCGTTCGGGTGACCAGCGGACGAGCGACGCGGGCTGCGGCAGGCCGAGCCGGCGGGTGAGGAAGCGGCCGGGTGCGGTGGCGGTGAAGCTCAGATAGCGGTCGGCCATGTACGTCTCCCAAGTCTCCCACGGGCCCGGCGGAATTACTTACTCCAGAGTAAGGTTACCTGGGGTAAGTCTAGGTCAAAGGCGAGGAGCAGGTCGAGATGAGTCCCCTGGAGCTGGTGCGCGACGGTGAGCCCAAGCCCCCGGTCGAGCCCCCGCGCGCCCGCCGCGTCGCGGTGATCGGCGGCGCCCGCACCCCCTTCGCCCGCTCCGACGGCCCCTACGCCGCCGCCTCCAACCAGGAGATGCTGACGGCCGCCCTGAACGGCCTCGCGCTGCGCCACGGGCTCGATGTCCCGGGCGTGGTGGGCGAGTTCGTCGCCGGCGCGGTCCTCAAGCACAGCCGCGACTTCAACCTCGCCCGCGAAACGCTCCTCGGCTCCAAGCTGGACCACCGCACCCCCGCGTACGACGTCCAGCAGGCGTGCGGCACCGGACTCCAGGCGATCATCGCCGCCGCCAACAAGATCGCCCTCGGTCAGACGGACTCGGCGGTCGCGGGCGGTGTCGACACCGCGAGCGACGCCCCGCTCGGCGTCAACGACGCCCTGCGCCGCATCCTGCTGGAGGCGCGCCGCGCGAAGTCGACCGGCGCCCGTCTGAAGGCTCTCGCGAAGATCCGCCCCGGTCACCTCGTCCCCGACATCCCCCGCAACTCCGAGCCCCGCACGGGTCTTTCGATGGGCGAGCACGCCGCCGTGACCGCCCGCGCCTGGGACATCTCCCGTGCGGCGCAGGACGAGTTGGCGGCACGCAGCCACCAACGCCTCGCTACCGCCTACGAGAACGGCTTCTTCGACGACCTCGTCGTCCCCTTCCGCGGCCTGAAGCGCGACCAGAACCTGCGCCCCGACTCGACGGCGGAGAAACTGGCCGCGCTCAAGCCGGTGTTCGGCACCGACGGCCCCAACCCGACGATGACGGCGGGCAATTCGACACCGCTCACCGACGGCGCCGCGGTCGTGCTGCTCGCCTCCGAAGAGTGGGCGGAGACACGGGGGTCGGAGCCGCTGGCGTACCTGACCGCGTACGAGACGGCGGCCGTCGACTTCGTGCGCGGTGATGTGGCCGGCGGGCAGGACGGGCTGCTGATGGCGCCCGCGTACGCCGTGCCGCGCATGCTGGAGCGAACCGGCCTGGAGATGGGGGACTTCGACTTCGTCGAGATCCACGAGGCGTTCGCCTCCCAGGTGCTCGCGACGCTGGCGGCCTGGGAGAAGCAGGGGCTGGCCCCCGTCGACCCCGAGCGCCTGAACGTCGCCGGGTCGTCCCTGGCGACCGGTCACCCCTTCGCGGCGACGGGCGCCCGGATCGTGGCGACGCTGGCCAAGCTGCTCGCCGAACGGGGCACGCCCGGCCGGGGGTTGATCTCGATCTGCGCGGCGGGCGGGCAGGGGGTGACCGCGATCCTGGAGCGAACGTGACACGTCCTCATATATCCTCGACACTGCACATCCCCGCCCCCGGACCATCTCCCGACCCTCACAGGCCCCCCACGTCAGCCCCGTACGATCGCTGGCCTAACCGCTGGTAACCAATTCCCCGAGGCCCCAAGGCTGAACGCCTCGGTGCACGAGGCACGTACGTCTCGCAGCAAGCAGTACCCGCGCTGCACGCCCAGGGAGCCGCCTGTGTCCACCTCGTACCCCTCCTCCGCCGACTACGCTGACGGCACGTCCCCCGTCCTCGTCGAGCCGGAGGTCCGGCGGCTCGACGGCGTGGTCCGCGAGGCGGCCGTACCCGCGCTGGCACCGCCCGTCACCCACGGCTCCCTCGCCGAACTCCCTTACGACAACGCGGCGGTGGCGCCCGACCGGACGGTCCTCAGCCGGCGCGACGCCGAGGGGAACTGGAGCGACGTGACGGCGGCGCAGTTCGTCGCCCAAGTCCACGCCGTCGCCAAGGGGTTGATCGCCGAGGGGCTGGTGCCGGGGGACCGGGTCGCCATCATGGCCCGGACGACGTACGAGTGGACGCTGCTGGACTTCGCCGCCTGGGCCGCCGGGCTCGTGACAGTCCCGGTCTACCCGACCTCCTCCGTCTTCCAGGTCCGCTGGATCCTCCAGGACTCCGGCGCCGTCGCCCTGATCACCGAGACCGTCGGCCAGGCCGCCGCGATCGGCCCCGAACGCGACCGGCTCCCCGACCTGCGGCACATCTGGGTGATGGAGAAGGGGCACGTCGAGCGGCTGGCGGAGGCGGGCGCGCACGTCCCCGACGCCGAGGTGGAGATCCGCAGAGGGATGCTGATCCCCGACACCCTGGCCACTTTGATCTACACCTCGGGTACTACGGGACGCCCCAAGGGCTGCGCCCTCACCCACGGCAACTTCTTCGCCGAGGTCGACAACGCGATCGAACTCCTCCACCCCGTCTTCAAGGCACAGGGCATCGAGGTCTCCGTCCTCCTCTTCCTGCCCATGTCCCACGTCTTCGGCCGCATGGTCGCCATCGCCTGCGTCCGCGCCCGGGTCCGCCTCGGCCACGCGCCGAGCCTCAAGTCCGACCAACTCCTCGCGGATCTCGCCGCGTTCAAGCCGACCTGCCTGCTCGCCATCCCCTACATGCTGGAGAAGGTCTTCAACGTCGCGCGGGCCCGCGCCGAAGCAGGCGGCCGGGTCACCTCCTTCGACCGAGCCGTCTCGGTCGCCCGCCGCTACGGCGAGGCCGTCGAGGCGCAGAAGACGGGCACGGGACCGGGCCCCGGTGCGGCCCTGCGCACCGCCCGCACCTTCTACGACCCCCTCGTCTACCGCCGCATCCGCAACGCGATGGGCGGCCGGGTCCGGCACGCCATCTGCGGCGGCTCCCCGCTCGGCCGCCGCCTGTCGTCCTTCTACCTCGGCGCGGGCATCGAGATCTACGAGGGCTACGGCCTCACCGAGACGACGGGCGCGACGACGGTGACGCCACCGCTCAAACCCCGGCTGGGCACGGTCGGTTGGCCCATGCCCGGCACCCGCATCCGGATCGCCGCCGACGGCGAGATCCTGATCGCCGGCGACCACGTCCTGCGCGGCTACTGGGACCCCTCCGCCGGAGGCGTCGTCCCCGCCGCGCCCGACGGCTGGCTCTCCACCGGCGACATCGGGGAACTGGACGACGAGGGCTACCTCACCATCACCGGCCGCAAGAAGGAGATGATCATCACGGCGGGCGGAAAGAGCGTTGCCCCGGCCCCACTTGAGGACTGGCTCCGCTCCCACCCCCTGATCTCCCAGTGCATGGTCCTCGGCGACGGCCGCCCCTACGTCTCCGCCCTCATCACCCTCGACCCCGAAGGCATCACCCACTGGCGGCAGATGAACGGCAAACACCCCGTCCCCGTCGAACTCCTCATCGGGGACGCCGAGTTGGAGTCCGTCCTGCAACGCGCCGTCGACGAGGCCAACAAACTCGTCTCCCGCCCCGAATCCATCCGGAAGTTCACCGTCCTGCCGACCGACTTCACCGAGACGGCAGGCCACTTGACGCCGTCGATGAAACTGAGACGCGCGACGATCATGCGGGACTTCGCGGACGCCGTCGAGGGACTGTACGCGCAGTACTGAGCCGCGCTTTCTCGCGAACTCGCGGTCACCGGGCCCGAGTTGACGACGGCCGCCGTGCCAGGATCTCCGCCAGCTCCTCCGCGAACGCGGTCAGCCGGTCCAGCTCAGGACCGCCCCGCGCCACTCGGAAACCGTGCCGACGTGCCCAGAACGCGGCCTGCACCGCGTGGAGTTGGGCCCAGTGGCGGAGCCGGTCCCGGTCGAGGCCGGCGGACTCGGCGAAGACGTCCAGGATCCGGAAGGCCGCCGCCCGCAGATCGGGCGCGGCGAGCAGCGAGAACGCGCGCGTCTTCAGGAAGTTGGCGCCGTCGTAACCCTGGTCCCCCGCATACCCCTTGGGGTCCACGGCCAGCCACGGCTCCCGCTCGGCGCGCAGGATGTTACGGGCGTGCAGATCCCCGTGGACGAGGGTGTCGGGCTGGTCGCGCCCGAGGTCACGGACGGTCGCACGGGCGAAGTCCAGCACGCGGTCCGGCATGCCGTGCGCCAACTCCCGCGCGTCCCTGTCGAGTTCGTCCCGCCACTCACCGGCCCGCTCCGCCAGCCGGGGCAGGTGTGCGGGTGCGGGGACGGCGAGACGCCGGCTCAGCTCTCCGGCGACCGAGGCGATGACGTCCTCATCGGTCTCGGTCTCGCCCAAGGACGACGGGTCGGCCCGCTCCAGCAGCATCGCGTACCGGGCGTCGTCCCGCTCGTACAGCAGGACCGCGCCGTTCCCGGCCCAGGCAGCGAAGGCATCGGGCTCGTGGACGTTGCCGGGGTGGGGGAAGGACACCTTGAGGACCGCGGGGCGCTGGTCCCGGCGTACTACGGGTACGACGAGGCCCACACCGCCGTGCGTCAGGCCGCCGTCCTGGACGCAGGCCCACCGCTCCAGCAACTCGGCGACGATCACGGGCAGTTCGGAGAGCCAGCGCTCGCCGGGCTCCCCCTCGCGGGCGACGGTGGTCCGGGCGAAGACATCGGGCACCTCGATCATCCGGGCACTCTAGCCCCGCGTCCACGCGGGCGGACGTACCCCCTGCTCACCCCCGGGTGTCCGCCGCCCGGCTCCGGCGCAGCTCCACCACGAGGTCCGCGAACGCCCGCGCGGGCGGACTCAGCGCGTCCCAGCGGCGCACCGCCCAGCCGACGGGCAGCGGGCGCAGATCGGTCAGCGGGACGAGCCGCAACGCCCCCGCGCCCGGCACCGTCAGCCCCGGCAGCGCCGGCACGACCGCCCGGCCCACACCCACCTCGGCGAGCAGCAGCGCGGTGTCCCAGTCGGCGACGCTCGTGTCGTACGCGAACCGCACACCCAACTCCGCGCACGCGGCGTCGAGTTGAGCGGCCGAGGTGGAGTTCGGCGGCAGCCGGATGAGACGCGCGCCGTGCAACTCCCCGGCCGTCAGCGACGTTCGCCGCGCGAACTCGTCGTCCTCACGCACCGCCAGCACCCACGGCAGCTCCACCACCGGGCGCTGCTCGATGCCGCGCACGGCGGGGCCTAGGGTGATCCACGCGAGGTCCAAGGTGCCGTCCGCGAGCGCGTCGAAGCTGCCGCGCCCCGAACTCACCGTGCGGAATTCGAGGTTGACGTCCGGATGGCGACGGCGGAAGGCGACGACCGCGTCCGACATGAAGTGCCGCACGGTGGTGGCACCGGTGGCGAGCCGCACGTAACCCCGGTTCCCCGCGACGAGATCCCTCAACTCCCGTACGGCCAGGTCGAGTCCGGAGATCCCCTCCCGCGCCGCCGCCTCCAGGATCCGCCCCGCCTGCGTCGCCACCACCCCGCGGGGCCGCCGCTCCAGCAACGCCACGCCCGTCTCCCGCTCCAGCCGCTTCACATGCTGGCTGACGGCCGACTGCGTACACCCCAGCTCCCGCGCCACCGCGCTCAGACTCCCGGCCCGGCACACGGCCACGAACACCCGCAGATCCTCCAGCGTCATACCCCCAAGCTATCGCTTGCCCCTGGCGACAAATCCCAAGGATTGACTCACCCTTAGTACCCGTACGACGATTTTCCCGGGCCCAACGGCGGCAACCCGCTCCCCACCCGGGAAGGGAGCGGGTGCCGACCCCCTACATCTTTCGTGTGATCACTCCGGGCGTCGGGCGATGAGGAAGGCGTGCGGGGTCCGTTCCTCGTTCATCGGCTCGCGGACCGTGCGGGAGAGCATGGTGAAACCGGTCTGTTCGAGGAGGGCTTCCATGAACTCCGGGCGGCGGCGCAGGAAGTCGATGGCGACCGGGTGGCCCCAGGGCTGGTCGTAGTGGCGGGGTTCGTCGCCGACCTGGAAGGCGAGGAGGAGGTGGCCGCCGGGGGTGAGGGCGTCGTGGAAACCGGCGAAGAGGCGCGGGAGTTCGGGCTCGGGCGTGTGGATGGAGGAGTACCAGCACATGACGCCGTCGAGCGAGCCGTCCGCGAAGGGCAGGTCGAACATCGAGCCGTGGTGGAAGGGGATGCCGGGGTTCTCGCGGCGGGCCACCGCGAGCATCGACTCCGAGAGGTCGAGCCCGGTGATGTCCAGCCCGAGCCGGCCGAGGTGCCCCGTGGAACGTCCCGGGCCGCACCCGAGATCGGCCACCTTCCCGCCGGAGCCGACGAGTTCGGCGTACAGCCCGAGCACGGCCCGCTCCAGCGGCCGGGTGGCCAACTCGTCCTGGAACTGCTCCGAGTAGTCCTCGGCGACGGCGTCGTAGAAGGTACGGGTGGTGGTGAGGAAGTCGGTCATGGGTGCGGACCCTAACCGGGGGCACTGACAACGCCGCCACCACGCGCGACCTCCACCGGCTCCCCTGGGTGCGAGTCCTCACCCCACCCCTAGCCCCCGTAGTACCGCGGTGGCCCCCGCCGCCCCCAGCACCACCACGACGAACGGCGCCCGCCGCCACGCCAGCCCGACGCCGACCAGTACCCCCACGGGACGGGCCCACCCCGAGAACCCGCCGCCCTCCGTCAGCGCGCCCGTCGCGAGCAGCGCGACCAGCAGGACGACCGCCCCGGCGGACAGCAGCCCCTGGACCCGCGCCGGCAGCGTCACCCGGCCGTGCAGCACGGGCCCCGTCAGCCGGAAGGCGTACGTCCCGAGAGCCAGGGCCAGGACGACGGCGACGGTCGGACTCATCGGGTCACCTCAGGGTCGTAGGGGTCGTAGGGGTTGTAAGGGGCGCACGGGTCACTGGAGTCGCTTGGGGCACTGGGGCCGCTCGGGTCACCGGGCTCGCCCGGCTCGTACAGGAAGAGCCCCAGGAGGGCGATGAGGACGGGGACCCCCGTGGGGAGGAACGGGGTGGCCGCGAGGGCGAGGAGCGCGCCGAGTGCGGCGGGTCGGCGGACCCCCGCGTCCTTGCGGAGCGTGGGGACGACGAGGGCCGCGAGGATCGCGGGGAAGGCGGCGTCCAGCCCGTACCGGGAGGTGTCCCCGAGGGCCTGCCCCGCGAGCGCGCCGACGACGACGGCCGTGTTCCACACGGCGAACAGCGCGAGGCCGGACGTCCAGAACGCGGCGCGCCGCCGGGCGGGGTCGGACTGGGCGAGGGTGAAGGCGACCGTCTCGTCCGTGACCAGGTGGGCGCCGAGCAGCCGGGTGAGCCGGTGGCGCCCGATGTCCCCGGCGACGGCGAGGCTGTAGGCGGCCGTCCGCGTGTTGAGGACCAGCCCGGTCGCGGCGGCGGCCACCGGACCGCCCCCGGCGAGCAGCACCCCGACGGCGCTGAACTGGGCCGACCCGGCGTAGACCACGAGGGACATCACCACCGGCACCCAGACCGGCAGCCCGCCCGTCACCGCGATCGCCCCGAAGGAGACCCCTACGACCCCGCTGGCGAGACAGACCAGGAGGACGTCACGGAGCAGGGCGGGGTCAGGTGATACCCGTAGACGGTCCCGGAGCGGCACCCTTAGGGGTGTTCGGCGTGGCAAACGCATGTTCTCTAAAATGAACGGGAGTGCCGCCGTTCGTCAAGGCGAACGTTCGTACTCGTGTACCGAACGGAGTGGAAGCGTGAGTGAACCCCTCGAATGGCTCGCGGCCTCGCTGAAGCGGGAGCGGGCCCGAACCGGGCTGTCCCTGTCCGAGCTGGCCAAACGCGCGGGGATCGCGAAGTCCACGCTGTCGCAGTTGGAGTCGGCCGCCGGCAATCCGGGGATGGAGACGATCTGGGCGCTGGCGGTGGCCCTCGGGGTTCCGTTCAGCCGACTCGTGGAACCGCCGACGTCGCCGGTGCAGGTCATCCGCGCGGGCGAGGGACCAAAGGTGCATTCCGAGCAGTCCAGTTATCTCGCGACCTTGTTGTCCGCGAGTCCGCCGGGCGTCCGCCGGGACATTTACTACGTATGGCTGGAACCGGGCACCGTCCGGGAATCCGAACCGCATATTCCGGGGACCGTCGAACACATCGTGGTGACCGAGGGAAGAGTGAAAGCGGGGCCGCGCGGGGAGGGAGTTGAGGTCGGTCCGGGGGATTATCTGTCGTATCGCGGAGATGTGGCGCACACGTACGAGGCGACGGTGGCCGGAACGAAGTTCGTGCTCGTCATGCAGCACGCGTGAACGGGAAATGAATTCACCGGCGGGCTGTCGATCGCACTGCCGGAAGCCGTCGGAAGAGGAAAGGCAGGAGCCCCGTCGCCGGGACGGCGCGGGGCTCCTTGGGTGGTGCTCTCAGACTGCGATCACGCTGCCGGTTCCGGCAGTCGCCCGGGGATCAGACCGGGGTGACGTTCTCCGCCTGCGGACCCTTCGGGCCCTGGGTCACGTCGAAGGAGACCTGCTGGTTCTCCTCCAGGGAACGGAAACCCGTGGCGTTGATCGCGGAGTAGTGGACGAAGACGTCGGGGCCGCCGCCTTCCTGGGCGATGAAACCAAAGCCCTTTTCGGCGTTGAACCACTTCACGGTTCCGGTAGCCATAAGCCCTCCTTGGGCTCAAAGGGTCGCCCTGCTCCAGAACCTGCAAGTGTGAAAACAGTGCTGCACAACTGCAAACTTCCGAAAACGTCGAGAGCCCGCGGTCACATGCTCCGCAGGCTCTGTACTGCAAGGGAAACCAAACTGCAACTTGCGGCGAGCCTAGCACGCAGGCAGCCGAAAGCGATAGAGGTCAAGATCACGTCACTCGGATGTTTGAAACACCGGAGTAAGGGTTGACGCCGGGGTGAGGCGTGGACGGATCTGCGGGTCCCCTGATACCCGTAAGCCCCTGAGGGGATGGTGGGGGGTGACTCCGCACCCTACCCGACTGGGGTCTAGCCTCGCGATGTGGACAATTCTCGCACCCGGCCGCGCGTCGGCCACATCCAGTTCCTGAACTGCCTGCCCCTGTACTGGGGGCTCGCGAGAACGGGCACGCTGCTCGATCTTGAACTGACCAAGGACACCCCGGAGAAGCTCAGCGAACAGCTGGTGCGGGGAGACCTCGACATCGCGCCCATCACCCTCGTCGAGTTCCTGCGCAACGCCGACGACCTGGTGGCCTTCCCCGACATCGCGGTCGGCTGCGACGGCCCCGTCATGTCTTGCGTGATCGTCTCGCAGGTCCCCCTCGACCGGCTGGACGGCGCCCGCGTCGCCCTCGGCTCGACCTCCCGCACCTCCGTCCGGCTCGCGCAGCTCCTGCTCGCCGACCGCTTCGGGGTCAACCCCGAGTACTACACCTGCCCCCCCGACCTGAGTCTGATGATGCAGGAGGCCGAGGCCGCCGTCCTCATCGGCGACGCCGCCCTGCGCGCCAACCTCCTCGACGGGCCCCGCTACGGGCTTGAGGTCCACGACCTCGGCACCCTGTGGAAGGAGTGGACCGGGCTCCCCTTCGTCTTCGCCGTCTGGGCCGCCCGCCGCGACTACCTCGACCGCGAGCCCGACGTCACCCGCGACGTCCACCGTGCCTTCCTCGACTCCCGCAACCTCTCCCTCGACGAGGTCGGCAAGGTCGCCGAACAGGCCGCCCGCTGGGAGGAGTACGACGAGAAGATCCTGGAGCGGTACTTCACGACCCTCGACTTCAGCTTCGGCGCACCGCAGTTGGAGGCCGTCGCGGAGTTCGCCCGCAGGGTCGGGCCGACGACCGGGTTCCCGGCGGACGTCAACGTGGAACTGCTGCGGCCCGACCCGGCCGGCTGAGGTCAGCGGCGTCCCAGCCACTGCTCCTCGTCCAGCAACTTCCGCAGCCGGGGCGAGAGTTCGGGCACGGCGGCGCCGGACGCCTGCGCCCTGGCGATCGCCTCGACGTAATCCAGTGCCTCCGTGCGCAGCCGTTCCTTCTCCTTGCCCTGACGGCTCCCGGCCAGCCACACCCGGACCGCGAGGGGGACGAGGAGCAGCGCCAGGTAGCCGAGGGCCACGCCCTGCCACCAGCCGTAGGCGGCGCCGATCAGGGCCGCGATGACGAAGAGACAGCCGGCCTCGTCGTGCCAGCCGCCCTGGTCGGCGATCTCCTCGTACTCGGCGACCGCCGGGGGCATCGGGGGTACATCCTGAGGCCGATCCCCGTAAGGGCCCGCCGGAGTACTAGGGGTACTAGTGGTGTCAGGGGTGTCAGGGGCCACCGGCCGGTACGTCGGCACCGGAACCGCAGGCTTAGTACCCCCGTACTCCGAACGTCCCTCCAGCCACGCCGGGACATGGGTCACCGGCAGCCCGCGCGACCGGGCGACCCCGAGGACGTGCCGGTAGCCGACCAGCGCCGGATGCTCCAACTCCCGCTTCCAGCGGGCGCGCACGGATATCAGGAGGCCGATCCCGACGGCGAGGAACGGGACAGCGGGCCCGTACGCGAGGGCCGGGCTGCCGGTGAACGCGGGGACCTCCGGACCGATGAACGGCCACACCGCGCCGACCGCCAGCGCGAGACCCCCGAACCACGCGCGCCGGCCCCGCTGACTCCACCGCAGGGCCTCGCGCCGCTCCCCGAACATCTCGGCCACGGCCCGGTCGTCCGTGTAGTCGACGCCGTACTGCGCGCCGATGGTCCGTACCGACGCCAGCACGGTCGGCTCGGAGGCCAGGGTCGCCCCGCTGATCGGAAGAAGGTCCACTTCGGGATCATGACACGGCAGTTGGCCGGCCCCCGTGGGGGAAGCGTGGGGAGTCATGGCCTGGTGTGGGGCAGGATCGGTCCGTGACGACCGAGTTGTGGGCGACCGCCGTCGGGGCGGTGGCGTGGGGGGCCGCGGCGGGGGCACTGCTGCCCCGGGCGGTGTACCGGTTCGCCGTACCTCTGGAGGACTACGCCGAAGCCGAAGCCGACGCCGTCCCTGATCCTGGCCGCGAGGGCGAGGGCGAGGGCGAGGGCGAGGGCGAGGGCTGGCGGCGGGAGTGTCCTGCGGGGCATCCCCTACGGGGCTGGCTCGGCCCGGCGAGCTGCGAGGCATGCCGCGTCGCCCCGACACCCGGTGCTCCCACGCCCACCGTACCCCCGTCCCCGCCGCACCCCTCGCCCGCGAACCCCACCCCCTACGGTCCACCCCGTACCCCTTTGGTAGCTCTCACCGCCTCCCTCGCCGCCCTCCTCGCCCTCGCCACCGGCCCCCGTCCCGAACTCGTGGTCTGGCTGCTGCTCGCCCCCCTGTGGGTGCTGCTGGCGGCGGTGGACGTACGGGTACGGCGGTTGCCGGATCCGCTGACGCTGGGATCGGCCGTCGCCGCGCCCGCGCTGCTGGGGGTGGCCGCGTCGGTTCCGGAGCACGCGGGGGAGTGGACGGGAGCGCTGCTCGGGGCCGTCGTCCTCGGGGCCGGGATCCTGGTGCTGCATCTGCTGAACCCGGCCGGGATGGGGTACGGCGACGCGAAGCTCGCGGTCGGACTCGGGGCCGTACTGGGGTGGTACGGGTGGGACACGGTCCTGCTCGGCACGTTCGCCGGGTTCGCGTTCGGCGCGGTGTACGGGGGAGTACTGGCCGTCGTCCGGAGGTCGGGGCGGGGGACGACGATCGCGTTCGGGCCGTTCCTGATCGGCGGGGCGGTACTAGGGGTACTGCTCGGGGCGTGGACGGCCTGAGGGGAGCCCCGTAATACCTCTGACGTACGCTGGAGCGGTCCGTCCACAACCCTTACGAAAGGGACGCCCGGTGACTGAGAAGGCCGACCTCCAGCCCGTCCTCGACCGTGCCGCAGCCGGTGGGCGGATCACCCCCGAGGAAGCCCTCGACCTCTACCGGGACGCCCCGCTGCACGCGCTCGGCGCCGCCGCCGACGCCGTACGCCGCAAGAGGTACGCCGGGACCGAGCACATCGCGACGTACATCATCGAGCGGAACATCAACTACACGAACGTGTGCGTCACGGCGTGCAAGTTCTGCGCCTTCTACGCCGCGCCGAAGGACAAGGACAAGGGGTGGACGCGTGACCTCGACGACATCCTGCGCCGGTGCGCGGAGACCGTCGAACTCGGCGGCACGCAGATCATGTTCCAGGGCGGCCACCACCCGGACTACGGGGTGGAGTACTACGAGCGCCACTTCAAGGCGATCAAGGACGCGTTCCCACAGCTCGTGATCCACTCGCTCGGCGCCTCCGAGGTCGAGCACATGGCGCGGATCTCCGGGGTGCCGGTCGAGGAGGCCATCACCCGGATCCACGAGGCGGGGCTCGACTCGTTCGCGGGCGCCGGCGCGGAGCTGCTGCCCGCGCGCCCCCGCAAGGCCATCGCGCCCCTGAAGGAGTCCGGGGAACGCTGGCTGGAGATCATGGAGACGGCGCACAAGCTGGGCGTCGAGTCCACCTCGACCATGCTGATGGGCACCGGCGAGACCAACGCCGAACGCATCGAGCACCTGCGGATGATCCGTGACGTCCAGGACCGCACGGGCGGCTTCCGGGCGTTCATCCCGTACCTCTACCAGCCGATGAACAACCACCTGAAGGGCCGCACCCAGGCCACGATCTTCGAGTACCTGCGGATGATCGCGGTCTCCCGGCTCTTCATGGACAACATCGCCCACATCCAGGGGTCTTGGCTCACCACCGGCCAGGACGCAGGCCAACTGACCCTGCACTACGGCGCGGACGACCTCGGCTCGGTCATGCTGGAGGAGAACGTGGTCTCGGCGGCCGGCGCCAAGCACCGCTCCAATCTCCAGGAAATGATCGACATGATCCGCACGGCGGGCCGCGTCCCCGCCCAACGCGCCACCACGTACGAGCACTTGGTCGTCCACGACGACCCGGCGAACGACCCCGTCGACAAGCGGGTGATGTCGCACATCTCCTCCACCGCGATCGAAGGCGGCACCGCCCACCCCGAGTTGAAGCTGCTGGCCTCCAACTAGCGCCGGACACGGGCCTGTTGTGCTGACGATCCACACCGCACCCCTGCTGCTGCCGGTGGGCGCGGCCCCCGTCACGGACGGCGCGGTCGCGGTCGACGGCGACCGGATCACGGCCTTCGGGCCGTACGACGAGGTCGCCGCCGCTGCGGGCGCGCGCGTGCGCCGCTGGCCGGGCGTCCTCACCCCCGGCCTGCGCCAGTGGCACCCCCTGTGGCTGCTGCGCCGCTGCTACCACCCCGACCCGCGCGAGGCCGGCGAACTGGGCGAACTCCCGATCTGGGGCGACGAGTTGGCCGCGCTCGACCTGTCCGAGTCCCGCTGGGCGGGCAGCGTGCGGCGCGGCATCCAGCGGATGCTGGCCCACGGCACGACGGCGGTCGCCGCGCCCGGCGCGCGCTTCACCGATCCGACGGTCGCCCAGGCGGTCGCCCGGTCCGGCCTGACCGTCGTCCCCGTCACCGGGGCGCCGGGGCCGCTGCTCGGCGAGCGGCCCGATCTCGACCCGTTCGCCGAGGGGTACGACCTCGCCGGGACCGCGCACGCTCCGCTGAGCGTCGGCGGCCGGGCCGACCTCGCGGTGTTCGACGTCCCCGATGAGGCCGCCCTGACCGGCAAGGGCGCCGGCACCTGTGTCGCGACGGTCGTCAACGGGCGTCTGCTGTACCGGAGCCGGTGAACAGACCGGGCCGACCGGGCCGACCGGGCCGTCCTAGTTCTCGGCGTCGCGCCGCGGGAAGCCCCGGCTGCCGGCCTGGGGGCGGGACTGCAAGAATGAAACGGTGACCCGCGCATCCCTGGACAAGCAGCCGCACGAAGTCGCCTCGATGTTCGACAACGTGGCGGAACGGTACGACCTGACCAACGACGTGCTGTCCCTCGGGCAGGACCGGCGCTGGCGCAAGGAGGTCGCGCGGGCCGTGGACGCCCGTCCGGCGCAGAAGATCCTCGACCTCGCGGCCGGTACGGCGACGTCCTCGTTGCCGTTCGTGCAGGCCGGGGCGTATGTCGTGCCGTGCGACTTCTCTCTCGGGATGCTTCAGGTCGGCAAGCGGCGCAACTCCTGGCTGCCGTTCACCGCGGGCGACGCGACGCGGCTGCCGTTCAAGGACGACACGTTCGACGCGGTGACCATTTCGTTCGGGCTGCGGAATGTGCAGGACTTCGACGCGGGGCTACGTGAGATGTACCGGGTGACGCGGCCCGGCGGGCGGGTCGTGATCTGCGAGTTCTCGCATCCGACGTGGGCGCCGTTCCGGACCGTCTACACCGAGTATCTGATGCGGGCGTTGCCGCCGGTGGCGCGGGCGGTGTCGTCCAACCCCGAGGCGTACGTGTACCTCGCGGAGTCGATCCGCGCGTGGCCCGACCAGCCGGCGCTGGCCTCCCGCCTTCGCGAGGCCGGCTGGGCGAAGGTGGCGTGGCGGAACCTGACCGGGGGAGTGGTGACGTTGCATCGAGGGTTCAAGGAGTAGCGCTCCACCGGGGTACTACCCCAGAGCCATCGGTACCCCCTGTCCGCCGTACCCCACCGCCGCGTACGGCTCCCCCGGCTCGTCCAGCTCCCGTTGGAAGCCGCCGCTCCCCGGACGGGGTATGCGCGGCTCGTGGACCCCCGCTCCGCCTCCGCCCTCCCCCTCGCCGAAGTCGAACCAGATGGAGACGACGGCGCCGCGGGGGACCTCGGTGCCGGGTGGGGGGTACTGGCGTACTACGTAGTCGACGACCGTGCGGAGGAAGTCCGGGCGGTCGGGTGCGGCGAGCAGGACGCCGTGCGCGTGGGCCGTCTCGCGTGCGTCCATGGCCATCAGGCCGACCAGACGCGGTACACGGACTTCGGGCGGTTTGGGTGGTATGAGCACAGATGTCACCCCCAGCGGTACTGGAAGGGTAGCCGCCAGGGGGTGCCGTCCGGAAGCGCTGTGCGACAAATTCGCGGTGAACAGCTACTGAGAGTTACCGCTTTCGAGATCGAGGCGATAGCAGTGGCCCTCGCGCTCAGCGGTGGGCGTGGTGAAGACCTCCGCGAGCCGCATCCCGAGCCGCTTGGTCACGGCGATCGAGCGCGCGTTCATCGCGTCGACCATCGCGACGACACCCGGCACGCCCGCCGACCGCACCCGCTCCAGCGTCATCAGCGCCGCCGCCGTGACGTACCCCTTGCCCCAGTGCTCGCGCCCGAGCCGCCAGCCGATCTCGATCTCGCCCTTCGGCCCCCACGCGTGCGGCCACGGCTGCGCCCCGGTGAAGCCGAGCACCCGGCCCTCGCGGTCGAGCATCGTCCACAGGCAGAACCCCAACTCGGCGTCGTGCCGCCGCTGCCGGGCCGTCAGTTCCTCGTACACCGACAGCTCGGCCGCCACGCCCCCGTGGAACTCCATGACCTCCGGATGGGCGAAGATCCGGTGCCAGGCGAGCGCGTCCTCGTCGGTGGGGACGCGCAGCCGTACTACGGGAAGAGCCAGGTTCACGGGGACAACCCTTCAGCCGGGTGATCAATTCTGCTGAATAGACTGCCCATGTCCAGTGCCGGTCGGCACGCAGATTCCGAACTTGGGGAGACCCGTCGTGACCGTCGTGACTGATCCTCACTCCGAAAACACCGCGCCTCTCTCCGGGAACACCGCCGATGTGATCGTCGTCGGCGCGGGTCCGGCGGGCTCGACGACCGCGTACTACCTCGCCAAGGCCGGGCTCGACGTCCTCCTGCTGGAGAAGACCGAGTTCCCGCGCGAGAAGGTCTGCGGCGACGGGCTCACGCCGCGCGCCACGAAACAGCTCGTCGCCATGGGGATCGACATCTCCGAGGAGGCCGGCTGGCTGCGCAACAAGGGCCTCAGGATCATCGGCGGCGGCGTACGGCTCCAGCTCGACTGGCCGGAGCTGGCCTCGTACCCGGACTACGGACTCGTCCGCAAACGCGACGACTTCGACGAACAGCTCGCCCGGCAGGCGCAGAAGGCGGGGGCGCGGCTGTACGAGCGGTGCAACGTCGGGGCGCCGATCGTCGACGACCGGACCGGCCGAATCACCGGTGTGCACGCGAAGTTGGGCGAGGAGAAGCGCGAAGTCACCTTCCACGCGCCCCTCGTGGTCGCCGCCGACGGCAACTCCACGCGGCTCTCGCTCGCGATGGGGCTGCACCGGCGGGAGGACCGGCCGATGGGGGTCGCCGTCCGGACGTACTTCGAGAGCCCCCGGCACGAGGACGACTACCTGGAGTCCTGGCTGGAGTTGTGGGACCGGCGCGGCCCCGAGGACCGGCTGCTTCCGGGGTACGGCTGGATCTTCGGGATGGGCGACGGGACGTCCAACGTCGGGCTCGGCGTCCTCAACACCTCCGACTCCTTCAAGGAGTTGGACTGGCGCGAGGTGCTGAAGGCGTGGTGCGCGTCGATGCCCGAGGAGTGGGGGTACACGCCGGAGAACATGACCGGGCCCATCCGCGGGGCCGCGCTGCCGATGGCGTTCAACCGTCAACCCCACTACACCAAGGGGCTGTTGCTCGTCGGGGACGCGGGCGGGCTGGTCAACCCCTTCAACGGGGAGGGGATCGCGTACGCCATGGAGTCCGGGCAGATCGCCGCGGACGTCATCGTCCAGGCGCACGCGCGGGCGACGCCGGCGCAGCGGGAGATCGCGCTCCAGCGGTACCCGCAGGTGCTCAAGGACACGTACGGGGGGTATTACACGCTGGGCCGCGCCTTCGTGAAGCTCATCGGGAATCCGAAGGTCATGAAGATCGCGACCCAGCGCGGGCTCACTCATCCGCTGCTGATGAAGTTCACGCTGAAGATGCTGGCGAACCTGACGGATCCCACCGGGGGTGACGCGATGGACCGGATCATCAACGGGCTGAGCAAGGTGGCCCCGAAGGCGTAACTCCCGGGGCGTACGTCACCCTTCCGACCGAGCCCTCCCCAACGCCTCCTCGTTCGCCGCCCGCTGCGCGAACACCGCCTCCCTGCGGTCCGCCATCTGCCGCAGGGCCGCCTTGCGGTCCCGCTTCGACAGCCGGTCCAGGTACACCTGCCCGTTCAGGTGGTCCGTCTCGTGGGCCAGACAGCGGGCGAAGTAGCCGGTGCCCTCGATGGTGACGGGGGTGCCGGTCTTGTCGAGGCCGCGGACGACGGCGACGTCCGGGCGGGGGACGTCCATGACGGCGCCCGGCACCGAGAGGCAGCCCTCGTCGTCGTCGAGGAGCCGACGGGCGGTCGTCGGGAGGGGATCGAGGACGGGGTTGACGATGTGGCCGACGTGGCGGACGCCGTCGTCGTCGGGGCAGTCGTACACGAACAGGCGCAGATCGACGCCGACTTGGTTCGCGGCGAGGCCCGCGCCGCTCGCGACGTACATCGTCAGGAACATGTCGTCGATGAGCGCGGCGAGGTCGGGGCCGAACTCGGTGACGTCACGGCACGGCTTGTGCAGGACCTCTTCGCCGACCTCGGTGATCCGGCGCACGTGACCCTGCCGGGCCTCGGGCGCGAAACGCGGGTACGAGCCGACGGGGCGGCCCTAGACGAAAACGCTGGGCATGTCTGTTGTCTCCCTCTGGCGTCGGCCGGCTGTCGCCGACCGGTCGTCGCCGATCATCTGTTGATCGGCACGAAGGGAGAATCGCACGGTGCCCCGCGGAAGTTCCACGCGAGGAAGGGCCGCTGCCCCCGAGCGGCTGCGGCCCTGCGCCTCAGGTATTACGGGACGTACGGGTCAGAGCACCCGCACCGCGCCGCTCGCCGGGTACCCCGACAGGTCCTGGATGACAACGCCCTTCGAGGGGTTCGCCGCGTCGAGGTACTTGCCCCCGCCGATGTAGACGCCGACGTGGTACGCCGACCCCTTGGCGCCCCAGTACAGGATGTCGCCGACCCGGAGGTCGGAGAGGGGGACATCGGTGCCGACCGTCGACTGGTCCTCGGAGACGCGCGGCAGGTCGATGTTGACCTGCTTGAACGCGGCCTGGACGAGCCCGGAGCAGTCCCAGGAGTTGGGGCCGGTGCCGCCGAGCACGTACGAGTCGCCGACCTGCGCCTTGAGGAAGTCGATGACGGTCGCGACGCTGCCGCTGGACGGCGTGGAGACGGTGTCGGAGGCCGAGCTGGAGCCGCTGAGGCTCGCGCGGGCCTCGGAGCGGGAGACGGCGGCCTCGGCGGCGGCCTTGCGGGCCTCCTCGGCGGCCTTCTTCTTGGCCTCGGCCTGCTTGGCGGCCTCCAGGTCCTTCGCGGCCTCCTTGGCGGCGGCAGCGGCGGCGGAGTCGCGCTCGGCCTGCAGCTGGTAGTTGGCCGCGGCCTGCTGCGTGAACTGGGCCGCCTGCTCGACCTGGGCGGACAGGTCGGCGGTGAGCGTGGGCAGTTCCAGCGTCTGCGTCACCGACGCGTCGGCTGCGTTGGCCGAACCCGCCGCGGTGGCGACGGCCAGCGTGCCGAGGACACCACTGGCGACTCCGGCCCGCATCGCGATCGAGGACGCGTTGCGGCGGGGTTTCCGGTGGCTACGTATGTGAGCGGTGTGGGACATGGGTACAAGCGGTACCAGTAGCTCCTCCATACCTTCAAGGAACGTGTCCTGCGCCACACTTGTTCAATCGGCGCCCCAACTTCTGTGTCCCAGTTTCTTTATTGATGCCGTAACGGACATTGCGGACCTGGGTGATCAGGGCTGTGATCATTGCCTTTCGCTGTTACGCCCGAATTGCCCGCTGCTTACCATCCGTTGAGGTCGTTGGCCAAGCCTGGCTTCGGAGTGCCCTCTTCCGGTGTGGCGCAGGTCACGGAACGGTTACCGGAACCCCTGCGTCCGGCGCTCGTGAATGTGTGCACGCGTCCACACTCCACTGTCGCGTCCCCCTGACGTGTGAACGGGGTCCACTATCAACCCTCTTCGTCCAGGGCCAATTTGGATGCACGGGAACTCTCTTGATATAGAGACGCCCCCTCGTGACCGTCACTGACGAGCGAAAATGTCACTTCTTGTGATCACTTGGCAGCCTCGCGTGCCAAGATCGGCGCCCATATGACTTCATGATCCTTCGTCAGGTGGTGGAGATCACAAAGCTTGTGCAATACCCCGTGTCGCAGATCACAGAGCGACGGGCATAGGATGCGGGGCAGTTGGGCTTGTGACCTGCTTCACATGTTCGCGATCTTGGCGACTGGACCCAACGTTTTTTCAATGCAACCCGCCAACAGTCAGTGCCGACTGAGAGGAGCGAGGAGCGGTGAACGCCTATGCGCCCATCCTCGTACTGGGAGCCCTCGGGGCAGGCTTTGCGATCTTCTCCGTGGTCATGGCCACGCTCATCGGGCCGAAGCGCTACAACCGCGCGAAGCTCGAAGCCTACGAGTGCGGAATCGAGCCGACCCCCACGCCGGCCGGCGGCGGGCGTTTCCCCATCAAGTACTACCTGACGGCGATGCTCTTCATCGTCTTCGACATCGAGATCGTCTTCCTCTACCCCTGGGCCGTCACCTTCGACGCCCTGGGTGTCTTCGGGCTCGTGGAGATGCTGCTCTTCGTGCTCACCGTCTTCGTCGCCTACGCGTACGTCTGGCGGCGCGGCGGCCTGGAATGGGACTGAGGGGCCTTTAGACCATGGGACTCGAAGAAAAGCTGCCGAGCGGCTTCCTGCTGACCACCGTCGAACAGGCCGCGGGCTGGGTGCGCAAGGCGTCCGTCTTCCCCGCCACCTTCGGCCTCGCCTGCTGCGCGATCGAGATGATGACCACCGGGGCGGGCCGCTACGACCTCGCCCGCTTCGGCATGGAGGTCTTCCGGGGCTCGCCCCGCCAGGCCGACCTGATGATCGTCGCCGGCCGGGTCAGCCAGAAGATGGCGCCCGTGCTGCGGCAGGTCTACGACCAGATGCCGAACCCCAAGTGGGTCATCTCCATGGGCGTGTGCGCGTCCTCGGGCGGCATGTTCAACAACTACGCGATCGTCCAGGGCGTCGACCACATCGTCCCCGTGGACATCTACCTGCCCGGCTGCCCGCCGCGCCCCGAGATGCTGATGGACGCGATCCTCAAGCTCCACCACAAGATCCAGCACTCCAAGCTCGGCGTGAACGCCGAGGAGGCGGCCCGCGAGGCGGAGGAGGCGGCGCTCAAGGCGCTCCCCACCATCGAGATGAAGGGGCTGCTGCGATGAGCGATGCGAACGGCACCTCAGGCGCCGGCGCGGGCGCCACCCCCGAGGGCGCGAACCCCGAGAAGGACCTCAGGGCCTCCAACCTCCCCGGCCAGCGCGGCGAGGGCGGCGAGGAGATCCGCGTCCAGCGCGGCATGTTCGGCGCCAACAACGGCGGCGACACCTCCGGTTACGGCGGCCTGGTCCGCTCGGTCCGGCTGCCGGGCGCCGCCACGCGCCCGTACGGGGGGTGGTTCGACGAGGTCGCCGACGAACTCGAAGGCGCCCTGGAGGAACAGGGGCTCCTCCCGGACAACGCGATCGAGAAGACCGTCGTCGACCGGGACGAACTCACCTTCCACGTCGAGCGCGAACACCTCGTCCGCGTCGCCCGCACCCTGCGCGACGACCCGGCGCTGCGCTTCGAGCTGTGCACCGGCGTCAGCGGTGTGCACTACCCGCACGACAAGGGCCGCGAGCTGCACGCCGTCTACCACCTGCGCTCGATCACCCACAACCGGCTGATCCGCCTCGAAGTCAGCGCCCCGGACGCCGATCCGCGCATCCCGTCCCTGGTCGCCGTCTACCCGACGAACGACTGGCACGAGCGCGAGGCGTACGACTTCTTCGGGATCGTCTTCGACGGCCATCCGGCCCTGACGCGGATCATGATGCCGGACGACTGGCAGGGCCACCCGCAGCGCAAGGACTACCCCCTCGGCGGCATCGCCGTCGAGTACAAGGGCGCCCAGATCCCGGCTCCGGACCAGCGGAGGTCGTACTCGTGAGCACGTCGCACGCAACTCCCCGCGAGACCACGGAAGGCTCGGTCTACACGGTCACCGGAGGCGACTGGGACGAGATTGTCCAGTCCGCGGCCCGCGCCGACGACGAGCGCATCGTCGTCAACATGGGCCCCCAGCACCCCTCCACGCACGGGGTGCTCCGGCTGATCCTGGAGATCGACGGCGAGACGGTCACCGAGGCCCGCTGCGGCATCGGATACCTGCACACCGGCATCGAGAAGAACCTCGAATTCCGGACGTGGACGCAGGGGACGACCTTCGTCACGCGCATGGACTACCTGACGTCCTTCTTCAACGAGACCGCCTACTGTCTCGCCGTCGAGAAGCTGCTCGGCATCGAGGACCAGATCACCGAGCGCGCCAAGATCATCCGGGTGCTCCTGATGGAGCTGAACCGGCTCTCCTCGCACCTGGTGTGCATCGCCACCGGCGGCATGGAGCTGGGCGCCACCACGATCATGATCTACGGATTCCGTGATCGTGAAATGATTCTCGACATCTACGAGCTGGTCACCGGCCTGCGCATGAACCACGCGTACATCCGGCCCGGCGGGCTCGCCCAGGACCTGCCGCCCGGCGCGGTGGACCAGATCCGGGCCTTCGTCAAGAAGATGAAGAAGAACCTCCCCGAGTACGACAAGCTCGCCACCGGGAACCCCATCTTCAAGGCCCGCATGCAGGACGTCGGCTACCTCGACCTGGCCGGCTGCATGGCCCTCGGCGCCACCGGCCCGATCCTGCGCTCCACCGGCCTCCCGCACGACCTGCGCAAGTCCCAGCCCTACTGCGGCTACGAGACCTACGACTTCGACGTCCCGACCGCCGACACCTGCGACTCCTACGGGCGCTTCCTGATCCGCCTGGAGGAGATGCGCCAGTCGCTGCGCATCGTCGAGCAGTGCCTGGACCGGCTCCAGCCGGGCCCGGTCATGGTCGCCGACAAGAAGATCGCCTGGCCCGCCCAACTGGCCCTCGGGCCCGACGGGCTCGGCAACTCCCTCGACCACATCAAGAAGATCATGGGCACCTCCATGGAGGCCCTGATCCACCACTTCAAGCTGGTCACCGAGGGCTTCCGGGTCCCGCCCGGCCAGGCGTACGCGGCCGTCGAGTCACCCAAGGGCGAACTCGGCGTCCACGCCGTCTCCGACGGCGGCACCCGCCCCTTCCGGGTCCACTTCCGCGACCCGTCCTTCACCAACCTGCAAGCCATGGCGGCGATGTGCGAGGGCGGCCAGGTCGCCGACGTGATCGTCGCCGTCGCGTCCATCGACCCCGTGATGGGAGGCGTCGACCGGTGACCACCTCTTCCCCCCAGCGGGGCGTCGGCCTGGGCATGCCCGAACTGCCCGCGCCCGCGTACCCGGACGACGTACAGGCCCGCCTGGAGGCGGACGCGCGCGAGGTCATCGCCCGCTACCCCGACTCCCGCTCGGCGCTCCTGCCGCTGCTGCACCTCGTGCAGGCGGAGGAGGGCCACGTCACGCGCACCGGGATGCGGTTCTGCGCGGACGTCCTCGGCCTCACCACCGCCGAGGTCACCGCCGTCGCGACCTTCTACACCATGTACCGGCGCCGGCCCTCCGGCGACTACCAGGTCGGCGTCTGCACCAACACGCTCTGCGCGGTGATGGGCGGCGACGCGATCTTCGACTCGCTCCAGGAGTACCTGGGCGTCGGCAACGGCGGGACCACGGACGACGGGAAGGTCACGCTGGAGCACATCGAGTGCAACGCGGCCTGCGACTTCGCGCCCGTCGTGATGGTCAACTGGGAGTTCTTCGACAACCAGACCGTCGAGAGCGCCAAGCAGCTCGTCGACGACCTGCGCGCCGGCCGGACGGTGTCCCCCACGCGCGGGGCGCCGCTGTGCACCTTCAAGGACACCGCCCGCATCCTGGCGGGCTTCCCCGACGAGCGCGAGGGCGCCGTCGAGGCGAGCGGCGGGGCCGGACCGGCTTCGCTGGTGGGTCTCCGCCTGGCCAGGGGAGAGGCCGCACCCGCGCGTGTGGTCCACCCGCGCGTGGAGACCGCGGACGCGCCGGCCACCGAGGAGGGGGAGGGATGACCTTGGCACCCGAACTGAAGGGCGGCAGCCCCGAGAAGCTGCTCGCGCCCGTGCTGTCGGCCTTCTGGGACGAGGAGCGGTCCTGGTCGCTCGACGTGTACCGGAGGCACGAGGGGTACGAGGGGTTGCGCAAGGCCCTCGCCATGTCACCGGACGACCTGATCGCCTACGTCAAGGACTCCGGGCTGAGGGGGCGCGGCGGCGCCGGCTTCCCGACGGGGATGAAGTGGCAGTTCATTCCCCAGGGAGACGGAAAACCGCACTATCTAGTTGTCAACGCCGACGAATCGGAGCCGGGGACCTGCAAGGACATCCCGCTCCTCTTCGCGAACCCGCACAGCCTCATCGAGGGCATCGTCATCGCGTGTTACGCCATCAGGTCGTCGCATGCCTTCATCTACCTGCGGGGTGAAGTCGTCCCCGTTCTGCGGCGGTTGCACGAGGCCGTACGCGAGGCGTACGCGGCGGGCTATCTCGGCGAGAACATCCTCGGCAGCGGGCTCGATCTCCAGCTCACCGTGCACGCCGGGGCCGGCGCGTACATCTGCGGTGAGGAGACCGCGCTGCTCGACTCGCTCGAAGGCCGCCGGGGTCAACCGCGGCTGCGTCCCCCTTTCCCTGCCGTCGCGGGCCTCTACGCGTGCCCGACTGTAGTGAACAACGTCGAGTCCATCGCGTCGGTTCCCGCGATCCTGAACCGCGGAAAAGAATGGTTCCGCTCGATGGGCAGCGAGAAGTCCCCGGGCTTCACGCTGTACTCCCTCTCGGGCCACGTCGCGAGCCCCGGCCAGTACGAGGCGCCGCTCGGCATCACGCTGCGCCAGCTCCTGGAGATGAGCGGCGGGATGCGCCCCGGCCACCGGCTGAAGTTCTGGACGCCGGGCGGCTCCTCGACGCCGATGTTCACCGACGAACACCTCGACGTCCCCCTCGACTACGAGGGCGTCGGCGCGGCCGGCTCGATGCTCGGCACCAAGGCGCTCCAGTGCTTCGACGAGACGACCTGCGTCGTGCGCGCGGTCACCCGCTGGACCGAGTTCTACGCCCACGAGTCCTGCGGCAAGTGCACGCCCTGCCGCGAAGGCACCTACTGGCTCGTGCAGTTGCTGCGCGACATCGAGGCCGGCAAGGGCGTCATGAGCGACCTCGACAAGCTGAACGACATCGCCGACAACATCAACGGCAAGTCGTTCTGCGCCCTCGGCGACGGCGCCGCCTCGCCGATCTTCTCCTCGCTGAAGTACTTCCGCGAGGAGTACGAGCAGCACATCACGGGCCGCGGCTGCCCCTTCGACCCGGCGAAGTCCACGGCCTGGGCCGACAAGCACACGGAGGTGAACGCATGACAGTGACGACCAGCGCTCCCTCCGGAGGCGGGGAGGCGGCGGCGCCGCGGGAAGATCTCGTGACGCTGACGATCGACGGCGCCGAGATCAGCGTGCCCAAGGGCACCCTGGTCATCCGGGCCGCCGAACAGCTCGGCATCGAGATCCCCCGCTTCTGCGACCACCCCCTCCTCGACCCGGCCGGCGCCTGCCGGCAGTGCATCGTCGAGGTCGAGGGCCAGCGCAAGCCCATGGCGTCCTGCACGATCACCTGCACCGACGGCATGGTCGTGAAGACGCACCTGACCTCGCCGGTCGCCGAGAAGGCCCAGCACGGCGTGATGGAGCTGCTGCTCATCAACCACCCGCTGGACTGCCCCGTCTGCGACAAGGGCGGCGAGTGCCCCCTGCAGAACCAGGCGATGTCGCACGGCCAGGCCGAGTCCCGCTTCGAGGGCCGCAAGCGGACCTACGAGAAGCCGGTGCCGATCTCCGCGCAGGTGCTCCTGGACCGCGAGCGGTGCGTGCTGTGCGCGCGTTGCACCCGCTTCTCCAACCAGGTCGCGGGCGACCCGATGATCGAGCTGATCGAACGGGGCGCCCTTCAGCAGGTCGGAACGGGCGAAGGCGATCAGTTCGAGTCGTACTTCTCCGGGAACACGATCCAGATCTGCCCCGTAGGGGCGCTCACCTCGGCCGCCTACCGGTTCCGCTCGCGCCCCTTCGACCTCGTGTCGTCGCCGTCCGTGTGCGAGCACTGCGCGGGCGGCTGCGCGACCCGCACGGACCACCGACGCGGCAAGGTCATGCGGCGGCTCGCCGCGAACGACCCCGAGGTCAACGAGGAGTGGATCTGCGACAAGGGGCGCTTCGGATTCCGGTACGCGCAGACGCGCGACCGCCTGGAGACGCCCCTCGTGCGCAACGCCGAGGGCGACCTCGAACCCGCCTCCTGGCCGGAGGCCCTTCAGCTCGCGGCGCAGGGCCTGCTCGCCTCGCGCGGGCGCACGGGCGTGCTGACCGGCGGCCGGCTCACCGTCGAGGACGCGTACGCGTACAGCAAGTTCGCGCGCGTGGCGCTCGACACGCACGACATCGACTTCCGCGCGCGCGTGCACAGCGGCGAGGAGGCCGACTTCCTGGCCTCCCAGGTCGCCGGGCGCGGCCGGGACCTCGACGGCACGGGCGTCACGTACACGGCCCTGGAGCAGGCCCCGGCCGTCCTCCTGGCGGGCTTCGAGTCCGAGGAGGAGGCGCCCGGCGTCTTCCTGCGGCTGCGCAAGGCGTGGCGCAGGAGCGGGCTCAAGGTGTTCTCGCTGGCCACGCACGCGACGCGCGGTCTGCACAAGGCGGGCGGCACGCTGCTGCCGGCCGCTCCGGGCACCGAGACGCAGTGGCTGGACGCCCTCGCGGCCGGCAGCGGCCTGGAGTCGCCCGGTGAGGTGGCCGCCGAGGCGCTGCGGGCCGAGGGCGCCGTCATCGTCGTCGGCGAGCGCCTGGCGGGCGTCGCCGGAGGGCTCACGGCCGCCGTGAGGCTCGCCTCGGCGACCGGGGCGCGGCTCGTGTGGATCCCGCGCCGGGCCGGCGAGCGGGGCGCCCTGGAGGCCGGGGCGCTGCCCGCGCTGCTGCCCGGCGGGCGTCCGGCGACCGACCCGCGCGCGCGTGAGGAGGTCGCCGCCGTCTGGGGGCTCGCCGAACTCCCGCACGGGTACGGGCGCGACACCGGGCAGATCGTCGAGGCCGCCGTCGCCGGTGAGCTCCAGGCGCTGCTGGTGGCCGGGGTCGACGTCGCCGACCTGCCCGACCCCGCGCGGGCGCGTACGGCGCTCGACGAGGTGGGCTTCCTGGTCTCGCTGGAGCAGCGGCCCAGCGAGGTCACCGAGCGCGCCGACGTCGTCCTGCCGGTCGCGGCGGTCGCCGAGAAGGCGGGCGCCTTCCTCAACTGGGAGGGCCGGGTGCGCTTCTTCGAGGCCGCCCTCAAGCCGGACCAGATGACGCGCCCGCTGCCCCCGGGCGACGCGCGCGTGCTCCAGATGCTGGCCGACGCCATGGACGTCCACCTGGGCCTGCCCGACCTGCGCACCACGCGCGCGGAGATCGACCGGCTCGGCGCCTGGGACGGGCAGCGGGCCGGGGAGCCGAACGAGACGCAGGGAGCGCTCCCGCGGCCCGCCGCGGGCGAGGCCGTGTTCGCGGGGCACCGGCTGCTCCTCGACCAGGGCCGACTCCAGGACGGCGACCCGGCGCTCGCCGCGACGCGGCACGCCTCACGCGCGCGCGTGTCGGCCGCGACGGCCGCCGAGGCGGGCGTGCGGGACGGCGAGGTCCTGGCCGTCACCGGCGCCACCGGGACGGTCGAACTGCCCCTGGAGGTCACCGAGATGCCCGACCGGGTGGTGTGGCTCCCGCTGAACTCGACGGGCGGGGGCGTCGCCTCCGACACCGGGGCCCGGCCCGGAACGCTCGTCCGTATCGGCCCGGCGACGCCCGCCGACGCTCCCGAGGAGGTGGAGGCATGAGCCCGTTCCTCGCGGCGGAAGACCTCTCGATGTTCGGCCGTGACCCCTGGTGGCTGGTCGTCGTCAAGGCGGTGTTCTGCTTCGCGTTCCTGATGGTGACCGTGCTGTTCTCCATCGTCTGGGAGCGCAAGGTCGTCGCCTGGATGCAGCTGCGCGTCGGACCCAACCGGCACGGCCCCTGGGGCATGCTCCAGTCGCTCGCCGACGGCATCAAGCTGATGCTCAAGGAGGACGTCGTCGTCAAGCGCGCGGACAAGGTCGTCTACATCCTCGCGCCGGTCGTCGCCGCCATCCCCGCGTTCATGGCCATCGCGGTGATCCCCTTCGGCCCGGCCGGCAACGAGGTGTCGATCTTCGGGCACCGCACGACGATGCAGCTCACCGACCTGCCGATCGCGATGCTCTACATCCTGGCGGTCGCCTCGGTCGGCATCTACGGCATCGTGCTCGCGGGCTGGAGCTCCGGTTCGACGTACCCGCTGCTGGGCGGCCTGCGCTCGGCCGCGCAGATGATCTCCTACGAGATCGCGATGGGCGCCGCGTTCGCGTCGGTGTTCCTGTACTCGGGCTCCATGTCGACGTCGACGATCGTCGAGCAGCAGAGCGACCGCTGGTACATCCTGCTGCTGCCGGTCTCGTTCATCCTGTACATCGTCACGATGGTCGGCGAGACCAACCGCGCCCCCTTCGACATGCCGGAGTCCGAGGGCGACCTGGTCGGCGGCTTCAACACCGAGTACTCGTCGATCAAGTTCGCGCTGTTCATGCTCGCCGAGTACGTCAACATGGTGACCGTCTCGGCCGTCGCCACCACGCTCTTCCTGGGCGGCTGGCGGGCTCCCTGGCCGATCAGCGGCTTCTGGGAGGGCGCGAACCACGGCTGGTGGCCGATGCTCTGGTTCGTCGTCAAGGTGCAGCTGCTGTTGTTCTTCTTCATCTGGCTGCGCGGCACGCTGCCGCGCGTGCGCTACGACCAGCTGATGAAGCTCGGCTGGAAGGTGCTGCTGCCGGTGTCGATGGTGTGGCTGATGCTCGTCGCCACCATGCGGACCCTGCGCAACGAGAACTACGGCTTCACCGACATCGCCCTGTACGTCGCCGGCGGGCTGATCGCCGTCCTGCTGATCTCGTTCGTCGTCGACGTCTTCCGCGACAAGGCGAAGAAGGCCGAAGTCCCGGCCGAGCCCGCCGGATTCGACCCGATGGCGGGCGGATTCCCGGTGCCGCCGCTGCCCGGACAGGAGCTTCCGCCGGTGCCGAGGCGCCGTTCCCACCGGGAGCGGGAGCTGATTGTCAGTGGTGGGGTCGATACTCAGAGTGACGGACCTCGTGACGGAAAGGAGGCGTCCGATGGCTGAGGAGCCCAAGGAGACCACACCGGGTTTCCAGAACCCCGTGGCCGGCTTCGGCGTGACCTTCAAGGCCATGTTCAAGAAGCGGCTCACCGAGCAGTACCCGGAGCAGCAGAAGACCACCGCCCCGCGCTTCCACGGACGGCACCAGCTCAACCGCCATCCGGACGGCCTGGAGAAGTGCGTCGGCTGCGAGCTGTGCGCCTGGGCCTGCCCCGCCGACGCCATCTACGTCGAGGGCGCCGACAACACCGACGAGGAGCGCTACTCGCCGGGCGAGCGCTACGGGCGCGTCTACCAGATCAACTACGCCCGCTGCATCCTGTGCGGCCTGTGCATCGAGGCGTGCCCCACGCGCGCGCTGACGATGACCAACGAGTTCGAACTCGCCGACTCCAGCCGCGCGAACCTCATCTACACCAAGGAACAGCTCCTGGCGGGCCTCGACGACACCATGGTCGACACGCCCCACGCGATCTACCCCGGGACCGACGAACAGGACTACTACCGGGGCCTGGTCACCGAGGCCGCCCCCGGCACCGAGCGCCAGGTCGCCGTCTCCAAGGGCGAGAAGCCCACCGAAGAGGGGGTGGACGCGTGAGCGCGCTGGCTGCCTACTCGACGTCCACCGGCGAGGCGTTCCAGTTCTGGACGCTCGGCACGGTCGCGGTGATCGGCGCCCTGTGCACCGTCTTCATGAAGCGGGCCGTCCACAGCGCCCTCTGCCTCGCCGGGACCATGATCATCCTGGCGGTGT
This sequence comes from Streptomyces roseirectus, assembly GCF_014489635.1. Classification (NCBI taxonomy): domain Bacteria; kingdom Bacillati; phylum Actinomycetota; class Actinomycetes; order Kitasatosporales; family Streptomycetaceae; genus Streptomyces; species Streptomyces roseirectus. The sequence goes on along the minus strand of NZ_CP060828.1, from coordinate 4,019,564 downwards.
TCTACCTCGCCAACGGCGCCTACTTCCTCGGCATCGTCCAGATCGTCGTCTACACGGGCGCGATCATGATGCTGTTCCTGTTCGTCGTCATGCTGGTCGGCGTCACCGCCGCCGACTCGCTGAAGGAGACCATCAAGGGCCAGCGCTGGCTCGCCCTGCTCAGCGGGCTCGGCTTCGGCATCCTGCTGGTCGGCGGCATCGGCAACGCCTCCCTGAGCGAGTTCAACGGCCTCGCGCAGGCGAACGCGAGCGGCAACGTGGAGGGCCTGGCCACCAAGATCTTCACCACGTACGTCTTCGCCTTCGAGATCACCGGCGCGCTGCTCATCACGGCCGCCGTCGGCGCCATGGTCCTCACCCACCGCGAGCGCACCGAGCGCGCGAAGACCCAGCGCGAACTGGCCGAGCAGCGCGTGCGCGACGGCAAGCACGTCCCGCCGCTGCCCGCGCCCGGCGTGTACGCGCGCCACAACGCCGTCGACATCGCGGGCCTGCTGCCCGACGGGACGCCGTCCGAGCTGACCGTCAGCAAGACCCTGCGCGACCGTGGCCAGATCCGGGACGTCTCCACCGAGGCGATTGCCGACCTGAAGGCCCTCCAGCAGCGCTCCGAGGAGCGCCTGGAGCGCGAGGGGATCGAGCCGCCGCGATTTGGGCGCGAGGCTGAGGAGGCGTCGCAGTGAACCCGGTCAACTACCTGTACCTCGCCGCCCTGTTGTTCACGATCGGCGCGACCGGAGTACTCATCCGGCGCAACGCCATCGTCGTCTTCATGTGCGTCGAGCTGATGCTGAACGCCTGCAACCTCGCGTTCGTCGCCTTCTCCCGCATGCACGGCAACCTCGACGGACAGGTCATCGCCTTCTTCACGATGGTCGTCGCGGCGGCGGAGGTCGTGGTCGGACTCGCGATCATCGTGTCGCTGTTCCGCTCCCGCCACTCGGCCTCGGTCGACGACGCCAGCCTGATGAAGCTGTAAGGGGTCGGAAGAAACGTGGAGAACCTCATCGCGCCGCTGATCGCGGCGCCCCTGCTCGGAGCGGCCGTGCTGCTCACCGGAGGCCGCCGGCTCGACGCCGTCGGCCACTGGATCGGCACGCTCCTGTCGGCCGTCTCCTTCGTGTTCGGCCTGATCCTCTTCGCGGACCTGCTCGGCAAGGACGCCGAGCACCGCACGCTCCACCAGCACCTGTTCAGCTGGATCCCCGTCGAGGGCTTCCAGGCGGACGTCGCGTTCCGCCTCGACCAGCTGTCCATGACGTTCGTCCTGCTCATCACGGGCGTCGGGTCGCTGATCCACCTCTACTCGATCGGGTACATGGAGCACGACGAGCGGCGCCGCCGCTTCTTCGGCTACCTGAACCTGTTCCTCGCGGCGATGCTGATCCTGGTCCTCGCCGACAACTACCTCCTGCTGTACGTCGGCTGGGAGGGCGTGGGCCTCGCCTCCTTCCTGCTCATCGGGTTCTGGCAGCACAAGCCCAGCGCCGCGACGGCCGCGAAGAAGGCGTTCCTGGTCAACCGGGTCGGCGACATGGGCCTGTCGATCGCGATCATGCTGATGTTCACGACGTTCGGCACGTTCGCCTTCGGCCCGCTGCTCGGCACGCACACCGAGCCCGGCGTCGCCGCCGACGCGAGCGAGGGCAAGCTCACCGCGATCGCCCTGATGCTGCTCCTCGCGGCCTGCGGCAAGTCCGCGCAGGTGCCGCTGCAGTCCTGGCTCGGGGACGCCATGGAGGGCCCGACGCCCGTGTCGGCGCTCATCCACGCGGCGACCATGGTCACCGCCGGCGTCTACCTCATCGTCCGCTCCGGCGCGATCTTCAACGCGGCGCCGGACGCCCAACTCGTCGTCACCATCGTCGGCGCGGTCACGCTGCTGTTCGGTGCGATCGTCGGTTGCGCGAAGGACGACATCAAGAAGGCCCTCGCGGGCTCGACGATGTCGCAGATCGGCTACATGATCCTCGCGGCCGGCCTCGGCCCCATCGGCTACGTCTTCGCGATCATGCACCTGGTGACGCACGGCTTCTTCAAGGCCGGGCTCTTCCTCGGCGCGGGCTCCGTCATGCACGGCATGAACGACGAGGTCGACATGCGCAGGTACGGCGGCCTCAGGAAGTACATGCCGGTCACGTTCATCACGTTCGGCCTCGGCTACCTCGCGATCATCGGGTTCCCGGGCCTGTCCGGCTTCTTCTCCAAGGACAAGATCATCGAGGCGGCGTTCGCCAAGGGCGGCACCGAGGGCTGGATCCTCGGCGGCGCGGCCCTGCTGGGCGCCGCGCTCACCGCGTACTACATGACGCGCGTGATGCTGATGACGTTCTTCGGCGAGAAGCGCTGGCAGGCCGACGAGAACGGCGACGAACCGCACCCGCACGAGTCGCCGAAGTCCATGACGATCCCCATGATCGTGCTGGCCTTCGGGTCGGTCTTCGCGGGCGGCCTGTTCAGCGTCGGCGACCGCTTCCTGCACTGGCTGGAGCCGATCACCGGCCACGACCACGGCCACGCCCCGATCAGCGCCGCGACGGTCACCACGGCCACCGTCGCCGTCATGGTCGTCGGCGTCACGACCGCCTGGCTCCAGTACGGACGCCGCCCGGTGCCCGCCGTCGCCCCGCGCGGCTCGCTGCTCACCCGGGCCGCCCGCCGCGACCTCCTCCAGGACGACTTCAACCACGTCGTCCTGGTGCGCGGCGGCGAACACCTCACGCGCTCCCTGGTGTACGTCGACCACACCCTGGTCGACGGCGTCGTCAACGGCACGGCGGCCGGCTTCGGGGGCCTGTCCGGACGGCTGCGCCGCCTGCAGAACGGCTTCGCGCGCTCCTACGCGGTCTCGATGTTCGGCGGCGCCGCGGTCATCGTCGCCGCGACCCTGCTGATGAGGGCGGTCTGATACCGATGTCCTTTCCCCTGCTGACAGCGACGGCGGTGCTCCCGGCCGCCGGGGCGATCGCCACGGCCGCCGTACCGGCCGCGCGACGGAACGCGGCGAAGTCGCTCGCGCTCCTGGTCTCGCTCGGCACGCTCGCCCTCGCGATCGCGATCCTGGTCCGCTTCGACCCCGACGGCGACCGCTACCAGCTCACCGAGTCCCACTCCTGGATCAAGGAGTTCGGGGTCCGGTACGAACTGGGCGTCGACGGCATCGCGGTGGCGCTCATCGCGCTGACCGCGCTGCTCATCCCGTTCATCATCCTGGCCGGCTGGAACGACGCCGACCCGCTGGAGACCGGCAGCCGGCGCTGGCGGCCCACCCAGGGCTTCTTCGCGCTGATCCTGGCCGTCGAGGCGATGGTGATCATCTCGTTCGAGGCCACCGACGTCTTCCTGTTCTACATCTTCTTCGAGGCCATGCTCATCCCGATGTACTTCCTCATCGGGGGCTTCGGGGACCGCGCGCACGAGCACGGCGAGGAGGCGGCGTCCACCCAACGGTCGTACGCCGCCGTCAAGTTCCTGCTCTACAACCTGGTCGGCGGCCTGATCATGCTGGCCGCCGTGATCGGCCTGTACGTGGTCGCGGGCAACTTCAGCCTCCAGGAGATCGCGCAGGCGCGCGCGGACGGCTCGCTCGACATGGCGACCAACACCGAGCGGTGGCTGTTCCTCGGGTTCTTCTTCGCGTTCGCGGTGAAGGCCCCGCTGTGGCCGCTGCACACCTGGCTGCCGAACGCGATGGGCGAGGCCACGGCCCCGGTCGCGGTGCTCATCACGGCCGTCGTCGACAAGGTCGGCACGTTCGCGATGCTCCGTTTTTGTCTGCAACTCTTCCCGGAGGCGTCGAAGTGGGCGACTCCGGTCATTCTCGTGCTCGCCCTGATCAGCATCATCTACGGCGCCCTGCTCGCCGTCGGGCAGCGCGACATCAAGCGGCTGGTCGCCTACGCGTCGATCTCGCACTTCGGGTTCATCGTGCTCGGCATCTTCGCGATGACCAGCCAGGGCCAGTCCGGCGCGACGCTCTACATGGTCAACCACGGCATCTCGACGGCCGCCCTGATGCTCGTCGCCGGCTTCCTGATCTCCCGGCGCGGCTCGCGGCTCATCGCCGACTACGGCGGCGTCCAGAAGGTCGCCCCGGTGCTCGCCGGGACGTTCCTGATCGGCGGCCTCGCCACCCTGTCGCTGCCGGGCCTCGCGCCCTTCGTGAGTGAATTCCTCGTCCTGGTCGGCGCGTTCGCGCGCTACCCGGTCGTCGGGATCATCGCCACCTTCGGCATCGTGCTCGCCGCGCTCTACACCCTCGTCCTCTACCAGCGGACGATGACCGGCCCGGTGAAGCCCGAGGTCGCGTCGATGCCCGACCTGAGGATCCGGGAGATCGCGGTGGTGACGCCGCTGATCGTCCTGCTGGTCGTCCTGGGCGTCTATCCCAAGCCGATCACGGACGTCGTGAACCCGGCGGTCAAGCAGACCCTGTCCGACGTGGACAAGAAGGACCCCCAGCCCGAGGTGGAGGCGGCCAGGTGAGCGCAACTGTCGTCCACAGCCTGTGGACAACGGCGGCCGATCCGATCTCGAAGATCGACACGCCGAAGATCGAATACGGGCAATTGTCGCCCACCCTGATCGTCGTGGGCGCGGCGATCGTCGGGATCCTCGTCGAGGCGTTCGTGCCTCGGAAGTCCCGCTACCACGCCCAGGTGTTCGTCTCCGTCGTCGCCCTGTGCGCCGCGTTCGCGGCCGTCGTCGCCCTCGCGGCGAAGGGGTACGGCACCACGCGCGCGGGGATCGTCGCCATGGGCGCGATCGCCGTCGACGGACCGGCCCTCTTCCTCCAGGGCGTCATCCTGCTCGCCGCGCTGGTCGGCCTGTTCACCTTCGCCGAACGGCGCCTCGACCCCGAGGCGCACGGCAACCGGGTCGACTCCTTCGCCGCGCAGGGCTCCGCCGTACCCGGCAGCGAGGGCGAACAGGCCGCCGTCAAGGCCGGGTTCACCACCACCGAGGTCTTCCCGCTGCTGCTCTTCGCGGTCGCCGGGATGCTGGTCTTCCCGGCCGCCAACGACCTCCTGACGCTCTTCATCGCCCTGGAGGTCTTCTCCCTCCCGCTGTACCTGCTGTGCGCGCTGGCCCGCCGCAAGCGGCTCATGTCGCAGGAGGCCGCCGTCAAGTACTTCCTGCTCGGCGCGTTCGCCTCCGCGTTCACCCTGTTCGGCATCGCGCTGCTGTACGGGTACGCCGGTTCGGTGTCCTACGGGACGATCGCCCGGGTCGTCGACGGCACCGTCACGTCCGTCGACCCCGCGCTCGCCGACACCATGGGCAACGACGCGCTGCTCCTCATCGGCGCCGCGCTCCTCGTGATGGGCCTGCTGTTCAAGGTCGGCGCCGTGCCGTTCCACATGTGGACGCCGGACGTCTACCAGGGCGCGCCCACGCCGGTCACCGGGTTCATGGCCGCCGCGACCAAGGTCGCCGCGTTCGGGGCGCTGCTGCGTGTCCTGTACGTCGTCCTGCCGGGGCTGCGCTGGGACTGGCGGCCCGTCATGTGGGGCGTCGTCATCGTCACCATGCTGGGCGGGGCGATCGTCGCGATCACCCAGACCGACATCAAGCGGCTCCTCGCGTACTCGTCCATCGCGCACGCCGGGTTCATCCTCGCGGGCGTCATCGCGGCCACGCCGGACGGGGTCTCCTCGGTCCTCTTCTACCTCGCCGCGTACTCCTTCGTGACGATCGGCGCCTTCGCCGTCGTCACGCTGGTGCGCGACGCGGGCGGTGAGGCCACGCACCTCTCCAAGTGGGCCGGCCTCGGGCGGCGCTCCCCGCTCGTCGCCGCCGTCTTCGCGGTGTTCCTCCTCGCCTTCGCCGGTATCCCGCTGACCTCCGGGTTCGCGGGCAAGTTCGCCGTCTTCAAGGCCGCCGCGGAAGGGGGTGCGGCGCCGCTCGTCGTGGTCGGTGTCATCTCCTCCGCCATCGCCGCGTTCTTCTACATCCGGGTCATCGTCCTGATGTTCTTCAGCGAGCCCCGGCCCGAGGGGCCGACGGTCGCCGTTCCCTCTCCGCTGACCATGGCCGCGATCGGGGTGGGGGTGGCTGTGACGCTGGTCCTCGGTGTCGCGCCGCAGTACTTCCTCGATCTCGCGGGGCAGGCGGGGGTGTTCGTGCGCTGAGGTCCGGGCGCGTGTGGACGACGGCCTGGCGGCCCTTTCGGGGGCGCCGGGCCGTTGGCGTTGGGGGTGAGGGCGGGGGTGGGTGCGTGGTCGCGCGAAGGGGAGTGGGGTGGGCTGAGGGGGTCGGTATGGGGTCGCGGGTTTTTGTGGAGGGGGTTCACTGACGCGGGTGTGGGAGTGCAGGGCCGCACCGCTGGGCGGGATGCCATACGCGGGCGCGCGGGTGTGGTGGGTGGGGGCCTACTGGCGGGGGAGCCGGTGGCTCGGCACAGCGGTCGGCTGACCTGCCGAGTCGCGGGGCGCGTGCCGCTGTCGTTCGGGCTGGTTCGGGGAGGAGGGCGGGGGGTTCTTCGGGTGGGCTGTGGATAACTCTGTGGGTGTCGGTGCGGGGGCCTATCGTGGAGGGCACGTGGAGGCAAGTGGTTCGAGGGACGACGGGTGGGATCGGCGTGATGGCGGAGGCGGTAGAGGTGGCGGGGCAGGTGGAGAGCGAGGCGTTGGCCACGCTGCGCAGGGTGTTCGGGTACGAGAGTTTCCGGGGCGAGCAGGAAGCGGTCGTCGAGCACGTCGTCGGCGGTGGGGACGCGGTCGTGCTCATGCCGACCGGCGGTGGCAAGTCGCTGTGCTACCAGATCCCCGCGCTGGTCAGACCGGGCACCGGGATCGTCGTCTCGCCGCTGATCGCGCTGATGCAGGACCAGGTCGACGCCCTGCGCGCGGTCGGCGTGCGCGCCGGGTTCATCAACTCCACCCAGGACTTCGACGAACGGCGCCTGGTGGAGGCCGAGTTCACCGCCGGTGAGCTGGACCTGCTCTACCTCGCGCCCGAGCGGCTGCGCCTGGACAGCACGCAGGACCTGCTCTCCCGGGGCAAGATCGCCGTCTTCGCGATCGACGAGGCCCACTGCGTCTCCCAGTGGGGCCACGACTTCCGGCCCGACTACCTCGCCCTGTCCGTGCTCGGCGAGCGCTGGCCCGACGTCCCGCGCATCGCCCTGACCGCGACGGCCACGAAGGCGACGCACCAGGAGATCGTCCAGCGCCTCGGCATGCCGGCCGCCCGGCACTTCGTCGCCAGTTTCGACCGGCCCAACATCCAGTACCGGATCGTCCCCAAGGCCGACCCCAAGAAGCAGCTCCTGGCCTTCCTGCGCGAGGAACACGCGGGCGACGCCGGCATCGTGTACTGCCTCTCGCGCAACTCCGTCGAGAAGACCGCCGAGTTCCTGACCGCCAACGGCATCACGGCCGTGCCGTACCACGCGGGCCTCGACGCGGGCGTCCGCGCGAAGAACCAGGCGAGGTTCCTGCGCGAGGAGGGCCTGGTCGTCGTCGCGACCATCGCCTTCGGCATGGGCATCGACAAGCCGGACGTCCGCTTCGTCGCCCACCTCGACCTGCCGAAGTCCGTCGAGGGGTACTACCAGGAGACCGGCCGCGCGGGGCGCGACGGACTGCCGTCGACGGCCTGGATGGCGTACGGCCTCAACGACGTCATCCAGCAGCGCAAGCTGATCCAGTCCGGCGAGGGCGACGAGGCGTTCCGGCGCCGCGCGCAGTCCCACCTCGACGCGATGCTCGCGCTCTGCGAGACCGCGCGCTGCCGGCGTGGCCAGCTCCTCGACTACTTCGGCCAGGACCCCGAGCCGACGGGCTGCGGCAACTGCGACACGTGCCTGACCCCGCCGGAGACGTGGGACGGCACGGTCGCCGCGCAGAAGGTGCTCTCCACCGTCGTCCGGCTCCAGCGCGAGCGCGGGCAGAAGTTCGGCGCCGTCCAGATCATCGACATCCTGCTCGGCAAGCGCACCGGCAAGGTCATCCAGTTCGACCACGACCAGCTCTCCGTGTTCGGCATCGGCCAGGACCTCGCCGAGGGCGAATGGCGGGGCGTCATCCGGCAGTTGCTCGCGCAGGGGCTCCTCGCGGTCGAGGGGGAGTACGGGACGCTGGTGCTGACGGAGGGCAGCGGGACCGTGCTGCGGCGCGAGCGCGAGGTGCCGTTGCGCAAGGAGCCGAAGCGGGCGGCTCCCGCGAAGGCGTCCGGCTCCGCCGGGAGGAGCGGCAAGGCCAAGGCCGCCGCCGTCGAACTGCCGGCCCACCTCCAGCCCGCGTTCGAGGCGCTGCGCGCGTGGCGTGCCGAGCAGGCACGGGAGCAGGGGGTTCCGGCGTACGTGATCTTCCACGACGCGACGCTGCGGGAGATCGTCTCCGTGTGGCCGTCGTCCGTGCGGGAGTTGGCGGGGATCACCGGGGTGGGCGAGAAGAAGCTGGTGACGTACGGGGAGGGTGTGGTGGCGGCGCTCGCGGAGTTGGGTGGGGCGCCGGGGGGTGCGGCTTCTGCCGGCGGGGGTGGAGGGGCGTCGGGGGCCGGTGCCGGTGCCGGTGCCGGGGCTTCGGGGCGGGGTGGTTCTGGGTCTGGGTCTGCCGGGGGTGCTGGTTCGGTGGGACGGGCCGGTTCGGTGGGGGACGACGATTTCTGGGGCGAGGTGGAGGAGGAGCCGGACTGGACGTGAGGGATGTGAGGGGTAGGGGCGGCGGGGACTGGTCGGGGTGGCGGCGGGGTCCCCGCGTGGGGCGCGGCTCGGGTTTGGGCTCGGATTCGGATGTGGATCCGGCTCGGGGTCGGGGTCGGGGTCGAGCTCGGCGAGGGGGGGCTGGCCCTGGGCGCCGGGCGGGGCTGGGGCCGGGTCTTGCGGGGGTGCCGCGTGCCGGTCGCTCCAGCGCCGCTCTCGGTGCCGCTGGGTGCGGGCGGTTCGGGGCAATGGGCGCACGCTGAGCGGGGGGGGGCGGTCTGGGGAGGGGCGGGCCGTTGGCGGTGGGCTTCGGGGGTGAGGCCGGGGTGTCGCCGGGGCGGGGAGTGTGGGTGGCGGCGTTCAGGGGCGCTTCCGCAGCTCGCCGGAGATCGCTGGCAGCTTCGTCGGCGTCTCGCCGGTAGTGCCGGTGCTCCGTCGGACGTGTGGGCTTCGCCGGCGGCCCGTCGGCTACGCCAGTGCCGACAGTCCCGGTGCGAACGTGATCAGGAGCGGTAGCAGGGGGATCAACGCCGCCACTGTCGTCGTCAGGGCGCGGTGTCTGCGCAGGAGGCGCGGGGGCGGCTGGAGGAGGCGGTCTACGCGCTCGCCGAGGAGGCGGTGGCTGGAGGCGCAGGACAGGACGCCCCGGTGCTGGTTCAGCTCGATCAGCGCGAGGGCCGTGGTGAGGTGGCCGCAGCGCCGGGAGGCCGTGTCGTCGGCGGCGAGTTCGACCAGGCGGTGGGTCTGGTCGCAGAAGTGGGCGAACAGGGGGACGCGCGGGAAGCCGGTCGCCAGGGCCGTCGAGAGGTGCAGCAGCCAGTCGTGGTGGGCGCGCGCGTGGCCGCGCTCGTGGGTGAGGACGGCGTCGAGCTGGTGGGCCGTCAGCCGGTTCAGCGCGCCGGTGGTGACGATGAGCTGCGGCGGGCTGCCGGGGAGCCACCAGGCGTCCGGGTACTCGTCCTCCAGGACCAGCAGCGGGCCGCGCGCCTCGGGGAGGCCGGCCGGCAGGTCCGGGGCGCGCTCCCGCAGCAGTGCGCGGTCACGGAACCGGCGGCGGCGCGCCTCGACCAGCTCGCGCCCGAGCATCGCCGTCGTCCAGGCGGCCCCGCACGCCAGCAGCAGCGTCAGGACGACCGCCCACACGGGCGCGGCCGACAGGTCGTACGCCTCCGTCACCTCCCGGGGCGCGGGCGCGAACAACTGCGTACGGACGGTGTGGAAGACGGCCGCCACGCCCAGCGTCAACGCCGTGACGCAGCACAGCAGCACCGTCGCCACCAGGCACTGCCACACCCACAGCCCCACCACCGGCTCCCGCTCCGGCCACCGCGCCCGCGTCAGCGCGCGCGGCACCGGCACAGCGGCCGTCAGCCCGACGGCACTCAGCAGAAGCAGACAGATGGTCATCCCACGATTTCCGGATTCCGCTCGGGCGACAGGACGAGTACGAGTACGACCGGCCGACGTTCCGACCTGCGATGCGCTGAACCTCCGGTGCGACGGGCCGTCCGGCCGGCGTCACACTCCTCGCCCGCAAGTATGGCGGCGCGGGCGGGGGCCGTCAGCCCTTTGGGGGCCTTGCCACTTGGGGTGGGCCGGAGGGTGGGGCGGTGAGGGTGCCGGAGCGCGGCGGGAGGGGACTCTGCGCGGGTGCTGGGGTGCGGAGTACGGGGCGGAGGGGTGTCGGCCCGCTGTTGCGGTAGGTGGCAGCAGGACGGCGTAGGGCCGTGTACAGATCGGCGCGGGCACCCGCGCGGGAGGCTGAAGCGCCGTCAGGGAGGCCGGTGCGTGCACCGCGTGGTGGGGTGCCGTGATGTGGTGCGCTCGGTGCCGCAGGCCCGCGCGTGGGACGTCGCGAAGGCCCGGCGCCGGTTTCTTGTGGCGCGCCCGCGCGGGAACTGGTCTCGCGCGGGACCTCGTCGACAGAGCGCACGGCTCGCCCGTATACCGCCGCTCCTCTGCGCGGACGCCCGCCGCCCTCGCGGACGCCCGCCGGCCCCGCTCCCCGACGCCCCCGACCCGCACCCCGCACCCGTACAGCCCACACACCCCCACTCGGTGCACCACGGTGCTTTCGGTGGGATACGGGAAGTTATCCACAGGTGGGGAGGCAATCTTGACGGAGCGGTGCGAACGGGGAGACTCTGGGCGGGTGCTGGAGGGCCTCGGGGAGGGGGCTCTCGGTCGGCGCGACTGGGGGGGGCGGATGGTCGAGGGGGAGGGCCGGGGGGCGGCGCGAAGTGGCGTACGGCTGGGCGGGCCCGGAGCACGGGACCGGCTCGCGGAGCTGGAAGCGACGATGCGCGGCAGACTCGGCAGGGAATGCGTGTACGTCCCGTCGTGCCGGTTCGGGCTGTACGTGGCGCTGCGCCACTGGTGCCCGCCCGGCGGACGGGTCCTGATGTCGCCGGTCAACGACGACGTGATCTTCTTCGTGCTGCTCGCGGCGGGCCTGAGGCCCGTCCAGGCCCCCCTGCGCCCGCTGGACGCGTCGATCGACGTGGACGCCGTCCCGGAGGCCACCTGGCGCACCCTGTCCGCCGTCCTGACGACGAACCTGTACGGCAACCCGGAGGACACCGCGCGCCTGCGCGCGAAGTGCGACGCGCTGGGCGTCCCGCTGTTCGAGGACGGCGCGCACGCGATCGGCAGCGAGGCCGGCGGCAGGCCGGTCGGCGCGTGGGGGGACGCGTCCGTGTTCAGCCTGTCCAAGCACGTCGGCGCGAAGGCGGGCGGCTTCCTGGCGTGCGCCGACCCGGGACTGCGCGACGCCCTGGAGAAGGCCCGCGAGGACCTGCTGCTTCCCGTGCGGCTCACGGCCGAACTGGCGTACACCGTACGGCCGTACGCGGAGGCCGCCGTCCGCGCGCTGGGCCTGCGCCGGGCCGCCTGGGCGACGTTGCGGCTGCTCGGGCGCATGGAGCGCGAGGGCATCCGGATGCCGCTGCGCCCGGCCGACCTCGCACGCGCCCCCCTCGGCCTCACCGCCCACGACCCCTGGGTCCGCGTCGACATGCACGACTACCGCCTGCGCGCCGGAACCCGCCGCCTCGCGCGCGTGGCCCGCAGGCTGGACCGCCTGGACGACGTCCTGACGGCCTGCCGCGCGGGCACCGAACTCCTGCTCGCGACGCCCTGGGCACGCGCCTGTGACGGCCCGCCGCAGCCCCTCTTCCGGGTCCCCCTGTTCGTCGGGGACCGGGACGCCGCCCGGGAGGCGCTGGCGCGCCGGGGGATCGTCGTCGGCTACCTGTACGACCCGCCGCTGGACGACTACGCGGGCGCCGAGTTCACCGACGTCTCCCCGGACCCGTCCGGCGCGCGCTGGTTCGCCCGGCACGCTCTGCCGGTCGACCCGCTACGCGCGCGTGCGGTGATCGACGTCCTCAAGGACGCGGGCGTACGACCGGCGGGCGACCCCCCTGGAGGCGGCCGGCCGTGACGGAGACGCAGGAGCGGACGACGGTCCCCGCGCGGGAGGAGCCGGACGGCGCGCCCGCGCGCGGGGGCCCCGACTCCCTCTTCAGGAACGCCTACTTCCTGATGCTCAGCACCGGCGTCTCCGCCGTCCTGGGGCTCGGCTTCTGGCTCGTCGCCGCCCGCTACTACTCCGAGGAGGCCGTCGGCCAGGGCTCCGCCGCCATCGCCGCGATGCGCCTGCTCGCCAGCATCACCGCGACGACGATGATCGGCGCCGTCGTCCGGTTCGTCCCGCGCGCGGGACGGGCGACGGGCTCGCTGGTGTGGCGCGCGTACGCGGCCAGCTCGGTCGTCGTGGCGATCGCCGCGTTCGTGTTCCTGCTCACCCTCGACCTGTGGGGCGCCTCGTACGCGCCCCTGGGGACGCCGGCGGCGGGCGCCGCGTTCGTCGTCGCGTGCGTGGCGTGGGCGCTGCTGACCCTCCAGGACGGCGTCCTGACGGGCCTGCGCAAGGCCCTGTGGGTGCCCGTCGGCAACGCGGTGTTCTCCCTCGGCAAGCTGATCCTGCTCGCCGTGTTCGCGGCCGTCCTGCCGGTGCTCGGCATCTTCGTCTCCTGGGCCGCCGCCATCGCCCTGTCGACGCTCCCGCTCGGCTGGCTGATCTTCCGCCGGCTGATCCCGCGCCAGGAGGCCGCCGACCGGCACGTGGAGCCGCCCCGGCTGCGCGAGATGGGCCGCTTCCTCGCGGGCGACTCGCTGGGCGCGCTGTTCAGCCTCGCGATGATCAACCTGCTGCCGGTGATGGTCGCGGTGCGCTTCAGCGCGGCGGAGAACGGCTACTTCTACGTCGCGTACACCGTCGGCGGCACGATGGAGTTCATGGCCATCAACATGGCCTCCTCCCTCACCGCCCACGCCTCCCACGACCCCCGCCACCTCGCCGACGGCGTCCGGGGCGCGCTGCGCCGGATGACGCTGCTCCTCGTGCCGGTGGTGCTCGTGCTGGTGGCGTTCGCGCCGCAGATCCTCACGCCGTTCGACGAGGACTACGCCGCGCACGGGACGACGGTGCTGCGGCTGCTCGCGCTGGGGGCCCTGCCCCGGGTCGTGGTCGAGCTGTACATCGGGGTACTACGGGTCCAGGGGCGCACGGGGTTGCTGGCCGCGCTCCAGGGGGCCATGTGCACGCTGGTGCTCGGCGGTGCCGCCGTCCTCTTCGGGACCGCCGGGATCGCGGGCGCGGGGTGGGCGGTGCTGCTCGGGATGACGCTGATCGCGGCCGTGTCGGTCGTCGGGCTGCGTGCGGCGCTGCGGCCGTCCGGCGGGTCCTCGGCCGCGTCCTTCGCCGCGCCCTCCGGCCGTCCCGGCGCCGGGTCCCTTGCCGAGAGCGGGCACCATCGCCTCGGTTCGACCGCCGGGTACGGCACGGCCGGCGGCTACGGCACGAACTGGGCCCGGCGCGCGGCCGCCGCCGACGAGGACACCGTGCCGCTGTTCATCGGGCGGCCGGGGTACGAGCGGGAGGCGTTGGAGGCGGACACGCTGGCGGTGATCGTGTGGCCGAGGGGGGCGAGGCCGGGGGCGTCCGAGGGGGTGGCTTCGGGGGCGCTCGGCGGGGGTGGCGCGCGCTCCGGGGTGGGGTCGGGGGTGTTCTCCGGGGTGCCTCAGGGGTCGTACTCCGAGTTGTCCTCGGGGGTGTCGTCGGAGTCGTCCTCGGGGCCGCCGTCCGGAGGGGTTTCCGGGGTGCGGGCGGTCGAACCGGCGTATGCGGCGCGGGGGTTGTGGTCCGGGGTGGGGCAGCGGTGGCTGCGGGGTGGGCTCTGGGCGGCGCTCGGGGGTGCTGTCGTCGCGTTCGCGGTGGGGGTGTGGGAGCTGCCGTGGCTGCGGTCCTCAAGTGCTACGGGGGCTACGGGGGCTACGGGTATGACGGGGGCTGGGGCGGGGGCTACGGGTATTACGGGTACGGGCCTGCCGTCCGGGTCCGTCACCGGGCGCGCCATGTTCGACGCGCTCCCGACGGTCGCCGTCGTCGCCGGGCTCGTACTCCTCGTGGTGTACGCCGGAGCGGTGACGCTCTGTCTGCGGCGCGACCCGTGGCTGCCGGGGACGGCGCTCGGCGCGGTGGCGCTCGCGCTGTACGCCGTACCGGTCTCGCTGGGGCGGGAACCGGACGCGGTGGGTGGGACGTTCTATACGGAAACGGCGCGTTTCCTCGCGGAGGCGATGGGGCTGGAGGGGCCCGAGCCGCTGCTCAGGTGGGCGCCGCCGGTCTGCCAACTGCTGTGTCTCGTCGCCCTGTGGCAGGTGCTCGCCCGGCTGGGGGAGCGGCTGCGACTGCCTTGGACGGCGCGCTGGGGGATCGTCTATCTCGCCGCCCTGGGGGGCTGGGCGTGGCGGGACGTCCTCGCGCCCCTCGCGCCGCCGTCGCTCGCCGCGCTCTTCGTCCTCGCCGTGCTCCTTTCGCTCCACCGCGCCCCACCGGCGGACTCCGCACCCGCCGGTCCGGCCCCGTCCACCACTTGACCAACGCCGAACGCCAGGGGGGAACCGTCGTGCGTCCGCCGACCGAGAGAACCGAACCGGACCCCGCCCGGGGCTCCCAGAGCGCCGAGACGTCCTCCCCGAGGAGCGAGTCGTCGTGCCCGCCGGAGGCGGGGGTGGACGGGCGCGGGAGCGGGGTGCCGAGGGGTGAACGGGGGGACAGGGCGCGGTGGTTGGGTGCGGTGCGGGGTGGTGCCGGGGCGGTGGGTGTGGGCGCGGGTGCGGGGGTGGACGGGGCTGGGGTGCCGGAGGGGGTCGTATCGGAGGGCGCCGGAGGGCCGGAGGGTGCTGGCGGGTTGCCCGGCGATGCGGCGCGCGCGTCTGTGGTGCGGTGGCCCGACGCGGCTGGGCAGGCGCGGGCGGGGGAGTGGCCCGGGTCCGGCGGGGAGGCGGAGGGAAGCGGCGGGGAGACGCAGCGGGACGTCTTCGGCGCGCGGATGCCCGGGAGCGTGGGGCGGTGGGCCGCGGGCGGATCCGACGTCGCCTTCGGGGCACGGGAGCCCGGCGGCCCCGGAACCTCCTTCGTCGCACCGTCCCTCTCCGTAGCTCCCTCGGGGGACGCGGCTCTCGCTCCGGGGGGCCCCGTAACTCCCCTGGGGGACCAGGGAACGCCCGCAGCCGGTCCCGTAACCCCCCTGAGGGCCACGTCCGCAGCGACCTCCGTAAGCACCCCGGGGGCCACAGCACCGTCCACGCCCCACCCCGTACGCCCCCTAGTACCCGAACCCCCCGCCACCCCCCACCCCGAAGACCCCCCGACCGACCTGGCCGACCTACCCCCCGCCCACCCCTGGTACCACTCCGCGCTGTGGCCCGCGCTGGGCCTGGCCGGGGCGCTGGCCCTGTGGGCGTACGCCGTGCGGCACACGGACGTCGGGAAGCTGGACGACTTCGGGCTGGTCACGGCGCTGCACCCGACGTTCTGGATCGCCCTGGTCGTCCTGACGGCCGGCTTCTGGTCCACGCTGGCCGGCCCCCGCCGCAGGCACCCCGCGTGGGCGCCCGCGTACGTCGTCGGCCTGCTGGTGGTGGAACGCGCGACGCAGGCGGTGCTGTACCCGACGCCCCTGTACGCGTGGGCGTGGAAGCACGACGCGGTGATCGACCACCTGCTGACCTCGGGCCGCCTCCAGAGCGCGGATGTCCTGGGCGACATGGCCGTCTACGACCAGTGGCCGGGCTTCTTCGCCGCGCAGGCGGCCCTCGTCCGCCTCCTGGGCGTCGACTCGGCGGCCCACTTCATGGCCTGGTGGCCCCTGGTCTCCAGCCTGATGCTGCTGCTCCCGCTGCTGCTGATCTACCGCACGTTCACGGAGGACCGGCGCCTGGTCTGGACGGCGGTATGGCTGTTCTGCGTAGGCAACTGGGTGGGCCAGGACTACTTCTCCCCCCAGTCCGTCGCCTTCGCCCTGCACCTGGGGGTCCTCGCCGTAGTACTCAGGAGGTACGCCGCCCCCCGTACCTCCGACCCCCGTGCCCCCGACGACCGTCCCCGCGCGGCTGTGTGGACCGTCGTCCTCACCCTGTTCGTCACCGCGATCGTCATCACCCACCAGCTCACCCCGGGCATGCTGGTGATCTCCCTCGCGGCCCTCTTCCTCGCGCGCCGCTACCGCGACAAGGTCCCGGTCGTCACCACGGTCGCCCTCTTCCTCGCCTGGTGCCTGACCGCCGCGCTGCCGTTCCTCTCGGCGACGATGCCCGACATGCTCCGCTCGGTCGGCGACATCGGCGGCAACGTCGAGACGGGCTACGGCGCCACCCCGACCGGCACGGGCGCGATCGTGACCTCCTGGGTCGCCCGCCTCCTGTCGGCGTCGGTCATCCTGCTCGCGGCGCTCGGCGTGTGGCGCCAACCGGTGCTGCGCCACCGCGCGTTCCCGCTGCTGCTCCTCGCTCTCGCCCCGCTGCCGATGTTCGCGGCGAGCAGCTACGGCAGCGAGATGATCTTCCGCGTCCTGATGTTCATGCTGCCCGGCGCCGCGTTCTTCGCCGCCGCGGCGCTCCTGCCGCAGGTCCGGACGCTCACCGCGAACGAACTCAACCCCCGTACGCGGGGGCGCCGTTACGTCTGGCTGCCGCTCGCCGCGCTGCTCGCCGGCACCCTCGCGTTCGTGCCCAGCTACTCCGGCAAGGACCGCATCAGCTACTTCCCGCCGGCCGAGGTCCGCCTCGTCCAGGAGGTCTTCGACCGCGCGCCGGACGGCTCCCTCGTCGTCGCCGCCGACCGCAACTATCCACTGGCGTACGCGGATTACTGGCGCGTCGACCACTACTGGTTCCTCGACGACGCCCGCGAGCACGTCGAGCGGATCCTCGCGAGCCCCGCCGCCACGCTCGCCTCCGACATGTCCGCCGTCGACCCTCCGGCCCGCGCCTATCTGGTCCTCTCCCAGGGCCAGTACGCCGACTCGGAGATGAACGGCCTGCTCACGAAAGCCCAGTTGGACCACATCCGCGCCGCCGTCGCCGCGTCGCCCCTGTTCGAACGGGTGGCGGCCAACGACGCGGGCGTGGCGTACGTGCTGAAGGAGACGGCCCGATGACCCCGCAGGAACTCGCCGTCCGGACGGCGGCGCCGTTCGCCGGCTGGCTCGCCGTCAGCTCCCTCGCGCTGCCCGGCGGGTCCCCGCTCAGAGGCGCCGCCGTCGTGCTGTTCCTGGCGGCGGGGCCGGGCGCGGCCCTGGTCAGAATCTGCGGGCCCGCGCTCGCGGCGCGGCCCGCCGAAGGGCCCGTCGAGCGCCGGGACCCGGCCTTCGAACGCCACTCCGACCTGCTGGAGCGGCTGATGCTGACCGTCTTCGTGAGCGTGGCCGCCGTCCTGATCACCGGGACGGTGTTCATTGCCACGCACGCCTTCAGCGCGCAGCGCGTCCTGCTCACCCTCACGCTGCTGACCACCGTCGCGGCGTTCTGCCCGCGCCTGCGCGCCTCCCCACCGAGGACTGCGAAAGGTACTGCCCTGTGAGGTGGCTCCACCGTTTGCGAGACGCCCGCCGACGCCCTGTGTACCGCCCGGGTATCACGGGGCAGCGCCCCTCTGATACCCGTACGACCGGAGAGGGAGCCGGAGCCGGAGCCGGAACCAGCGCCGGTGCCGGTCCGGTGTGGGCGAACGGAACCCGTACGACCCGTACACCCCCTACGACCCGTACCCCTCAAGGACGACACCGCGGACGACGCCGTGGCCGCCCCGGCTCCGGCCCGAACCGTCGCCCCCGGCACCTGCTGATCACCGCCGCCCTGACCGCCTGCGTCACCCTCGCCGCGGTACTACTCCTCCGGGACGACTCCACCGGCGACCAGGGGCAGGTCGGCTCCCGGCCCTCCGCACAGGGCGGCCGGTGCGCCCCCACCGCGCTCCTCGAACCGCCCTGCGGCGCGTGGTTCGGGGCGTTCGTGCCGCACAGCAAGGGCGACCTGCCCGAGAAGGTGAGGGCGTACGAGAAGCAGGTGGGGCGCCCGCTCGACATCGTCTACACCTACCACGACATGTCCCCGGTCCAAGGGGTGCGCAGGGAAGGGCAGTTGCTCACCGACGAGGAGCGCGAGGTCGGCGAGGACCGGCTGCTGCTGCTCTCCTGGGAGAGCAAGGTCTGGGGCGGCACGGCGGCCCAGCAGCCGACGTGGAAGCAGATCACGGCCGGCGACTTCGACGCGTCCGTCATCGACGTCCAGGCCAGGCGCCTCAAGTCGTACGGGAAGAAGGTCTTCCTCTCCTTCGACCTGGAGATGGACACCCGTACCCCGTCCAGCGGAACTCCCGAGGACTACGTACGGGCCTACCGGCACATCCACGACCGGTTCAGGGAACTCGGCGTCACCAACGTCGTGTGGACCTGGATCTCCACCGGGTACCTGGGCCACGCCGGCCTCATCAAGCGCATGTACCCGGGCGACGGTTACGTCGACTGGGTGGCCTACAACCAGTACAACTACTACCGGTGCCACAAGGCGGACTGGCTCTCCTTCGCCCAGACCCAGCAGGCCACCCACGACTGGATCCGCAAGAACATCTCCGACGACAAACCGCTGATGCTCTCCGAGTTCGGCACGGCGAACGACCCGAGCCGCCCCGCCCGCCAGGCCGACTGGTACGCCCAGGTCCCCTCGGTCCTCAAGAAGCTGACCGGCGTCAAGGCGGCCCTCCAGTGGAACTACCGCGACCCCGGCCCCCACTGCGACCTCGCCGTAGCCGGCTCCCGGGCGTGGGCGAGCCTGCGCAAGGCGGTCTCCGACCCGTACCTCAACCAGCCCCTGAAGTAGTACGGGGCCGCCCGTAGTACCGAGGGGCACGGGGCTGCCGCGGTACTGGCGGCGAAGCTCCCGTAGTACTGGGGGTACGAAGCTGCCGTAGTACCGGAGGGGTACGGGATCGCCCGTACCCCTCCGGACCTGCCTCCGGACCGGCCTCGCCCCTGGCTCTCACGGCCTACGGGACCTCGTCCTCACCCCGCGAACACCGGCCCCCGCGCCACCGCCCGCCCCTTCCGGTACCACCGCCACGCCACCGTCCGGGGCGCGTCCCGGTACGGCGCGATACGCGCCCCCCTACCGGAGAGCCAGTCGGTGACGTCCCCGGCGGTATGACTCCGACGCACGATCAACCGCGCGATGCGGTGCGCCTCGTCCCGCTCCGAACTGAGCGCGTGCCGTACGGCGGTCGCGGTCTCGTACCCGGCGGCGACGGCCATCCGGCGCACTCGGCGGTCGTTGTAACCGTGGGGGTACGCCAGATGGCGGACCGGATGGCCGAGGGTGTCCTCCAACACCGCGCGGGAATGGCGCAGTTCGTGCGCGAGGGTGCGGGGCGCGAGGGTGTCGAGCTGCGCGTGGGTGACGGTGTGGCTGCCGATCTCCATCCCGGCCCGCTCCAACTCCACGGCCCCGCCCAGCGTCATCATCGGCGCGGGCGGCAACAGGCTGCGCTCGCCGGGGGTGATGGCCCCGGTCGTGAGGTACGCGGTCGCGGTGAGCCCGCGCGAGAACACCGCCTGCGCGGTCGGCCCCGGCAGGTCCGCGAACCCGTCGTCGAACGTCAGCAGCACCGGCCTCGGCGGCAACTCCGCCCGCCCGGCCAGGAAGTCGGCGAGCGCGCTGATCGTGACCGGCGTCCGGCCGCTGTCGACGACCGCGTCCAGATGCTCGCCGAACAGCCCCGGCGACACCGTGAACTCGGCGATCCAGTCCGGGGGTTCGGCCATCACGGCGTGGTAGAGGAGCACGGGTATGACACCCTCGCCCCCGCTCACCGCCCCCCTCCCGACGACGCCCCGGCCCTGCCCGTCGCACGCCCTCTGACGCCCTCACTCCCGCTCACCGCGCCCCTCCTCTCGCCCGGCGCAGCGCCCACCGCGCCCGCAGATACCCGATCGGGCCGTAGAGCATCCCGCGCCGCTGGAGCCGCGAGAGCCGACGGGGCCAGGGATGATCCCGGTCACCGTGCGCACCGGGGACGACGGGAGTTGGACGCGCCCCTGAGAGCGCCCCTGAGCTGTCACCCTGACTTGTCCCGGAGCCGGAGCCGGAGCCGGTGTCTCGGCGAGGTCCAGCGCCGGCGCCCTGACGAGTTCCGGAGCCGACGTCCGCTCCCGGTTCACTACCCCAACGCGCCCCCGAGACACCACCCTGACGCGCCTCCGACTTCTCCTCGCCGCGAGCCCCGGAATCGTCCGCGACCCCAGAACCGTCCGTGCCTCCAGAACCGTTCGCGCCCCCCGAGCCCCCCAGCCCTCCCGAACCACCCCGGCCCCCCTCCGCCGCCCGGCTGGCTGTCAACGCCCGTGCGTACAGCACCCCCTTGGGCACCCTGGCGAGGAACGCGGGCAACAGCCCGGGGCTGTTGACGAGCACCGCCGTCAAGTACGCCCCGAGTCCCGCCCCGTACCCGTACGCCTGCGTCTCCAGGTCCCGCCACGTCTCCCGGTGGTGGTGCCAGACGAGGGCGGACGGCGTGTAGCGCAGCCGGTACCCGTGGGCGAGGACGCGGACGAACCCGTACAGGTCGTCGCCCCCGCGCGCGAGGGTCCCGGCGCCGGTCGCCGGGTCGAAGCCCCCTACGTCCCGTAGTACCGAGGTACGGAACGCCATGCCGGCCCCCGACCCGAACCGCCCGGCGGTGAAGGGGAACAGGGGCTCGTCGGAGGGCGGCGCGGCGGGGTCGTACGTCCTCGGCGCGAACCCCTTCGAGAAGCCGCCGTGGCTCTCAAGGAGGACCTGCGCCGGGGTGCGCAGCCGCGCGGGCAGGATCAGCCCCGTCGCGCACCCGAGACGCGGGTCGGAGGTGAACGGCGAGGTCAGCTCGGTGAGCCAGCGCGGATCGGCGACGACGTCGTCGTCCGTGAACGCGACGACCTCCCCGCGCGCGGCGGCCAGCCCCGTGTTGTGCGCGAGCGCGAGCCCCGGCATCGGCTCGCACAGGTACCTCACCCGCTCGGCGTACTTCTCCCGTATGAGGTCCTGGGTCGTCTCCGTCGCGGGCGCGTTGTCGACCACCACGATCTCGAACCCCGGATGGTCCTGCGCGAGCATCGAGTCGAGGGCGTGCACCAGCTTCCCGGCACGCTCGCGGGTGGCGATGACGACGGTGGCGTACGGGGGCGGGCCGGGCGAAGTCGCCTCCGGCGGTGGGCCGTTCACCTGCTCGGCCAGTGCGGTGAGCGTCGCCTTCGGGTCCGCCCCCTCCGGGACGTCCCCGACGACGGTGCCGACCGGCCGTCCGTCCCTGCGAACCAGGACGAACACCGGCCCCGAGGTCACGGGCGGGCTACCCGGACCGGGCCTCAGGGTCGCGCCCCCGCCGGTCAGGTCCAACTCGGCTACCTGCACCGGCCGGACGGCGAGGAACCGCCGTATCTCGGCCTCCACGCGGGTTGTACGGGTCGTACGGGACATGAACCCCCCTGATGCCATGAACCCCTCCGGCGCCACGCTCGCGACGCCGCCTGCGCCTGCCGGACTCCCGTGCCGGACTCCCGTGCCGGACGGCATTGGCGGATGCCCACGCGGGACACCCACGCCGAGCCCGCGCGCCGAGCCCACGTGTCGAGCCCTCGCGCCGGATGTCCCGGTCGGCTCCCGTGGCCAGCCGCCAGCCGCCAGCCGCCAGCCGCCAGCCGCCAGCCGCCAGCCCCCGGCCCCCGCTCCCGGGCTCCCCGGCAACCCCCTTCGCGCCCCCGACGTTCACGCCCCCGACGTCCCCCGCAGCCGCCCGGCGCTCCTCAGCGCGCGCGCGGCGGCGTTCGCGAGCCGGGGGCGCCCGCGCACGAAGTGGTGCGCCCGGCGCGCGGGCTCCCGGCTCAGCCAGTAGAGCGCCGCCCCCGCGCCCGCACGCGTCCACGCACCCTCGTACACGGGGATCTCGCCCGTCCGCAGCGCGTCCTTGTACTCGGCGGCCCCGCGCCCCAGGTCGAGCGTGCCGATCCCCTCGGCCGCCGCTGCCTCGGCCATCCGCAGGTGCAGCACGAGCCCCGGCGAGAACTTCGCGAACTCCGTGTCGTACGAGGGGAACCAGCAGGCCAGGACGGTCGACGAACGCAGCCCGAAGTGCGCGGCGACGGGCCGCTCACCGGCGTACAGGACGGAGAGCGTGCCGGCGCACTCCGGGGCGCGCGTGCGCGCGAGGAGCCCGACCAGGCGGGTGATCCACTCCTGGGCGAACCGGTCGCGGCGGCCGGTGCGGCGGTACTGCGCGGACTTCCACGCCATGAGCGTGCGCAGCGCCGCCGGGTCCCGCTCGTCGAACACGAACCTCAACTCGCCCGCCTGGCGGCCGAGTCGGCGCTCCTTGGCGAGCGTCGTGCGCAGGAACTTCGGCGACTGGCCGCGCAGCACGGCCTCGTAGGTGTCGTAGCCCTTCTCGACGTCGATGACGTACGCCGCGTACTCGGCGGCGGCGTGCGGGACGAACAGGCCCTGGTCCGCCTCCAGGTTGTCGAAGGCGAAGCTCGACAGGCCGCACGCGCGCGCCAACTCGGCGGCGTCCAGGCCGAGTCCGGGCGCCAGGACCGCGCCCTGGGCGTCCGACACGCCGTACGCGAGGGCCTGGCCCATGCCGAGCGGACCGCGCTCGTGGGGGAGGAACCCGACGGGTTCACGCCCCTCGTACACCACCGCGACCCGGGTACGCGCCCTCACGCGCCCCACCGCGTCGGCGAACTCCGGTTCCATGAACGGATTGCGAGGCGCCCGCGACGCGGCGCGCAGCGCCCGCCACCGCTCCCGGTCCCCCTCGCCCAACTCCTGCGCGCGCAGCACACGAATGCGCCCACTGTTCACCTGACCCCCCGATCAAGTCCCCCCTGGACATTTGGACGGTACCTCTCCAGACCGCCCCAGCGGTAGATAGCACCGCATGCTGTTGCCAACCGGTGCAGTCTTCGCGGAACTGTGGGGATTTCGACGGCGATTCGATGACGAACCCCAGGTTTCAGGCAGCGACCGACCGCCTACGCGCGGGCGCCACGATCCGCCCCTCGCTCCCACGCGCGGGCACCCGATCACCCCTCCACCGCGCGTGTGCGCCGACCCCACTTCCCCGCCGCCCCGCGCACCCCCTCCGTCCCTGCCGGGCGACCGGTTTCCGGCCTCCTCGCGCGCGGGCGCCGACGAGTCCCGCCCCGGACGGCCGACGAGGCCACGGGCGGGACATCAGCGCGTGCCGGGGCGAGCCGGTCCGTTGAGCCTCCCGGGGCCGGTGCGGTCCGTATTCTCTGATCATGGCCGCACCCACCACCCCCGCTTCCGGCACGCGCGCGTACGCCCTCGTCGCCACCGACCTGGACGGCACGCTGCTCCGCGCCGACGACACCTTCTCCGACCGCTCGCTGAACGCCCTCCAGCGGGTCGTGGAGGCCGGCGCGCGGCACCTGGTGGTGACCGGCCGCCCGGCCCCCCGGGTGCGGCCCCTGCTGGAGATCCTGCGGGGCAGAGGGCTCGCGGTGTGCGGCCAGGGCGCCCAGGTGTACGACGCCGGCGCCGACCGCCTCCTGTGGTCCGTCACGCTGGACCGTGAACTCGCCGAGACCGCGCTCGGCAAGATCGAGGCGGAGGTCGGCCAGGTGTACGCCGCCGTCGACCAGGACGGCGTCGACGGGCTGACGCTGATCGAGCCGGGCTACCTGATGCCGCACCCGACGCTCCCGGCGCTGCGCGTGGGACGCCGCGAGGACCTGTGGTGCGAGCCGATCAGCAAGGTGCTGCTGCGTCACCCCGCGCTCTCGGACGACGAGTTGGCGGCCACCGCGCGCGCGGCGGTCGGTTCGCTCGCCACCGTCACGATGTCGGGGCCCGGCACGGTCGAGCTCCAGCCCAGCGGCGTCACCAAGGCCACCGGCCTCGCCCTCGCCGCCGAACGCCTCGGGATCGACCCGCAGGACACGGTCGCCTTCGGTGACATGCCGAACGACATCCCGATGTTCGAGTGGTCCGCCCACGGCGTCGCGATGGCCAACGCCCACCCCGAGCTGAAGGCCGTGGCGGACGAGGTCACGTCGTCGAACGAGGACGACGGAGTGGCGATCGTCCTTGAACGGATGTTTCCGTGACGCACGCCCCTGGGGAGCGCGCTTTCGAAACGTGCTCCCTAGAGACACGTGTCCGGTAGGAGCCCCGATCCGAAACCGGGGCTCCTGGAGGGAGGTTCGCTCAGTACGCGCCGTACACGTTGTCGATCGACCCGTACACCGCCGCCGCGTAGTTGCACGCGGCGGTGATGTTCGCGACCGGGTCGTACGGGTCGTACGCCGTCCCGGCGACGTGGTACGCCTGGAAGGTCGGGTCGATCACCTGGAGCAGGCCCTTGGAGGGCGTGCCTGCGGCGGCGTTGGAGTCCCAGTTGTTGATGGCGTAGGGGTTGCCGGACGACTCGCGGATGATGTTGCGGTAGATGCCGTCGTAGCTGCCCGGGATGCCCTTCTGGGCCATGATCGCGAGGGATTCGCGGATCCAGCCGTCCAGGTTGTCCGGGTACCCGGCGACCGTGGACGACGAGGGGCTTCCGGTGGCCGCGGAGGCGCTGGTCGCGCCGACGACAGGGAGGGCCAGCAGGGCCGTGCCGGTGGCGGCGACGGCGAGGGCCCGGACGAGACGCTTCTTGCGGATTGCAGGCATGGCGATGTTCCTCTCCGGCGCCTGCGAGGTGAGCTGTCGGGTTCGGGCGGGGAGGTGCCCGGCCGGACCGCCGGGGACGGCGGTACGGCTTCACCCCTAGCCGTCCGGAGACGTGTCCGGACGGCGTACTACCTGGGTCCCCCGCTCCTGCCGTGCGCGAGTGGGTCGTCGATGGGGAGATGACGGGCGGCGGCAGGATTGGGCGTCCGCCCGACCCGGCGGAACGTATGCGAGAGCACATGTCCGGAACAAGTGTCGGATTCACATCTCGTCCCCATTGACCTTGCTCTGAGCGCTATGGGCCGCTTGATCCTTTGCGATCGTCAAGTGTCAACTGGTCAACGTGGACACGGGGAAACGGGGTACTCGACGGAGTCGGGCGAGAGAGGCGCCCGTGACTCAACTCACGAAATGGCAATAGCGACAAATGGGCACAAGTTATTCATGTCGGAAAATGCCATGCAGTATCGGCTGATCAGCTACATACCAGGCGTGATCCGATAGCGCCCGTGCTGTAACCGTGGGGGCTATCGGTGATCGAAACGTGACCGGATACGCTGACTTGAGTGATGTCAGCGACCTATCGACAAACCGTGTAATCGCCAACAGTCGCCCGTGGGCAACAGCAGACAGGAGATCCCTCGTGACCGTCGTCGGGCCGTTCGGGCTGAGCGTGCGGGACCAGGCACTGGAAGCCGATGTCCAGGCCGGATTGACGGCCGTCGAGGAGGGCCTGCTCGAAGCCACCAAGAGCGAGGTCCCCTTCATCACGGAGGCCGCGCAGCACCTCGTGCGCGCGGGGGGCAAACGTTTCCGGCCACTTCTGGTGATGCTCGCCGCACAGTTCGGCGACCCCTACGCGCCCGGTGTCGTGCCGTCGGCCGTCGGCGTCGAGCTGACCCACCTCGCCACGCTGTACCACGACGACGTCATGGACGAGGCGGAGGTGCGGCGCGGCGTGGAGAGCGCCAACGTCCGCTGGGGCAACTCCGTCGCCGTCCTCACGGGCGACTTCCTCTTCGCGCGCGCGTCCCAGATCCTCGCCGACCTCGGCCCCGAGGTCGTCCGCATCCAGGCCGAGGCGTTCGAACGGCTCGTCACCGGGCAGATCCTGGAGACCGCGGGGCCGACCGACGGCCGCGACCCGGTCGACCACTACCTCGACGTCCTGGGCGGCAAGACCGGCTCCCTCGTCGCCGTCTCCTGCCGCTTCGGCGCGATGACCTCGGGCGCCGACGAGACGGTGGTCGACGTCCTCACGCAGTACGGCGAGCGCCTGGGCGTCGCCTTCCAGCTCGCCGACGACGTCCTGGACATCGCCTCCGACTCCCACGAGTCCGGCAAGACCCCCGGCACGGACCTGCGCGAGGGCATCTCGACCCTCCCCGTCCTGCGCCTGCGCGAGCGCGCCGCCCGCCTCGGCCTCGCCGAGGACATCGCCCTGTGCGAACTCCTCGACTCCGACCTCACCGACGACGCCCGCCACGCCGAGGCCCTGGCCGCCCTGCGCGCCCACCCCGCCCTCGAACAGGCCCGCCGCGACACGGTCCGCTACGCCGAGGAGGCCCGCTCCGCCCTGGCGCCCCTCCCCGACTGCGACGCGAAGCTGGCACTGGTGGAGATGTGCGACGCGGTGGTGCACCGGGCGGGGTAGCCGCGATCTCCCCCTCCTCGGCCTCAGGTATGACGCCGCCACCCCTGAGAGGACTACGGGACGGCGGCGTGGAGTGTCATACCGCAGGAGTACACGGAGTTGACTCTGCGGGGTGACGCCGCTGACGGGTCCGGTTTGGTCTGATGGATGCACGGACCCAGAACCAGGACTCACCGATCCGGGTGAGAATGGCGGTCAGGGGTGGGGCGAGGACGCTGCCCACCGGCCGCCGCCGACGACGGAGGTAAGGCACACATGGCACCGAACGCATCCGACGACAACCAGGCTTTGATCACCGAGGCCGACGCGGACGAGGCGAGGGCCCGCCGCCGCAGGACGGCCGCGCGGTACGTCGTTCCGGCAGCGGTCGTGGGCGTGGCCGCCGCCACCATAGGTCTGGTTCCCGCCATCGCCGACTCCGGCGACCCGGACCTCCCGGAGATCACCGCCCAGCAGCTCCTGGACAAGGTCGCCGCCTCGGACGTCGAACAGCTCTCCGGCACGGTGAAGATCACCACCGACCTCGGCCTGCCCGACCTCGGCGGCCTGGCCGACGGCTTCCTCTCCGACGCGGCCGGCGGCTCGGACGCCTCCGCCGCCGACCCCACGGCCAAGATGACGGAACTCGTCTCGGGCACGCACACGGTCCGCGTCGCGACCGACGGCCCCGAGAAGCAGAAGATCTCCCTGCTGGAGAACGCGGCGGAGTACAGCCTCATCCACAACGGCAAGGACGTCTGGGGCTACGACAGCGGGTCGAACGAGGTCTACCACTCGACGCTCTCCGAGCGGGCCCGCAAGGAGTCGCAGGCCCCGGCGACCCCGAAGGACCTCACCGAAGAGGCCCTGAAGGCGGTCGACCCGACGACGTCGGTGACGGTGGACGGCACGGTCCACGTCGCGGGCCGCGACGCGTACAAGCTCCTGGTCAAGCCCAAGCAGTCCGGTACGACGGTCGGCGCGATCAGCATCGCCGTCGACGCGAAGACCGGCCTCCCGCTGAAGTTCACGCTCACCCCGAGGAGCGGCGGCGCGGCCGTGGTCGACGCCGGCTTCACCCAGGTCACGTTCGCCAAGCCGGCCGCGTCCACCTTCGACTTCACCCCGCCCAAGGGCGCGAAGGTCACCCAGGGCGAGACCGTCCGGGGCGAGGAGGCGCCCGGCCACGAGGCTCCCGGCGCGGACGAGATCGGCAAGGACCTCACCGGCCTCAATGTCCTCGGCAAGGGCTGGACGTCCATCGCCACGTACGACACGGGCACCGAGGGCATGCCCGCCACGGGCGCCCCCGAGGCGGGCGCTTTCGGCGGCTTCCTCGACTCCTTCGGCGACAAGGTCTCCGGCGACTTCGGCAAGGGCACCGTCTTCTCCACCCGCCTCGTCAACGCCCTGGTCACCGACGACGGCAAGGTCTACGTGGGCGCGGTCACCAAGGATGCCCTGGTGAAGGCGGCCGAGGCGAAGTAAGTACGGTTGTACGAACGCCCACCGCGTCGTCACGGATCGGGGGACCCCATGCCACACCCGCCCGCCAGGGACCCGGCCCCGCCGCCCGCCGGGTCCTCGGAGCCCTCGAACCCGGCGCCGGTCCACCGCTCCGACGCCCCCGTGATCCAGACCCACGGCCTCACCAAGCGCTACCGAGGCGGGCAGCTCGCCGTCGACTCCCTGGACCTGACCGTCCCCGGCGGCAGCGTCTTCGGGTTCCTCGGGCCCAACGGCTCGGGCAAGACGACGACGATCAGGATGCTGATGGGCCTGATCGAGCCGACGTCGGGGACGGCACGGGTGCTGGGCAGGCCGATGCCGGGGGCGGTGCGGAAGGTGCTGCCCGAGGTGGGCGCCCTGATCGAGGGGCCCGCGCTGTACGGGTTCCTGTCGGGGCGGGACAACCTCGTGCGCTACGACGCGGCGGACCCGGCGGCGGACCCGCGCACCCGGCGCCGGAGAGTGGAAGCGGCGCTGGAGCGGGTCGGGCTGTCGGCGGCGGCCGGCAAGAAGGCGAAGGCGTACTCGCTGGGCATGAAGCAGCGCCTGGGCCTCGCGGCGGCCCTGCTGCAGCCCAGGCGCCTGCTGGTGCTGGACGAGCCGACCAACGGCCTGGACCCCCAGGGCATGCGGGAGATCCGTGCGCTGATCAGGGAGCTGGCGGCGGACGGGACGACGGTGTTCCTCTCCTCCCACCTCCTGGACGAGATCGAGCAGGTGTGCACGCACGCGGCGGTGATGGCGCGCGGCCGGCTGATCGCGCAGGGCGGCGTGGGCGAGCTGGCGGCGCGGGCGCGCGGGCGCCTGGTGGTGGAGACCCCGGACCCGGCGGAGGCGGCGCGGGTGCTGAAGGAGCAGGGGACGGCCGACGTGACGGTGGAGGAGGAGCGCGTCACCGCCGAGCCGCCGGAGCGCGACCTCGCGGAGGTGAACGCGGCCCTGGTGACGGCGGGCGTCAGGGTCCGGGGATTCACCGTGCGCGGCGCCTCGCTGGAGGACGCGTTCGTGGAGCTGACCGGAGAGGGATTCGATGTCGCGGGCTGAGACGGCGGCGCCGACCGCACCGGCGCGGGCCCCGAGCCCGCTGTGGACGCTGGGCCTGCTGCGCAGCGAGCTGCTGATCACGCTGCGCCGCTGGCGCACTCTGGCTCTGCTCGGCGTGCTCGCGGCGGTCCCGGTGCTGGTCGGCATCGCGGTGAAGATCGAGACGGGCGACGGCTCGCCGGCCGGCGGCGGTCCCGGCGGGGGCGGTGGCGGAGAGGGCCCGGCGTTCATCTCGCAGGTCACCAACAACGGCCTGTTCCTGGTGTTCACCGCGCTCGCGGCGACCCTGCCGTTCTTCCTGCCCATGGCGGTCGGCGTGATCGCCGGTGACGCCGTCGCGGGCGAGGCGAACTCCGGAACGCTGCGCTACCTCCTGGTCGCCCCGGCCGGCCGCACCAGGCTGCTGCTGACCAAGTACGTCACGACGATGACGTTCTGCCTGATCGCGACCCTGGTGGTGGCGCTGTCGGCGCTCGCGGTGGGCGCGCTGCTGTTCCCGCTGGGCGACCTGACGACGATCTCCGGCACCCGCATCACCTTCGCCGAGGGGCTGTGGCGGGCGCTGCTGATCGCCCTGGTGGTGGCCGCGTCACTGACAGGGGTGGCGGCCCTCGGCCTGTTCGTGTCGACGCTGACCAACAGCGGCATCGCCGCGATGGCCACGACCGTCGGCCTGCTGATCACCGTCCAGATCGTCGACCAGATACCCCAGCTGCACGCGGTGCAGCCCTACCTCTTCCCCCACTACTGGCTGTCCTTCGCGGACCTCATGCGCGAGCCGGTCTACTGGGACGACATCCAGAAGAACCTGGGCCTGCAGGCCCTGTACGCGGCGGTGTTCGGCTCGGCGGCCTGGGCCCGCTTCTCCGCGAAGGACATCACCGCCTGAGCCACCGGCTCTCAGCCGGCCTGGTGCGGGAACACGGCGGGCGGTGCCTCCTCCGCGAAGAACGTCTTCGCCCGGGTCAGAGCCTCGCCGTCCTTGAGGACGTCCCCGCGGTCGGTCCCGTTGCCGAGCAGCACGCCGCCGAACCGCATCTTCATGAACGCGGCCGTGTGATGCAGGGTCCCGGCCAGCGGCTCCGCGAGGGACGCGTGACTGGCGTACGCGGCGACGCCCCAGAGGGTGCGCCCGGCCATCGTGCCCCGGAAGTCGGCCTCGGGCAGTCGCAGCCAGCCGGACCAGTGGTCGAGGTAGCGCTTGGTGAGTCCGGAGACGGAGTACCAGTACAGCGGCGAGGCGATGACGAGGTCGGTGGCGGCGAGGGTGGCGTCCAGCAGGCGCCGCGCGTGGGGGTCGTCCGGGGCGCTGTAGCCCCCGTCGTGGCGCAGGTCGGGGAAGTCGGGGAGCGGGTGGTCGACGAGGCTGATCCACTCCTGCTCGACGTCCGCGGGCAGTTGCTCGGCGGCGCGGCGGGCGAGGAGTTCGGTGTTGCCGCCGTGCCGGCTGCTGCCGAGCAGGAACAGGAAGCGACGGTTCGTCATGGAGCCCCCAGAGAACGGTGAGGAGTGATCATATGCACGCGCAATCATCGCCCTGGATCGAGGGCGGCGCGGACGTCCAGGGCAGCAGCGCCGCCACGGCCAGCAACAGCCCCTCCCGCCCGTGCGGCGCCACGATCTGGAGCCCGACCGGACAGCCGTCCGACCCGACCCCGGCCGGCACACTGACCGCCGGATGCCCGCTGAGGTTGAACGCCCAGGTCAGCGCGGTCGAGTAGCGGTCGCCCGGCCCGTCGTGCCCGTGCGCGGCGTTCGGAGTCGTCGGCGTCAGCAGCAGATCGGCGGAGCGGAACAGCTCGGCCAGCCGCCGGTCGTTGACGTCCCTGGCGGCCCGGCGCGGCGCGGGGGAGGACTCAGGGGGTTCGGGGGAGGGGGAGCGCAGGGCGAGCCAGGCGTCCGCCGGGTCCGTCAGCGAGAGCGGCGGCTCGGTGAGGCGCACGGCTCCGCTGTCGGCGAGGCGCAGCGCCGCCGCGCGCGCGAGGGCGGCCGGTTCGGGGTCGGGGGCCGCGAAACCGAGGCCGGGGGACCAGACGGCGTCCAGCGGGCGGTCCAGTACGGGCAGCGGTTCGCCGGACAGGGCGCGCCAGCAGGCCGCGGCGTCCGCCGGGTCACGGGCGAAGAAACCGGGCGCGGCGAGCCCCGTGCGGTCCGGGCTCGGCAGCCGTCCGTTGGTGGTCTTCAGCCCGGTCACCCCGCACCAGGCCGCCGGGATCCGCACCGACCCGGCCCCGTCGCTCCCGGTCGCCAGCGGCACCAGCCCCGCGGCCACCGCGACAGCGGACCCCGCCGACGAACCGCCGGGCGTACGGTCGCGGCGCCACGGATTGACGGTGCGGCCGTGCCGCCCGACCCCCCAGGTCTGCCAGGCCGTCCCCGGCCCCGGCACGGCCGTGGCCCCCACGGGCACGCACCCGGCCCCGACCAGCGCCTCCAGCCCCGCGGCCCGCCCCTTCACCCCGATCGGTACCCCCGCCAACGGCAGGTCCTCCCCGGCCGCGACCCGCACATCCACCTCGCGGGCCCACAAGCCCGCCTGAGCCGCCCAGACCTCCCGGAATGCGCCGAGGGTCCGATCAAGGTCCTCCAGGCGCTCCAGGGCCCCTTCCAGGACCTCCACGGCGGTCATGGTGCCCGAGCGGACGGCGGCGGAGATCGCGGCGGCGGTGCCGGACGTCACCGCTCAGGCCGTTCCGAGGTCGAGCAGCAGCGCCATGACCCCCACCAGCGTGGCCCCGCTGACGATCTCCCGGCGCGCGATGAGACCGGCGAGGCCGTCGAGCGGGATCCACTCGACACGGTCGGACTCGTTGCGCTCGGTCGGCGGGCCGATCAGGCGCGCGTCGTCCGTGCGGAAGACGTGGTGACGGGTGTCCGTGATGCCGGCCGCGGGCTCGGCGTAGATCAGCTCGCGCACGGAACCGGGCCGCCAGCCCGTCTCCTCCTCCAGCTCCCGGGCCGCCGCCCGCGCGGGCGTCTCGCCGTCCTCCACGAGCCCCATCGGCAGCTCCCACGCCCACGTGTCCGTGAGGAACCGGTGCCGCCACATCATCAGCACCCGCCGCTGCCCGTCGACGGCCGCGAGCACCGCGAGATCGCGCAGGCGCACCGCGTGGTACTCCGTACGGGTGCCGTCGGGCTGTTCGACGTCCAGCGCGCGCAGGCGCACCCACGGCGTGTCGTACAGCGGTCGTTCTCCGTGGACGGTCCAGCGCATGAGGCCCCCGAGGTGCGTCGTACGGTCCCATCCTCGGGGAACCCGCCTTGTGGATCAACGAAGTTGTGTACGACGGCGGATACCGGCCAGGTATCTGGAACGAGGCTGTGACGTCCCGGTGACGCGAGCACCGGGGACGAGCGGCCATACTCGCCAGTAAGCGTGTTTATCGGATCGTGACACGCGGAACGCCGGTTCCCCGGCAGAACCGAGTGAGGAACACATGCCCCGACCCAGCCGAGAGCCCCAGCGCGCGCCCGCCGTGACGGCCCCGGCGCCGATCGACGTCCGGGTCACGGCACACACCGGCGCCACCATCGGCGGGGTCCCCGTCACCGTCCCCGACGGCCAGGAGATCCAGCACGCCGTCCTCGCCCACCTCCGCCGCACCGCCCTCGCCACCGGCCACGCCGTCCTCGCCACCGTCCACGACGAACGCAGCGGCTACATCGTCCCGATCCAGGTCCACCCCGACGGGTCGAGCACCCTGACGGCGGAACCGGTCCCGATCACGGGGACGTCGGCCGACACGGCGACCCCACGCGCGGGCGCACCGACCCCGGGCACCCACGCGGCGCCCCCGCAGCAGACCGGCGCGGGCACGCGCACAGACGCGTACGCCGACGAGACACCCACCGCCGCACCGGGCACCGTCGCCCCTCCGACCGGGGTGTTCGGGCCACCGCCGGTGATGGAGGCGGCGGAGGAACGGGCGGGGCTTGACGAGGTGCCGCCGGACCGGGGTGAGGAGGCGCCAGGGCGGGGTCAAGTGACGCCGGGGTTCGACGATGCGGCGGGACTCAGCGTGGGCGCGCCGGTGATCGATGCAGCGGCGGCGGGACTCAGCGAGGGAACGCCGAGGATCGACGACACGGCGGCGGGGCCGGGCGAGGGAGTGCCGGGACGGGTTGAAGGGACGCCGGGGTTCGACGGGGGTTCGGCGGGGCCGGGCGCGAGCGCGCCGGGGTTCGACGAGATGCCTCCGGGACGGCGTGAAGCAGCGTCGTGGCCGGGTGACGAAACGGCCGGGCAGGCCGACGGAGCCCTCCTGGACGCCGAGCCGTCGTCGCCGTCGCCCTCCCGCGACGCATTCGCCCCAGAGGCTCGCCGGCCCTCCGTACCGCCCGCTCCCCCCGGCGCCCCTCAGCCCCTCGCGCCGCCGGCCTCCCTCGACACTCCGCCCCGTCCCGTCCCCCTGGTCGACCCCGAAACCGTGGTCGCGGCCCGGGAGCCCGCGCCGAAGCACACGCCCGCGCGCGGGTTCGACGCCGTCGCGGAGGCCGTCCTCGGGGACGACCCGCGCGAGACCGACGGCGCGGAGCCGGGGCCGTTCGCCGCACCGGTGGCACGCATCAACGAGGCCGTACGGGCCGGACAGATCGACGTGGCGGTGGCCCTGGCCGAGCAGACCGTGCAGGAGGCGTCCACGACCCTCGGCGCGGACCACCCCGAGGTGCTGCGCCTGCGCGAACTCGCCGCCTACATCGCCTACCTCGCCGGCGACCCGGTGCGCGCGTTCCACGTCTCCCTCGACGTCGCCTGGACCCACCGCCGCACCGGCGACCCGGAGTCCGCCTACGACAACGTCCAGAGCGCCGCCACAGCCTGGCGCGCCGTCCGCGAACCCGTCCAGGGCCTGAACCTCGGCAACGAACTGCTCGGCCTCTGGGCGGCGCTGGCCGCCGAAGGAGGGCCCGCGGCCGAAGACCCCGGGCCCCTCGAATCCGCCCGCTCCCGCATGCTGCGCCTGGCCGAACGGGCAGCGGCACGGCAGGGGAGCTGAGCGGGGGAGTGCGGGTACGTCGGGACGGGACGGCCTCGTCCTGACGCGGACGTCGCGACGAAACCGTCCCGTCGTGGACGTCACGACGGGTCAGCCCCGTCCCGGCGCTGCCGTAGCGACGAAGCGGTCTCGTCCCCTCGCGGACGCCGCGACGGCACAGGCTCGTCCCGACGCCACCGTCACGACGCAACCGGACCGTCCCAACGCCCCCGTCACCCCGCTCCGTGCCCGTCCCGACGTCCTACGACGACAACGTCCACACCGCATACGCCGCCGCATCCGAGTTCCGGTCGAGCGCCGTGTCGTTGATGTTGGCCGTCGTGTCGCAGGACGAGTGGTAGCAGCGGTCGAACGCCTGCCCCGAGGTGCCGCCCCACTTGGTGGCCTGCGCGGCGGTCTTGGCGCGGCTCGCCCCGGTGAAGAGGCCGCCGACGGGGACGCCGGCGCTCTTGAAGGGGGCGTGGTCGGAGCGGCCGTCGCCCTCGGTCTCGATCTCGGTGGGTACCCCGATACCGGAGAAGTAGGTCTTGAAGGTCTGCTCGATGACGGGGTCGTCGTCGTAGACGAAGTAGCCGGGGTTGGGGGAGCCGATCATGTCGAAGTTGAGGTAGCCGTCGATCTTGGCGCGGTTGGCGGTGGAGAGGTTGTTGACGTAGTACCGGGAGCCGACGAGACCGAGTTCTTCGGCGCCCCACCAGGCGAATCTGAGGTGCTTGGTGGGCTGGTGGTTCGCGCGGGCGACGGCGAGGGCGACTTCCAGGACGGCGGAGGAGCCGGAGCCGTTGTCGTTGATGCCGGCACCGGAGGAGACGCTGTCCAAATGTGACCCGGCCATGACAACCTGATCCGGGTCTCCGCCGGGCCAGTCGGCTATCAGGTTGTAGCCGGTGCGCCCGGAGGACGTGAACTGCTGGACGGTGGTGGTGAACCCGGCCGCGTCCAGCTTGCCCTTCACGTAGTTGACCGAGGCGAGGTACCCGGCGCGGCCGTGCGCGCGGTTGCCGCCGTTGGCGGTCGCGATGGACTGCAACTGCGTGAGGTGCGCCTTCACGTTGGCCAGCGGGATGTCGGGCGCGGCGGCGAGCGTCCCGGTGGGCGCCGCGCCCGCGGACCCGGTGACGCCGGTCGCGAACAGGGTGAGGCCCGCGACGACGGCTGCCGCCGACGCCCGCGTGGAGACAGAGAGCTTCATGGTGGGGGGCTCCGGAATCCAGTCCTGGTGGCACTCCCGGCCGGGGTTTCCGCACGGGGAGTCCACAGTTGATGAGGTGACTGGATGGTGAAGCCGGGGTCAACGCTCAGTCAAGAGGGCCCCAGGGAAGGGGAGTTGGCGCGTACCACCAGCAAAGGGACACTCCGCCGACCCCGACCCCGACCCCGACCCCGACCCCGACCCCGACCCCGACCCCGACCCCGACCCCGACCCGCCCTACGCCTTGGCCGCGGGCGGCATCGTCTCGGGATCACCCTCGGGTACTACCCCCGCAGAGCTAGGGACCGCCCCCGAGGAAACCCCCTCAACCTTCCGCGCGGCACCGTCCACCACGGCCACCCCCTCCACCCCGAGCCGCCGCCCCCTCCGCGCCGTCCGCCACGCGTCCCCCGTGAGGAGGACGAGTGCGAGCCATACCAGCGCGAAGCCCGCCCAGCGCTCGGGCGGCATGTCCTCGCTGAAGTAGACGACCCCGAGGAGGAACTGGAAGACCGGCGCGAGGTACTGCAGCAGCCCCAGCGTGGACAGCGGCACCCGGATCGCCGCCGCGCCGAAGCAGACGAGCGGGACGGCGGTGACGATGCCGGTCGAGGCGAGCAGCGCGGCGTGCCCGGCGCCCTCGGACGCGAACGTCGCCGAGCCCTGCGCGCTCAGCCAGACCAGGTAACTGAGCGCGGGCAGGAACTGCACGGCCGTCTCGGCGGCGAGCGATTCGACGCCGCCGAGCCCGACCTTCTTCTTGACCAGCCCGTACGTCGCGAAGGAGAAGGCGAGGACGAGGGAGATCCAGGGCAGCCGCCCGTAGCCGACCGTCAGGACGACGACGGCGAGGAAGCCGACCCCCACCGCCACCCACTGCACGGGCCGCATCCGCTCCTTCAGCAGCAGCACGCCCATGGCGATGGTGACGAGCGGATTGATGAAGTACCCGAGGGACGCCTCGACGACGTGCCCGGCGTTGACCGCCCAGATGTAGACGCCCCAGTTGACGGTGATGACCGCCGCGGCGACCACGATCAGCGCGAGCTGCCGGGGCCGGCGGACCAGCTCCTTCGCCCACGCCCAGCGCCGCAC
This sequence comes from Streptomyces roseirectus, assembly GCF_014489635.1. Taxonomy (NCBI): domain Bacteria; kingdom Bacillati; phylum Actinomycetota; class Actinomycetes; order Kitasatosporales; family Streptomycetaceae; genus Streptomyces; species Streptomyces roseirectus. Next base: position 3,983,373 of record NZ_CP060828.1, on the reverse strand, counting down.
GAACAGCAGCGCGCCCGCGACCACGACGAGCGACCACACCATCCGGTGGGCCAGGATCTCGGTCGCCCCGGCGGGCTTCAGGAGTGGCCAGTACAGCGGTACGAGCCCCCACATCCCGTAGGCCGCGAACCCGTTCGCCATACCTATCCGCTGCTCGCCCCTGGACTTCCCGGCCACGACACCTCCCGCTCGCCATACCTGCGGGACGAAGGTAGCGGTGCGGAGACGGAGATGTCATGCGTGTATCGCGATACGGTCATGACGGCACCATCGGAAGCCTTCCGGTACCTCTCCGGTATCCCGAGCGCCCGTACCCCTCACGTATTACGGGGTGCACGGCCGACGCCCATCCGCGCCACCCGTACACCCCGTAATACCCCTACGGGATTCCCGCCGCCGCTCAGCCCTTCAGCGCCCCGGCGACCGCCTCGGAGAGCGGCGTCGTCGGCCGCCCGATGAGCCGCGACAGGTCCCCGGAGGTGACCTCCAGCTCACCCTTGGCGATGGACTCGTCGACCCCCGCGAGGATCTGGGCGAACGGCTCGGGCGCCCCGGCGCCGGTGAGGATCCCGACCAGCACCTCGGCCGGCACGGCGTTGTAGCCGATCTCCTTGCCGGTCTGCGCGCTCAGCTCGCCCGCGTACTCGGCGAAGCTCCAGGCGACGTCGCCGCCCAGCTCGTACGTCTGGTTCTCGTGCCCCTCACCGGTCAGCACGGCGACGGCCGCGGCGGCGTAGTCCGCGCGCGAGGCGGAGGAGACGCGCCCCTCGCCGGCCGCCGCGACGACGGCGTTGTGCTCAAGGACCGGCGCCAGGTTCTCGGTGTAGTTCTCGTGGTACCAGCCGTTGCGCAGCAGCACGTACGGCAGCCCGGAGGCGAGCAGCGCCTTCTCGGTGGCGCGGTGGTCGTCCGCGAGCGCGGCCGTCAGGGAGCCGGGGGCGCTGGTGTACGCGAGGAGCGCCGCGCCCGCCGCCTTGGCCGCGTCGATGACGACCTGGTGCTGGCCGGGACGGTCGTTGCCGACCTCGCTGCCCGAGATGAGCAGGACCTTGTCGCCGGCGGCGAAGACGCTGCCGAAGGTCTCGGGGGCGTTGTAGTCGGCGACAGCGAGCTTCACGCCGCGCGCCGCGAGGTCGGCGGCCTTGGCCTCGTCGCGCACGACGGCCGTGATCTGTCCGGCGGGGACCTTCTCCAGCAGCTGCTCCACGACGTGGCGGCCGAGGTGTCCGGTGGCTCCGGTGACGACGATGCTCATGGTTCATGACTCCTTGTGGGGTGACCTACGCACTAACCCTAGGAGCTGCGCTAACCAATGGAAAGTACCCACTTTGAAGTAAGGTACTGGCATGTCGGTAACCACAGAGAGCACGGAGAACTTCACGGAACGGGCGCGCGTGTACCAGACGGCCGACGGCGCGATGTGCCCCCACCGCCTGGTCCTGGAACACGTCACCAGCCGCTGGGGCGTCCTCGTCCTGATCGAACTCCTGGACGGCGCCCGCCGGTTCAGCGAACTGCGCCGGGCGATGGGCCGCGTGAGCGAGAAGATGCTCGCCCAGACCCTGCAGACCCTGGAGCGCGACGGCTTCGTCCACCGCGACGCCCACCCGGTCATACCGCCCCGCGTCGACTACTCCCTCACCCCGCTGGGCCGCGAGGCCGCCGACCGCGTCCGCGACCTCGCCGAGTGGACCTACCGCAGCTTGGGCGAGGTCTTCGAGGCCCGCGAGCGCTACGACGCGCGACGCGAGGACTCCGCCGCGGGGTGAGCCAGGCGATGACTGCCCACCGGCCGTCCGACCCCACCTCGTCCTCCACACGGCCGGGCCCGCGAGCACGCCCGGCCGCCCGCCAACACGCCCCGCGGACCACCGGCGAGCCGGCCTCACCTCACAGCGTCGGCCCGCCGGTGACCCTCGTCAGCCTTTTGTCCGCCTCACCCCACCACCGTCCACGTGTCCCCGCCCGCCAGCAGCGCCGCGAGGTCCCCCTTGCCCCGCTGCTCCACGGCCGTGTCCAACTGGTCGGTCATCAGGCTGTCGTACACGGGCCGCTCCACGGACCGCAGGACGCCGATCGGCGTGTGGTGCAGGGTCTGCGGGTCGGCGAGCCGGGAGAGCGCGAAGGCCGTCGTGGGTGAGGCGGCGTGAGCGTCGTGCACGAGGACGTCCGCCTCGTTCTCCGGGGTGACGTCCACGACCCGTAGGTCTCCGGTAGCCCTGTCCCGTACGACCCCGCGCGCGTTGTCCGCGCCGAAGCGGACCGGCTGCCCGTGTTCGAGGCGGATGACCGCCTCCTGGGCCAGCTCCCGGTCCTTGAACGACTCGAACGCCCCGTCGTTGAAGATGTTGCAGTTCTGGTAGATCTCGATCAGCGCGGTCCCGGGATGCGCGGCGGCCTGCCGCAGCACCTCCGTCAGGTGCTTGCGGTCGGAGTCGATCGTCCGCGCGACGAACGACGCCTCCGCGCCGAGCGCCAGCGACACCGGGTTGAAGGGCGCGTCCAGCGACCCCATCGGCGTCGACTTGGTGATCTTCCCTACCTCCGAGGTAGGGGAGTACTGCCCCTTCGTCAGCCCGTAGATCCGGTTGTTGAACAGCAGGATCTTCAGGTTGACGTTGCGCCGCAGGGCGTGGATGAGGTGGTTGCCGCCGATCGACAGCGCGTCCCCGTCCCCGGTCACCACCCACACGCTCAGGTCCCGCCGGGACGACGCGAGCCCCGTCGCGATCGCGGGCGCGCGCCCGTGGATGGAGTGCAGCCCGTAGGTGTTCATGTAGTACGGGAACCGCGACGAGCAGCCGATCCCCGACACGAAGACGATGTTCTCCTTCGCCAGCCCCAGCTCGGGCATGAAGCCCTGCACGGCCGCCAGGATCGCGTAGTCCCCGCAGCCGGGGCACCAGCGCACCTCCTGGTCCGACTTGAAGTCCTTCATGGCCTGTTTCGCCTCGGCCTTGGGGACCAGCTGGAGGAGCGGGTTCGCCTCGGACACCTCTGTCAGCTCAGCCATCGATGGCCTCCTTGAGCGCCGTGGCGAGCTGCTCCGCCTTGAACGGCATGCCGTTGACCTGGTTGTAGGAGTGGGCGTCGACCAGGTACTTCGCCCGTACGAGCGTGGCGAGCTGACCGAGGTTCATCTCGGGGATCACCACCTTGTCGTACCCCTTGAGTACGACGCCGAGGTTCTTCGGGAAGGGGTTCAGGTGGCGCAGGTGCGCCTGCGCGATGGCCTCCCCGGCCGACCTGAGCCGGCGCACGGCGGCCGTGATCGGGCCGTACGTCGAGCCCCAGCCGAGCACCAGCGTGCGCGCGCCGTCCGGGTCGTCGACCTCGATGTCCGGGACGGCGATGCCGTCGATCTTGGCCTGCCGGGTGCGGACCATGAAGTCGTGGTTGGCGGGGTCGTAGGAGATGTTGCCCGTGCCGTCCTGCTTCTCGATGCCGCCGATGCGGTGTTCGAGACCGGGCGTGCCGGGGACGGCCCAGGGGCGCGCCAGCGTGTGCGGGTCGCGCTTGTAGGGCCAGAACACCTCCGTGCCGTCCGCCAGCGTGTGGTTGGGCCCCTGGGCGAACTGGACGCCCAGGTCCGGCAGTTCGTCGACCTCGGGGATGCGCCACGGCTCGCTGCCGTTGGCCAGGTAGCCGTCCGACAGGAGCATCACCGGCGTGCGGTACGTGAGCGCGATGCGGGCCGCCTCAAGGGCCGCGTCGAAGCAGTCGGCGGGCGTGCGCGGGGCGACGATCGGGACCGGCGCCTCGCCGTTGCGCCCGTACATCGCCTGGAGCAGGTCGGCCTGCTCGGTCTTGGTCGGCAGGCCGGTGGAGGGCCCGCCGCGCTGGATGTCGACGATCAGCAGCGGCAGTTCGAGCGACACCGCGAGGCCGATCGTCTCACTCTTGAGAGCTACCCCTGGCCCTGACGTGGTCGTCACCGCGAGGGAGCCCCCGAAGGCCGCCCCCAGGGCCGCGCCGATACCGGCGATCTCGTCCTCCGCCTGGAACGAGCGCACACCGAAGTTCTTGTGCCGGGACAGCTCGTGCAGGATGTCCGACGCCGGGGTGATCGGGTAGGAGCCCAGGAACAGCGGCAGGTCCGCCTGGCGCGAGGCCGCGATCAGCCCGTACGCGAGCGCGAGGTTGCCGGAGATGTTGCGGTAGACGCCCGGCGGGAACGCGGTGGTCGCCGGCGCGATCTCGTAGGAGACCGCGAAGTCCTCCGTCGTCTCGCCGAAGTTCCAGCCCGCGCGGAAGGCCGTCAGGTTCGCCTCGGCGATCTCCGGCTTCTTCGCGAACTTCGCCTTCAGGAAGCGTTCCGTGCCCTCCGTGGGCCGGTGGTACATCCATGACAAGAGGCCGAGCGCGAACATGTTCTTGCTGCGCTCGGCCTCTTTGCGGGTGAGGTCGAAATCCTTCAGTGCCTCGACGGTCAACGTCGTCAGCGGCACCGGATGGAGGTGGTAGCCGTCCAGCGAGCCGTCCTCCAAGGGGCTCTCGTCGTACCCCACTTTCTGCATCGCCCGTTTGGTGAATTCATCCGTATTGACGATGATCTCCGCGCCGCGTGGCAGGTCCCCCACGTTCGCTTTCAGCGCCGCCGGGTTCATCGCCACCAGCACATTGGGCGCATCACCCGGCGTCAGGATGTCGTGGTCCGCGAAGTGGAGCTGGAAACTCGACACTCCGGGCAGCGTCCCCGCGGGGGCCCTGATCTCGGCCGGGAAGTTCGGCAGCGTGGACAGATCGTTCCCGAACGACGCCGTCTCCGAGGTGAACCGGTCACCCGTGAGCTGCATGCCGTCGCCCGAGTCCCCCGCGAACCTGATGATCACCCGGTCGACACGGCGTACGTCCTTCGCCGTTCTGCCCGGTTTGCGCTGCTCTCCCACGACGGCTTCGTCGGCCTGCTCCGCCGGGCTGCTGACCTGACTGGTCACTGAACTGGACCTCCTTCGAGGCGGCTGTCCGGGAGCTGCCTTCCCGCAGGCCCTCCCAGATCAAGCCTACGTCTGTGAGGGTCGCCCGCCCTCGGCCATTCGGCCGATCATCGTGCGCGTATCACCGCAGTACGACGACCGCCGGGCGACCCGGCTTGTCATGATTTACCGCTCGCTCCGTTCCGCGTTCGTCAACACACGGTCCTTGCCGATGTCAAGCAAGGACAGTGCTACCCCGCTACGAGTTCAGGTAGGTCAGAACTGCTAGAACCCGCCGGTGATCCCCATCACTGGGCGACAGCCCGAGCTTCAGGAAGATGTTGCTGACGTGCTTCTCGACGGCCCCGTCGCTGACCACGAGCTGTCTCGCGATCGCCGAGTTCGTCCGCCCCTCGGCCATAAGACCTAGTACTTCCCGCTCACGCGGCGTCAGGCCCGCCAGCACGTCCTGCTTGCGGCTGCGCCCGAGCAACTGCGCGACGACCTCCGGATCGAGCGCCGTCCCGCCCTGCGCGACCCGCACCACGGCGTCCACGAACTCCCGCACCTCGGCCACCCGGTCCTTCAGCAGGTACCCCACCCCACGGCTGGAACCGGCCAAAAGTTCGGTGGCGTAACGCTCCTCCACGTACTGCGACAGCACCAGCACTCCGAGTCCCGGATGGGACTTGCGCAGGCGGACGGCGGCCCGCACCCCTTCGTCCGTGTGTGTCGGCGGCATCCGGACGTCCGCCACGACCACGTCCGGCAGCGCCCCGTCGGCGGCCAGTTCCGTGATCGTCTTGACGAGCGCGTCCCCGTCGCCCACCCCGGCGACCACGTCGTGGCCCCGGTCGGTGAGCAGTCTGGTCAGCCCCTCCCGCAGCAAAACCGAGTCCTCCGCGATGACGACTCGCACCCTGTCCTCCACGATGTTCTGGCCCCCCGTCGGCTGTACGCGTGCGTGCGCACCAAGCATCCCAGGCCCGACGCCCGGCGGATCGGCCACTTGGACGATCGGAAGCCCTCAAGGGGCGCCGGAAGCCGCAGTACAGGCTTCCACGCGCCCCTTGAGGACCGATCGACGACGAAAATTGGCGTGATGACGCCCCCTAGGACGACGTTTCGCTCACGAACAGTCCGACATGACCGTTCCTGATCGAAACGACGCCCCTATGGACGACGATCAGATCCGCTCCGCCCGCCACGGCAGCTCCGCCGTCACCCGCGTCGGCCCCCCGGCCGGCGAGTCCACCACCAGGATTCCGTCCACCGCGTCCAGCCGCCCCGCCAGCCCCGCGAGCCCCGAGCCCCCGGAGACGTCGGCGCCGCCCACGCCGTTGTCGACGACCTGGAGCATCAGCCGGTTGTCCACCCGCCACACGTCCACGGACGCCATCGTCGCCCGGGAGTGCTTGCTGATGTTCTGGAGCAGTTCGGAGACCGTGAAGTAGGCGATGCCCTCGATGGCCGGCGCGGGCCGCTCCAGGAGGTCCACGTCCACCTCGACGGGGACCGTGCAGCGGGAGGCGACGGAGGAGAGCGCGGCGTCGAGGCCCCGGTCCGTGAGGACCGCCGGGTGGATGCCGCGCGCCAGGTCACGCAGCTCCTGGAGCGCCATCTTCACCTCGCCGTGCGCCTCCGACACCATCTCGGCCGCCGCGTCCGGGTCTTCGAGCAGCTTCTCCTTGGCGAGGCCGAGTCCCATCGCGAGGTTGACGAGGCGTGCCTGCGCGCCGTCGTGCAGGTCGCGCTCGATGCGGCGCAGGTCGGCCGCCGCCGTGTCCACGACGACGCCCCGGTCCGACTCCAGCTCCACCACACGCGACGCCAGCCGCGAGGGGCCCAGCAGCCCGTGCACCAGCAGCCGGTCCACCATCGTCAGCGCCCGCACGATCCACGGCGCCGTCATCGTGACCAGCATCCCGATCAGCGCCGTGACGGTGATCTCGAAAGGGTTGTCCAGGTAGATCCCGTGCCGCCCGTCGCCGTAGAGCTGGATGCCGTCCTGCCCCGCGTACATCGGGAACACCCAGAACCACAGCGGGTACGTCAGCATGGTCAGGCCGGTCCACCACACGGTCAGCGCGACGCCGAACGTGAACACCGACCAGGGCAGTTGCAGCAGTGAGTACAGGGCGTGCCGCCACGACGCGCCGTCCTTCAGGACCGCGCCCACCCAGCCCATCAGGCCGCGCTTGCGGGGCCGCAGCGGCGCAGGGTCGGCGATCTCCATGCCGAGCAGCCCACGCGCGCGTGCCCGCTCCAGCGCCCCGAAGCCCCGGCAGCCGGCCAGCGCGGCGGCCATCAGGGGCACCCCGAGGAACGTGATGAGCAGACCGGCGCCGACCGACATCATCGTCACCGTGTACGTGAAGAACACGACGGCGATCGGCAGGCTCAGCAGCACATAGACGAACTCCCGCCAACTGCGCCCCTCGAACGGGGTCCGCAGCGCCGCGGGGACGCGGTGGCGCCGCTCGTCCCCGTACCCCTCGTACTCCCCGTAACCCCCGTACCCCATGCCCTGCATGGCCATCGGCTCCGTCCCGTTCTGCTCGTCGACACCGCTTCGGCGATACCGCTGTTCCGCCGTACCACCAGCCTCGGGGGTGGGGCCCGTAGGAACCATGGAGTCCGTCGGCGTCTCGGGTGGGGGGTTATCCCTACCTTCGGGGTGGCTCCTGCGAGCCAACTCCTCGGAGCTACCGCTGCCGAGGTACCCCTGGAGGGCTCCCCCCGCCGGGGTACCCCTGTGGGCCTACCCCCGGTCCCGCCAAGGGAGTTCCACCGTCACCGTCGTCCCCGCGCCCGGCGGCGAGTCGACGACGAACAGGCCGTCGACGGCGTCCAGCCGCTCCGCGAGCCCCTTCATCCCCGTCCCCTTGTCGAGGCTCGCGCCGCCCCGGCCGTCGTCCGAGACCTGGACGAGCAGCCGCTCGTCGGAACGCCACACGTCGACGGACGCCGTCCGCGCGCCGCTGTGCTTGCTGACGTTCTGGAGCAGTTCGGAGACGGTGAAGTAGGCGATGCCCTCGATGGCCGGCGCCGGTCTGGTCGGCAGGTCGGCGGTGACCTTCACCGGGACCGTGCAGCGGGAGGCGACCGAGGAGAGCGCGGCGTCGAGGCCCCGGTCCGTGAGGACCGCCGGATGGATGCCGCGCGCCAGGTCACGCAACTCCTGCAACGCCAGCTTCACTTCACCGTGCGCCTCGGCGACCATCGCCGCCGCCGCGTCCGGATCCTCCAGCAACTTCTCCTTGGCGAGGCCGAGTCCCATCGCGAGGTTGACGAGCCGCGCCTGCGCGCCGTCGTGCAGGTCGCGCTCGATCCGGCGCAGGTCCGCCGCCGCCGTATCCACGACGACACCCCGGTCCGACTCCAACTCCGCGATCCGGCGCTCCAGTTCGTCCGACGGCGACAGCAGGCCCCGCACCATCGCCCGGTCCACGTTCGCGAACCCCCGTGCCAGATACGGCAGTACGGGCCACGCCACGAACAACGAGGCGAACGTCACCGTGAACGTGAGGATCCCCCACGGCAGCCGGACCACGTCGTACAGCACCGTCCGCCAGCCCACCGGGTCCTTCAACGCCGTCCACAGCACCGGCAGGAACCCGCGCCCCCGGCGCCACGGCACCTTGCTCGGCTCCTCCACCCGCACCCCGAGCAGCACCCGCGCCCGCGCCCGCTCGAACCGCCCCATCACCCGCGCGCCCATCAGCCCGAGCGCCAGCAGCGGCACCCCGACGACGGTGATCGTCAGCCCCGCGCCGACCATCAGCATCGTCATGGCGTACGTGAAACCGGTCAGCGCGACCGGCAGGTTGAGCAGCAGATGGGTGATCTCCTTCCACGTCGCCGCGTCATAGGCGGGGCGCAGAGGAGGAAGGGGCTCGTCGGGAGCCGTGGGCTTCGCGGTCATACCCGTCAGCCTGCCGTGTGCCGCGCGGCGGCGCCATGACGTTCCCCGCCTTCGGGTCCGGGGGAAAACCCCACCCGCGCGCCAAGTGGCGTGACGACCCGCTTACGGTCCCTTTAGCAGGGCCTAGACTCCCGTGAGTACACGACGTCGGTCGGACAACGGACGGACATCGGACAGGCAGCGGACAGTTCGGCAGCGAAGGGACGGACGTGCGGGAATCGACCGGCGCCCCTGAGACCGCGCTCGCGGCGGACTACTTCCAGTCGTACTCGGCCGTGGGCCTGCTCGCCGTGGTGGGCGTGCTGTTCGTGGCCGTGGCGTTCGGCGCGGGGCGGCTGCTGCGGCCCGTCGTACCGACGCCCGAGAAACTCATGACGTACGAGTGCGGGGTCGACCCCGTGGGGGAGGGCTGGGCTCACACCCAGGTCCGGTACTACGTGTACGCCTTCCTCTACGTCGTCTTCGCCGTCGACTCCGTCTTCCTGTTCCCGTGGGCCACGGTCTTCGCCGCCGACGGGTACGGGGCGACCACGCTCGTCGAGATGTTCATCTTCCTGGGGTTCCTGGCTGTGGGCCTGCTCTACGCGTACAAGAAGGGCGTCCTGGAATGGGCGTGAGACCGGGGCGGGAGCCGGCGGGGGCGGCGGACGCGGCGGGGGGTACGGGTACTACGGGACCGGGAGGTACTACGGGTATGGGGTCGGCGGGTACGGAGCCGGTGGCGCCGGGTGCTGGTACTACGGGTACTACGGGTATGACGGGGGCGACCGGCACCGACACCGGCAGCAGCACCGGCACGGACGCCGACGGCGCCGCGCCCGTGTTCCTCCCCGAGCCCAAGCGGCTCGGTGCGCTCGCGCGGCTGGCGCCCGAGCCGATGAAGGTCGTCCTCAACTGGGGCCGCCGGTACTCCCTGTGGGTCTTCAACTTCGGCCTCGCCTGCTGCGCGATCGAGTTCATCGCCGCGTCCATGGCCCGCCACGACTTCATCCGGCTCGGTGTGATCCCTTTCGCGCCGGGCCCCCGCCAGGCCGACCTGATGGTCGTCTCCGGCACGGTCACCGACAAGATGGCGCCCGCCGTGAAGCGGCTGTACGAGCAGATGCCCGAACCGAAGTACGTCATCTCCTTCGGCGCCTGCTCCAACTGCGGCGGCCCGTACTGGGACTCGTACTCGGTGACCAAGGGCGTCGACCAGATCATCCCCGTCGACGTCTACGTCCCCGGCTGCCCGCCCCGCCCCGAGGCGCTTCTCCAGGGCATCCTGAAGCTCCAGGAGAAGATCGCCCGCGAGTCCCTGGCCGACCGCTACGCCTCCCGCCCGTCCCCGTCCGCCCTCCAGAGCGACCTGGTCCGGGCCCCCGAGGCGAAGGACACCCCACGATGACCGCCGGCTGGCTCCCCGCCCCCGTCCAGGACCTCTTCGGGGACGACGCCGCGGCGGACGAGTCGTACGACGTCCTCACCGTCGACGTCCCCCCGACCGCCTGGCTCACCGCCCTCGAAACGGCCCGCACGGCCCTCGGCTGCACCTACTTCGACTGGCTCAGCGCCGTCGACGAACCCGGCACCGGCTTCCGCGTCTGCGCCCATGTGGTCGCGCTCGCCCCGGTCCGCCGCCTGCTGCTGAGGACGACGGTCCCGCACGCGTCCCCCGTCCTCCCCACGGCGGTCGGCGTCTACGCGGGCGCGGCCTGGCACGAGCGCGAGACCCACGAGATGTTCGGCGTGCGCTTCGCCGACCACCCCTCCCTCACGCACCTCCTCCTTCCGGACACCTTCGAAGGTCACCCCCTCCGCAAGGACTTCGTCCTCGTCGCCCGCGCCGCCAAGCCCTGGCCCGGCGCCAAGGAACCGGGCGAGTCCGACCACGGCGCCCCCAAGCGCCGCCAGATCCTCCCCCCGGGCGTCCCCGACCCCAACGAGTGGGGCCCCCTGAAGGGCCAACTCCCCACAGCTCCACCCCGCCCGGCCCGAACCCCGCGCCCGGCCACCCCCTCGGCCGCGACCCCCACCACCCCGGCAGACCGCCCCATCCGCCGCAACCGCAGCGCCTCCCAGGGCTCGGCGAGCCAGCCGACACCGTCCACCCCGACGCCGGACGCCCCCACCCCGGCCACCCCTGCCGCACCCGCCCGCCGCACCCGCTCGGCGTCCGAGGGCTCGGCCGGCCAACAGGAACCGACCACCCCCTCGACGCCGGGCACCCCTACCCCGGCCCGCCGCACCCGCTCGGCGTCCCAGGGCTCGGCCAGCCAGCGGGACGCCGGACAGCCGACGACCGGCGACGAACCCCAGGCGCCACAACCGAGCCCCGCTCCTCAGGAGCGCCCGGCCCCACCGCACCGCCCGCCGGCCGGACCCCGCCGCTCCCGAAGCGCGAGCGAGGGCTCGGCCTCCCAGCGACCGCAGGCCGAACAGACCCCACGGCCGTCACCGCCGGACGCGTCCCCAGCCCCGGACGCTTCCCTGGCCCCGGACGCCGAGCCCCCGGCGTCCCCGCCCCCCTCCGGCCCGCGCCGCAACCGCAGCGCCTCCCAGGGCTCGGCCAGCCAGCGCACCCAACCCCCGGCCGCCCCGCGCCGCCCCGCGCCGCGAAGCGCCGACGCCCCCTGGCACCACGCCCGCCCGGCCTTCGACGACGACACACCCCCCGAGCCCCCGGCCCCTGAGCCCTCGTCCCCCGAGGCCGACCAGTCGGCACCCCCTGCCGACGCCACCCCGAAATCCCCGCCACCCCCCGCCGAAGACAACCCCCCAGGAGGCTCGCGGTGAACGACGCGCTCGACGTCACCCTGCGCCTCCTGATCGTGTTCGTCGTCTTCCTCACCTTCCCCCTGCTCGTCGGCCAGACCGAACACAAGGTCATGGCCCACATGCAGGGCCGCCTGGGCCCGATGTACGCGGGCGGCTTCCACGGCTGGGCCCAACTCGTCGCGGACGGCGTCAAGTTCGCGCAGAAGGAGGACGTCGTCCCGGCGGGCGCGGACCGGCGGGTGTTCCAGCTCGCCCCGGCCGTGGCGCTGCTGCCGTACCTCCTCGTGCTGCTGGCGATCCCGATCGGTCCGGAGGAGGGCGCCGTCGGCCAGGTCCTGGACGCGGGGATCTTCTTCGTCCTGGCCGTGATGGGAGTCAGCGTCCTCGGCTCCCTCATGGCGGGCTGGGCCAGCGCCAACAAGTTCTCCCTCCTCGGCGGCCTGCGCACCGCCGCACAGCTCCTCGCCTACGAACTCCCGATGCTCCTCGCCGCCGCCTCCGTCGCCATGGCGGCCGGCACGGTCTCCCTCCCCGGCATCCTCGACGCCTTCGAGTGGTGGTGGCTGCCCTGGCAGATCGTCGGCGCCGTCGTCTTCTTCGTCGCTGGCCTCGCCGAACTCCAGCGCCCGCCCTTCGACATGCCCGTCGCCGACTCGGAGATCATCTTCGGCGCCTACACCGAGTACACCGGCCTGCGCTTCGCCCTCTTCCTGCTCGCCGAGTACGCCGGGATCGTCGTCCTGTGCGGCCTCACCACCGTCCTCTTCCTGGGCGGCTGGCACGGCCCCTGGGGCGCCGACGGCCTCGGCTGGGTCTGGACCCTCCTGAAAACCGCCCTCCTCGCCTTCGTCGTGATCTGGCTCCGCGTCACCTATCCCCGCTTGCGCGAGGACCAGCTCCAGAAGCTCTCCTGGACCCTCCTCGTCCCCCTCTCCCTCGCCCAGATCGCCCTCACCGGCGTCGTCAAGGTGGTGATCTCCTAGTGCCTCCGATTCCCGGCTCCGGCCTGGCCAAGGGCCTGGCCGTCACCCTCCGCACGATGACCCGCAGGTCCGTCACCGAGCAGTACCCCGACGCCCAGCCCGAACTCCCGCCCCGCACCCGCGGCGTCATCGGCCTGTTCGAGGAGAACTGCACGGTCTGCATGCTCTGCGCCCGCGAGTGCCCCGACTGGTGCATCTACATCGACTCCCACAAGGAGACGACCCCCGCGGCCACTCCCGGCGGCCGTGAACGCAGCCGCAACGTCCTCGACCGGTTCGCCATCGACTTCTCCCTCTGCATGTACTGCGGCATCTGCATCGAGGTCTGCCCCTTCGACGCCCTCTTCTGGTCTCCCGAGTTCGAGTACGCCGAGACCGACATCCGCGACCTCACCCACGAGCGGGACAAGCTCCGCGAGTGGATGTGGACCGTTCCGGCCCCACCCCCACTCGACCCCGGCGCCGAAGAACCCAAGGAACTCACGGCGGCCCGCAAGACGGCGGAGAAATTGGCCCTCGCCCAACAGCCCACACCCGCCGGCCCCGGCACCCCTGGCCCCGCCACTCCTGGTCCCGACGCTCCTGGCCCTGGCACCCCTGGCCCCGGCCCCCAGGGAGGCCGCCCGTGAGCCTCGCCCAAGCTCCCCACGGCTTCCTCTCGCCCACCGGCGTCGAGATCGCGTTCCTCCTGGTCGGCCTGGTCACCCTCGGCGCCGCGGTCGTCACCGTCACCACCAGACAGCTGGTGCACGCGGCCCTCTGGCTGGTCGTGGCCCTCGGCGGGCTCGCCGTGGAGTACCTGCTGCTGACGGCGGAGTTCATCGCCTGGGTGCAGGTCCTCATCTATGTCGGTTCCGTGGTCGTCCTCCTTCTCTTCGGTCTGATGCTCACCCGCGCTCCCATCGGCCGCTCCCCGGACGCCGATTCCGGGAACCGGTGGGCCGCTCTCGCGGTCGCGGTCGCCGCCGCGGCAGCGCTGGTCTGGGTGGTCGTCGACGCCTTCCGCACCACGTGGATCGACCTCGACGGCCCGGCCGCCGGTACCACGAAGGTCACCGGCGAGAGCCTGTTCCAGAACTGGGTCCTGCCCTTCGAGGCCCTGTCCGTCCTTCTCCTCGCGGCACTGGTCGGCGCGATCGTCCTGTCCCGCAAAGCGAAAGCGGATCCGAGCTCTCCCCCCGAGAACGCCCGGACCATCACGCAGAGTTCCCGACCCGTCACAGATTCCGAAAAAATTTCTCGACCCCAGGAAACCCCGGCCGAGCAGGAAGGCGCCCCCTGATGCACCTCGCCTACCCCGCCGTCCTCTCCGCCCTCCTCTTCTGCACCGGCGTCTACGGAGTCCTCGCCCGCCGCAACGCGATCCTGGTCCTGATGTCCGTCGAGCTGATGCTCAACGCGGTCAACCTCAACCTCGTCGCCTTCGACGTCTGGCTCAGCAAGGCCGCCGAGGACACCCTCCACTCCGGCCAGGCCCTGACCCTGTTCACCATCGCGATCGCCGCCGCCGAGATCGGCATCGGCCTCGCGATCGTCCTCGCCGTGTACCGCAACCGCGGCACCTCGGACATCGACAGACTCCGCGACACGGCGGAAACCCCGGAGACAGAGCCGCCGGGAAGCACCGCCCCCCTGGACCAGAAGGACGAGAAGGCCGAGGCCGCCGCGTGACCACGACCACCCTCGCCGCCCTCGTCCCCCTCCTGCCGTTCCTCGGCGCCGTCGCCGGCCTGCTCCTGGGCCGCACCGCCCCCGGCTATGTCCGCCCCCTGGCCGTCCTGCCCCCGCTCGCCGCCCTCGCGCTGGCCGTCCTGGTCGCCGTGCGCCAGAGCGGCGACGCGGCGGTCGACGCCGTGACGGAGCTCACCCCCACCGGCTCGATCCCCGTCGAACTCGCCCTGCACATCGACGGTTTCGCCGCCCTCGTCGCCGTCCTGGTCGCCCTGGTCGCGACCTGCGTGCAGATCTACTCGACCGGCTACCTCCGCGACGACCCCCGCTACCCCTCGTACGCGGCGCTCGTCTCGCTCTTCACCGCCGCGATGCTCCTGGTCGTCTACTCGGGCGACCTGATCGTGCTGCTCGTCGGCTGGGAGGTCATGGGCATCTGCTCGTACTTCCTGGTCGGCCACTACTGGGAGACCCCCGAGGCCCGCGCCGCCTCGATCAAGGCGTTCCTGGTCACCAAGCTGGGCGACGTCCCGTTCCTGATCGGCCTGTTCGCGCTGGCCACGGACGCGGGCTCCTTCCGGATCACGACGATCCTCGACACCGTCGCGCACGGCGGCCTCGACCACCCGACCCTGACCGCGCTGCTGCTCCTCGCGGGCGTGGCGGGCAAGTCGGCGCAGTTCCCGCTGCACACCTGGCTCCCCGACGCGATGGCGGGCCCCACGCCCGTCTCCGCGCTGATCCACGCCGCGACGATGGTCGCCGCCGGCGTCTACTTCGTCGCCCGCCTCCTGCCGGTCTTCGAGGCGTCGCACGCCGCGATGGCCGTCCTCGCGGTGATGGCCGCCGTGACGATGCTCGGCTCGGGGCTCGCCGCGCTCGCGCAGGACGACATCAAGCGCGTCCTCGCCTACTCGACGATCGGCCAGCTCGGCTACATGACCGGCGCGCTCGCCGTCGGCGACCGGGGCGCCGCCGTCTTCCACCTCCTGGCGCACGGCGCCTTCAAGGCGCTGCTGTTCCTCGCGGCCGGCGCGGTCATCCACGCCGCCGGCACCAACTCGCTCGCCGCGATGTCCCGGATGGGCTCCTTGCGCGCCCGCGTGCCGGACGCGTTCTGGACGATGACCGTGGCGCTCCTCGCGCTCGCCGCGATCCCGCCGTTCAGCGGCTTCTTCTCCAAGGAGTCGGTCCTCGGCGCCGCCGAACACGTCGTCACCGGCCACACCGAGCACGCGCCCGCCGCCGCGGGCTGGACCGTCATCGTCGCCGGTCTGCTCACCGCCCTCCTCACCGCCGCCTACGCGGCCCGCCTGTGGCTGCTGGCCTTCAACGGGCGCGGCGCCCCGGCCCCGGACCACGGCCGCCGGCCCCGGTCGATGACCGCCGTCCTGTGGGTCCTCGCCGTCCCGTCCCTGGCGCTCGGCGGCCTCGCCTACGGCACGCTCCCCGACTGGTTCGACGGGGTCTCGCTCGCCCCGACCCTCACCACCTCCGTCGTCGGCACGGGCTTCGCCCTGGTCGGCGCTTTGGTCACCTACGGCGCCTGGCGCCACCTCACCGCCGTCGCCGCCCGCGTCCCCCTGGGCGCGGTCGCCGCCCACCCGGACGGCGACGCGGCCACCGTCGAGGCCGAGGCCATCGCGAGCCACGCGCCCGCGTACGGCAGCGTCGCCGCCGCCCCGGACCCCGCAGACCCCGGCCGCCTGCTGCTCGGCCCCCTGCACCGCCACGCGGCCGTCGGCTTCCACCTGGACGCCCTGTACGGCGCCCTGTTCGTCCGCCCGGTCCAGTCCGCCGCGCGCCTCGTACGCTTCCTCGACCGCGAGGTCGTCGACACCTACGTCCAGGGCGCCGCCGCCCTGCCCCGTCTGCTCGGCACCGCTGTACGGCGGGCCCAGAGCGGCAACGTCCAGACCTATGTGAGCGCGCTGCTCGCCGGCACCGTCGTCCTCGCGGTGACCGTCCTTCTCGTCGCCTCGGGAGGGTGAGCGGGCGTGATCGGTATCAACGAGTCCGTGATGCAGTTCCTTCTGGCGTTCACCGTCGCCGGCCCGCTCCTCGGCGCCGTCGCCGCCCTCCTGCCCGCCCCGCCGGGGCTGAAGGGGAAGTCGCCCGACCAGGCCGTGCTGCGCCACGGTGTGACCGTCACCGGCGCCGTCCTGGCCGCCGCCGTCGCCCTCGCGCTGGGCTTCGACCACGACCACCCGTCGAGGATGCAGGCCAGTACCGACATCAGCTGGATCCCCGCACTCGACGTACGCCTCCACCTCGGCATCGACGGCATCTCCCTCCCGCTGCTGGTCCTGACCGCGCTGCTGACCTTCCTGTGCGCGCTGTACTCCTACTTCAAGCCGCCCGCGGGCCCGTCCCCGAAGGCGTTCGTCGCCCTGCTGCTCCTCCTGGAAGGCGGCACTCTCGCCACCTTCGCCGTCCTCGACCTCCTCCTGTTCTTCCTCGCCTTCGAGACGGTCCTCATCCCGATGTACTTCCTCATCGCCCGCTGGGGCGGCGAGGACCGGACCCGCGCGGCCTGGAAATTCATCCTCTACACGCTGCTCGGCTCCGTCGTCATGCTCCTCGGCCTGCTCCTGATCGGCGTTGAAGCGGGCACGTTCGACATGGTCGCACTCGCCACTGACAACGGCCGGTCCCTGACCACATCCGTGCAGGTCACCGCCGCTTTGGCGATCGCTCTCGGGCTCGCCGTGAAGACGCCGATGTGGCCGCTGCACAGCTGGCTGCCCGACGCCCACACCGCCGCCCCGACCACCGGCTCGGTCCTGCTCGCCGGCGTCCTGCTGAAGATGGGCACCTACGGGTTCGTCCGCATCCTGCTGCCGGTCGCCCCGGAGGGCATGCGCGCCCTCGCGCCCTACCTCGCCGCCTTCGCCGTCGTCGGGATCGTCTACGGGTCCCTCGCCTGCCTCGCCCTGGTGCGCCCCGGCGCGAAGGGCGACCTGAAGCGGCTCATCGCCTACTCGTCCGTCGGCCACATGGGCTTCGTCCTCCTGGGCATCGCGTCCATGACACCGACCGGCGTCAACGGCGCCCTGTTCGCCAACATCGCCCACGGCCTCATCACCGGCCTGCTGTTCTTCCTGGTCGGCGCTCTGAAGGACCGCACCGGCAGCACCGACCTCGACGCCCTCGCCGAACGGACCGGCGCGGCGCTGTACGGGCGCGCGCCACGCCTCGGCGGACTGCTCGCGTTCGCCGCCGTGGCCTCCCTCGGCCTGCCCGGACTCGCCGGGTTCTGGGGCGAGATGCTGGCCCTGTTCGGCGCGTTCGACCCGGCCGACGACCTCAATCGCCCCGCCTTCCTGACGTTCACGGCGATCGCCGCCTTCGGCACCCTCCTGACGGCCGCGTACCTCCTGCTCGTCGTCCGGCGCGTGTGCATGGGCGCCGTTTCCGAGGACACCCCGCAACTCGCCGACGTGCGCCCCTACGAATTCGCCGCCTGGACCCCGCTCGTCGCCCTCACCGTCGTCGGCGGGCTGTGGCCCAAGGCCCTCCTCGGCCTCACCGACCCGGCCGTGCAGCAGCTCCTCGCAGGAGGCCCCCGATGAGCGCCCTCGCCCAGTCCGTCGTCCAGTCGGTCGACTGGCTGACGATCGCCCCGCCCACCGTCGTGGCCGTCGTCGGACTCGCCGTCCTGGTCGCCGACCTGTTCCTCCCGGACGCGCGGAAACCCCTCCTCGGCTGGCTCTCTGTGGCGGGCCTGGCCGCCGGCGCGGCCCTCCTGCTGCCGCTCCTGGACGGCGACCACGCCACGTTCTGCCTCACCGGCGACCCCGGCGTGTGCAGCTACACGGCCGACCGCTTCACCCTGGTCGTCCAGTCCCTGGTGCTCGGCGGGGCCCTCCTGACCGCCCTCCTGTCCGTCACCGCCCTCAGGGACGCGCGCAAGGAACTCCCCGAAGGGGAGTACTGGTTCCTGCTGCTCAGCTCCGCCGCGGGCGCCGCCCTGCTGCCCGCCTCCCGGGACCTCGCCACCCTGATCGTCGCCCTGGAAGTCGCCTCCCTGCCCGCCTTCGCGCTGGTCGGCCTCCGGCACGGCGACAAGCGGTCCTCCGAGGCGGCCCTGAAGTTCTTCCTGTCGTCCGTCACGGCCACCGCCGTCAGCCTCCTGGGCATCAGCTTCGTCTACGCCACGACAGGCACCCTGTACCTCACCCAGGTGGCCGAACGCGTCCAGGACGTCGACGGGCAGTTCCACACCCTCGCGCAGACGGGCGTCGTCCTCACCCTCGTCGGCTTCGCCTTCAAGACGGCCGCCGTCCCGTTCCACTTCTGGGTCCCCGACACCTACGCGGGCGCGCCCCTGCCGATCGCCGCCTACCTGTCGGTCGTCGGCAAGGCCGTCGGCTTCTCCGGGCTGATCCTCGTCACCGCCGTCGCCTTCCCGTCGTACGACGACGTCTGGGGGCCCGCGCTGGCGGGGCTCGCCGCCCTCACCATGACCGTCGGCAACGTCGGCGCCCTGCGCCAGCACGCCACGCGCGCGTACAGCGCGGTACGCCTGCTCGCCTGGTCCTCCGTCGGCCAGGCCGGTTACCTCCTCGTACCGATCGCCTCGGCCGCCTACACGGACGACACCGAGCACGCGATCGGCTCCACGCTCGCGTACGCGCTCATGTACGCCGCCGTGAACCTCGGCGCGTTCGCCGTGGCCGCCGTCGTGGGCCGCAGGAGCCCCCACAACCGCCTCACGGACTATCAGGGCCTCTACGCCCGCGGCCCGCTCTCCGCGCTCCTCCTGGCCTTCTTCCTGCTCTGCCTCGCGGGGCTCCCGCCCGGCGTCATCGGCCTCTTCGCGAAGGTCACCGTCTTCTCGGCGGCCGTCGACGCGGGCCTCGGCTGGCTCGCCGTCGTCATGGCCGTCAACGTCGTGATCGCCCTCTTCTACTACCTCAGGTGGACGGCCCTGCTGTTCCGGACGCCCGAAGGGGAGCCCGTCCGTCACCGCGTCCCGGCCCCCCTCACGGCGGCGCTCGCCCTCACGGCGGCCGTCGGCATCGCCCTCTCCGGAGCCCCCCAGCTGATCCTGCGGTTCGCCGACACCACCCTGTTCTGAGCCGGATCCGGGTGCTCACCCGGACGGCGGACAGGCGCCCCCGCGCGCGCAAGGGAACTCGTGGTGCTCGTCTGGCGTTGACGTAGACAGGAGGGTCCACTGGACGTGACACCAGAAGGACCGCAGATCAGCGAGCAAAGGGTTCCCCTGCCGCACGACTTGGAGGGCGTACCGTGCACCGCCGGCACAACGGGCTCAGGACCGCAGTACTCCTCGGAGGGCTGTCCGCACTCATCGTCGTCATCGGCGGCTTCTTCGGCCGGACCGGACTGATCATCGCCGTCCTGGTCGCCGTCGGTACCAACGCGTACGCGTACTGGAACAGCGACAAGCTGGCTCTACGCGCGATGCGCGCCCGCCCGGTGAGCGAGTTCGAGGCCCCAGCCCTGTACCGGATGGTCCGCGAACTCTCCACGCAGGCCCGCCAGCCGATGCCCCGGCTCTACATCTCCCCGACGGAGGCGCCCAACGCCTTCGCGACCGGCCGCAACCCGCGCAACGCGGCCGTGTGCTGCACGGACGGCATCATGCGCCTCCTGGACGAACGCGAACTGCGCGGCGTCATCGGCCATGAGCTGAGCCACGTCTACAACCGCGACATCCTCATCTCCTCGATCGCCGGCGCCCTCGCCTCCGTGATCGTCTTCCTGGCGAACTTCGCCTGGCTGATCCCCCTCGGCCGCTCCGATGACGACGACGGCCCCGGCATCTTCGGCGTCCTCCTGCTGTCGCTCCTCGGCCCCCTCGCCGCCAGCCTCATCCAGCTCGCCGTCAGCCGCTCGCGCGAGTACGAGGCCGACGCGTCGGGGGCCCAGCTCACCGGCGACCCCCTCGCCCTCGCGAGCGCCCTGCGCAAGCTCGAACTCGGCACCAAGCAGCTTCCGCTGCCTCCCGAGCCCCGGATCGAGACCGCGAGCCACATGATGATCGCGAACCCCTTCCGGCCGGGCCAGGGATTCTCCAAGATGTTCTCGACGCACCCACCGATGGCGGACCG
This sequence comes from Streptomyces roseirectus, assembly GCF_014489635.1. Classification (NCBI taxonomy): domain Bacteria; kingdom Bacillati; phylum Actinomycetota; class Actinomycetes; order Kitasatosporales; family Streptomycetaceae; genus Streptomyces; species Streptomyces roseirectus. The sequence continues at coordinate 3,963,044 of NZ_CP060828.1, read as the reverse complement.
TATCGCCCGCCTGGAGAAGATGGCAGGTCGCCAGTCGTGAAGACCATCCTCAACGTCGTCTGGCTCGTTCTCAGCGGGTTCTGGCTCTTCCTCGCCTACCTCGGCGCGGGCCTCCTGCTCTGCATCACGATCATCGGCATCCCCTTCGGCGTCGCCGCCTTCAGAATCGGCGTCTACGCCCTGTGGCCCTTCGGCCGCACCACCGTCGAACGCCGCGACGCGGGCGCGCCGTCCTGCGTCGGCAACGTCCTGTGGCTCGTGCTGGCCGGCTGGTGGCTGGCCATCGGCCACATCGTGACCGGACTCCTCCTGTGCGTCACGATCATCGGGATCCCGTTCGGCATCGCCAACTTCAAACTGATCCCGGTCTCCCTCATGCCGCTCGGCCGCGAGATCGTGCCGACGGACGAGCCGTTCGGGGCACGCTGACCCCCTCCGGGTGAGGGCGGGGCATTCCCTCGTCCTCTGCCGGGTGACGGAGTTGTCCACAGGCGGAGAGTTGTCCACAGGCCGGGGCCGCTGTCAGTGGCGAGGTGCACGATGAGTGCATGACCCAGCACGAGCAGTCTCCGACCGGCCCGACGGCCGAGGCACCAACCCCCGGCCCTTCTACTTCGCGAGCCTCCGCCGCACTCCGTACGCCGCCGCGCCCACCGCCAGCACTCCCGCTCCCGTGACCACCGACACCCCGGGAAGGGAGAACGCCAGCAGCACACACCCCAGGAGACCGACGGCCGGCGCTGTACGCGCGAGCGGTGCCGGGGACAGGGTCCACGCCGAGGCGTTGGCCACCGCGTAGTACATGAGGACACCGAAGGAGGAGAACCCGATCGCGCCTCGGACGTCGAGTGTGGCGGCGAGGACGGCGACGACCGTGCCGACGGCGAGCTCGGCGCGGTGAGGCACCTGGAAGCGCGGGTGCACAGCGGCCAGGACGCCGGGGAGATGCCGGTCACGGGCCATCGCGAGGGTCGTCCGGGAGACCCCGAGGATCAGGGCGAGCAACGAGCCCAGCGCGGCGACGGCCGCACCGGTCCGCACCACCGGCGCCAGACCGGACACGCCCGCGGCCCCTACCGCGTCCACCAGCGGCGCACCCGCCCCGGCCAGCCCATCGACCCCCAGCACGGAAAGGACGGCGACCGCCACACACCCGTACACCACCAGCGTGACGCCCAGGGCGAGCGGGATCGCCCGGGGGATCGTGCGCGACGGATCCCGCACCTCCTCGCCCAGGGTCGCGATCCGCGCGTACCCCGCGAAGGCGAAGAACAGCAGCCCGGCGGCCTGCAGCAGCCCGCCCGCCCCACCGGAGAACCCGATGTCCGCCGGCCCGGCGCCGGACCTCTCGGCCCCCTCCGCCCCCAGGCACACCGCGACGACCCCCACCAGGACCGCCAGCACCACGGCCACGATCACCCGCGTCACCCAGGCCGACTTCTGGACGCCGCCGTAGTTCACCGCCGTCAGCACCAGGACCGCCGCGACCGCCACCGCGTGCGCGTGGGCCGGCCAGACGTACAGCCCCACCGTCAGCGCCATCGCCGCGCACGACGCCGTCTTCCCGACGACGAAGGCCCACCCGGCGAGGTACCCCCAGAAGTCGCCCAGCCGTTCACGACCGTAGACGTACGTACCGCCCGAGGCCGGATAGCGGGCGGCCAGCCGAGCAGAGGAGGTGGCATTGCAGTAGGCGATCACAGCGGCGAGCGCGAGCGCAGGCAGCACCCCGGTGCCGGCCGCCCGCGCGGCCGGGCCGAGGGCGACGAAGACACCCGCCCCGATCATCGCCCCGAGCCCGATGACGACGGCGTCCCCGACGCCCAGGGTGCGGCGCAGTTCGGCGGAGGGACCTGTGGGGAGGGTCATGGGCGGCACCTTCCGGAGCGGGGGCGGGGCGGCGGTTGCGGGGCGGCGCCGGTCACGCGCCACGGCTCCCCGGACGCGGGGCGAGGCCGCCGGACCGGGGGCCGGGCCGGGGCGGGGCGGCGGGGCCGGTCCGGGAGTGTGGCATGGGCCGCACCTTAGTGACCGGGGGAACCGGTGCGTATCGGCACGACGTCGTCCGGGCCAACACAGGGCGAACGCGTGTGCGGCGGGCGCGGGGCGAGTGACCCCCACCGGCCCCCGGAGCTGCTGTTCTCACCGGATCCACACGGCCGGGGCAGTGGACGCACGGCGCGGAAGGGCAGGTTCAGGGCATGGGCATCGTCAGTTGGATCATCCTGGGACTGTTGGCCGGAGTCATCGCCAAGGTGCTGCTGCCGGGGCGGGACCCGGGCGGCCTGATCGGCACCACACTGATCGGGATCGCCGGGGCGTTCGTCGGCGGCTGGATCTCGGCGCGCTGGCTGGACCACCCCGTGACGAAGGACTTCTACGACGGCGCCACCTGGGCGGCGGCGATCGGCGGCTCGCTGGTGCTGCTCATCGCGTACCGGATCCTGTTCGGCAACTCACGGGACTGAGCCGCACGCACACCGGCACACCCGTACACCGGCATCCGCACACGCGGGAAGGGCGGGCGCCCGTGAGGCACCCGCCCTTCTCACCCACCGGCCCGTGAACTACCGGTAGTTCACGAACTGGAGCGCGAAGTCGAAGTCCTGGCCCTTCAGGAGGGCGATGACGGTCTGGAGGTCGTCGCGGCTCTTGGAGCTGACGCGCAGTTCGTCGCCCTGGACCTGGGCCTTGATGCCCTTGGGGCCCTCGTCGCGGATCAGCTTGGCGACCTTCTTCGCGTTCTCCTGCGAGATGCCTTCCTTGATCTCGGCGAAGAGCTTGTACTCCTTGCCGGAGAGCTGGGGCTCGCCCGCCTCCAGCGCCTTCAGCGAGATCCCGCGCTTGATCAGCTTCGACTGGAAGACGTCGAGAACGGCGTTCACCCGGTCCTCGGAGTTCGCCTCCATCAGGATCTTCTCGCCGGACCACGAGATGGAGGCACCGACGCCCTTGAAGTCGTAGCGCTGGGAGATCTCCTTGGCGGCCTGGTTGAGGGCGTTGTCGACCTCCTGCCGCTCGACCTTCGAGACGATGTCGAAACTGGAGTCGGCCATGTCCTGTGGCTCCTTGTATCGGGGGGCGTGTCGAGTGCGTGGCGGCGTCCTCGGGGGCCCGTGCCTGCCTCGGCCCCGGCCCGGCCACGTCCGGACAAGCCTAGCCACCCGATCGCCTCCGGGCGCAGCTCAATCGGGTGGCGAAGCACCCCTCCCCATCGGGTATTGTTTACGTCGTTGCCAGGGAACACCGCCGAAAAGCGGTTCGAACAGGTGACAAAACCCCGGCGGTGTGCCCGAGCGGCCAAAGGGAGCAGACTGTAAATCTGCCGGCTCAGCCTTCCCAGGTTCGAATCCTGGCGCCGCCACGCTGAGAACGAAGGGCCCGTGACCTGCCAGAACGGCAGGTCACGGGCCCTTCGTCATGTGCGCCGTGGATCAGGCGCGTGTCTCACTCTGTCTCGCGTTCGAACGCCCCATCTCGAAGTGCGTGGACGGGGCGTGGACGGGCTTCCTGGGCCTGTCAGGCGCCCTTCTCTAGGCGGGCGGAGATCTTCGCGTTGGCGGCGTCGTCGCCGTCCTTCAGGAACTTGGCGTACTCCCGGAAGAGCACCGCGACACTGTGGCCGGCGCGTTCAGCTACAAGCTGAGGCTCCACCCCAGAGCTGAGCCAGGTGGACACGGCAGCGTGACGAAGATCATAAGGGCGCTTGGCCAACACCGACTCGAATTCGGCGGGGGAGAGGGCCCGTGAGCGAGCCTCAGCCCAGACCTCGCCATAACCGGTGTCCTGCACGAGGCCACCCCGGAGCGTCTGGAACACGCGGCCGTCCGGCGCTGTGCCGTACGCGCTGAGGTGCCACCGGAGCAGGGCGACCAGCTCGGGCGGGATCGGTACCCGGCGGACGGCCTTGCGCGGGCGGTGCTTCAGTCCCTTCTTCTCGTGCGACTCCCCGGAGTCGGTCCAAGCCTTGCCGGAGCGGGGGCGGGTCTCATGCAGCCGGAGCAGGCCCCAGCCGCGACGCGGCAGGTCACAGTCCTTGGCGCGCAGACCGATGACTTCTTCCGGCCGCGCGGCGGCGTAGTACATGCAGCCGAAGAACGCCACGAGTCGACGACCGCGCTTTCCCTGGTCGCGTACGGCAGCCAGAAGCTTGGCCCCTTGAGCGGGATTCGGAACGCATTCCGGGTCGACTTCCTCAACGACCTGTTCGGGCGCCGTCCACTTGATGCGGTCCAAGGGGTTGTCCGCGAGGAGTTCGGCGTCGATCGCGAATTCAAGGGCGTTGTAGAAAATGGCGCGCTTCCGGCGGATCGTGCTTCCTGCCGCCGTCTCGCCGTCCAGCTTCTTCGACAAGGCGCTCAAAGCGGACCTTACGACCAGACGGTCAGAGAGCGCGGACATGGGGAGCGACTTCCGCTTGAACCAGTCCAGCGTCTTGGCCACGTCGGCGGGTAGTTCTTCGTCCCACCGGTTTTTGTTGAACGCCCAGCTGTAGAGCGCGCGTCGGACGGTCCTGTTGTCAGGCATTCCCTTGGTGTCCTTGACGAACGCGGGCGTCACCGTGGCCATGGCCTCGGCCAACGTCCGGCGAGTGTTGCCGGGGGAGTCGCCCCACTTCATCGCGATGTAGTTCCGGGCGTGCTCGTACCAAGAAATGTCCAGCTTCTTGGCGACCATGGACTTCGGCAACCCGGTCTCGACGTCGAAGGGTTCGCCCTCGCGCGCGGCCGTGATGAGTTGGGCCCGGCGGCTGTCCGCCAGACCCTGGGTGAGGAACGACTCCGAATGCGGCCGGAGTCCGACCTTCCATCGGAGTTGGTAGGGCTTCCGGTAATCACGCTTCCGGATCGCCCAGATCTTGACGGTGTAGCTCCACTCGGTCACGCGGCTTCCATTTCATCTTTGAATGCGTCAAGGACACTTCGGCGCACGCAAATGCGACCGGACGGGGTGCGGCGGGCTTCCGGCGCGTAGCCACGGTTCTGCCACCGGTACCAGGTGGCGCGGCTGATGCTGAGTTCGTCCAAGACGTCACTGAGGGGGAGGAGTTCGTCTTTCGGCGTGCGGCGTCGGCGGGAGGACGTAGCCATTTCGTCTCCTTGGGGAAACGTCGGAGAGGCGAACCAGGGGGTGGGCGGTGAGACGCCCACCCCCTGACAGATCCGAAACAGCCGAAACAGCGAAACAGTGCAGGTCAGAGCCCTGGATTTGTTCCGGATCGAGTTTCTGTTTCGGATGGCCCTGTCACGCAGCACGTGTGACAGGGCTCGGTTTCCGGGGGTGTCAGCCGACCTGAGGCAGGGGCAGTGTTCCGGCTTCTGCCGTGGTGTTCCGGCTGTCGGCCGGAGTATCCGAAACAGATTCACCGGCGTTGACCTGCGCTGTTCCGGCTGTTCCGGCTGTTCCGGATTCCCCGGAGGGGGGCGGGCAGTAGCGCATCCAGGCGTCGGCAAGGTCGGCCGCGAAGTACCCCTTGACCGTGCCGGACGGGGTGCGGAAGGTACGCGGTTTGATCGGCCGGTTGGCCGGGGTGACGTACTGGCTCAGCATCCGGGCGAGCGTGCGCGGGTTGAGGGGCTTGTCGTCTAGGTCGACCCATGGCGCGTCATCCATGCCAAGCAGGCACTCGATGATGACGGAGGTGGCGATCCGTTCGGCGCCGGCGCTGAAGAGCTTGTCGCGCAGGTCTGTCAGCAGCCGGATACCGAGCGAGAATTCGTCGGTGTCGTCGGCCGCTTTCAGCATCTCCAGGCACGCGGCGCGGGCTCGTTCAGGCCAGTCCCCGCCGACGGCTTCGGCAACGGCAAGGAGCGGTTCCCACACGTCGGCTGGCCGGTCGCTGAGCCCTTCGGGGAGCGTGGGCCAGGCGCCCGAGACGTCGTCGCGGACGGTGTCGGCCCACTTGGCGAGCCGGTCACGCAGCGCGTGACCCTCCTTCTCGTGGATGCGCTCGCGGTAGGGCTCCACTGTCTCGTTGGGGGCCCGCTTGCGCATGCGGACGATGACGCAGCGGTCCAGGATGGTTTCCGGCAGCGAGCCCAGACCGGCCATGGCGACCGCGCAGAACGACGCGAACCACGAAGGGGTCTGGTTCTCTCCGACGCAGCGCAGGGCCTTCCCCCGTCGGCGGTGGCCGGTGTTGATGAACCCGCGTACCGGCTCGTTGTCACCCGCCTTGGGGCCGAACACGGTGTCGATCTCGTCGAAGAGCAGTGTGGGCAGGCCCTCGGTCGCTTCGACCAGCCGGTACAGAGCGTTGGCGGAGCTGCTGACCAGGGTGTGGGAGTGCGGTGTAAGCGTTTCCACGATCTCCAGGGCGCGGGACTTGCCCGATCCGGGTTCCGGGGAGAGGAACGCGAGGCGCGGGGTGGAGTCGAAGCAATCGATCAGGTGGGCGTGGGCGTCCCACAGGGCGACGGCCACGTAGGCGGCTTCGGTGGGGAAGACGTTGAAGCGGCGGTGGAAGGCTTCGACCTCGTTCAGCAGGGCGGCGCCGTCGATGGGCGGGGTGGTGGGGTTGGGGGTGGGGTCGCTCATGCTGCGGCCCTCCCTTCCTGGTTGGTGCGGAGGGGGCAGGTGTCGCGGTGGGCGGTGTGGGCGGCGATCAGGGCATGCACCTTGCCGTGGCCGGTGGCGCTGCGGTCCCACCCGCACAGGCACGTCGAGGTGGCGGTGGGGGTGCCGTGGCGCGGCGCGCTGATGTGGAGCCAGGCCACGGGGAAGCGCCCGTCGCCCCGTGTCGGGCCGCTCGCGCGGTCGGCGGGGGGAAGGGATGGAAGGACGCCTTCGGCGTCGCCCTTCATGCCACGGCTGTTGCCGGTGTCGGGCGGGATCGGGCGCGGTCCCGCCGGGACGGGGCGGGTGGGCTTTTCAGGCCGCCGGGGGTTCACGCGGCGTCCCGGGGGCGGGCGGTGCGGATCGACCAGTCGAGGGCGCTTCGGATGGTGGTCCGGCATTCCGCCGGGGGCAGTCCGCTCGCTTCCCCGGCGGCCTGAAAAGCCTGCTCCACCATGTGCCGGGGGATCTCGCCCCACGCGACGAAGCGTCCCAGGGAGCGGGCGCCCGCCAGCAGCCGGCTGTTGCGGCCCCCTTCGCCGGTCCGGCTCACGTCGGCTGTCTCGCGTTCGAGGGCGACGGCGGCGCGGCGGGTGGTTCCGCCGGGGACGATCAGCGGCGCGGGCGCCGTGACGGCGGGCTTGGGCGGGGTGTGGAGGTGGTGCAGCAGCCATCCGGGCAGGGGGACGGCCGGGGTGTCGTCGACCGTGTCGTAGGTGCCGTGGGGGGTGGTGCTGCCTGCGGCGACGATGTTCCCGCCCCAGGCGCGGGTGTCGACGTTCGCCGCGACGGTACGGGCCGTGCAGGGCAGTCGGACACCAAGCGGGGCGGTGAAGTACAGGTGCGTGCCGCCGCTCGGAGTCCGCACCGTGTGAGTGGCGGGCCACGGGTGTCCGGCGCGCTCGCAGAGCGCCGCGAAGGACGCCGCGCCGCAAGGCGCGTCCGAACTGCCCTTGCCCTCCTGTGGTTTGGGGATGTCGAGGTCGACGACGACCAGGTGGGAGGGGCCGGTGGCGATGCCGACGTTGAACGCGCCCGCCGACCAGGCCGCGCGGATGCGGCCGGGGTCGGTGGTGGCGCGCTGTTCCCACTTCACGTGGCCGTCGGCGCATACGCCGGTGCGGGGGCAGGCGCGTTCGCCGTGCAGGGCTGAGCCCTTGCCGCCGGGACGCAGGGGGTGGACGTGCCAGCCGCAGGCGGCGGCTTGGAGCGCTGCGGACAGCAGCGCGGATCGTGCGTCATGCGTCATGCTGGGTGGTCTCCAGTTCTCTGAAACGGGTCTGGAAACCGGGGCGACCGCGTGTCTTTGGCGAGATGGGGCGGTCGTCCCGGGCGTTGCTAGGCGATGTCCAGGGCGAGTTGGGTCGGTGCGGGTGCTGCGGTCTCGGCGGCGAGCGTGGCGAGCAACGCGTGGTAGGCGAGGGCGGCTTGGCGGATGACGACGCCGTTGCCGAGGATCTTGAGCTGGTCGGAGCGGGACAGGCCCAGGTCCGCGCCGGTAACCCAGCCCAGGTCGGCGCCCATCATCCATTCCACGAACTCCGGGGACAGCCGGCGGTTGCCCTTGGTCCCGGGCTCGGTCGGTTCCGGCGCGGGCCGTCCCAGCACCTGTTCCCATCGGCGGATCGCGGGGCCGTAGTCGGTGCCGTTGGTCGCCACCCACTGTCCGTCAAGGCGGACGGCCTGACCGGGGAGGTAGTAGCGGCCTGACGTGTCGCGCTGACTGGGTCCGCCGTGCGGTCCGTCCGACGCCTTGGGGGTGGGCAGGAGGTTGACGACGACTTCGTTCAGCGGGCGGGAGTTGGTGCCTACGAGGTTGGAGGCGCCGGACTTCCAGTCACGCGCGGCGGGGGTGGGCAGCAGGGTGACGGCGGTCCGCAGGTTCATTCCGCCGCGCCGTTTCGGGGAGACGCCGGGGCCGCCGGTTCCGTCGGCGGCGGCCGGGGTGGGCAGCAGCCTCAGGCTTCGTCCGTCGGGGGCAGCAAGAAGACCACTTCGTCCTCCAGCGTCGGCCCGTGCCCGCCCGCCTTGCGTTTGTCCGGGTGCTGCGGTCCGCCGTTGCGTCCCAACTGCGAGGTGGGGGTCTTCAGCAGCGGGATACGCAACGGCGAACCAGCGGTCGCGGCGGTGACAGGCGCCGACTTCGGGATCTCCAGCGCGTAGGCACATCCACCGCGCGTCATACCCGAGCGCGGCCAGGTCGGCGGCGACGACGTCGAGTCCCCGGGACCGGAGGGCGGCGACGTTCTCCAGGAAGACGAGACGGGGTCGAAGACGGCGAATGGCTCCGTGGGCGATGGTTTTCCAGAGTCCGGAACGGTCACCGGCGATCCCTCCCCGAGGTCCGGCGTTGGAGATGTCCTGGCAGGGAAACCCGGCGGTCAGCGCCGCCGGACGCGCGATCTCGGCGGCGAGCGCCGCCCAGTCGACGGCGGTGATGTCCCCGAGGTTGCGGGCGTGGGGCAGGCGGGCGGCGAGCAGCCGGGAGGCGGCCGGGTCCTTCTCGCCGACCAGGACCGTGGGCAGGCCGGTGACGGCTTCCACTGCCTGGTCCAGCGCACCGGACCCGGTGCACAGACTGATGTTGCCGCCCTCCGGCGGCACGGAGGGATGGGGCATGCTGGGTGGTCTCCAGTTCACTGAAACGGGTCTGGAAACCGGGGCGACCGCGTGTCTTTGGCGAGATGGGGCGGTCGCCCCGGGCGTTGCTAGAACGGGGGTTCGTTGCCCGGCTCGGGGCGGTTGCTGCCGGTGTTCCACGGGTCGTTGCCCGTCGGGGCGCTGCCGCTTTGGCCGCCGGTGCGCTTGGCGTCGATGCGGACGGTGGTGAAGCGAAGGGAGGCGCCGATCTCGTCGACCTCCACCGCGAGCATCGAGCGGTTCTCGCCCTCCGGGGTCTGCCAGTCGTGCTGGCGGATCCGGCCGGACAGCACCACCCGTGAGCCCTTGCCCAGGGACTCCGCGACGTGTTCCGCGAGCTGGCGCCACGCGGCGCACCGGAAGAACGTCGACGTGCCGTCCTTCCACTGGTTCGCCTCGCGGTCGAAGGTGCGCGGGGTCGACGCGACCGTGAACCGGGCCAGCGCCTGGCCGTTGTTGGTGTACTTCAGTTCCGGGTCACCGGTCAGGTTGCCGACGATCGTGACCGGGGTCTCTCCGAACGACATGGTTCTCCTCAACTCGCAGGATTCAGAAGGGGGGTTCGTCGCTGTAGCCGCCGCGCGGGCGGCGTCGCGGCCACCGGGGCAGGGGCAGGAGGGGGAGGGTCCAGTCGCTCTGGCAGTCGCAGAACCACCAGTTGCTCCCGGCGTACTCGCCGAATTCGTCGACGAAGGCGTCCTCGATGCTTCCGGTGCCGTGGCAGTCGGGGCAGTCGCGGCGGGGTGTGTCGGTGAGGGCCAGCGCGCGGCGTGGCCCGCCGACGATGCGGATACGCAGTCGGATCACGGGGTTCGGCCTCCTAGCCGTGGAAGTGGCTGCGCTTGATGACGGCCTTGCGGATGTTGAACGTGTTCCCGCCGGTCTTGTCGCCGTGGCCCTTGGTGCTGGGGGCGCTGAAGACCTGCACGGCGACGAACCCGCCGAAGATGACGGCGGCGAGGATGGTGAGCTGGATGATCAGCCCGGTGAGGGCGGTGATGAACGTGGTGAGGAAGAACAGGCCCCCGCAGAAGGCGGCGAACCCGACGCCCCCGAGGGCGATGTTCACGGCCGCGCGGGACACGGCCGGCTTCGGGGCGACCGGGGGCGGCTGCATGGGGTGGATGGCGTAGCCGGTGACGACGCGGCCGTCCGGGAGGACGACGCTCGCCACCCCCGGGACCGTGTCCGGCTGCACGGGCACCGGGAGCACGGCAGGCGGGTGGGTGGTGATCGGGATGGGGTGGTGGACTTCGACGGCCGTGGGCCGTTCGGTACGGGACACGTGTGGTTCCCTCCGGGCAGAAGGGGCCCGCGTCGTGGGTGTGACGCGGGCCCGTGGGTGGGTGTGACGTGTGGGTGTGAGGGGTGTGATCGGCCGCTGTTAGGGCGGGTAACACGTGCGCCTGCCTAGGGGTTTGGGTGTTAGGCGGGCGTAACGCGTTACGGGTGTCAGGCGGGTGTGAGGGCGGGGACGATCCGCCACCGGCCGGTGGTGTTGGTGGCGTCCAGCCGTCCCTCTTGGGCGGCCTCCTTGAGGCGCAGGGACACCCAGGAGCGGGAGAGGCTGTGCCGGTCGCACCAGTCGGTGAAGTCCTTCGGGCCGACGACCATGCGGCCTTCGTCCTCGAACTCCGTCAGAGCCTGGGCGAACAGCCGCCGGGCCTCTTCGGGGGAGGGCTTGTGCCCGGCTTCCTGCCCGAAGATCGGGGTGTCGTCGCCGGGTTCGTCGCCGGGGAGTTCGGTCTCGGGGTCGATACCGGCGTCTTCCGGGTCGACGAGCAGACCGGCCGGCTCCATGGCGTCCTCCTCGGTGGCGCGTGGCGCGGCCGGCTGCGGGCCGGTGCCGCTGTCGGTGGTGCGGCCGGTGTAGGCGCGGCCCGCGACCGAGGCGGCGGCGCCAGCGGTGACGGGGTCGGCGGTGGCACCGTGGTGCTGTGCCCACGCGGCCAGTTGCTCCATGACGGGCACGGTGCGCGGGGTGAAGCGGAAGGTGCGTCCCGGGGAGGCGTACCGGTCCTCGGGGATGCCCGGGGAGACCACGTAGCAGTAGCCAGGACGCCGGTTGCCCCATGCTCCGGGGTGCGCGCCGGCGTCGATGACGGTCTCCGGCAGCGCGAACCCTTCGTCGCGAGGGTCGCAGCCCAGGGCGATCACGGACGGGAGGGAGGCGCGGGTGGAGGTGGACATCTGGTCGTAGGACGGCCGCTGAAGCGACACGAAGATGGCCGCACCGGCCGAACGGGCTTCCTGCGTCATCCCCGTGAACACGTCGTCCCCGAGGTTGCGCAGGGTGTTGGCGGATTCCTCGAACCAGCCGATCAGGAACGGCATCCCCGCGCACCCGCACGCCGTGCCGTCCGGGCGGCAGGAATGCCCGGGGTCGTGCTGTGCCTGCGCCGCCTCGGGGACCCACTGGCGGTAGCCGTGGGCACCGAGCCAGCGGGTCCGGGCCGGAATGACGGCTTCGACGGCGGCCACCATGACCTCTGTCGGGCTGCCGCCCTCGACACCCCAGTCCAGTCCCGCGCGGAGCGGGGCGAAGTCCTGGAACGCCTTGGGATCGGAGAACCACACGATCACGTCCCGGCGGGAAAGGATCTCCGTCAGAAGGTTCAGCGCGGCATCCCCCTTGCCGGAACCCGTGCCGCCCGCGATCAGGACGTGGGTGGAGTTGCGTCCCGCGTCCGGGTCACCGGGAAGCCACATGACCAGCGGCGCACCGTCGTCGTAACGGCCGATGACCAGCGGATCGGCGATCGACCCCCCGAGGTTGGAGGGGCCTTCCCACTCGACGACCTCCGACAGCATGTCCTCGGGGACGATGACCAGCTCCCCGCGCCGCACGGAGTCCGGGTCCGGGGTGTAGCGCACGGCAGCCTTCGGCAGATCGAGCGCGGACGCGATCCGCGCCAGCGCCTTGGCGACGTCGTCGTTGGTCTGCTCTCCCGGCTGCAACGCGAGCGGTGCGGTGACCCGGTTGGGCTCCACCTTCGCCGCGCCGATCTTCGCCCGCGCGAGCCCGACCTTCTCCAGCAGGCCCCCGTCCGAACTCCCGGCGGTGCCTTCGGAGTTGTGGCGCATGATCATGCGCACGTTCCACGACAGCGCCATGGCCGGTCCGCCCATCAGGAACAGGTCGTCGACCGGTCCGGCCGTCGGTCCGGCCAGGCAGGCGGCGGTCACCCAGGCCGATCCGGCGGCCACGGTGACGGCCGAGTGCAGACGGCGCTGCTTGCTGATCCCTTTGCCTGCCGCCCACGCCACGCCGGTCAGAGCGACCGAGGTGAGGGTGAGGCCGACGCCGCCCGCCGCGCTGTCGGGCCACCGCTGGTGTCCGACGACTCCGGCCAGGCCGGTGGCGACCCAGCCCAGCCACGGCGGCAGATACGGCTTGGCCCGGTTCAGCAGGTAGGCGCCGACGCCGCCGCCCGCACCCTCGTTCGTGAAGGCGGGGACACTGAGGGGGTAGGCCCGGCCTTCCTGGTCAGTCCACTGGTGAGCCATGGCTCAACCTCCTTACTGCTGAGCCCAGTTCATGACCGGCTGCTGAGGCTTGCGGGCACGGTGACGGACGCGGTTGATCTCTTCCTCGAACTCCTGCTGGAAGGCCGAGTAGCAGGCGGCGGCGTTCTTCGCCGCGTCCCGCAGGGCGTCGGCGGACTTGCGCATCTTGCGGGACACCTTCCGGGCCCGGATGCGCGAGCCGAACGCACGGCCCTCCGGGTCCGGAACGGCGGACAGCACACTGTCGAGGATCTCGGCGGCCATGGCCACCTCGATGGACAGCGTCACGCCCGCCGCCCGCAGGGTGTTGCAGTAGTTGCGCACCTGCGCCGGGGACCCGAACTCCGGGGAGGGCAGCAGGGAACCGGCGTGCGCGTGGCCACCGCCGCCGCGCGCCGTGGTCTTGTTGTTGTTGACGGTGACGCTGATCGGCGGGACGAACGAGCCGCCCATCGCACCGACGAACCCGCCCACGGCGGCGCCCGCGTTGGCGAACTTGGCGCCCTTGTCCTGCGGGGTCGCGCCGGAGCGGCCGTTGGCCGACGCCTGCCGACGCTGGTCGTTCGTCGGCGCCTGCCTGCGCTGGCCGTTGGTGGACTGAGCCATCAGATGCTCTCCTCAGAACGGGCCGGACGGGGACCAGCGAAGAACCACACGGTCTGCACGGCGATCAGCGTCAGCAGCCACAGCAGAGGCAGGGGCCCGGCGAGCGGCCCGAAGCCGGCCGCGAGGCACAGCCACACCGCCGCGAGGGTGGCCAGCGCCGCCAGACCGGCACGCCACAGGACGACCGAGCCCTTCGCGGGACGACGCCGCTGCACGACCCACAGCCACACCAGCGGGGCGAGCGCCAGCGGGGTGAGCAGGAGGGACGACCACCACGCCAGCAGGTGAAGCGCGCCCGCGAGGGGCAGCGCCGTAAGGGCGAGGGCGGTGGGGGCGAGGGTGCGGCGGGCCCGCCACAGGGCGCGTCCGGCAGCGCCGGCCAGCAGGCGGGTGAGGGTGGGTCGTTCGGGGACGACGATGACGACCTGTTCCCCTCGCCGGCCGCGCTGGCGGGGGATGTGGAGGGTGTGGACGCCGGCGGCCGTTTTCACGGTCCGGGCACGGGTACGGCTGGACATGGGCAAGGCTCCCCTTGCTCGCAGGAAGCAGGCCCCGGACACCCACGGCCAAGCGGATGTGTCCGGGGCCTGCGCGGTGGAAAGCGCTGTTCAGACGCGGTGACGGGGATGCACGGCAGCTATCTCCTGCCGATGACGAGTGATCAACTCCCCGGGTCTGCGCGGCCGGTCTGCGAGGGTTCCGCTCGCGGTCGGCTCTCCGGGTCTGCTTCACTGGTGTCGACTGCTTCCGGCAGTCGCAACGAGGGCCAGCCCACTTACCCTGGGCTGGCCCTCATTGGTGTGTGCCGGGGGCAGGGCTTACGCGTCGGCGCCCTCGGAATCGACCAGCGCCGCGTACGCCTTGCGCACCCGCTCCTCCTTCGCGGAGAAACCGGCCGCGCGGTACGCGGCCAGCGCACGCCGGTAGCTGAGCGGGGGGTTCTCCGAGTGCCGCAGCCAGCGCAGGACGACAGTGAGCTGAGCCTCACTCAGCGACTCACCGGGCTGCGGGGTGCCGACCCCGGCCACGGCCGCCGCCTCAGCCAGCCCCGACAGATCCGCCGGACCGGCCGCGTCCTCGCTGTCGTGAGGCGGGGGAATCTCATCGGGCGGGGACACGGGGCCGACCTGCGGGGACACAGGGGACACGGGCAGGGACACACCTGGGGACACGGCCGGGGACACGCCGGGGGACACGGCGGGTGTGTCCCCGCCGGACCACTCGCCCAGCACGCGGGCCAGGTCGTCGTCCGAGAACAGCGCCGGGATCTCCGCAACGGCGTCCGCGCCGTCCACGGGGCTCTTGTCGGCAACCCTCGCCAGAGCTGCCGCCGCCTTGTGGCGCGTCTTCTGCGCCTTGCCGCGTGCCTTGCGCTCCTCGCGGTCGAGGGCGGCGGCGGTGGTCTGCCGGTCGGCCTTGGCACGGGTGACCGCCCGGCCCACGGCCACCTGGTCGCGGGTCGCGCTGCGGACCGCGTCGATCTGGCTCTGCGCGGCGGGCGAGATGCGGGTGGCGTCCCGCTCAACCGCCATGATCAGGGTGGCTTTGGCGGCGGCGGGGACGATCGCACCGATGACAGCGACGACCGTCGTGGCGTCCATCAGGCCGTGGGTGACCAGCACGCAGACCGAGGTGACCAGGAACAGCCACCCCAGCACCGAGGGCAGGGTGCCGCTCGAGCCCTGCCGACGGTGCGCGGTCTCCATGGCCAGCGCGTACAGCCACACCGCGTCATAGATCCCCGCCACGGTGTAGGCGAGCGGGGCGGGGGCCTGGCGGGAGAGGATCTCCCCGACCGCGTACACGGTCCAGCCCAGCGACAATCCGGTCAGGGCGGCGGGCAGACCCCAGTGGGCCGCACGCCGGGCGTGCGTCTTCCAGTCCATGAGTTCACTCCGATTCTCGGAAGTCCTCGGGGTATGCGCACGGCACGCACAGCCCGAGGGAGCGGGGGATGACGTAACCGGCGTCGGCGCGGCACTGCGGGCAGGTGCGCCGCGCCCGCATCGCGCAGGCCAGCGCACGCCACCTGCCCTCGGTCATCGGCCGCACCGGCAGCGCGAGATCGAGCCGGTAGAGGTAGGCCACCAGCGGGCCCCGCCGGTAACGCGGACGCAGGACCTGCGCGGCGACCGGCTGACCACCCGGGCGAAGCCCACGGGCCCGTAACTGCCGGCGGGTGGCGAACCCATCGGGCGCGTACCGCCACGGGTACGTCGGGACCCCGAAGCGGGCGCCGTCGGGGTCGAAGCACTTGGCCGGCGCCGCCATCAGACCGACGCCCGGGCCTGCTCGGTGTGGGGAAGGTCGGCGTAACCGACCAGTTCCAGTTCCGCGCCCGCGTACTCGGTGAACACGCTCATCGACACGTAGCCGTCGAACTCGCGGTACGTCACACCGTCCGGGGCGATCCCGAGGACCTCCCGCCACGCCTCGAAGTCGGCGGGACTGCGGTGCAGGCTCAGCTCCAGCCGCTCCGGGTAGATGGCCGAGACGCCGATCGTCGGGGCGGGAAGATGCGCGTAGTCCAGGGCCAGCATCCGCACCGCCCGCAGCGGAGCGGCAAGGCCGTCCAGCGTCACCACGCCGTTCATGCCGCAACCCCCCGCCGCGCCGCACGGCGCCGGGAGAGGGGGACCACGTCGAACAGCTCCGGGTGCTC
The DNA here is from genome assembly GCF_014489635.1 of Streptomyces roseirectus. Classification (NCBI taxonomy): domain Bacteria; kingdom Bacillati; phylum Actinomycetota; class Actinomycetes; order Kitasatosporales; family Streptomycetaceae; genus Streptomyces; species Streptomyces roseirectus. Next base: position 3,947,074 of record NZ_CP060828.1, on the reverse strand, counting down.
CTCGATCACCCGCGCGGCCAGACGGACCAAGTCGTCCGGCAGGGTGGCGAAGTCGGGGTCGGACAGAATGTCACGCGCCGCGTCCAACCGCGCCGCCCGCTCCACCTCGCTCTCGCCCTCCACCCCCAGCCACAACTCCAGCGGCGTACCCAACGCCAGCTCCGCGAACTCCGAGACGCTGAGCGCCTGTTGCCCGGCAACGATGCACTTCATGGGTCGGTTTCTCCTTCGACCGGAAACGGCCCGAACGCACCCGGAGACACCTCAACGGGGCGCGCGCCGTGAAGAACCCGCACCGGGACCGGCACGGGCGGGACCTGCGAAGAGTCCTCATCAAACGGCCAGGCCACCGACACGAACGCCGGCTTCCTGGCCGCATGACGAGTGACGGGAAAGCCCGCCACTGTCGTCTCGCGGTTCCCGTATGCGCCTCGCTCCGCCTCCTCTTGGCCGGCGCGCGGTCACCGCGCCACTCAGTCGTCACTCGCTGAGTGGTTGCTCCCTGGATGCCATGGGCTGGGTGCGGCCCAACCACCGGGGTCCCCGCGATCCGGTCCCTGGGTCCTACGCCCGAGGGTCAGACCAGCGGCTTAGCCGATGACACCGATCGATCCGTGAAGACGGCGGACTTTTCACGTCTCCCCTGCCGCTCGGACCGCGTGTAAGCGAACCCGGCGGGACCGTTCTGAATGCGCACTACGAGCGGGATGCGATCCCGCTTTCTGGTGCGCACCAGTAGGTTGGCATCTGGTGCGCACCAGAGTCAAGGTGGTTCGCCGATCCGATCCGCGAACGCCCTTCCTGGCGCACTCTCAGGAGACAGTTCGAGACAGGGGTTTCGGCAGCCAACAGCCCTTAACCCCAGTCCTGTTAACCCCTGTTGACCTGCGGCGACGTGAGGCACCATGGGAGGGGAAGTGAACGGAACCAACGCCGGACGGTGGCCTGTGAGTTCAGGACTTCGGGAAGCGCGCGCGGCGCGTGGCTGGTCTCAGGAGCGACTGATTCGCGAGATCGAGCAGTGGGCGCGTCGCCACCTTGTCGACGTCGCATCGACCGCGAGCCTGCGCGTGTACGTGTCGGAGTGGGAGAACGGCAAGCGCGCCATCTCCGACCGGTACGCGGAGATCCTGCGTAACGTCCTGGGCGCCACGGACACGGAGTTGAGGGGCGCCACGGCCGTCGCGGCGACGCCGATGGCGGACGGCTATGACGACTTGCTCAGCATGATCGATGCGGCGGAGAGCCTGGGTGACTCCATGGTGAGCGCCTTCAACGCCCAGACGGAACTACTGCGCACGATGGACCGGCAGCGGGGCGCGGCCGGTCTCATCGACCAGATGACGGGGCACCTCACGGCCCTTGAGGACGCGCTGAACTTCGCCGTACTGCCCAGCGCGCGCCGACCGGTCGCGCTGGCACTCGCCGGGGCGTCGACCCTCGCCGCATGGCAAGCGGTCGACTCCGGGGCGGTCGAACGGGCATGGCGCCACTACGAACTCGCGAAGCGAGCCGCGCGGGACGCTGAGGCCCCGATGTATCTCGCGCACGCCATGGGGGAACAGGCATTCGTCCTCAGTGAAGCGGGACGGCCGGCGCTCGGAGTGGAGTTGGCGCGTGAGGCGCAAAGCACTCTCGGGGGGAATGGATCTCCCAGACTTCGCGCATGGCTCCATGCGACCGAGGCGGAATTGTGCGCGCATTCCGGAATGGAAGATGAAAGCCGTAGGGCCTTGGACAGGGCGGCAGCTCTGATTCCCGGCGGGCCCGAGGATCGCGACCCTGACATGTTGAGTATCTTCCTCAACGAATCACACCTCACTCGATGGCGAGGAAACATCCTCGCCTTCCTCGGGGACGTGGATGCTTTGGCCAGCCTCTACGACGCGGTGAAGTCGATGGACCCTACCTTTGTGCGGGCGCGCGCTGGGCTGCACACAGACTTGGCCCAAGCCCACCTCGCACGCGCCGAATACGACGACGCGCACAACCACTTGAGGCAAGCGAAGTTGCTGGCGAGCCGCACCGGTTCGGTGCGGCAGCGCCGACGCGTCGACTTGCTCAGCGAGCGGCTGTGACGCCCTGCTTTCCTCTAGTAGCGAGGATGTGCAGCAGCGCAACGAGCGTGCCGGACCCCAGCAATTCGCCGCGCGCCATGAGCCCCGGAATATCGGCCAACGGAACCCATTCGATGTGGCCGGCTTCTTCGAGATCCGTCGGTTCGCCGACCTTTTTCGCACCGTAGGCAACGAAGATTTCGTGCGGCGAATCCACCATGCCGACCATCGGTTGATAGGTCACGACGTGCTCAACAGAATTTGGTCGCCACCCTGTTTCCTCGACGACCTCCCGCATCGCGGTTTCCGCCGCTTCCTCGCCAGCGTCCACGATGCCGCCGGGGAGTTCCCACCCGAACCGCTGAGGGACGAACCGGTATCGCCACATCATGAGGACTCGGTCTTGATCGTCGACCACGGCTGTGATGGCGACGTGTTGCAGCTTCACCACGTGGTGCTCGAACCGCTCAACTCCGGGAGGTTCGACGTCCCAGAGTTGGAGCTTCACCCACTGGTTGTCATAGAGGTCCCGCTCACCATGGATCTGCCATGGTTCGAGCCCCTCGGGGGTCTTCACGGTCACCGCGCCGGGCACCAGGTACGAACTCCGGCCGCGAACCTCCAACGCCCCTTCGGAGACGAGACGCGCGAGCACCTGCCGAAGCGCCGTCCGGCCGATACCGAGTTCCTCCGACAGCGTGCGCTCCGATGGGAACTTGTCACCGGCGGCGTACTGCCCCGAGGCAAGCCGCTCGCGAAGCGTCTCGTAGACCTTGGTCGTCTTGGGTCCCATGCGCGGAGCACTCCCCGTTCTGCGGTGGTGCGTACCAGAGTAGTCACCTAGGAACGTTCCTAGGTGATCAGCCTCCCCGGTGAGACGCGAACCACGCACGACTTCTACGCCGTCCTGGCGTCCTACCGTTGTTGAGGTGGGCCCGGGCGGCTTCGGTGAATGCCTGCACCGCGTTCACTAGGTCCAGATGGTCGTGGTGGTTTTCATCGGGAGCAGGGATGCCATCGAGCAGGTCGAAGAGGGTGTGAGGAACTTCGCCCCTGAGGGCGCCTACGTGCACGTTGTGGGCAGCGTTCCCGATGCGGTAGACGATCTCTGCGATGTGCTCTGGACCTTCGAGTTCGGCAACGGCTGCGGCCATTCGTAACGGCTCGATCGGCACCTCAGCTCGGATGCGGCATGCCTGACGGTCAGCCGCTTCTCGTCTTTCCCTCGGCGGGTAGGAGATACCCAATCGGTCACAGGCTCGTAGCGAGCACTCTCCCCAGTTGGTTTGACGAACGTAGCTGTTGGCTGCCCCGAGAAGGGCAGCGTAGGCGTCCCGTTGGTGTTGGCGTCGCACTGCCTCCACGGGGCCCTGATAGGCGCCTCGCCCTTGGGTGCGACCAGCGCCGTACGCGGCTGCGGCGGCGAGGAGGGTAACGGGGGTGGATATGAGAGCGGCTGTAATGGTGGGGTCCATGGGCTGTGGTCTTCCCCTGCTTAGGGTGCAGGAGTCTCCGAAAGGCAGAAAGCCCATCTGGAACAGCACCCTCCGGACTGACCGTTGGACGACATGTGGACGGCGAGAGCAATGGACCGCTCCCTCATGTGCGTCCATGCAGGTCACGCGGGATTTTTCAACGCGAACTCCGGTGGACTGTAAATCTGCCGGCTCAGCCTTCCCAGGTTCGAATCCTGGCGCCGCCACACGGGAACGTAAGGGCCCGTGACCCACTCAAGCAGTGGGTCACGGGCCCTTCGTCATGAGGGTGCGCCGTGACGGCTCATGAAGAAGATCACATGCTGTTCCCTGAGGCACACTGACCTCATGTCCAGCCGCCGCAGAACCTGCCCCGAGTGCCGTCGAGAGATCGCCGTCGTCGCCGGACGGTTCGCCCGGCACGACCCGCCCGGCGCTCGCGAGGCGGGCGAACTCGTCTCGTGCCCCGGCTCCCGCAGGCCCGCCCAACTCGGCGCCGCCCAACCGTCGTTGGACGGCTTCACGCTCCCCGACTTCCCGGGCCAGCTCCCGCTGTTCTGACCCGCCCTGCGCCGGCCCGCCCCGTTCGGACCCGCCTCCGACCCGCACCCTCAGCCGTACAACGCCCCTGAGGCCCCGTCAGTTCCCCGCGACCGACTTCACCGCCACCGAGACCGGCGTGGAACCCCCCACCAGCTCCAGCGTCAGTCCGGCCGTCGCCGGCGTCTCCAGCAACTCCGCGAGCACGGCGGCCACATCGTCGCGAGGGATCATGCCGCGCCCCGTACGCGCCTCCAGGCGGACCAGCCCGGTCCCGGCGTCGTCGGTGAGGCCGCCGGGCCTCAGGACGGTCCAGTCGAGCGCGTCCAGCCCGCGCACGTACGCGTCCGCGGCGCCCTTGGCGCGCTGGTAGACGTCGAACACGTCGTCCCCGGCGTGGTCGGGGTCCGCGCCCAGCGAGGAGACGACGAGGAACCGGCGCACGCCCGCGCGTACGGCAGCGTCGGCGAACAGGACCGCCGCGCCCTTGTCGACGGTGTCCTTGCGGGCCGCCCCGCTGCCCGGACCCGCGCCCGCCGCGAACACGGCGGCGTCGGCGTCCCGCAGGACCTCGGCGACCTCCTCGACGGACGCCGACTCCAGGTCCAGGACGACCGGTTCGGCACCGGCCGCCCGCAGTGCGTCCCCCTGCTCGGCCTTGCGGATGATCCCCGCGACCTCGTCCCCGCGCGCGGCGAGCAACCGCTCCAGCCGCAACGCGATCTGACCATGACCTCCGGCGATGACAATGCGCATGTCTTCGACCGTACGCCCGGCGAGTCCCGCCCGCCGCACAGCTCCCAACAAGTGTGACGGTCAGAAAATATGCACACCAGGCGTCACGCCAACCTTCACGCCACCTGTCGCGCCGGCCCTCACGACACCTCCCCCCGCCCCTGCCGAGGCAGCCCCAACTCCGCCGCCGCAGCCGAATTGCAGTACTCCCGCACCGCACTCGTCCGAGCCACCACCCGCCCCCGGTGAATCACGATCCGGCTGTACGCGAGCGACAGCGCCCCCGCCAGCCGCTCCCCCCGAACCGCCAGCAACTCGGCCGGAAACCCTGCCTCCACCCGCACCTCGGGCAACCCGAGCACCGCACGCGCGGACGCGCTGACGGCGTCGTACGCGTCCTCGGGACGCAGCCCTTCACGGGAGGCCAGCAGATACGCGGCCTCCAGCGGATCCCCCCGCCCCACCGGGTTGGAGACGTCCCGCAGCGCGCCGCTCCCCGCGGCGACCCGCACCCCCGCCGCCCGCAGGAACCGCACAGGAGCCGCCCCACGGCCCGTCACGGCCCCACAGGAGCCCTGGGGGAGACAGACGACGGTGACGCCCGCGGCGGCGAGCTGATCGGCCGTACGGGAGGCGTGCTCGGCGGGCAGCGCGCCGCACGGACCGAGCGTGACGCCGGGCCGCAGACCCCCGCACTGCGCGGCGAGGCGGGCGAGCCGGCCGGGGTCGGCCGCGTCGGTGTGCAGGTCGACCGGGCAGCCGTGCTCGGCGGCGACCTCCAGGACGGCCTCGACGTACCCCGTCGGATCCGGGTCGAGGTCGGGACAGCCGCCCACCACCGAGGCGCCCATCTTGAGCGCGTCCCGCAGCATCGCGAGCCCGTCCGCGCCGGCCACCCCGGTCAGCAGCCGGGGCACCGCGACCGTCGTCAACTCGGCGAGCCCGCGCAGCGAACGGCGCGCCTGGAGGACGGCGCCCAGCGCGCCGAGCCCCTGGACGTCGCCCACGCGTACGTGCGCGCGCATGGCCGTCGATCCGTGGCCGAGTTGCAGGAGGGCCGCTTCGGTGGCACGCCGCTGGACGTCCTCGGGGGCGTACGACACGGGGCCGTCCGTGTCGGCGGACAGGGCGGTGTCCGCGTGGGCGTGCGGTTCGGCGGGGGCGGGCAGCAGGAGGTAGCCGGAGAGGTCCACGCGCGACCCGCGCGCGGGGGCGACGGTCAGACTGCCCGCCGTGCCGACCGCCTCGATCCGCCCGCCGCCCAGCCGGACGTCCACGGTCCGGCCGTCGGTGAGCCGGGCGCCGCACAGCAGGAGGGCCGACGGGTCCTGCTGCCCGCCGGAGGGTGACGAAGGGGACGGCTGCGGCTGACTGTCGGGCATCGCGCTCCAGGGGCTCCGGGGTGACAGAGGAAGATCACGCAGAGTGAGTCGAGCCTAGGGCGGTCGTACGACCGTGTCAGGGAGGGACGAAATAGTCATACCGGTGTGGTCCGCCGTGCGGGGGAGGGCTCCGAGGCCCTTGTGACAGGCCGGAATCCGGGCCCGCACAGGGCTGGACAACGGATTTGGGTGAACGCCCGGGGAGCGTGTAATGTCTTCCTCGCTCGCCCCAATAGCTCAGTCGGTAGAGCGTCTCCATGGTAAGGAGAAGGTCTACGGTTCGATTCCGTATTGGGGCTCTGGTGAGGGAGGTTCCCGTCGCAAGGCGGGAACGGACCTCATCACAGCGGTGTAGCTCAGTCGGTAGAGCAAGCGGCTCATAATCGCTGTGTCACCGGTTCAAGTCCGGTCACCGCTACGAACAGTAGCCGATTGCGGGGTCGGTCCTTCAGTCGGCTACTCTTTCTTGCGTTAAATCATCCCATCCGTTCGTCAAGGAGCACTCACGTGGCTGCCACCGACGTCCGCCCGAAGATCACGCTGGCCTGCGTGGAGTGCAAGGAGCGGAACTACATCACCAAGAAGAACCGGCGTAACAACCCGGACCGACTGGAGATGAAGAAGCACTGCCCGCGTTGCAACGCGCACACCGCGCACCGCGAAACGCGATAAATCAGGCTCGTACGTGAGGCCGTCCCCGAGAGATCGGGGGCGGCCTCACGTCGTTCACCAGGCAGTACCGGTCAGTAGAGCGATCAGAGAGGTGCCGGGCCATGGCGCTCGACCAGTCCTTCGTGGGGCGGACCTACCCGCCCACCGAGCCCTACGAGGTGGGCCGGGAGAAGATCCGCGAGTTCGCGGTGGCGGTCGGTGACGACCATCCCGCGTACACGGACCCCGAGGCCGCGAAGGCGCTCGGCCACCCCGATGTGATCGCTCCGCCGACCTTCGTGTTCTCCATCACGTTCAAGGCCGCGGGGCAGGTCGTCGAGGATCCCCAGCTGGGCCTGGACTACAGCCGTGTCGTGCACGGTGACCAGAAGTTCGCCTACGTCCGTCCCGTGCGCGCGGGCGACAGGCTGAGCGTGACCACCACCATCGAGGCGATCAAGTCGATGGCCGGCAACGACATCCTGGACATCCGCGGCGAGGTCCACGACGAGGCCGGCGAGCACGTCGTGACCGCCTGGACGAAGCTCGTGGCCCGCGCGGTCGCCGAGGAGGCGTGAGGAATCCCATGACGGCGAAGATCGCTTACGACGACGTCGAGGTCGGCACCGAACTGCCCGCGCGGTCCTTTCCCGTGACGCGCGCCACGCTCGTGCGGTACGCGGGCGCCTCCGGGGACTTCAACCCCATCCACTGGAACGAGAAGTTCGCCAAGGAGGTGGGCCTCCCGGACGTCATCGCGCACGGCATGTTCACCATGGCCGAGGCGGTCCGTGTCGTCACCGACTGGGCCGGCGACCCGGGCGCGGTCGTCGACTACGGCGTGCGCTTCACCAAGCCGGTCGTCGTCCCCAACGACGACGAGGGCGCGGTCATCGAGGTCACCGGCAAGGTCGGCGCCAAGCTCGACGACAACACCGTCCGCGTCGACCTGGTCGTCACCAGCGCCGGACAGAAGGTCCTCGGGATGCCCCGGGCGGTCGTCCGCCTGGCCTGACGGGCACGCGCGCGTACGGCGAGGTAAGGGGCGTTCTCCAGGGCGAGACGCCCCTTACGTGTGCCCGGCGTTGTCAGTGCCGTCTCGTAGGCTTGGCCGCGTGCTCGAACTTCTGGACGCTCCGCTCGCCCCGCTGACCACGTTCCGGCTCGGGGGCCCCGCCGCCCGGCTGGTGACCGCGACCACCGACGCCGAGGTGATCGAGGCCGTGCGCGAGGCCGACGCCGCCGGGGCGCCGCTGCTGGTCGTCGGCGGCGGCTCCAACCTCGTCATCGGGGACAAGGGCTTCGCCGGGACGGCACTGCGGATCGCCACGCGCGGGTTCGAACTGCGGGGGACGACGCTGGAGCTGGCCGCCGGCGAGGTGTGGACCGACGCCGTCGCGCGCGTGGTGGACGCCGGGCTCGCCGGGATCGAGTGCCTGGCCGGGATCCCCGGGTCCGCCGGCGCGACGCCGATCCAGAACGTCGGGGCGTACGGCCAGGAGGTCGCCTCGACCGTCACCGAGGTCGTCGCCTACGACCGGCGCGCGGGCGAGACGGTCACGCTGACGAACGCCGAGTGCGCCTTCTCGTACCGGCACAGCCGCTTCAAGGCCGAGCCCGAGCGGTACGTCGTCCTGCGCGTCCGGTTCGAGCTGGAGGACGCGGGCGGGCTGTCGGCGCCCGTGAAGTACGCCGAGACCGCGCGGGCGCTCGGCGTCGAGGTGGGGGAGCGGGTCGGGCTCGCCGCCGCGCGCGAGACGGTGCTGAAGCTCCGCGCGGGCAAGGGGATGGTTCTCGACGCGGAGGACCACGACACCTGGTCCGCCGGTTCCTTCTTCACCAACCCGATCCTCACGGACGCCGAGTTCGCGGCGTTCCACGCGCGCGTGGGGGAGCGGCTGGGCGTCGGCACCGAGCCGCCCGCCTATCCGGCGGGGGAGGGCCGCACCAAGACCTCCGCCGCCTGGCTCATCGACAAGGCCGGCTTCACGAAGGGGTACGGCACCGGTCCCGCGCGCCTGTCCACCAAGCACACCCTCGCCCTCACCAACCGGGGCACCGCGACCACCGAGGACCTTCTCACGCTGGCCCGCGAGATCGTCACGGGCGTCGAGGCGGCGTTCGGAGTGACGCTGGTGAACGAGCCGGTGATGGTGGGCGTCAGCCTGTAGGGGGCTCAGTACGCCACCCCCACCCCCTGCTTCACCGTCCCCGCCTCCTCGATCATCGCCAGCATCGCGTGGGCCACGTCCGCCCGGCCGATGAACCTCCCCGCGCGCGGGAAGCCCCCGATCACCTTGCGGTAGACCCCGGTGACGGGCTTGTCCTGGAGGCGGGGCGGGCGGACGGACGTCCAGTCGACGGCGCTGCGGGCCACGTCCGCCTCCATCTCGCGCAGGTCGTCATAGACGGGACGCAGGACCGCCGAGACGGCGCTGCGCATGAAGCGGTCCAGCGGGCCGTCGTCGGCCGGGGCGGGGCCCACGGGGGAGGCGCTGACCAGGAGGAAGCGGCGGACGTCGGTGGACTCCATGGCCGCGAGGGCGGTGCGGGTCAGGCGGGCGGCGATGCCGGCGTCGCCGCGTCCGCGCGGGCCGAGGCCGGAGAGGACGGCGTCGCGGCCGGCCAGGGCGGGGCGCAGGGCCTCGGGGTCGGTGAGGTCGGCGCGGACGACGTCCAGGCGGGCGCCGGTCACGGGGAGGCGGGCGGGGTCGCGGACGACGGCGGTGACTTCGTGGCCCGCGTCGAGGGCCTGGCGGACGATCTCCTTGCCGATGCCTCCGGTAGCGCCGAGAACGGTGAGTTTCATGAGGGACCCCCAAGACGGAGTTGAGGTGAGTGAGTATTCACTCACCCTGTCTCCCGCTAGAGTGGGTAAGCATTCACTCACCTGTCAAGTCCCTTCCCCGAACGGATGGTCCCCATGGAGCCCAGGCCCACCCGAGCACGCATCCTCGACGCCGCCCACGACCTCATGCGTACAGCGGGGCTCGCGCGGGCCACGACCAAGGAGATCGCGCGGGTCGCCGGCTGCTCCGAGGCGGCCCTCTACAAGCACTTCGACAGCAAGGAGGAGCTGTTCGTGCAGGTCCTCAAGGAACGCCTGCCCCGGCTCACCCCCCTCCTGTCCAGCCTCGCCGCCGAGCCCGGCCGGGGGACCCTGGAGGAGAACCTGACCGGGATCGCCTTCGAAGCGGCCCTCTTCTACGACGAGAGCTTCCCGATCGCCGCCTCCCTCTACGCCGAGAACCGGCTCAAGCGGCGGCACGACGAGGCGATGCGGGAGAAGGGCACCGGCGCGCACATCCCCATCGACCTCCTGGCGACGTACCTCCGCGCGGAACAGGCCCTGGGCCGCGTCCGCCCCGACGCCGACGTCCACGCCGCCGCGTCCCTCCTCCTCGGCGCCTGCGTCCACCGCGCCTTCGCCTACGACGCCGCCGACGCCCGCCCCGACCCCTCCGCCTTCGCAGCAAGCCTCACGCGCACGCTGCTCGCGGGCATCACCGGGGACGAGGCTGCCGGGGACACCGGAACCACCGAAATCGCCGGATCAGCCGAAATCCCCGGAACGACCAGCACCGTGTAATTCCCCGTGCCCCCACTTGAGCCGCGACCCTGCTCCCATGAGGCACCCCGCATGCGCCTGAGGCTCACCGGGTTCCGCCCCCGTGTCGGCCCGCACTCCCACCGGGTCGTCCGTCCCCGCACCCCCCTGCGCCGCGTACTCCCGCCACACCCTCGTCCACATCCCCCTGAGAGCGGGCGTCCCGCCGAACTGGGGAGTGGGAGAGCTGGTCGATCTCCTCTTGGTTCCCGACTCCTACGGCCTGCGCGCTTCCAGCTGGCCCGACCTGCGGCGAAGGCTCCGCCAGGGCATCCCGCTGACTGTTCGCACCGACGAGCAGCGCACCGCGCGCGACGCGGAACGGGGACGGTCGTACCGGACGGGGCAGGAGCCGCGGCTGAGACAGGTCAGTCACGCGCGCACGTGCATCCTGACCGGCGGCAGGGAGGCCTTCGCGGGGCTCGCGGCGGAGTTCGCGTACGCCGGCTTCGGCCCCCGGCAGAAGGGCGTCGCCGAGGGCAAGCCGGTCTGCATGACGCACATCCTCGGTTCGGGCGACCACCACGAACCCGAGATCGGCGTCTGCTTCCAGGCGTATCCGCCCTACACCCACTTCAGACGCCCTTGACCCCGCCTCACGCCCTTGACCCCACCTCACACCCCCGGCCCCGAGATCCAGTCGTCCACCCCCGCCAGCAGCTTCGTCCGGGTCTCCTCCGGTGCGGCGGAGCCGCGGATCGACTGGCGGGCGAGGTCGGCCAGTTCCTCGTCGGTGAAGTCGTGGTGCCGGCGCGCGATCTCGTACTGCGCGGCGAGGCGGGAGCCGAAGAGGAGGGGGTCGTCGGCGCCGAGGGCCATGGGGACGCCGGCGTCGTAGAGGACCCGCAGGGGGACGTCCTCCGGTTTTTCGTAGACGCCGAGGGCGACGTTGGAGGCGGGGCAGACCTCGCAGGTGATCCCCCGCTCGGCGAGGCGCTTCAGGAGGCGGGGATCCTCCGCCGCGCGGACCCCGTGGCCGATCCGGGTCGCGTGGAGGTCGTCCAGACAGTCGCGGACGGACGAGGGACCGGTCAGCTCACCGCCGTGCGGCGCCGACAACAGCCCGCCCTCGCGCGCGATCGCGAACGCGCGGTCGAAGTCCCGGGCCATCCCCCGGCGTTCGTCGTTGGAGAGCCCGAAGCCGACGACGCCCCGGTCGGCGTACCGGACGGCGAGCCGGGCCAGCGTCCGGGCGTCCAGCGGGTGCTTCATACGGTTCGCGGCGACCAGGACCCGCATCCCGAGCCCCGTCTCGCGGGAGGTCGTCTCCACCGCGTCGAGGATGATCTCCAGCGCCGGGATGAGCCCGCCGAGACGGGGCGCGTACGACGTCGGGTCGACCTGGATCTCCAGCCAGCCGGAGCCGTCCCTGACGTCCTCCTCGGCGGCCTCCCGCACCAGCCGCCGGATGTCGTCGGGCTCCCTGAGGCACGAGCGCGCGGCGTCGTACAGCCGCTGGAAGCGGAACCAGCCCCGCTCGTCCGTCGCCCTGAGCTGCGGCGGCTCCCCGCTGGTCAGCGCCTCGGACAGCGCCTCCGGCAGCCGCACCCCGTACTTGTCTGCCAGCTCCAGCACGGTCGCGGGCCGCATCGAACCGGTGAAGTGCAGGTGCAGATGGGCTTTGGGGAGTTGAGAGAGATCACGTACACGCTCCATTCGCCGATACTGCCGTACTCGGGTGAGAGGCGGGTAGTCGGTTCCCTGAACGTGGTCTTGCTCGCACAGAAAAACGGGTCAGCCCACTCAAACTGAGTGAGCTGACCCGCACAGACAACGCCCTACTTCGCCTCGCCCAGCAGCTTCTGCAGCCGCGAGACACCCTCGACCAGGTCCTCGTCCCCCAGCGCGTACGACAGCCGCAGATACCCCGGCGTCCCGAACGCCTCACCGGGGACGACCGCGACCTCGGCCTCCTCCAGGATCAGCTCGGCCAGCTCCACCGAGGTGGCCGGACGCCGCCCCCGGATCTCCTTGCCGAGCAGCGCCTTCACGGACGGGTACGCGTAGAACGCGCCCTCCGGCTCCGGGCACAGCACACCGTCGATCTCGTTGAGCATCGACACGATCTTCTTGCGCCGCCGGTCGAACGCGACCTTCATCTCCTCGACGGCCGCGAGGTCCCCGGAGACCGCGGCGAGCGCGGCGACCTGGGCGACGTTGGAGACGTTGGACGTCGCGTGCGACTGGAGGTTCGTCGCGGCCTTGACGACGTCCTTGGGGCCGATGACCCAGCCCACGCGCCAGCCGGTCATCGCGTACGTCTTCGCGACCCCGTTGACGACGATCGTCTTGTCGGCCAGCTCCGGCACGACCACCGGCAGCGAGTGGAACTCGGCGTCCCCGTACACCAGGTGCTCGTAGATCTCGTCCGTCAGCACCCACAGCCCGTGCTCGGCGGCCCAGCGCCCGATCTCCTCGACCTGCGCGCGCGTGTAGACCGCGCCGGTCGGGTTGGACGGCGAGACGAAGAGTAGGACCTTGGTGTGCGCGGTCCGCGCCGCCTCCAGCTGCTCGACGGAGACGCGGTAGCCGGTCGTCTCGTCGGCGACGACCTCCACCGGGACACCGCCGGCCAGCCGGATCGACTCCGGGTACGTCGTCCAGTACGGCGCCGGGACGATGACCTCGTCGCCCGGGTCGAGGATCGCGGCGAACGCCTCGTAGATGGCCTGCTTGCCGCCGTTGGTGACGAGGACCTGGGCGGCGTCGACCTGGTAGCCGGAGTCGCGCAGCGTCTTCGAGGCGATCGCGGCCTTCAGCTCGGGCAGACCCCCGGCCGGCGTGTAGCGGTGGTACTTCGGGTTCTTGCACGCCTCGACGGCCGCTTCGACGATGTAGTCGGGGGTCGGGAAGTCGGGCTCACCCGCGCCGAACCCGATCACCGGACGCCCGGCGGCCTTCAGGGCCTTCGCCTTGGCGTCCACGGCGAGGGTCGCGGACTCGGAGATCGAGCCGACGCGGGCGGAGACCCGGCGTTCGGTGGGAGAGGAGGGAGCGCTCATACCGGCCATGTTTTCAGACCCGAAACCCGCGCGGCACGCCGGTTTCACGGACTGGGCACCCCAGAGGGAACAGACGGAACATCAGACTGAATCCGACCGCGAGCGCTTCACGTTCGACGCACGGCCCCTGAGCACGTACACTCATCCGTCGTTGGCCTTTGACAGCCGTGCCACAAGCGGTGCACACCAAGCACCCGCCTGGATACGGTAGGTTGGGGGGCACACAAAGGGTCGTAGCTCAATTGGTAGAGCACTGGTCTCCAAAACCAGCGGTTGGGGGTTCAAGTCCCTCCGGCCCTGCTACACACTCCTCAGCCGAGAGATGTGTGCGCAGGTACATACAGCTTTGCACCGCCGTGCGGCTCAGACCGGGCGCGGCACGGCCACGACCCGGGAACAGGTGAGGACGAATGGCGGATGCCGTGGGCTCCATCGACACGCCTGATGCCCAGGACGAAGCGCCTGAGAGCAAGAAGAAGGCGCGTAAGGGCGGCAAGCGCGCCAAGAGAGGCCCGCTGAAGCGTCTGGCCCTCTTCTACCGCCAGATCGTCGCGGAGCTGCGCAAGGTAGTCTGGCCGACGCGCAACCAGCTCAGCACCTACACCACCGTGGTGATCGTCTTCGTGGTGATCATGATCGGTCTGGTCACGGTGATCGACTATGGCCTCAGCCACGCCGCCAAGTACGTCTTCGGCTGAGCCGACCAGCGAAGGGCGCCGAGGAAACCGGCGCCCCTTTCGCATGTTCCACCCCTATGCAACCCAGGAAGAAGCAGCCACGTGTCTGACCAGAACCTGAACGACGACCGCGAAGCTGTCGAGACCGTCGAGTCCGTCGACGACGAGCTCGACATCGTCGAGGGCGCGGACGAGGACCTGGACGAGGTCGAGGCTGCCGACGCCGAGGCCGGCGAGGCCGCTGAAGAGGACGCCGTCCACCTCGACGAGGAAGCCCTCGAAGAGGACGGCGGCGAGGGCGAGGGCGACGAGGACGACGAGTCCGGCGGTGACGTCGAGACCGAGCCCGTCGACCCCGTCGAGGCCCTGCGCGAGGAGCTGCGCACGCTCCCCGGCGAGTGGTACGTCATCCACACGTACGCCGGTTACGAGAACCGCGTGAAGACCAACCTGGAGCAGCGCGCCGTCTCGCTGAACGTCGAGGACTTCATCTTCCAGGCCGAGGTGCCGCAGGAAGAGGTCGCCCAGATCAAGAACGGCGAGCGCAAGACGATCCGGCAGAACAAGCTGCCCGGGTACGTCCTCGTCCGGATGGACCTCACCAACGAGTCCTGGGGCGTCGTCCGCAACACCCCCGGTGTCACCGGGTTCGTGGGCAACGCGTACGACCCCTACCCGCTGACGCTGGACGAGATCGTCAAGATGCTCGCGCCCGAGGCGGAGGAGAAGGCGGCCCGTGAGGCGGCCGAGGCCGAGGGCAAGCCGGCGCCCGCGCGCAAGGTCGAGGTCCAGGTGCTGGACTTCGAGGTGGGCGACTCGGTGACGGTGACCGACGGTCCGTTCGCCACGCTGCAGGCCACGATCAACGAGATCAACGCCGACTCCAAGAAGGTCAAGGGCCTGGTGGAGATCTTCGGCCGCGAGACGCCGGTCGAGCTGTCCTTCGACCAGATCCAGAAGAACTAGCTCCTTCTGGAAGAAACGCTTCCGACCAGGTCAGGCGGGCCTTCACGGCTTGTCTGACCTGCTCGGTTTTCAGCCGCACACCTATACCCGCTATCGTTGTGCGGTATGCCTGCGTCCGGGTGATTCCCGGAGGCGGGCAGGACCCGAATCGAAAGGACCCGGAGAGCTATGCCTCCCAAGAAGAAGAAGGTCACGGGGCTCATCAAGCTCCAGATCAACGCCGGTGCGGCGAACCCCGCCCCGCCGGTCGGCCCCGCGCTCGGTCAGCACGGTGTCAACATCATGGAGTTCTGCAAGGCGTACAACGCCGCGACCGAGTCGCAGCGTGGCTGGGTCATCCCGGTGGAGATCACGGTCTACGAGGACCGTTCCTTCACCTTCGTGACCAAGACGCCGCCGGCCGCGAAGATGATCCTCAAGGCCGCGGGTGTCGAGAAGGGCTCCGGCGAGCCGCACAAGACCAAGGTCGCCAAGATCACCGAGGCGCAGGTCCGCGAGATCGCCACGACCAAGCTCCCCGACCTCAACGCCAACGACCTGGACGCCGCCGCGAAGATCATCGCCGGTACCGCGCGTTCCATGGGCGTCGTCGTCGAGGGCTGAGTCCCACCCCCTTCCCGCAAGCAGTTCAGTGGGAGGGCCTGCTCGGCCCTGACCACGACTCCAGAACACACAGGAGCAGTACATGAGCAAGCGCAGCAAGGCTCTTCGCGCTGCGGACGCCAAGGTCGACCGGGAGAAGCTGTACGCCCCGCTCGAGGCCGTCCGTCTCGCCAAGGAGACCTCCACCTCGAAGTTCGACGGCACCGTCGAGGTCGCCTTCCGCCTGGGTGTCGACCCGCGCAAGGCCGACCAGATGGTCCGTGGCACCGTGAACCTGCCGCACGGCACCGGCAAGACCGCCCGGGTCCTGGTCTTCGCGACCGGTGACCGTGCTGCCGCCGCGGAAGCCGCTGGCGCCGACATCGTCGGCTCCGACGAACTGATCGACGAGGTCGCCAAGGGCCGCCTGGACTTCGACGCCGTCGTCGCCACCCCGGACCTCATGGGCAAGGTCGGCCGCCTCGGCCGCGTGCTCGGTCCGCGTGGTCTGATGCCGAACCCGAAGACCGGCACCGTCACCCCGGACGTGGCCAAGGCCGTCACGGACATCAAGGGCGGCAAGATCGAGTTCCGCGTCGACAAGCACTCGAACCTGCACTTCATCATCGGCAAGACGTCGTTCGACGACGAGAAGCTGGTGGAGAACTACGCCGCGGCGCTGGAAGAGATCACGCGTCTCAAGCCGTCCGCCGCGAAGGGTCGTTACATCAAGAAGGCCGCGATCAGCACCACGATCGGCCCCGGCATCCAGGTCGACCCGAACCGCACCCGCAACCTCCTCGTCGAGGAGGACCCGGCCGCGGTCTGAGCCTCACCGCTCACCTCGTAGTCGGGCCGGGCCCCACACCTTCGGGTGTGGGGCCCGTTCCCTTTTCCGGGGTCTCTGTCCCGGTGTGCGGGGGCTGGGTTACCGTGCGGTCACGGAGATCGCACAGGGGTGGTGGGGCGGATGAAGCGGGCGGGGCTGTGGGCGGCGCTGGCGTTGGTGCTGGCGGGGAGCGTGGCCTGCACGACGCCGGACGAGCCCGAGGTGGCCGCGGTCCGGCCGCCGGCGGCGCTGCGCAGCGCCGAGCGGGCCACGCGCGAGGCGGCCTCGGCGAAGGTCGAGACGAGCACCGTCATGGGCAGGCTGATGTCCCTCACGGCCGAGGGCGCCGTCTCCTGGTCCGGCGGGCTCACCGGGACGCTGGTGCTGACCTACACCGGCGGGAGCGTCGCCCGGACGATGCGGGAGGCCGGGACGTCGTCCACGGAGGCCCGGTACCTGCCGGAGGCGTACTACGCGCGGATGGGCGCCGCGCTCGCGAAGTCGGCCGGCGGGCGGCACTGGGTGCGCTACGACTACGCCGACCTGGAGCGGCTGGCCGGCCGCTCGGGGGAGTACATCCAGGACCAGCTCCGGCACACCGCCCCGAACCGCTCCGTGAAGCTCCTGCTGGCCTCGCGGGACGTCCGCGAGGTCGGCCGGGAGACCGTGCGGGGGCGGCGGACGACGCACTACTCGGGCAGCGTCGACTCGGACGCCTCGCACGTGACGACCGAGCGGGTGGACGTCTGGGTGGACGAGCGGCACCTGCTGGTCAAGAAGGTGGAGAAGGGCGTCACGGCGGACGGGGCGTACAGCCAGACCGCGTACTACAGCGACTACGGCACGAAGGTCGCCGCCGAGCGGCCCCCGGCGAAGGACACCGCGGACTTCTCGGAGCTGGTGCGGGAACTGTCGGGGGGCTGAAAACGTCAGGGACGGTAAAGGAAGTCTCGGGCTAAGGTTCTTCACAGGTACATCAAATGAAGGGGAGTCGGGGGAGGCTCCTGAGGATCGTGGGGGGACTTGTGAACGTCCGGAAGACGACTGTCATGACCGGGGTGACCGCGCTGGTCCTGACCGGCGCCGTGGCCTGCGGAAACGGCGCGGACACCGTGGAGCGCACGGCGGCCCAGGTGATGGCCGCCTCGTTCAAGAAGACGGCGGAGGCGAAGTCCGCCAAGGTCAACATGACCATGTCGATGCCGAAGGGCCTGGGGGGCGACGGCAACACGACGATGACCGGTGTCATGGGCTGGGACCCGACCGTGATGGACGTCACGATGAAGGGTGACGGGCTCACCGGCGAGCCGGGCGCCCCCGAGAGCGTCCGCATGATCATGGCGAACAACGTCATGTACATGAACATGGGCTCGTCCCCGGGCCTCGGCGAGATGATGAAGGGCAAGCACTGGATCAAGCTGGACCTGGCCGCCGCGGCCAAGGCCACCGGCGACCAGGCGCTCCAGAAGCAGATGACCTCCGGCCTGGAGGACATGAACCAGAGCCCGGTGGACCAGCTCGCCCTGCTCCTCGAATCGCCGAACATCAAGCACATCGGCAGCGAGAAGA
The DNA here is from genome assembly GCF_014489635.1 of Streptomyces roseirectus. Classification (NCBI taxonomy): domain Bacteria; kingdom Bacillati; phylum Actinomycetota; class Actinomycetes; order Kitasatosporales; family Streptomycetaceae; genus Streptomyces; species Streptomyces roseirectus. Next base: position 3,929,002 of record NZ_CP060828.1, on the reverse strand, counting down.
TCGACGGCGTCGAGGCGGACCACTACAAGGGCCTGCTCACCGTCAAGGAGATGATGGCGTCCAACAAGTCGCTGGACGTCCTGGACTCCGCCGACCGCGACAAGCTCCTGAAGAACATCGAGAAGTCCGGCTTCACGGGCTACGACACGGACGTCTGGGTCAACAAGGACGACCTGCCGGTCCGGATGGACGTCGTGATGGACCACCCCAAGGGCGCCGTCAAGATGAGCATGAAGCTCTCCGACTACGGCGCGCAGGCCAAGGTCACGCCGCCGGCCGCCACCGACACCTTCGACCTGATGGACATGCTCAAGAACCTCGGCGACTCGCTGAAGGAGCTGGAGAACCTGGACGGGGGCGACCTCGACCTCCAGGGCCTGGAGCCGGTGCCGACGCCGTCCGCCTGAGCCGCGGGCGACCGTCGTACGACCGGATTTGCCCCGCGCGGATCCGGTCGCGTACTCTCCTTGAGAAGCCAAAGACCGCTGGTCGTTGCCGTGTGTCCGTAAGGACGTGCGGCGGCCGAAGGATCCGCTGAAGCGGACGACCCGCGCAGGTGATCGTGGAAGAGCTCCCGGAGTTCGCTGCCCGAGCGGCGTGCGAGTCCCGGTCGAGCTACGCCCCGTGCGCCTGCGCCGGGGCGTTTCGTTTTCCCCAGCCCCTTCCGAGCGGTCTCATCACCCGGAAGGAGGCCGACGCTCATGGCAAGGCCCGACAAGGCTGCCGCGGTGGCCGAGCTGACGGAGCAGTTCCGCAGCTCGAACGCCGCCGTGCTGACCGAGTACCGGGGTCTCACCGTGGCGCAGCTGAAGACGCTGCGTCGTTCGCTCGGTGAAGACGCCCAGTACGCCGTGGTGAAGAACACGCTGACCAAGATTGCGGCCAACGAGGCCGGGATCTCGACGCTCGACGACCTGTTCAACGGTCCGACGGCGGTCGCCTTCATCACCGGTGACCCGGTGACGTCGGCGAAGGGTCTTCGTGACTTCGCCAAGGACAACCCGAACCTCGTCATCAAGGGCGGTGTCCTTGACGGCAAGGCGCTGTCCGCCGACGAGATCAAGAAGCTTGCGGACCTCGAGTCCCGCGAGGTTCTGCTCTCCAAGCTGGCCGGTGCCATGAAGGGCAAGCAGTCCCAGGCTGCCTCCCTCTTCCAGGCGCTGCCGACGAAGCTCGTCCGCACCGTGGACGCTCTTCGCGCCAAGCAGGACGAGCAGGGCGGTGCCGAGTAACTCGGCTCGCATCATGACCGCCGCGTGAGGCAGCAGCCGTAGCGCGACGGTCGTAGCGGGCCGAACGCCCGCCAGACACATACATCCGGCACCTGCCGATCTAGAAGTGGAAGGAGCAGCCACCATGGCGCTCACCCAGGACGAACTGCTTGCCGAGTTCGAGAACATGACCCTGATCCAGCTCGCCGAGTTCGTGAAGGCGTTCGAGGACAAGTTCGAGGTCACCGCCGCCGCTGCCGCGCCGGTCGTCGTCGCCGGTGGCGCCGCCTCCGGTGGTGCCGAGGCCGTCGAGGAGAAGGACGAGTTCGACGTCATCCTCACCGGTGCCGGCGACAAGAAGATCCAGGTCATCAAGGTCGTGCGTGAGCTGACCTCCCTGGGCCTCAAGGAGGCCAAGGACCTGGTCGACGGTGCGCCGAAGCCGGTCGTCGAGAAGGTCAACAAGGAAGCCGCTGACAAGGCGAAGGAAGCCCTTGAGGGCGCCGGCGCCTCGGTCGAGGTCAAGTAACACCTTCCGAGTCTCGTAGCGAGCCTCGGAAACAGTCTCGAAAGCGGCCCGCCAGGGCTGTAACGCGAGCACCGCGAAGAGCGATCATCCATCCGGGTGGTCGCTCTTCGGCGTTCCTGGAAGCGTGGCCACGGTTGCCTTGAACCCCTGTTCACGAGGGGTATGGTGATCTTCGTCGTGTCTGCGGACACCCCCTGTTCGGGCAGGGGGGCCTTGACGAACAGCACGCAGCGCGCAATTCTCAGGACGCGTCGTCACAAGGATCCGAATCCGAGGCATGGATCGACGGCGAAGAGGGCAGTATCAACGTGCGTTGAGGGCGAGCATGCCGAGGGCGTTGAGTGACGACGAGGGCTGTTGAAAATCGGGGCTGGACATCAGTGTGCCAAGTGGCTACACTGTCCCTTTGCGCTGCCTGTTAGCTATCCCCTGCCCGTCACCAGGGGCATGCCCTCACTTGAGCATCAGCGACTGAAACGGCCCTGACCTGGGACTTTCGTCGTTTGTGCACCGGGGAGGGGCCGGGAAGCGCGTAGTGAGTCCGAGCCCTCGGAAGGACCCCCTCTTGGCCGCCTCGCGCACCGCCTCGACCGCGAATACGAACAACGCCGCCAGCACTGCCCCGCTGCGCATCTCCTTTGCAAAGATCAAGGAGCCTCTCGAGGTTCCGAACCTGCTCGCGCTCCAGACCGAGAGCTTCGACTGGCTGCTCGGCAACACCGCCTGGCAGAGTCGGGTCGAGGAGGCTCTGGAGAGCGGTCAGGACGTCCCCACCAAGTCCGGTCTGGAGGAGATCTTCGAGGAGATCTCCCCGATCGAGGACTTCTCCGGGTCGATGTCGCTGACCTTCCGCGACCACCGCTTCGAGCCGCCGAAGAACAGCATCGACGAGTGCAAGGAGCGCGACTTCACGTACGCCGCGCCGCTCTTCGTCACCGCCGAGTTCACCAACAACGAGACCGGCGAGATCAAGTCCCAGACGGTCTTCATGGGCGACTTCCCGCTCATGACGAACAAGGGCACCTTCGTCATCAACGGCACCGAGCGTGTCGTCGTGTCGCAGCTCGTGCGCTCGCCCGGTGTCTACTTCGACTCCTCCATCGACAAGACGTCCGACAAGGACATCTTCTCCGCCAAGATCATCCCGTCCCGGGGTGCCTGGCTGGAGATGGAGATCGACAAGCGCGACATGGTCGGCGTCCGCATCGACCGCAAGCGCAAGCAGTCCGTGACCGTCCTCCTCAAGGCCCTCGGCTACACCACCGAGCAGATCCTGGAGGAGTTCGGCGAGTACGAGTCCATGCGCGCCACCCTGGAGAAGGACCACACCCAGGGCCAGGACGACGCGCTGCTCGACATCTACCGCAAGCTGCGTCCGGGCGAGCCGCCGACCCGTGAGGCCGCGCAGACGCTCCTCGAGAACCTGTACTTCAACCCGAAGCGCTACGACCTCGCGAAGGTCGGCCGCTACAAGGTCAACAAGAAGCTCGCCGCGGACGCCCCGCTCGACGCCGGTGTGCTGACCGTCGAGGACGTCATCGCGACGATCAAGTACCTGGTCAAGCTGCACGCGGGCGAGACCGAGACGGTCGGCGACAGCGGTCAGACGATCGTCGTCGAGACCGACGACATCGACCACTTCGGCAACCGCCGTCTGCGCAGCGTCGGCGAGCTGATCCAGAACCAGGTCCGTACGGGTCTCGCCCGTATGGAGCGTGTCGTGCGCGAGCGCATGACCACCCAGGACGTCGAGGCGATCACGCCGCAGACCCTGATCAACATCCGGCCGGTCGTCGCCTCCATCAAGGAGTTCTTCGGCACCAGCCAGCTGTCGCAGTTCATGGACCAGAACAACCCGCTGTCGGGGCTCACCCACAAGCGCCGTCTGTCGGCCCTTGGTCCCGGTGGTCTCTCCCGTGAGCGGGCCGGCTTCGAGGTCCGTGACGTGCACCCCTCGCACTACGGCCGCATGTGCCCGATCGAGACGCCCGAAGGCCCGAACATCGGTCTGATCGGCTCGCTCGCCTCCTACGGCCGCGTCAACGCGTTCGGTTTCGTCGAGACCCCGTACCGCAAGGTCGTCGACGGCCAGGTCACCGACGAGGTCGACTACCTGACCGCCGACGAGGAGGACCGCTTCGTCATCGCGCAGGCCAACGCCACGCTCAACGACGAACTGCGCTTCACCGAGAACCGCGTCCTGGTCCGCCGTCGTGGTGGCGAGGTCGACTACGTCCCCGGTGACGAGGTCGACTACATGGACGTCTCGCCGCGCCAGATGGTGTCGGTCGCGACCGCCATGATCCCGTTCCTCGAGCACGACGACGCCAACCGTGCCCTCATGGGCGCGAACATGATGCGCCAGGCCGTGCCGCTCATCAAGAGCGAGGCCCCGCTCGTCGGCACCGGCATGGAGTACCGCTCCGCCGTCGACGCCGGTGACGTCGTCAAGGCCGAGAAGCCCGGTGTGGTCCAGGAGGTCTCCGCGGACTACATCACCACCGCGAACGACGACGGCACGTACATCACGTACCGCCTGCACAAGTTCTCGCGCTCCAACCAGGGCACCTCGGTCAACCAGAAGGTCATCGTCGACGAGGGCGACCGGATCATCACCGGCCAGGTCCTGGCCGACGGTCCGGCCACCGAGAACGGCGAGATGGCGCTCGGCAAGAACCTGCTCGTCGCGTTCATGCCGTGGGAGGGCCACAACTACGAAGACGCGATCATCCTGTCGCAGCGCCTCGTCCAGGACGACGTCCTCTCCTCGATCCACATCGAGGAGCACGAGGTCGACGCCCGTGACACCAAGCTCGGCCCCGAGGAGATCACCCGGGACATCCCGAACGTCTCCGAAGAGGTCCTGGCCGACCTCGACGAGCGCGGCATCATCCGCATCGGTGCCGAGGTCGTCGCCGGTGACATCCTCGTCGGCAAGGTCACGCCCAAGGGTGAGACCGAGCTGACGCCCGAGGAGCGGCTGCTGCGCGCGATCTTCGGTGAGAAGGCCCGCGAGGTCCGTGACACCTCGCTGAAGGTGCCGCACGGCGAGATCGGCAAGATCATCGGCGTCCGCGTCTTCGACCGCGAGGAGGGGGACGAGCTTCCCCCGGGCGTCAACCAGCTGGTGCGCGTGTACGTGGCGCAGAAGCGCAAGATCACCGACGGTGACAAGCTCGCCGGCCGCCACGGCAACAAGGGTGTTATTTCCAAGATCCTGCCGATCGAGGACATGCCGTTCCTGGAGGACGGCACCCCGGTCGACATCATCCTCAACCCGCTCGGTGTGCCGTCCCGAATGAACCCGGGACAGGTCCTGGAGATCCACCTCGGCTGGCTCGCCAGCCGTGGCTGGGACGTCTCCGGGCTCGCCGACGAGTGGGCGCAGCGCCTCCAGGTCATCGGCGCCGACCAGGTCGCCCCCGGCACCAACGTCGCCACCCCGGTCTTCGACGGTGCCCGTGAGGACGAGCTGGCGGGTCTGCTGAACCACACCATCCCCAACCGCGACGGCGAGCGCATGGTGCTCCCGTCCGGCAAGGCGCGGCTGTTCGACGGCCGTAGCGGTGAGCCGTTCCCGGACCCGATCTCCGTCGGCTACATGTACATCCTCAAGCTCCACCACCTGGTCGACGACAAGCTGCACGCCCGGTCGACCGGTCCGTACTCGATGATCACCCAGCAGCCGCTGGGTGGTAAGGCCCAGTTCGGTGGCCAGCGATTCGGCGAGATGGAGGTGTGGGCGCTGGAGGCTTACGGCGCCGCGTACGCCCTCCAGGAGCTGCTGACCATCAAGTCCGACGACGTCACCGGCCGCGTGAAGGTCTACGAGGCCATCGTCAAGGGCGAGAACATCCCCGAGCCCGGCATCCCCGAGTCCTTCAAGGTGCTCATCAAGGAGATGCAGTCCCTGTGCCTCAACGTGGAGGTGCTGTCCTCGGACGGCATGTCCATCGAGATGCGCGACACCGACGAGGACGTCTTCCGCGCGGCGGAAGAGCTCGGCATCGACCTGTCCCGGCGCGAGCCGAGCAGCGTCGAAGAGGTCTGACGGGAGTCCGGCCGGGCCACACCATGGCCCGGCCGGCCCCAGGACCCCCGTTTCAGACCCCATGACTTACAACCCTGAGAGGGATTGACGCATAGTGCTCGACGTCAACTTCTTCGACGAGCTTCGGATCGGCCTGGCCACCGCGGACGACATCCGCCAGTGGAGCCACGGCGAGGTCAAGAAGCCCGAGACGATCAACTACCGCACCCTGAAGCCGGAAAAGGACGGGCTCTTCTGCGAGAAGATCTTCGGCCCCACCCGGGACTGGGAGTGCTACTGCGGCAAGTACAAGCGCGTTCGCTTCAAGGGCATCATCTGTGAGCGCTGTGGCGTCGAGGTCACCCGCGCCAAGGTGCGTCGTGAGCGGATGGGCCACATCGAGCTGGCCGCTCCCGTCACCCACATCTGGTACTTCAAGGGCGTCCCGTCGCGCCTGGGCTACCTGCTCGACCTCGCCCCGAAGGACCTGGAGAAGGTCATCTACTTCGCGGCGTACATGATCACGTACGTCGACGACGAGCGCCGTACCCGTGACCTGCCCTCCCTGGAGGCGCACGTCTCGGTCGAGCGCCAGCAGATCGAGAACCGCCGGGACGCCGACCTGGAGGCCCGCGCCAAGAAGCTGGAAGGCGACCTGGCCGAGCTGGAGGCGGAGGGCGCCAAGTCCGACGTCCGCCGCAAGGTCCGCGAAGGCGCCGAGCGCGAGATGAAGCAGCTGCGCGACCGTACGCAGCGCGAGATCGACCGCCTCGACGAGGTCTGGACCCGCTTCAAGAACCTCAAGGTCCAGGACCTGGAGGGCGACGAGCTCCTGTACCGCGAGCTGCGTGACCGCTTCGGCACGTACTTCGACGGTTCGATGGGCGCCGCCGCGCTGCAGAAGCGCCTGGAGTCCTTCGACCTCGACGAAGAGGCCGAGAAGCTTCGCGAGATCATCCGCACCGGCAAGGGCCAGAAGAAGACCCGCGCGCTCAAGCGCCTCAAGGTCGTCTCCGCGTTCCTGCAGACGTCCAACAGCCCCAAGGGCATGGTCCTGGACTGCGTGCCGGTCATCCCGCCGGACCTGCGTCCGATGGTGCAGCTGGACGGTGGCCGCTTCGCGACCTCCGACCTGAACGACCTGTACCGCCGTGTGATCAACCGCAACAACCGTCTGAAGCGGCTCCTCGACCTCGGCGCGCCCGAGATCATCGTCAACAACGAGAAGCGCATGCTTCAGGAGGCTGTTGACGCCCTCTTCGACAACGGTCGTCGTGGCCGTCCGGTCACCGGTCCCGGTAACCGCCCGCTGAAGTCCCTCAGCGACATGCTGAAGGGCAAGCAGGGCCGTTTCCGTCAGAACCTGCTCGGCAAGCGTGTGGACTACTCCGCGCGTTCCGTGATCGTCGTCGGTCCGCAGCTCAAGCTGCACCAGTGCGGTCTGCCGAAGGCGATGGCGCTGGAGCTGTTCAAGCCGTTCGTGATGAAGCGCCTGGTCGACCTGAACCACGCGCAGAACATCAAGTCGGCCAAGCGCATGGTGGAGCGCGGCCGCACCGTCGTGTACGACGTCCTCGAAGAGGTCATCGCCGAGCACCCGGTGCTGCTGAACCGTGCGCCCACCCTGCACCGCCTCGGCATCCAGGCGTTCGAGCCGCAGCTCGTCGAGGGCAAGGCCATCCAGATCCACCCGCTCGTCTGCACCGCGTTCAACGCGGACTTCGACGGTGACCAGATGGCCGTCCACCTGCCGCTCTCCGCGGAGGCGCAGGCCGAGGCCCGCATCCTGATGCTGTCCTCGAACAACATCCTCAAGCCCGCCGACGGCCGTCCGGTGACGATGCCGACCCAGGACATGGTCCTCGGTCTGTTCTTCCTCACCACCGACGGCGAGCTGCGCGACACCAAGGGCGAGGACCGCTCCTTCTCCTCGGTGCCCGAGGCGATCATGGCGTTCGACGCCGGGGAGCTGGCCCTCCAGTCGCCGGTCGACATCCGCTTCCCGGTGGGCACCATCCCGCCGCGTGGCTGGACGCCGCCGGTGCGCGAGGAGGACGAGCCGGAGTGGCAGCAGGGTGACAGCTTCCGGCTGCGCACCACGCTGGGCCGCGCGCTCTTCAACGAGCTGCTGCCCGAGGACTACCCGTTCGTCGACTACTCGGTGGGCAAGAAGCAGCTCTCCGAGATCGTCAACGACCTCGCCGAGCGCTACCCCAAGGTGATCGTCGCCGCGACGCTGGACAACCTGAAGGCGGCCGGCTTCCACTGGGCGACCCGTTCCGGTGTCACCGTCGCCATCTCCGACGTCGTCGTCCCCGAGGCGAAGAAGGAGATCGTCGCCGGGTACGAGGCCAAGGACGAGAAGGTCCAGAAGCAGTACGAGCGCGGTCTGATCACCAAGGAAGAGCGCACGCAGGAGCTCATCCAGATCTGGACGCAGGCGACCAACGAGGTCGCCGAGGCGATGAACGAGAACTTCCCCAAGACGAACCCCATCTTCATGATGGTTGACTCGGGTGCCCGAGGAAACATGATGCAGATGCGGCAGATCGCCGGTATGCGTGGTCTGGTGTCGAACGCGAAGAACGAGACCATCCCGCGTCCGATCAAGGCGTCCTTCCGTGAGGGCCTGTCCGTGCTGGAGTACTTCATCTCCACGCACGGTGCCCGTAAGGGTCTCGCCGACACCGCCCTGCGTACCGCCGACTCGGGTTACCTCACCCGTCGTCTGGTGGACGTCTCGCAGGACGTCATCATCCGCGAGGAGGACTGCGGCACCGACCGCGGCCTCAAGCTGGCGATCGCCGAGCGCGGCGAGGACGGCGTGCTGCGCAAGACGGAGAACGTCGAGACGTCCGTCTACGCCCGCATGCTCGCCGAGGACATCACGGTCGACGGCCGTGTGCTGGCCCCGGCCAACACCGACCTCGGTGACGTCCTCATCGACGAGCTGGTCCGGCACGGCATCGAGGAGGTCAAGACCCGCTCGATCCTGACCTGTGAGTCGCACGTCGGCACCTGTGCCATGTGCTACGGCCGTTCGCTGGCCACCGGCAAGCTGGTCGACATCGGTGAGGCGGTCGGCATCATCGCCGCGCAGTCCATCGGTGAGCCCGGTACCCAGCTGACGATGCGTACCTTCCACACCGGTGGTGTGGCCGGTGACGACATCACCCAGGGTCTGCCGCGTGTCGTCGAGCTCTTCGAGGCGCGTACCCCGAAGGGTGTCGCCCCGATCTCCGAGGCCCAGGGCCGCGTACGGATCGAGGAGACCGAGAAGACCAAGAAGATCGTCATCACGCCGGACGACGGCAGCGACGAGACGGCGTTCCCGATCTCGAAGCGTGCGCGTCTGCTGGTCAGTGAGGGTGAGCACGTCGAGGTGGGCCAGAAGCTCACGGTCGGTGCGACCAACCCCCACGACGTGCTGCGCATCCTCGGTCAGCGCGCGGTCCAGGTCCACCTGGTCGGCGAGGTCCAGAAGGTCTACAACTCGCAGGGCGTGTCGATCCACGACAAGCACATCGAGATCATCATCCGGCAGATGCTGCGCCGGGTGACGATCATCGAGTCCGGCGACGCGGAACTCCTGCCGGGTGAGCTGGTCGAGCGGTCGAAGTTCGAGACCGAGAACCGGCGTGTGGTCCAGGAGGGCGGTCACCCGGCCTCCGGTCGTCCGCAGCTCATGGGTATCACCAAGGCCTCGCTGGCGACCGAGTCCTGGCTGTCGGCGGCGTCCTTCCAGGAGACGACGCGAGTCCTCACCGACGCGGCGATCAACGCCAAGTCCGACTCGCTCATCGGGCTCAAGGAGAACGTCATCATCGGTAAGCTCATCCCGGCCGGTACGGGGCTGTCCCGTTACCGCAACATCCGGGTGGAGCCGACCGAGGAGGCCAAGGCCGCGATGTACTCGGCGGTCGGCTACGACGACATCGACTACTCGCCCTTCGGGACGGGGTCGGGTCAGGCGGTTCCGCTGGAGGACTACGACTACGGGCCGTACAACCAGTAGGCGGTAGTGCGGTAGCGCTGTAGGCGTTCGAGGGCGGTCACTCCTTGTGGGGTGGCCGCCCTCGTGTTTTCCGGGTTTGTGGAACCGTGGGGGCGGGTCGGGCGTTGGGGGATGATAGGGGTAAGAAAAGAAGTGGTGCCGTCCGGGGGAGGTCCCGTGTCGTATCCGACGCCGTGGCAGCCGTGGCAGCCGGCTCAGGGGCAGGGTGGGCAGCAGCAGCCTCCGGCTGTGCAGCAGGGGGGTGGGATGCTGGCGTCCACTGCTGATCGGGAGCGGGCTGTGGATGTGTTGCGGGCGGGGTTCAGTGAGGGGCGGTTGCAGGCGGATGAGCTGGAGCGGCGGGTGGCTCGGGCGTATCAGGCTCGGACCGTGGGGGAGCTGGGGTTGATCGTCGCCGATCTGCCTCAGGGGCCTGCGCCTGTGCAGCAGTTCGCTCCGCCGCCGCAGGGGTATGTGCCGCGGACGTTTCGGCCGTTGCCCGCGCCGCCGACCAATGGGAAGGCCGTGGGGGCGCTCGTGTGTGGGGTGCTGACGACCATGACGTTCGGGCTCACGGGGATTCCGGCGGTGATTCTCGGGCACTCCGCGCGGACGGAGATCCAGCGGACCGGTGAGGGGGGTGAGGGGTTCGCCATGGCCGGGATCATCCTCGGGTGGCTCTCCATCGCAGGGTGGGCCGCGTTCATGCTGTTGATGATGCTGCTGGCTGTGTGAGGAGCGCGGTTCGAGGAGGGGGCTGGGGGGCTTCGGCGGGTGCGGGTGCGTCGTGGTTGTTCGCGCAGTTCCCCGCGCCCCTAAAAGACTGGGTGCGGGAGGGTGGGCGGGTGCGGCGCCGTTGTGGGTTGTCGCGTCTGTGCGGCGGTGGCCGGGTATCGATGCGGCCTCGCGCCTGGAGGACTGGGTTCTGCTCGGTGGGTGGGTGCGGGTGTGGTGTGCGTTGTTCGTGCTCGCGCGGTGGTGGCCGCATATCGGTACAGCCCCGCGTCTCTGAAGGACGTGGTGTGGTTTGTTGCGTTCGCGCGGCTCTGCCGTTTTTACGGGATGCCCAGTTCGAACATCAAGTAGTGGGCGTACCAGCCCGAGGCCACTGCGAAGGTTGCGTACAAGGGGAGCAAGGCCGTCCACTTCAGGCGGGACAGGGCCATGGCTGGGGCCAGGAGTAGGGGGAAGGCGGGGAGGAGGTAGCGGGGGGTGTTGGCGAACATTTGTTGGGTGCCCAGGACTGTGAGGATTGAGGCGAGGGTGTAGGCAGTCAGGACCAGGGGGGGCTTGGTGCGGAGGAGGAGGGTGAGGAGGAAGGGGAGGGTGAGGACCAGGAGGACGGCGATCAGGTCGGCCGTGGGGAAGGCGAAGAGGTAGTCGGTGCGGCCTACGGCGGTGTTGCGCAGGACGTCGAGGGTGTAGGCGCCGAAGTCGAAGTAGTGGGCCCAGCCCTCGCGTTGGAGGGTGAAGTAGGCGGTGAGGTCGCCCATGCTGAGGCCGACCCAGGTGATGTAGGTGAGGAGGCCGAGGGGGGCGGCGACGATCGCGTAGACGGGGCCGGCGATGCCGTGTTCGCGGCGGGAGTCCTTGCGGGCGAGGGTGACGAGGGCGGCCAGGCCGACGGCGCCGATGAGAGCGGCGGACGTGGGGCGGTTGAGGCCGGCGAGGAAGGCGAGGAGGCCGGCGGCCATCCAGCGGCGCTTCATCACGCACCAGCAGGTCCACGCGGCGATGGCGACGAAGAGGGATTCGGAGTAGACGGCCCACTCGACGCCGGCGCCGGGGACGATGGCCCACAGGCCGGCGGCGATGGTCCCGGCGCGGGGGCCGGCGAGCAGGGAGACGACCGCGTAGATGCCGGCCGCGGCGACGAAGGAGCTGACGATCGAGACCAGCATCGCGGAGCCGTACAGGCCGAGCCCGGTGATCTCGGAGACGCCCCGGATCAGGCCGGGGAAGAGCGGGAAGAAGGCGACGGAGTCCTGCTGGACGGTGAAGAGGCCGCCCGGCGCGAGGTGCTGGAGGGGTTTGGGGTCGTACCCCTTTTCGGCGACCTGGAGGTACCACCAGCCGTCCCACGTCGCGAGGACGTCCCACCAGTGGGCGCCGCCCCCGAAGCGGGGATCCTTCTTCGCGTAGTCGCCGGTCCACTCCAGCAGGTACGCGAAGACGCCGAGCCCGGTGAGCTTGCAGACGCCGTACAGGGCGAGCGCGGGGAGGTACGGTCGTACCCGGTCGGGCACCGCGAAGCGGCGTGGTGGTTCCGGCGCCGTCACCACGGGATCGGTCGCGGTGGTACTCATCGACAGGTTCCCCCTCGGCACATAAACCTAGGCATAAGATCGCATCAGAGTCGCACATCCGCTCCACAGGTTCGGGAGGGGCGCGTGGACAAGCAGGACGATGGCATACGGGAGCAGCCGGTCGCGCTCTCGGTCGTCATTCCCATGTTCAACGAGGAGGAGGCGCTGCCCGCTCTGGTGAGCCGGCTGCGTCCCGTGCTCGACGCCCTGGGCGAACCGTACGAGGTCGTGGCCGTGGACGACGGCAGCGGCGACCGGACGGCCGTCCTCCTGGACGCCTTCCGGCTCGGCTGGCCGGAGCTGCGGATCATCGGGCTGCGCCGGAACTCGGGGCACCAGGCGGCGCTGACGGCGGGCCTGGACCGGGCGCGCGGCGCGTACGTCGCGAGTATCGACGCCGACCTCCAGGACCCGCCGGAGAAGATCCCGGAGATGCTGGCGCTGGCCCGGGGGCGGGAGCTGGACATCGTGTACGGGATCCGGGCGGACCGGGCCAGCGACACGGGGTTCAAGCGGTGGACGGCGGCCCTGTACTACCGCCTCGTACGGCGCCTGGCGGGCCCGTCCGTGCCCGCGCAGGCCGGTGACTTCCGGCTGCTCAGCCGGGCCGCCGTCGACGCCCTGAAGGCGCTTCCCGACCAGCAGCGGGTGTACCGGCTGCTCGTGCCGTGGCTGGGGTTCCCGAGCGGCGAGGTGACGTACGAGAGGGAGCCGCGGACCGCCGGGCACAGCAAGTACCCGCTGGGGCGGATGATCCGGCTCGCGGTGGACAGCGTGACCGGGTTCTCGGCGGCCCCGCTGCGGATCGCGACCTGGCTCGGGGGGTTCGCCTTCCTCGTCTGCCTGGGTCTCATCGGGTACACGCTGTGGGCGCACGCGTCCGAGGAGACGGTGCCGGGGTGGACGTCGCTGTTCATCGGGGTGCTGTTCATCGGGGCCGTGCAGCTCGTCTGCGTAGGACTGCTCGGCGAGTATGTGGGCAGGATCTATACGGCCGTGCAGAACCGGCCCACCTATTTCGTCGCGCGTGACACCTCGCGGGAGCGGGCTGAGCGGCGCCTCTGAAAGCCCGGCGTGCCGTCGCCGTGGGCTTTTATTTTGACCGGAGTCACCCCACTGGGTACGCTCAGACCTTGTGCCTGGGGTGTGCCCTGGCTCCTGTGCGTGCCTTCAACCGCACACGAGCCGTATACGGCCACCGCGATCCGCGCTTCGTTTCCGCTTCACGGCGGAGGTCTGGTGGATCCGACACACCCGACCGCGTGGGTCGGCGACGTTCCAGGTTAGCTTCACCATCGGCACACAGAAACCGGAGAAGTAGTGCCTACGATCCAGCAGCTGGTCCGGAAGGGCCGGCAGGACAAGGTCGAGAAGAACAAGACGCCCGCACTCGAGGGTTCCCCTCAGCGTCGCGGCGTCTGCACGCGTGTGTTCACGACCACCCCGAAGAAGCCGAACTCGGCCCTGCGTAAGGTCGCGCGTGTGCGTCTGACCAGCGGGATCGAGGTCACCGCTTACATTCCGGGTGAGGGACACAACCTGCAGGAGCACTCCATCGTGCTCGTGCGTGGTGGCCGTGTGAAGGACCTGCCCGGTGTTCGCTACAAGATCATCCGTGGTTCTCTCGACACCCAGGGTGTCAAGAACCGCAAGCAGGCCCGCAGCCGCTACGGCGCCAAGAAGGAGAAGTAAGAATGCCTCGTAAGGGCCCCGCCCCGAAGCGCCCGGTCATCATCGACCCGGTTTACGGCTCCCCCCTGGTGACCTCCCTCATCAACAAGGTGCTGCTCAACGGCAAGCGCTCCACCGCCGAGCGCATCGTCTACGGCGCCATGGAGGGTCTGCGTGAGAAGACGGGCAACGACCCGATCATCACGCTGAAGCGCGCGCTGGAGAACATCAAGCCGACGCTCGAAGTCAAGTCCCGCCGTGTCGGTGGTGCGACGTACCAGGTCCCGATCGAGGTCAAGCCCGGTCGCGCCAACACGCTCGCGCTGCGCTGGCTCGTCGGTTACTCCCGCGCCCGCCGCGAGAAGACCATGACCGAGCGCCTGCTCAACGAGCTTCTCGACGCTTCGAACGGCCTCGGTGCGGCCGTCAAGAAGCGCGAGGACACCCACAAGATGGCCGAGTCCAACAAGGCCTTCGCGCACTACCGCTGGTAGTCGCAGACCCCATCGAGACCGAGAGAAGACCGAAGCCTCATGGCTACCACTTCACTTGACCTGGCCAAGGTCCGCAACATCGGGATCATGGCCCACATCGACGCGGGCAAGACGACCACCACCGAGCGGATCCTCTTCTACACCGGCGTCTCGTACAAGATCGGTGAGGTCCACGACGGCGCTGCCACCATGGACTGGATGGAGCAGGAGCAGGAGCGTGGCATCACGATCACCTCTGCTGCCACCACCTGTCACTGGCCGCTTGAGGACAACGACTACACGATCAACATCATCGACACCCCCGGGCACGTCGACTTCACCGTCGAGGTGGAGCGTTCGCTCCGCGTCCTCGACGGCGCTGTCACGGTGTTCGACGGTGTCGCGGGTGTCGAGCCGCAGTCCGAGACGGTGTGGCGTCAGGCCGACCGTTACGGCGTGCCGCGCATCTGCTTCGTGAACAAGCTGGACCGCACCGGCGCCGAGTTCCACCGCTGCGTGGACATGATCTCGGACCGCCTGGGCGCCGTCCCGCTCGTCATGCAGCTCCCGATCGGCGCCGAGGCCGACTTCCAGGGCGTCGTGGACCTCGTCCGCATGAAGGCGCTCGTGTGGTCGGCGGAGGCCGCGAAGGGCGAGATGTACGACGTCGTCGACATCCCCGCCACGCACACCGAGGCCGCGGACGAGTACCGCAACAAGCTGATCGAGGCCGTCGCCGACTACGACGACGAGATCATGGAGCTCTTCCTGGAGGGCGAGGAGCCCTCCGAGGAGCAGCTCTACGCCGCGATCCGCAAGATCACGATCGCCTCCGGCAAGTCCGACGGCGTGACGGTCACCCCCGTGTTCTGCGGCACCGCGTTCAAGAACAAGGGCGTCCAGCCCCTGCTCGACGCGGTCGTGCGCTACCTGCCGACTCCGCTCGACGTCGAGGCCATCGAGGGCCACGCCGTCAACAACCCGGACGAGGTCGTCAAGCGCAAGCCGTCGGACGAGGAGCCGCTTTCCGCGCTCGCGTTCAAGATCATGAGCGACCCGCACCTCGGCAAGCTCACCTTCGTCCGGGTCTACTCGGGCCGCCTGGAGTCCGGCACCGCCGTGCTGAACTCCGTCAAGGGCAAGAAGGAGCGCATCGGCAAGATCTACCGCATGCACGCGAACAAGCGTGAGGAGATCGAGGCGGTGGGCGCCGGCGACATCGTCGCCGTCATGGGCCTGAAGCAGACCACCACCGGTGAGACGCTGTGCGACGACAAGAGCCCGGTGATCCTGGAGTCCATGGACTTCCCGGCGCCGGTCATCCAGGTCGCGATCGAGCCCAAGTCCAAGGGCGACCAGGAGAAGCTGGGCATCGCGATCCAGCGTCTCGCGGAGGAGGACCCCTCCTTCCAGGTCCACTCGGACGAGGAGACCGGCCAGACCATCATCGGCGGCATGGGCGAGCTGCACCTCGAGGTGCTGGTCGACCGTATGCGCCGTGAGTTCAAGGTCGAGGCCAACGTCGGCAAGCCGCAGGTCGCCTACCGTGAGACGATCCGCAAGGTCGTCGACCGGGTCGACTACACGCACAAGAAGCAGACCGGTGGTACCGGTCAGTTCGCCAAGGTGCAGATCTCGATCGAGCCGATCGAGGGCGGCGACACGTCGTACGAGTTCGTGAACAAGGTCACCGGTGGCCGTATCCCGAAGGAGTACATCCCTTCGGTGGACGCCGGTGCTCAGGAGGCCATGCAGTTCGGCATCCTCGCGGGCTACGAGATGACGGGTGTCCGCGTCACGCTGCTCGACGGTGGCTACCACGAGGTCGACTCCTCCGAGCTGGCGTTCAAGATCGCCGGTTCCCAGGCGTTCAAGGAGGCCGCCCGCAAGGCCGGTCCCGTCCTCCTGGAGCCGATGATGTCGGTGGAGGTGACCACTCCCGAGGACTACATGGGTGAGGTCATCGGCGACATCAACTCCCGCCGTGGCCAGATCCAGGCCATGGAGGAGCGGGCCGGTGCCCGCGTCGTGAAGGGCCTCGTGCCCCTCTCGGAGATGTTCGGTTACGTCGGCGACCTGCGCAGCAAGACGTCCGGCCGGGCCAGCTACTCCATGCAGTTCGACTCCTACGCCGAGGTTCCGCGGAACGTCGCCGAGGAGATCATCGCGAAGGCCAAGGGCGAGTAACGCACCGCGTTCGCACGCCGTAGGCTTGACCCCGGTGTCTCACGGGTCGTTCCTCCGCATTCGTGGCGGAACGGCCCGGGGCCCGGGACCCAACAGCAAAGATCACCTGGCGCCGATGAATCCAAGGCGTACAGAACCACTTCAGGAGGACCCCAGTGGCGAAGGCGAAGTTCGAGCGGACTAAGCCGCACGTCAACATCGGCACCATCGGTCACATCGACCACGGTAAGACGACCCTCACGGCCGCCATTACCAAGGTGCTGCACGACGCGTACCCGGACCTGAACGAGGCCACCGCGTTCGACAACATCGACAAGGCGCCCGAGGAGCGTCAGCGCGGTATCACCATCTCCATCGCGCACGTCGAGTACCAGACGGATGCCCGTCACTACGCCCACGTCGACTGCCCGGGTCACGCGGACTACATCAAGAACATGATCACCGGTGCCGCGCAGATGGACGGCGCGATCCTCGTGGTCGCCGCCACCGACGGCCCGATGCCGCAGACCAAGGAGCACGTGCTCCTGGCCCGCCAGGTCGGCGTTCCGTACATCGTCGTCGCCCTGAACAAGGCCGACATGGTGGACGACGAGGAGATCCTGGAGCTCGTCGAGCTCGAGGTCCGTGAGCTCCTCTCCGAGTACGAGTTCCCGGGCGACGACCTGCCGGTCGTCCAGGTTTCCGCGCTCAAGGCCCTTGAGGGCGACGAGAAGTGGGCCAACACCGTCCTCGACCTGATGAAGGCCGTCGACGAGAACATCCCGCAGCCCGAGCGTGACGTCGACAAGCCGTTCCTGATGCCGATCGAGGACGTCTTCACGATCACCGGTCGTGGCACCGTCGTCACCGGTCGTATCGAGCGTGGTGTCCTCAAGGTCAACGAGACCGTCGACATCATCGGCATCAAGACCGAGAAGACCACCACCACGGTCACCGGTATCGAGATGTTCCGCAAGCTGCTCGACGAGGGCCAGGCCGGTGAGAACGTCGGTCTGCTCCTCCGTGGCATCAAGCGCGAGGACGTCGAGCGCGGCCAGGTCATCATCAAGCCGGGCTCGGTCACGCCGCACACCTCCTTCGAGGCCACGGCGTACATCCTGTCGAAGGACGAGGGTGGTCGTCACACCCCGTTCTTCAACAACTACCGCCCGCAGTTCTACTTCCGTACGACGGACGTGACCGGCGTCGTGACCCTCCCCGAGGGCACCGAGATGGTCATGCCGGGCGACAACACCGACATGACGGTCGAGCTGATCCAGCCCGTCGCCATGGAGGAGGGCCTGAAGTTCGCCATCCGTGAGGGTGGTCGGACCGTGGGCGCCGGCCAGGTCACCAAGATCACGAAGTGACCTTGCTGCCCTGAGGCATCTGGGGAGACCCGCACGACTTTGGTCGTGCGGGTCTTCTTCATTTGTCCATCTGTTCATCTGGAGTTACGGGGTGTATGGGGGTTCTGCGCCCTGTGCGGTAGTTGTGGGCTCCGTAAGGTGACGGTCAATGACTGGCCTGACCTTCACTCCTCGTTCACAGCCGCTGGCGGTGCCGGCCGCGGTCGGGCGGCGGCCCCGGCTGTACGTTCTCGACGGGCTTCGGTTGTTCGCCGCGCTCTTCGTCGCGCTGCATCACTTCGCCGGGACGGCCCGTGCGGACCGTCCCGGGAATCCCATCTGGGGGCGGCCCGTCTCCGAGATCATGCCGAGCGTGTTCCGGGTCGCCTCGTACGGCTGGATCGGCGTCGAGATCTTCTTCGTCATCAGCGGGTTCGTGATCTGCATGTCCTGCTGGGGGCGTTCGCCCCGGGAGTTCTTCGTCTCCCGGGTGATCCGGCTGTATCCCGCCTACTGGTTCGGGGTGCTGTTCACCACCGGGGTGCTTGCCGCGTTTCCCGGGGTCTGGGAGCGGCTGGCGGCTCGGGACGTGCTGCTCAACCTCACCATGCTCCAGTCCGGGTCCGGGGTGGGCAATGTCGACGGGGTGTACTGGACCCTCTGGGCCGAGCTGCGGTTCTATCTCCTCTTCCTGGTGGTCGTCGCCTTCGGGCTCACCTATCGCCGGGTCGTGCTCTTCTGCTGCGTCTGGGGCGCGGTGGCCATGCTCACGCCGGTCGTCGGGTTTCCGCCGCTGCGGCTGATCGCCAATCCCGACGGGGCCTGGTACTTCATCGCCGGGCTCGCGCTCTATCTCATGTACCGGTTCGGGCAGGATCTGCTGCTCTGGGGGATCCTCGGGCTCTCCTGGCTCATGGGGCAGAAGGAGATCGGGACGCGGATCGACACGGTCGAGGGGGTGTCCGGGTGGCGGGGGGCCGTCCTCATCTTCACCGTGTTCCTGCTCGTGATGGTCGCCATCGCGTCGGGGAAGTTGGACTGGGTGCGGGGGAAGTGGCTGGTGACTGCGGGGGCGCTGACGTATCCGCTCTACCTGATGCATTACGCCGCCGGGACGACCGTCATCAACCGGCTGCGGAGTGAGATGGATGCGCGCGTGCTGATCCTGGTCGTCCTCGCCGGGTTCCTGGTGTTGAGCTATGGCGTTCATCGGTGGGTGGAGCGGCCGTTGGCGGGGGTGGTGAAGCGGGGGTTGGAGTCGGCGTTCGCTCGGCAGGGGAGGGTTGGGGGGTAGGGGGAGAGGGGGGGAGGGGTTGGACGGGAGGCTGCGGGGCCTACTTCCAGCTCACGTTCGTGCGTCCCTCGTCGCCTCGTTCAGGACCGCGCTCAGTTCCTCCAGGGCTTCCTTGGCCATCAGCGGGTCCGGGTCTTCCAAGTGGGCCTTGGCCTGTGCGTAGCGGGCGGAGAGGGCGGGGCGGCGGGCGATCTCGATTTCTCTGGCCCAGGTGAGGATCCAGCTCTGCACGGGGGTGAGGGATCGCCACTCGACGGCCTCCGCGAAGGCGTCGTCCTTGGTCGCCTGCATCTCGTCGAGGCGGGCGGGGGCGAGGCGGGCCAGCGCGGCGCGGAGGGCGTCCGGGGTGTGGGCGGGGCGGGGGATCCGGCTCGGGTGAGGGAGGGTGGGGTGTGGGGAGGTGGGCATGGGGGTGCCTGGTGGTGGTCGGGTGGGGGTTACTGGTCGTAGCGGGGCAGGTCCTTGGTGGAGATGGTCCAGTCGGCGATGGTGACGTCTTCGCCGTAGACGAAGTCCTTGCGGGTGGCGTAGCGGGGGCCCGTGGGGGTGGGGTGGATGTCGGTGAAGACGGCGCCGGTGGCGGTGCGGGGGTCGAAGATGGCGTAGGTGGGGATGCCCATCAAGGGGTAGTCGCGTGTCTTGCCGACCCAGTCGTTGTCGGGGTTGGAGCGGGAGACGACTTCGACAGCGGCGATGAGGGTGCGAGGGTCGAAGGTTCCTGGGACTTCCATGTCGGCCAAGGCGATCACCATGAGGTCGGGGCGGCGCAGGATGCCCTCGGACTCGTCCTCCAGGTCCGGCTCGCCCGTGTGGGCGACGTTCTCCTCCGGCATCACCTTTTCCAGGCGCTTTCGCAGGTGCAGGAGGGTCAACTCGTGTGGGCCGACGGGCGCCATCATGCTGTGGACGATCCCTTCCTTGGTGATCTCGAATTTGCCGGGGAGGGTGTCGTCGATGGAGTCCAGGAGGTCCCTCATGGCTTGGTAGTGGCGTGAGGTGTCCTGCTGTCGCGCGTCGTCCGGTGCGATGGTCATGGCGCTCGCTCCTCGTCTGTGCCCGGGGGCAAGGATCGTCGCTTTCATGCTAGGCGGCCTCCAGATGTTCGGGACGGCAGTCGCGGCAGTGGGAACCCTGGGGGGCTCTGATCGCTCGGTCGCAGGATTCGCAGGGGGTTAGGGGGTGGGGGCGGGGTGGGAGTTCGGGGAGGGGTGGGGGGAGGTGTTCGGTGAGGCGGTGGGAGAGGAGGGCGGGGGCGTGGTGGAGGGGGGTGGGGAGGGTGGTGGTCAGGGCGGCGCGGATTGATTGGAGGGGGATGCCGCGTTCGAGCCAGGTGGCTACTGCCGGCGTGAGGGTGGCGATGTCTTTGCGGCGGAGGAGGAGGCGGGCGTCGGTCAGGTGGAGGGTGGTGAGGAGGGCTTCTGCCAACTCGCGGTGTTCGGGGTTGTCGTGGGTGGGGGTGGGGAGTGGGGGTTTGGGCGTGGGGAGGGGGAGAGGGGTGGGGGTGGGTGGGGGCGTGGAGGGGCCTTCGGTGGGGGTAGTTGGGGGCGTGGGGGGTTCTTCGGTGGGGGGCGGTGGCGGTGGGGGTGACGCCGGGGGTGGTGGGGGGTGGGGTGTGCCTGGGTTGTTGTAGGAGACCGTTCGGGTGACCACGTTGCCTGAGGGGAGGCGGGTGCGGATGCGGCGGAGGTAGCCGTGGGTTTCCAGTTCGCGGAGGGCGGTGGCGATGCGGACTTCGCCCTCGGGGAAGCGGTCGGCGAGGGTCTTGATGTCGACGCGGGTGCCGGTGGGGATGGACTGGATGTAGGTCGCGAGGCCGATGGCCGTGAGGCTGAGGTGGGTGTGCTGCGCGAGGTGGTTGCCGATGATCGTGAAGCAGTCGCGGTGGCGGACGGTGACGTGGGTGACGCCGCGCGGCGCGAAATCGGCGGGGAGGGGGAGGTGGGCGTGCGTGGGCACGCTAATGTTCTCTTCAACCATCGGGGAAGGTGCTGTCTTTCTTGGTGGCTAGGCCCTCGCTCGGGATCGGTAGTCCCGGCGGGGGCCGTTTACGTGTGTGCGCTGAGCGTAAAGCAGCTCTTGGGTGCGGAATCCATGCCTTCACGGGAAGTTCACAGAATTCGCGTTTGGGGGACGGAGGGGGTTTGGAGAGGTACTTTCTCCCCCGGTACTTACAGGTGGTTGACCTTGGGCGCGGCCGAACTCCCGGTCGTGAGGGGGTCGTTCGCCGACGCGTCGGTTTCCGCGTTCCGGTGGGGGGCGAGGGTGATCTCCGCCCACACCGTCTTCCTCGGGGTCGGGCCGAACTCGCGGACAGCCCTACCTTCCAGGTCGACCCCCTGACCTGGTCGGTTTTTCTTGCGCACGCTGCCTCTCGGTGAGCTGAACGCGTTCGTCTGCGGGGGGTGTGTTCAAACGCTCCCCCCGTCGCGTTCCCGGTGCCATCATGGGGTGCATGTCTGACGGGGATGCTGTTGCCGGATCGGGTGTGCGGGTTCGGGTGGACGGGAACCGGCGTGACGTCGGGGCGCTTAAGGCGTGGTTGGAGAGAGAGGAGCCGCTGAGGCGACTGGTGCTGGAGGGGGGGTTGAAGATCGAGGAGCGTTCCCGGGACAGTGCCGGGCGCGAACACATGGGGGTCGACGTCGAGTTGGTGATCCGGATCCTCGAAGGGGCCGTGACCACCGGGACGTTGCTGGGGTGGACCAAGCGGTCCGTGGACTCCTGGAAGGAGAACCGGCGACAGGTCGAGCGCGGAACCACCTTTCCTGATCCGCTCGTCGAGCCGTTGGATCCCGACCAGGACTAGCCGGTGAGCGGCTTCGACCCCCGCGACAGGGGGAATCGGGCGCTGATCGTCGGGGTCGACACGTACGACCACATCCGCACGGGCGGCGACGAGAACGGGGTGGCCGGGTCTCTGCCGGCCGTGAAGGACAACCGCGAACAGCTCGAAGACGTCCTGCGCCGCAGCGGGGTGTTCCCGCCGGACGGCGACTGCGTCCGCGTCAAGGACTCCCCCTCGCAGGACGAGTTCTCGGAGGCGCTGCGCAAGGTCACCCAGGACACGGAAGGGCTGCTGCTCTTCTACTTCGCCGGGCACGGCGTCGTGCCGGTGTACGAGAACGAACTCTTCCTCCAGATGCGCAACGCCCGTGTTCTCCCCGGCGACGCGTTCCCCGGTGCCGTTCGCTTCAGTGACGTCCTCGCCGAACTCGCCGCGAGCCGTGCCAAACGCGTGCTGGTGATCCTCGACTGCTGTTACGCGGGCAACGCGGCCAGCATCTGGTCTCGCCTCGACGATCACCGGCGACGCCGCGAGATCCTGCTCCTGATGAGCGTCCAGCCCAACCGCCTCCAGACCGACCGCCCCATCAACCCCGGCGGGCCGACGCCGTTCACCCATGAGCTGGTCCAAGTGCTGGGCGTGAACGGTGAGTTATGGCTGTCGGGCTTGTACGAGGAACTGAAGCGGCGGATGCGGGTCGCGAACGTCCCCCTGCCCGTCGGTAAGGACGTACAGGCGCCGCAGGCGGAGTGGGAGCAGGGGGAGGACGTGTTGTTGGGGGCGGCCGGGGTGCCGGGGCCCATGCCTCAGGAGGAGCCGGGGGGTCTGGAGAGGCCGGTGTACCGGGAGCCGGGGAAACGGGCCTTCTCCGTACGTCAGTTGGTCCGTCGCGTTACCCGGCTCTCCCTCACCCTCCTTCTCACCCTCGCCGCCACCGCGGCCGGTGCCTTCGCTCTCTTCGTGCTCGTCGGTGACGACCCCGCCTGCGCCCCGCCCCTGCACCTGCGTGTCCTCACCGATCCCGACCTCGAACCCGCCCTGACCGCCGCCGCGCACGCGTACACCGCGTCGGGCGCCAACTCCGAGGCGGGGTGCAGGAGTACCGGCATCGGGGTCTACAGCGCCCGCGCCGCCGATGTCGTCACCGCCCTGCGGCGCAGCACCGACCCCTGGCAGCGGCCGAAAGGCAACGAGGATCCTCAGCGTGACATCGGCCCTCAGCCGGACGTCTGGGTTCCTGCCACCCGTGCCGACATCGACCGCGTCACACTGGAGCAGGACGACCGGACGTTCGCCCATCTCGACCCCGCCGATGGGCCGTTGGCGTACTCGCCCGTCGTGCTCGCCACGCCCGCTACCGGATTCGACGCCCGTACCAGCAGCTCGCTTGTCCGGATGATCGGCGAGTCCGAGAGCCGGGGTGCCGAAGTCCGGCGTCCGGACCCGGAGTTCACCGACTCCGCGTTGCTCGCGACGCAGGGGCTGTACGCCGATTCCGGTGACGCTCGCGCCGGGGAACGGCTCGTCGCGGACTCCGGTCAACTCCCGCGTACCGCCGCCGAGTCGCTGTGTGCCGACACCGAGAGCGCCGTCCTCGTACCGGAGTTCGCCTTGCAGGGTGCGTGTCCTCAGGGGGTTTGGGTGCCGCGTACGGCTCTCTATCCGAACGACGTTCCCGGGCTCGCGCCCACCTTCGTGCGGGTGACGTGGGACGACGGGGATCGGGACGCGGCGGCGCGGGCTGCCGCCGTCAGCCGGTTCCGGAGTTGGTTGGGCGGTGCGGACGGGCGGGCGGTGCTCGGGGCGCATGGGTTCCGGTCGCCCGAGCCCGGGCATCGGCTTCTTGGTGCCGCGCCGCCGGGGGTGCTGCCTGAGCCCGGTGATCTGGGGCGGCTCGCGGAGGCGTCCGCGATGGGGTCCGCGCTCGATCGGTACCGCAATGCGCGTGGGCCTGGGCAGGTGTTGTTCCTGCTCGACAGTTCCGGGTCGATGGACAACCTCTGGCAGGGGGCGAGTGGCGGGCCCGGTCTTGTGCAGCAGTCGTTGGGTGGGCTCGGGGAGAAGGACACGTATGGGGTGTGGGCTGTTGCCGGGACCTCCGGGGCCAACCACGCCGAGGTATTGCCCTTCAAGCGGCACAAGCGCGGTGATGCCGAGAAGGCGTTGAGTGCCTTGCAGCGGGCGGGAGTTCGGGACGCGGAGGCGGATCCGCGCGGGGCGTTGCGGGATGCGCTCGCGTTCATGCGTCGGCAGGGGACCGACACTCAACTTCCCCAGCTCATCGTGTACTTGACCGACGACGAGGACAACAGTCGGCTTTCCGGGCGGGACTTGGACGATCTTCTCGGGATCGCCCGTGAGTCCGGGGTGCCGGTGACGATGGTGTCGTTGGCGACCGGGGGGTGTGAGGCGGGACGGGCCGACGCTCTCATCTCCGTTGCCTCCGAGGGGCGTTGTCTGGATCCGGGGGACGATCTCGCGGCGGCGCTGCGGGACGAGGTCGGGCGTACGGGAACAGGGGAGGAGTGATGGGGGGTCGTGGTCGTGGTGAGGGGCGGTGGCGCGTCCCACCTCGCGTGCCTCGTTCTGTCCGGCCCCTTCTCGCCGGCTTCCTCGCGTTCGCCGCTCTCGCCGCCTGTACCGAATCGGCTCCTCCTGCCGGGCCCGTCGATCCGGAGCCCGACACGATCGTCGTCGCCAGTGGGCGGGACGTCACCGATGGGATCCGGCAGCGGCTGATCGACGCGTGGAACGCGCGGCAGGGGGCGGGTGGGGTCAAGGCGCGGCTCGTCGAGCTGCCGGGGTCGGCGGATCAGCAACGTAGCCAGTTGTTGGGGGCGTTGCAGTCGGGGAGCGCTCATTACGACGTCGTCAATCTCGATGTCACCTGGGTGCCGGAGTTCGCCGCTGCCGGGCTTGTGCGGCGGTTGCCGGAGGAGGCCGTGAGTGAGGCCGGTGATCTGATCGGGACCGTCGACGGGACGTCGTTCTGGGGTGGGGAGCGGTATGCGGTGCCGTTCAACAGTGATGTCGGGCTGCTGTATTACCGGCGGGACCAGGTGGGGGAGCTCAAGGCCGGGGCCGGGTGGGGCTGGGACGAGTTGGCCGCCGTGATCGATGGGCTGAGTCGGAAGAGTCCGCCGGGGTGGAAGGCCGGGTGGACGACTCAACTCGCGCCGTACGAAGGGCGGACCGTCAACGCGGTCGAGGCGTTCGCCTCCGCCGTCGAGGGGTTGCGGATCACCGACGAACGGGGGAGGTATCAGGCCACGGAGGAGCAACTGGCGTCCGGTGTCGCGGAGTTGCGCAGGCGGACGACGTCCGCGTATGTCCTCGGGGACGCGTACACCTCCAACGAGGACGACTCGCTCAGTGACTTCACGCAGGGGCGGACCTCGTTCCTGCGCAACTGGCCTTACGCGTATCCCTCGTTGCGCTCGGCGTTCAAGGACGACCTCGGGGTGGCGCCGTTGCCCGGCAAGGCGGTGCTGGGTGGGCAGAACCTCGCGATGACGCGTTCCGTGTCCGAGGAGAAGGCCGACAAGACCGTCGAGTTGATCCGTTTCCTCACCGACGCCGACAGTGAACGCTGTCTGCTCCAGGCGGGATTCGCCGCGACCCGGGAATCCGCCTACGGGGAGGCGGCCCGCTGTACTCACGTCGCTCCGTCCGCCGGGCGGCACACCGCGGAGAGTGCCGTCCCGTGGACCGCCGATCAGGTTCGCTTCAGCCGGGACATCCTCCTGCCCGCTCTCCGCACCGCCGTCCAGCGGCCCCGCACTCCGCTCTACGGCGCGGTCACCCAGACCCTTATTGACAAACTCTCCCCTCTTTTCGACCCGCGCGCCGATCCGTCCGGGGTGGCGGAGGCGTTGCACGAGGCGCTGGGGGAGGAGCTGCCCTGAGCTGGGGTGAGGTCAGGGGTGCGAGAAGCAGCAGTAGGGGTGGCGCGAGTTTGCGGGGCACTGGATGCTTGTGTCCCGTTTAAGGGGTGGGTGGATCCTGTCGGTTGGGCGGTTACTTTCCGTAGGGATCGCCGGAGGTTCGGCGGATCTCATTACGCGACGCATACGCATTGTTAACTCCGGTGTCGTCCGGGGCGTGCGGGTGGCTGGGGCGCGCATGGGGCGATGGGGTGATTTCGGCGGGTTTCCCAGTTGGCTGGATTGATACTTCTCATCGTGTGGGTGGTCTGGCAAGGGGTTGGGCGGGTCGGGGGCGGTGGATCCCCAGGAGCGCTGGTTGCGGGGTTGCAGGTGCGCATCGGTGGACCGGCTACTTCCAGCCCAAACGCCTTTATCCAGCCGATCTCTTTAGGGTGTGTCCGGTGGCGCCGGCCCGTATGTGCTCAGTAATCGCGGCGGTGAGTTTGATTGCGTGAGCAGTGAAAGTTGTTCGTTGACCCCTCCCAGAGGCCGCTGTTAGGGTGTGTGTGCAAAGCGGCAGGGCAGATTTGAATCCGGGGGTTGTTTTGTCGATTGACACGTATTCGCTTTACGTCGACCTGATAAAGAAGGTCCTCTCCAACACGATCTATGAGGACCGTCCGACTTTCCCGTACGGGATGAACGTTCTCGACAAGACCCAAGCGGATACGATGCGGCCGGATGCGGAAGGCTCCGCCGAAAAGCGTGGGACTTTCGACGTCGACCATCGTGAAGCCGGCCTTGACGTTCCGTCGGTCGCGCACACGATGATCGGCCGACGCCGCCTGGACAATATTCAGGAGTGCGTGGAGCAGGTCCTGCGCGACAGCGTGCCCGGCGACTTCATCGAGACCGGTGTGTGGCGCGGTGGCGCCTGCATCCTGATGCGCGCGCTGCTCAAGGCCCACGGCGTCGAGGACCGCAACGTCTGGCTCGCCGACTCGTTCACCGGCGTCCCGGTGACCTCCGAGGAGAGCCACCCGCTCGACCAGGACATGCAGTTCCACAACCTGAACTGGGTGCTGGGCTGCTCCGAGGAGCAGGTGCGGGAGAACTTCACCCGCTACGGCCTCCTCGACGACCTGGTCAAGTTCCTGCCCGGCATGTTCGCCGACACCCTGCCGACCGCGCCCATCGACAAGCTCGCCATCCTGCGGATGGACGGCGACCTGTACGAGTCGACCATGGACGCGCTGGTCAACCTCTACCCCAAGCTCTCCGTCGGCGGTTTCGCGATCATCGACGACTACGCGATCCCGGCATGCAAGCAGGCCGTCCACGACTACCGCGACAAGCACGGTATCGAGGAGCCGATCGAGACCGTGGACGTCACCGGCGTCTACTGGCGCCGCAAGCACTGACCGCACGACCCTGACGGGGCAGATCTGCGCCTGTCCGCATCGATCTGCCCGGAATCGCCCCGACCCGCGTCGACCGCGTGGGGCCCGTGTGCGCGGCACCCCGCTGCCCGCACAGCGTACGTTTCTTGTTGAACACAACATCTTCCGTTCCTGCCCTCGGTGATTCAGACGGCAGGGAATGTCCTGTCGCCGTGCTCAGAGTCGAGTCGGCGCTTCCAAAGCCTAGTGGAACCGCGAGTACGCGGATGTTCGCCCCGTTCCCGGACGTATTCCGGGTTTTACGAGGGTGCCGCTAGGCGTGCTGTCCGCCATTAATACCGTGATTCTTTACGCGTGCTTCGGGGGAGGTGTGCAATGAAACGCAATATTGGCGATCTCGCTGTGTTCGGCGGCTCTTCGGCGTTCCTGCAGCCACTTTATGTGGGGCGACCCAACATAGGTGACCGAACTCGATTCTTCGATCGCGTGAATTGGGCGCTCGATCATCAGTGGCTGACCAACGGCGGTCCGCTGGCACGCGAGTTCGAGGGCCGGGTGGCGGAACTCGCCGGTGTGCGGTACTGCGTGTCCACCTGCAACGCGACCGTCGCTCTGCAACTCCTCGCCCGCGCAACGGACTTGACCGGCGAGATCATCATGCCGTCGCTGACCTTCGCCGCGACCGCGCACGCGTTCCGCTGGCTGGGCCTGACCCCGGTCTTCTGCGACATCGACCCGGTCACCGGCTGCCTGGACCCCGCCCTGGTCGAAGCGGCGATCACCCCGCAGACCAGCGCGATCGTCCCCGTCCACCTGTGGGGCCGGCCGAGCGCGGTCGACCAGCTCGCCAAGGTCGCGGCCGAACACGGCGTCAAGCTCCTGTACGACGCCTCGCACGGGCTGGGCTGCACGTCGGACGGGCGGCCGATCGGCGGGTTCGGGCAGGCCGAGGTGTTCAGCTTCCACGCCACCAAGGTCGTCAACGCGTTCGAGGGCGGCGCGGTCGTCACCGACGACGAGGAACTGGCCAAGCGGATCCGCTCCATGCACAACTTCGGCTTCAACCAGGGGCGGGTCTCCACGGAGGCGGGCACCAACGGGAAGATGACCGAAGCCGCCGCCGCGATGGGCCTGACCTCGCTCGACGCCTTCGACGAAACGGTTCGGCACAACGAGGCCAACTATGAGATCTACCGGTCCGAGCTGGCCGGGGTCGCCGGGCTGAAGGTCGTCGAGTTCGACCGGGCCGAGCGCAACAACTTCCACTACCTGATCGTCGAGGTCGACGCCGCCGTCACCGGCCTGCACCGCGACCTCCTGGGCGACGTCCTCCGGGCGGAGAACGTGGTGTGCCAGCGGTACTTCTCCCCCGGCGTCCACGAGATGGAGCCCTACCGCTCGGAACGGCCGGTCACCCTGCCGCACACCGAACGGCTCGCGCAGAAGGTGCTCGCCCTGCCCACCGGCCCCACCGTCTCCCGCGAGGACATCCGGCGGGTCTGCGACGTCGTGCGGCTCAGCGTGCAGCGCGGCCACGAAGTGACCCGCAGGGCGGACGACCGGGCGAAGACCATGGCCGGCGCCCAAGGCAAGGGGAAGTAGATGACCACCGGCAGCGTGCCAGCGACCACCCCGGACGCCGATGACATCGCCGTCATCGGGCTGTCCTGCCGACTGCCGGGCGCGGCCGACCCGGAGGCGTTCTGGCGGCTGCTCACCAGCGGCCAGAACGCCGTCACCACGTCGGCCGACCGCTGGGACACGGCCGCCGCGACGGCGGAACCCGCCGTCCGGTTCGGCGCGTTCCTCGACCGGGTCGACACCTTCGACGCCGCCTTCTTCGGTATCTCTCCACGTGAAACCGAAGCCATGGACCCCCAGCAGCGGCTCATGCTGGAACTCGGCTGGGAAGTCCTCGAAGACGCCGGAGTCGTACCGGCCACCCTCCGGGGCACCCGGCTCGGCGTCTTCGTCGGCGCGGCCTCCGACGACTACGCCAAACTCCTGCACGGCGGCGGCGCCGGACACATCGACCAGCACACCCTGACCGGCTCGCACCGCAGCGCCATCGCCAACCGGCTCTCCTACTTCCTCGGCGTGCACGGCCCGAGCATGGTCGTGGACACCGCCCAGTCCTCCGCGCTGGTCGCCGTCCACCTCGCCTGCGAGAGCCTGCGCCGAGGCGAGTCCACCCTGGCGCTCGCCGCCGGCGTCAACCTCAACCTGGCCCCCGAAACCGCCCTCGGCGCCGCCCGGTTCGGCGGCCTGTCACCCGACGGGCGCAGCTTCACCTTCGACGAGCGCGCCAACGGGTACGTGCGTGGTGAGGGTGGCGGGGCGGTGCTGCTCAAGCCGCTCGCCGCGGCCGTCGCCGACGGTGACCCGGTGTACTGCGTCATCCGTGGCAGCGCCATCAACAACGACGGTGGGACCGAGAGCCTGACCGTGCCCAGCCCCGCCGCCCAGGAGGCGGTGCTGCGTGAGGCGTGCCGTCGTGCTGCGGTCAACCCGGCGGACGTGCAGTACGTGGAGCTGCACGGGACCGGGACGCGGGTCGGCGATCCCATCGAGGCGGAGGCGCTGGGGGCGGTGTTCGGGGCCGGGCGGGACGCCGGGCAACCGCTGTTCGTGGGGTCCGCCAAGACCAACGTCGGGCATCTGGAGGGGGCCGCGGGCATTGTCGGCCTCATCAAGGCCGTCCTCAGTGTGGCGCGGCGGGAGCTGCCGCCCAGTCTCAACTTCCGGCAGGCCAATCCGCGTATTCCGCTGGGGGAGTTGAACCTCGCGGTGCGGACCGAGGCGGGGGCCTGGCCGGTGCCGGATCGGCGGTTGGTCGCTGGGGTCAGCTCCTTCGGGATGGGCGGGACCAACTGCCACGTCCTGCTTGCGGAGTGGGAGTCTGGGGCTGTTCAGGTCGGTGAGCCCGTCGAGTCCGCTCGTTCCGTGGTGCCGTGGGTGTTGTCGGCGCGAACCGAACCCGCGCTGCGGGGGCAGGCGCAGCGGCTGCTCGCTCACCTCGACGCCGTTCCCGGGGCTCAGCCGGTCGATATCGCCCACACGCTGGCGACCGCGCGGACCGCCTTCGAGCATCGCGCCGTTCTGGTCGGTACGGATCTCGCGGACCTGCGCGCCGGGCTTGCCGCGCTGGCCGAGGGGCGGCCGGCCGGCGGGGTGCTTCAGGGCAAGGCCGCCGACGTTCCCGTCGCCTTTCTGTTCAGTGGGCAGGGGTCCCAGCGGGCGGGCATGGGGCGTGAGCTTCATGCCGAACTGCCGGAGTTCGCCGAAGCCTTCGATGAGGTCTGCGCCGCGCTCGACGTTCACCTGGATCGTCCTCTGAAGCAGCTTGTGTTCGAGGGGGACGCGGAACTTCTTGATCAGACCGGTTACGCGCAGCCCGCGCTGTTCGCCATCGAGGTGGCGCTGTTTCGGGTGTTCGAGCGGTGGGGTGTGCGGCCTGACGCTGTTGCCGGGCACTCCATCGGGGAACTGGCCGCCGCGCATGTCGCCGGAGTGCTGGATCTGGCGGATGCCGCTGCTCTTGTCGCCGCTCGGGCTCGGTTGATGCAGGCGCTGCCCGCCGACGGGGCGATGGTCGCTGTCGAGGCGTCCGAGGGGGAGGTTCGGGGGCTGCTGACGGACGGGGTGGACATCGCCGCTGTCAACGGGCCCACCTCCACTGTGCTTTCCGGTGACACCGATGCCGTTCTGGAGGTCGCCGCGCGACTGGCCGCACAGGGGCGTCGGACCAAGCGGCTGCGGGTCAGCCATGCGTTCCACTCGGCGTTGATGGATGGCATGTTGGCGGAGTTTCGGCGGGTGGCCGAGACGCTTGCCTTCCATGAACCGCGGCTTTCGGTGATCTCCAATGTCACCGGACGGCCTGCTCGGGAGGGGGAGCTGACCTCTCCCGAGTACTGGGTTCGGCATGTCCGGGAGACCGTTCGGTTCCTTGATGGGGTTCGTCATCTCGCGGAGCGGGACGGTGCGCTCCTGGTCGAGCTGGGGCCGGACGGGGTGCTCGCGGGGATGGCCAGGGAGTGTGCGCCTGGGGCCGTCTGTGTGGCCGCGCTTCGTGCTGATCGGGGCGAGGCTGTTGCGGTTGCCGCTGCGGTTGGGGCGCTGCATGTCAGCGGGCGGTCGCCGGACTGGGGGGCTGTGTTCGCGGGGGTGGGGGCTCGGCGGGCGTCGGTGCCTACCTATGCGTTTCAGCGGCGTCGGTACTGGGCGGAGCTGACGGCGGGGGGCGCTTCGGCCGGCTCTTCGACGCCGGGGGACCACCTGCTTGCGGAGGAGCAGGAGAGCGCGCCTTCGCGTTGGGGTGTCGATCGGCTGCCGGCGCATGAGCGGCCCCGGGCGGTGCTGGAGTTGGTGCGCAGTCGGATCGCCGTTGTTCTCGGGCACGGTGGTGGCGACGAGGTCGAGGTCGATCGGCAGTTCCGGGATCTTGGGTTCACCTCGCTGACGTCCGTCGAGCTGTGTGATCAGCTCAGTGCGGCTACTGGGCTGGCGCTCAGTCCTACCCTGCTGTTCGACTACCCCACTCCGCTTGCTGTCGCCGAGCGGCTGGTGGCTGAGCTGTCCGGTGTCGAGAGCGGTGGCGACGAGGTCGCGGCGGTCGCCGTTGATGAGCCGGTGGCGATCGTGGGGATGGCCTGTCGTTTTCCCGGGGGCGTCAGCTCGCCTGAGGATCTGTGGCGGCTTGTTGTCTCCGGTGGGGACGGGATCACCGAGTTCCCTACCGATCGTGGGTGGGACATCGAGGCGCTGTACGACCCGGATCCTGAGCGGCCGGGGACCAGTTACACCCGGTTCGGCGGGTTTCTGCACGATGCCGGTGAGTTCGATCCGGCGTTCTTCGGGATCTCGCCGCGGGAGGCCGCGGCGATGGATCCGCAGCAGCGGCTGCTTCTTGAGACCTCGTGGGAGGCGTTGGAGCGGGCCGGGGTTGATCCGGGGTCGGTGCGGGGTGGGCGGGCCGGGGTGTTCGTCGGTGCCATGTCTCAGGAGTACGGGCCTCGGCTGTACGAAGGCGCCGACGGGTATGACGGGTACCTCCTCACCGGGAACACCGCGAGCGTTGCCTCTGGGCGGGTTGCCTACACGCTCGGGCTTGAGGGGCCTGCGGTGACCGTGGATACGGCGTGTTCTTCGTCGCTGGTCGCCCTGCATCTTGCGGTGCAGTCGTTGCGGCAGGGGGAGTGCACGTTCGCGCTCGCCGGTGGGGCGGCGGTCATGTCCGGGCCCGGGATGTTCGTGGAGTTCAGCCGGCAGCGGGGGCTTGCTGTCGATGGGCGGTGCAAGGCGTTCTCGGACTCGGCTGATGGGACGGCCTGGGCCGAGGGTGTGGGGATGTTGGCGTTGGAGCGGTTGTCGGATGCGCGGCGTCATGGGCATCCCGTGTTGGCGGTGGTGCGGGGGTCTGCGGTCAATCAGGACGGGGCGTCCAATGGGTTGACGGCGCCCAACGGGCCTTCGCAGCAGCGGGTGATTCGGCAGGCGCTCGCTAACGCCGGGCTCGGGGCTGCGGATGTTGATGTTGTTGAGGCGCACGGGACCGGGACCAGTCTTGGGGATCCGATCGAGGCGCAGGCGATTCTTGCGACGTATGGGCAGGGGCGGGCTGCTGAACGGCCGTTGTGGCTTGGGTCGTTGAAGTCCAACATCGGGCATGCGCAGGCTGCTGCGGGTGTTGGTGGCGTGATCAAGATGGCTATGGCTATGCGGTATGGGGTCATGCCGAAGACGCTGCATGTGGATGAGCCGTCGTCCAAGGTGGATTGGGCGGCTGGTGCGGTGTCGTTGTTGACGGAGCAGGTGGAGTGGGAGCGGGGGGAGGGGCAGGGGCCTCGGCGGGCGGCTGTGTCGTCGTTCGGGATCAGTGGGACCAATGCGCACGTGATCCTTGAGGAGGCGCCGGCGGTTGAGGAGGAGGCGGCTTCTGAGGGGCCGGCTGAGCCGGTGGGGGCCGTGCCGTGGGTGTTGTCGGCCAAGAGCGAGGCCGGGCTGCGGGCGCAGGCGGCGAACCTGTTGTCGTTCGTCGATGCGGCGTCTGGGTTGAGTGCGGTTGATGTGGGGTTTTCGCTGGCTGCTGGTCGGGCTGTTTTTGAGCATCGGGCGGCGGTGGTGGGGGGTGATGTGGTTGCCCGTCGTGCGGGTTTGGTGGCGCTTGCGGAGGGGACGTCGGCTCCTGGTCTGGTGCAGGGGGTTGTGGGCGGTCGCAAGGTCGTCTTCGTGTTCCCGGGGCAGGGGTCGCAGTGGGTGGGGATGGCGGTGGAGCTGCTGGGTTCGTCGCCGGTGTTCGCGGAGTCGATGCGGGCTTGTGCGGAGGCGCTTGAGCCGCATGTGGAGTGGTCGCTGCTGGATGTGCTGGGTGACGCCGCCGCGTTGGAGCGGGTCGACGTCGTGCAGCCCGTGTTGTTCTCCGTGATGGTGTCGCTGGCTGCGCTGTGGCGCTCGTACGGTGTGGAGCCTGCTGCGGTCATCGGGCACTCGCAGGGTGAGATCGCGGCTGCGGCCGTGGCGGGCGGGCTCTCGCTGGAAGATGCGGCGCGGGTGGTGGCGTTGCGGAGCAAGGCGCTGTTGGCTCTGTCGGGCCGGGGCGGGATGGTGTCCGTTTCGCTGCCGGTGGATGCCGTGGAGGAGCGGCTGGTCCGTTGGGGCGGTCGTGTCTCGGTCGCCGCTGTGAACGGCCCGGGGTCGATCGTCGTCTCCGGTGACGTCGACGCTCTCGACGAACTGCTGGCCCAGGCCGAGGCGGACGGGTTCCGGGCTCGGCGGATCCCGGTGGACTACGCCTCCCACTCCGCGCATGTCGAGGAGATCGAGGGCGAGTTGGCGAAGGTTCTCGCCGGTATCACCCCGCGTCCGTCGCAGGTCCCCTTCTACTCGACCGTCACCGTCGAGGCGATTGACACGAGTGTCCTGGACGCCGGGTACTGGTATCGGAACCTGCGGCAGACGGTTCGTTTCGAGGAGACCGTGCGGCTGCTGGTCGAGCAGGGGCACCGTCTCTTCGTCGAGTCCAGCGCCCACCCGGTGCTGGCCATGGCTGTTCAGGAGACGTCCGAGCAGGTGACGGCGATCGGCTCGCTGCGTCGAGACGAGGGCGGCCTGGAGCGGTTCCTGTTGTCGCTGGCCGAGGCTCATGTGCACGGCGCCGTCGTCGACTGGGCGGCCGTCTTCCCCGGGGCCCGTCTCACCGACCTCCCCACCTACCCCTTCCAACGTCAGCGCTACTGGCTGGAGTCCCGGCGTTCGCAGGTCGGGGACGTCGCGGCGGTCGGGGTGCGGGAGGCGGGGCATCCGTTGTTGGGGGCGGCGGTGGAGTTGCCGGAGTCCGGGGGTGTGGTGTTGACCGGGCTGTTGTCGCTGGCGACGCATCCGTGGTTGGCCGATCACGGGGTGCGGGAGTCGGTGTTGTTGCCGGGGACGGCGTTCCTGGAGATGGCCGTTCGCGCCGGGGACCAGGTGGGGTGCGATCGGGTGGTGGAGTTGACGCTTGAGGCGCCGTTGGTGCTGCCGGAGCGTGGTGGGGTTGTGCTGCGGGTGTCGGTGGGGGCCGAGGACGGGGCCGGTGTTCGTTCGCTGGCCGTGCATGCTCGGGGGGACTCGGAGGATGCCGAGTGGGTTCGGCATGCCACCGGTGTGCTGGGCAGTGGCTCGGGTGACGCCTTCGATCTGAGCGTCTGGCCGCCTGCGGGTGCCGTCGAGGTGGACTGGGACGGTGGTTACGACCGGTGGACGGAGCTCGGGTATCGCTACGGGCCCGCGTTCCAGGGGCTGAAGTCCTGGTGGCGGTCCGGCGAGGACGTGTTCGCCGAGGTCGAGCTGGCTCCGGAACTCGTGCCGGATGCCGAGCGGTTCGGGGTGCATCCCGCGCTGTTGGATGCCGCTCTGCACGCTGTGGTGGGTGAAGGGCCGGAGTGCCGGCTGCCGTTCGTCTGGGGTGGGGTCACCTTGCAGGCGACCGGGGCCACGAAGGCGCGCGTCATGCTGTCGCCCGCCGGGCCGGACGCGGTCTCGTTGCGGCTGGCCGATGTGACCGGGCGTCCGGTGGCGTCGGTGGAGTCCCTGGCGTTGCGGCCCATGGCGGGCGAACAGGTGCGGGCGGGGGTGCCGCAGGCTCTGTTCCGGGTGGACTGGAGTGAGGTGACGCTGCCGTCCGACACCGTGGAACCGCGTGGGGTCTGGGCGTTGGTCGGGGGCGACGAGTTCAAGCTCGGCGTGGCGCTGGGTGGGCTGGACACCTTCGGTGACCTCGACTCTCTTCCCCGGGATCCGGCTCCTGACGTGGTGCTCGTGGCCTGCGCCGATGAGGTCGGGCTGCCCGTCGCTGAAGCGGCCCATCGGGCTACGGCGCGTGCGCTCGAACTCGTCCAAGGGTGGCTGGCCGATGAGCGGTTCGGCTCGTCCCGGCTGGTTCTCGTCACCCGGGGCGCGGTGGCCGCCGAGCCCGGCAAGGGTGTGGTCGATCTGGCCGATGCCCCGGTGTGGGGGCTGGTTCGGTCGGCGCAGGCGGAGAATCCCGGGCGGTTCGTGCTCGTCGACGTCGACGACCATGACGCGTCGGCCGTTCTGCCCGCCGTGCTCGCCGGTGACGAACCCCAGCTCGCGGTGCGGGAAGGCGTCGTCTACGTGCCACGGCTGGTCCGGCCCGCCGCGCACGAGACGCTGACCCCGCCGCAGGGTTCGGCCACCTGGCGACTGGACGTCACCGAGAAGGGCACCCTGGAGAACCTGGCCCTGGTCGACCTGCCCGAGGCGGCGCGGCCCCTCGCGGCCGGCGAAGTGCGGGTCGGTATTCGCGCGGCCGGTGTGAACTTCCGTGACGTGGTGCTCGCCCTCGGCATGGTGCCCGATCAGGAAGTGCTGGGCAGTGAGGGCGCGGGTGTTGTGCTGGAGGTCGGGCCGGGGGTCACCGGGTTCGCTCCCGGCGACACCGTGATGGGTCTGTTCACCGGTGCGTTCGGGCCCGTCGCGATCACCGACCGGCGGCTCCTGGTCAGGATGCCGCAGGGCTGGTCCTTCACCGAGGCCGCCTCGGTGCCCGTCGTCTTCCTCACCGCCTACCACGCCCTGCGGCACGACGCCCGGTTGCGTGCGGGGGAGTCCGTGCTGATCCATGCCGCCGCCGGTGGTGTGGGGATGGCCGCGGTGCAGTTGGCGCGGCACTGGGGTGCCGAGGTGTTCGGTACCGCCAGTCCCGGTAAGTGGGACGTGTTGCGCTCGCTCGGCCTGGACGACGATCACATCGCCTCGTCCCGCACCCTCGACTTCGCCGACGCCTTCTCCTCGGGCCTGGATGTTGTGCTGAACTCGCTGGTCCGGGAGTTCGTGGACACCTCGCTGCGGCTGCTGCGGGACGGCGGACGGTTCGTCGAGATCGGCAAGACCGACATCCGTGACGCCGGGCAGGTCGCCGCCGAGTATCCCGGCGTCACCTACCGCGTCTACGACCTGCTCACCACCGATCCCGACCTCGTCGCCGAGATGCTGGGTGAGTTGGTCGAGCTGTTCGGGTCTGGTGTGTTGCGGCCGTTGCCGGTGCGTGGGTGGGATGTGCGGCGGGCTCCGGAGGCGTTGCGGTTCCTGAGTCAGGCGCGGCATGTGGGGAAGCTGGTGCTGACGGTGCCGCGTGCGCTGGATTCGGCGGGGACCGCGTTGGTCACTGGTGCGACTGGTGTGCTGGGTGGGGTGGTGGCCCGGCATCTGGTCGTCGAGCATGGTGTGCGGCATCTGGTGCTGGCCGGCCGTCGGGGCTTGGACGCGCCCGGTGCGGCTGAACTGCGCGATGAACTGACCGAGTTGGGCGCGACGGTCACGGTTGCCGCGTGTGACGCGGCCGACCGGGATCAGCTTGCCGCGCTGCTCGCCGAGATTCCGGCGGAGCACCCGCTGACTGCGGTGGTCCACGCCGCCGGTGTTCTCGACGACGGTGTCGTGGGGTCGTTGACCCCGGAGCGGCTGGGCGCGGTGTTGCGTCCGAAGGTGGATGCGGCCTGGCACCTGCATGAGTTGACGGCGGGGCTTGATCTGGCGCTGTTCGTGTTGTTCTCGTCGGTGTCGGGGACCTTGGGTGGTGCTGGGCAGGCGAACTACGCGGCGGCGAACGTGTTCCTGGACGGACTTGCCGCGCACCGGCGGTCGTTGGGGCTGCCGGGGGTGTCGCTTGCCTGGGGGCTCTGGGCCGAGGCGAGTGGGATGACCGGGCACATGGACGGCGTCGACGTGCGCCGGATGTCGCGCATGGGCGTGGGTGCGCTGTCCGTGGACGAGGGGCTTGCCCTGTTCGACGCGGCGGTCTACCGGCCCGAGGCGACGGTCGTTCCGATGCGGCTGGACACGCGGGCCCTGCGGGCGCAGGAGCGGGTTCCCGCGCTGCTGAGCGGGCTCGTCCGTGGCACCACCACCCGGCGTGCCGCCGCCGTCGCGGCGCAGTCGGTGGACGCTCCCTCGCTGGCCGGGCGGCTGGCCGGGCTTTCCGAAGCGGACCGGAACCAGTTGGTTCTGGACGTGGTGCGTGAGCACACCGCCACCGTGCTCGGGCACGGCGCCGCCTCCTCGGTGGAGGCCGGGCAGACGTTCAAGAAACTGGGCTTCGACTCGCTCACCGCCGTCGAGCTGCGCAACCGGCTCAACACGGCTACCGGACTGCGGCTGCGCGCCACCCTGGTGTTCGACCACCCCACCCCGGCCGAACTCGCCGCCCACCTGCGCGCCGAACTGCTCCCCGACGAGGCGCCGGCGGCCACCTCCGTGCTGACGGAGCTGGACCAGCTCGAACGCAGCTTCGCCGCGCTGGCCCCGGACGACGGCCTCCGCGCCGAAGTACGGGCCCGGCTCCAGGGGCTGCTGGCGGACGGCACCACGGACGGCACCGGGGACGCGGGCGTCGAGACCCGGCTGGAGTCGGCGACCACCGACGAACTCTTCGACTTCATCGACAGCGAACTGGGGATGTCATGACCGGCTACCGCCGGACCGATCGGAATCGCGAGGTGTTCGGGTAGATGGCCGACGAAGAGAAGCTCGTCGCGTACCTCAAGCGGGTCACCACCGAGCTCCACCAGACCCGGCAGAAGCTCCAGGACGTCGAGCAGGCGCAGCACGAACCCGTCGCCGTCGTCGGCATGGCCTGCCGCTTCCCCGGCGGTATCGCCACCCCCGACGACCTGTGGCGGTTCGTGACGTCCGACGGCGACGCGATCTCCGAGTTCCCCGCCGACCGGGGCTGGGACGTCGAAGCGCTCTACGACGCCGACCCGGAACTCGCCGGGAAGACCTACACGCGCCACGGCGGCTTCCTCCACGACGTCGGCGGGTTCGACGCGGACTTCTTCGGGATCTCCCCGCGCGAGGCGCTGGCCATGGACCCGCAGCAGCGGCTCCTGCTGGAGACCTCCTGGGAGGCGCTGGAGCGGGCTGGGATCGACCCCGCCTCCCTGCGCGGCAGCCGCACCGGTGTGTTCGCCGGCGCGATCGCCCAGGAGTACGGTCCCCGGCTCCACGAGGCCCAGGACGGCGCCGAAGCCCACCTCTTCACCGGCACGACCATGAGCGTGGTGTCCGGGCGCGTCGCCTACACGCTGGGCCTGGAAGGGCCCGCCGTCACCGTCGACACCGCCTGCTCCTCCTCCCTGGTCGCCCTGCACATGGCCGTCCAGTCGATCCAGCGCGGCGAGTCCACGCTGGCGCTCGCCGGCGGCGTCACCGTGGTGTCCACGCCCGGCATGTTCCTCTCGTTCAGCCGCCAGCGCGGGCTCGCCCCCGACGGCCGCTGCAAGGCGTTCTCCGCCGACGCCGACGGCTTCGGGCCCGCCGAGGGCGTGGGCATGCTGGTGCTGGAGCGGCTGTCGGACGCTCGGCGCAACGGCCACCCCGTGCTGGCCGTGATACGCGGCTCCGCCGTGAATCAGGACGGCGCCTCCAACGGGCTGACCGCGCCCAACGGGCCCTCGCAGGTGCGGGTCATCCGCGCGGCGCTCGCCAACGCGCGGCTCTCCGCCCGACAGGTCGACGTCGTCGAGGCGCACGGCACCGGCACCACCCTCGGTGACCCGATCGAGGCGCAGGCCGTCATGGACACCTACGGGCAGGACCGGCCCGCCGAACGGCCGTTGCTGCTCGGGTCGTTGAAGTCGAACATCGGGCACGCCCAGGCCGCCGCCGGTGTCGGTGGCGTGATCAAGATGGTGCTGGCGCTCCAGCACGGTGTGCTGCCCAGGACGCTGCACGTCACCGAGCCCTCGACCCACGTCGACTGGTCGGCCGGCACCGTCTCCCTGCTGACCGAACAGCTCGACTGGCCGCAGACCGGGGAGCCCCGGCGGGCCGGTGTCTCCTCGTTCGGGATCAGCGGGACCAACGCGCACGTCGTTCTGGAGCAGGCGCCCGAGGTCGAGGCGGCGCCTGAGCCCGGTGTGTCCTCCGGTGTTCTGCCCTGGGTGCTGTCCGCGCGCGGTGAGGCGGCACTGCGTGACCAGGCCGCCCGTCTGCTGTCCCGCCTGGACGACGAACCCGGGCTGAACCCGGTCGACGTCGGTTTCTCCCTCGCCACCGGTAGGGCCGCCTTCGAACACCGCGCGGTGTTGATGGCCGCCGACACGGCCGGCTTCCGGAAGGGGCTGGCCGGGCTTGTCCGGTGCGCGACGGAGACCGGTGTGGTGCAGGGCGTCGCGGGGTCTGACGACCGGGTGGTGTTCGTGTTTCCGGGGCAGGGGTCGCAGTGGGTGGGGATGGCGGTGGAGCTGTTGGCTTCGTCGCCGGTGTTCGCTGAGTCGATGCGGGCTTGTGCGGAGGCGCTAAAGCCGCACGTGGACTGGTCGTTGCTGGATGTGTTGGACGATCAGGCCGCGTTGGAGCGGGTTGATGTGGTTCAGCCGGTGCTGTTCTCGGTGATGGTGTCGCTGGCGGCGTTGTGGCGCTCGTACGGTGTGGAGCCTGCTGCGGTCATCGGGCATTCGCAGGGTGAGATCGCGGCGGCTGCGGTGGCTGGTGCGCTCTCGCTGGAAGATGCCGCGCGGGTGGTGGCGTTGCGGAGCAAGGCCCTGCTGGCTCTGTCCGGTCGGGGCGGGATGGTCTCCGTCTCGCTTCCGGTGGATGCGGTGGAGGAGCGGCTGGCCCGCTGGGACGGTCGTGTCTCGATCGCCGCCGTGAACGGGCCCGGCTCGATCGTCGTC